>JBAZSX010000007.1:0-174602 GCA_041662225.1 Sulfurimonas sp.
TGGTATGCGCTGATGTCTCATTGTCTCGATATTCGGCTGTTTTACTTAATATTGAAATAATATCTTTTTCACTTTTTTGAACTTCAATCAGTGCATTTTGCAGCTCTTTCGTTTTCTCTTTTACCTGGAATTCCAAAAGTGATTTATGCTCTTTGAGCATGTTTTGGTAGATACCGATTTTTATCGCATTTTTTACTCTTAGTCTAAACTCAATTATGTCAAAAGGCTTTGTAAGATACTCATCCGCGCCGAGTTCTAAACCCTTAGTAATAGCTTCTTTGTCTGAGAGGGCTGAAATAATGATGAGTGGAATGGTAGAGAATTCATCATCCTCTTTTATAATTTTTGTAGCTTCATACCCATCCATGACAGGCATCATCAAATCCATCAGAATCAGATCAATTTTTGTACTATTTAAAACCTCAATAGCTTCTTTTCCATTTACAGCTTCTACAACACTAAAACCCTCTTTTTCCAATATTTTTGAAGCAACTTTTCTATTCATCAACTCATCATCACACAAAAGTACTACTGCCATCAATCGCTCCACTTATATAATACTTTTACGCTATCATCGATACTATTCGCATTTATATATCCAATGGCGCCATCCACTTTTTTAACAAAAGCCTTTACGCTCTCCTCTGATTTCATATTGACAGGAGGTCTATGCCCTAAATAGTGCTCTTTTGTCCAATATGATTTCAGTCTCTCAAAACTCATGTCCAAAAGCTTCTCTTCAAACTTCACTCTTAATGAATCTCCGGCTTCCAAATTTACAGGAACTGCCGCAAAATTATCAATGAATATGAGTTTTTTCAAGAATATTGCTTTTATTTCACTTTCTGAGAGTTCTTTTATATTTTTATTTGAAATAACGACATACTCATCTCCAAGAGATAAAAGTGGCACAAGTATTAGCATGGAAGCTATGACAACCTTTTTCATTAGAACATCACCGACAATGAAAATAAAAATTGATTCTCTGAGTGCAAAGAATGAAACTGATATTCAGACTTTATTGCTACCGGATATATCGGTCTGTAGGTGTAACCGACTATTGCAATATCATCCTCTTTATTGTGGTACTTGTCATCATAGGATTCAAGTCGTACAATTCCTGTATGCTGCTCAGTAAAGCGATACAAGCCCTGTACATATCCTGCATAATTTGTTGTGAATTCACTCTCTTTTCTTTGTGTACCAATCTCGCCTAAAAATTGATATTTTTGCGTCTCATATTTACCGGAGAGAAGAAAATAGTAGAGGTCCTCGGGATGTTCTAAAGATTCATATGGCTCATTAGCCTCGGAAGGGTCATAGGAGATAACATTACGAAAGTAACCCCCATTGACTTTTAGAGTATAGTCGTCTTGTTCATAGGAAAGGTTGAAACCATAATGCTTGTCAACTATATAATTATTATAATCATGGTCTAAATCATTATTATTTTGAATCATTAAATCTATTTTTAACTCACCTTCATCATAGGATGAGTACGAGGCACTACCTCCCGTTGTAAACTTTGGAAAAAGAATCTCTAAGCTCACGGGATTAGATGTAGTATCCCGTAGTACATTTACAGGTAGCAGATTCCAAAAACCAATAGGATTGTTATATTTGCCGACTCTAAACATATAGTTTTCATCTAATTTATAATCCAGATAAACTCTTTCTGTGTGTATTTTTGTATCTTTTGTAATATTTGTTGTGTCACCTCTATGTGTCTCTACATAAAATGATTTGTATTCAACCTCAGCCATGTAAGAGAATTTATCATAACTGCCGTAGCCCATAACAGCTATATCATCGAGTCTATATCTATTTTCATCATTCATATTTCTATAATCTGATGAAACATAACCGCCAACGAAAAGCGGAAGGGATGCAAGTTGCATCCCTTCGCCTAATTGGTACTCTTCTTCTGCGTATAAAGATAGCACTAACGCTAAAATTGCAATAATTTTAAGCAAAAAAACCCCTTTCATTTTGATGTTACGCGCTAAAACGAACGCGTCCGTTTTAGCGGCAGGGACTAAAGTCCCTACAACCCCCTAAAACTACGAAAACAAGAGAATCGCTTTTCGCAGAGCGAAAATGTTTCTTTAGTAAAACTTTGTTTTTCGAGAATTACAGGATTTTTTATACTTTTTTTTTATAATAGTAACACATGTTCTATTGAAAGTTAATCGCCGCTTGGACCGTTATGACAATCATAACAGCCGACTTTAACACCTTTAGCAAATGTTTTAGTTCTGCCCTCTACACTTAGTGTTCTTGCACTAAATGTTTTAGATAAATCAGAACCTCTATAATCGGACCCATGACATGTTGTACATTGCGCAGCATTACGCTCTGCTACATTTTGATGAGAACTTACCCAGCCTTGTCCAACACTGTGCATACCATGTGGACCACCGGTTGTTGTTGATGGCACGGTTGTATGACATGCCGTACATTCTGCAATTGTGCCGCTATGACCTTGAATCTGGTTGCTTATTACATTATCCTCTGCATGACTGCTTGGAAATATAGCATGTGTGGAACCATGACATGATGAACATTGCAAATCTCCATGTCCCGTGCTGAGTTTGTATAGACTTACTCCGGCCGAAGGGGTATTTGGGTTGGTTGCAAACCTTGTATCTAGGGCGCTTCTCATACTTCCGCCGACTATTGCATTGGAATATCTTTGTCCGTTTTGATGACAAACTTGACAATTTGGCTCGTCCATCCATCCGGTACGATTCGCACTTCCTACATCACTCATAGTCCCATGACAACTTTGACACTGCATCATTTGAGTACCGTCTGCATTTTTTGCACTTCCCATGGCGCCTCGTAAACACTCCGTAGCAGCTCCAGGATGACAGCTATAACAAGCATTTCTGTTTGTAGAATCATTTAATCTTAGATTGTTGCTAGGGTCTATAACGCTTGCATGTTTTGCATGCAGTGATGTTGTAAGCGGCTTAGCATTTCCGATGTTTGTTGTTCCCAGTGCATTTGAGCTATGGCATGATGCACACAAAATTGGAGTTCCTGCTTTTGCAGTATCATATAAACTTGCCTGATAATTTGTATATCCTTTAGCCTTGACAGCACTCAAATCGGCTGCATTAATAGGGTGTTTTTCATCATGAAGTTTTAAAATATTAAGTTTAAAATCTTTGAGAGAATCAATATTATTTTCCCATCCCGCTATCGGTTTTGCAGCAGTTGAGCTTACAGTACTTGCATGACATTTTTTACAATCCATCTCATCACTCACGGGAAGTACAACATCCGCCGTTGCCAAGGTTGTTCCGGCTGTATTTTTTGCTACAACTCTTACCATTGGATAGTAGTTTGTTGCGTTATTATCATCGCGATTCACAATCGGAATTCCATCCGCTTCCCACTTGCCGCTACTCGCGCTATATGCCATAGCATGCGGAACTGTTGAAGGAGTAGCATTGCCTGTTAAACCTATATCGCTTACACTTGATGCACCTGGAAAAAGAGAAGTTAAGTAACTCCAGAAATTCGTTTTTGTACTGCTTTGTGTATTTGTATGCCCGTTATAAGTAAGTGACTCATAAGTAAGTGTTACATTTGCAGTTACATGTTTGTTTGAAGTTCCTACCTTGGTAATGAGATGTGCGTTTAGATTGTTGTAGGGCGGAAGTATAGAAAAGATAGAAAAATCACTCCCGTCAAAGCAGTGCATTCCTAAATCATTCCATGCTAAGAGTGTGTATGTTCCACTTGTTGTTGGTGTAGTTGTTGTGCTGCCCGTTGATGTCCCACCGCTCGTTGAGTTACCTGATGTAGAATTTTCATGGTCATTGTCAGATTCGTTGTCAGATTCATTGTCAGAATCAGAATCATAATTAGCATGATAATTTATATCATTTTCTAGTTTTGTTTCATATTGGCTTTTATTACTTAATGAATCACTAAAATGGGTTTTTGCCTGCGTTTCAGTGGTCAAAGAATTTGTATTTACTCCAATCAAAGATGCCAGCTCAGAATCATCTAATTTAGCATGATTTTCTGATAAATCAACGGCAGTAGTAGTATTTAATACTGCTGGAATTACTATCTCATTTGCTGAGTTACTATCACTATCTAATGTTTGCAACACTCTTAAAATTTCAACTACTCTCGTATCATTAATAGTACTATTTGGAACTATACTAATAGGTGTCACGGTACTATTTGCCGGAGTGACTTTTATTTTACCTAATGTTATTTTCCCCGCTTTAAAGGTTACTTCTTCGCCTGAATTGTAGTTAAAATAACCGCTAGAATTTGTAAACCCTTTATGTGATTTTGAGCTATATTCTAGCCCCACTACAGGTGCGTCCAAGAACAGCCCCACATCCCCGGTCGACCCCGTTGCTACAACAGTAGATGAACTCCCCGTGCTGCTATTGCATCCGCTCAGCAATAATGCCGCAACAGATACATATAAAAATAAAGATTTCATAAAATCTCTCCTTTTGTACTAAATTTGACAAAATATTATTATACAAAAATGAAGATACTATGAAGATTTATTAATTTTGTATCCTACACCTCTAACATTTTGTATAAAATCTTTTCTATTTAACTTTTTTCTTATATTTTTTATATGCACTTCTACAATATTGCTATGTTTTATTGAGTAGTTATCTTTATTTAGATGTTCACTCAGTTGATACTTAGTAAGAACTATATTTTGATTTCTCATAAATAGCTCCAGCAAATCAAACTCTGCTGTTGTCAAATCAACAAGCTTACCATTCACAAAAACTTCATGCGTTGAAATATTTAGCACTACATCATCAACACTAATTAAAGAGGTTTTCTCTTTTGAACCTTTTCTTAGTAAAACTCTCATCCTTGCCAATAACTCTATGTTGGAGTAGGGTTTGCACAAATAGTCTTCAGCACCGGAATCAAGAACTTTAACCCTATCATCAATCTCAGAATTAGCAGAGAGCATAAGTATAGGTGTGGTTATAAAACCATTGTCTCGAATCTCTTTTAAAAGAGAAAGACCGTCCCCGTCCCCTAAATTCCAATCAAGCAATATTAAAGAGTAACTATTTCTGTCAAGATAATCTTTGGCATCAAAATATCCAGATGCCACATCACAACCATACTTTTCACTTTTTAAAAGCTTTAAAAGTTGTTTAGCTGTGGATTCATCATCTTCTATAATCAAAACATTCAAAAAAATATCCTCTAAAACAAATATTTAACAGATTTTACCATCTTTTGACAACTTTATTGAAATATGTTTTACCCTATTTAGGCGTTGTACTTTGATTTTTTAACCTAACTCTTTGGGAGTGGGTTATGGCAACCGCCATCGCATCGGTAATATCAAGTGGTTTTATCTCTTTTTTTATATTCAAAAGTTTTTTTACCATAAATGCAACCTGCTCTTTGCCGGCTTTTGCTTTTCCGGTAAGAGCTTTTTTTACCTGTAATGCCGTATATTCATGGAACTGTCCGAACTCTTGAAGAAGTTTTAACATGATTGCACCGCGAAATTGCGCCAGTTTTATTGTGGTAGCAGGATTATGTGCATAAAAAATATCTTCCATCGCCACTTCATCAATTTTATGATTTTCAAATATTGTGGTTAAACCCTCAACCATTTGAGGTATCTGAAACTGTAGATCTTCGGCTTTCATTTTTATAAGCCCAGCCTCAACAAGCGAGATTTTACTACCCTCCAAAGAGATAAGAGCATAACCCATATTTCTTGTTCCCGGGTCAATTCCTAGTATTATCATCTTTTCCTGCTTGGCATGTAGATTTTCTTGCAAATTATATACAAATATTATACTATTCACACTATTCACATCTTAGCTATTCACACTTTTTTAACTCTGCTTATGTAAAAAACAGATACTATTCACATATAAAAAAATAATTAAGGCATGCAATGGATATCGGTCAAGAAGTTTTAAAATCACTCAAAGAAGAGATTACAGAGATTGAATATAACAGATATATTAAGTTCCTGACTTTTGATGCAAAAAAATCAACAAGCGATCTTGCAATATTTTATGCTCAAAATGCTTTAGTCTCAAACTGGATTAAAAGTAAATATACAGAGAAGATAGCGCATCTTTTTGAGGTTAAAACAGGCTCAAAAGTGAGTGTTATGATAACACTGAAAAATCAGATAGATAGTAAAAAAAATAAAAAAGTTACTGAAGAAAAAACGCAACACTCACTTTTAAATCCATCTCACTCATTTGATAATTTTATGGTTGGCGGCTCAAACCAATTTGCCTATGCGACCGTTAAAAGTGTAAGTGAAAAACCGGGAACTCTCTATAATCCTGTTTTTATATACGGCGGAGTAGGACTTGGCAAAACACATCTCATGCAAGCCGCCGGCAATGTACTGCAGAACCAGGGAAAAGTTGTTATTTACACTACTGTTGAGCAATTTTTAAATGATTTTATAAGACATCTTAGAAACAAAACAATGGAGAGATTTCAAGAAAAATATCGTAAATGTGATGTTCTTCTTATAGATGATATTCAATTTTTAAGTAACAAAGAGGGAATTCAAGAGGAGTTCTTTCACACTTTTGAAGCTCTTAAAGGTGCAGGCAAACAGATAATTTTAACAGCAGATAAACACCCAAAAAAAATTGCCGGACTGGAAGAGAGACTGAGAAGCCGCTTTGAACATGGATTGGTTGCAGATATCCATCCACCGGAACTTGAGACAAAAATTGCCATTATTGAAAATAAATGCAGATTAAACAAAGTAAAACTCTCTAAAGATATTATAAATTATATAGCAACCGTCATCGATAGTAATGTGCGTGAAATAGAGGGTATTTTATCTAAACTTCATGCTTATTCTCAATTAATTAATGTAGATATTGATTTGCCCTTTACCAAGAATGTATTAAAAGACCAGCTTCAAGAAAATCGCGCAAATATAACACTTGACTTAATAGTACAGAGTGTCTCAAAAGATTTAAATATAAAACCAAGTGAAATTCGCTCAAAAGGCAGAAGCAAAAATCTCGTTTATGCTAGAAGAATTGCAATATACCTTTGTCGTGAACTGACACAAAATACAATGCCGCAACTTGCTCAATACTTTGGCATGCAAGACCATACGGCTATCAGCCATACGCTTAAAAAAATAAGCGAACTTATGAAAAATGATGAAGATTTTAAAGTAAAAATTGAAGAATTAACAAATAAAATAACATCATCTTCATAAAATATAAAAAAAAAGATATAATTCATAAAGTGAGTAAGTGTGAAAAGAGAAGCTAGTATTAGAGTTACTGTTGTGACCCTTGTAATAGGAGTGAATTAGTGTTATTCACATTTTCACAGGCACCTACTACTACATACTAAAATTATAATAAATATATAGGATTTAAGATGAAAATTACGGTTTCAAAATCAATTATAGAAAATATTTTAAACCATGCTCAACCTTTTTTAGAAAAAAAAGATACTTCACAAATTACATCACATGTTTATTTAAATGTATCCAACTCAATATTAACTCTCAAAGCTACAGATTATGAGATAGGTTATTTAGTAACAACGGATAAAATAAATGTAATATCTGAAGGCAGTACAACAGCAAACGGTAAAAAATTTATAGATATTATTAGAATTTTAAAAGATGGTGAAATTAGTTTAGAAGTAAAAAATGATATTTTATATATTTCTCAATCACACTCTAAATTTAAATTACCTACCTTCTCTCATAGTGATTTTCCTGAATTTCCAAGCTATGAAGGAAAATCTCAAATTTCTATAGATTCACATTTTCTTATAGATTCATTTAAAAAAATAACTCCGGCTATTGATATAAATAATCCAAAATTTGAACTCAATGGTGCCTTAATAGATATAAAACATACAAACATCAATTTTGCATCAACTGACACTCGTAGATTAGCTGTTGTTACTATTGCTAAAGAGAGTTCTGAAGAGCTTTCAATTATACTTCCAAGAAAAGCTATTATAGAAATTCAAAAACTATTTTTTGATAATATTGAACTCTATTATGATCAAACAAATTTAATAATACATTCAGACCAATATACATTTTTTACAAAACTAATTAATGGAAAATTTCCAGAGTATTCCAGAATAATTCCAAAAGAAATAGCAAATACTCTTATTTTACCAAAGTCTGTAATGATAGAATCTATTAAACAGATTACTACTATTTCAACAGATGTTAAAATTACATTTTTAAATGATTTAATTACTTTTGAATCACTCAGTGATGATAACATAGAAGCAAAGACAGAAATAAGTTTTTCTACAGGATATACAATACCATTTACAATTGCTATAAACAGCAAATATTTACTCGACTTTTTAAATGCTATTAACTCTTCAGAGTTTAGTTTAGGTTTAAACGAAGGAAATCTACCTTTTGTATTAAGTGATGAAAATTTTAAAACAGTAGTAATGCCAATAGTTATATAATTGATGTTACGCACTAAAACGAACAAGTCCGTTTTAGTGGCAGGGACAAATGTCCCTACAACCCCCTGAAGCTACGAAAAATAAATTTTTCGAGAATTTTAAGTATCTTAAACCAATCTACAAACCGTAAAACTTCCTTTTAGTAAAATTTTGATAAAATAACCTCAATAATGCCAAAATGGCTGTGGAGTATTTAATGGAAAATTACGGTGCTAGTAATATTAAAGTTCTTAAAGGTTTAGAAGCTGTTCGCAAAAGACCGGGAATGTACATTGGTGACACTGGTCACAGAGGTCTTCATCATTTAGTTTATGAAGTTGTTGATAACTCTATTGATGAGGCAATGGCTGGTCATTGTAATACCATTAATGTTGTACTAACTAAAGAGGGAACATGTAGGGTATCTGACAATGGTCGTGGTATTCCTACTGACATGCATCCAACAGAAGGTATGTCAGCAGCAACAGTTGTTTTGACAGTTTTACATGCCGGTGGAAAGTTTGACAAGGATACATATAAAGTTTCCGGTGGACTACACGGTGTTGGTGTTTCTGTTGTAAATGCTCTCTCATCTGATCTTAAAATGACTATTTTTAGAAATGGTGAAATTTTTGAACAAAACTTTAAAAAAGGTATCCCTCAAGAAGTTATAGCAGTAACTGGAACCACTAAAAAAACGGGAACAACAATAGAATTTTTTCCTGATGTAAGTATTTTTACAGAAACAATCACTTTTGAATATGAATATTTATCAAAAAGATTTAAAGAGTTAGCATACTTAAATCCATTTATTACAATTATTTTTAAAGACGAGCGAACAAATGTAAAAGAAGAGTATCACTTTGAAGGCGGTATTGCTCAATATGTATCTGACATGAATAAAAAAGCTGTAGTCGCTCAAGTTTTTTCATTTTCAGCAAAAATTGAAGATATTGAGTTTGATATTGCACTTATGTACAATGAAACTTATGAGGAAAAACTTGCATCTTTTGTAAATAATATTCGCACTCCAAACGGTGGTACACATGAAGCCGGTTTTAGAGCAGGACTTACGCGTGTAATATCAAATTATAATACTCAGAATGGTGCTATAAAAGAAAAAGATTTAAAAATTAGCGGTGAAGATACGAGCGAAGGTCTTATAGCAATAGTTTCTGTTCGTGTTCCTGAACCGCAATTTGAGGGTCAAACTAAAGGTAAACTCGGAAATACTTATGTAAGACCATTAGTTCAAAAATTAACTTATGAACTCCTCTCAAAATATTTTGAGGAAAATCCGCTCGAAGCTAAAGCAATAGTTTCAAAATCTTTAATGGCTGCAAGAGGTCGTGAAGCTGCTAAAAAAGCCAGAGAACTCACAAGAAGAAAAGATTCTATGAGTGTTGGAACACTTCCCGGTAAACTTGCTGATTGTCAAAGTAAAGATGCAAGTATTTGTGAACTTTATCTGGTGGAAGGGGATTCAGCGGGCGGTTCAGCAAAAATGGGAAGAGACCGGGTTTTTCAAGCAATTTTGCCACTCAAAGGTAAAATTTTAAATGTTGAAAAAGCTAGGTTAGATAAAGTTTTAAAATCAGAAGAGATTACAAATATGATTACTGCTATGGGCTGTGGCATAGGTGATGATTATAATGAAGATAAACTTCGTTACCATAAAATTATTATTATGACCGATGCCGATGTTGATGGTTCTCACATTCAAACACTCTTGCTTACATTTTTCTTCCGCCATTTTAGAGATGTAGTCGAAAAAGGGTATTTATATCTTGCTCAGCCGCCGCTTTATCGTTATAAAAAAGGTAAAAAAGAGATTTACTTTAAAGATGACCGTGCCATGAATGATTACCTCATTGAAAATGGGATAGAGTCTTTAGAAATAGAAAGTGTAGGAAGTAACGATTTGGTTGCTTATTTTAGAATGGTTGACCACTACAGAGGCTCCTTAGAAGCACTGGAGAGAAGATATGCTCTTGTTGAATTAATTCGATTTTTTATTGAAAATCCAGATATTATAGGATTAGATACAACGAGCATGTATGAAAAAGTTGAAAGCTTTTTGGTAGCTACGGGAAATAATATTCTTACAAAATCTATCACTCCGGAACATATTCACATTTTTGTTCAAACAAAAGGTGGGATGGAAGAGTTACTTATAAATGATGATCTTTTTGCAGCTCCTCATTTTAGTGAAGCAGATTTTGTCTATAGAAAGATTATGGAGTGGGATATAAAATTTGAAAATGATATAATCGTTGAATTAGAAAATATCAAAGAATATGCTAAAAAAGGTGCATATATTCAAAGATATAAAGGTCTTGGAGAGATGAACCCAGACCAACTTTGGGAGACGACAATGACGCCGGAAAATCGTGTTTTACTCCAAGTTAAAATTGATGATGCAGAGTTAGCAAGCGATACATTTACCCTATTTATGGGCGATGAAGTTGAACCTCGCCGTAATTATATAGAAACACATGCCAAAGATGTTAAACATTTGGATGTTTAACCCCATATGTCCCTCCCACAAACAAAAGAGAGAGAACACCGTTTTAAGTTAGCACTTAGAATGGGGCTCCCTATTTTTGCTCTTATTTTAGCTTTCATTTCAAATACGCTTATTACGACTTATGATAGTCTGCAAGTAACTTTTTATATTGAATCTATTCTGCTTTTGGCATTTAGTATCTATTTTATTTTTTATCTTATATATCGTGGTTTTGATGAGAAAATAACAGAGGCTATTTCAAAAACATTTACAAGAGAGTACCTTTATAAATATTTAAATCAAGAACTAAAAAGAGAGAGAGAATATACATTAATTCTTATTAGTATAGATAATTTAAATGACATAAATGTCCGTTATGGTATAAAAAATGGAGATAAAATTCTTTATCAAGTAGCCAAATATGTGAGTGAATATTTGGAGAGTAAAAATATTTATAACATTGCAATCGGACATATAAAAGGTGGTGATTTTGTCATCGGACTAAAAGGTAATAAAAGTCAGTACAACACTATTTTGGAACTTTTTTGCTTAAAAAGCAGTGAGTATAAAGTAGATGATATAGAGGTTAAAATATCCGGTGCGATTGTTGACACATCTTTTTCAAATAATTTAGATTACATGATAGAAAATCTTTTTGAAATTCAAGAGGAGATTAAATATCAGAAGCAAACTTCTAGTGATGATAAGATAAATCCAAGTGAGTTAGAATCTTTTGTCATAAATGCAATTAAAAACAGAACTTTTATTCTATTGACACAAAATGTTTTTGAAAATGATAAAAGTATTATAAAAGAGTGTTTTGTAAAGCTAAAAACTCCAAATGCTAAAATACTTCATCAAAAAAGTTATATGCATGTAATCAATAGACTTGGGCTTATGGTTGATTTTGATTTAATGGTATTAGAAAGAACGATTGCCTGCATAAATGATAATGAGAGTGAAATATTTGCTCTTACAATAGCACCAACTTCACTTAGAAATTCAATCTTTTTAATGAAAATAAAAGAGCTAATTAAAAAAAGCAATAAAATTATGTTTATAATAAACGAACAGGAGTACTATTCACATATTGATAAATTTAACAATACTTTGAAATCATTAAGAGAAATGGGGATATTAATTGCCATTGATAGGCTCGGTGCAATGCACACAAGCTTTTTATATATGAGAGATTTAGAAATAGATGTGGTTCGGTTTGATTCTCTATTAACAAAAGAGATAAGAAAGAGAAACTATAATAGTATAATAATCGGTTTTATCGCAATGGCACAAGCCAGAGGTATTAAAACATGGATGAAGATGATTGAATCAGAAGATACCAAAATGGAAGCTATAAAGCTTCAAGTTGACTATCTCCAAGGGAAATATCTCAGTGAGCTAGAAAAAATTTATGAAAAGTAAGGATTAAAATGAAGTACGGTGAAAAAATAGTTAATGAATTTGATGTTGAAAAAGATTTAGAAATTTGGCCAAATGAACACAAAAGAAACTATCTTATAAAGATGACTCTACCTGAATTTTCTTGTCTCTGTCCTAGAAGCGGATATCCGGATTTTGCTACGATTTATCTTGAATATACGCCTAATGAGTGGGTTGTAGAGTTAAAGGCAATAAAGCTTTATATAAATAGTTTTAGAGATAGACACATTTCTCATGAGAATTCTGCAAATGAGATATATGAGGTTCTTGATAGAAAGTTAAAACCTAAATATATGAAAATAGTAGCAGATTATAATCCAAGAGGAAATGTACATACGGTTATAGAGGTAGATAGTTTAAGAATTTAATTCTTATATAACAAAATAATAAGGGGTTAAGATGTTTGAAAACATTATTCACATGCTGAAAAATGATGATGGAAGCTCCGATAAAAAGAAGTTGGAAACTGTAGAAAAAGTATCTAAAATGAATTTGACCGATATGAGAGCATACATGAAAAGCAGTCTGCAGGGTTTTGAACCTACGGAAGATGGTGTTATAGAAATTTTAAAAAGATTGACAACTGTTAATGGAGAAACTTCTGAAAGATATTTAGAAGCCGATGATATGGATAGTAAAATAAAAAATTGCTTTGAATTAGTTTTGCTTATTGCATCGGACATCAGAGTTACTATTGATGCGATAGAACTAATTCAAGAGTTTATAAACATGTATACAGACATTATTACAGATTATGATACAAAGAATAAGCAGATATATGGTTCTAAATTAAAAAATTCTATAAAAAACTCGATTCGTATCGTAAACACTAAAACTGATTTTAGCAGAAAGGAAAATGTGCTAAATGATTCTTTAACCACGCATGAGCTTCATCATAAGAGCTAAATTCTTCATTCATTTGAGCTTCATAGGCATCTTCTAAAATTTTTGAAAACTCTTTGGATGCTACATTTCCACATGCCAATATATCTCTTCCTCTTAAAAATGGAACAGCTTTCTTGTTTGAAATATTTAATCTTTTTGCCTGTTCGTTTATCTCATCACAAGCCATGTAGAGCCCATGGTTTGAGTTTTTATATATTGCTTTTTTTAAAATTAAAAGATTCTCTATATTTACTTTTGTAGCAAGTCTAAATAGTTCCGCATTGCTCTGTTTAATTTTTATATGATTGTGAATCAAAGGTAAAACTCTTTTTAGCAATTCTTTCTCATTTGTTAGTTTTAATACAAAACTGATTGTGAGTATTTCATCAAACTTATAACAAACTCCTGCAAGCATTAAAACAGTTTTTGTACTTTTATTTGTAATTTTTTGTTTTGCAATTTCATCTACAGTTTGCAATGTATGTATCCAGTCGTTACTGTTTAACGTGCCAAGTTCAGAAAAATATTTTATTGCACCAAGCTCTTTTAAGAGTTCTAATCCAAGGGAGGGCTTAGGTGATTTTAATAAAAGTTTTTTAATTTCTTCAAATACTCTCTCTTTCGGAAGTTCATAGAGTATGTTCAGAGCTATCATCTCTTTGCATAGCATAAAAAGTTCTTCATCCATTTTTAAATCAAATCTTGCACAAAATTGCACAGCCCTTAAAACTCTTAGCGGGTCATCAGAAAATTTATTTTTATCCACTGCTCTTAGAATTTTATTATTTAAATCACTTATACCATGAAAAGGGTCTAATATTTTATTATTAAGTACATCATATCCGATTGCATTTATAGTAAAATCGCGTCGGCTTGCTGCGGTAATAAAATTTAAGTTTGATTGAATTTTTACATCAAAACCCACATGACCGGAGGAGATTTTACTATCTGTTCTAGGCAGGGTGAAGTCTATATCTAAATCTTTTATGCGTAATTTGCAGACACCAAAACTTTTACCAAAACTGTTTACACTCCCAAACTCCATTAAAAGCTCTTCAAGTCTTTCAAATGAGGATATATGATAAACCTCAATATCTATATCCTTAGATGCAATATTTAAAAAATTATCACGAACATAGCCACCGACAATGACACATGATGCGCCACTCATTTGTAATTTATCAAATATTTTTTTTAGATAATTAGGATATTTAATCATTTATATCTCAATAGTGTGAATTTTTTGATTCAGATTGTCAAGTATATCACTACTTTTATGAATATATAACGATTTTTTGGATATAATCGCGAAAATTTTTACCCTTTGTTTCATTAAGCTTTAAAGAAACGAATACTTAAGGAACCCCCATGCAAAAGATTAGAAATATTGCGGTTATTGCACACGTTGACCACGGCAAAACTACATTGGTTGATGGATTGTTAGAGCAATCAGGAACATATGGCGCTCATGAGCAACATGATGAAAGAGCTATGGATAGCAATGATTTAGAGAAAGAAAGAGGTATTACAATTCTTTCTAAAAATACGGCTATTCGTTATAAAGATTATAAAATTAACATTATCGACACTCCTGGTCACGCTGACTTTGGTGGAGAAGTTGAGCGTGTTCTTAAAATGGTTGACGGTGTTTTGGTACTTGTTGACGCTTACGAAGGCGTTATGCCACAAACAAAATTTGTTGTTAAAAAGATGTTAGCACTTGGAAAAAAACCAATTGTTGTAATCAATAAAATTGACAAACCTTCAGCTGATCCAGAGAGAGTTGTTGATGAAATGTTTGACCTTTTTGCAGCTATGGGTGCAACGGATGATCAACAAGATTTCCCAATTATTTATGCAGCAGCTCGTGATGGTATAGCAAAATTAGATATGAGTGAAGAGGGTGGAGATTTTCAATGTATTTTTGAAACTATCTTAAAGCATATTCCTGAGCCGGAGGGCGATAGAGAAAATCATACTCAAGCACAGGTATTTACACTTGACTATGACAACTATGTCGGTAAGATTGGTATTTCTCGTATCTTCAACGGTGTTATTAGAAAAGGCGACAATGTAATGTTGGCGAAGGCTGACGGTGAGATGGTTAAAGGTAAGATTACTAAACTGATAGGTTTTCATGGTCTTAACCGTATGGAAATTCAAGAGGCAGAAGCGGGCGACATCGTTGCATTTGCCGGTTTAGAAACTGTGGATGTAGGTGATACTATTTGTGACCCTAAAAATCCTATGCCGCTTGACCCAATGCACATTGAAGAGCCTACTTTAACAGTTATATTTTCTGTAAATGACTCTCCGCTTGCCGGTCAAGAGGGTAAACATGTTACTTCAAATAAACTAAAAGACCGTCTTGAGTCTGAGATGACAACAAATGTTGCCATGAAGCTTGAAATTGTTGGAGAGGGTAAATTTAAAGTTTCAGGTCGTGGAGAACTTCAGATTACTATTTTGGCTGAAAATATGCGTCGTGAAAACTTCGAGTTTGGTGTAAGCCGACCGGAAGTTATCGTTAAAGAAATAGAAGGTGTTAAGTGTGAGCCATTTGAACATTTAGTTGTGGATGTTCCGGAAGAATTCAGTGGTGCAGTAATTGAAAAACTAGGTAAAAGAAAAGCAGAGATGAAAGCTATGGTTCCAATGGGTCAAGGTTTTCAAAGAATTGAGTTTGAAATTCCGGCTCGTGCATTAATCGGATTCCGTGGTCAATTCTTAACAGACACTAAGGGCGAAGGTATTATGAACCATTCATTTTTAGAGTTCCGTCCATACTCTGGAACTGTTGAGTCAAGAACTTACGGTGCACTAGTATCTATGGAAAATGGTGAAACTTTAGCGTATTCACTATTCAACATTCAAGACCGTGGGGTTCTTTTTATAGGACCACAGACTAAAGTTTATGAGGGAATGATTATCGGTGAACACTCTCGCTCAAACGATTTAGTAGTAAATGCTATTAAAGGTAAAGCTCAGTCAAATGTTCGTTCATCCGGTGCTGATGAAGCTATTAAACTTATTCCACCAAGAGATATGTCTTTAGAGCGTGCTTTGGAGTGGATTGAAGATGATGAACTTCTTGAAGTAACACCAAAATCTATTCGTATCCGTAAAAGATATTTAACAGAAGCAGAAAGAAAAAGATACTCTCGTAAATAGTCTCTTGCTTCAAATTTTCACAGGCTTTTGCCTGTGAAATTCTTACCTCGTATTTAAAACCTTCTGAATAGTCAAACTACTTTTATTTTTGAAATGTCGATATACTTCCTCAATAAAAAGGATAAAAAAATGGATAATCTAATATATATTGGTTCGTTGATTTTAGTAGCTTTGCTGATTTTTACATTCAATAGAACTAACAACACTAAGCTGATGTTGTTGGCTGTTGTTGTAGGTGCTTATATAATCTATTCCCATGAAACAGGTCACACTGCTACAGAATTTAAAGACAAAATGATAAACTCTGTTGATAAATCCGCTGAAAAATTTGTCGATAAATATGATACCGATATAAAAGGTTCAGAAAAAGTAAAAAAATAGTCACAAAAATAGAAAAGCTTTTATTGGCTTCAATTAAACAAAAACTTCCGATGCTATAATCATAGATTATAAATTTTTATGTCAGTGAATAAATAAATAAGAGAGAGTAAGAAAGTGAATAGAAAAGAGATATATAATCCGAATTCAACTGAAAATGTAAATGATAGAAGGGTTTTTGGTGGAAATCCAACGGGTATTTTTGAGTTAAATAATATAAAATATCAGTGGGCATACAATCTTTGGGAAGTTATGCTTAATAACACATGGTTCCCAAAAGAAGTTGATATGACAAGGGATGTAAATGACTATAAACAACTTACGGATGCCGAAAAAACAGCGTATGATAAGGCACTTTCTCAGTTGATATTTATGGATTCACTTCAAACAAATAATTTAATTGATAATATAAATCCATATGTAACTGCGCCGGAGATTAACCTAATTCTGGTTCGTCAATCGTTTGAGGAGGCTCTTCACTCACAAAGTTACGCGGTTATGGTTGATAGTATCTCACAAAATTCGGCAGAAATTTATGATTTATGGCGTCGTGATATGATGCTCAAAGGCAAAAATGATGCAATCGCAAGAGTTTATCAAGAACTTGCAAAAAATCCATCCGAATATAACTTTGTAAAAGCTTGTTTTGCAAACCAGATTTTAGAGGGAATCTATTTTTACAGCGGTTTTGCCTACATCTATACTCTTGCAAGATCAGGAAAGATGTTAGGTTCGGCACAGATGATTCGTTTTATTCAAAGAGATGAAGTTACGCATCTTGTTCTTTTTCAGAATCTTATAAATACGCTTAGAAAAGAGAGAGCGGATCTTTTCAGCGACAAACTAAGAGCAGAAGTTATTGAGATGTTCAAAGAGGCTGTAAAGCTAGAAACAGAGTGGGGCAGATACATCACTCAAGGTCAGATTTTAGGTTTGACCGATGATATTGTTGAACAATATATCCAATTCTTAGCAGATGAGAGGCTCAATGCAGTTGGATTTGATAAGATTTACAATGTTACAAATCCAATTAAATGGGTGAATGATTTTGCAAAATTTAATGATCAAAAAACTAACTTTTTTGAGGGAACCGTAACGAACTACTCAAAAGGAAGTCTATCGTTTGATGATGACTTTTAGAGAGCGAGCATGTATAAGCTATGCTCACTCTCATTTATAACAACTAACAACTATAACACTAACTTACAAACACTGCTAACACTTATAAATCAAGCCCCAAAAGATTCACTCATTGTAGCTCCGGAGGTATGTTTGAGCGGTTTTGATTATGATAACTTTGAGAAAGTTTGTGACGCAGCTCCGATAGCCATAGAAGAGATAAAAAAAGTCTCAACAGATAAAATTATTATCTTAACTATCATCGAAAAAAGAGGAGATGAAGTTTTTAATTTTGCCAAAATTTTTCATAACGGTGAAGTTATATACGAGAGAGCCAAAGCAAGATTGTTTCTCTTCGGCGGAGAGGATAAATATTTTTCTGAGGGTAGCGATGATGCTATCAAGATTATTGAAATAGAAGGAATGAAGATAGGAGTACTGATCTGTTTTGAACTTCGCTTTAAAGAGTTGTGGAAAAAGTTAGAGGGATGCGATGTCATCACTACACCCTCTTGGTGGGGAGTTTTGCGAACAGAACACTTCAAAACACTTACGAGAGCATTAGCGATAATGAACCAGTGTTATGTGGTTGCAAGCGACAGTTTAAATGAAGATTGTACAAAAATGAGCGGAATCATAGCTCCAAACGGCAAAGTGCGTCGTAATGGGAATAGAGCTTGCTTAGAAGTAGATTATATTGAAAAAGAGATAACCTTAATGAGAAGATACATGGATGTTGGCATAGATGGATAGAATAACGGCTACAAAAACAACTAGGTTAGCAGAGGATTGCCACCAAAAATTTGCTCTCAGCCCTGAGGTTAAAAATGCTATAGCAAATACAAACAGGGAGGCTTTTGTTCCGATGGGGCTCAAGCACAATGCCTATAAACTAGATGCCCTGCCAATGGGGTATGCGCAGTGGATAAGTTCTCCTTTAACTGTTGCGAAGATGAGCCAATATTTAGAGCCAAAAAATGGTTTTAAAGTTTTAGAGATTGGATGTGGAAGCGGTTATCAGGCAGCAGTGCTCTCACACATGTTTCGTGGAGTTTTTACCATAGAGAGAATTGAGTCGTTAATGTTCGAAGCAAAAGCTCGCTTTAAAGAGCTCAATCTTAACAATATTCATACAAAAATAGATGATGGACAAAATGGCTGGAAGCAGTATGCTCCCTATGATAGAATACTCTTCTCTGCCTCGGCAAAAGTGATACCGCAAAAAATCTTTGAGCAGCTAACTGATGGCGGAATTTTAGTTGCACCCATAGAAAAAGCCGGTAAGCAGATAATAACCCGCTTTATAAAAAATGGTGTAAATATTGAGCAGACCGAATTAGAAGCCTGTGATTTTGTTCCTATTTTAGATGGCATACAGAAGTAATAGAGTACAATTCTGCTAATAAAATATAGGACATATCTATGGAAATGTACGGTATAAAATATTCACAACCAAAAGTAGTTTTACTTCAAGATACGGGTATCGGCGTAGCAGAAGCAGCCGCACGAACATGTTATGACTCATTTGAAAATAGCGAGAATGAGGTAATCAAACAGATTGAAACCAACATGCCAGAGAGGGAGGAGTGCAGTGCCATAAACTCTATAGAAGATTCAACTCTTTTAAGTGACTTGGCTTGGACCTACTTTCATCACTCTATTTTAGAACATGCAAACCTCAGTTTTCTGATTCGCGGCACTTCAAGAGGTGTGCTTCAAGAGCATGCAAGACACCGCATTCAGGCTATATCTGTACGAAGCACCCGTTATACTATGAGCTCTGTTATCAATGCTTTTGTCGCATCAAAACATGGAGGGGAGAGAGAATTTTTCATAGATAAGATTTTAGATTTTGACATGTTTGTAACGACTGATAAAGAGTACAATAGAATCGAAATAGGCGCAATTTATGATAAACTTGAGTTTCAGTCACAAAGAGTGGAAGATTTTCTTGACATGGCTGTTGCAAAAAGTTCTCTCCCTTTTATAGAAGAGTTTTCCGGCAATGCACAGGCTCTTTTTGAAGCATTAGAGGCCGGTAAAAAGAAAAAGAATGTAGGCGATGCTTTTAAGCACATTATTACTGACAATGTAAAAGTTGACATGGTTGTAACATTTAATCTTAGAAGTTTAAAAAACTATTTTACACTCAGAGATAGCGGTGCGGCATATTTTCAGATTCGTTGGCTAGCTCAGGAGATGATGCGCGTAACGCCATCGAAATATTTAGATTTAATTATAAAAAAAAGATTATAAAAAAGGATTCACATGTCTAAAGAAGCAGTGTTTTGGAAGTTATGTTTAGCATCAGTAGTTGTTTTTGGCGGATGTGCTAATATGACATTTAATGCTCAGATGTGCCAGAAGATAGGGTCAGACCCACAGGAAACTATGCCTCAAGAGTGCATGAAATATAGCGAGGAAGAGGCTGCAAAAGCGTCTATCAAACCATCCGAGAAAATTCAATCAAAAGAAAGTTTAGAGGTTAACAAAGAGTAGCTGACTTTACACACTTCCTAAAGCTACGAAAAACAAAGTTTTTCGTAGCTTTAGGAGGTTGTAGGGACATCTGTCCCTGCCATTAAAATGGACGAGTTCGTTTTAATGCGTAACATCAGAAAGTAAAAAAATTTTTACTCTTTGTCTGCCGGTTTTTTAAGAGATTTTATATTTATCTTTTTACCGGTTAGCACTGGAGCGGACTCTCTTTTAGAACCGTCATGACGATGATTTCTATCCCCTGATTTACCGGAAAATATAGCTTTTCCATTTTCATCTTTACCTAAAAATGTTGAACTTTTTTTATCTTTGTTATAAGGCTTTTTAAATCCGGATTTGCCATCTTTGTCAAAAGGTTTCTTAAAGCCGGACTTGTCATCTTTTTTATCTTTATCCCAAGGTTTTTTAGCAGCAGATTTGTCATCTTTATCCCATGGTTTTTTGAAGCCAGGCTTGTTGTCATCTTTTTTATCTTTGTCCCAAGGCTTCTTTGCACCAAACTTATCATCTTTTTTATCCTTATCATAAGGCTTTTTAAAATCTGCCTTATCTTTGTCGAATGGCTTCTTAAATGCAGACTTTTCATCCTTTTTATCTCTGTCATAAGGCTTCGCTGAACGAGGTTTGTCATCTCTTGATGGTCTATCACCGAATTTTTTCTTCTCACCTTTGAAGTCGCTATTTCTTGGTTTAAAATCTTTTCTCTCTTCTCTTGGAGCGTACTCTTTTTTTACAACTTCCGGCTTTACAACAATAGCCGGTCCGAATCCTTCAATCGGCTCTTGCATAATTGTTCGCCCAATGAGCGTCTCTATCGGGTAGAGAAGTTTCTCCTCTTCTTGGTCGAGTAAAATGAGTGCATGTGAGGTTGCATGGGCAATTCTAGCCATGTAAGCAATGGCTTTGTCGGGTAAGTTGTAGCTAATCAAAAGTTCAGCTTTAAGTTCCGGTGCGCTTAGTAAATCATCATCGTTAATATAAGTGACATTTTTTGAATTTTCACCTTTTTCAATTGTTTCACAAGCGACAACGATAATATTTTTTCCCTCATTTTTCGTGAGAAGCAGGTTTAAAAGCTCATGTTTTTTCTCTGATTGACATGGGTGAACACGATGGTTGTGGCGTTTTAAAGTTGGAGTAGAAGATGGCATAAAAATCCTTGAGTGATTTGCAGCTGTAGAAGTTGTACGTTGCAAAATAGTTACATAATTATAGCGTAAATGTGCCATAAGAGTTTCATTATTACGCAGAATCTGCTATAATGCCCCAAATTTAGCCTATTTAAGCTAATCTAAAAGGTAGTTAATGTCATTTAAACAACTCGGGCTCATTGAGCCACTTCTAAAAGCCATACAAGAGCAGGGTTATACAGAACCTACTCCCGTTCAAAAACAGGCAATTCCTGTTATTTTAGCCAGAAAAGATATTCTTGCAGGTGCACAAACCGGAACCGGTAAAACAGCAGGTTTTACGCTCCCAATGCTCCAACTTTTAAGTCAGCATAAGCGAGCACACAACAAACCGGAGATTCGTGCGCTTATTTTAACTCCAACAAGAGAACTTGCATCTCAAGTTGCCGAGAGTGTAGATATTTATGGAAAACATCTTCCTTTTAAATCGACCGTAATATTCGGCGGAGTCAAGATAAACCCTCAGCTTGTCGCTCTAAGAAAGGGAGTTGATATTGTTATTGCAACTCCGGGGAGACTTTTAGACCATATTTCTCAAAAAACTATTGATTTGTCAAAAGTTGATTTTTTGATTTTGGATGAAGCGGATAGAATGCTCGATATGGGCTTTATAAACGATATTAGAAAAATCTTAGCAATTTTGCCAAAAAGCAGACAAAATCTTCTCTTCTCGGCTACATTTTCTCCAGAGATTAAAAAACTGGCAGACACCCTGCTTAATGCACCGACTCTTATAGAAGTAGCACGCGCAAATATGTCATCTGAACAAGTACAGCAAGTTATTCACCCTGTAGACAAAGAGAGAAAGAAAGAACTGCTTTCACACCTTATAAAACAGGGAGAGTGGAAGCAGGTACTGGTATTTACAAGAACAAAGCACGGTGCAAATAAGCTAAGTGAGTATCTTGAAAAAGAGGGTATAACATCAGCGGCAATCCATGGAAATAAGAGTCAAAATGCACGAACTAAAGCTCTGGCTGATTTTAAAGATTCAACGGTAAGAGTTCTTGTTGCAACAGATATTGCAGCTCGCGGGATAGATATTGACCAACTTCCACATGTCGTGAATTTTGAACTCCCTAATGTTCCTGAGGATTATGTTCACCGCATTGGGCGAACAGGTCGTGCCGGAAATGTTGGAGAGGCACTCTCGCTTGTTTGTATAGATGAAAAAGAGTTTCTTGAGAATATAGAGAAACTGATTAAAAAAGATATTCACAGATTTGTGGTCAAAGGTTTTGCTCCGGACCCGTCTATAAAAGCTGAGCCGATTGTGCAAAAAAGAGGTTCCGGTTCAAACAACAGATCTCGTCCTAGTAACAGAACGCGTCCATCTCCAAAAGGTAGAAAATAGTAGTTGCCATGAACTCTTTAAAATCAATAGCACTCAATTTATTGATGCCGTTGCTCATATCTCTGGTTTTTTTACTATTGATTGTGAACGGTGCAAAAATACCGAGTATCATATTCAGTCTGACTCCCTATATATTTTATGCAGTGAGCGCCATGATTCTATGGGTCTCATGGGAGTTTAATCGTAATAGATTTATATTTATTATTATACCTCTCATAATTATGCATATAGGATTTCAATATCTAAGCGCACAAAGAGCTACTGACCTATTTTTGTATAGCTCTTTATTGTATCCACTGCACATCATTATATTTTTATTTTTAAAAGAGCGAGGGCTTTTTTCTATTTGGGGCATATTCAAGATAGTGTTTTTTGCCTTTGAAATAGCGATTGTATTGTATTTTGTATTCTATCCGCATGCCACACTCAAAGAGTTGCTCGAGGTAAAAATATTTGCAATATCTTTTTATCCACTCAAAGATATTACGGCTATTATTGGAATACTCACAGTTTTAACTATGAGTGCAGTAGTCGTTTTTAACAGATATTTGATGTACAACAGCACATTCTTAATCATAATAATTATATTTTATATGGGTCTCTTTTTTCTCAAAACTCCGCATGCCAACGAAATCTCTTTGCTTGCAATAAGCGTCATTATTTTTGCCCTGCTTATTCGAGAGTCGTACAGACTGGCCTTTTATGACGAGTTGACTTCTATGCCGGGCAGACGTGCCCTAGTAGAAGATATGGCAAAACTTGGAAGAAAGTACTCACTTGCCATGATAGATATAGATTTCTTTAAAAAATTTAACGATACCTATGGGCATGATACTGGCGATGAAGTTTTAAAAATGGTTGCTTCAAAACTTGTCGGTGTCGGTGGAGACGGTAAAGCGTATAGATACGGCGGAGAGGAGTTTGTGATTCTTTTTCCATCCAAAGAAGTGGATGAATCATTTGTACATACAGATGCTTTAAGACAAAAAATAGCCACATCTCCTTTTATTGTAAGAAATAAGAAAAGCTCTAAAACTATCTATATTAATATCTCCTCCGGAATAGTCCAAAACTCTCAAAAAGATAGAGACCCGTTTGCAGTCATGAAAAGAGCAGATAACGCACTTTATAAAGCCAAAGAAGCCGGAAGAAATCAGGTAATAAAAGGTTGATAGAGGCTTTTTAGGTATAATTCTATCAATAATTAAAAAGGTAGGATTTATGAGTATTGAAAAAGATTTAAGTGCAAGAAGTGGCGGTGTATGTGAACTTTGCGGGAGCAGTGAGGGTTTGAGTGTTTTAGAAGTCGGTGCAACAGACGGCAGCAGTGAACAGTCAATATATGCATGCGCAACATGTAAAGAACAAATTAGCACCGGAACATTGGATGAAAATCACTTTAACTGCTTAAACGACAGTATGTGGAGTGAAGTTCCTGCTGTTAAAGTTATGGCATATATTTTACTTAACAAATTAGGGCGTCAAGATTTGGTTGAGATGATGTATCTGGAAGAGGATGAGAAGAAATGGGCAGATTCGGCTTTGAATGCTTCTGCAAATAAATTAGTTCACAAAGATGCAAACGGTGTAATTCTTCAAGCCGGAGATAGCGTGGTTATCTTAAAAGATTTAGAGGTAAAGGGTGCAGGCTTTACTGCAAAAAGGGGCACAACCGTAACTCGTATCGCACTTCCTGCCGATATTGACGACCATATTGAAGGAAGAGTAAACGGCACAAAAATCTTCTTAAAAACCGAGTTTCTGAAAAAAGTATAATGAAACCGTACGAAAGATTTTACAAGATAGAGGACGACTTCCGCTCGCCTTATGCCAGAGACAGAGATAGAATTATCCACTCCGGCAGTTTTAGAAAGCTTGAGTATAAAACTCAGGTTTTTTTAAATCAGGAAGGAGATTTTTTTCGTACCCGTCTTACCCACTCGATAGAAGTCTCACAAATCGCCCGCTCCATAACCTCTACTCTCGGGCTCAATGAAGCGTTGGCAGAAGCAATTGCACTTGCACATGATTTAGGTCACACTCCTTTTGGTCATATCGGCGGCGATTCTCTGGATGAGTGTCTGAGAGAAGATGGCTTTGTCAGCGGGTTTGAACATAACTTTCAAAGTTTTAGGGTTGTTTCACTCTTGGAGAAAAGGTATAACAGTTACAATGGGTTAAACCTTTCGTTTGCTACACTAGAGGGTATCTTAAAGCACTCCTATCCCTATAAAAAAAGCTTTCTGCCGGCAATTATCCATGAGCAGTTTAACCTTGAAACACACCCTTCCATAGAAGCCATGATTGTAGACCGCGCGGATGAGATAGCCTACATAAGTCACGACATAGACGATGGAGTAAACTCAGGGCTTATCAGTTTTGATGATTTAAGAGAGAGTGAGTTGATTTGTGAGATTTTGGAAAAAGTTGCACATGAGGGAGTCGGATTTGAGAATGATGAGATGTTTAGATACCGTTTTAGTTCCCATCTTATAAATCATCTTATTTATTCACTTTTAGAGTTCTCCAAAGATAAAATTTCAAGAGGCGAAATACTGAGTGCAACTATTGACAGTAAAAGTGAAATTCCTATCGGCTTTGAGCCGGAATTAGAGAGAAAAATTAAAAAATTAAAAAAATTGCTTTTCAATAAACTCTATCAACATAAAAACATTATGATAAAAATGTTTGCAGGAAAACAGGCTATTCAAGGTTTATACAAGGGACTTATGCAAGAGGAGAAGATGTTGCCGGAGTTTTACTATAAGCAGTTGCATGTTAGAAATAAACATAGAGTTGTAGCCGACTACATCGCCAACATGAGTGACAGACATGCTATTTCGTTTTACAATGAGATGTACGGGAAGTTATAGTTTAAATTATTTGTTTAATGAAGTTGATGCACGATTTAGTTCATCCATTTTGTTTAAATGGTATTATTTGAAGACATGGTGATATGTTAGTGATATATTTGTAATATAATTTTATAAAAGAGGGGGTTTTTCATGCTTAAAGAGATGCAACAAAATGATTTTATTGTTTCAAAAACCGATTTAAAAGGTCGTATCACTTATGTAAATAAGATTTTTATGCATATGGGGGAGTATAGTGAAGCGGAATTGCTTGGCAAACCTCATAGTATGATTCGTCATCCGGACATGCCAAAAGCAGTCTTCAAACTTCTGTGGGAGAGAGTGAGTAAAAAAGAGGAGATATTTGCCTATGTTATCAACAAGACGAAGAATGGTAATGATTACTGGGTATTTGCAAATGTTACCGCTTCATTAGATGAAAAAGGGAATCTTGTTGGCTACTACTCGGTTAGACGCAAGCCAAGTGCAAAAGCTCTTGAAATTATAAAACCTCTCTATGCAAAGATGCTTGAAGCCGAGAAGAGAAGCGGTGTAGAAGCTTCAACCAAAATTTTAACAGATATATTAACTGAAAAAGGAGTGAGCTACGATGAATTTATCATCTCTATTCAAGAGTAATCAAACTCTATTACTTTTAGTTGCGCTTGTAGGTGTAGCGATATTTGCTTTGGCTACCGGAGGTTATATTTTAGCTTTAGTTGTGTTTTTTATTTTATTACTCTCTGTCTTTGTCCCAGCTGGCTCTAACTCTGAATCCTCTTCGGAATTACGTCTTGCAATGCAAAGGGTTTTAAAAAATGCAGCAAATGGTAAACTAGAAGATCGTGTTACTCATATACCGGATGACAACTCTGCTGAATCAGACTTTGCATGGAGCATTAATGATGTTCTCGACCAGCTTGAGGCTTTTATGAGAGACTCTGCAACGACAATAGAAAATGCTTCTGTCGGTAAAACATACAGAAGAACTTATCCGGCAGGTCTTCATGGTGTTTTTTATACAACTGCAAAAACGCTTAATGAGGCAATCTCCTCTATAGCAACCGGTTATGAAACAAAAATAAGAGGGCAACTTTCACATGAATTAGGCAATTTAGGCGGCGGAGTAAGCCAAGGTCTTACGGTCATTCAAAAAGATATTAATTTGTGTTCTGAAGATTCTTTTGAAATTGTCGGTGTTGCTAACAAAACCGCAGAAGAGTCATCTAAAAGTTTAGATACAGTTGTGGAAATAGGTCAAAGATTAGGTGAGCTTATAGAGCTTATAGCCTCTTCTCATAGCGGTATAATAAACTTAGAACATCGCTCAGCAGAGATTTCAGAGGTTGTCGGGCTTATTAAAGATATAGCAGATCAAACAAATCTTCTAGCGCTTAACGCTGCAATTGAAGCCGCACGTGCAGGTGAGCATGGGCGAGGATTTGCTGTTGTAGCAGATGAAGTTCGCAAACTTGCCGAGAGAACACAAAAGGCAACAAATCAGATAGAACTCACTATTAAAGCACTTCAGCAAGAGACAAATGAGATAAGAACAAACTCTGACAATATTTCAGAGATTGCAGATACTTCAAACACGGTTATACATGCATTTAAAAATACATTTAATGAGCTTAACTCTCTTGCAAACAGTGCATCCCATTCAGCTGTAAAAGTTCAAAATCGTCTCTTTACAACGCTTGTAAAAGTTGACCATATTGTCTTTAAATCTAAAGCATACTCTGCTATTTTAGAAGCTGATTCATCTGCTGTTTTTGCAGATCATAAAAATTGTCGCATGGGCAAATGGTACTTGGGCATAGGGCAAGAGAGATTTGGTAAAACAAAAGCTTTTGAGCAAATGGATGCTCCGCATGCCGTAGTCCATAACTCAGTATTTACTAACTTTGAGTTTGTAAAACATGGAACAACACTGAAGCTTGATAATCCAAAACATATAGTGGCGAACTTTGCTGTAATGGAAAATGCATCTGCTGACCTTTTTATAAAGCTTGATTCGATGATAGATGAGTATGAACAATCAAAATAGTCTCTTAAAGAGAGAACTATTAAGGATAGCTTAAATAAATAGGAATAGATTATCGTTAACTTACTATTTATTTATAATAAATATAATACCGCATCTCAAATATGTTTTCCCCCTTTCATATAGAGATAAAGATAAACTCCTATAAATTTTCTATAAACTTTCTCAAGCTCTTAACCCCCTTTACAGAGCTTGGGACTTTTATGCTAAAATCACGCTATGAAAAAAATCATCCTAACTACCTTAAATTCAAGATACACTCACAGCTCTATAGGTCTTAGATATTTGTATGCCAATTTAAAAGAGTTGCAAAAGAGTGCTGAAATTTTAGAATTCAGTATCAACGATGCTCTTCAAACGGTAGTAGAGAAGCTATTAATGCAGATGCCGGATATTATAGGTATTGGTGTTTATATCTGGAATGCAAAAGAGGTTCAAGAACTTGTTCACATTTTAAAAAAAGTTTCACCATCAACAACAATAATCCTAGGCGGCCCTGAAGTGAGCCATGAGCCATTTCGTGTCAATTTTGATGAGGCTGATTTTATTATTCAAGGCGAAGGAGATTTGGCTTTTTATGAACTTTGTAAAAACATCATAGATACAAATCCGCCAAAGTCAAGAATTATAAAAATGGATACTCCAAATCTTAAAGAGATAGAATTCCCATATAAATACTACACAGATGATGATATAAAAAACCGCTATATTTATGTAGAAATTTCAAGAGGCTGTCCATTTCATTGTGAGTTTTGTCTCTCTTCCATGGATGAAAGAGTAAGGGCATTTGATTTGGATGCTGTTTTGGCAGAGTTTGAAAAACTTTGGCAAAGAGGTGCAAGAAACTTTAAGTTTGTGGATAGAACTTTTAACCTTAACATGAAAACAGCCAATAAAATATTAGATTTCTTTTTGGCAAAAGAGCCTCCCTACTTCGCTCATTTTGAAGTAATTCCAGATCATTTTCCAGCCTCCATAAAAGAAAAAATTGCAAAGTTTCCTCATGGAGCTCTACAGCTTGAAATTGGAATTCAAACGCTTAATTTAGAAGTAGCTAATAGTATATCAAGACAACTCAACCTAGAAAAAATCAGAGAGAATATCAGCTTTTTAGAGCATGAAACAGAGGCTCATATCCATCTTGATTTGATTGTCGGGCTTCCCAATGAGAGCTTAGAGAGTTTTGGCAGAAATCTTGATGAATTAGTAAACTTGAGCAGTTGCGAGATACAGATAGGAATACTTAAAAAACTCTCGGGAACATTTATAAACCGTCATGATATTGAACATGGCATGGTTTATAGCGACATTCCCCCTTATGATATTTTGCAAAACTCTCAGCTCAGTTTTAATGATATTCAGATTATGAAAAGGTTTGCGAGATTTTGGGATTTGACCTATAACAGCGGAAATTTCAAAAAAAGTGTCAAACTTATCTGGCAAGATGAAAGCGTTTACGAAAACTTTTATGCGTTTGGGATGTGGATATACAAACAGACTGATTCTACATGGCAAATCTCTCTTCAAAGGCTTGGTGAACTACTCTTCATATACCTAACGCAAATCAAAAAAATCTCACTGGATATTGTTGCAAAAGTGATGCTCGAAGACATGATGAAGGTCAAAGGCAGAGCAATCCCAAGTTACTTAAAAGCATATGCTAAAGACTTTAGCACAGATGCAAAAGAGGGAACTGCAGGTTTTAATAAAAGGCAAATCTAACATATTAATGTTACACATCTAAACGAACGCATCCGTTTAGATGGCAGGGATAAATTGTCCCTACAACCCCCTAAAGCTACAAAAAACTCTGTTTTTTGAGAATAATAATGTATAATAAAAAATGATTTTTTTTAAAATATTATTATTTATTTTACTGGTGCTGGATATCGCACATGCAGGGCAGCCTTATGTAGATGCAGCTTTGATTGCACAAGTCGGACAAAAGTATGATGAGTTTGCAAAAAAAAGATTTGTATATCTACAGCAAAGTTTGGATGCTCTCGCCGGAAAAACTGATTCAGAGAAGTTGGAAGAGATAAATACCTTCTACAACGAGGTCAAGTATGCGGCTGACATGAAGGTGTATGGCGTAAGCGACTATTGGGCCACTCCTTCGGAATTTTTGGCTAAAGATATGGGTGATTGTGAAGATTATGTAATAGCCAAATACTTCGCTCTGGTTTATCTTGGGATTGATTCTAAAAAGCTGTTTTTTACCTATGTCCGTTCTACGCAGTTTAAAGAGGCGCACATGGTTTTAACATACTTTGCAACCGCCAGAAGCGAGCCTCTTGTTATGGACAACAACAACCATAGAGTTCTCCCCGCTTCAAAAAGAACAGACCTTACCCCTATTTATAACTTTAGCGGAACCTCTCTCTACAAGGCTTCAGGAAATGATGCCGGAGAAAAGATAGAAAATGAAAAAATCCACAAAAACTGGGATGAATTAAACCTCAACATACAAAGGAAAAAAATATGACTCTCTTCAAGCAAATAGCCCTTATGCTATCGATATTTTTACTCATTATTTTAGGAACCGTTTTAACGCTTAACTTTAAAAGTGCTAATACTTCCGTTCAGGAGAGGCTCTATGAGGATGCTAAAAATACGGCAACTTCTCTTAGTCTCTCTCTTGGAACTGCTGCCGGCGATATATCGGTTATGTCCACTATGATAAATGCTAACTTTGATAGCGGCAACTATCTCGTTATTTCACTTTTTGATGTTGATAATGTGATTTTGTATGAGAGAAAATCTGAAAATAAACGGATAACAGTACCTGAATGGTTTTTAAAAGTGGTGAAGATTCATGCACCGGTCGCATCTGCAAATGTTTCAGCCGGTTGGAGTCAAGTCGGTATTCTTAATGTTCAGAGTGATGTTAGCTTTGCCTACAAACAGTTATATACAATTTTAATGAGCCTTCTTGTGTCTTTTAGCATAATAGCAATTATTGCCCTTGCTATTTTAAACCTGATACTTGTAGCAATACTTAAACCGCTCAAAGAGGTTCAGAGACAGGCAGAGGCAGTTGGAAGAAATGAGTTTATCATACAAAAAAGTATTCCTAATACGAAAGAGTTCAAAGATGTTGTTCTTGGCATGAACAATATGGTTTCAAAAGTAAAAGCTATGTTTGACAAAGGAAATGAGGAGCTAAAACGACAAAAAGAGTTGGAGTACATAGACCCGACAACAAAACTTAGAAATCGTAAATACCTCATTGATAAACTGCCTGAGTATCTTAAAATTGATGCAAGCTCCAAGGGTGGTATCAATATGATGATAGCTTTTAGCGGAGTAATCGAAGCAAATGAGAAGATAGGCTTTCGTGATGTCGATAAACTTTTTATTGATATTGCCAATGTATTTAAAAGTTATACAGATAAATATGAACACTCAATAGTCTCAAGAATGAATGGCACGGAGTTTTCTATTTTGCTTCCTGATTGTAATGATGCAGATGGTTTAGTACTTGCTAAGAATATCTATAAATCGGTTAGTAACCTTATTATGTCAAGTGGACTTGACTTGAATGCAACTTATATCTCCCTTGGACTTTATGAGTACAACTACACGCAAAATATCGGTCAACTCCTCTCTCTCTCGGATAATGCTCTGTCTCAAGCTAAATTTAATGACACGCATATACACCTAGAGAGAGCGGAGAGTGCAATTGAAGTTATGGGTAAAGATGCTTGGAGAGGCATTATAAATGAAGCATTGAATTCAAACAGTTTTAATTTTGTCTCATGGACGGCAGTGGATGCAAAAGCAAAAAAAGTAGCACATCATGCACTGAGTTTGAACCTTAAAGACAAAGATGGCAAAACATACTACTATGGTCAATTTATGGCACCGGCAAATCAGGCAGGTATTAGTTCACAAATCTATAAAAATGTTATAAATATGATGTTTAAAACTCCGGATAGCAATCTAAAAGGTTTAACCTGTTCTTTGAGACTCTCTTTTGAGTATTTGGATATGAAAGAGACCTACCATGAGCTTAGTAACCTCTTTAGAGAATATGCAAAACATCTTCCGTTTAAGCTGATTATGGAGATACCCGATAGACTTGTTCGTAAAAATTCTGAGCAGATTAAACAGTATAAAGCTCTTTTTGAGAAATACAATATTGAGATGGGAATTTATGAGTTTATCGGCGAGAGTTCAGATTATCAATATCTGCAAGATTTAAGACCTGCCTATATCAAAGGCGAAACAAGCTACTTCTTAAGCCAAAGCGAGCAAGCTCTATCTGCTCTTAGACTAATAACGGACACAATAGGCATCTCACTCATTGCAACAGGAGTAATGGATTTAGAGACACTAGGCAAGCTTGAAGCAAAAGATATATTTGTTATTCAGGGTCGAGCTACGGAGATGATTGAGTTGAATTAAAATATGAACTATGTACTAGGCTCCTCTGGAGTTTAGATAAATGGTCGTTAGCGCCGTAAATTAGGGCGTTAGACCCGCTTCATATTTTCCATTGTAACCGTATCGTCACAGTAAAGAGAAAAATTAAGCCCTAAATTTATTTTGTCACCATCAATTACACTTGCATAATATTCTAGTGTTGTACTAGCTTTATTATGACCGAGCAAGCCAGCTAATTCATTTATACTCACTATCTTACCTTGAAGCATTAAAGTTGCAAAAGTATGACGGGTTGAATACATTCTGTATCTTGGCACACCACTATCTTTTACAACATTATTCCATTTTCGTTTTAGCTTGTCAGCATCGTCAATATCTCCAAAAATAAAGATATTATTTGTCTGTATCTTTTTTACTTCATCTAAAATCAATTTAGAGTAAGGAACTTTTCTAACTGCATTAACTGTTTTTCCGTTTCCTATAATGCCTTTACTTCTAGTTCTTTTAATATGAATATACCCATCATCTTTAAAATCACCGATTTGAAGTCCTAAAATTTCACCGACTCTCATTCCCGTATTGAATGCAATCTCTAAATATGCTTTCATAATACCAGAGGCTACACCTAAAAGCTTTCTTACCTCTTCTTTGGTGTAATATTCAATTTCCTCTTTAGCTTCTTTTTTGAGCTTTATATTGAGTGCTGGATTGAAATCTATTACTGCATCGTCAACTGCCAATTCAAAAATCTCATTGACACAACTTTTATAAACTTTTAGTGATGATGCTTTCATATCTAACGAAATCAAATATCTCTTAATGTCTAGTCTGGTTATTGCGTCAATATTACGACCGTTAAAAAACTGAATGACTCGTAAAAAATATTCTTTCTTTACTAAGTAACTCCGATTTTTATCTTTTTGTTCTAAAAATATACCACCGTAATACTCGAAAGTTTTAGGTTTTTTCTTGTATATTTCACCTGTTGCAATTTTCATATCAAGAGCTGGTATAATCTTGTCTTTCACTATTTTTATGTTTTGAGGTGTGTCTTTTAACTTAGTGGACTTTTGTTTTCTCACACCATCAACATAATAATTAAGCCATATTACAGAGCCTCTTAAAAAATATGTTGTCATTCCTTTGTTACCTTTTTTAGTGGTAACAGCCTTACTATGAAACAAAATCATACCTTTTTATATTAAAAATTTATCTAAGTCGATTTCGTCAGAAATTGAATTGATAGGCTTAATGCTATTATTGAACTCTTCTACATCAATATAAATTCTTTTATATCCATTTATTTTATGAGCTGTAAGGTCTTTGTTTCTTATCATACCTCTGATGTATGAAATATCAATACCCATATCTTCGGCGACTTTTTGAATAGTTTGAAATTTATTCATTTTAAAATACCTCGCATGCTTCGTTAATATCTGTAAGTTTCAACCGCTCACCCACAATCAAACCTCTGTCAATCATTTCATTCGTAGCGATTACATAGTGAGCAGGGTTCACAATTGCTATATCTATACTTTCAAAATAGCTGTTAAGCTGATAGTTTTTCATCTGATAGGGTTGTGTAGTGACTTTTTGCAGTATGTCTTGAAACGGAACAGCCTCTTTGCCTTGTTCTAAGAGCTTTTGATTTTCATAGTTGTGTTTTTTTATAGAAAAATTATAAGTGATGAACTCTTCACCGTCAATTTCGACATTGATATAGTGCGGGGTTTCATCTTTATAGATAGACTCAAATCCGCTATCTAACTGCACTTTGCCATCTTCCCCGACTCTGTCAGCTTCATCTAGTTTTTGCGACCAATTCACGGGTTTAGGTATGTAAATAGTGCCGTATTCATTTTCTATCATAGCTATTTTTTTAGTATCGGAATAAACATATACGCATACTTCATTCAAATCATATTTTTCAGTCAGTTTTTGGAGCGTGTACATACCATTTAATCGTCTATACACTTCAAGAGCTACAAAAGTGCGTGAAGTATAAAACCTTGAAATGCCGTGATACAGATACCATAGAGTAAGATTTGATATATCGCTATTTTCGTCTCTTAAATCGTCTAAAGTTTTTAATACATATTTCATCAAATAAGCTACGGGGCTATCTATATCCGTTTCAATTTTACTTTGCGGAGCAGGGAACAATCTATTAAGAGCTGCAACAATTTTATCTTTCATATCAGATGGGATAAATAAACTCATGTGGATATGAGGTGTACCGTCTTGATGTGGTTCAGTAACTCGAAAATAACATCTATCATCCTTATTGATGTTTTTGTAAGCCCTATCATCGAAAAACTTTTTTAATAGCTTAGAAAGCTCTATAGAAGCATTGTGCGGAGTGTATTTGTCTATTGTTTCACTAAAATCTAGTACAGCTTCAAAATCAAGTCCGTTAAACTTTTGCGTTACATGACAATTAAAAAATTTGTATTTCTTTTTATCAATAGGACTTTTTAAAGTAGTGATATATGTACGACCAGAAAACTTTTTATTGTTAATGAGTTTATCTTTAAAAGACTTCTTTTTATGCCAATGAGAGGGAAGCGTCAGAGTGAGAAACACATTAGATAAGTCTTTTGACTTCGCATAATTGTAAACACTCCAAGCACGGTGCTGTAACTCTGCTATATATCTATCACTGTTCATATAGCTGTTTTGAACGAAATCAGCGAAAGGCACTATTTTGTTATCAACTTGCACACCGTTGGAGTTCATGAACTGTCTATTAAATTTTAATTTGTCATGAGCTTTTTTAATTTGATACTTTGTTAAACCGTATGTTTTCATTTTGTGACCTTTTCATCCATAAAAACAGATTTTAAAGATTCAATAATCAAAGAATTTACAGATAAATTATTTTTTTCTGCAATATCATAAACTACTTCTTTCAATTCCATAGGAATTCTTAAACTAATTCCATAAAGTTTTTCATTTCTTTTATTTGCTCTAAATATACTTAATTCTAATTTTGTCATTTTGCTACTTCCTTTTTAATTTTTCTAATCGTGTCCGATAACTTTTTATAGATAGCCAAGAGGCTATCGCCTCATACTGTTTTTGTTCGGCGGAGCCTCACAAAAAAACAGTCTTCGCCTATAGCCTTACTATTCATTATCATCAATTGGAGTGTAATTAAAGGAGCCTTTCAGACAATCAAGAATTAAATTGTAGTCTGTAAGATGTAAAGAGCCAAACGCATTTAAACCTAAGAGTAATCTATGAAATTCATCTAGTTTTCTATGCACAGTAGAGCAGTCAATTTCTGTTTTTTTAATATTTTTTTGTGTATTATTCATTGTTTCTTTCCTTATCGGCTTGAAACAGCATAGGGAGTTTTTATCTTGGCGGATGGACTCTCTATGTGTTCTTATTGTTTAAGACTTCAAATAAAACTACTATTAATGCAAATAGTATGTGTTCATACTCTATCATCTAACTTTTTTTAAGACACGTAAAAACTTATGGGTGATTTAGAAATGACATTAATTTACCTTTAACTGAGATTTTCATATAAATCTCCTTACTTGGTGAAATAAATTCATATATAAATCATAAGTGGCTTTCATTTTTTCTAATCTTTTATCATCGCCCTCATCAATTAATTCAAAATTGCTTATTTTATGACTAAGTTGACCTATTTCTTGCACAAGTAAATTATCTATTTGCTTTAATAAATTACCGCAACTATCGTCCAACATTAATTCTATACACGAAGTAATCAATGCATTCATAGAAACATCTTCCTGCTCAGAAAATAATTGAAGCCTATCTTTTAAATTTTTAGGAATTTTTAAACTAATTCCAACTTTTTCCTCGTCTTGACCTTTTGCTAATTCAACAGCTTTTTTTCTCATTTTTTAATCCTTTTATTCGGGATGTTAAAATGATAGCTTATAATAATATCATTGTCAACTACTATTATAAAAGATGTAGAGTTAGTATGTATTTTGAAGACTAACGCCTCGATGTATTGTGTTCTGAAAACAACTGATAAGCTCGTTGTTATCCCTATCGTTCGTTCCTCTCTATGACGGGAGTTTATTTTTATAAATTGTGTATAATAGTTAGAAAGGAGCACTATGAATTTATCAACCATCCCATCGGATAACTTATATAAGTTTATGTCTATTTTTGGTTTAGTTTTGATTGTGTCGTGTATGACTGCTTATATGTTAGTGCATGATTCGTGGACTGAACAAACATATAAACTAGAACTAAAAATAAAAGAAATGGATGTAAAAACGAAGCACCAGAGTGATAGTATTGAATTATTTGATATTGACTCGTGCAAAGCTAATCCTAAAGATTGTCATGACAATTTTGAAAAAATAGAAAAAACTCAAAGAGAACAGGAGATTGATAATAGTCAACTTATTGTTCTAAATAAATATCTTAATGAAAGATTAAAAGAAATCACCAGTTATTCTTATGCTCTCTTTTTTTTAACTTTGTTTGGATTTTTGATATCTACAGTAGGATTCATTCTATGGTATTATAAATTGCAAATCTATCAAGATGCACTGATTATTAAAGAATATAAGAAACAAACATAACATAATTAGATGTAGATAAAAATGTAACCGTAGTGTCACCGTAAAACAGCTATATTCATAGTAAAACTGTTACATTATACCCCTAAAAGCCCTTGTTTGTGGGGTTTTTCAAACTCCTCTGGAGTTTAGACCTTTTATCAGAGCTCCTTCAATTTCAGTTGTATAGTCAGGATTTAACTTTCTTAGCTCTTTTTCAAAATTTATAATTAAATCTTTGTTTGTGTTTGGATGAAGACAGATACTAAAAATTATTTCCAAGTAAGTGTCAAAATTATGATAAGTTTTAACTTCTCCCTTCCCATCAATTGCTCCGTAATGCTGTATGACTAAATCAAGAGCCTCTTTGAGTCCTTTAGAGGTTGTATTTTCATCTTTTATAATTGCTTTTAAAGATTGTAAATCCGCTTTTGGTTCTTCCTTATTAATCTGCACATTCTTACTTCTAATAGACACAAGCCAAAAAATCAATAAACCCAAAACAACTGTTAGACCAAAACCTACCTCAAGAAGAAAGACAATATCCATAATTTTTCCTATACATTAAATCTATCAATTTTTTCACTCAATATTTGGGCATCCTGACTAAGAGAATTTGCTAAATCCATCAATTCATCAATAGTTTTTGAACTTCCCTCAACCACACACTGAACATCAGAAGTGCTTTCATTAATATCTTCTATATCCAAACATATTTTAGAATTTTTTTCTAATAATATATTTGTGTACTCTTTCGTTGTCTGCAGTTTTTTAGCAGCCTCAGTAATGAGTGATTTCACTTCATCGCTATGCTCATTTAATTCATTTAGAGAGTTAGATTGCTCTTTAATACTGTCAACTGCCTCAACCGCGGTTTGTGAGAGCACCCTAAATGTTGCATCGCTCTCTGTCAGAGACTTCTGAGTTTTCTCGGCTAGTTTTCTTACCTCGTCGGCGACGACTGCAAATCCTCTCCCATGCTCACCGGCACGGGCGGCTTCAATAGCCGCGTTCAATGCCAAAAGATTTGTCTGCTGAGCAATGTCAGATATGATTGTCAAAATATGCTGAACATCCCCGATGGTTTGATTAAGATGACCAATACGCTCTACAGTTTCTTCTCCTCTTTCAACATTCTTCTTAATCTCTGAAATCATACCTTCAATCTTATCTTGCGCATTACTCAGCGAACTATCGGCTTCATTGATCCTATCTACAGATTCATTGTTGATTTGGTTAGACTCTTTCATAATATTTTCTATTTTTGCAGAATTGTTCATCATGTCACGCAGAAGGTTACACCCCTTAGATATCTCATTTTTTTGTGAAACAGTCATTTTGTTTATGCGAAGTGCTACATCTTTATTGGTCGCTACGGCATGTTTTGTATCGCGAATAAAACTTGCGGAGTCTTCTATAAACTCATTTATGTATTTTGCGATAAGACCAATCTCATCGTTATATTTGATTGTAAGTCTCTTCGAAAAATCCCCTTTCATTAAAGAGAGCTCATTCACAATCCTCTCTACCTGAGAGCCGACGAGTACCTTCATGCCAAAATATACGGCAAGCTGGATAACCAGCTGAAGAGTAACCACTCCAATCCACATAAACAGTGTTTGGCTCTTAATTTTTTCTATCTCCGGGAGTATGTCAATGTAAACCGTAGCACCGCCAAGAACCGTTCCCTCCGGAACATTATGACATGTGAGACAATTGGTTCCCTTGTAATTTGAACTCGCAATAAACGGCATGGTAACTCTTAGAGTTTTATTATTACTTTCATCAAAATCTGTAACTATTGTTTTCGTTTCTATGCTCTTTTTGTCAAGCGCATCTCTTGATTGCTCAATCTCTAAACCTTCTCCATAGTCTGGGGTTAAATTGCTTGTTCTAAAAGCATAAAAACCTTTTACCTCATCTGTTAAAGCGGTTTTTTCATAAAAAAGCTTTCTGTTTTCTGCATCCGATATTGCACCGGTAAGCATCATCATGTTGAGTCCATTGATGGTACTTTGAGCTATTGCAACTCCTTTTCCCTCAATAAGCTCTATTAAGTTGTCACGATTTTTATCTTGAAGCCAAAAGATAACACTGCTAAGCATAACAGATAAGATAACAAAGATTGCAATTTGCAGTTTTGTACTTATACTAAGATTTTGAAAATATTTTGGCATCGCTACTTCCGTAATATCGTTTTTTTGCAAATAAGTATTGATTATACACTAAAATGTAAAAAGTATGCATTGAACAATTGTATATATTATAACAACTGTCACAAAATTGTGTTGCTTAAGAGAGTTTAATTAAAGTTCTATTTATTGCTTTTATCCTGAATATCATAAAACTAGTTCAGTAGTGTATGCATGTAGATATAAAGATTAGAAAAAATCATCACACAACTAGCAAAATTTTTTAATGTTATTACAATTATAATAAATGTAGAATGCATCTTGTTAAAATGTGCCAAACTTGTTGTGAAGCAAGGACGGAAAGCTATGGGTCTTTGATAAGAGATCGCCAGGTTGCAATATTCTTCTAATTTGCCTTCCTAGACTCTTTATCTACAATACAACTCATTAAATTTAAAGGATTTATTATGAAAAAACAAAAGTTTATCTATTCGTTGTCGGTAATTGCCGCACTATCGTTTTATGGTTGCGGTTCTAGCACGAGTACAAACACTAGTGCAATAGCTGATGCTTCTGCTTCCGTAGAAGCTGCAATTTCTGCAGTTTCAGGATACAGTGTAGTTGTTGAAAGAGGTGCTGTTTATGATTCTAATGTTACAGATGCTAATGGGAGTGTTGCAGTACAGGTAAGCGATACAAACAATACATATGTATTTGCGAATGAGCCTGTTTTCCCTGTTACGGCTGTAGGTGGATGGATTGATGTTGACGGTGATGGAAATTTAACGGCTGCGGATGTTGCCCTTGATATTAATCTTACATCTTACAGCAATGTAATTACTCCTACTACTACATATATCGCTGATGAAAATGAAACAGTTCGTGAGCAGAAATTATTTGCGCTGGCACAGGAAACAAATACAACAATTGAAGAGTTGCTAAAAGTCCCGTCTGAGGCAACCAAGAAGTCCATTATTGTCCTTAACGCTGTTTATGAGAAATTGATTGAAAGAGACAATGAACACTCGCATGCACCTATTGCAATCGAGGCGATTTTAAAAAGATTTACAGAAATTGAGAATAACAGCAATTTGGATGAGAATGCTACATCTTTAGAGATGGCGCTTGCCGTTGAAGAGCAAACAATGTTTAGTCTTGAAGCACAAGGTTTAATACAGACACTAAACCTTGATGAAATAGAAGAAATTAAAGCTAAAAAACCTTCAAAACAGAATAGAGGTGATGAAAACTCCGCTCCTGAGAAAGCCGAGGATGTAACTATCAAAATTTCTGCTCCCGAGAAAGCCGAGGATGTAACTTTCAAAATCTCTGCTCCCGAGAAAGCCGAGGATGTAACTTTCAAAATCTCTGCTCCTGAGAAAGCCGAGGATGTAACTATCAAAATTTCTGCTCCCGAGAAAGCCGAGGATGTAACTTTCAAAATCTCTGCTCCAGAAAAAGCCGAGGATGTAACTTTCAAAATCTCTGCTCCAGAAAAAGCCGAGGATGTAACTTCCGATTCAGAAACAACGGATGCAGTGACTTCCGACTCAGAAACAACTGACGGTACAGCTTCTAATCCAGTAACAACCGAAAGTAACACTCCAGATTCAGCAGCAATTGATGTTGTAGCTTCTACTTCAGGAACAACTGATAGTAATTCGGGTTCAGCGACAACTGATGCTATAGCCTCAGAATCAGCAACAACCGATACTGTAACTTCCGACTCGGAAACAACCGATAGTGAAGTTTCCAACCCACTACCTATAGTATAAGATAATAATAGATTATAAGGAGCTTGCCAAACAGTTATATTTGGTAGGCTCATCAAACTTCCACCACGCAGACCGCACATGCTAGAAAATTTTCCAGAGTATCTTTTAAAATTCTCATCCCAATCTCATTTTTAACAATTACAATTATAGAATACATACTAAAATAAAAGAACCTATTATGATAGATAAAATCTAAAGGTGCTTATATCTTAATCTTTTGGATACTAAAAATTGAGGATGAATTATGTTAAATGTAATAGAAATGAAAAAAGAGATAGAAGAGAATTTTCCATTGCTAGAGCAAGCAAGAAAGTTATTAGATGAGGTAATAAGAAGTGAACAGCCGCGAATCTCATATAGTGAAGAGCAACTAGCACTCTTGGAATCGTGGGATATACTTTGTAAAAGGCAGATGGAGTTAATGATGCGGGCTCGATAAGTAGTTGAATGTACCTTCTCTGTTTACATGTTTCTTGAACTTTATAAATTTTTAAAGGTGCATAATTTTTGTTAGAAGTGTCATACAGTTGATTTTTTATATGTTTTGTGCCTGTGAAAGCCCATGTTTTAGGGTGTTTGAAGTGAATTTTTTTCTTCTGGTGGAAGTGAGGGGTTTACGATATACCTATTATAGGGCTTTATAGGCATAACTTTAAAAATATACCCCTAAAAATTAATGTGTACTTTTATATTTATAAATCATCTTGGCATTTTTTAATGCCTATGATTGTAATAATTTCTTTTATAGTATCAACTCTATAAACAATTGTATAACCTTTAAAAATTAAATCTCTTATGCTCTCATCTTGAAAATAGATTGATTGTCGAAACTTAAAAGGCATGTTTACTAAATTATTCATTTTATGTATCAATTCATTTTTAAAATTTTTAGCGTTGCGTTTATTGTCAAGTGCTATAAAATATAAAACTTCTTTAAATTGATTATGAAATTTTATGCTTTTTATAATCTGCATTTATTTAACATTATCAATAAAAGCATCTAACTCATCAAATCCATCATCAAAAGGAACTAATCTAACTTTTCCACTTTCAATTTCTTCAAGTGCGTTTTGAAAATATGCTTTGTCATCTTGGAAGTTTTGAGAACTCAAATAGCTCTCTTTGTTATACAAGATTTTATTAAATGCAAGTTTTAATTCATCTTGAATATTGATACCTTTTTTTATCATCTCATCGTATAAATTATCTTCAACTTGAAAATGTATAGTTTGCATTAAAAAATCCTTGAATATAAACTTTGTAAAATTATAGCAATGTTAGTTCAATATCATCTAAATGAATATTTATAATTAATCCGATAAAGAGATTTTTTAAATATACCCCTAAAAACTTTGGATAACTATAACATACATAAGATTAACTTAGACTAATGAAGAGGCTTAAAGTTCGTTGGCTAGGGGGCTTTGTGGGTTTCTTTGGATTGGTTTAGATTGTGTGGTGGTGGACAGTGAGGGGTTCGAACCCTCGGTAGGTTACCCTACGCTACCTTTCCAAGGTAGTAGATTCAACCGCTCTCCCAACTGTCCATTAATGAGAAGTTGAATTTTACCGACTTCGTTCTTAATTTTTAGTAATATTACCCATTTATAAATTTTTTGCTTCGCTGAAACTTTCATTTTGGCTATCGTAAGTTATATATGAAGCATAGGGAAGAGATATGTTAAAAGCTTCTTCAAGGCTAAGATTTAATACTAAGCACATAAAAACTCTTATAACTCCTGCATGTGTAACTACTAAAATACTTTCTTTTTTTAATGATGGTAAATACTCTAAAAAAAACTCTTTTACTCTATTTAAATAGCTCTCATAATCTTCACCGTCAAGGGCATTGATCCACTGCAAAAAATCTTTATAAACTATGCCGTCTCGCGCAACTATCTCATCAAAACTTAAGCCTTCATGTCGTCCCCATGATTTTTCTCTTAGCTTATTTGTGCAGATAGCATTCTTAGCCTGTGAAAAGTTTTTAATACTCTCTTTTACACGAATAAGATCTGAACAAAAAACTTTGTCAAACTTTAAATCGTAAAAATGTTCGGCTAATTTTTTAGCTTGTTCGTAGCCTGCTTTAGAGAGTCCAATATCCAGATGTCCATTATATCTCTTATGATATGCCTCATCAACCTCTGCATGACGAATGAGAGTGATTTTCATGAAATGCCAATAATCAGTATGCTGTTTAACAAAATTAACTCTGTTACTTCAATACAGAACCCGTAAATATCCCCGGTAAAGCCGCCATATCTTTTGAGAAAGTAGAGTTTTATAACAAACAAAATTAACAGACTCACAAATATCAGAACAAGATTCAATAAACCGAACATCAAAGCGCCAATGGTAATGACATAGATTGTAGCTGCAAGAACTTGAAAATTTTTCAACTCCTCTTTTGCAAAACTGCTCATGCCATTGGGGCTGACATAGGGATAAAAGTAGATTGCCAAAACAGCGTTGAAGCGGGAGAGCATTAAAACCAGTGGAAGCAGATAAAAGGCATCAAACACCGCCAAGGTAGAAGCTTTTAATATTAAAAAAGCAGCTGTGAATATCATTCCCATTGCGCCGACATGCGGCTCTTTCATAACCTCTAGTGCTCTCTCTCTTGGAGTGTAAATACCATCAATAGTATCACTCAAACCATCAAGATGCAGTGCACCCGTGAGAAATATCCACATGCCAAAGATGATAATGCCTAGGTGAGTATGAGGAATATAGGGGTTTAAGAGTTCATGCATGCCCCACAATATTGCACCAAGAATAAATCCAACCAAAGGGTAGGACATGACTGCATAGCCGTTTATTCCTTTGCTGAAATCATGCACTCTAAAAAAAGGAAGCGTCGTGAGCATGGAGACGGCAAGGGCAAAACCTTTGAAAATATCTCTCATTTTATCCTTGTTGCTATGCCGGCAACCGTATGATAAACTTCATCGCAGTGCGACGCAATCAGTTGTGACAGTTTTCCGCTGATATCAATAAACACTCTTGCTAGTTTATTTTCAGGAATAACTCCGCAGCCAACATCATTCATAACAAACACAATGTTTTGTTTGAGTTTTAGGATATTTGTTAGTTCTTCCTTCATATCAGAAAAATCAAATCCATGATAAAGCATATTATTAATCCACATGCTAAGGCACTCAACCAAAAAGCTATCCTGACGCTCCAAGAGTATTTCTTTGCTATCTCTCACAGCACATGCAGAAATTTTTTCGTAAAGTTTTAACGGCTCTTCTATAGTTATAAAATTATCTTTTCGCTGTTCTTTATGCGCATGAATTCTTATTTGCATCTCATCATCAATAAACTCTGTTGTAGCCAAATAGTAGGGTTTTGTTGATGAATTTTTAAGTATGAAATTTTCTGCATTCAAAGATTTACCGCTTTTTATACCGCCGATAAAAAGTGCTTTCATCTACCGTACTATATCGCTGTAGTCATATTTACTCAAATCAATATACATTTTTTTGCCAACAGTAACAACTCTCTTTTCATCTTTTATTTTTTTAAATCTCTTTTTTATTTTTTCTTGCATCTGTTCTGGAAAACCGCTGTTTTTGAGATATTTTTTTATAGAGATGCGCTGGCTTTCTTTTTTGGGTGCATCTTCAATATCTTCTATATCTGCTTCTACATGCGGCTCTTTTATGCTCTCTTGCATCGGAGTGTTGAGCATGAATTGTGAAGAGATAGTGTTGAGGATATTTTTTAACTGTTCATCTTTATCCCTATAAATCTGTTCTATTTTTATTCGCTCTTCTATGAGCATCTGCTCTTTTTGGTCTCGGAGCGTTCTTGTTTCACCTTCAAGTTTTTCAACTTTTTCCTGAAGTTTTACATTTTGCTCTTCTAAAAATTTATAGTATTTATCATCGTTATTTTTGTCACTTTTTTTTGTTTGTGTTTTGTTAGTTGCTTGTGAAACAGCTCCATCTATTTCAACAAGCTTCACACCACTTTCTACAACGCTTTGCAATGAGCCTCTTCTGATTCTGTTATGGATAGCCTCTTTAGAAACCCCAAAATGGGTAGCTGCATCTTCAATGCTCATCTTCGACATATGAATTATCTCATATTTTCAAACACAAGAGGAGCTTCCCACTCCATGCCGCGAATTGCAGCAATTACAGCTTGCAAATCATCAAGTTTTGCACCTTTTACTCTTATAGAATCGCCTTCTATTTGGGCATTTACTTTGAGTTTTAGGTTTTTTATCTCAGCAGTAATTTTTTTTGCTTCCTTTGAGTCTATATAGTCCACGATTTTAAAAGTTGCTTTTCTGGTTCCGCCGCTTGCATCTTCCACTTTCTGCTCATCCAAAACTTTGGAGGATAAATCCTGTCTTAAAAGTTTTGCGATAACAACATCTTTTAGAGCATCCAGTTTATTGTCGCTTGAAGCTATTAAAATAAGCAGCTTATCTTTCTCTTTATAGGTGACTTCATAGTTCGTCCCCTTGAAATCGTAACGGTTTGCAACCTCTTTATCAACTGAGTTAATTGCATCCTTAAAACTCTGCATGTTTATTTTTGCACTAATATCAAATGAATACTCTTTCGCCATTTTCAAATCCTTTATTTCTATAATTGAAAATTATTATAACACATTTCAATTGTTAGTTCTGTTAGTTGTTTTAAAAACTAGGACTCCCATCAAAACCAAAACCGCCGCCAAAATTACTAAAATTTGGGTCTGTGTATCCGAGCATCGCAGATTTAGAGCGAAGTTTTTCTATATCGGCTTTACTTGAAATCCCCTGTGGGCAGACAACCGTGCATTCGTTGCAAAGGGTACAATCCCAAATTCCGTTTGTTTGGATATTGTCTATTTTGGCACTGACCCCGTCTTCCCTTGTATCGCTAACATATCTCCAAACTCTTGTGAGTGAGAATGGACCAAGAAACTCCTCATTTACGGCATAAACAGGGCAAGCGCTGTAGCATGAGCCGCAAAGAATGCAGTCACTTTGAACTTCATTTCGCTTCTCATCCTCTGCACTTAATGAAATATTCTTGCTCTGTGAATTCTGCCAAGCTTTTGCTTTTACATTTAAAGAGTAAGCTTTCTCCATGTCAACAACTAAATCACGAATTACAGTTACATTTCTAAGAGGCTCAACCAAATCCCCATCTTGCACCTTATACCCGCATGCCGAAACTTCCCGGCCGTTGACGCGCACAGAACAACTACCGCAGACGCTGCTTCTGCATCCGCTGGAGTAGGTAAGGGTTGAATCCTGCTTAGTTTTTATCTCGTTTAGAACTTCTAAGAGTGTTGCATTTTGCATCTCAACTTCATACTCTGCAACCTCTTCTCTTTTGATTTTTATCTTCATATACTACTCCATAAAGTCTGCATAAAGCACATCATCATCTTTCCAAGTTATCGTATGCGCCTTGTATGCCATGTCATTTTCGTTTGGTATATCTGCTCTAAAGTGCGCACCTCGGCTCTCATTTCTGCTTATTGCACAAATAAGAATTATCTCGCAAAGCTCCACCATGTTAGTAAACTCTATAAACTCGACAAGGTTTGTATTATAGAGTTTTGACTTATCTTTGGGACCCATAAAAGGAATCTCTTTTTGTATCTGTCTGACAGCGTCTAGAACCGTTTTTAAGCCCATCTCATCTCTGCTTATACCAACATTGCTATAAAAAATATTGCCTATAAACTCTCGTTTTTGATAAAAATCTATTTGATTTGTAAACTGTTTCACAGCTGTTATAAAGTTATGAGCACTTTTTGTTTGCACAATTGCATCAATGTTCTTATTAAACTTCTTTGCATACTCCGCCGCACTCTCTCCTGCTTGCTTACCAAAAACTACAAGCTCTAAAAGGGAGTTTCCGCCAAGACGGTTTGCACCGTGAACTTTGTGGTTTGCACACTCGCCTACGGCAAAAAGCCCTTTTAATTTTGTTTGAGACTCATTATCTACCTCTATTCCGCCCATGGTGTAGTGCGCCACAGGTTTTATTGGAATAAGCTCATAAACTGGGTCAACATTCTCATACAGAATTGCCAGTTTTCTCTCTTGCGGAAGCTCTTCATCTATAAACTTTTCACCTAGATGGCGAATATCCAAAAACACCTCTTCACCTTTTTCTATCTCACTGTTTATTGCACGTGCGACTTCGTCGCGGGGAGCAAGCTCGTTTGTAAATCTTTTGCCTTTAGAGTTTAAAAGATGTCCTCCTGCACCTCTGGCACTCTCGGAAATAAGTATAGATGAATTTTTAAGAGCAGTCGGATGGAATTGTATAAACTCCATGTTACTTAGTCTTGCCCCAGCACGGATTGCAGCTGCTATTCCGTCTCCGGTTGTGCCGACGGCGTTGGTTGAGTGTTTATGATAGACTCTGCCGTATCCTCCGGTTGCGATAATCACAGAGGCACTCTCGTAGCTCTCAGCCTCGCCGGTTCTTATGTTCAAAACCGTCGCTCCACAGGCATAAGGTTTATTATTCTCATCTTTGTCTGTTATTATATTTAAAAGGTATCTCTCATTTAAAATCTCAATTCCACATGCCAAAACCCTATCATAAAGCGTATGAAGAATTTTTAAACCTGTGTAATCCTGAGCGTAACAAGCCCTCGGAGCTGAAGCACCGCCAAGAGTTCTCTGCGCGATTTTTGCATCTTTAGTTCTGCTAAAACAGACGCCTATACTGTCGAGCCAATTTACTGCGGTTGGTGCCTCTTCACACATAAACCGGACTGATGCTTCGTTGGCTAAGCCATGGGCTGATTTGAGAGTGTTTTGTACATGCGCTTCAACGCTATCTTCGCTTGCATTTCCAAGTGCCGCATTTATCCCGCCCTGAGCCATAGTTGTCTGGCTTCTTGTCGGGTAATCTTTGGTTATTATTCTTACTTTTGCACCGGCTTCATGGGCATGTATGGCAGCAACCAAACCTGCACCGCCTGCTCCTATGATTAAAACATCACTTCTCATACACTAACCTTTAAAATATTTGAGCTAAAAAGTAGTATCTTATAACTCTTAAACTTCCTGCAATTATAACAAACCAAACAAACTTAACTCTTATAACACCTGCAACAAGCGTTAGCGGATCGCCGATGAGAGGAAGCCATGTGAAGGGCAGAATAAAGTATCCGTACTTTTCTCCGTAAGAGAGGCTTTTTAAACCTGTTCTTGATTTTGAAAGTTTTGTTTTTGTTTTTTCGCCAAGCCAGTAACCAAACCAATAGTTGAGTATTATTGCCAGAATATTTCCGGATGAGGCAAAAAACATGGCATGTGAAAATGGCATACCCTCGGAGAGAGCCAACAAAAAAGTGGCTTCCGAGCTGAGCGGAAAGATGGTTGCCGCAAGAAATGCGGAGAGGAAAAGTGCTAATCCCGGCATGCATGTTCTCCTTGGTTGAGGATAAATCTATAAACTAAAAGTCTCTTTTATATTTTCAATGACACCTGCTATTAACTTCTCTCTCGCCTCTACTGAAGCCCACGCGATATGTGGAGTAATATAGAGTTTATCTTTATTTTTTACACTCAAAAGAGGGTGATTCTCTTGCATGGGCTCTTTTGAAAGCACATCCAAACCGAAGTAAATATTCTTTTCTTCAACTAAGCGTGCAACTGCTTCTTCATTGATGATACCGCCACGTCCTAAGTTTAAAACAATGGCACTATCTTTGCAAGTAAACAACTGCTCATAATCCAAAAGATTGTTGGTTTGTTCGTTTAGAGGTGCATGAATGGAGATAATATCGCAAATTTTTAAAAGCTCTGAAATTTCAATATGCTCAAAATCTTCTGCATAGTTTTTGCCGCTTGTAGAGTAGTAAACAACTTCCGCTCCAAAAGCTTTTGCAATATTTGCAACTCCTCGACCAATGGAGCCTAAACCGATGATGCCCCATCTTTTACCCTTAATTTCAGAGAATGGATTGGATACATCTGTAAAAATTTTGCTTCTTGAGTACGCGCCGCTTTTTACATACTCATCATAATACATTGAATGACCCATAAGAAAAAAAAGCATAGAAAAAGTGTGCTGTATAACCGAATCAGTTGAATAGCCTGCCACATTTTTAACAGCGATGCCTCTTTGTTTTGCTGAAGCCAAATCAATATTATTCATTCCCGTAGCTGCTACGCAGATAAGTTTTAAAGATGGAGTCTGCTGCATAAGCAAATCATCTATAACAACTTTGTTAGTAACAATAACATCTGCGTTTGTTATGCGTTTGCTAACCTCATCTGGAGACGAGGTCAAATAACTTTCTACATATCCGAATTGCTCAAATTTGCTTAAGTCGGTATTTCCAAATGTGAGTGCATCGAGTAAAACTATTTTCATATCTGTTTTTACCGGTGTACATCTTTTATTTTTTTTATCAATTCTCTTGCTTTGGCAAGTGCGCTGTCAACTTTGTCAAATACAAGAGCAACTGCTAAACGGCGACCTTTGTGCGCTTCTGGTTTTGAAAAAATTCTTACAAAACTGTTTTGGCTAAAAAGAGAGTCATCTACATCCACAACAGGAGCAAAGTTGTGAGTCTCTGATTTGAATGCGGCACTTGCTCCGTCTCCATAAAATGTAAATCCAAGTGGAAGCCCTAAAACGGCTCTTAAATGAAGGGCGAATTCGCTTTGGCTTTGCGTGATGAGTGTAACCATTCCCGTGTCATGCGGACGAGGTGAAACTTCTGAAAAATAGACTTCATCCCCTTTAATAAACAGCTCAACCCCAAAAAGACCTTGACCGCCTAGACCGTCTGTGATTTTCTTAGCCATCTCCTGAGCCTTTTGTTTTGCAACTTCGCTCATTGCCATCGGCTGCCATGAGAAGACATAATCGCCGTCTCTCTGTTCATGTCCGATAGGTTCGCAAAAAATGGTCTCTTTGCCGTTTCTAGCCGTCAAAAGTGCAATTTCATAGTCAAAATCAACAAAAGCTTCCACGATAAGCTCACTTGAATCGCCTCTTGCCTCTTTTGCCATCTCCCATGATTTTTCAATGTCTCCGGCACTTTTTGCCACACTTTGGCCATGCCCTGAGCTGCTCATAACAGGCTTGATAACACAAGGAAATCCCATACGCTCCGCGGCGGCTTTTAGTTCATCGAGCGTTTTTACAAACTCATATGCACCCGTTTTTAATCCTAGCTCTTCTGCTGCAAAACGGCGAATATTTTTGCGATTCATGGTCTTGTTTACAGCTTCGGCATTTGGGATAACATTAAACCCCTCAGCCTCCGCTTCAAAGAGAGCGGCGATGCTTATAGCTTCAATTTCAGGAAGAATATAGTCAGGCTTTTCACGACGGATAATTTCTAAGATGGCATCTTTGTCTTGCATGTTTACGACATAGGAGCGGTGTGCCACATGGTGTGCCGGAGCATTTTGGTATCTGTCCACTGCGATAACTTCAAGCCCCAATCTTTGAGCCTCGATAACTACTTCTTTGCCTAGCTCACCCGAGCCAAGTAACATGATTTTTTTTGAATTTGATTTTAACGGAGCGGAGAATTGCATAAAAATTCCTTCATAAATAATGAAGGAATTATATCAAAAATGGATTAAACTATTAAAGTTCTAGTTTTTTAATCCGATTAAAGTTTGAAGAAGCTGATCTGAAGTGGTAATTGTTTTACCATTTGCCTGATACCCTCTTTGAATAATAATAAGCTGTGTCAATGCACGAGAGAGGTCAACATTTGATGCCTCAAGCGCGGCTGACTGTATAAATCCACGCCCTGCAGTCGCCGCTGTACCGATAATCGGCTCGCCTGAGTTGGCAGACTGGGTAAATACATTTCCGCCTTCGGTTCCAAGACCTTCGTTATTCGTAAATTTAGCCATGGCAATCTGCGCAAGACCAAATGAACGACCGTTTGAAAATGAACCGACTAAAGTACCGCTTTGGTCAATTCTGATTCCCACTAAATCTCCACCCGTATAACCATCTTGAGAGATACCGGATGTTGATGATGCAGAGTCAAAACTTGTCATACCGTCAAATGCATTGGGGGTACCAAAACTGAGACTTATCTGTTGATCAGGTGCTGAACCGTTATTTCCGGAAAATGAGACATTTGGCGGATTATAAGTTGATAATGAGCCATCATTATTAAAACGAACCGAACCGGTTTTTTCATTATAGGGCGCAACCGTATTAATAGTAGCCGGTTCCGGAACAGTGATTTTCAGATCCCAAGTACTACCTGTTGTTAAATCTACGGCTGTTTTTCTAAACTCCATTCTTAGTGTGTGTTTAGAGCCAAGCGAATCAAAAACATCTATACTGCTTGAGTGTGTTGCTGCATTAAAACCTTGAGAGTAAGCTTTACCACCGCTTCCAGCCGGTAAAACAGCGTTCATAGCCTGCATATTCCTAGTAAAGCGAATATTGTCGGTAATACCTGTAGCTGAGTATGCTGTGACTTTTAGATTCATATCATAATCATTAACTGCACCGCCGGGATTTGTTATCTCAAACTTTCCTTGTGCATTTACTTTAATTTCTATGTTATTACCGGCACCGGCAACGCCACCGCCATCAGCACGCGCTTGCTGCTCCATCGCATATCTTAAATCAGAGAGAGTAGTAAACTTTTTGTCAGTGCCTGTTGCCGTTGAGACAACTGCCGGGTCATACTGGTATTTATATGCAGTTACAACCGAACCGGTTGTAACACCACTATTTGCATTACCGGCAGCTACATTTATATTATGTGATGCAGAATCACTTGCATTAGTGTTTGTTAAGTTTATTTTATTATTTGCAATATCGTATGTAGCAGTCACACCTGTTACAGATGTTTGAGCATTAATGGCTGCTACGAATCTATTCCCATTAACTGCTGTGGTATTTAATGGGTCACCACCGGTTGTTGTAATCAGTTTAGTTGTGCCGTCATCGAGTGTAAATGTTAAATCAAGCTCTCCGGCACCTGCCTGAACTACTCCGACACCATCTTTTTGAGCACTTAAAAATGATGCCCATACACCTTGATCTTTTTGAAGACTAAAAGCTTCTCCGGCTTCATTAAACATAACCCCTGCATCACCGGCGGGAACAGGATTCCCGGCTGCGTCAACTCCGTCATAAGAACCGGGAGATGTTACGCTCGGCGGAATGCCTGTCCTTACCTCATAAGCCGGAGAAAAACTCTCAACTAGTATTCCTGAGTCGAGGTTTGCTTTGAGTACAACTTCATTACTAGGATTTGCAGGCGTTGTGAGCCCAGGTGCTATCTTTATGCTTGTAATCGGCGCAGTTGAGTCCACTTTGCCTGTGCTGCCATCCCTTAGCCATCCCTGTGTTATAAAACCGTTATTATCGACGAAGTTTCCGGCTGCATCAAATTTAAAGTCACCTGCTCTGGTGAATTTGTATGTACTGCCGCCATCCGGAGATATTATAAAAAAACCGTCTCCCTGAATTGCGACATCCGTATTTTTGTCAGAATTTTGGATGGAACCTTGAGAAAATATGCGTGTCATAGAGCTAATTGAAGAACCAAGACCGACCTGCACGGCATTTTTACCGCCTAACGAGCCTTGAGGAGCTGTAGCGATTGCTTGATTTTGAGCCAAAAGATCTGAAAAATTAGCACGAGAGTATTTAAAACCTGTTGTATTTACATTGGCAATATTATTCGATTCGACATCCATCGCAACTTGATGCGATTGTAATCCCGAGACGCCGGAATAAAGTGATTTTAACATTTTAAATCCTTTTGATTTATAGTATATTGATTGAGCATTTAGCGTTCCAAGTTATTTATTTATTTGTGCATGCTTAAAGCTTTTTGTATCATTTGATCAGCTGTAGTTACACACTTTGAACTAGCGTCATATGCTTTTTGATGTATTATTAAATCTGTTAGCCCTGTGCTCATTTGAACATTTGAACTCTCTAGTTTATAGTTCATAATGCTTGCACCAACACTGTCATTACCGTTTGCATCTTTAAAAAATATTGCATTTCCGCTATTGGAAGATTCGGAAAATTTCGTTCCGGTTACTCTGTCTAAGCCTTGGTCATTTTGAAAATGGTAAACAGCAATCTTTCCGACACTGCTTTGCATACCGTTTGTGAAGGTTGCCAAAACTTCCCCATTTTTGTTAATCGAATACCCTTCGAGATCCCCACCGGGTGTTCCATCTGCTATACTAGAGCCTGATTTATAAATTCCGTTTGTTGTAACTACCCCACCATATCCACTGCCTAAATCAATCGCAACATTTGTTCCGTTATTATCAATAGTTGTGAGCGTAGTAGAGAGTAAATCACCATTTTCGCCAAAGTTTACACTTCCTGTTTTGGTGTCGTAAGTAGTAAATCCATCTGAAGATTTGGTAGTTGCCACTACATCCCATTGGCTTCCCGGAGGAGTTTGAGTTGCACTTTTTGTAAATTCTAATTGCAGATTGTTTTTGTTCCCTTTTGAATCAATAACTCCGGTACCGACAGGTATCATCTCTGCACCGAGACCTAGGTTGGCAAAGAACTTTGCATTTGTTGTCGGTTGGGCAGGATAGGTTAGATATTTTGGAAATTGCAGTTTTTCTTGAGCTGCTGCACTCTTTAACGGTACTTCATCTAGTGTTTTAGTAAGCGTGTTATTAGAGATATTTCCGCCCATAGTTCCCAAAACATGAAAGCCGTCACCCGTTACTAAATTATCGTTGGAATCAAAAGAGAAACTTCCGTCACGAGTGTATAAAGGTGCACCGGAGGATTGTACGCCAAACCATCCATCTCCGCTAATTGCCAAATCGGTATTTTTTTCTGAGAGTATTACAGAACCATTTTGCATATTCATAGTTGTTGCAGAGACTCTTGTGCCAACTCCGATTTGACTATCCACACTTGAGCTAGCAGAAGTTGAATTAAGTGCATTTTCAAAGAGTGATGAAAATTCTGTACTATATCCACGAAATCCGTATGTACTCACATTCGCCAAGTTGTCGGATATTACATCTATAGCAGTTTGGTTACTCTTAAGAGCGGAGATTCCGGTATAAAAAGCTTGAGTCATCATAGTGAACTCCTTATAAAATCTCATAAAGCAAAGCTTTATGTAGCTTTAGGGGGTTGTAGGGACATCTGTCCCTGCCATTCAAACGGATGTGTTCGTTTGAATGCGTAACATAAATTAGTAAACTTCTTTCACACTTTCAAGCGGAACATAACTTGAACCAAGTTTGACAAGAGTATCCCCCTTGTCAAACTTAACTGATTCTATAGGATAGGCACCAAGTCTTGTTGTTTGAGTTTTTCCATCTGTGTCAGCGTATGTTGCGTTCACATGGTAAATACCGCTATCAGCTATATTCCCTGCACTATTTTTGCCGTCCCATGTAAACTGATAGACACCGGCAGGATTAGTACCGACATCAAGTGTGCCAACTTTATTCCCATTTTTATCACTAATTGTTACTGTGCCATCTTTAACAGATTTTGGAAAATAGACCTCAAATTTAGAATCAGTTCCCTTATCAAAAGTTATCGCATCACTCCCTAAGTCAGCCATTTTTCCAATAGCTGCAATAGTAGAAAACTGTTGCGAACTTCCTAGTGCTGTTGTTAAAGCTGTTAGGGCAGTGTTTGTTTTATCAGTTGATTCTAAAGTTGCTAGCTGTGAAGTTTGCGATAAAATTTTCTCGCTGTCCATAGGTGCAGTTGGATCTTGATACTGAAGCTCAACTAAAAGAAGTTTCATAAAATCATCTTTTCCTAAAGCACTTTTATCTTTTGCTGCGGTTGCTGTAGTCGGTGCTGCTGTTGCAGCATTTTGCCCTGTTGCTGTAATTGCCATAATATGTCCTTTATATGTACCTAGGAACGACTATTTCTAAAGAGCTTAATATCTCTTCATTTTTCTCATCATTCTCAAAATAGTTATACTCTTTATGAGCCTCTTTTTGCTGTTGTCTTTGCCCTTGCTGCTGGCTTGAAGCAGAGTTGTCAGAGCTGTTACTAAAATTCAAGGTAGCATTATTTATTCCACTATTACTTAATTGAGCTTTTAACTCCATTACATTTGCAGAGAGGGTGTTGACTGCTGTTGAATTTGAGCTGATATTCACATGTAAATTTTTGCCTCTTTGCACTACCGTCAACTCAATATCACCGAACTTTTCCGGGTTGAGTTGCACTTTTACTCTGGTGAACGGCGCTTTGTAATCCTCTATTGCAGTTTTAACATCCGTAGAGAGATATTTAATCATCTGCTTGGCTTCATTTATTTTCACTTCAAAGCTATCGGCTTTATGTACGCTCAGTCCATCTAGCTTTGAGTTTTTGGAGTTATCGATTTTTGATTCCGTGTTGCCGACTAAAAGTTTTTCAAATGGGTTCTCGGATTGGCTTTTAGATTCAGATGAATTGCTAGATTCTATTGCCCTTGCAGCAACAACAGAGACGTTACTTGCAAGTTCGGATATGCTTTGCGTTGTTTTTTCTCCATGTAGGAGTGATTTTAGAGTCTCGTCTGCTCTGTTTTTAGTGGTTTTTTCTTCAACTTTCACTGTTCCGCCGGATTTAGCTTGAACCAACTGCTCTGTCGTGTGTTCTGTCGGTACCCAAGTTTTTAAAAGCGGTGCAGCTTTTGTCTCTTTTGTTTTAGGCTCTTCGATAGTTGCGATTTTATCAGATTGAACTACATCTATGTCGTTCTTAACTTCAGCTTTGAGTTCTTTAGTTTGCGGAGTTTTTACTTTTTTTTCTTTATTATCAAAAGCTTCTGTTTTTATCTCTTTAATTTGTGGAACTTCCACAGCCGCGATCTCTTTAAAAGCCTCTTTAGCGATTGTTTTGTCTTTTGGAGCTTCTGCTTTAGCCACCGCCTCTTTTAAAGGTTCTTTGGCAACTGTCTTTGCATTCGGAGTTTCTGTCTTAAGTGCCTCTTTTAAAGGTTCTTTGGCAACTGTCTTTGCATTCGGAGTTTCTGTCTTAAGTGCCTCTTTTAAAGGTTCTTTGACGACTGCTCTTACTGGCTGAATCTCTTGCGGCGTACTCTCTTTTGTAGTTCTGTAAATGAGAGTTTCTGCTGATTTGCTATCGGGCTTATTGGTTTTGGTATTTGGGCGAACATCTTCCATTGTTATTTTACTAATATCTATGCCAAATTTTTTGCCTACCTCAGCCAGACCTTTGAGTGTTTTTGGGAGCTCTTTTATCTCAGATTTTTTATAATCATCACTCTTAATAATTTTAGATTTCAGATACTCTTTGGCATCTTTTACCAGAACTTTTAGTTCCTCTTTACTTAATGATGAGGTAATTTTTGGATTTAATTCAAAGGGTGCAGTTGCTTCTTTTAACTCTTCTTTAATATCTCTGTTTTTAAGCAGTGATGTCAAGGTTTCAGTTTTTGTAGATGCTTTTGTGCTTTTTGTATCTTTTGCTTCACTCGGCAGAGATAAAACTAAAGCCCCGTTTTGAATAGGTTGAGTCTCTTTTTTGCCGCTTATTCCTTTTAAAAGTTCAGAGAACGACAGCTTTGATTTATCTTCTTTTGTCACTAAACTTATGGGGGATGATGAACTATTTTTTGTTTTTACATCTAGCGAAATCATTTTATCTCCACATGACAAAGTTTTTATACTATACATTAGCATTTATTATTCCAAGATTTTGGAACATTTAATGCTATCCATTCAAAATTATTATAAAAGGGGTGCTTTTGAAATTATTTTATTTTCTTCTTATCTGTTTCTTCTTCTCAACTTCGGTTTTTGCTGATTCAAAATATGTATTAGTTACAAAAACAAAAAGTCAGGCTGAATTGCCATACATAAAAGCTAAGCTTAAAAAATTAGAACTAAATATGGTTGCTTACAAATCTGAAGATGAATATACCGTATATTCCGGTGCTTTTAAAAACCATAAATCTGCGATTACTGCATTACAAAGTATTCAAAGTTATTTTCCTGAAGCTCTTATAGTCTCTTTTGATTCACAAACAATCCAAGAAGAAACAGGAATTTCAAAGGTGAGATACTTTTTTATAAATGGTTCACTTGCATCTTTAGGAATTCCGTTTGACCATTCTGTCCGAGAAGGAAATATAACGATAAATTCAATTGGCACGAGTGCTATGGGATATATTTTTGAAGCGGGATATAACTTTGAAAATAATATTTTTATGACTTTAAGCTATTTGAATGCAGCCTCAACTACAAATACGATTGCAAATCTTTATAGCACAATCAACTATAAAATGAGAATGGGTCAATTTGAGCCATATGCTGGAGTAATGGGAGGATTAAGCACTCTTAGCTGGACAAAGCCGCCAATGGGAACGGCTACTAGTGGAGCCGATAGTGCTCTGCTGTATGGTGCTCAAACGGGATTAAACTATGACACAGGTTTTAGTAATTTGGCTGTTTTCATAAACTATCAATTCGCTTTTATGAATCATAAAACACCATTGCTAGTTACAAATACAACATCCGTAACCGGCTCTTCGACACTTACTCAGCAATTACTACACGGAATAAGTTTTGGAGTTCAATACAGATTTTGAAAGAGTAACTAGAAGTCTGAGTAGTTTAGATTAACTTCCATCTCAACTTCGCATAATCCATCTTTAAAAATTGTGTTTACGATTGTTGCATTTTTGATTATATTTTGAACATGTGCTCTAACTTCAGAACGAGTTACCTGCATATTTTTAATTGTGTCCTGACCTTCTACTGAAACTCCTTTTATACGTTCTGCTATAAGTCTGTATCCATCCACCATAGCAGCACGCTTTGCAAGGGCTTGCGCTTGAGCCGGCATTGTTGAAAATGCAGGAGCAACACCTTGACCAAATACGGTTATTCTTACATTTTTTTCAGGTTTTAATACAAGATCGCTGTCTAAATCTTTTACTTCTTGAAGTTTGCCTGACGGATAGCCGTCAGCCGCGTAAACGGCAGAGATGTTGGCAACACATAGTATAAATAAAATTAAATATTTCATTAAAATTCCTAACTTAAATTTTCAGAGGCATTATAGCAAAAAGCATATAAATTAAAATGCGTACTTAATGCTAAACTTATTTCCGACAGTTTTAAAGTCGATATGATCTTTCTTTTCTATAGCTTGAAAATCTTCATACATGTAGCTATAGCCTAAATAAATATTGCTTACAACTCGATACTCTATGCCAAACTGATAGCCGGTAGCTTTAGATTCTGAATAGGAGAGGGAACTTATATTTCCATAGAGAACAAAGTTGTAACGGTAATACTTAAAGCCTGCGTATGGCAACACAATATTAGCATCCACTTTGTCATACATGTAAATTGCGCTTGGATTTGCATTGTCTTTCATTTCTACAATATAATCAATTACTTTTAGATTTGCTCCAATATCTAGCTCTATGTCACCTAAATAAAAACCTTTTTTTACCGCACCTTTTGCCTTAAAGTCTTGAAAAACCACTACATTAAATACTTTATTGTCTATATTTGTAGCAGCATTTGTAAATTGTGTTGAAACCATAGTTACGGTTCTGTTAAAAGCAACATCATTCTTTTGTACCATGTTAAAGTAGCTTATATAAATATTTGGCACATAGTCGTAATCAAACCGTGTTTCTACTGAAAAGAATGATGATGTTGAATTTGGATATTTAAAATCATCTTTGAAGTCAATAACGGACGGAGCTGCATTTGAAAGAGTTCCTTGAAAGTCTGACATATATATTGCAGCTTCAACTGTTGGATGTATTTTTGTATACCAAACAGCATCCCTCGAGTCTCCATCACTTTTAGCACTCTCCGCAAGAAGCGACTCACCCGCATAAGAAGATACAAACAGAATAAACAATAAAAAAAACTTTAACAACATAAAAACCCCTTTTCACCTTTTTAATTGCAAGTATTTTAACATAATATTTAAATTACCGCAGAAACTCATGATGCATTTGCATCGGTATATCTGTACACTTTAGTAAACTGTATTTCACTTGATACATTTGAGTCTAATTTAGCCCTTTGGCATCCGTATAAGCCATTGGTGTCTTTGGGTGTTTGTATATAAATCTGCTTGCCACTTGCCCATGCTCTGTCAAAGGCAAAATAGTAACTGTCTTGAAAAACAGTTACATTTTCATTGGTTTTCGTTGCACCCAAGAGTGGGTAGTAGAGTACAATCTCATTTGTTGACTCAAATCCAGAATTATTGTTAAAATTAAGCGTAAGACCATTTACGGAGTCGCTTTCTCTTATTGCTTCGGTTGCGTTACTATCAATTAAAGTATTTTTATAATAGCTATCTTTAATACAGGCAAATGCATCGAAAACGGCATCTGTTTTGTCAAATATACTGTATGTTACACTCTCTCCGGTAACATTCATGTCAACATAGGTAGAGTTTGTATATGCCGGTTCTAAAGCAGTTTCAACAACAGACTGAACTCTTGGAAATGTCCACTCATGTATATTTGCATCTGTAGAGAGCAGAGTAAATACTCTTTTCACCTCTGCTATTTGTGATATTGCAAATGTTCTATTACCATCTGAAATTATAATATTCATATCTAGTTCAAGTACCGATAAAACTTCCGATATACTCAAATTTTCATATCTGTTATCCAAAATCCGACTCAAGAGAGCATTTTTTACTTTGTACTGCAAATCTTTTTTTTGAACTTCTGTTAATGTTCTAGACATTACTTTTTTTGCAATAAATTCTATGAGTGACTTTGTAATTTGTATCTCTTGTGAGAGGGTAAAGAGTTGAATATTTTGCATGGTATCACTTACTATATCGCTGCTGCTCAGTCCAAAGGCACTCCCAAGACTCGTCTTAGAAGCCTCAAATGCTGCTTTGTTTTTTATAGCTGACTGATAAAAGAGAATTTTAGCCAAATCCGTAAATGGAGTTAAGGCAATTCTGGTAGTCGAGAGCGTACTGTTGACATCCAATATATTCTGAAACTCACCCGAAAAAGATTTGTTGGTAGATATATCCGTTCCTCCGAATCCTATAAGAGGAATCATTGTGTTTTTATTGACTTTTACATTAGAAAAACTGAAATTTCCGTCGCTGAGAGTAGTTGCCGATGGTTCTGTTGTTCCGCATACGCCGTTGCTGTCTAAATCTAAGCAGACTTTAGCTCCGCTGATGTAGCCATCCACCATAACACCCCCAAAAGAGAGTGTTGTTGTGTTGCTCTCTACCGGCACTGTCGAGTTTGTATCGGTCGTATTTGTGTCTGTAGTATTCGTATCGGTCGAGTTCGTGTCTGTAGTATTCGTATCAGTTGTATTTGTGTCCGGAACAGCAAAGATATTTATATTTATTTTTATAGGAGTTATAGAAGCTCCGCTAGCCGCATTTTCTAGTGCTGCAATAACTTTTTCCTGCTCTGTTTCTAAAGCAACTTGATAAGTGTTAATATTTGAATAAGTTAAATTTACATCTGCAATAAAAGAGTCTATTGCCATCTTAAGTTCTGCAACTTGAGCTATTACAAAACTCTTTTCATTTGCCGGAATGGTAATAGTAGAGAGTGTTTCAAGCTTTGCAAGCACCTTTTCAATGTTTATATCTACATCTTCACTAATCTGTGTAACTATTGCACTTTTTATCTCTCTTTGGAGTTGAAGCAGCTGCACATATGTTAATAAGCCGCCTTTTGCTTTGGCGGCAGCAGCTTCAATGAGTGCCAAAGTCTGCTGAATCTCCTGCGTACTTGCAAATACGGTATCCCATTTCATGGGGTCTTTATTGACATAATCTCTTTTAATTTTATAAGCATTCGCTATTAGAGTGGTAGAATTTTGCAGTGAAGAGTAATTTTGTGCTGACGAATTAAAAAATGAGGTGGCAATCATGTCTGTTAAAGGTGTAACGAATAGCTGCCCAGCTTGTGGGGCGTTGTCAGTATCAACAATGCTCATGAATTTACCTGTAAAGCTTTTGTTTGTCGCTGTATCTACACCGCCGTCTGCTATAATCGGTAGGTAGAGCGTGCCTGTTATATTTGCATCCCCAAAGCTGAATGTTCCGCTGTTTGAGGTAAGAGTAGATGGCTCACTGACATCACAGGAGCCATTCATATTTAAGTCTATGCAAACTTTAGAATTTTTTATGTAACCATCGACAACAGCACCGCTGAGTGTTATTTGTTTTGTTGTTGTTCCCGTACTGTTGCTTGTTGTTTCACAGCCGGTAAAAAAGAGTAAAAAGATAGAAGTAAAAAATAAAGAGACCAAATATTTCAAGAAGATACTCCCCACCATATAGATGGGGTGCATTTTATCTTAATTTGTCTTTATCTCGTATATAGGAATATTAAGAATGGAACATATATGCTCAAAAATATTTTCTGCAAAATCATAAAATTCTTTAGCATCTTTGAGGGTTGGTTTACCATAGGGAAGTAGTCCCATATCTCCAGGGTATCTTGATTCAATATATAAACTATCAAGCAGATTAATTAAATCATTATTGTTAATGCTTACATCCTCTTTGCAAATATTGAAGAGTTTATTTAAAGAGTGTATTTTTGGAATATCTATGTTTTTGGATGTTATAAAAGCTTTGAGTGATTTTTCGATGGACTGCTGCGAGTGAAATGCAACAATAGATGTAAGATGCTCAGCTTTTATAATATAGCTGATATTTTCCAAATCTAAATAAGCAGCCTTAAGCCACTCTTTTGACAAAATTAAACTCATAATATTGCAACTCCTTTTTCCATTATCTCTTTGGCAAACGAGCTGTTAAGTTCAATAAATTTTTGATGCATTAATTTGGTGTGAGTAATTAAATCGGTTGGATATTTTTGTAAAATATCTTGCATGGCTCTAGCTACTTTTAAGTGAACTTCACTTTTTTCTTTAAAACTTTGAGGAGTGAAGTTGTCTTTAGTTACAACATACAAATCGATATCACTATCTTCATTGGGAGTACCATAGGCATAGGAACCAAATAAAATGATTTTATAAGGGTCGAGAGGTTTGAGTCTTTCAATAATTTCATGCTTTAAAACTTCAATATTTACCATTTCAATCCCTATTTTGTGCTAGTTTTGATTATACTAAAAATAATCTAAAACTAATCACTAAGCAGGAATCAAATATATGCCATCGCTTCCGAGTAGGAGGGGATGGCTTGCTTTGCGAGAAAGTTTTGTCTTAGTTTTTTATACCCTCGAGGGGCACCGAGGTCTCTTTTAAAGTAGGAAAAGGCGGTATTTGCATGGATGGAAAAATGCCCTCAAAGCACTTTTGTTCTTTAAAATCATAAACAAAAAACTTCTTGGCTTCATACTCTTTGCTAAATTCAAAAAAAGTTTTTGGCAGGGCTGGTCCGTACTTGTAACTTCTTTTTGTTTTTGCTTCTACTTTTGGATAAATTAGCACAATGCGTGTGTCATTATAAATCCCCTTTTCATGGTGTGAAAGGTAGCGAGATTTTGCACTCATAGTTTTATCTTTGCTCACCACAGAATCTTGTGTTCTTCCAGAATCAAGCAAAAAGTCATATTGCTTGTCTTCTAAAATCTTCTGACATGCAGGGTTTATAGTATTACTTTTTATATCCACTTTTACACCGGAATCAGCCAGTACAAAAAAGGTTACATTTGGCTCCAAATATTTTAGAAGCAACAGATCTCCGGCTAGTTTCTCTGACGAGAATGCTGCCCACAGCTTACTTTCACTGTCATAAACAACTACAAACTTTACCTCTGCAATGGTGCCAAAAGTATTAAAAACATCCACTCCATCCAGAGGAGTTGTAAGCTTGTTCCAACCTTTTTTTAAGTCGTATGTTTTTGAGTTGTAAAGTGCAGATATGCTAGGAATCTCTTTTGAGAGAATCTCTCTCTCTGCTTGAGAGAAAGATGGAGAAACTTCTTGCAAAGAGCTTGCAAGAAGTGTTATACAGAACAGTGAAAGGGTAAATAACTGCTTCATTGTTTTATAAACCTCACTCGCTCCTTATGGGAGTAGTGAAGTATTTGCAGCAGTTATTTTTGTTAAAGCTATCGGAGTCATAATACTTGCATCTGCAGCAATCTGAGTTGCAGGGAATGAACCTTCGTAAATCGATCCATTATACTCTAAAAAGAATTTTTTAGTAGCATAAGAAACTACACTTTGAATTTGTGCTACCGTTGTTGCATCAACTTTATAGTTAGCAGTTCTTGCAACATCTTGTGTAAAGTTTGCATTTGCTATCGGCTGGAATGAGATACGAGTCGTCGCTCCACTTGGAAGAGTAGCCAAACTTACACCTGCATTTTCAGTTGCAAGAGTTTGTGTAGCAGTATTCGTACAATTGTTGTCATACACAGCTCCAAGCTGAGATTTTAAGCCAACACCTTGTGTATGTGTAATCACATTAGCCGATTTTAGTAAACTTGCAAATATAACCTCTTTAGCATCTGAGAGATTTGAGCTATTCATAGCACCATCTGCTGCAACTATGCGCAATGTATTCATGTCACCATAAGTAAACTCCGCACAAGCGTTCAATGTCGCTGCATTTCCTGTTGCTGGAACAGTTTTTATTATAGCAGCACCTCTTGCTGATTCCACTTCCGGAATATAGTTTTTAAACACATAGAAGTTTGCTGTCGTTCCTGTTGCGCCAAGTGCTAAATCTGTACCGCCTGAAACAGTTGCTGTAACATTTTCCGGAGCGGCATAATCAATGCTTAGTGTACTATTGGCTGAAACAGCTTGACCTTTACCATTTACAGCGCGTACACCAATAGCGATTGGTCCCGATTGATTTTGAGAAAAACTTGTCAATGCATAGTTCGATACATCTGCCGTAAAAGTATTCGAAGTACTTACTCTTTTGAGTGGAACTTCTTCTCCTGCAACAGTAATATATGCTGAACCGGCTACGGCATCATCAAGTCCGGTAATTGTTACCGATATTTGACCGCTGCTCATGATATTTGTTGTCGCTAGTTTAGGCGTATGAATAGAGTCATTGCTAAAGTAGTATGAATAAGAAGGACTTGTAAATGTAGCCGAAACTATAGAAACAACATCCGGTGTTTTGTTTTCTAAATAGACCCAGTAGCCGGCATTATGGTTAATGTTAAAGAGGTTAAACTCATTGTTTAAGAACCACTCATCTTCATTACGCGTAATATCTATACTGTCCCAAACAATAGTGCTAGAAGTAGTGCTAGTAATAGCATCTAGCTCAGTTGTAGCTTTTAAGATAGCTCTTACATCATAGCCTGTTCCGGCATTACGAAGTGTGTAGAGTGGACCAAAAATAGCGAAGTTAGGTGAATATGCAGGGTTTGTTTTAAGGTCTGCAACTAAATCACCACTTCCTAGTGTTATGTTGTTGTCGCCGGACTGAACCGCACCAGTAATAGTAGGAACAGTAAGATCACTATTACCGTCAATGATTGCTAAAGAAAAAGCAGAGGTATTAACATCGGCACCCGTTATAGCAAGATCAACAGTATAAGGTGTAACAGCAGCAGGCAAAGTATCTGCAGCCACAGAACCGGTTGGAATTGTATAGCTGTGTGATCCGGATATATGTTTACCCGCTGTTTTAGCATATGTATTGATACTTAAAACAATTCTGTCAAGTAACGATATAAACTCACCATAGGTATTAATATTGTCAGTAACTCCAGGAACGCCACCTGCAATACTACTATTAAAATCTACAGCCGTTTGTGCAACACCATTTATTGTAACAACATATGTAGCATTAGCATCAAGGTCATTCATATAACCAGCAGCTACAGTAGTAATCGTAGTAATTTTTTGTGTATATTGGTCTACCGGTAATCTTGCAAGGCTATCAAGAGAGTAAACTCCACCGACGGCACCTTTTGCTAAATCCGTAGCTGTCGAACTTGCAGAGAGTATATCTATCGTTCCGCTTGCTACATCTTTGACATCAAAAGTAGAGATAGAGTTTGTTGCAACTACAAGCTTTGGAGTGGCATCTGTAGTAACTGTCGCATTAACTTCTGTCGCAGTTGCCCCTGCATTTGCTGCATTGATATTAGCAGACAAAGTGGTTATAGTATTGACCGCACCGGTGTTTGATGCTACGGTTGCAGTTTTTGCACCTGAAACTGTCACATTGCCCACATTGCTCGCACTCGAATTATCGTCTGCAAAAACACGCGTATAAGTGGCATCTTGAAGACTAAAAGGGGTTAGATTGGCTATGATAAGCTTGTCTGCCACATCATCATTGTTTGTATCGACTTGTGTAGCCACAGGATGCACTGTTGCACCAATAGCTTCAATATTTGTCTCTGCAGTAGCCAAGCTGGTAATAATATTTACCGTTTGGGCACCGCCCGTTGCATTAGAAGCCGTAAATTTGAGTTTGGCACCAGCAGTGATAAGAGAACTTGTAGATGTAGCACCTGTTAGAACTTCCGTCAGTGTTGTATATTCGCCATATGCCGATGTAGCCGGAGTAGCCTCAGCATCAGCAACGGTGGTTCTGGTACCGGATACATAAGGTTTCGCACCCGTCAGTGTAGTTGTAGGAATTACTGCTACTGCAGTACCACTTACTGTAAATTTTCTATCTGAGACAAATATAAAATTTCCAGTAGCCCCACCATACAATGCCTTAATATTGAATGTTTGAGGAAGTTTGCCAAGAAGTTTTGCAGACTCTATATTTCTATTAATTCGTACGGTAGAATTTGCATCTGCTGCCACCCCTAGTACAATAGATAGTGAATTGAGTCCTGAATCATCTGTAAGAGTTACCGTATCACCAGCAGCCCATCCAGAAGTAATTAAACCGGTTGCCGCATGACGGATGAATGGTTTGTGGTCGTCAAATGAGAGCATGTTCCAGCCGGCTGTAAGCGTGCTGTTGCTGCTTTCATCTACATACATTGCAGGATCCGGAATACCGCTAGGAGCAGTTGCCTGACCAAGCACGAGATTAACTGGACCATCAGTATCTATAGTTAATGCTCCAAGAGAGTCAACTCTATCTGCTCTACCCCAATATGCTTTACCTGCAGTAAAACTAGTGAAGTCTTGAGCAGCTGTCGGTGCGCCTCTTTGATTGACTTCCCACTGCTGCGTAAGTGCGTTGAAGTGGTAAAAACTTGCTGTTTCACCCGTAGTGTCCTGATGAACAGTTGCGTTGTAAAATCTTGGGTCAACAGGATTGTTGGTTGAGTTAAAATCCAGCACGCCTGAAATTGTTTTGATTTGATTTGATGAACCTATAACAGGAGTAGCACCGGTAACGGCAGTTAAAGCATTTGCCCAAGTACTATCTTGACTAATTGTTGCAGAATAAAGAGCACCATTAAGCAAGATTTCTATTGCGTTGCCCTCGAGCGAAGATTTGTAGTTAAACTTAACATTTGGCACACTCGTAGAACCGACTTTCATATACATACTGCGAACCGGCTCGATAGGGTCAAATCGTACGCCCGCTATATTAACACCGACTGATAATGTACCAATAGCCGGAGTAGAATTTGCTATACCTTGAAGTGAACCTAAATATCCTGTAGGAGTACCTGTCGTAGAAGTTAAACCTTCCGTTACATTCTCATCTGTTGGGATATTATCAGTAAGAGTTGTATAACCTGCTGAAAAACCGGAAGAGGTTACAACACCCGTACTAGGGGTACCATTACTAAAACCATTCACACCAAACAGATTCCACACACTATCCACAGTTGGCGAAGCCAATGGTAAGTATGTTGCACCATCATCCGCCGCTGCCATATTGCCTAGTGCTATAATAGTCACTAAACTTAATAAACTTTTTTTATAATTCATAAACTATCCTTTTTAAAATTTAATTACATAGCACGAGTGCTATCTATATACTTTTTTGATGTTGATTTGTGTACCGACAACATTATTCAAAGTCAACCTGTAACATGAAGGTTTTGTAGTAATAGCAGATTGCACATACATTGTGTTGTTTATGCCAGCTATACTCGTATCACTCCATGCTATATCGTATGTAAGGAAAAAAACGCCTTCCATCAAATAGCTTGTATATCCTTGCAAATTTAGGTTTCTTATATCCGGAAATGTCTTGTAAAACAGAGTTACCCATGTTTTCCCGGCATTTACAGAATCACCTTCTAGGTGCTCAGATCTAATTCCTAAGCCTTGATCTTTAACACTAAAAAATTCAGAGCCATTTTCTCCGGCATTTATACCATTATACGAAGCATCACCTGCTACATGGTATGTACTTGCATTGCAAGCGTTTGCATCATAAATTGCACCGGCTGTATCAAAGTTACTCTCTGTAGGGCCGACTGAACCGCCATTTCCTGTCGAATTGGTATCAGTTGTTGTATTAGAATCTGGGTATATTGGATTAGGGTCTATGAAACCTATATCAATACCACCATTATTTGTACCTGTTGAACCTACTGAATTTGACGATGTATCCACACCGCAAGAACAGAGAAAAATAGTTACAAAAATTGAGACTAATAACTTCATCATATACCTTACACTCTTTCCTAGTTAGGAAGTCGTGGAGGCACTCCTAGGGATGGGTTAAGACTAACGCCAAGTCCATTTGCAGTGGATGTGCCACTTACATTTCCATTATCGACGACTGCAGGAGTTGGTGTTGTTGTTGTACTTGTGTTACTTGTACTTCCACCTGTGCTACCGCTTGCTGAGGTTGCCCCACTACTACTCTCTCCACACCCTGCCAACATTAACATGCTAATGCTAGCCAAAAGGAAAATTCCTTTTTTCATTTTAACTCCTTTTAAATTGAAAATTGTTTCATGTCTATATCGACAACATAAAACAATTTATTAATATAAATTTACGAACATTGTAAATTCCGCAAAAGGAACTCATCAATTGTTGCAACTGAGCAAATAGTGTTCCAACTTTTATTTGGAATTGTTATTTTGTTTGTTGATGGTTTACTTAGGGTGGAGTGAGGGAAAACGATGTTCTCTTGGAGGCGATGGCTTGCCTTCGCTAAAGTGATGTCAGGGAAGCTGTACTTCTGCAGCACTCTCTACCTCTAGCGCGCCATCGGTTCCGAAAGAGAAAGTTATTTGGTTTTAAATGCTTATTGCAGTTTTTAAAATTTGTACTGAATGCCAAAGAGTATATTGTCTAATCTTTTGTGATGCAGTTCTGAACTGCTACCCGGTACCTCTAATGTAGATACATGATCCATCGCAGCAACTCTATATGCTAAGGAGAGTGAAATTTTATCATCTATCGGATAGCTAACACCAAACTGTGCACCTGTTAATACGGATGTGCTTTGGTCATCAAAAGATGTAGGATTTTCTATGGGGTACATGTTCCATTTGAGGTAACTGTTTCCTATAAATAAGCCGAAATAGGGAGAAAAGTTGTAGTAAGTTAAAAACTTGTAATTAAGAGTGAGGTAAATATTGTCCATTATTATGTCACCGTTCATTATTTGAGAATACCCTAAAGTACAAAAGATCCCATTTCTGAACTCATAGCCTAAATTCAGACCGTAGCTTCCAAAATCTTCATATGGAGCCTTTGCAACAACGCTTCCCTCTTTGCCGATGTGGTTGGATGTAGAGTTACCGTAACCTAAATCTAAGCCGACAAAGAAGTTATCATCATCTCTGCTTGGAATATTTTTGCTTTGACTGCCTTTTTGTTTTACAACCCTCTGAGCATCTTCGCTTTTAACTATAAAAGCTCCCGGAAAATATATTTTTATTATCTCTAGTCCCTCTTTTGCAGACTCTTCATCATTATAGGGACCGGCATAGATGAGATATTTGGAGTCATTATAGCTGTATTTTATAGGCACACCGACCTGCGAGAATGTTGAATTCAGAGACAATAATTTGTCTTTGCTTGATGTTTTAGCTATCTTAATGTAAGACTGCTCATAGCCAAAAACAGTTGATACCAATAAAAAAATAAAAATTATAATTTTCAAGCTAACTCCCCTTTCTCTTCTATGTTTGGATTTTGTTTAAGTATATCGACACATTTTTATTTTCCTTAACAAGGAGGCTTAATGTTTTTATGTTAGAATATCAACTAAAATAATCTTTCATAATTAGGGGCTGATATTGAGATACAGCGTAAGAGTGGCAATTGCCGGCATTATACTTATCCTCTTATCCGCTTGTGAAAATTCAAAATTTGTCAGAGAAAATTTATCTATTAACGGCACTGCTGTTGATGGTTATATCTCGGGTGCAAATATCTGTTTGGATTTAGACAGTAACGGAATCTGCTCTGCTACGGAAGCAAAAACTACCACGGCTGCTGATGGAACATTTAGCTTTAGCAATATAGAAAAAGGTGCTAATGAATATGGAACTGTAATATTGACAGGGGGAACAGATACGGCAACCAATAAAGTGTTTGGTGAAGTGCTCAAAAATGTTATAGATACTAAAAATGTCCATTCAACTATTTTAATAACTCCCTTAACCGACTTAACAGCCATAAATTTTTTGGATTTATCTGTAAAAAACAGTACAAAACTGAATGATTCAAGAGAGATGATAGAGGGCGGGCTCTCTCTTTCGCAAACTGATTTAGATAAAGACCCGATGCAAGATATTAAGATGTTTTTTAAAGTTCAAGATTTGCAATACATAAAAAAAATAGTGCAAAATGTCACCATCACCTCGCTAGCCCAAGATATAAATGTTACTAAGAAACAAGAGATAGATTATAAAATTAAAAAGGCACTATTAACTACTATAGAAGAGAAGATGTGGGACACTTTAGATTTGTATATTGTATTGTCTGTCATGGAAGCCCAAACCGGTGCCCATATATCTACACAAGCAAAGGAGTTCGTAGCCAAAAATCTTAATCAATTTAGGGATTCGCTTAAAGTGTTGAGTGCTGATTCAAGATTAACGGTTAACATGCTGAGTAGGCTTCAGGTTCTTTTGGAAATACAAAGAGACACCTCCATAACTGCTATAAACTCCAAGGATTATAACGCAACAATAACTCCCATAGATTTAAACATTACTATTGATAAGATTACTCAAACGGATTTTAACACTACGGATGCAATCTATGATGGAGAGGCATGTTTAGACAGCAGTGCCTATAATGTAATTGACAATACCAGTTTTATTCCCGATTCTACAGCGGACACAACAAATGGGGTCAATATAAAATCCAACATAGGGTTCAATACTAAAATAGAAAAAACAGTAGTACAGCTCTTTTATCCTGATTTAGCTATGGCAAAAACAGCTGCAAAGACAATGTTTATTGGAGATAAATATTATCTTGAGTTTGATAATGCATGGATTTCAAATAGTGATAATAAAGTGTATATTCAAACGCCAAGTGGCGATAGCAACCTTTCTGAATGTTATAAACTTAATCTTTCATCCACAAATGCCAATGTACTTACAACAACAAAAGTATTTAGATACTCGGGCTCTCTGTTTTAGGCAATGTCATTTCTTTTCGGAAGCGATGGCTCGCCTTCGCTAAAGTGATGTCATGAAAGCAACAATACTCAATCATTTTCTACCGAAGGCAAGCCATCGGTTCCATAGAAAGAAAAAGAAGTTCTTTTACAACACTGCAAATAGCCGAGTCTCATCCCTTGAAGCAAAAGGAGAGCTGCTCATTTGCATCTCATCAATGGACACAGTATAACTCTCCTCTGCCTTTGTTTTGCAATATGTCAAGATAATCTTTGCCGCCAAGGCTTTGTCTGACTCACTTGCGTTTTTGCTCAGCATGGAGTGTGGACCCATTATTCCGACAGTTGAAAGATGAGAGTATTTATCGTTGACTATATTTCGCAGATGCTCATTCTCCTCTTTGTCTCTTCCGACTACAAGTTTCGCACCGTCACTGAGGCGAAAATGTCTTCCGTATTTCATAACTAAAATATCTTTTACTTCAAACTTGTCATACTTTATAAAGTCAAACATCTTTTTTCCAAAATGCTCATCTGTCAAAAGACAGCCTCCACCAGGGCTTTCAAAGTCATCTAATCCTATCTCGCTTGCAAGTTGCATCTGTCTGTCGCGGCTTCTGCCTGTGATGCCTTCTAACTTTTCTCTGTTCACCCAGCCATTGATTTCTGCAATAGTCGGAGCTAACATTTTTGCCGAAAGAGGGCGAAGAAGAAGCCCGTTGCAATTGCTCTCATCCAGAACTGTTTGAAGCGCATCTTTGTTTTGGCTCATAGGTCTCTGCCCCATAACTTCACCGCTAATTAAAAAACTGGCACCTTCTGCTTCCATGATTCTCTTTGCAACGGCGAACATCTTTGCATGGCAATCTATGCAGGGATTGAAGTTTTTGCCATAGCCATGTTTTGGGTCGAAGAGAACATCTTGAAGATATTCGTTTTGAATATCTATGATTTTTAGCTCTGCTCCCACTTGGTCACACATACTCTGCATGTGGGCAAGTCTGTCTTTTGTGCTTCCAAAACCTGTATTGATATTTACGGCTAAAACTTCTATCCCTTGGTCGATTATAAGTTTTATAGCCAGAGTAGAGTCTAGCCCACCGCTGAAGAGTGCGATTGCTTTCATGTTGTTTTCCTTTGTCGGCATGTGAAAATCAGTCGCCAAAAGCAACCAGTTCGCCCCGTTTTAATTTTGCAATTTTACCACGAAATTTTCTTATATAAAAAGCTTTCTCTTCAAAAGAGATAGAAGTCTGTACATTTACTTTTTTCAACTCTCTCTCATAATGTTTAGATAAAAAGGCTATCAGCTCATTTTTGAGTGCATCTTCATCTTGAAGCGCGTTAATATTATCATCCACCAAAATCGCCATGAGTTGGGGTGCATCGCGGTGACCTTGAAGCGCCAATGAGAACTCTGATGCGTGAAATTGTAAAAGAGAGGGGTCCAGAACATCCAAAATCTGGTCAATAAAGTGCGGATACTCCAAAACCGTTTTTATGAGGCTGAGTTCCCACATGTCTTTATGCGTATTTTTGTGTACAAGCGGCGCATTCTTTGCAGTGTTAGTTTGATTTGTCAATTTGATGTACGAAGGGTTTATGCCTAATCTTTGAGCAAAATAGTTTTTGTATTTATCTTGAAGGATTGCCGATAAAGTTTTAATATATCCAATTCCTTCATGCATGGATGCTTCTTTTGCTTTTGGGTCGCTGAGGTTATAGCCCAGAAGAAGCTCGTCAAGCACAAACTCTATAAAAGGTTTTGGTTTTCTAAATATATTCGCCAGCTCTTCAACTGCACCTTTGGCAACCATGTCGGCAGGGTCAAGTCCTCCGCCGAAGATAACAACACCGCCGTCAAAGCCTGAAGCACTCAGAAGTTTTGCAGCTTTTAGAGCTGCCGCGCGACCGGCATTATCTCCGTCATACGCCATGATAACCTTTGCTTCACCTTTTCTGAGTTGTGGTAAATGCTCCGGTGTCAGTGCCGTACCTAGCGTCGCAACGGCATTTGTAAAACCCGCTTGATGGAGCATAATAACATCGAGATACCCCTCTGTTATGATTATCTCATGCAGTTTATATATGGATTGCTTTGCATGATGATAAGCGTAGAGAAGGCGAGATTTGTTAAAAAACGGAGTCTCGGGAGAGTTTACATATTTGGCTTGATGCCCCGTGATGGTTCTTCCGCCAAAACCGACAATAGTTCCATTCGCAGAGTGGATAGGGAAGGTAATTCGTTCTATAAATCTTGCAAATGTGGTTTTATTGTCGCTGTTGTACCCCACAACCCCCATCTCAATCGCTTCACCGATGTTGAGTTTTTGAGATTTAATATAGTTGATGGTTGCGAGAGAATCAGGTGCATAGCCCACACCAAACTTCTCAAGACTGCTCTCGTAAATGCCCCTTTCTTGTAAATAGTCGGAAGCGGTTTTATTTGAGCTGAGAAGATTTTTGTACCACTCATTCACCATGTCCATAAGCGGAGAGCGAGGCTTATTTTGTTTGTTGTCGCTGTAGGAGAGTGAAAAATTATAGGTTGAAGCAAGTTTCTCTAACGCTTCCGGATAGCTCAGTTTTTCAAATTCCATAACAAATTTAAGGCTGTCGCCGCCGACTCCGCATCCAAAACAGTGGTATATCTGCTTTTGCGGACTCACTGTGAATGAGGCAGTTTTTTCACCATGGAAAGGGCAGGGAGCTTTAAAATTTGCACCCGATTTTTTTAACTCTACATAGGAGCCGACAACATCAACAATATCAAGTCGTGCTTTTAAAGCTTCTATGGAGTCTTGGGTAATCATGGAGAAATTATATCCTTTTAGTGAATTAAATCATTATATTGTGGTACAATTTCAACTCCAAAATTTTAAAGAAAGTGGGTGATGTGATATGCCTGGTATTATACTACGCAGTGATGATAATTTTGATGCATCTTACCGCCGTTTCAAAAAGCAGACTGACCGTAACTTAATCGTTACTGAAGCTCGTGCTCGCCGTTTCCATGAAACAGCAACTGAAAAGCTTAAGAAATTCAAAATTGCTTCTCGCAAAAAAATGCTTAAGCGTCTTTATATGATGAGACGCTACGAATCACGCCTCTAAGCGACAGCCTTCGGGCTGCGTTTAACCTCTTCAAAAATCTCTTTTTTAACTAACTTCAAATATAATCCGCTTATGAGATTCAGAGACATAAAAAAACAATCAAAATTACCAAAAAAAGCGTCGGCATTAGTTGCTGATTATGCAGACTTTTTAGACCGTGCGAAAGCTTTTGTGACCGATATATTTATGATAGGTTTGCCTGTGGCACTCATTATTATGATGATGTTTGGCTACGATGAGACGAAAAGTGCCGGAGCTTTGGATGTTATCGTAAAAGATAAAAAAGCCATTACAAATGCCCCAAATCCTACGGCTTCCATAGTTCAAATAGTGCTTATTATGGGAGTGCATGTTCTTCTTTGGAGAAAAGATGGACAGACTCCGGGAAAAAAATTTGCACATATAAAAGTAGTAGATGCTAAAACCCTCAAAGAGGCTTCACTCTTTAAACTTATTATCCGTTTTATTGGCTATTTTGTATCGGTTCTTACGCTTGGATTTTTTTTGGGGCTTTTTAGAGATGATAAAAAAACTCTGCATGATTTACTGAGCGGAACGGCTGTCATTCATACAAAATCATAACCTTTGCAATGCATAGCAAAGAAGAAGGAAGTACTCTTAGAATGCCGGCACTCTTAGGAACTTTTTACTTTTTTTACTTCTCTATCGTCGGTGTTTACATTATCTTCATGCCAAAAGTGTTGGCGATGTCCGGCTACTCTGCAACCGAAATAGGAACAATCTTCGCAGTTGCTCCTCTGGTTCGTTTTTTACTCCCGTTTGCCTTTACAAGAGGATTAAAACTGAGTGTAAAAACATTTAATGCAGCACTCCTTGTTATGCTGCTGAGTTCTGTTGCCTTTTATTTTTCCCTCGATAATTTTTACAAACTTTTACTTGCAAACACAGGACTTGGAATCGGATTAAGCTTGATCCTCCCATACATCGAACTCATTGCACTGAATCAAATAGGCAAAGAGAAGTATGGCAAGATTAGGCTCTTTGGCTCTGTCGGTTTTGTTTTGGTTGCACTTGTTTTGGTTCGCTTTTTAAGTGAGCCGATTGTAGCGTTAGAATTCTTAGTAGTGCTTACTTTTTTAACCGCGATAGTCGCTTTTGTAATTACAAAAGACACAAACAAAACGGAAGATAAAACAGAAGATGTGCAAAACGACATCAACCTCTTCCGTGATTGGAGGCTTTGGCTAGGGCTTACTCTTATGCAGGTAAGTTTTGGAGCCTATTACAACTTTTTTACCATCTATGAAACAGACCATAGCGTGAGCATGAATATGACAATCTATTTGTGGAGTTTTGGGGTTTTGGCCGAGATTTTTATGCTCTATTTTCAGGGAAAACTGCTTCGAGGAAATCTGCTTCTGATTTTGCAGATAACCACTTTTGTAACTGCTTTAAGATGGTTTTTACTATTTTTGTTTCCGCAAAACCTTTGGATACTCTTCTTCTCCCAAACACTCCATGCTCTCAGCTTCGCACTTTTTCACTCTGCGGCAATCAGCTATCTTTTTTATCTCTACAAGCACAAACCGCTTGCGCAACAGTTTTTTTCAGGAATCAGTTACGGTTTGGGGGGATTTAGCGGAGCACTACTTGCGGGATATATTTATGAGTTTTACCCGAAATATCTCTTTTTAAGTTCAGCAATTCTTGCTCTCTTGGCATGTTGGTTTTTGTATGTGTGGAGTAGAGAGCGTATCATCCTATAATAGTTAAAAATCCATAATCAAGTTGGCTGTAAATGTTCTATCTCCCCTTTGTGTATCTCGTGTAGGTAGATTTACATAATCAATTTTATAGCTTACACCTGCTGATAAAATATCTGTGATCTTATTCGTAAATGCTGTTTTAGAGTAGATAAAGAAGTTGCTTACATCAAAAAATTCTGATCTGTAACTAAGCTCTTCAGTAAATTTTAGGTTTTCAACTATATTTCTTTCGTAAAGTGCTTTGGCTCTGTATGAAGCGTAAGCCCTTGTTCCTCCGATGTCAGTGCCGATTATAGCAATACCCCCTGCATTTGGATAGGGAATTTCATTTCCAAGAGCATCAAAATTTACATCTGCTCTCTTATCTTTTGCATAAAGAATATTTCCCTCCATCGTTAGTTTATGCTCCTCTGTTTTAAAAAGCTTATGTTTCGCACTCGGACCTGTATAAAACTGATAATCAAAACTCGAAAATTTATCCTCTTTGTACCCGACCAAATAACCAAAAGAGAAGGTATCCGTAACATCATAGTCGTAAGAAAACTCCGTATAGTATTTATTTTTATTCTCAACATTTTTATTTGTGCTGTATTGTCCGTCTAACATGAGCTCGAAAACATGTTGATTCCAACCCTTTTTTGCCTTTGCGTCAAGGCTTACGGCTGTAGTTGTGCTGGTTCCCTGTGTGTTGACATAGCCGAGTTCTGCATGAGAGACAAGATTATTGTCTGACTCTTTTGCCATGACTAAAGAGCTCAGTAGCATGGCAGCAGAGATTACTTTTTTCATTCATCTTTTCCTTATATGTTTTTTGTAATAGTTTTGTTGTTCTCATGTTGCGTGAGCGGAAAAGAGAACCCTTTTTCTTCAAATGCAAGTTTTACGACTTCGAGCATGTCTGAGCAGACGCTTGTATAATTTTCGGTTGCTACCCAAACTTTAAACGCCAGATTTACGCTGTATTGAGTAAGTTCATGTACTGCAACCAAAGGAGCAGGTTCGCTTAAAACTCTTGCATCCTTATGAATAATATCCATTAAAATCTCTTTGGCAGCTCTTAAATCATCGCCGTAGCTTATGCTGAAGATAAGCTCAACTTTTCTCTCATGTCTGTTTGAAAAGTTTGTGATATTTTTGCTGATAATTGTTGAGTTGGGTATCGTGATAGTACTTCTGTCTGCGGCTTCCAAGATAGTTGAGAATAAATTTATCTCTTTTACATTTCCGGTTGCCCCGGCTGTTTCGATTAAATCTCCGATTTTGAAGGGTCTAAAAACTATAATGATGATAGCAGCACCGATGTTTGAGAGTGAATCTTTGAGCGCCAGACCAACCGCTAAAGATGCCGCACCGAATACTGCCAAGAAAGAGGTTGTATTGACGCCGATAGTACTTAAAGCGGCTAAAACAACCATAACGATGAGTAAAAAGTAGATAACGCTATTGGCAAATTCTACTAAAGTTTGATCAACGGCAGCCGTTTCCATCAGATTCTTTGTAATCATCGCAATCTTCCTTGCAGCCCACTTCCCGATAATAAAGATAAGAAGTGCCGCAAAAATATTTAATCCGTACTGGCTAGCATAAACCAGTAACATGTCTGAGTATTTTGATAGATTCATGCTATTTCCTTTGATTTTTTTTTATATTATAACGAATCATCAAAAAGCGTCATATTTTTTCTCCAATAGCCTCTGCCGCCTTTGAGCGAAATACAGTGATACTCCGGAAATTTCTCTTTGTACTCTTTAAGTCTATAAAGTGTTGATTTTCCGCTGTCGCAGTAAAATACAAAAACACTTCCTTTAGGATATTTTTTCATTTCAAAAGGGTTGTAGGTTATAGTGCGTGTATTTTCAATGGGCGATAAAATCGTATCAATCAAAACAACTTTAACACCATTCGTCTCAAGCTTTAATTTATTTTGTAAGTACTCTTTTTGTGTCCACTCATCTGGATAACTCATCATAAAACCTCTTGTTTATTTGTGCAATTATATAAAAGAAGTTTGAGTTGCATATTAAACTCTTTTAGAATTCACAAAAACCGCAACCGAACTAAGCAGTGCACCTAAAAATACTATGGTGTAGCCTGTCGGCAAATCGTAGTAGTAGGAGACGATTATGGCAGTTATGCTAAAAAACCACCCAATGCCAAAACCGGCGAAAAGTGGGTTTTTAAAGGAGAGTGCTGTCGCCATGAGCGCCGGAGCGATAAGTAAAACAAACACGACCAGTACACCTGCTAAATGTACCGATGATGTGACTGTAAGAGCTAAAAGCGAGAAGAACAAAAGCTCCTTGTAAAAGCCATGAAGCCGTGGATGAACTTTCCAGATTGCAAGAGCAATAAGAGCGTAAATCGCTCCACTTTTTAACACATCGCTCATCGGCGTAAAGAGTATATCGTTGGCTAATAGTGATTTAAAGTGCTCCATTCCCTCTGCCGAGCTTGAGAGTACCATCATGATTCCACTTGCACCCAGAACATACAAAAGCCCGATAAATGCCTCGAGCTTCATCTCCCTTTGCGAAGCGACGGCTATTAAAAAAGCACTTAGCAGTGCAAAGAGAAGAGTTAAAATGTAAAAGTACTCTCCATGGAAATAGCCAAGGCTTACAGCCGAGCCAAGCGCTGCGAACTGAGCTATAGCTAAATCTGTAAATATAATCCCTTTTTCTAAAATTTTTATCCCAAACCATGCATGTATCATTACAAGGATAATTACTAAAGCGATAGGAACTAGGAGAATATCAATCATTTTATGGCGCTTGTAAGGTAGTCAAAAAGTGAGACCAAATCTTCAATATTTTCTAAAGCACCAATATCATGAGGCATTGTAACAACTTTAATTCCTGATTTTTCACTTATGAACTCAGCCGTTTTTGTATCATGATAGACATCATGCAAGATACAGCAAGGGCTCTCTTTTTTGATAAGTTCAATAAGCTCCATAGTGTGTTTTGAACTTGGCGGGATTCCGGGGAGCGGCTCAATCGTCGCAATAGAAGTGAGCCCATACGCATGGTTAAAATACGCCATAACATTATGGTACTGCACAACTTTAAGAGCGTTTTTGTCTGCCATTTTGCTTTTCCACATATCAAGCTTTTTATTCCACATGTCAGAAAATTGTGCATAATTTTTTTCATACACTGCACTGTTTTGGCTGTCGATAGATATTAAAAACTCTTTTACGCTTCCGGCAAGAATCAAAATATTGTTTGGGTCAAGGTGAAAGTGCGGGTTTCCATCAGGATGCACATCACCGCCTGAACGGTCAACGCTTGTCGGCTTTTGCAAAAGTTCTACATGCTGTGAAAGGTCTAAAAATGTTTTTGCATTTGTAGCTATTTTTGGGTTTGAAGCGCGATCTATGAGTGGAGGGAGCCAGCCGATTTCTAGCTGTCCCCCGTTCATAATGAGCGCATCTGCATCTCTGACTTTAGCAATGAGCGAAGGGCGAGGAACCACAAAATGCGGGTCCCAATTTCCTTTTGCCAAAACTACCGTATCAACCTTATCTGCGCCGATTGCTTTTGTCAGAGCACCGATGTAAGGGTAGGTAACGGCAATACTTAGGTTAGCAAAGAGTGAAAGCGGCGTAAGAAAGAGTAATGTAAATATATATTTTTTCATGTGTATCTCCTAAAAACTATGTGCGCCATGTGCGCCGATAGCAAATGTTAATTGAAGGATAATTTCATCAATCGCCTTTTTGTTCCCATACATCTTAAATGTCTCATCATACGAATATTGGAGTCTCAGCTGCGCAAATTCACTTGTTTTATAGGAAGCATTCACCGTCGTTTTAGCACCGTAAGAATCTTGTAAAAAATCCTCGTATCTCAAACCGGCTTTCCAGTTCTCGTCCATCTGATAAATCAACTGCGTGTAGTAGCCGCTCTGTTTTTTATCTTTGTCGATTGTTGCATCATCGCTTTTCATATCTCTGTATAAAAGTTCACTCTGCCAGTTGATGAAACTGTAGCTGTTAAAATAGTTTTTGACGCTCAAATCAGCACCGTAAACCTCTGAATTTCCCTTATATGTAGGCATTGCAGACTCTGCGTCTTCTATGTTTGAGACGCCGTTTGCATAGCTCACTCCAAGAAGCAGAGAAGCATCTTTTATATCAAACGAGTTCTTTAAATATCCGACATAGAGTGCTTCGCCGTCTTTTTTATCAAAATCATTGGCGAATGTACCGCCGTTTCCTTTTTGCATCGCCTCAAATCCCAGTTTCATGTACCATGGAGTCGGAGCCAACCACTGAAACTGGACTCCGGGCGCATTGATGCCTTCGGGTGATAAAAAGCTGTTATATACAAGAGGTGCATCTGCAAAATCCCAAACATGCGCATGTTGAGAGTTTAATCTTCCAAAATCAGATTTAAACTTTCCGCCTTTCACTCTTAAACTGTAGGGCAGTGCTTTTGTAGTGAAATAAGCCTCTTCGATTTCAACACTCTCAGTGCCATAATGAAATATGCCGTCAAGTTCAAAAGCTTGGTCAACATTGCTGTGCATTGCTAACTCTGCATAGTTTAGGTTAAAACCGTTATTTGTATTGAACTCTTTAAACGTTCCATACTCTCCATAGTTTGAAGTCGGAGCACTATTTTCTAAATCAATGTTGCTTACATTTCTGTGAACATAACCTGTATCGACTATAAGTGAGATGTCCGGTATAAATTTCGATTGATCAAAACTCCCGCCGCTCTCTCCTGCTAGTGCCAAAGTTGCACAAAGCGTGCTTAATAATAGTAATTTTTTTTGCATAGGTATCCTAAATAATTTATTTTTGTTTGTAATGTTTTTTTGATTTGTATTTAGGAGAGGAGAGGAGGAGCGCGACTTTTGTAAGTGGTTTGCTTTGTTTGAAAGTTTAAAATTTGTGTTTGCGAGGAGATTTGTTCAAAACTAAAAAGCACTACTTCTTTAAAATCAACTGCTATATCAGCGGAAACGGAGTGGTCATCGACTATACAAATCTGACATTTAGAACTGTCGTGATTCTTTACATGTTCGATTTCGTGCAGAGCCGTAAAGGTTGTGGCAATGATAAAAAAGATGGATAGTAGTAGCCTGAGTTTCATAGGTGCAATTTTAGCACTATTTATGTAACAACCAAAGGTCTGATCAAAGTTACCGCTCCAAAAAAAGAGCGATACTAGTTTAGAATCTCTACTGTGCTACTTTTGGCAGTTCGCTAGAGAGAATATCAAGGTTCGGAAGCATGATAATCTCTATACGGCGGTTGAGTGCTCTTCCCTCTTTCGTGTCGTTGTCTGCACGAGGATGAAATTCGCCAAAGCCTGCCGCTGACACATTTGTTGACAATACGCCTTTTTCAATCATCAAGTGAAGAACGCTAAGCGCGCGGGCAGTTGAAAGCTCCCAATTGCTTGGGAAATTTGAACTCTTAATTGGCACGCTATCCGTATGCCCTTCTATTTGGAACTTGCGGTCAGTAAAGTCTTTTAATACATCCGCTATATTGGTAAGAGCTGTCTTTCCATTGGAATTAACCACGGCATTTCCGCTTGCAAAAAGAACATTTTCCGGCAGATTGATAACAATTCGCCCATTCTCAATGGTAACCGTAAGCTGTCCGCCGTCAATCATCTTTTGAAGCTGTTGCACGAATCTTGCATAGATTTCATTTCGTTTTTTTGTCTCATTGTCAATCAAGCGCATAGTTTCTAGCTGTTTCTCATAATCTTCTAACTTCATCAGCGATGAATTCAGGAGGTTTTGCGCATCGTAGAGCTCCTCTTGAAGAGCCAGTTTTTTAATATCAAGACCAGAGAGTTCATTTTTTGTTTGTGCTATCTCATCTTTGTTCATTTTAATTATATTATCCTGCTCTTCAATGGTTTTTTCAGCCATTTCTAACGAAGATTTTGTTTTATCAAGCTCTTGCAGTGTCGCTTCATGCGTCTGTTTCATGACACAGCCGGAATTAAACAGTGCCAAGAGACCCAATGTTGCTATAATTGCTAATTTCATATTACTCTCCTTTTTCCGCTTCGTTTATTTTTGCATAACTTTTTTGTCTGTTTTCTCTACAAGTATCTTCGATTTATCTCGTATTTTATTTTCTCTTTCCATATCTTTTTGTCGTCGCTCTATATCTTTTTTCAGTCGTTCTGCTTCTTTGTTCTTAAGCTTATCTTCTCTTTGTATCTGTTTTTGTGTATTTCTTTGAATTTGAGTTTCTTGTGTTTGGGCAAACTTTTCTACTCTCTCTTGCTGCTTCTCTCCCATCTCTGCTTGTTTTTCATCGAACTTATTTTGCTTTTGCTCTTTTATGTTTGCCTTTTCACCCACCGCCGTCTCAGCTTCAACAGCCAGCAATAAGCACGATGCACAAAGAAATGCCGATACTGTCTTTTTCATTATTTTCCCTTTTAAGTAAATTGCATTATTATAACTCATATTATTGAAATTATTATAAAAACATATATTTTATGTTAATATATAAAAACATGTTTTGTTTAAAGGAGCTTTGCCATGAAATATATTCGTTTTTTTAATCAACTTACTATTAATGATATTCCAATGGTGGGCGGGAAAAATGCCAGTTTGGGTGAAATGTATCAGCACCTCACTTGTGAGGGAGTAAATATTCCTAATGGTTTTGCAACTACGAGCGATGCCTATTGGCTGCTGTTGGAAGAGAACAAGATAAAAGAAAAAATAAAAGATGCACTTGAAGGTCTTGATATTTCCGATACTGCCAATCTTCAAAAGAGAGGCAAAGAGGTTCGAGAATTAATACTCTCTTCAAAACTCCCACATGTGCTTGAAGAGGAGCTGTTGGAGGCATACGAAACTTTGTCGGATGAGTATGGCTCACAAAATGTTGATGTTGCAGTTCGCTCCTCCGGAACGGCTGAGGATTTGCCGGATGCAAGTTTTGCGGGGCAGCAGGAGACTTTTTTAAATATTAACAGCAGCGATAAACTTTTAAAGAGTGTTTTGAAGTGCTATGCTTCGCTCTTTACCGACCGTGCAATAAGTTACAGAACAAGCCGCGGATTTGACCACTTCAAAGTGGCTCTCTCTGTCGGTATTCAGAAAATGGTGCGAAGTGATATTTCATCAAGCGGAATCATGTTTACAGTTGGTACGGAGAGCGGTTCGGAAAATCTGATACTTATTAACTCTATCTGGGGCTTGGGCGAAAATGTAGTGAGTGGGAGGGTGAATGCAGATGAATTTTTTGTTTTTAAACCTACACTCAAAGAGGGAATGAACACCATTCTCAAACATACGCTAGGGGGCAAAAAAGAGAAAATGCTCTACGGAGGAGATGAGAGTAGTCAGACACAAAATGTGAGCACCTCAGTGGAGGAGCAAAACAGTTTCTCTATAAGTGACAGCGAGGTAATAACTCTAGCAAAAGCGGCACTCATCATTGAAGAACACTATGGATATCACATGGACATTGAGTGGGCGAAAGATGGAAGAGACAATAAACTCTACATAGTCCAAGCAAGACCCGAAACTGTGCAGAGCAAACTTCATGATGAGATTAGCATAGAAAAATATTCACTTCAAAAGAGTGCAGATGCAAAAGTGCTAACATCGGGAAGGGCGGTTGGCGATAGGATTGGCAGCGGAAGAATAAGAGTTATTCATAATATATCTGAGTTTGGCACATTCGAAGATGGAGAAGTTTTAGTCGCAGACACTACGAACCCCGACTGGGAACCGATCATGAAGAAGGCCTCTGCCGTTATAACGAACCGCGGAAGCCGCACCTGCCATGCAGCCATAGTAGCCCGAGAAATTGGGGTGCCTGCAGTGGTTGGATGTAACAATGCAACAGAGATACTTCAAAACAGTGAGAGCGTTACCGTGAGTTGCGCAGAGGGCGATGAGGGCTATATCTATGAGGGGGAGGTTCCATACTCTGTCAAAACGATAAATATGAGTGACCTTAAACCGACAAGAACAAAACTTTTTATGAATATAGGAAATCCGGCTGAAGCATTTAACCTTGCAAAAATGCCAAATGACGGAGTCGGACTTGCAAGAATGGAGTTTATTATGAGCCACTCCATAAATGCCCACCCGATGGCACTTGTTGATTTGCACAAAGGTCGTCATGTAAAAGATGAGAATGGAATAGTCTCGTTTGCAGCAGGATATAGCGACATGAAAGAGTTTTTTCTGCAAAAAATCAGTGAGGGAGTGGGGACAATCGCCGCCGCTTTTTATCCAAAACCCGTCATCATAAGAACAAGCGACTTTAAAAGTAATGAGTACAGAAACATGAGAGGCGGATTTGTGTATGAGGCGGAGGAGGAGAACCCGATGATAGGTTTTCGCGGTGCGAGCCGTTACTATGATGAGAGTTCCAAAGAGGCGTTCGAGTGGGAGTGCGAGGCTCTGAAGCGTGTGCGTGACGAGATGGGACTCACAAACATAAAAATAATGATTCCTTTTGTAAGAACACCGGAGGAGGGGAAAAAAGTGCTGGAGATTATGAAAGGCCAAGGTTTGGTTCAGGGCGAAAACTCTCTTGAAATATATGCTATGTGCGAAATTCCTGCCAATGTAATCATAGCCGATAAATTTTTAGAGATATTTGACGGCTACTCTATCGGCTCCAACGACCTGACACAGTTGACACTCGGAGTTGACCGTGAGAGTGCAAAAATAGCACACATATTTGATGAGAGAAACGAGGCTGTGAAGAGAATGTTGCAAATGGCGATAACGGCATGTAAAAAAGCAGATAAATACATCGGCATCTGCGGACAAGCACCTTCAGACTATCCTGAAATCACCCAATTTTTAGTCGAAAATGGGATAGATTCTATCTCACTAAATCCAGATTCTTTGTATAAAATGCATGTGGTTGTAAGTGAGATTGAGAGTAAGCTTTAAAAAAGCTTACTTCTTTTTATTTAACTGCTATCTTTTTAACTTCTTTTTCTTTTTCTTTGACCTTGATTTTCGGAATTATTACTTCGAGAACTCCATCTTTTGATGCAGCTTCAATATTTTCTACATCTACATTATCAGGCAGAGTAAAGTTTCTTTGAAACTTACCAAAAGATGTCTCTATCTTGTAATAATCTTCCTCCTGTACCTCTTTTTTGAAATTTCTCTCCCCGGAAATTTTGAGTACATTATCTTCTACATCTACCTTGATGTCCTCTTTTTTGACCCCCGGTAAATCTACATCAATATGGTAAGCAAATTCGCCCTCTCTTGTATTCATCGTAGGTACAAAGCCAGAAATAGAGGACTCCTCACTCAAATCTATCTTTGGTAAAGCAGCGCTCATATAATTAAACCTTCTGTTGAGGTCTCTTAAATCTTTAAATGGGTCAAATCTTGTAATTAACATGGCGAACTCCTGAAAATAATTTTATATAGGGGGGGCGGTAAATAACATAAATAAATATTTACTACCGTCTATACTTTTGACAGTTTAAACGAAATCAGATTAATTTAACTTTAAATAATTATATGAAACAATTTTATGCATCTTTCTTCTTTTAAGTAATAGATAGATACAATAACTCAAGGATAATTATTTTCCTTTATACTTTTATTTTCGAAGGATTGAACATGTCAACAACAAAAGAGAATTTAGATACTGCCTTTTGCGGTGAAAGTCAGGCGTATCAGAAATATGCAGCATTTGCCAAAAAAGCTGAAAAAGACGGGTTTGAAAATATTGCAAAACTATTTCGCACAACTGCAGAAGCTGAGCGTATTCATGCCGAGGGTCACTTAAAAGCCATGGACAAAATAGGTTCAACACTTGAAAATCTTGAAGCTGCAATCGGCGGAGAGACTTATGAATTTGAAGACATGTACCCTCCAATGTATGAGCAAGCAGAAAAAGATAATCACAAAGCTAAAAAAATGTTTGGTTATGCACTTGAGGCTGAAAAAGTTCATGCTGCGCTTTATGCAAAAGCACTTCAAGCTGTCAAAGAGGGAAAAGATTTAGACGAAGTAAATATCTATTTATGCCCTACATGTGGATATATCGAGTTAGGAACTCCTCCAGAGAAGTGTCCTGTGTGTGGAGTAAAAGGCTCTACATTTGTTCAAATTTAAGGAGTTAAAATGTTAGTATGCGATTGTAATGATGTCCATTTTGATGAGATTAAAGAAGCCGTAAAAAAGCATGGCAATAATATAGAAGCCATTATGGAAGAGACCGGTGCAGGAACTGCATGTGAATGTTGTCTAGAAGAGGATTGTGAGAAAGTGGATTTACCGCTTCCTTTGGCAATAAAAAGAGCTTTGCAAGAGCTTTAGGGGAGGGGTTGTAGGGACATCTACAGCCGCCGCCTAAACGGTTGCGTTCGTTTTAGTGCGTAACATTAGTAAATAAGGAGTCGATTATGGCTATTCGTGGTAATTCAATTATTAAAGGTGTGGAAATCAGTGAAATTATTAGGCTTTTAAACAGAGCTTATGCGGATGAGTGGTTGGCGTATTACCAATATTTTATAGAAGCGAAAGTTGCTAAAGGCATTATGAAAGATGCTGTTATCTCTGAATTGACACTTCATGCGGCGGATGAACTTAGACATGCGACGATGCTGGCGGATAGAATTGTCCAGCTTGGAGGCATACCTCTCTTGAATCCGCAGGAGTGGTTTAAACATGCAAATTGCGGCTATGAAGAGCCCTCAGAGTTTGATGTTGTCGGCATACTAGAAGATGCTATAAAGGGCGAGCAGTGTGCAATAAGCACCTACGCATCCATATCTGACATAGTAAAAGATAAGGACATTATTACATACAATATGGTGTCGCAAATTTTGGCTGACGAGGTTGAACATGAAGAGGATTTACAAGCTCTCCATAATGACATCTCAGAATTTATCTATAACATTAAAAAGAGTATAAGTTAAAAATACTCCTTTTTAATCTTCGTGGTGCACCTCTGGAGCTATTTCGATTACATTCATGTGTTCTATGTTTATACCTTTGCCATCAATACATTTAATTGGACAGATTGCTTTTGCTCTTGACATAAGAACAGGAATGTAAAAGAGTGAAACAAGAGTAGATGCGATACTTCCAAATATCAGAGCAATTCCAAGCCCACCAAATATAGGGTCGGTTGCAAGAAGCAAACTACCTAAAATAATCGCAACAGCGGTGAGTAGAATAGGTTTTGCTCTTGTAGCTGTGGATATAGCGATTGCTCTATTTTTTTCTATGCCGCTCTCAATAAGTGATTTTGTAAAATCTATTAAAAGAAGCGAACTTCTGGCACTGATGCCCATAAGTGAAATGAATCCGATAAGTGATGTTGCTGTGAGAAAAAAGTGCACATCAGTAATAACCAGTGAAATCATATCGGTTATAAAGTGACCGATAATTACCCCGATAATAGATAAAAAACTTCCTACCAAAACTATACCGCTAAGGGCAAAAGATTTATAATAGACAACCATTAAGAGAAACATCAAAACCAAAGCAGATATAAACGCTCCGCCCAAATCTCTGAATGTATCAAGCGAGACTTTCATCTCTCCGTCCCAGCGAACTAAAACCTTCTCTTTTGTCTCTTTGTGCGTCAATTCTAGGTCGAACATGTAGGTGCTCATGCCTGTTAATTTTTTAATATCAAAATCTCTTGAGAGTTTTTCTATTATGGTTTCTCTTGCGTCCATAAGAGGATACACTTGAGAGACTAAGTCGCACTCCGCAGTAATCGATACCATGTTTCTCATATTTTTCTTAAAAATAGTCGGGTCGGCAACCGTTGGAACTACATCTATTACCTCTTTCATAGGAACCATTATTCCTGCCATGTTTGTTAGCTTTAATCTTGAAAGTTTTAGTTCAAGCTCCTCTTTTGATGCACTATCTAGGGTTCTTGTTTCTTCTGTCAAACTCACAAAAATTGGAATTTGATCTTGCTGTAGTCCTGAGTTTTTAATGGCTACTACATTCCCTTTAAACGCCATGTAGAGTATGTTGCTGACCTGTTCTACGCTTAGATTACTGGCAATTATTTTTTCAACATTCGGGATTATCTCATATTTTGTATAGACATCATCCTGCATAACATCAATGTCAGAAAGCCCCTCAGTTTCTTTTAATGACTCCTGTATAATTTTTGATGTTTCTCTTAGGAGCAGATTGTCTTTTCCAAACAGATTCACCTCTATGGTTGCGAATGTCGGCGGACCTGAGGGCATCTCTATAAATTTGACTGTTGCATCCGGATAGACGCTTTCGCACTTCTTTTGGATTATTGGTCGTATTCTGTGAACCATCATGTAGGAAGCTTCATCTCTTCCATGTTTAGGAGTCAGATTTACAACTATTTCAGCTTGATTTTTTAGATTTTTAAATCCACTTCCCTTTACTAGCCCTGCATAATCAAGTGGAGCACCTTGACCCAAAAACATCTCCATATTTAAAATCTCTTTCTCTTTTTTTAGCTCATGTGCCACGCACTCAACTACCTCTTTTGTCTGGTTAATTGTGCTGTTTGTCGCAGTATCAACATATATACTAAAGGTGTCGGCACTTTTTCCGGGTAACATTTTTGCGAGAACGATTCTAGTAGGTATCATCATAAGTGAGAAGATTAACAGACCTAAAACTATAAAGCCTATTTTTCTCTGCTCCTTTCTATCGCTCGCTATTTTATATATATACTCTTCCATAATTTAATGGTGTCCTTTGGTATGTTTGAGAAGTTTTTTTGCCAAGAAAGGAGTAAAAACATAAGCTACAAAAAGTGATACGGCAAGCGCAACGGGAACATTCAAAGGGATAGGAAGCATAAACTGTCCCATCATTCCACCGACAAAAGCCATGGGTATCATGGTAAGCATAATCGCGATTGTTGCTATATTTGTTGAGGGTCCAATCTCATCTGTAGCTTCGATGATAATCTGGTCAAAATTTTTATGCACAGACTCTTTGAGGTGCATCCGCCTATGTATATTTTCGATAACAATAATAGCATCATCCACAATAAGCCCTAAGCTAAGTAAAAAGGCAAAAAGTGTAATCCTGTTGATGGTTTGATCCGTCATCATGGCAATAAAAAGTGTAGCTGCGAGTATCATGGGCACCGCAATCGTTACAACAAGAGATTCTCTCCAACCCAAAAAAGGGATGAGAATAAGAGATATTATGGCAATGGTTAAAACAAGGTGATGCACAAGCTCATTTACCGCCTCGTTTGCCCTCTCTCCATAATTTCTGGTAACAATATACCCCAGACCATTCTTTCCTAGCTCCTCTTCATTCTCTTTTAATGTTTCTATAACACTTTCAGCCAAATGAACAGCGTTCGTTCCTTTTAGCTTTGAAATAGTCATAGTAACTTGGTCCTGACTCTCCGAAAATGGAGAGCCGTCTGCTTGATAGTTGATAAAAGCCTCTTGATAATTTTGTATATCGTAAAAGTATTTAACATCGGCAATATCTTTGAGATAGATAAGAGAATCCATATATTTTGCGATAATGAGATTTTGGAGGTCTTCTATATCGTTGATGGCATTTTTAACTCCAAACACTATGAGCCGATTCTCTTTTGTCGGCAAATCAACTTCCGGAGAGTTTTTTGCGATTGCTTGGATAGATTGAACCACTTGACCGATGGAGATATGATAACCTGAGAGTTTATCAAGGTCTAAAAGAACATTGAATTGCGGTTTCTTTGCCCCTTTTAAAGTGGTTTTTGAAATATGCTCAATAGAATTTATATCTTGCTGAATATCTTTGATCTGTTTATAGAGAACAATATGGTCAATCCCTTTCTCCTCCTTTTTGTAAAAGGCAACCGTTACTATAGGAACATCAATATCAATATCAAAAGGTTTCACGAGTGGCATCATGGCTCCACCCGGCAGTGAGTCCATGTTCTGCATAACTTTGTCATAGAGCTTTAGGTTTGAGGATTCTCTATCTTGACCGATATCATATTGTATGTTCAACATTCCGACATTGTGCATGGCAGTACTGTAAATATCTTTTATACCCTTTATTTCGCTTATTCTTCTCTCTAAGGGTTTTAAAATAGCATTGTTTATCTCATCCGGTGAAGCACCCGGCATGGGAACAATTATAGAACCGCCGCTTACTGCAATTTGCGGGTCTTCTTCTCTGGGCATAACGACTAAAGAGATATAACCCAAAGAGAGAATAGAAAATGCAAGAATAGCGGTGAGAGGGTTGTTTAAAAACCCTTTTGCTAAGTGCCCTGCAATGTTATTTATCTTGTATGGTTTCATTTGATTCCTAAATAGTTGTCATGTGCAGCTTCCAGAGAACTTATAATCTCTTTAATATCACTCTTTTCCAAGAGTATTTCGGGGGTATCATTCTCAATATTTTTTAAAAAATTACCCTCTTTTTGTCCAACACCCATCAGCGCAATATTGGTCACTAGCCAATCACTCTTTCTTAGTTTTGCTCGGTCTATTACAGTGTTCACAAATTCATCTTTTTTGCTAAACATCTGTTCTTGAAGTTTTGTCAGATTTTGATTTTGATGTTCATCTAACCCATAAGCGTTTAACTTGCCTATCATATAAGGAGTGACTTTATAATTGCTCGGTAATTTTACAAATCTTTTTGATTGAAAAAGATTTATTTTTTCATTATCAAACATCATATAAGCGTTAATTTGTATGTCGTAAAAATCACTCTTTTTGCTTAACTCTAAAAATTTTTCAATTTTCGATATTTCATCCAAGTTAAAATGTGTTGAGTATTTACGATTAAAATCTTCATCTTTATCTTGAGAAAGTGTTGCCACATAATCAACCCTTGACTGAACATATTTAACCGCAGCTAGATTAATTTTTTTATTATCAAATTGATAAAAATTTGTCAGCTTCTCATCTATACCGCTTAAGCGAAACAACCCAACTACTAAAGCTATTAAAATTGATGATAACAGCAATAACTTAACATTTTCTATAACTTTCATTTCAATCCTTTTGCATCCCTTTTGATAAGAAGATTTTATATCAATACGCATAAAAAAACAACACTATCTATTTGTTATGCGAATATTAATTAGAAATCTTACTTTATTACACAAAGTTAATATAAATAATAAAAAATAATAACAATCTTATGAATATATATTGAATAAATTGATATGCTTACAATATAGAAAAAAATTAAAGGGTGTTTATGAAAAATGTGCTGATGACGACTATCTTAATGTTTGGGTTAAGCCTTACTCTTAATGCAAAAGATGTTGATGGAAATATACTTATTGTAAAAGATAATTTATCGTATGAAAAAGATAAGAATGAAGTTTTTACAGGAAATGCTTACTTCTTTTTTGAAGACGGCAAAACAAAAAAAATCGTACCTTACTACCAAGGACAAATGGACGGTAGATTGACAGAGTGGCGAAGTGATGGAGCTATAAAAACTGTTGCTTATTTTAGAAAGGGCAAACAAGACGGTGAATATATCGGTAATTATGACAATGATAAAAAAGCTGTAGTAGCTTACTTTAAAGAGGGACTGCAAAACGGGGAAGTCGCTACTTGGTATGAAAACGGCAGAAAAAAAAGCAGTTCATATTTTAAAAATGATCTTCAGGACGGGGAGTATAAAACTTGGCATGAGAATGGAAATTTAGCATCTCAAGGGCTCTATATAAGCGGTAAAAAAGACGGCATTCAAAAAAAATGGCATGAGAATGGACAGCTAGGCTATAAAGCTTTTTTCAGCAACGGCAACATTATGGGAGAAATTGACATTTGGGATCAAAATGGCGTTTATGTGCCAAAAAAATAGTATATAATTTCGCCTTTATCTAATATACTAGGAAGAAACATGCAAATTTCAAGAGGCACCTCATTGTGCACTGCAAACTTTATTGTTATTTCTATGATTCCCTCACTATTCTTTTTAGCGATAGTGATGGGATACATGGGCATAATTCCACTTAATGTACCACTCTCTTCCGTCTTGATTATTGGATTTATTTTACTTACCTTCTTAATGTTTACTAAACATAATGCTAATTACAGTATTTGTAAAATGCGCTCTTCTTATATAAAGATGGAGCATGCTTTGAATTCTAAACTAGAGGCAAACTCTTTAGTTATCAATAGCGAGAGAAAATCTGTGCTTGATATTGGAGATTTTTTAAATCACTATTATGCAGATATTAGGAATAACAACTTTGTGGCGGTTGCGGCATCCATATTTCCTATGTTGGGAATATTAGGGACATTTTTAGCAATCTCTATCTCGATGCCTACTTTTTCAGTTTCAGATACTACGGCTCTTGATCATGATATATCTATTCTTTTAAGTGGTGTTGGCTCTGCATTCTATGCTTCTATCTATGGAATTCTGCTCTCTCTTATATGGACATATTTTGAAAAAAGCGGTCTTAGCAAGATTGACCACTACTTTGCAGCTATAAAAGAAAGATTTAAATCAAATGTATGGTCAAATGATGAGTTGACAATCTATAAATATTCACAATATGAACTCAAAGACAATAGATTTCTTACGGCATTGCGTGAAACATTTAATCTTGATTTCGTCAAGACACTCAACGAGCAGCATTTATCAAGTTTTAAAGAGATTATGCATGAAAGTAACTATAACTTTACGCAAATATCAAGCCATCTTCAATATGCATCCAAAGAGCTAAAAGAGACACTTTCTTTGATGGATAATAATCAAAGTGCGCAAGAAGCGAAAAATCAGATAGAGAAGAATTTATTAGACTTTACCTATGCAACAAAAAATCTTGAAAAGAGCACTAAAATATTTAATGCACATCTTACGACTTCACTTGATAAAACATTTGAAAAGATTGATGCAGAAATAGGCGATATAGTTATAAAATTGGCAGATTTCGCAACACATGTGAGCTTAGAGAGCAAAGAGGTTCAAGATAGTGTAAAAAAATATCATCAGATGATAGCTAGTCAGATAAAAGCTCAGTAAATGTTTTACAAAAACGAAAATGATGATAACACAAACTTCTGGATATCGTATGCTGACCTTATGGCAGGCTTGCTTTTTGTTTTTATTCTGCTTATCGGTGCAATAGTTGTAAAATCAATCGTGCTCAAAACAAATCTCGATAAGAAAGAGAGCTCTTTGGAGAGTTCAACTCAAATGCTGCTTTTAAGAGACACGGAAGTGCAAAAACTGAAGAAATTACTCGAAGCAAGAATGAGTGAACTCAAAAGTACAAAAGATGCCTTGATTTTGACAAGAGATTCTCTCAAGTTAAAAACGGAAGAGATAGAGAATTTGAATAATATTTTACTGTCGCAAAATATGAAAGTTGATGATTTCAACTCTAAAATTATAATCATACAAAATCTACTCAACGAAACAAACACAAGCTTGAGCAATCAGAACAAAAAGTTACAAGATTATGAGGACAAAGTTTTAATACTCTCCAATGAATTAAGTGGCAAAAATGAAACACTAAAACTAAAAGATAAAGAGCTTTTAGATCTATTACAAGCAATAGAGCAGAAGCAGACAAAGTATGATGTGCTCATAGCAAAACTTCAAGCACAAAAAGCTAAAATCAAAGGTTTGACAGGCATAAAAATAAAGCTTATTGCAGAACTAAAAGAGAGTCTCGGAAAAAATGTTGAGATTGACCCAAAAAGTGGCTCTTTAAGATTAGCATCCAATATATTATTTGACAAAGGAAGTGCCGAGTTAAAGGAGTCATCCAAAATTGAGCTGAAAAAAGTTTTTATTGATTATATCGGAGCTTTGATAGCAAATAAAAGTATAAAATCTCAGCTTGATAGGATAAGCATAGAAGGGCATACGGACAGCGATGGAGGATATCTATATAACTTAAACCTCTCCCAACAAAGAGCATATGCGGTTATGAACTATCTTTTAACACTAGATTTTACTAACGATAACAATCTTAAGCCTCTTTTAGTGGCAAGCGGTCGCTCGTATCAAGACACTATTTACAATAAAGACATGGTAGAAGACAAAGATGCTTCAAGAAGGATTGAGATTAAATTTAGCTTGAGAAATGATGATGCTATGGATGAAATTGGTAGGTTGCTAGATTTTGAATAAATTTGAAGCAAAGAATATTCATATAGCATCTGAATATCTAAAAAATAAGTTAAATGCATTTAAGAAAGTGGAGAAGAACAATATAAAAAGTGAAAATGTCTATATTGTTGAAGGAAAAAAAGAGTCACTCTTTAAACGAGTAATCAATTTAATATTTAAGTCTTAGGATTCTACAATAGCTGAAAAATATAGCTGTCATCGCTATTTTTCACATTATATCTATAGTAACCGTCTAATTCAATAACAACTCTATAGTAGCCATCGTGATTTCCTACTCTTATCTTTGTAAAGACATTTTCTGTGATATCTTGCTCGTAGAATTTTACATCTTTGCTGCTTTTAAAATCTATCACAATCCTATGTGGTTGAACAAGCAGAAAGCTTCTTATGATTTTATCATTGGTAACAATTTTAAAATATTTTTCCGATGAAAAAAAACTTGCATATTCGAAAGAGGCTATTTTTTGATATTTATCCCCATTCTTCACAACATGTTCTTCTGTTTTTACTATCTCTTTTTTCTCAGAATCTTTTTTTACATTCTCTTCTTGAGGGTTATCATTAGAACTATAGTTTTGAGATATGAAAATTGGCTTATGCCAATCAACAGAATTCTCCAGCTGGATAGTTTTATTCTCTTGCGAACCATCAAGATTTTTATACTGTATTGTTACACCCTGAAGAACTCTTGCTTGTGGAGGAAGTGCAATAGTTGCTTTTTTTAGCGGCAACACAACTGCACTTTCATTTGTGGTGTATGGAATATCCTTTTCGCCATCAGAAGGGAAAAAAGGATTTTCTCGAGCATCTAATATACCAATAATAATAAATGCAATTAGCAGTATTTTCACCACTTCAACCCTTATTTTTTTATTTATTATATCATTTATTGTGTGGAAATCTCTTTTAGTTCAAAATACTCTCTTTGAAGTTCTGCATTATCATTTTTAAGTCTATTAATCTCAGATTGAAGGTAATTTTCATAATCTTGAAGCCCAAAGAGAACTTCAAGAGAGTTTGTTCCATACAGCACGGCACCAAGATAAACACCCAGCCCTAATACAAGTAAAATAAGAATCAGAAATTTTGCTAACGTCAATCCCAGATATTTTTGAGTAAAGCTCTGAGATGAGACATTTTCTTCATATAACTCTTCTATATTCATTTGGATAAAGCTTAATTAAACAGCGTTGAACCTAAATACTCGCCATACATAACCTCATTTTCTATCTCCAAAAGACGGTTGTATTTTGCAGTTCTCTCACCTCTGGCAGTTGATCCTGTTTTAATTTCTCCACAGTTAAGAGCCACTGCGAAGTCGGCGATAAAAGCATCTTCACTCTCTCCGGAACGGTGGCTCATAACGCACTTATATCCATTTCTTTGTGCAAGTCTTACCGTTTGCATAGTTTCACTTACAGAGCCAATTTGATTTGGTTTAATAAGTATAGAGTTTGCGATACCCTTTTTGATACCTTCATTTAATATACCGGCATTTGTAACAAACAGATCATCTCCGACTATCTGAACTTTATCACCCAATTTTTCTGTTAAAATTTTCCATCCATCCCAGTCGTCTTCACTTAAACCATCTTCAATAGAAACTATTGGATATTTAGAACATAGGTCAACATAGTAGTCAACTAATTCAGCAGAGGATACTGTTCTGTTTTCAGAATCTAGTCTGTATCCACCCTCTGTTACCAACTCAGAAGCAGCAACATCAAGTGCAATTCCCATCTGCGAGCCGGCTTTGTATCCTGCTTTTTCAATAGCTTCCATAATGATTTGAATCGGCTCTTCATTTGAGCCTAAATCCGGTGCAAAACCACCTTCATCGCCAAGAGCAGTATTATGTTTTTTAGCCTTTAGAATTGCTTTGAGGTGATGATAAACTTCAGAACTAGCTTGAAGAGCAGTAGCAAAATCATCAAATCCGATTGGCATAATCATGTACTCTTGAAAGTCAACTGAGTTGTCCGCATGCGAACCACCGTTGATAATATTGAGCATAGGAGTAGGAATAACCATAGCATTTGCACCGCCTAAGTAGCGATAAAGAGGCATTTTAAGACTTTTTGCTGCTGCACGAGCTACCGCCATAGAAACACCAAGAACAGCATTTGCACCTAAGTTGCCATAGTTTTCAGTACCGTCAAGCTCTTTCATAGTTGCATCAATAACAGCTTGATTATACGGAGAGAGACCTATAATTACATCTGAAATTTTCGCGTTCACATTTTCTACTGCTTGAAGTACGCCTTTGCCCATGTAACGGCTTCCGCCATCACGAAGCTCTAATGCCTCTCTTTTACCGGTGCTTGCTCCTGAAGGTACAATAGCACTCTCAACTGTTCCATCACTCAACTCTACCGTTGTTTTAACCGTTGGATTCCCACGAGAATCCAATACCTCAATTGCGCTTATATTATCTATATACATTACTCATCTACCTCGCTTATTTCAGATATATCCATGGTCATAAGACTGCTTATTCCCATAGCACTTTTAATTTTGTCTTCTATCTCTTTTGCTAAAACCGGATCTTCTTTAAACTTAGCCTTAACATTTTCACGCCCTTGACCTAGTTTTATATCTTCATAAGAGAACCAAGCTCCACTTTTGTCAATTATATCAAGTTTTACACCATAATCAACGAGCTCACCTTCTTTTGAAATGCCTTCTCCAAACATGATGTCAAACTCTGCTTGACGAAAAGGAGGTGCAACTTTATTTTTTATAACTTTGGCTTTCACACGGTTGCCGATACTGTTTTCACCCTGTTTTAGGGATGCTATTCTTCTCACATCGATTCTTACAGAAGCATAAAATTTTAGGGCATTTCCACCTGTTGTAGTCTCTGGAGAGCCGTAACCCATCATGCCTATTTTCATACGAATCTGATTGATAAATATAACAGTACAGTTCATTTTATGCAAAATACCAGTCAATTTACGAAGAGCTTTTGACATAAGACGCGCTTGAACCCCGACATTTTGGTCAGACATCTCACCCTCAATCTCAGATTTAGGTGTTAGTGCCGCAACAGAGTCAATAACAATTAAATCAATTGCTCCACTTCTGGCAATTGTTTCAACTATATCTAAAGCCTGTTCGCCGTAATCCGGTTGAGAAACAAGAAGATTATCAACATCCACACCTAAGTTTCTTGCATAGATAACATCCAGTGCATGTTCTGCGTCGATAAATGCACAAACTCCGCCGGCTTTTTGGCACTCTGCTGTTATTTGGAGTGCTAAAGTCGTTTTACCTGAACTTTCAGGTCCGTAAATTTCTACAACTCTTCCCTGAGGAACGCCGCCTATCCCCAATGCCAAGTCGAGTCCGAGAGAACCTGTACTAATTGCTTCAATAGGCGTAATCTCTTTATCGCCTAATCGCATCAAAGCACCTTTTCCAAATGCTTTATCTATCTGTTTCATTGCTAAGTCTAATGATTTTTGTTTGTTTGCGTCCATTTTTGGCTCACTTTTTATTAAATTTAGACTTATTATATGTCAATTTAAAATATTAGTTAAAAAACATTTCATTTTGTCATACTTTTTTTGAATTTATCTATTTTACTTATAGAAAAATCAGATAAATTAGGGTGAGATTTTATCCTTATTTGGTTAAAATTTAGTTTATAATAACTAAATGCTTTTATAACGGATATGTAACTTGAAAAAAACACTAATAGCCCACTCTCCGGATGCTGATGATATTTTTATGTACTATGCCATCAAATTTGGTTGGGTAGATATGAGAAATACTCATTTTGATAATATCGCAAAAGATATTCAAACACTCAATGAAGATGCACTTGACGGTGTTTATGACATTGTTGCCATAAGCTTTGCACTCTATCCGCATATTAAAGATGAGTATGCTTTGCTTCGTACCGCAGTCAGTTTTGGTGAGGGGTATGGTCCAAAAATCATCAAAAAAAAGGGGGCTCTCTTAAAGAAAAACTTTAGGGTGGCACTCAGTGGAAAACATACTACGAATGCTATGCTTTTTCGCATAGCGTATCCACATGCCAGAGTAACTTATATGAACTTTCTTGAGATTGAAAGTGCTGTATTAAGTGGCGAAGTGGATGCCGGAGTTTTGATTCATGAGAGTATTTTAACTTACAGCAGTGAGCTTGAAGTTGAAAGGGAGATGTGGGATATTTGGCAAGAGTTAGCAGGGAAAGATTTACCTCTTCCTCTTGGCGGAATGGCAATTCGCCGTTCCATTCCACTGGGCAAAGCCATAGAGTATGAGGCAACATTAACCAAAGCCGTTCAAGTGGCAAGAGACCATAAAGATAGACTCTCGAAGATGCTTCTTGAGAGAGATTTGGTTCGTATAGATGCAGCCACATTAGATAAATATCTTGAACTCTACGCAAATGATGCGTCAATAACACTGAGTAAAATACAATACAAAGCGATTAATAAACTCTTTGAAATAGGCTATAAACATGGCTTTTATGAAGTGGAAGTTAAAGTAGAAGATTATCTAATTCCTACAGAATATACAGCATTAAGGAACTCATAGATTATGGAAGCAAAACTTATAGCCTTAGGCATCGAAACTTTTAAAATTGCAATGTTACTCTCCTTGCCGGGGCTTTTAACAGGCATGTTTTTGGGTTTGGCGGTAAGTATTTTTCAAGCTACCACTCAAATCAATGAGATGACGCTGAGTTTTATTCCTAAAATTTTGGGTGTTGTTATTGTTTTGGTTCTCACCATGCCTTGGATGCTCAACTCTATGACCGACTTTTCCAAAGAGGTATTTAATCTTATTCCAACATTTGTAGAGTAATGAATTCTAAGCTTATAAATTTTTCTCACTTCTCTTCAATCAAAATAGGGGGCTTTTTAGATGTTTTTATATTGGAAGAGGCTTCAGAATATGACAAAGATTACTATCTTATAGGCGCATGCAACAACACGCTTATAGGCACGCAACCTCCGCCACTTATGATACTCAGCAAAAAATATGATTACATAAAAATAGAAGATTCTCTTCTAAAAATCGGTGCGGCAACTCCTTCAGGAAAAATAGCTTCCTATTGTAAAAAACATGACATTGCAAATTTTGAATTTGTATCGCATCTACCGGGAACTCTAGGCGGTTTAGTAAAGATGAATGCGGGATTAAAAGAGTATGAGATTTTTAACAATCTCATCTCTATTTCTACATGTCACGGTCTTAAAGAGAAGAGTGAGATAAATTTTGGATACAGATTTACCGACATTCAAACTCCTATTTTAGAAGTAACATTCAATTTGTCGTACGGATTTGATAAAGATAAAGTAGAACTCTTCAAGAAGATGCGTCTAAACCAGCCAAAGAGTCCGAGTGCAGGAAGTTGTTTTAAAAATCCGGTCGGTGACTATGCGGGAAGATTGATAGAAGCAGTCGGACTCAAAGGGTATAGAGTTGGAGGTATGGAGTTTAGTGAAGTGCATGCAAATTTTTTGGTAAATGCAGATAATGGCTCATTCGATGATGCGATATTTTTAATCCAAGAGGCACAAAAGAGAGTTTACGAGCAGTTTGGTATTTGGCTTGAAAATGAGATTATCGTTTTAGACACGAGATACATGGGCAAAAGCTCACCGCTTTTAAATCCACATGTACGGTGAGCTCTAGCGAGGACGAGGTGCCCCTTGAGGTACAAAGCATAACATGTGGAGTAGTCTCTAAAAACGAAGCATTAAACCTGCATAGACTCCAGAAAAAGTTAAATCCATAGTGGCATTTGTACTGCCTTCTTCATCAATCTTAATCTTTTGAACTCTATATCCAACTTCCAGTGCCGGTTGAATGAGTGGCATAAAGTCTAGCGTATAATCAACTTTTGCTCTAAAATCATAAATACTGCTTGAGTTGTATCCAATATATTTCAAATCCGACTCAAGACCTATATTTGAAGATGGAATCTGAACCCTTGCTCTTGCGTATAAAAGAGGAATTGCTAGTGAGGTTGACTCACTGTATGAAGTGTTTACAACTCCATTAATTGTCATATTTCCTGTCGCTTCATAAGAGACGTTTGTAGCTTTAACATCAATACCAAGGTCTATTGTTATCCAAGGCATATTATCTAAGATATTGTAATAAGGAATAATGTCAAACTGTTTCATCTCTAAAGTGCTGTTTGCTATAGTGCCGACGCTGAACTCTTTGAATGAACCTGTTGCTTCACCGCTATTTTTGACATTTGTATATTCAACTCTTAAGTTTGGAAGAATAGGAATCGGATGTTTTACAAGCAGCCATGCGTAGCCATTTGTTTCATCTTTTTCTAAAGATTTGTCGTTACCTGTGCCACCGCTTGAAGTGTAGGTAATTTCACCATTCGATTTTTGTGCCCATGCCCCGGCACCCATTTCAACTCTTGCTATATCTGCAGTAGCAACAGTTGCAAAAATAGCTCCACATGCAACGAACGATAAGATTTTTTTCATAGTAAACTCCGTAAATTAATATGAATGATTGTATCAAAGAGTTTTATAAAGAGTGTTTAAAAATATGGGAGTTATTACTTTAGGGCAAGAAAGCCCTAAAACAGGAGAAAGGAGAGTGAAAAATTATTTAACGGCAGCCATCGCAGCGTCGTAGTTTGGCTCTTCTGTGATTTCCGGAACGATTTCTTTGTAAGTTACGATACCGTTCGCATCAACTACGAAGATTGCTCTACATGTTACACCGGCTAAAACTGAACCGCCAAGTAAAACACCGTAAGCATTTGCGAAGTCTTTGTTTCTGAAGTCAGAAGTAACCGTTAATTTGTCGATTCCCTCAGCTGCACAAAATCTGCCGGAAGCAAATGGTAAATCTAAAGATACGATAGTAGCTTTTACACCCTCTAATGAAGCAACTTTAGCGTTAAAGTTACGAGTTTCAGTAGCACATACACCTGTGTCAAGTGAAGGAACAACGATAATGAGTTGCTTAACGCCCTGAGCACCACCAACTACAACATCACCTAAACCGGCTGAATTTACAACCGTAACCTCCGGTGCTTTATCTCCAACATTTACTTGATTTCCTAAAAGTTCTACGTCTGTACCCTTGAATTTTGTTGTTGCCATTTTAGCTCCTTATTTTGTTTTATTTTAATTTGTGTGGGAAGTATATTTTAAATCGGATAATTTTACTCTTAATTAGAAAAGGTCTCTTTTGATATAAGTTAACTTTAAGAGTTTATAGTGAAAGTCAGATAATACTTTTTGGTGAAATATCCAACGCATCTAACGAACTAAACATTTCTTTTTCATACATCTCCACGGCTACTCTACCTATCATCGCGGCGTTGTCTGAACAGTATTTCAACTCACTCAAAAGTAACGAAGCCCCATGAGGTTTGAGTAGCTCCTCTATCTGAGAACGAAGGTAAAGATTCGCACTTGCCCCGCCTACAATCGCAAAACTTTTAGGTGGATTTGTCAGGAAATATTTTTTTAGCTTGTGAATGATATGCGCCGTCGCTACATGTTCAAAGGAAGCTGCAATATCGGCATAATCATCCTGAGTACCACTCTCAACAGCTAATCTAACAGCATTTTTTAGCCCAGAGTATGAAAAAGCAATCTTTGGAATCCGCATAAGCGGAATAGTAAAATTATACTTTTTTCTGTCTCCATTAAATGCCAGCTTCTCAATGAGCGGTCCACCCGGATAACCAAGCCCCATCATCTTTGCAACCTTGTCAAAGCTCTCACCAAAACTGTCATCCATGCTTTTGGCAATGGTAGTAATTTCGTTAAGGTTCTTGACTTCCATCACCTGCGTATGACCGCCTGAGACCAATAAAACCGTAAGCGGAAAGCGAGTCTCTTTTTCTATAAAGAGAGAGTAGATATGACCGACCAGATGATTAACTCCGATAAGAGGAATATTGAGTGCGACGGAGATAGCCTTCGCCATTGTAACACCCTCAATCAGTGTGACTGCAAGCCCCGGAGAAGAAGTAACTGCAACAGCTTTTAGCTTATCAAAGTAAGGCTTACACTCTTCCAAAATTTTTGGCAACGCCTCCGCATGAAGCCTTGCCGCAAGTTCCGGAACGACACCGCCATACACCGAGTGCTCTAGCTCCTGAGATATTTTTTTATGAAACAGAAGCTTACATGTCGCTATCTCTGTAATGGCTATTGCACTGTCGTCACAGCTGCTCTCAATACTTAATATCATTATAATTTCTCCAAAATGTGCAAATATTCATAAGTCCTATCTGCAATATGTTTTCTGTTCTCTGTCTTATCCGCTTTGAATCTTTGATACTCTTTCGTTTGCAAATCATACTTACCGTATTTTGACATAATTCTTTTTACATCCTCTTCGCTCATGAGACCCTCATTGTTGTAACTCAAAAAAATGTATTGAAACTTCGCATTCTTGATTAACTCTTCAAAGCTTGCATGTACTTCATTTTTTTTAGAGTAGTTTGAGCGGTTATACTCTCTGAGACCGGTTTTACCCTTTGGTTCAAAGTTGTCATAAAGAGATATTGTATTTAAAAGATGATAATTTGCACTGTACTGTCTCTGATTATATGGCGGGTCAAGATACAAAATATCTCCCTCGATCTCTTTAATAAGCTCATTACTGTCACTGTTGAATACTTCATGCGGGTTGGCATGCAGTTCAAAGTGTGCAGAGGCTAAGACTAAATCTTTTTGTGCAGACTTTTTCACATGTTTAAGATATGCTGCATAAACAGAAGCGGTATTTGCGACTTTGTCGGCACTCTCAAGAAGTGAAGCTAATAAAAAATAGTACAGGTTTTCATCTATTCTGTTTTGCTCTCTCCATTCTCTGATTTTGGTTCGCATAGCATCGATTCTTCTTCCGTTACCATCGCTGAAATATTGTCTTTCACTTCCGCTCCCCAAGCAATAATTTTGATAAATAAAACCACTGTCGATTGGCTTTAAAGTGTTGAGTTCATTGATGAAATCTTCACAGTTCTCTATTGCAACACTGTTGCCAATATAGTTTTTATTGAGCACAAAACTATAATCTTCCAAGTCATTGCTTATCACTTTTTTCACATCTTTTTTAAAAGTACGCCCAACTATTCCCGTACCGGCAAAAATATCACAAAAAACTTTTTGTGACAAATCAGCACCCGTTACTTTTGTAATTTCATCTTTTAAGAATGAAGCTAGTTTTTGCTTGGAACCTATGTAGTTCATTGTTGTGTCACGAATCTTCTCACGGCACTATCTATAGCAAAAACATCTTCTATGCTCTTTGGGACATCTGTAAACTTTTCATAAGCATCTATAATCGTTTTTGGAATATCCATAAACCCTATCTCTTTGTTTATAAATTTCTCAATTGCGGCTTCGTTTGCAGCATTTATCACTACACCTCTTGCAGGGTTTTTTAGAAGCTCCTCTTTTATCTGCCAAATCGGGTATCTGTCACTTGTGATTTCGCGAAACTCCAAGGAGCCGACTTTTAGTAAATCTACATGTCCTAAGATATTTTCACTCATATTGCCATCTACCGCATAGGCGATTGGGAGTTGCATGTTGGCATGTGCGAAGTGTGCGGTTGTGGAGCCGTCTTTGAAATCTATGAGTGCATGAATGAGTGATTTTGTCTCGATGATGGCATCATATTTACCCTCACCGAAGAGCCATCTAGCCTCCAAAAGTTCAAATACTTTGTTTACCATGGTGGCACTGTCTATGGTTATTTTTTGTCCCATCGACCAGTTCGGATGTTTTTGGGTATCGGCTAATGTGGCACTCTCCAGCCGCTTGATGTCCCAATCACGAAATGCTCCGCCGCTTGCGGTGATAATCATTTTCTCAATCGGTCTATTCTGCATCAAATACCAGAGACCGAAATGTTCGCTGTCTATGGGTTGAATTTTGCTTGTGTCTATAAAAGCTCCGCATGCAACGAGAGACTCTTTGTTTGCAAGAGCAACTCTTTTGTTACATGCGAGAGCTGTAAGTGTTGGGCGAAGACCCAAAAAACCTACAAGAGCATTTACAACAAGCTCAGAGTTTGAATCTTCTATAACTTTTAAAATCGCCTCTTCCCCGAAAAAGACATTTTTATGATTGACTTTTGTGACATCTTCTTGCCGTGCGACGACAACAGTTTTTGGGGCATGATTTAAAATCTGAGTGTTTAAAAGATGGATGTTATTTCCGGCAACCAAAACTTCAACGGAGATGTTGAATTTTTTGGCAACCTCAAGTGTATTTACTCCGATAGAACCCGTCGAACCAAGGAGTATCAATTTACACTAAACCTCTTAAAAGGACAAGCATTACAATCGCTCCAAAGAGGTAGCCATCGATGCGGTCAAGAACACCGCCATGTCCGGGGAGTAAATCTCCGCTATCTTTTACATCAGCCTTTCTTTTAAGAGAACTCTCGAATAGATCGCCAAAAATAGAGCTGAGTGCGACCACGAAAGAGATGATAATAGAGATTTTTAAATCTACAATTGCGAGTCCGGCAAACATACCGCTCAGCGTTGCTATAAATACACCGCCGATAACACCCTCGATAGTTTTATTTGGGCTTGTTTCGCTAAAAGAGGTTTTTCCCATGCTTTTTCCAAATGCATACGCTCCGACATCTGTCATAGCAACAACAACCAAAAGCCATAAAAGTGATAATATGCCATACTCTTGATACATCGTAAATGCGAAAAGCATACCCGCAGTTGGGTAGATAAATGGAAAGAAATCTTTCCACTCAAGCTCTTTATTGTACGCCACAGCACTCGCATATGCAACACCTGCGAGTACAAATAGGTCATCGCCGTAAGGGTAAACGGCAGCTATAAGCCAGATTCCTACTGCGTATATCAGAAGTGAGTGGTTTTCAACTCCAAAGAGTTTTGAAGCTTCTCTAAATGCTAAGATATAAACAGCCCCAAGCATCAGCCACATTAGGTAAAAGTTATCTATAAAACCTACAGTTAAAACCGTACCGACAAGCACTAAACCGGTGATAATTCTCTCTTTATGGTCTGCAAATATACTCATAAAATTTCCTCAAAATAATTTGGTTTGGATTATAGCTAATCACACTTTAATATCTAGTTTATGCTCAGAAAAAACCACTTCTTCCTCTTTTGCTTCCTCTTTTTTTTGCTTTTTGCCTCTTTTATTCTCTTGGTCAGCTTCATCTCTTTGATGTTCTCTGTCAGCGTCAACCTCATGGTTCCCCTCAGCCGGGCGAACTTCTAAAATTTTTTGCTCTTCTTCATTTACGATTGCCTGAGCAGCGACATTTTGAAGGTCAAGACGATTCTGGAAGTTTCCCTGCACTGAGGAGACGGTAGCCGTTTGTTGGTTGACATAAATTGTACTTCCGATTGCGCCTATGGACATTTCTGCCTCCTTACCTTGTATCTACCTCAATTGTTTTGTACTTGTTATATAGCACATTTGCACCATTTTGGATAGTAACTTCTCTTCTCGGAGTATAATCGACCAAAAACCTATCTTTTTCAAACATTGTAAAGTCAACACACAATCTTGCGGCACTCTCTATAATGTTCATCGGCACATTCTGTTTGTCGGTCGTGATAATTACATGCGCTGATGGACGCTCTTTCATGTGAAGCCAAATATCTTTTGCTCTTGCATTTTTGAGTAGTTCGATATTTCCCCTCTCATTTTTTCCAAGCTGAACTTTATACCCCTCTATCCAAAAAGTCTCAATAGAATCGTTTTCTTTTATCTTCTTGTTTTGAACTTTTTTTGGAAAGAGAAGTTCTACTTTTGCCACATCCTTTGCCTCTTCAACCGTGTTAATAAAAAGTTTAAGATGCTCTATTTTTGAAGAGAGGGATTCTCTTTCGATGTGTAGATTTTTTACCTTCTGTTTGGCTTTTTTGCTTTGAGCAAAGAGTGAATCGGACATCATGGCAACAGTCGGATATGTTTTTGAAAGCTCTATATTTATCTTTGTTCCGTCATAATCGTCAATTTCCAAAACTCTGCTGTAGGGTTTGATTTTGTGCATGTTGGATAAAACTAAGTTTCCGTAATGCTGAGATTTTTGTGCTTCATTTTTTAAACTCTCCTCATCCTCAAGAGCAGTAAATAACTTCTCTATTTTTTTTAGCTTTTTATTTAAAAGAGAAATTTTCTGTTTTTTGAGCGAAAAAAGTTTTTGCTTCTGCTCTTTTTCATGCTGTGCATATAAAAATAGTTCAACATCCTCTAGCGGATACTCTTTTGCTTCAAAGGGAGCTGCTGGGACATTGAGAAGTTTTTGACCGACTCTTACTTCACGAAAAGATGAAAATAAATCCACATGCCGAAGTGCTTCAAGCACAATTTCATTTTCATCCAAGATAATAACATTTGTATATTTTCCGGTAAATTCAAACTGCAGATAGGTAAACTCTTCTTTATACGCGGAGGCAACCGAAGTTTTAAATCGGAGTATTTTGTCACCGTTTAAAAGTTCAATGCCCAATATATTCGCTCGTGCAAACCGTTTTGCCAAAAGGACATCAAAAGGTGCGTTATAAAGCTTTGAGCGGGAATAGGAGGAGCATTTAAACATGGCTGAATTTGAGCGCTGCATCTCAAAATAAATTGCATCATCTCTATCGAATCCGACCTTTATCATTGTGTCTGAGACCCTGTATATTGCAGAGATTTTCGTAAATTTTTGCAGGTAAGTAATAATCTGTTTTAGGTGTGATAGTTTCATAAAAAGATTGTAGCACAGATTTAACAGCAATTAAATTTAGATGTAGCATAAAGTAACATCCGCTCACAAGAATTAAGATTCAAATTTTGGAGTTCTTCCTCTTTGGCATAAAACATATTTTATCTTCATGTATAATCAGATAAAATGGTTTAATTTTATCTTGTAGTGAATTATTTAATAATGAAGGATTTTTAGATGAATATACGAAATTTTTTTGTATTTGGCTTGATTTTAGCATTTTTGCTTGCACTAAGTGGCTGCCAAAGCAACAATAGTGACGCTCCGGTATCTTCAACCGGGGGTGCGACGACAGTTATCCCTGACATAAATAGTTCAAACATCAGAAAGTCAGTCGTGCTCCCTATATCAACCGCTGCCTTAACTTTAAACGGTGAGTCTGTACAGATAAGTGTACGCGTATTTGACAGCACCAATATTCCCGCATCTGATGGCAATGTTAAAATAGCTTACCCGGATGATGCGGTAACGGGAAGGGATGTCGGTTCATTTGATAAGCTCTCATCCACCGTCATTAACGGCGTCGCCTCGTTCATCTATACGGCTCCGGCTAAGTTAGATTTGAATACATCCGACATCAAATTCGGCTTTTACCATGATTCGGATGTTGCGGATATAAAAACATACACTTTTACTATCTCTCCGGAATCTAACCAAATGGTTTCAAACAGTTACGAGCTTTACAGCAGCCTTGAGAGCGGCAGCGTATCTATGAATTTGAATGCAAGCAAGTCAATTTCATTCCGCCTCAATAATGATTCAAATCAATCATTGCCGGACAAAGATATCTCATCTATAAGCATAGTCTCTTTAAACCCGAATATAGCAACTTTAGAGGATGTTACAACAGGAACGATTGGAAATAACATTACAATCAGTAACAAAAACAGCATCACAATCAATGCCCGCAGCAATACACTCTCAGGGGTGGCTCCTCTGCATGTAACAGCCGAGTTTAGAGACTCAAACGGGGATACGAAGTCAATTGATAAAGTGTTCAATATAGTCGTTTTATCCGGACCTCCGAGTGCCATGAGCCTTTCATATGCAAGTACGGAACAAGTCCCCCAGAGAGCAAAGTATATTGAGAAATGGGTTCTGACGGTCACGGATAAATATAATAACTTGGTAAATACCAATCCGGTAGTCTCAATGGGTATGATGGCGGGATATGCTCAAAGTTCTGCACCGACGGGAAATATTGCCAACAATCTTTTCTTTTTGCCTAGCGTTGGCAATGGCACGCTCAGCAGTGTTAATAATAATTTTGCAACAGCGGCACCAGCATTTGGAAATATAAGTCAGGGCAATGAATATCTTGTAACATTTGGAAATGGGTACACATATAATGCCTCAGGCAAATGGGATGTTTTTTCTAACAATAGCACTGATTTAGGATTAGTGGATACTTACAGTGGGGTTGATACATCCGGTCTTGGCTTTGCTGTCGGAAACAACTACCGACAAGATGCATGTCAAGAGGGTTCGGAATGGGTAGGCAATGTTTATCCGGCGGAGCAGAATAGCTACACTGTTAACTCTACGGGCAGCATGGTAATAGATGTAGAGTATGACTATTATTTAACGGCTAAAGATGTTATGTTGTGGGTGAATCTCACAGGAGCACAGCACAGCGATGAAAGTACCGTAAGAATAGGTGAAGCAAAAAAAATAACACTTAGAGGCTCTGGTTTAACAAGCGAAACATACACATTTTCCAGCGGATTTAGCGGAGTGGTTCGATTGCATGTAACATTAAACGGAACAACAGAGTTCCTGAGAAATGCAAACTTTGGTTATTCTGTTGTTGTAACATCTGATGGCGCGAGCTGGGCAGTTTCAGATGACTCAATGGCACATGGAATTACCTACTGCTATGGAGCCAACAACCAAAATGGCGAAAGTTATGTGGATATTAATTTTATTTCCCCGACACCACTTGGCGGAACCGTAGGATTAGTCAATGTTTTACCTGCAACTGAATTCTAAAAGGAAAAATAGATGATAAAAAAAATTGTTTTAGCATGTGCTGTTTTAGGCAGCTCTTTAAGTGCGGGCGGATTTGGCGATAAGTCGTTGATAGGAGTAGAGGGCGGTTACGGCAGCATGGGCATCGAGAGAATAGCACCTGCTGAACAGGCTGCAAACAGTGAGCATAAAATCGGCAACCTTGGTTTAAAAATAGGTGCCGAATCTGGAAATTACAGACTCTTTGTAAGTGGCAGATACTTCAACGATAGTGATTTTGATTATATCACTACTTACGGAGTAGAGGGTCAATATCTGTTTAATATCTCTAAATCTGCCAACCTCTTTGTGGGTATAAACGGCGGCATGGCAAATATGAAATTTATGATTGAAAACGAGAGTTTTTCCCGCACTATTTCTGATGCCTATTATGGCGGCGATGTTGGTTTTAATATACATGCGGCTCAATCAGTTGATATAGAACTTGGAACAAGAATTATGGATCTTCAGTTTGAGAACAGAAAAAATAGTGTCAGTTACAGATTTGACAGTATGGTATCTGCATATGTGAGTGTGATTTATAGGTTTCAAATGAATTGATTGAATCTGCCCAATTACATGTTACAAATTTCTATATAAATGATATTTAGCTACAATTTCGCATGGCTAATAAACATAAAAAAAATACAAAAATAAATCAAAAAATCAAAAAATATTTTGATAACGACCCTTTTGATGTGGGCATTGAACGGGTGAGCATTGAGACGCTGAGTGAACTTTGTCACTACCTCGGCATTTACGATATTGAGCATAATAAAAAAGTTCTCATAAAAACTATTCGGATGCTTTGGAGCGAAGCAGACAGCGATTTCCGTCAAGAGATTCTAAACTTTTTTCATGCAAACGAAATTATCTACTATTCGACTACCCCAAAAGAGCAAAACCAAGACAGAAATCAGAAGATAGACGCTCTTTTGCAGGAGTTACATGTAACGCCCCAAGAGGCTGCTTTGCTTAGTTCTGCCTTTATGGAAGTGAGAAGCAAAAAAATTACTTTAGAGAAGATGGAAGCGAAACTTCTGCATATCCGATTTGATTTGAAGAAAGAGGAGTTGCAAAAGTGTCTCGATGGGATTTTTGACATTGATGACACTCTTGAGTTTAACGCCTCGATTAAATATCAGCTTTACGGACAAACCTTTCACAAAATAGTGACACTTAACACAAAAGCCTACGATTATAACTATCTGCTAGAGAGTAGCGTGGATGAGATAGTCCAAAAAATTACTCTTGATAAAGAAGCGGCAGTTGCACAAAAACAAAAAAATATAGATACATTTCTGGCAAGTATAAAAAATCCCCATCCCTATTTGACGCAAGAGCAGATTTTAAATGCACTTCGCTCTGCACCGCCGAAGTCAAAACTTCAATTTCCGGCGCTAAAGAGAGAAATTTTAAAAGAGATTCTTGAAAAAAACATAACTCTCTCAGATGTGAGTTCACATGCCGATGAGATTTTTATAACTATGGAAGAGCAGTTTATGCTGCCCTATTCAACTATAGAGATACCATACTTTTTAGAGGTTCATATAGAGTTAAATAGGCTTTTGGAAGATATCTGGAACGCAAATGAACTGAACATTGATGAAGCTGTGCAGAGTGCAAAAAAAGAGCATGAAGAGAACTTTTTACATTCGCTGAAAAGTCTTATGGATGAGTGCGGAAGTTATGCAACTCTGCTCCATTTGAGTGATGAGCAGCTGCACAGAAAAGTATATGAAATTTTGGTCGATTTGTTGCCGAAATCACTGACTATAAGCTCAAAAGCAGCCAGAAAAACCATTAAAACTTTTATGTTCAGTATCCATGAACAGCTTATAAAAAAGCAGAGACAGGCGCTTCTAGCGCGAACAATAAGAGATTTTAAAAACCTTTTTCCTATGGCGAGACAGATGCGAAGAAAACTGATTCTTCATATTGGTCCGACAAACAGCGGTAAAACCTACCAAGCCATGCAAAAGCTTCAAAGTGCGGATACGGGTTATTACCTTGCTCCCCTTAGATTGCTTGCACTTGAGGGATATGAAACGCTTAAAGCAAAGGGCATTGAGACTTCTCTTATTACGGGAGAGGAGCAGCTTTTAAACGAAGAGGCGACGCATATAAGTTCTACAATAGAGATGCTCAATTTTGAAGTGGATGTGGATGTCTGTGTCATCGATGAGGTGCAGATGATAGACGACCGCGACCGTGGCTGGGCATGGGCAAATGCCATTATCGGTGCACCTGCAAAAGAGATTATCATGACAGGTTCACCCAATGTCAAAGAGGCGATTATCGCTCTCTCAGAGTATCTGGGTGAAGAGCTTGAGATTATAGAGTTTGAGAGAAAGAATCCTCTTGTTCTTTTAGATGAGCCGACACATGTGAGAGATGTAAAAGAAGGGACGGCGATTATTGCTTTTAGCAGAAAAGATGTCCTAAAACTCAAGCAGAATTTCTCAAAATTTTTCAAAGTGAGTGTTGTTTATGGAAATCTTTCACCTGAAGTGAGACGCGAAGAGGCGAGAAGATTTAGAGAAAAAGAGACGCAGATACTTATAGCAACCGATGCCATAGCCATGGGGATGAATCTGCCGATTAAAACCATACTCTTCTCTAAAGCGGATAAGTTTGACGGCATAAGCCAAAGAAATTTAGAACCGTCCGAAGTGCATCAAATCTCTGGAAGAGCCGGTAGATTTGGGCTTCATGAGAAGGGATATGTTGGAGCATTAGAGAGCGAAGTTTTGAGTATTGTGAAAAAGAATTTTCATAAAGAGGCAAAGAAAATAACAGTACCTTTTAGGGTAATGGCAAACTTAGAACATATAAAGTTGGTCAGTAATATTCTAGAGGAGAAATCACTCAAAGAGGTGTTAAGATTTTTTGTTGAGAACATGGAGTTTAGCGGTCCATTTCATGCCTCAAATTTAGATGACATGGTTGAGGCTGCAAAAATTGTGGATACATATGATTTGGATATTGCTACAAAGTATCATCTTGCATGCGCACCGCTTACTCTCAAATCGCCCTATATCTTAGAATCCTATGAGAGTTATATTTTGGCATTAGAGAAAAAAATGCCGGTTGTTTATATCCCGCCTCTTCTAAAGGGCAACTTTGCTCAAACGACTGAGGAGCTATTGCAGGCTGAGGACATGGTAAAAGAGATTTCACTCTATTTGTGGTTGAGCTATAGGTTTAAAGAGTATTTTTTGGATGCAGATTTGGCACGAAAATCACGACACATTTTGAATAAATTTATAGAGGAGTCACTCCAGCAGAGCCATTTTGTCCCAAGATGCAGAATGTGCCAAGCAGCACTGCCGATGAACTCAAAATATACAATCTGTCAATCATGTTTTAAAAGACACTACACGGGTCAAAAAGGGAGAAAAAGTCAGAGGAATGATTAACCTCTAACTTTTAAACTCATCAATCGTTGACTGCAGCGAGTTTGCCACTTTTACAAGTCTTCTCAAATCACTTTCAATTCTCTCAACACTTGTACCGTTTTTTGTTGAGAGAGATTCTATTTTGGCTATGTCGTTAATAACATCTTCTATATTTTTAGACATTTTCAAGCTATCTGCTCTAGATTTTGTTGCTACTTCGTTTGAGAGGTTCATGGCTCTTGATGTTACATGTATTTTCTCTTCTACTTCGTTAGAGATATTTGTAAGATTTTCTATATTTTTCGCATTTTTGTGCATTTTGTCGCTTACATCGTTTATGGATTGAACAATTGTGCTCACGCTCATATCTATCTCTGTTAGGCTTTTTTGAGTTCTCTCTGCAAGTTTTCTTACCTCATCCGCAACAACCGCAAATCCTCTTCCATGTTCACCCGCTCTCGCTGCTTCTATGGCTGCATTGAGAGCCAAAAGATTTGTCTGCTCTGCTATATCTTTTATAACATTTAACACATCTTTAACTTGATCTGCATTGTTTTTAAGACCTGAAAGTTCAGAGGAGAGTTCATTTTCTATCTCGACAAATAGACCCACCTCATGGCTTAACATAGAGAGCGACTCTCTTGCGGTTTCTAACTCAACACCCGCCTCTTCAATCGCAAGTTTCGTCTGATCGGTTGCATGCATACTCTCAGATAAAAGTCCCTTAATTGCTTCACTTTTTTGAGTTGTTTCTCCAACTATCTTTTGCTCTTCTAAAGTGCTTTTTCCTATGACATGGCTAGAGTTTTCAATCTCAGAAGCGATGGATGAATTCTCGTGACCCAGAGATTTGACTTCATTGACGGTACCTTGAATCATCTCTATAAATTTATTTACCTCTTTCGCCGCATCTCCAAACTCATTTCCACTTTTATCAGCCAATCGTTTTGTTAAATCTTTATCTCCGCCAACAAGCTCAGAGATGCGGTTTTTCAAATCAGAGAGAGGATTGAAAATTTCTCTCATAAAAAATATACTGGCAAGAACAGCAAAAATAATAGAACCAATTATGAGTGTTATTAAAAGTGTTCTTTGTGTTGAAAAAATATCTGCATCATTTTTATCAAGTGAAATTACTAAATCCATTGCACCAAGAACATACCCCTCTTTTGCGTTGTAGTGGCAGGAGAGACATTTCGCTTCTGCAACCATAGGTTTTAGCATTCTTATCGTATGGTGACCATTTATGTTGGTCTCTACAATTTTTGAAGTGCCATTGTTTAATGTATCTTGTATGAGTTCGTCTGTTGTAATTGGTTTGTCCGATGGATAAACTTCTAAAACAGCTTTTGATTTTGTTATGTCTAGAGAGTCTATACCTTCTATTGCCCTAGCATGTTTATATGTATCTTGAACAACCGCCGGGTCGCCCAACATCATACTTCCTGTCATTGTCTGAAAAATGGATTGACTCAGCATGCTTAGTGATTGTTGCGTCGCTTTATTGGATAACTCATTTAGAGTTGAGGATAAATAGGAAACACTTCCTATAAGCCCCATAATACTAAGTGCTAAAACAGAAACGATAACTTTTGATTTTACTGTTTGAAACATAATAACTCCCAATACTAAAAATCTTTGAAAAAATCTTTGAAAAAAATTATACCTTAATAGTCTTCGTAAAATATCAAATTTTATACAAAATGTACTCAATTTGTTCCAGAAGATTATCTTGAGTTATATTGTTTGCAACTGCGTAGCTAAGAGCTGCTCCCGCTCCAACTCCCTCTTTAGCCTCTCCCTCATCATATTTTTTAAGGATGGGAATTGTTGTGTTTTTAAATGAAAAAGTAGTATAAATTGCATGCGGAGTAAAGCTGAGCTGGGATAAAATGTGTGCAATATCCGAGTTTTTATCTTTTGCAACCCAAGCGGTTGTAGCGAGTGTTATATTTTTATCTTTTACTCTCATGAAAACATCCTCTCTTAGTTTGTCCGCTACAAGCAAACATGCTGCCATCTGTGTCCCACCCGCTAATACAACATGAAACCTTCTTGAAGCTTCAAGCAAAAATCCTGCACAAAATATGAGCATGTTATCGCTTACAATTGAGAGCTTCTCTATGCTTGTCATGTCGGAATTTATAAGCGAGAGAGCTTTTGCGACAGTTTCATCTTTTATACTCTTTGGCACATCTTTAAAACTAGAAGAGAAGTCGTTTCGGCAGTCATATCCAAGAGCCAGTGCGGTAGCTGCGGCAGTCGTTGTTCCGCTTGGAGTGCTCTCGGCTAAAATAAGATAGTTTCCTTTTAGCTCATAACTCTTTCCATATGCCATACCTTTAGAAAAAACATCTCTGACATCTATCCCGGCACCTTCACTGATTGAGCCGGAGGGAGCAATTGCAAAGTCATGGCATGTTGCACTCTTTGGAGTTACATCAAGACCGAGGTTTAAAATCTCAATTCGCACGAAAGGTGCAAGATTATGCACAGCTCTTGTTAGGATGGCAGGAGTTGGAACGCCGTTTGGAGTCTCTGCCAACTCGCCCAACGAGAAGACCTTCTCATTTATAATAAACTCTGCATCAAGGGTCGGAGTAAGAGGAATCATCCCCGGTATTCCCGCCTGTGTTATCCCCTCAATCTCACATGTTCGTGTCACGCATGCCGCCAGCAAAAAATCTGCTCTGCCGCTTGGAAGGGAATCCGGTTTATCTGTAAATATATTGAGTGTTTTCATAAGCTCTTCTTTGTTTTTAAATTCATTATTTCGCAATTATAACGACGTTACTGCTTTTTTAAATTTAAAGTAGATTTAAATATACAGAGTGTAAAAAAATTGTATTATGTTAAATTATATCTTCCTAAAGGGTACATGATGAAAGCGCAGATTATCGGTGAAATTTTAAAAGAGAGCGGCATTATTGCACAAGAGCAGATTGATGCGGCTCTATGTGTCCAGAAAGTGACTAATAGGGTGCTTGGAGAGATTCTTGTAGAGCTTAATTTTGTTACAACGGATGAGCTCGCACGTGCGATTGCCCTTCAGAACAGGCTTGAATATGTTGATTTGGATGCCTATGTTCCGCTTCCAGAAACATTGGCTTTAGTGGATAGAGAGTTTGCACTGCAAAACATGGTACTGCCTCTTAAAATAGAAGAGGGAGTGCTCGTTGTTGCCTCGTCTTGGCCTAACGATAAGGAGATGCGCGAACATCTTAGCCAAAGCAGCGGTTATCCTATTCGTTATGCCGTGAGTGATATCGGAGCCATAGGCAGATATCTGCAGTTTTATTATGAGCAGCTTGAATACTCTATTGAGAAGAGAATCGACGATATTATTAAGATATCGGTTGAAGAGGGGGAGATAGATGTCATTGTTTTGGTTGATTTGATTATTCAAGTCGCCATTAAAGACCGTGCGACGGATATTCACATTATGGCAGAGAGAATTACATCGCACATCTTTTACCGAATCGACGGAGTGCTTAAACACTACTACTCCATCCCGTCCGCACTCCATAACAGTATTGTAATACGGCTCAAAGTCGTTGCCAAACTTGATATTGCACAGCATCTGCAGCCGCAAGATGGGGAGTTTTATATGAAGTTTTCGCAAAGCAGTTACAACATCAGGCTCTCTACGATTCCTACAATAAATGGGGAAAAAGTGGCTCTCAGGTTGCTTCCTGAGAATTTCAGGCTTTACTCCCTAGAGAGTTTAGGTTTTGAACCGGATTTGGTTAAGAAGATAAGTAGTAATTTGCAAAAGAGGAGCGGAATAATTCTTGTTGTCGGTTCTAGCGGGAGCGGGAAAACTACCACGCTCTATGCCATGCTGAGAAAGATTGATATTTTAAGAAGAAACGTTATAAGCATTGAGGAGCCGGTGGAGTACCGTCTCCCTTTTGTAAACCAGATACAGGTAAACAGACGAACAGATTACACTTTCGATAAGGCGCTTCACCATATTGCAAGACAAGACCCGGATGTGATTGCTATCGGTGAGATTCTTGATGATGAAACGGCTAAATTGGCAATACGAAGCTCCATTACGGGGCATCTTATATTATCGACTCTCTCAGGAAGCAGTGCTGTTACTGCTATATCACGGCTTAAAGATTTGGGAGTAGATAAATATCTCCTCTCCGACGGGCTTTTGAGTGTTATCTCTCAAAAACTGCTGCGACGCCTTTGCAACGAGTGTAAAAAAGAGGTGCAGCTCTCGAAGGAGGAGCTGATGAACCATTTTAGTGAGTACAAAGAGGAGATTTTGTCATTGCCGGGCGAGAGGGTGAAGATTTATGAAGCAGTTGGGTGCAAACACTGCAGAGAGAGCGGATATTTGGGTCGGATTGCAGTTGTAGAGCACTTCTGTGTTGATGATACGATTAGAGATATGATAGAGCATGATAAAAGTAGCGCAGAGCTGCAGCGCTATATTCGATATAGCGGTTACACAGATATAAGAAATGATATGCTTAAAAAGATATTACAAGGGGTTACCAGCTTGCAGGAGGTGAGCCGTATAACAGATTAGAGAAGGGTTTAAACAGATAGAAGCTAAAAATTCTGTAGTTTATATCTGTCATATATCAGCTTGCACTGATAGTTATGTGTCTCATTATAGGCTTTTGTAAGAAGCATTTTGGCTTCTTGTTTCATCTCTTTTGTATTTTTTGATGCCAGTAAAGGTTCAAATATATCACATTTTGCTTTTTGGTCGCCATTTAGAATAGCCATTTGGTACCATTTTACAGCCTCTTTATTGTCAACCGGAACACCCTCCCCAAAAGTATACATGTAGCCTAGTCGTGATTGGGCAATACTGTTATGCAGATTGGCGGACGCTGTGTACCATCTTACTGCTTCGACTATATTTTTTTTCACCTCTGTGCCGTGATAGTACATTTCACCCAATTTGTATTGAGCTGTCGCGTTGCTTTGATTCGCTGAGAGTGTGTACCATTTTATTGATTCATCAATGTCTTTTGTTATGCCATGACCACCCCAATAGAGCATTGTAGCCATGGCAAGCTGGGCACTGGATTCACCGTTTTTAGCCAAGGGTTCCAAATATTTAAAAGCAGTGGCAAAATCATTCTTGCTTTGTGCCTCTAACCCTTTTTTTAATTCGATATTGGAGGCAGGATTTGTTGTATTTTGGCTCTTTTGTACCTCTGAAGCAGTTTCAAGATTTTCTCCATATAAACTACCGTAAATGAATATCGCTATTAATATATATTTCATATTACCTCTTTCTAAAATTATTGAGCCGTATATTATCTAAAATTATAAAATTGAACATTCTTTGAAATCAATTTTATATCTGTTATGAAAAAATTCAGAAAATTAACGGTACAAATGAAAATCCGTAGTGTTCCCTTGCTTCAAGCTTTCCACTCTCATTTTTTCTTATCTCATACACTGAATCCCTTACGGGAATTACAAGTTTTCCACCGATTTTTAGTTGCTTTGTCAGCTCGTAAGGAAACTCATCTGCAGCTGCAGAGACCAAAATACGGTCAAACTCTTCACCGACCATTCCGAGTTTTGCTCTCGCCTGAATAATCTTTGCATTTGTAAGGTTATACTTAGCAAGATTACTGTTTCCAAACTTTACAAGTTCGCTCACTCTCTCCACTCCTGTTACAGAGCCGTTCTTTCCAACCATAAAGGCAAGAAGTGCCGTTGTCCAGCCGGAGCCGCTTCCTATATCTAAAATCTTCTCTCCCTCTTTTGGAGAGAGCATCTCCATCATCATCGCCACCGTTCTCGGCTGAGAGATGGTTTGTCCATGCCCTATCTGAAGAGGGTAATCCTCATATACGTCCGGAACGGTTGCATCACGGACAAAATCCGCTCTGTCCACATTCTGAAAAGCTTCAATTATATTTTTTGTACTGAGTACACCTATATCTCTCAGGTTCTCGGTTAGCTCTGCATTTGAAATCATTATTCCCACACTCCTTTAAGGCTATATCCGCAATGCGGGCAGGTTCCGTTTTCATCGAGATAGTTGGTTACAAATTGGCCAATATTGCCGCTTCTGTCTATCACTTTATGTTTACAGCTTGGGCAGTAGGTTGACTCATAATCGTTATCATCAATATTTCCTACATAAACATAGTTTAGCCCCTCCTCTTGAGCTATTTTATAGGCTCTGTGAAGGGTTGCGGTGGAAGTTCTTGGAACATCAATCATCTTGTACATGGGGTGAAAAGCTGAGAGGTGCCATGGCATGGATGTGCTAATAGAAGCGATAAATTTTGCAATCCCCCGAATCTCCTCATCTGAGTCGTTTTTGCCCTCGATAAGAAGAGTTGTTATCTCTACCCAGATTCCTTTCTCATATGCATACTTTACGGCTTCAAGTACGGGTTTTAACCGTGAGCCACATATCTCTTTGTAAAACTCATCGCTAAAAGATTTGATGTCAATATTCATTCCGTCAATGTAGGGGGCAAGCAAATCAATGGCTTTTTTTGTCTCGTATCCGCTTGTCACATAGATGTTCTTCAACCCTCTGTCTTTTGCAAGCCTCGCCGTGTCATAGGTGTATTCAAAAAAAACAACAGGCTCATTGTAGGTGTATGCTACGGAATCACACCTGTTCGCCATGGCAAGCTCTACAATTTCTTCTGGCGGGAACTCCTGACCTATAATCTGATGGTTATGCTCTTTTGGATACTGGGATATGTCGTAGTTTTGGCAAAACTTACATGAGAAGTTGCACCCCACTGTTCCAACCGAAAAGGCTCTGCTTTTTGGTAAAAAGTGAAACATCGGTTTTTTTTCTACGGGGTCAACATTTACAGCCGCGGCAACTCCATACACGAGAAGTTTCAGCTCCCCATCCACGACTCTTCTTACTCCGCAAATCCCATATTCTCCCTCTTCAAGCGTACATGACTGAGAACAGGCTTCGCACATAATCTTACCGCTTTTTAGTTTTTTGCTGAGCCATGCATTATGATTCATCTTCATCTCCTCTTACAAATATATTTTATAAATGTGCGGCAAAATAGCCTGCCATGCTCTCGAGTGTAGCAACTTTTGAGTAATCGTTTTCAGGAACTTCAACGCCTGTTTTTTCATGCATAGCAGTAAGTATTTTTAAGAAATCGAATGAATCAATCTCCAAAGAGCGTTGCAAACTCCCGTCCGGTGTAATCTCATCCACACTTATATCAGGGGCAACCTCTAAAATTTGCTCAATTATCATACGCTTAATCTCATCTTTTGTCATAACAGCTCCTTGGGTTTTTGTAAAAATTGATTTAACTTCTCTAAAAAGAGCGCTCCAATGCGCCCGTCCGTAGCGCGGTGGTCGCCTGCGAGCGTGGCAGACATAACTTTTCTGACACAAAGCGCATCCCCCTCAGCCCAAGGTTTATTCATAATAGCTCCAAATCCGACAATGGCAAGTTGCGGAGGATAGATAACTCCATAGACACTCTCTACCCCCAAATCACCCAAGTTGGTAATTGTTATCGTCTGTTTTGTCATCTCGCCCGAGTGAAGTTTTCCTGAGCGGGTGCGTGTTATCAGCTCACTCAGAGCGTTCATCGTAGCACTTAGATTCAGCGTATCTGCATCCAATAATGCCGGAGTAATCAATCCGCCGCCCCGCAGTGCTATGGCTATGCCCGGATGAATCTCTTTACTTATCTGCATCTCAGAGTTTTGCCAAAAACCGTTGAGCTGTGGAACCTCTTTAAGTGCGAGCACAACAGCACGAATCAAAAGAGCAACGGGCAATATTCTCTCTTGTATGCTTCGTGTTTTATTAAGTTCCGCCAAGTACTCCAAAGCGGGTGTCATGTTGATGGAAGTTGCGAGGTAATAGTGAGGTATTTCAGCATTGGAGCGGCTCATCGCGGCTGCAATAGCTTGACGCATGCCATCTTTGGCTTGCGCATGTTTGGGAACTTCCGCCTCAGTTGGAGCAGCCGCCTCCACTTGGCTCAGTTGTATTGCACCCTCTAAAGGAGTGATTTTATTCAAATCTACACCCAGTTCACTCGCTCTTTTGCGGGCAGCAGGGGAGATTTTTATGCGCTCAACTTGAGTTAAACTCTGTTCTTTTGCCTCATGAGTAACCGCCTGTTTTGTCTCTTCTGTTTGAGCAATAGAATCCCTACCCGAAGCTATGATTGCCAGCGGCATGCCGACACTGCATTCGGTCTCGGGTGTTACAAGAAGTTTTTCGACTATGCCGTCTTCAAAAACTTCAATCTCAATTACCCCTTTGCTTGTCTCAACCTCGGCAATTATCTGACCCTTTTTAACTGCATCGCCCTCTTTGACATGCCACTCCATCAAAACCGCGGACTCCATGTCTGCACCCAGACTGGGCATTAAAAACTGACTCATAACTTACCCATCATTTTTTTTGCCATAGCAACAATCTTTTGGGGCTGCGGCAAAGCTGCATCTTCAAGATGTTTCGCATAGGGGAGAGGAACTTCTGCGGTGCAGATGCGCTCCATGGGTGCGTCTAGCTCATAAAAAGCCTGCTCATTAATGCGCGCCATTATCTCGGCAGAGATACTTCCCGATTTCCACCCCTCATCCACGATTATAACTCTGTGCGTTTTTTTAATGGAGTTCATAATGGTCTCATCATCCAAAGGGCGAAGGGAGCGTAAATCAATAACTTCGACATCGATTCCCTCCTCTGCCAAAGTTATAGAGGCTTCAAGTGCTTTGAAGAGACTTATCCCGTAGGTTACAATCGTTATATCTTTGCCGGCTTTACGGATAAGCGCTTTTCCGATAGGTGTCGGCGTTGCTTTGGTATCGAGAGAACCCTTAGAGTTGTAGAGGAGGGAATTTTCAAAAATAAGTACAGGGTCAGGGTCACTCAATGCTAAACCAACCATCTCATAAGCATCCTGCACGGTCGCAGGTGTCAAGACTTTCAGTCCAGGAATATGGGCAAACCACCCTTCCAAAGAGTGTGAGTGCTGTGCTGCCAGTTGTTTGCCTCCTCCTGTAGCCATTCGAATAACCAGAGGAACATTAAATTGACCGCCCGACATGTGAAGCAGAGTTGCGGCGTTGTTCATAATCTGGTCAAGGGCTAAAAGACTGAAATTAACGGTCATAATCTCGACAATAGGGCGCATGCCGTTCATTGCAGCCCCGATTCCGGCGCCCGTAAAAGCCGATTCGCTCAGCGGCGTATCTATAATCCGCTCAGCTCCAAACTCCTCTAAAAACCCCATGCTCACAGCATAACAGCCGCCATAATGACCGACATCCTCGCCCATCAGAAATACGCGTTCATCTTCATGCATCGCTTTTTTGATAGCCTCTTTGACCGCTTCACGGTAGGTAGTGATATTATCCATGGCGCGCCTCCGAATATACAAATCTCTCTAAATCCTCTATCGGTTCAAGTGTCCCATTTTCTGCAAATGCAACCGCCTCGTCTATCGTACTCTTTATCTCATCTTCGAGCTCTGTCCTATTTATCGCAGACCACAGATTCAACTCTTTGAGACTCTCTTCAAAGAGTAAAAGAGGGTCTCTCTTCTTCCACTCCTCCACTTCCGCTTTTTCACGGTAGAGTTCGGCATCAAACATGGAGTGGGCGCGAAAACGGTAGGTGAGGCACTCTAAAAACATGGGAGCTTTCTCTGAGTGAATATACGCAACAGCCTCTTTTGCCGCCTCGGCTACATCCATAACGCGCATTCCATCTATCTGTTTCGAGTTTATTTTATAGGATGCTGCTTTTTTATAAATGTCGGTCTCCGACTCGGTGAGCGTTAAAGCTGTTCCCATGGCATATCTGTTGTTTTCGCAAACAAACAGAACCGGAAGCTTCCATAGAGCGGCTAGGTTGAGCGACTCATGAAACTCTCCCTCAGCCACAGCACCGTCTCCAAAGATACATACCGTAACTCGGTTTCGTTTCATCATTTTGTCTGCAAGCGCCATTCCTACGGCAAGAGGCAGAGCACCGGCGACAATTGCACTGCCTCCGTAAAATCTAGTTTTAGCGTCAAAAAGGTGCATAGAACCGCCGCGCCCCCTTGAACACCCCTCCATTTTGCCGAACATCTCTGCCATAATTGTTTTTGCACTCACGCCTCGTGCAAGTGCATGCCCATGTTCACGGTAGGTTGCAAATATGGCATCCTCTTCGCTCAGCGCACTCATAAGACCCACCGCTATCGCCTCTTCTCCAATGTAGAGATGCAAAAAGCCGCGAATCTTTTGGTTGGAGTAAAGCTCTACACACCTCTCTTCAAATCGGCGTATGAGAAGCATCCCTTTGAAAAACTCTTTTGCTCTGTTAAAATTAAGTTCCATTTATTGCTCCTCTAATCTTCCAGCGTTGAGGTGTCGCCCTCCGGCAACCCCATCTCGCGCGCTTTTAGAACTCTTCGCATAATTTTTCCGCTTCTTGTTTTTGGCAGATTTTGTTGAAACTCTATCTCTTTGGGTGCTACGGCAACGCCCAGTTTTTTGCGTCCAAAACCTAGTAACTCATGCATCAGCGCATCGCTTGGAGTGTATCCGGATTTGAGCGTTACAAAAGCTTTGACCAACTGACCTACCATCTCGTCAGGCTTACCGATAACTCCGGCTTCTGCAACGGCAGGGTGTTCCATAAGAGCACTTTCTACCTCAAAAGGACCCACCATGTGACCGGAGGTTTTGATAATATCATCCGCGCGTCCCACAAACCAAAAATATCCATCCTCATCTTTGTATGCCAAATCGCCGCTTATATACCACTCTCCGATAAAACAGCTTTTGTACTTCTCCTCCGCATGGAGATAACCTCGAAAGAGAGAGGGAAAGCCGACTTTGAGGGCTAACTCACCCTCTTTGTTTGGTTCACTCACCTCAGTAACCGTTCCATCCTCATTATGATGGACGATACCGGCTTCGATGCCGGGAAGAGCTCTGCCCATGGAACCCGGACGGATAGTTTGAGAGATAAGATTTGCAATCATAATTCCACCCGTCTCCGTCTGCCACCAGTTGTCATGGATAGGGAGCCCAAGTTTTTCACTGCCCCACAGAACGGCTTCAGGATTAAGGGGTTCTCCCACGCTCTGAATAAGGCGAAGATGGGAGAGGTCATACTCTTTTGTAGGTTCAGAATCTATCCTCATAAGACGGCGAATAGCCGTTGGAGCCGTGTACCAGACGGTTACCTTCTCATCTTGGAGAATTCTGTACCATCTGGCGGCGTCAAACTCACTCTCATCTACAATATTGGTAACTCCATGTATCCACGGTGTGATAATCCCGTAGGAAGTTCCGGTAACCCAGCCAGGGTCTGCTGTGCACCAGTAGTTGTCATTTGGATGAAAATCGAGTACATATTTTCCGCTCATCCAGTGGGTATATACTGCTTTATGCACATGCACCACTCCTTTTGGCATGCCTGTTGTTCCGCTTGTAAAGTGGAGAATGGACATCTCCTCAGGGTCTGTGTATGGTATCTCAAATGTGTCTGAGGCTTCCTCCATCAGACGAGAAAAAGAGAGCACCTTTTCGCTCTCATGGGCATTAGTGTCGAAGAGCAGAATGTAGCGAAGTTCTGGGAGTTCATTCAAAATTGGAACTACCTTTTTTTTAAAGAGCGCTTTTGTGGTTAAGAGCACTTTTGCATCGCCACGCAACATGCGCTGAAGTATCGGTTCGGGTCCAAACTGAGAGAAGAGGGGACAAAGAACACTCTGATTTTTGAGTACTCCTATAACAGAGATGTAGAGTTGTGGAATGCGAGGAGAGAGGGTGAAAACTCTCTCACCCTTAGAGATGTTTAAAGTTTTTAAAACATTTGCAAATTTTGCCGTCTCTTTTTTCATCTGGGCAAACGAGTAGGTTTCTCTCTCCCCGTTTTGACCTAGCCAGAGCAGAGCAGTTTTCTCTGCCAATGCTCCGTTAGCATGTTTGTCGATTGCTTCATGTGCGATATTTAAGCCGCCTGCAGGCACTCCTTCAAATGCATCAGCCACACTTTCCCAACGAAACTCTTTGTAAACCTGCTTATAATCAACTAAGTTTGGTTCAACAGGAAATTTAGCTCTGTTCTTTTCAATCCACTTCTTATTCATCTCACACCCTTTGAAAGTATGTTGCATGTTTTTATTTAAGCAGTATAATAACACAATTGCATAGAAAATAATAGATTATATGTTAACTTCACAAAGGAGTCTGTTTTTATGTTAAAAATATGGCGGCTTATTGACACCGGAGTTGGAACAGCGCAGTACAATATGGCGGTAGATGAGGCTCTCTTGCGTAACTTTAGAGAGGGGAGTCTGCCGATTCTTAGACTTTACAGATGGGAGGATTCGCTTAGTTTTGGCAGATTCTCGGATGTGAGCGGCAGTATTGATTTAAAAACTCTTCAAGAAAAGAGGTTCGCGCATGTCCGCCGTATGACAGGGGGTGGCGTGCTGATGCATGGCGGGGATTTGTCCTACACATTGATACTTCCCAGAGAGAGTTTGAAAGATTTGGGAGTAAAAAAAAGTTACGAATATCTGTGCGGTTTTCTCATAGAGCTTTATAAAAAGTTGGATTTAAATGCTGCATTTGCACATGATTTGAAACTGCAAACTTCAAAGTCAAATTTCTGTTTGGCATCCTATGAACCCTACGACATCCTCATAGATGGCAAGAAGATGGGCGGAAATGCGCAGCGATACACAAAAGATGTACTTTTTCAACATGGCACGATTCCCCTTCACTTTGAACATGGGATGTTTAAAGATCTCTTTTTGGAAGAGTCGGGTTTAGAAGCTGCGGCTACCTTAAACAGAATGCAAAAAGCGATAACGCATGAGCGGCTTGCTGATCTGTTGCTCGAAGCTTTTCAACTGTTTTTTGATGCTGCTCTCATGCGTGATGCCATAAACCGCTCGGAGAAGAGGAGCGCATACGAACTTTTAGTAAATAAATATAGTCAAGAGGGGTGGAATAGAGATGCAAAACATGATGAAACCTAAGCCGGAGTGGTTACGCAAAAAAATCTCACTCAGAGGCAATCAAGAGTTAGAGTCGCTGTTTATGAGTACACATGTAAATACAGTTTGTCAAGAGGCGATGTGCCCGAATATCAGCGAATGCTTCTCTAAAAAACAAGCTACATTTCTGATTTTAGGCACACTTTGTACCCGTGCCTGCAGTTTTTGTGCGGTGAATAAGGGAAAACCGATTGCAGTCGATAGGAGCGAGCCGCAAAATATTGCACAAACCGTGAAGCAGCTTGGACTGCGGCATGTGGTTATTACCAGCGTTACAAGGGATGATTTAAAGGATGGAGGAGCAGAACATTTTTGCCAAACCGTAGATGCCATCAAAGCTATGGACAACTCCATCGTCGTGGAACTGCTTATCCCCGACATGTCGGAAAATGGGGATGCACTGAGGCAGGTGGCTAGGAGCGGAGCTGAGATTGTAGGGCATAACCTTGAAACGGTGCCCCGTCTTTACGGTGTGCGTGGAGGTTCGGAGTATAACCGCTCTTTGCGGGTGTTACATATGTTAGCGACTATGAATCCGGCAATTGCCACAAAGAGCGGAATAATGCTTGGTCTCGGGGAGAGAGACGAGGAGGTAGCGGCTCTTATGAAAGAGTTGCTTCATGTGGGTTGTAAATATCTTAGTATCGGTCAATATCTTGCACCTTCGAGCAGACATGCAGAGGTGGTTGAGTATGTTCATCCTGAACGGTTTGATGCGTTGCGGGAGCTTGGAATGAGGATGGGGTTTGCCCATATAAAAAGTTCACCCTATGTAAGAAGCAGTTATATGGCACATGAGTATTTGGAGGAAAGATGAAAGAGTATGACGTAGTAGTTATCGGCGGTGGCGCCGGAGGGTATAGAGCTGCAATAGAGCTTGGCAACGGTGGTCTAAAAACGCTTATGGTTGAGAAAACAAAAGAAAAAATAGGGGGAGTATGTCTCAATGAGGGGTGCATCCCAACTAAAAATTATCTTGAGAGTGCCAACTTTGCGTTAAGAACATCCTATTTTAAAGAGTGCGGTCTTATTTTGGAGTTTGGAGGGTTGAATCTACAACAGCTAAGAGAGAAGACTATCGCACTTAAAGATGAGATTCGCAGTGGTGTTTTATGGCTTCTTGAGCAGGCGAAGGTGGAGTTGTTATTTGGCACTGCAACTTTTGTAGATGCACATACTGTAGAGGTTGCAGGCGAAAAAATTTCCTTTAAAAAGTGCATCATAGCAACCGGTTCACATAGCAGAGAGCTGCCGCAGCTTCAGCTTGTCGGCAAGCGGATTATCACAAGCAACGATATATTTGAGTTGGTCAACATGCCAAAATCAATTGCGATTGTAGGGGTCGGGGCGATAGGATGTGAGGCGGCAACTTTTTTCAATGCTTTTGGCGTGGAGGTGACGCTTATCGGGCGCAGCGCACAGCTTCTCTCTTATGAGGATGAGGATATATCCAAAGCACTGCTTCGGGCATTTAAAAAGCGTAATATAAAAGTGATAAGCTCTGCTCTTATCTCCAAGACCGAGATAAAAGAGGATGGAGTCGAGCTGTTTCTAGAGGGAGGGGAGCAAATAGCATGTGAACTGATTCTTGTTGCGTCAGGGCGCGTGCCGCATACCCAAGGGGTGAGTCTTGAAAAGGCGGAAGTCGAGTTGGATACAAAAGGATTTATAAAGGTCACACCCTCTTTTCAAACCTCACAAAGTCATATCTATGCACTCGGAGACTGCATAGCGACACCTGCTTTCGCTCACACAGCTTACGCTGAAGCCAAAATAGTTGCTTACAATATCATAAACGACAAGAGCTATGTGAATACGCATCTCTCTCCCTCCGCCGTTTTTTGCACTCCCCCTGTTGCAAGCTGCGGTGCAAAAGAAAAGGATGCAAGGGAGAGCGAGGTTGAGGTAAAAAAAGCCTATTTCAAGGTGAACTCAAAGGCAAAGATTGAGGGCGATGACTCAGGATTTTTAAAACTGATTGTTGATGCCAAAAGCCAGAGAGTGCTTGGCGCTTCAATCATCGGAGCGGGGGCTACCGAGATTATTCACGAACTGTTGTTGGCAATAGAAAAAAGAGTTACACTCAAAGAGTTAAGAGAGTTAATCCATATACATCCGAGCCTATCGGAGATTGTAAGTTATCTCTAATCTGAGAGCATATGAATAGGGTCTATTCTTAGGACACCGTCATTAAGGATTCGAGTTTTTGAAGAATCTCATCACGCATCCGTTTGAGCTTCTCGATTCCATCCGATTTATTATCTTCCTCGGAGTGTAAAAGCTCCGTAGCGTACAGGTGCAACTCTGAATGAAGTCTATTGAGTGATTCAAAGTCTGGACTATTGCGTTGTTCCTTTGACGCATCATGAAGAAGCCAACTGCCAAGATGACAATGTGCCGAGCCTAGTTCCGGAAGTTTAGAACCCTTGTTCTGTAAAAATTCTTCAATAGAAAAAATCCAATTGCGGTGCTCAACTGAGGCATGGAGTATGGCACGATTGCTTGCATTTATCAGTGTAGTTTCTCCCCATGAAGGAAATCCCTTCCAAGACTCCATCCATTTGACTATCTCCTTTGCAGGCATTGCTTTTGCAATGGCATACCCCTGCGCTATATCACATCCTAACTGCAAAAGTACCTTTCCATGCTCTTCCGACTCAACACCCTCTGCAACCGCATGACAGCCAAATGCGCGGGCGAGTCCTATGGATGCCTCTACGATGGAGAGGTTATCACATGAACTCAGTAAATCTATTACAAAACTTTTATCTATTTTGAGGGTATTCATCGGAAGCTTTTTTAAATAGTGTAAGGAAGCGTAGCCTGTTCCAAAATCATCAATTGCAATACTTACTCCAAGTTCTTGGCATTCATACAGTGTTTTTGATGTAACTTCAAAGTTGTCAAATGCCGCGGTTTCCAAGAGTTCGATTTCTACCGTATTGGGTTTTATAGCAGGGTGTTTTGCAAAAAGCTTTTTTAAATATACAGAAAAGTTCGGCTGCTGTATCTCATACGAACTCACATTAATACTGAGCGTAATATCAAGACCATCTAAATGTAAAGATTCTAATTGAGAAAAAGCATTCTCAAAAACCCATTGACCCAACTCTATCATAGAACTTGGCTCATGTTCTAGCAGCGGTAGAAAACTGTCAGGGTAAAGAAGACCTTTTTGTGGATGATTCCAACGCAAAAGTGCTTCAAATCCTATAACCTTATTACTTTTCATGTCAACTTTGGGTTGATAATAAAGAACTAATTGGTTTTTATTAATAGCCTCTTGCAGGCTCGATATTTGCTGCTGTCGCTCTTTGAGCTCTTGCGTGGCTTCTAAATCAAAAATTTTGTATTGGTTTTTGCCCAAAAGTTTAGCATGATACATAGCTTGGTCAGCCTGACGGAGAAGCGCTTCGTTTCCTATATCGTCTCTTTGAGGGTAGAAGCTGACTCCAATGCTTGCGGAGACATGCATATCGCTCCCATTGTATAAAATATTTGAAGAGAGGTCGCTTAAGAGGCGTAGGAGCAAAGGAGTGATTTCATTGCTATTTTTAAGGTCAGTTGCAACAATAACAAACTCATCGCCGCCCAATCGTGAAACAATGTCGCTTCCCCGAATTATTTGAGACATTCTCTGTGCTAGGACGGACAACACTTCATCCCCCGCTTCATGTCCATATGTATCATTAATCTCTTTAAATCCGTCCAAATCGATAAAGAGCAGAGCGAGATATTGATTGTTTCGTTTCACGCTTTGCATAGCATGTGTTAAGAGCTCTGAAAGAAGAAATCGGTTTGGAAGATTCGTTAAAGAGTCATGTTTGGCTGTGTGGGTAAGTTTTTCTTGAAACTCAAGCCGGTGTGAAATATCGCTGTTAAAACCGACAAATCGCATAGGTGTGCCATCTGCCCTAAACTGAGCTTTACCTCTCCCTAAAATCGAACGCCAAGAGCCATCTTTCGCCCGTAACCGAAAATGGTTTTCATAAGTTCCTTCGCCTTTTGTATCTAAATATTCTTGAACAGTTTTGAAGGCTTGCTCTTTATCGTCGGGGTGCAATAACCTAAGCCATGTTTGAATGTTTTGAGATAACTCACCCGGTGCATAACCTAGCATTGTCTCATAGCGCTCACTCATCATAACATCATCCGTTTGCAAGTTCCAATCCCATAGTCCGTCTTGAGCGCCTTCAATCGCCAAGGCAAAGCGGTTTCGCTCCTCTTGAAGGGATGTCTCTAGCTCTTTGCTTTTCTTAATCTCTTGAAACAATCGTCTGTTCCAATAGAGAATAATAAGTATGAAAGCAAGTATAAATAAACCATATTTTAAAACTGTTTCACGCTCAATACCGTTTTTAATCTCAAAGCTAAACCAATTGTAAGTGATTTCCTTCTTTTTGCTTTGTGGAATTGAGTCAAGCGCCTTGTTGAGAATTGAAACAAGCTCGGGATGCTGTTTTGTCACCGCCATGCTGTGGTGACTTACATAGCGTGTTTGTCCGGAAATACGCAATGTAAGCATACTCGAAGATCTCACAGAGTGGCTGACTAAACCTGCATCCCCCAAATAAGCATCTGCATCCCCGTTTAAAACAGCCTTTAGTGCTTCATGAACATTTCCGACGATTAACTGATTTATATCCGGATAATCTTGTGCGAGCAACTCCGAAATGAAATAACCATCTTCTACGGCAATTTTCTTTCCTTTGAGCCGCTCGATAGTATCTAAATACCCATGTTGCCCATTATCAACAATAACAATTGGAGTAGAGATAAAAGGTTTGGTAAAATTTAAGAATTTTTCCCGTTCCGGTGTTGGAACGGCGTCGGAGATGATGTCAATTTCACCGAGTTTTGCCATTTCCAGAATTTGAGCCCAGGATTTATCTTTTACAATCTCAATTTTTACACCAAGATACTCTCCGACAAGAGCCATGTAATCTGCAGTTAACCCGACATAGTTGCCATGTGAATCAATCCATTCGTAAGGCTGAAAATCCCTATCAATCCCCATAATAAAAACAGGATGGGACAGTAGCCATGCTCTCTCTTGTTCCGTAAGTGTTTGCGTAAAATCCTGATTTTTTGTTATGGAATCAGCAAAGGCAGAGGGTATAGTTAAAAAAAATATGAGTAAAATCTGTAGTAGTATCTGTAGTAGTATCTGTACTGAAAAAGTTTTTTTCATAAATCTTAAATTGAACCTTATTATTAAATAGAGCAGTATCTTATAATAAAAATGTGACATATACTACTTTTTGAGATAGGTTATCTGCAAAAGTCGCTAAAAAGTCCGTTTACTCCCATTTCAAAAAGCTCTTTTTGTCGCAGGGGGTTGTTTACGGTATAGACATTTACAAAAAAACCGGCGGCATGCAGTTTGCTGACTAACTCTTTGTAAACATGCTTGTTTTCAAGATGGTAACCATCCACTTGCAAACTATTTAAATAACCTATAAGTTCTTTTATATCAGCTTTTGGATGTTTCTTTGCAACCAAAGCCGCAGTTGCAACATTTGGCAGTTTTGCCTTGCACAAAGGGAGATACTCATGTCTAAAAGAGGTGAGCAGAACAAGTTCTTGCACATGCAAATTCTCTATCTCTCTTGCAATAATATTTACAACTTCCTCATCGCTCAAAGAGTCATGTACATCTTTAATCTCTACATTTATAAATAGGTTGTTCTCTTTTACAAATTGTAGCGTTTCGTGAAGTGTAAGGAGAGCTTCTCTTTTGTTCGCAATTTCAGCTAAGTTAACTTTGCCTTTAGCTATCTGGCGAAACGGATCCTTTCTGTAAAACCAGCTTCCATAATCAAGCATGCAAAGCTCTTCATAACTGAAATTGCAAACTCTGTAGGAAGTGCGAGATTCAAAACTCTCAATTTCACTCACATTTGTTGTTCTGAAAAGCGTCTCGTCATGCATTATAACAGCAATCTTGTCACTGCTGAACTGCACATCCACTTCCATAAAATCAGAGTGTCCAACTGCCATTTGTAGCGCTGAGAGTGTATTCTCCGGACGCAAAGCTCTTGCTCCGCGATGTGCTCCGATAAGACCTTTACGGCTAAGTATTTCTAAAATTTTCATAATTTATTGTATCATATCTTCATTGATGCAATGGCGGTAAAAAGATGGAAAATAAAAAACAGATTTACTCTTGGGCGCTTTATGACTGGGCAGATTCTACCTATGCTACTACCGTTATGGCTGGGTTTTTCCCTCTTTTTTTTAAAACTTATTACAGTGCAAATGTAGATGCGACTGTAAGCACTGCACAACTGGGCTTTGCAAACTCCATCTCAAGTTTTATCGTTGTACTTTTGGCACCGCTTTTAGGCTCCATTGCCGATGCAGGCTCCCTCAAAAAACGCTTCCTCTTTCTCTTTGCCTATTTGGGAATTCTGATGAGTGCTGCTTTGGCTCTGGTGGGCGAGGGTGCATGGCAGATGGCGGTTTTTGTTTATGTGCTTGGAAACATCGGTTTTATGGGTTCAAACACCTTTTATGATGCGCTTCTCTCCTCCATTTCAGATGAGAAGAGTGTTGATTTTGTTTCAGGGCTTGGCTTTGCACTTGGCTACTTAGGTGGTGGGATTCTTTTTGGTGTTAATGTTTGGATGCTTCAAAACCCCTCGTTTTTTGGTTTGGAGAGTGAAGCTATGGCGGTGAAAGCCTCCTTTGTCTCGGTTGCTCTTTGGTGGGCAATTTTCTCTACACCTCTTTTTTTGTTTGTGGAGGAGAAGAGAGAGAATGTAAACAGAGAGAGTTCGTTGCTGACGCAGGGTTATCTCAGACTCAAAAACACATTTTCAAAAATAAAAGCACTCAAGGGATTGCTCCTTTTTTTAGTGGCATACTGGCTCTACATCGACGGTGTGGACACCATAATACGTATGGCGGTCGATTATGGAATGGCATTGGGGTTTGATACGAACAGTCTGATTTTATCGCTTCTGATAGTTCAGTTTGTAGGCTTTCCGGCAACCCTTCTTTTTGCAAAATTGGCGCAAAAATGGGATACAAAAAAGGCTATTTTTCTTGCGATTTTTATCTACATGTTTATAATTTTATGGGCGACGAGAATGAGCGAAGTATATGAGTTTTACATATTGGCACTCATGATAGCCTGTGTGCAGGGCGGTATTCAGGCGCTCAGCCGCTCCTACTACTCAAAAATGATTCCGCAGGAGCACTCGGCTGAATTCTTTGGATTCTACAACTTCTTAGGTAAATTCGCCACCATTTTAGGACCGCTTCTGGTCGCAGTCGTAGCACTCTTCAGTCAAAACTCAAGAGTTGCAATCGCCTCCGTGGCAATATTTTTTCTAATCGGCGGAGTTCTGCTCTTTTTTGTGGACGAGAAGAGAGTGAAAGAGGATGTGAAAAAGGCTTTGTTGTAAACTTTTATTTTTCCCTATCTCCTTCTCAATCGCCTCTCTTGTCAGCGTAGTAATCGCATCAAAACTAAAATTTTCAGGGTAGATTGGCTCTAAAAAAGTGATTCTGATTTTTGCCGGTTTTGGAAAAAGTTTGCCTGCTCTGAGCGCTTCAAAGCTTCCATCAATTACTACTGGAATAATGGGGAGATTGTATGTTTTGCTTAGCATGGCAAAAAATGGGCTGAATTTTAGCAGTTGTCTGTCCCTAGTTCTTGCCCCTTCCGGAAAAATGACCAGATTTTTTTTCTTTTTGAGCACTAAGGCACACCGTTTCATGGAACGAATAAGATTATTGTCTGCATCTATGAGAAGAGTCTGCCCGTTGTCGGAGATGGGGCGCAGAAATTTTGTTCCAAAAACCGCTTCATAGGCTAGAAAAAAAGTGTTTTTTAAGATGCCGTAGGGAAGAGTCGCTTCTATCAAAAAGCCGTCAAGCATGCTTTGATGCGTGGGGGCGATGATGCATGGAGAGGTCGGAATATTCTCTAGCCCTCGTACTTCAAGGCGGAAATAGAGCCTAAACAATGGAAAGAGAAGAGTTTTGTAGAGAAACATAATAAAAGGGGAGGTGATAAGTTTTTCATCCATCTCTTCGCTGAGCATATTTATCCAATCCATTTTGGTCGGGTTAAAATGTTTTTGATGTGCTTTTATATAGCTGTACAAATCTCTCATAATCATAATTTTTGAAAAAATAAGTTCATCTATAAAGACGCCAAAACTCATCTCTGCAAAAACAAAAAGTTCAACATAGCCCAGTGAATCTAACCCAAGGTCAAGCTCTAGGTGTGAAGATGGTAAAACTTCACAGCTGCACATGCTGTGCAAAAAAGATTTGAGCACTTTGTAGAGTGCATCATTAGGTTCCTCTTCAACTATCTGTGCTTCATTTTTTGACAGAGGGAATTTAGAGATAGTGTAACTTTTAATCTTCTCACTCTCTTTGGCTTCCATGTTATAAAGCTCAATACAGTACCAGCGAAGCTGACTCTCAATATTTACGATATGGGCAGATTTGAGTGCTTCAAAATTTGGGTAGAGCAGGGCATGTAAAGATCCATCTTTGATGAGCACTTGGGCCTCTTTCACGAAGGGTGAAAGGGCTAAAAGCCGCTCCTCTGTTTTGTGCAGATCCATATGTTTTGAGTGTTAAACCAGCGTAATGCAGTCTTGGGCTTTTGGGACAAGGCACAAAAAGCTGTAGGTCTCATCTCCTAGAGTCTCATAGGCATGGGAAACATTCGCAGGAATGAGCAAAATGTCTCCGGCAGTCGCTTCAAAAACAGCATCTCCGATTGTCACTTTTGCGCGCCCTCCGAGGACATACTGCTCATGCTCTATGATATTTGTATGAAGCGGCATGTGACCGCCAGCCTCAATTGTGAAGTTTCTCATAGCAAAGTTTGGAGACTCTTCCGGTGAGAGAAGCATCTTCATAGCAACACCTTTTCCCGCTTTTTGCGGTATTGCCTCAACGCCATCAATTTTTTTGTGTATAAACATCTTTTACCTCTTTATGTAGTTTAAAATATAATTTATAGTAGCATAACATAATAAATGTGTTGAGGTAAATGATGGGCACTAAAAAAGCAGAAAATAGCAGTAGGAATATTGGGCTCTACGGTTCACTTATTTTCATGTTCTCAATCGTTATTTTCGTAGTTGTTGTGCTTCTGATTCAACTCGAAAAAAATAAGCACGAGTTTGAGAAGCATCTTACTCAAGATGTTCTACATAATGCGATTGATAATTTTAATAATATAATTTTAGCTAGAGCTTGGAATGCCTCTTTTAATGGTGTCTATGTCAAAGAGCAGAATGGAATAAAGCCAAATATATACCTTAAAGATAATGTTATACATAGTGATAAAAATGAGACGCTTATTAGAATAAACCCCTCTTGGATGACCCGTCAAATCTCTGAAATATCTAATAGAGAAACAAAACACTACTACAAAATGACATCTCTCAAACCTATCAACCCGGCAAATAAACCGGATGCTTTTGAGACGGAGGCATTGGAATATTTTGAAAAAAATAAAGATGAACGCTACTACTGGAATTTTCAAAAGAACGGTGATATTGTAGAGAAATTTAATTTTATGGGAGGCTTGAAAGTCGTTGAGAGCTGTATGCCATGTCATGTCGAGCAGGGCTATAAAGTTGGCGATATTAGAGGCGGAATCAGAGTTACTGTTCCCATAGATGAATATAATGATGGAATGAGCTTGATAAAAAACGAGAGCGCTCATATGCGATGGGTTGTTTTATCAGCTGCCTGGATTATCGCTTTGTTACTCTCATTTTTAATGCAAAAAATATTTACACGTCAGAGTGCGATGGCTGAATTCAATAAAGAGCTTGAAGAGAAGGTAGCGCAAAGAACGCAAGAGCTTCTAGAGATGAATGACACTCTCGAAGCCAGAGTAGCAGAAGAGGTAGCAAAAAATAGAGAAAAAGATGAAGCGATATTAACTCAATCGCGCTATCAGGCTATGGGAGAGATAATGGAGATGATTTCTCACCAGTGGCGACAGCCGATTACCGTTATTGGGGTAATTTCAAATAATCTGTTGATAAACCTTGAGCTTGGAATGGATGACAAAGATGAGATGAAAAAATCGCTGGAAAATATCTCAATTCAGATACAAACACTCTCTAAAATAATTACAGAGTTCAGTAACCTTTTTGAATCTGACTCAGTTGAGAGCCTGATAAGACCATGCAAGATTGTAAATGAGATTTTAGACGTTATGCAAAATAATTTTGAACATTATAATATAAAAGTAGAGATTACATGTGAAAATAAAAATGAAATAATGCTTATGACAAAGGAGTTTTTTCAGGTTTTTTGGAACATTATCAATAATGCCAAAGAGATATTGATTGAACGCAAAATTATCAATCCGAAAATTACGATAGCAATAGAGGAGAGCGACAGCGAGTTAACAGCTCGTATCTCTGATAATGCAGGCGGAATAAAAAAAGAGTATCTAAATAAAATTTGCGAGCCCTATTTTAGTACAAAAGATGAGCTTAACGGAAAAGGCTTAGGTTTGTACATCAGTAAATCGATTGTTACTAAGCAGTTGCATGGCTCTTTTAGCGTAGAAAATGGCGAAGAGGGAGCTGTATTTACTATACGGATTCCTAAAAAAACGCTCAAAGATACAGAGTGAAATTTCACCATATATATAAATAATAAAAGGTTGAAGTAATCTATTAGGAATATGTAAGAAACTTGACTTTCAGCCCAAACGAGGGTACCAGACGAAGCTTGTCCGTTAGAAAGTCTAAGTGACGAAATTATAGCATAAAAAATTATGGAGAAAGTTATTTTGAACTTACATGATAAAACAATGAATCTGTTGATAGAAAAATTAGAGATAAATTCAACCGACAAAGAGTATAAAAAATTTGAGCAACTTATTACGGTTGTAAGTATTGCGTATCTTAAAACGGCAATTTACACTTATCATGCACATTCCAAAAAACCGGATTTTAGTGTTTCTTCAAAATTTGATTATTTAATGAATTTATATAATCAGCTTCTTAGAGAACATCAAGTTATGTTTTTGTTATTTAATACTTTTGAGATAGCTATTCGAACTAAGGCAGCATATGAGTTGTCTAAAAAATATAGTACGCCAGATACTGATGACTGGTTGCACAATGGAGAAAAAACACCTGATGATATAAAACCTCCACTAAAAAAACCCAAAGAAAATATCAGTAAAGATACAAAAGATATTCGAGAATTATCAACTTTTGAGATTTTTGACTACATCATGTTTGGAGATATGATTTCTATATACATTGCTTTTTGGAATGATTTAAAGCATTTATTTGAAAAAAAAACATATAAAGGACACCAACTACGAGAAATAGGTAAAAAAAAGTTAATTGAGATGCTTCACGAAATACGCAAAGCTAGAAATGATAACGCACATCATAAGCCTTTACATAAAAAACGGAAACAGCGCTCTAAACTTATTGAAGATATTGAGAGTATCTTATTGCACATCGGATTTAATCTAGACGAAGCAATAAATAACATTGACCCTCATCATAAAATAATAAAAATCGGTTATTACGAAAATATTAATAAAGTGAAAAATCTTTTGTTGCATCCATCAAAGGAAAACTTCAATGAAATTCAAGAGCTTTTCCAGTATAAGGGATTGAACCACTATTTTCAGAAAGAGCTTTTAAAGTCTGATTTAATTGCTTGGTACAATGTTTTTAAAACATTAAATCATTTTGAAAAGTCTAACTTTCCTTGTCCAAATCAAGAGAAATATTTAAACTTTTGGAATGAATTAAATTTTTTAGAGCAGATAAGTAGAAATTTTGAAGATGAAAAATATAAAGAAATTGAAAGAGAGTTTATTGATATCGTGAATGAAATAATTGACTATTTTGCTGAACTTGCTTCTCAGGGAAATAGTATGCATTCGCACAATGATTGGATACTGTTTACAATTATACAAAACTTTGCATCAGCAAGCCTCAATATGAAGCATCTTACATTTATAGAACAATCGATTAAACGGGACAGACAATATAGTTTGGTAGCAAGCGGAATAAATAAGTCATTTTTAGAAAAAGTTTTTCAATGTGATGATTCAATGGTGCTTGAGTTTTTTAGAATATTATTTTCATACGAGATTTCAGATGAGCAATATAGTAATGAATTTCAATCATTAATGCAAGATTATAGCTTAAGAGAGATAGTAGAAAACTCCTTAACTCTTATGTCAGCTATGCAAGCAGCAGTAATTAATGAGTTTCTTTTAAAGCAACTTTCAAAAATGGATAAAGAATCTGAACTTGATACTTTTTATATTGCCAGCATTGAACCAAGTGATCAGAGACAAGATTATGACCAATCCATTTCTATTATATTAGTTGATTGTATCCGTGACCTTTTTGAAATGCAAAATGCTTCAGAGATTATAGATGATGTAAAAATAATGCTCAGTAGTGAAAGCTCAATTCAAAAACGATTAGCTATACACTTGATTAATAAGTTTTTTCATGAGATGAAAAATCTGTTTTTTGAGCATGAAAAAAATTTACTAGATGATAGTGGGTTATCGCATGAAATATATATGCTTTTTGAACGCCATGCGAATGATTTTACTGAAAGTGAAATAGATAAAGTCATTGAATTAATCGAAAATCAAGATTTCTCATATTTTGAGGAGATAGAAGATAATGCTCAATATGGTGAACGCAGAAAAGCGCATAGAAAAAGGAAATATTTCTATGCGCTTAAAGATTCTGTAAAACATTCTAAATTATTGGATTTGTTTAATAAATATAATTCTATGTTAGAACATGAAGATGAACATCCTGCATTTGACTCTTATGTTAGTTCGGTTCAAACTATTGGATATACCAGTCCGCTTACTGTTGAAGAGATAAAAAATATGACTACAAAAGAACTTATAGAGTATATACAAGATGGTTTTCAAGAAGATAAACGAAAATTAAATAGGGCAACACATGGAAGTTTAGCCGCTCAGATAGGCGCAATTATCTTAAATGAACCAGATTATTATATTGATGAATTAAATAATTTTGCACAATTAAACGAAGAGTATTTTTATAGAGTGGTTGATGCTTATAAGCAAATATTGCAACAAAAGAAACAGGTGGATTTGAAAAAACTTTTAGATTTTATATTGCTGTTTATTAACCTTCATAAAGCAGATAAAGATTTCAAACATTGGTATATCTCTCATCCGATTTCAAAATTTATAGAAGAACTTTCTTCTGTCGAAAGAAACTATGTTATCGACAATGAACTGCACAATCTAATAATGGAAATATTTTTAAAAACAGACAGTTTTATAAATGATTATGAAGAAAAGGATGAGGTTAAAGATTATATTTCCCATATGTTAAATGCTCCAAAAGGACAGCTTTACTCTGCCATGATTATTTACTCTTTAAAATATGCTAGAGATAACAAGCTTGAGCAGAGCAGATGGATAGAAGAGATTATGAGTCTTTTTTCTTATAAAATTAGCCATGACAAATCTGTTGATATTTATACAGTTATTGGAAAGTATTTACCAAATATAAGTTATCTTAACGAGAGCTGGAGACAAGAGCATTTTGAATTAGTTTTTGGAAAAGATGTGCCTGACAAGTTCTGGGAAGCATCTTTTAGTGGCTATCTTTACAATTCTACTATGTATTTAAAGCTCTATGATGAAATGTTGAATATAGGAGCTCTTGAGCGGGCGTTAAAGTTTCCGTTTAAGAGAAAAGAGGCAAATCGTAAATTGATAGAATTTATTTGTATTTCCTACAACTCAGAGAATGAAGTATTAGGAAATGAATTGAGTGTGATTTTTAAATTGATAGACAATGCAAGCACCGAGCAATTGGAAACTATTATTAGATTTTTTCAAAGTCGCATAAATGAGCAAAAATTTGATGTTGAAAAAATAGTAAAACCATTGTGGAAAAAAGTATTGATTCAAGTGAAAGAGAAAAAATATACAAAGCTACATAAAGAACTTCTCCAACTTATCAGCTCTGTAGATAAAATTGATAAAGAGATATATGAATTACTGCTAGAGTCTATTGAAGAACTTGAAAAATTTGATGGATATTATCCTTGGATTGTTGATAATTTTCTCAGGCTTTTAGAAGAAAATACAAAATATGTTGCCGATATTTATATCGCATTATTAAAAAAATACTATTTTTCATCTTATGAAAAAGATAAGGATAAAGAGATTGTGGAGTATTTATATAAACATAATTTTAAAACTGAAGCCAATAAAATTTGTACTCTCTATGGAGAATATGGCGACAATAGTTTTGAAGATATTTATAATCAATATAAATAATTTTTGTTTTAAAAGTATAAAAAATAATTTAAAAGAGCTGTAATGAAATTTCACCGTGTTCATGTAGAGATAACAAATATTTGCGGTTTGGCATGTGCATTTTGCCCGCCGAAGGTGAAGCCTGTCAAAACTATGTCGCTTTTCTTTTTTGAGCATGTTTTAAAAGAGCTTCGCCCCTACACAAAATCTCTCGCCTTGCATGTGATGGGCGACCCTTTGACGCTCTCAAATTTGGTTGATTATTTGGAGCTTGCAGAGAGATATGGCTTTGAAGTGGAGCTTACGACCAGTGGTTATTACCTGAGTAAAACGCCAGTAGAAGTGCTCTTCCATGCAAGTGTACGGCAGCTCAATATCTCACTTAACAGCTACAATAAAAACTCTCTCAATCTCACTTTTGATGAGTACATGCGCGGTGTTTTCAAGGCATGCAGTGATAAACTGCAAAGTTATCCGAAACCCTTTATAAACCTGCGGGTTTGGAACCTTGATGAAAATATTTCCGAGGCTGAGTTTAACAGCCTTTTATTTGGGAAGTTGGAGAGTTTTTTTGGTACGCAAATAGATATAGATAAGATTTACAGAGATAAAATAAAATCCCTTCGTCTTGCTCCAAAAATACTGTTGAATTTTGATAACTATTTTGAGTGGCCTTCTCTTGCCGGTTCGCGTGAAAGTGACGCACCATGTTATGGTCTAAAATCTCATATCGGCATACTTGCAGATGGAACCGTAGTTCCATGTTGTCTTGACGGCGAGGGTGTGATAAATCTCGGTAATCTACATGAGACTCCACTCAAAAATATTCTTGATTCGCAAAGAGCAAAGGCGATAGTTGAAGGGTTTGCACAGGCAATAGCTGTTGAAGAGTTATGTAAAAAATGCAGCTATAAAGAGCGATTTAATACATTGTAGAGTAGAATAAAATAACGTATGTTTTATGCGAAAGGTTTGTTTTGAAAAAGTTTCTGTTTGTTTTTTTATTTTTGTTTTGCTCACTCTTTGGTGACGAGAAGGTTGTGTTGCAGCTGAAATGGTTGCACCAATTTCAATTTGCCGGCTATTACACTGCATTAGAAAAAGGATATTACAAAGATGCCGGCTTAGATGTAGAAATCAGAGAAAGAGATTTAAACAAAAGTAATATAAAGCAGGTAATAGACGGTGAAGCGGAGTATGGAGTTGCCGACTCTGTACTCTTCTTACATAAGGCAAAACTAGAGCCTGTCGTGATTGTTGCAGCTATTTTTCAACACTCTCCAAATGTACTTATTACTCTCAAAAGCAGTGGAATTGATAGCCCCTATAAACTTCAAAACAAAGATATAACATTTTATAAAAAAGATGTTGACGGCTTTGGAATTCTTGCGATGCTTAAAAGCTTACATGTTGAACCCAATATATCAAGAGTCAAGGAAGAGACAAACTACACCTATTTAGCAGATAAAAAAACGGACGCGTATGTCTCCTATTTGAGTAATGAGCCTTTTTATTTTAAAGAGATGGGGACGGATATTAATATTATAAATCCGGCCAATTACGGTTTTGATTTGTACGGTGACATGCTTTTTACCAGTGTCAAAGAGGCAACGGGAAATCCTCAAAGAGTAGAGAAATTTAAAGAAGCAAGCCTCAAAGGGTGGAAGTATGCACTTGACCATAAAGAGGAGATTATAGAGCTTATCAAAAATAAATATGCTACAGAGAAGTCAATAGAGCATTTAAGATATGAAGCCGATGTCCTAGAACAGGTGATACAGCAAAAGAGCACTCCCCTGGGCACAATCGATAAGGGGCGAGTAGAATATACTCTAGGTGTTTATGAAAAATATGGACTCATAAACAACAGTGTTCCGGTAGAGGAGTATATTTTTGACCCAGATAAGAGTAAAAATATTTTTACACAAGATGAGAAGAGCTATTTAAAAAATAAAAAAGCAATCAATATCTGTATCGACCCGGATTGGATGCCGTTTGAGAAAAATGAGAGCGGTAAATATATTGGTATCGGTGCCGATTATGTAGCACTCTTTGAAAAATCTATCGGCATACCGATTAAAATGGTAAACACAAAAAATTGGGCAGAGACAATAACATATATGAAAGAGAGAAAGTGTGATATTTTATCTTTGGCTATGCCTACAAAAGAGAGAGAAGTCTATTTAGACTTTACAAAAGCATATTTTAAAACCCCTGTTGTCATTGTTACAAGACCTGATGAACTTTATATAGATGACATAATGCAAATAACAGATAAAAAGCTAGGCATCATTAAAGGGTATGCCTATGGAGAGATACTAAGAAAGAGGTATCCTCGTATAAATCTTGTGGATGTAGAGAGCATAAAAGAGGGATTGGATAAAGTTAGCAACGGTGCGCTGTTTGGTTATATTGATACTTTGGTTGCAGCCGGTTATAACATACAAAAGGATTATATAGGTGAGCTGAAGATTGCCGGCAAATTTGGTGATACTTGGGATTTAAGCGTTGCAACAAGAAATGATGAACCAATTTTAAAAGAGATATTTGACAAAGTCGTAGCACTTATACCACCAACAATACAGCAAGAAATTTTTAATAAATGGATATCGGTACATTATGACAAAGCTGCAGATTATGCAGTTGTTTTTAAATGGGTCGGTCTAGTTGCAATACTCTTTACCATTTTTCTACTCATGGGACTTTTTGTAAACAGAAGATTAAGTGTAGAAATAGTGCGTAGAAAAAAAATAGAAAAAGAACTTGCAAAGCTTTCTATTACAGATGAATTAACATCGCTCTATAACAGAAGATATTTTAATGAGATTTTTCCAAAGCTAATCAACAGTGCAAAGAGAGAGAATCAGAATATCTGCTTTGCTATGTCGGATATTGATTTTTTCAAACAGTATAATGACACTTATGGGCATGCTGCCGGAGATGAGGTGCTCAAGAGTGTTGCAAAGGCTATGAAAGAGTCTCTGCATAGAGCCGATGATTACTGTTTTAGACTTGGAGGAGAAGAGTTCGGAGTCCTATTTAAGGGGTTAAGTGCACAAGAGGCTAAAGAGCTTGTAAACAGTATGAAAGGAAATATAGAGAATTTGCACATAGAGCATAAACAAAACAGTGCAAGTAAATATTTGACGGCATCCTTTGGCTTGGTTATTAAAAATGCCAACGCTGTTGAAGATTTAGAAGAGCTTTACAGAGAGGCAGATGAGCTTCTCTATGAGGCAAAACAGGCCGGCAGAAATAGAGTTGTATCAACTACAACTTCAGCAATAAATAAAGAAGAGCGAGTGTAATCAAAAGTGCTAAATCTATTTTGCTTCTAAACTCTAAAGCGCGTTCGACATCCTTGCTTGTAATCTCCTCTTTGCCCTCTCCAAAGTAAGCTTTTTCTTTTAGCCGGCCAAAGTAGTAGGTTGGACCGCCCAGTTTTAGTCCTAAAGCCTGAGCCATAGCCGTGATTGGATAGCCGGAATTGGGACTGTCATGTTTTTTGGCATCTTCATAAAATGAGAAGTTATTCTTTTGCTTTGAGAGCAGCATAATTAAAAGAGCTGTGATTCGAGACGGGACAAAGTTTGCAATATCATCAAGGATGGCTGCAACTTTTCCATACTTCTCGTACCTTTCATTTCTGTAACCCACCATCGAATCCATAGTGTTTATCGCCTTATAGACAACAACCCCAACAACTCCAAACAGCAGAAGATAAAAGAGTGGAGCGATAACTCCGTCGCTAAGATTTTCGGCATAGGTTTCAATGTCTGCCTTATATATGTCGCTATCACTCATCATCTGCACATCGCGGCTTACAAGCTGAGAGATTGCCTCTTTCTTATTCTCAGATGTTAAGACACCTTTTACAGAGTCATAGAGCATCTTGTGAGCGATAAACATGGAGGCTACAAATGATGATGCAATGATGTACAGAAGTGCGTGGAATTCGTGCAAAAAATGATCTACAATCAGGGCGCTTGTAGCGGTGATAATCACGATAAAAGAGACAAGAAAAGAACCGCGTAAAACAGAGTTTTGATAGAATCTATCTTCAAAATAGGTAACCATTTCGCCAATAGCTACGATGGGATGTTTAAATGTCGTCTTACCAAAAAAACTGAACTCGCCGAAAACTCTGTCTATCAGATAGGCAAACAGCGTTATTAAAATATTACTCATCAAGTGCTCTTTGTATAAAATTTATATCAACATGCTCTTCGATATGTCTTGCGAACTGCTCTATAGATTTAGCTTTATAGGCTTCAAAATCATACCCTTTGTATCGTTTGTCAATAGCATGAAACATAGTATATCTTAACACATCGCACTCAAAAATTCCATGAATAAATGTCCCGTAGAGATTTTTTTTCTTTTTGGCTCTCTTCTTTGCAACACCGTTATGTATCTCATACCCTTCGACCATGGCACCGAAAAGGTTGTAAGTTCCTTTTTTTACAATTTTCTCTTTTTCAAAAACTACTTCGCCTTTTATCCGCCCAAAACCTTTTGTCTCTGCCGCTTCAGACTCCACATGCCAAGGATCCAAAATAGACTCAAACATCATCTCATACCCGCCGCATATGGCGACTACTCTCTGCTCTTTTGAACTGAGTTTCTCCTCAAATCCCCGTTCTCTCAGCCATAGTAAATCATCCACAACCCTTTTGCTTCCGGGAATAACAACTACTTGGCATGTGAAAATCTCGCTGGGGTTTGAGATGAAAGAGAGTTCTATCTGCTCATCCGCCACAAGTGGCTCAAAATCTGTAAAGTTGCTGATGTGAGGAAGCTTGATAACCCCCACTCTTATGATGGCTTTGCGAGTGTCCTGAACATAATTCATAATAGATTCGCTGTCCTCAAAACCGAGGTTGAAGGGCTTGAACGGCACAACTCCCAAAACCTTGATTTTAAATTGCTCTTCTATAATCTGCACACCCTCATCAAAGAGGCTCCTATCTCCACGAAATTTATTGACAATTACCCCGATAACATTGTCTCTGAGTTTTTTCGGAAGCAGGTTATACACCCCATAAATAGAGGCAAAAACTCCGCCCCGCTCAATATCTGCAACCAAAATAATCTTGGTGTTAAACTCGTCAGCAATGTAAATGTTGGATAAATCTTTGCTCATCAAGTTCAGCTCAACGGGGCTTCCGGCACCCTCAGCCACAATGCAGTCATACTCTCTGAGAAGTTTTTTAAAAGCTCTTTTGGCATGCGGCTTGAGCGTATCAATATCTTTGTAATAGCTCCAAACATCCTTCTCTCCGACACTCTCGCCGTTGATGATAAGGTGCGCAGAGTTTTTTGAGCCGGATTTTAAAAGAATTGGATTCATAAAGTGGGAGGTTTTAAGCCCGATAGCCTCCGCCGCGAAGTGCTGAGGAATAGCAATCTCCCCGCCGTCATCACAAACTTTCGAGTTGTTTGAGACATTTTGTGCCTTAAAAGGAGCGACCTTTATTCCGCGATGATGCAAGAGATAGGTGATGGCAAAACTGAGTGTTGACTTGCCCGCATCACTGCTTGTTCCAAATATGCTGAGGGAGTTCATTATTCTGCCTTTTAAAAAAAATTAAGATACAACTCTATTGCGTCCACTCTCTTTTGCCTCATAAAGCTTGGCATCAACACGACTGATTGCACTATCGGTTGACTCATTATCGGCACACAAAATTACTCCAAAACTGCAAGTGATTTGTCTGTTTATACTAAATCTGTGCTCTTCAATAAATTTACGGAACTTTTCAGCGGCTAAAACAGATTCAGAGAGAGTGCTTTCCGGAAGAATAATAGTAAACTCTTCCCCACCCCATCTCGCTAGAAGGTCACTTGAGCGAAGATGTGAATTTATCAACAAAGAGAGTTCTTGCAATACAGCGTCTCCGCTATGATGCCCAAATGAGTCATTAATTTGCTTAAAATGGTCTATATCAAACATAATCAGAGATATAGGATGCTTATATCTGTGGCTTTTGTCAAGTTCTTTTTTAAAAGTTTTACTAAAAAATCTTCTATTTCCAATGCCTGTGAGTGAATCTATAAGAGTCAACTGCTCTTTCTCACTGAGTATTCTTTCAGTTTGGTAGCGTTGTGCTGTCAACATCAAAATAGAGAATGTTACTGTAAAGATAAATATTTGAAGCATTATCAAAGAGAGCTTATGGTCACCTTCGAATGAAAATTGGCTATAGCCTGAGGAAGTTCCTAAAATAGCTAAAATTGTAACAACCACTAAAAAGATAAGATTAATGCCATGTCTCAAACGGACACTTGCCCATATAAGCGGAAATAAAATCAGATACTCAATTGGATATCGCTCATCAAAAAAGTAGCCTGAACCAAAAATCAGAACCGATGATATAATCAATACTGCAAAAATAAGTGCAATCTCTCCTATGTGACTTTTTGCCGCTAAAGTGATATTGTGTTGCAAAGTATAGGAGATAAAAACAGGTGCAATCATAATAAATCCTATAAGGTCTCCAAAAAACCACATCAGCCACCCAAGTATCTGATTTTCAGACGCTAAAAGACCATTAAGAAACAGCATAGTCGTTCCCATGCTCGATGTTATGAGTGCACCGATTATGCTATAAAAAATAAAAGAGATAATAGTATTTGTATCATGAAAAATATCATCTTTAATCTTACTGTTATTGGCAAGCCAATAGGTTACAATCGGACCAATTGTATTGCCGATGGCTATCTCAAATGCTACAACCGGCGAGCTGAGAGTCATATTTAAAAAGAAGGCTCCAAGAAAAATACCGGGAATAACAATATTGCCTCTAAAAAATAGAAATGAAAGAGCAACTCCGGTAGGCGGCCATATTGCAAAAATACTCGATGATTCGCTTAAAGATAGAGGTGCAACAACTTTAGCTGAAAAAAAGTACACAAGCAATGTTACTACGGCATAAAAAAGTATATCAACAATCATTTTACTTTTTATGGAGCCTGCATGCATTGAAATCAAAAGCACCCCTTTTTTATTAATACTCTACTATTACAATTGTATCTTTTTTGAATTTAAAAAGAGACTGTATTATTCATGTGAATGATGCAGTTTAGTTAATACTTCTGTGAGTCTGTTATGAGATTTACTCTCTTTGACCGCGAAACGAAGATAGCTGTTGTCTAAGAAGTCAAAACTTCCGCATGTTCGCACCAAAATTTTATGTTTCAGAAGATGCCCAAAAATCTCATTTGCTCTCTCTGATTTTGTGAGAAAAAAGTTTGAATCGCTTTGGTGTATTTCAGCGAAAAGTTTTGAGTTGTCTAAAACAGTAAAAAGTTCTTGTTTATGTTTTTTATGAAGCTCTTTGCTTTTGCTCTCAAAGGTTTCGTCTTGCAGCCTCTGTGTTAAAAACTCGGCATCAAAAGAGGAGAGATTCCAGAGCGGAGTTTTTAATTTCTCAATATTTGAAAAGTCAGAGAAAATTGCTCCGATTCTTACACCTGCACATGCATTAAATTTAGAAAAAGATTGGATTATGTATAGTTTTTTATAATAATTGATTTGGTTTCTCAAAGAGATTAGGCTTTCAAATTCCAAAAAAGATTCATCCAAAATAAGAGTGCAATTTTGCTCACTCCAGATGCCAAAAAGCTTCTCTAAATTGTAATATTTGCCATCGGGCGTAGATGGATTTACGAAGACGACTATGGACTCATATTTTGGTTTTTTATAGAGGTTCTCAAAGCGATTGATTTTGATGATTTTTTTCTTCTCTTGCCTTGCCGCTTTTTCATACTCGCCGTAGAGAGGTGCATAGAGGTAAACTCTCTTCTCTTTTAGGTTTTTTAAGAGTTCAAAGATAGCAGAGGTTGCCCCGTTGTAAAGAGCCATCTGTTTTTTCTTGATTTGATACTTTTTTGCGATGGTATATTTGAGTTCAGAGTAGGAGCTGTCGCCATATTTTACTACCATGGCATCTGTTGGTTTTATGCTGACGCTAGGGTTATAGCTGTTAATGTTTGAGGAGAAGTCTATGATTTCATCCGCTTCGCAACCCAATTCTTTTGCTGCTTTGTAGATGCCTGCGCCATGTTTCATTTGAGCAACTCCTTTGCTGTTTTTGTGCTTTTAAAATTTACTATCCGCTTGAGTGCATAAAATCCGCGTGCCGTCTCTATGGATTGTAACAGCTCTTTTTTGGAGAGTTTTCTCGGTGAGTGTTGGTTATAGGTGCCCAGAAAGAGGTTTATAAAAGAGCTTCTATTCTTTTTGGCATCAAACCCCACGAGAGCAACGGCTGCGTCAAAAGCGAAATTGCCGCATGCAGAGTCAATAAAGTCGAAAACCCCGATTTTCGTGCCAAGAAAAACCGTGTTGTCTTTGAAAATATCGCCGTGAATAATTCCGTCACTTTTTTGGTTCTGTTTTTTTAAAAACTGAAGTTTTTTGTAGTAACTAAAGAAGTTGGCTTTTGCATAGTTAAGGTGTGACGCTATTTCATCTTGCTCTATTACATGTTGATAAGAGACTTTTTTATAAGTGTATTGATGAAGTTTTGCCAAAAATCTTGCCAAAGCTTGAATGTGATAACTTTTTATATGTGTAGGTTGTGACCCTTCCAACTTTTCGTAAAGATACCAACCATGAGAGCTCTCTATGCACTTCGGCACATTGAGTCCGAAAGATTGTAACGCATCTAAAAGCTTACTATCCTCTTCTATCTTCTGTGCAATAGCTCTTTCATACTTCTTTAAAATGTAGCTTCTGTTTTTTGTAAAAACTATATAGGTGGTGTCGATTATTCCGGAAGTTGTCTCTACCAAAGAGGTGAATTCGTAGGATGTAAAGAGCCGGTTTAACGCATCAAGCGTAATCGCAGTTTTTACGCCCATCTATAAAGGGCACTTTTGCATAATCTTTTTCCAATCCAAATCCAAATATTTAGTAACATAACTTTTGACATGCGGAACTCTGCACTTGGAACAGTCTTGGTGAATTTTATCTCCGTATTCGCCTTGTCTTCCATCCTTTGACTCTATAGAGCAGAAGCTGTACTGCACCTTCTCTTCTACTTTTTTAATTCCCTCATCTTTGAAGCGGAAGTTTGGACAAGCACAAAGATAGCAGTTCAGCTTCTCCATATCGTGGCACTTTTTGTTCTCCTTGTACAAAGGGCAAAAAACGGGCTCATTTTTTACCATATTATCAAAATCAAAATAGTCGATAATTTGCTCTTGTGAATAGTTTTTTTTCGTAAGTTTATAAACAATGACTTTATGCTTTTGTGCATGGTCGTCAAACCATTTAGAATAGCTCATCAATTATCTCCTTGTTGTTTCTGAACATTGTATGGAGATATGTTCCAAACACTCTCTCTTTTTGCCAGCTTCCGATTTTCCCCTCGCCACTCTCTCTTTTCGAGAGTTTATCCACCCCCACCCTTTTTTCATCTACAATATTTGTGTAGTGAAAAGCATGCCCTTTGATGTTTTTGGAGTTGTAGTAGTATCCCATTCTCTGAAATCTCTTGTGGAGGGTAAAATCCAAATCCAAAATACCGCTCATCTCTTTCTCATCCACGCTGTTGCCAAGATAGAGCATTCCAGCGCATTCGGCATATATGGGCTTAGTTTTGGCATGTGCTATGAGTGAATCTCGAAAGTTATGCGACTCTTTCACTCTTTCGTAGCTCTCTTTTGTCTCCACATAACCACCTGGAATATAGACAACATCCGCGTCGATAATCTCATCTTTAGTGGAGGATACAAAGCAGACTTCTCTAAAAATCTCTTTTAAAAACTGGACATTGTCATGGTACAAAAATGAAAAGTTCTCATCGTTCACAATAGCCAGTTTTTTGTCAATTTTTTGAGCTTTTTCAAACGGGTACCCTTCAATGTGAGGCATTTGAAATTCATGCGCCAAATCTTCAACCATCTTTATATCTATATTTTCAAGCACCTCTTTTGAAACTCTCTCTATCTTTGAAATATCATTCAAATCAAGCCCCAGATGTGTATCGCCCAGAGAGGTTAAATCCTTTTTTATCCATCCAAGAACAGCAACATCCGAGAAATCTTTTAAAATCTGATTTTTAATAAGCTCGAAGTGGGAAGTCGAAGAGAGTTTGTTTAAAATAACCCCCTTTATGGTGTTGTCCTCTCTGTATGTTTTGAGCCCTTTTAAAACGGCGGATACGGTTATATAGCTCGAGCTTCCGTCAAGAAGAAGTAGAGTCGGTATATTCAGAAGTTTAGAGACATCATAAGCACTGCATCCTTTATCCATCCCGTCATAGAAGCCCATCACGCCCTCACAAATAGAGATTCTTTTGTCGCTGTATTTTTGAAATATCCATTTGACCTGTTTCTCGTTCATGATAAAAGTATCAAGATTGACGGATGGAGTGCCGCATATTTTGGTGTGAAATTGAGGGTCTATAAAATCAGGTCCTATCTTAAAGGGTCTCACGGAATCTCTAAAGTGGTGAAGCAGAGCCGTTGTCAGTATCGTTTTTCCTTGGTTTGAAGCGGTTGCGCTGATACATAAAGCTCTCATATTTTTTCTCTCCTGATGATGAGGTATATAAAAAACGGAGCACCTAAAAAGGAGGTGATAACCCCTATTGGTACATCGGAGACCGTTCCTAGATTTCTTGCTATTAAATCACACCCAACCAGAAAAATACCGCTGTAAAAGAATGTAACCAAGAGCAGTTTGTCCGCACTCTTTTTGTAGATGGCTTTGAGTATGTGAGGCACTATAAGACCGACAAAGCCTATTGGACCGGTTATACTTACGGCAACTCCTATGGCGATTGAGACCGATACCAAGAGAATGGTGTTGATTTTGCGAACCTCTATTCCTTTTAAAAAAGCGTTGTCGTAGGAGGTGAGAAGCAGTTTGATTTCATTTTTGTATCTAAGGGACATGAAAAGAAGTAAAACACTTACAATAATAACCGGAACCGTATATCTGATTCCAACCACATCAAGGCTTCCCATGGTAAATCTGACTATCTCATAGCTTTGAGATTCATTACTGAGATAAAAGAGAATCATAAGCGCAGCACTATAAAAAAATGAGAGCGCGATACCCACCAGCAGAAGTGATGAGGTGTCATAACCTTTGAGTTTGGAGGTAATGCTAAAGAGTATTGCAATGGTTAAAAGTGCTCCGAAAAAACCAAAAATCGGCACGAGCGTGACAAAGCCGAAAACTATGGCAAAGGCACTTCCCAAAGTAGCTCCGCTTGCCACTCCAAGCGTAAATGGGGTACTCATTGGATTTCTAAAAAGGGATTGAAAAATGAGACCGCTCAAACCTAAAAGTGCTCCCGTGAAAAAGGCGACAATAATTCTAGGAAGTCTCAAATCCCAAAAGAGTTTATAATCCATAGATGCAGTGTCATGGATATTAAATAGATGTATCTCAATCTGCCCAAAGAATGGAGCTGCAAGAAGCAGAATAATCGAGAGGATGATAAAGAAGTATCTCATATATTCACCACAAAATAGTTATTTACATGTTTTATGCTCGAGCCAAAAAACTTCTCCAAGTTTGACGCTTCAAAAAACTTTTTATTCTCATCAAAAAACTCTATCTTCCCATCTTGCATGTAGAGTGTTTTATACCCTAGTTTATATGCCAAATTCAAGTCATGGGTTATGATGACTCTGTGTTGAATCACATCGCTCTTTAACATCCCATAAACCTGCAGTGTTTTTTTCGGATCCAAATTTGCCGTCGGTTCATCAAATATGGTAAGTTTGGCACCGTGGAGTATTGAAGATGCAAGCATGGTTAGCTGTTGTTCACCGCTGCTGAGCGTTTTACATGGCTTATCTGCCAATGCGTCTAAATTTAAAAGTGATATAGCTTCATCAACACTCAGTGACGAATAGAATCTGCTTAGCTCAAGATACTCTCTGAGTGAGAGATAGTCGTCAAATATCTCCAGTTTTGGAGGGACGTAGTTTATAAGCTCTGCTCTTTTTTTGGCACCGAGGTGTTCTAGTTTTTCGCCAAAGAGCTCAACTTTGTCTGAGTAAATAATTCCGCATGCCACTTTAGCCAGAGTAGATTTGCCTGCACCGTTTGAACCCAACAGGATGAGGTTTTCATTCTCTTTTAGATGAAAGTTTATGTCGCTGAGTATGGCATTGCTAAAGTGGTTTATTTTAAGCATATCAAAGCCCCTCTTCTGCAAACATGGATTTTTTATAATCCTTTAAAATCTCTTGAAAATCTTGTAAAAAATATACCAGCCTATCGCTCGGAATACCTGCGTAGAGTTTATCAATAATATAAATAGAGTTTGTTCTGCCTGCATGTATCGGGAGTTCTCTCCAAGGAGCCGTTAAATCATTTTCGCTTAAACCCTTTTCATGCATGGAGTGCGCCAGAAGTATAACAATATCTGGATTACATGCAATGATATTCTCCATATTTAACACAGGCTGCCCTTTTCTTTGGCTTTGCAGAGCATTATTGTTTCCGCTTTCGTTGATAATATCATCAAAATAGAGGTTTTGACCTGCGACGAAAATTTTTGAAGCAAGGGAAGTATTGTGCCCAATAACGATTAGGATTTTCTTGTCTGCCGTGATATTTTTTAACTTTTGAAGCTCTTGATTTATGTTATTTACTATCTTTCCTGCATCCTGCTGTCTGTTTAAAGTTTTTCCGATATCCAGTATAGAACTTTTAATATCCGAGAGAGTATCAATCTTTACAATTTGAGTTTTTATTCCAAGTTGTTGTAGCTTCTGGCTCAGTTGGTGGCTGTTTTGCTGCATGATGACAAGGGTTGGATTGAGGAAAAGAATCTTCTCTAGCGAAGGGTCGAAGTAACCTCCGACTTTTGCTATTTTTTGCGAGACCTCGGGGTAATCGCAGTAGCTTGTGTTGCCTACTATCTCTTCGCCTTTACCCAGCGCAAAGATTATCTCATTTATTGATGGCGAGAGGGCTACTATCCTCTCCCCTGCAAACAGTGAAACAGTTAATACAAGAAGTAAAAAAAGTTTTCTCATTAAAAAAGAGCCTTCATCCCTATATATCCGCTTCTTGATGCAGTCGCATAACCATCCACCACCTGATAGTATCTGTCTGCTATATTATCCACTTTCAGGTATGTTTGAAAGTTTTTGTTAATATCGTAGTTGGCTACAAAGTTTGCAACCGCATACTCTCCGGTTTGCATGCCTTTTTCATCATCTTTTTCAAATCTCTTGCCGACATATTCACCGTTTAAACCAAAATGCAAAGCTTCAGACGCATAATAATCTAAACCGACTTTAATACTCTTTTGCGGTTTTCTGGCCAATATTTTGTTATCGCTGTTTTTGGCATCCAGCAGTGTATAGTTTGTTTTTGCCACAAGCGCATTTGTTATATTGGTGCTATATTCCAACTCATACCCTTGAAGTTTAGATTTTCCGTCTATATTATTGTACTTTGAAGTTGTAAAATCATAATCAATCATATTGGTTACATCGCTGTTAAAGTAGGTGATTTTGAAATCATCGTACCCGAGAGTCACATCATAACTTCGAGTGTTTTCAGGGTTCAGATTGCTATTTCCGTACATAGGATCATAAAGGTTATAAAGAGTCGGTACATTGTAAGCTGTTCCGATATTTGCACTTGTAACAAGCCCTTTAATCTTTTCGCTGATATGTTTGACACCTAATTTACCGGTAATTTTGTCATCAAACGTATCGTAAATATCACTTCTTAGAGACTCCGTAAGAATAGTCTCTCCCCCCGTGAACCCATCAAATTTGTTATTATTTGTAAAAAAAACACCCTTGTTACTATATTTTTCGTTCAACTCATTTTTGTGCTCAAATATTTTATAGTCAGCACCGACAACTATAAAGCTCCTATCGGCATAGGGGATATTCGATTTTAGGCCATACTCTTGAACGTCACCGCTATATGCTTTTGTATAGCCTTGCGGATAGTTTCTCTCAAAGAGTGATTTTTTGGCATAAATGTCAACTTTATTGAAGCTGTCAACATGGTTGAAGTTGATTTGAGAAAAACTGTTTTTCGTAGTTGAATATAGATTCCCGTTAGGATCTTTATATCCGTCATATTCAGTGTAGGAGTCTATGATGGTATGAGATAGGTCAACTTTGTTTGTATCATCGAAATTCAAACCGGCTTTAAAATTTGAAGTCATGTTAGTATAGCCGTCCTTCTCATACTTACTTATATTTTCTCCTCTTGGAGCCTGAGCGCTAAAGCCGTCTGTGGTAATTTTCTGGGAATCTATCTTTACATAGTAGTTCTCATCCTTGTACGAAACCAGTGCAGCATATTTTTTTGTATTAAAACTTCCGGCTTCAGCACCGGTAGAAGCGTGAAGACCTTTTTTTGAGCCTTTTGTGATAATGTTTATAACACCGGCAGTTGCGTCCGCACCCCAAACACCGGATTGAGCCCCTTTTACAACTTCTATCTGCACAATGTCGCTTATCATTAAATCAGAAAATGGAGCTCCTGAAAGACCGGTAATGTCGTTATATCTTATGCCGTCAATCAAAACTAAGACCCTTTTCGAATCAAATCCTCTTAGATTTACGGAAGTTGTTTTACCAAGACCGCCGTTGTTTGTAAAGCTGATTCCGGAGAGACTGTTGAGTGCTTCAGTTACTGTTGTGTAGTGTCTTTCTTCTATCTCCTGGCTTGTAATAACATTGACATCTGATGTAACATCTTTGAGTGATTGTGCCGTATTTGTGGCACTTGTAACTGTGATGGGTGCGAGTGTTACATCTTGCTGCGCATGGAGTGAGCTGATTAAAGCAACGGGTATTATTGATAATTTTATTCTGTCTTTCATAAATCTAATTCCTAAGTTATATTTTTACTGTCTGTGAGTTGGCATATAAAAATGGAGGAGAGATTGCATTGTTGAGGGTTTTAAAATAGTTTATATCTTTCTTTTGAGAGTGGCATTGTTTGAGTGTTTTTCTTGTTTTTTTTAAAAAGTAGCAGTTGCAATGGCAAGGTTTAGCAGAGAGTTCTAGAGTGCAAAGGGTGGCGGCGAGTTCGGGGTCTTCTTCCAATGTTTCAAGTTCATCAGAACTAAAGTTTAGCATGTGAAAATTTTGCACACGGGTTGCATTTGCGTTGAGCGTTATCTGGTTGGTTGTAGCGGTAATAGCTCTGAGGGTAAAATAGTTTTTACCAAAACCTTTAGGAAGACGCAAGCAGACTCTTTTTTATTTTTTTGTGATTGTAGCTAAAAATTCTTTTTGATTGTTATGTACATGTGAAAGAAACGACACATTTATAGTGTGTCGTTTTTGAAGAAGTGAAAATTAGATTTTGTTTGTTTCGTATTTTGCTTTTAATTTTAAGTAGTCTTTGTAGTCATCAGAGTTGATGTTTTGAGAAACTGACTTAGTTGAATCATTTGCATTGTTAGAGATAGTTTTTGTGCTATCGTTAGCGTTGCTTGTTGCTGTTTTACTAGAATCATTTGCATTGTTAGAAATAGTTTTTGTACTATCGTTCGCATTGTTCGTTGCAGTTTTTGTGCTGTCGTTTACATTGTTAGAGATAGTTTTTGTACTATCGTTTGCATTGTTCGTTGCAGTTTTTGTACTGTCGTTTACATTGTTAGAAATTGTCTTAGTTGAATCATTCGCATTATTAGAAATAGTGTTAGTAGAGTCATTTAAGTTGTGAGAGATTGACTTAGTTGAGTCATTTGCATTGTTTGATGCAGTTTTTGTGCTGTCATTTACATTGTTTGATATTGTGTTTGTAGAGTCATTCAAGTTGTTAGAGATTGACTTAGTCGAATCGTTAACATTGTTTGATGCAGTCTTAGTTGAATCATTGATGTTGTTAGAGATTGTCTTAGTCGAATCATTAACATTGTTTGACGCAGTTTTAGTTGAATCATTGATGTTGTTGGAGATTGTCTTAGTTGAATCATTAACATTGTTTGACGCAGTTTTTGTTGAATCATTGATGTTGTTAGAGATTGTTTTAGTAGAATCGTTAGCGTTGTTTGACATTGTGTTTGCAGAGTTATTCATGTTGTTAGAAACAGAAACTGTACTGTCTTTAAAGTCTTTAGTAGCCATTGTTGAACTATCTTTAAAGTCTCTTGTAGTGTTAGAAATTGAATCTTTAGAATCCTCAGCAACTTCGATTGTGCTGTCTCTTACATCTCTGCTGATTCCGGTAGTAGTGTCTGAGCCACTCTTAACAGTTGCAATCTCAGCAGTTTTTAGGTCATCAGAAGCTTTTACAGCTGAATCTTTGGCATCTTTGCTTACACTCGTTACAGTACGCTCACCGCTTTTAGAAATTTCAACCCCACCGTCAACACCTGATTTAACGGCATCTTTAGCATCTTTACTCATTGATGTAACACCATCTTTCATATCTTTAAACATATCTCCGAAACTGAAATCTGCTGATAAAGTTGTTGTTACTGCTAGTGCTGCAATTGCGCTTATTACTAATTTTTTCTTCATTTTCTCCCCTTTTTTCCATTTTAAGTTAAGGAAAACTATAACTCTTTAAAGCTAAATAAAAACTGAATGCTAATAAAATTTTCTAATAATTACTTATAATGTTTTAATATATCACACTCGCTATTATTATTAATATTTTTGATTTTATGACTTACTCATTTGTGAATTTTTTAGATACAATGCTTCGAAATTTATTAAAGGAATGTATTAATGAAAAGAATTGTTTTGGCTTTTACACTTATGGGAAGTTTGTTGCTGGCAGAGCCTTATACTAAAGAGGATAGAATAAAAGACATGCACGAAATGGCAGATGCTATGAATACAATTCAGAGTGGGTTTTTCTACAATAACTACGATACGGTTGCCAGCGGGGTAACGTCTTTATCAACAGCGATTGCTAGAATTAAGCCACCGATGGAAGAGGAAGAGGATAAAGATCCTTTAGCTAAATATATGAATGTAAAAATTCAGATGACAAACAAAATAGTAAAAAGTATTAATCAAAAATCTTTAACCATTTTAGAAAGATTTAAAGATGGTGATTCTGCTCAGGCCGCACAGGCATACACAAAAATTATGGGTCAGTGCATGAAGTGTCATAGAGAATTAAGACACTGGTAAAAAAGGAGAGGCATGAAGTATGTAATACTTTTTTTAATCACAGTTAATTCACTTTTCTCAGCAGATTTAATTTTGACCGGTACGGTAATATCAAACAATCAAAAAATGATTCCGGCAAGATATATGGGGTATATCAAAAAGATAAATTTTGAAGTCGGTGATATGGTTCAAAGAGAAGATGTGCTTTTTGAAATGGAATCAGCTGAATTTGATATACTCGAGAGTCAAGCTGATTTGGGATTAGAACAGGCAAAGCTCATGCTTGAGGTTTATCAAAAGTCCTTTAACGGGCTAAAAAAAGAAAAAAGGGATTTAGAGAAAGATAAGGGTCTTTACTCTAAAGAGAAGTTTGGGTTTGAGATGAGTGATATTAAACAAAGCACTGAAAATGCGACTGCAGCATTAGAATCTGCACAAGTCTTAGTTAAACAAGCGTCTGAAAAAACGAAGCAATTCGCAACAATAGCGGGATATTTAAAAGTAAAAGCGCCAAATAACGGCATTTTGGTTGACAAAAGAATTCAAGTCGGAGATATGGTCGCACCCGGCATGCTTACTATGATAGTTGTTGACATGGAGCATCTTGAAATAGAGGCAGAAGTTGCTGAATCTGACCTCAAGTATGTTAGAAGAAATAAGGTAGTCGATATTTCAATTCCTTCACTAGGATATAAGGCCTCCGGATATATTAAGGCAATAGTTCCAAGTGCAAATCCTATGGCACACACATTTAAAATTCGTATTCACTTTGAGAAAAAGAGTGATATGATTTTCCCTGGAATGTATGCTAAAATTCATATGGATTTAACAGACGAGATAGCTACTAAAATCCAGTAGTTATTGATGTTACGCACTAAAACGAACAAGTCCGTTTTAGTGGCAGGGACAAATTGTCCCTACAACCCCCTAAAGCTACGAAAACTTTGTTTTTCGAGAATTGTTCAGTAATAACTCTTTAAAAGTAGTAATTCAATACTGCTTTTAAAGTCTCTCTCTTTTGTGCGCTTTCTAAATAGTGTTTCTCGCCATAATCATACTTAAATTTCAGCTGCAGATTTTGTGATACTCTAAAATTTTGTGACGCTTCTGCCAACCATTGCTCTTCTCCGGTATCGTACCATCTTCTTGTCAGCTCCAAGTTTGTATTCATGTATGAAAATCTGTCTATACATAGACCCACGCTGCCTCCGATAGCAGTAACTATCTTTTCAGCGCTGTAAAAGAGCGGGTCTGCCATCAGATAGATGTACCCACTCTTGCTCCCCCAGCTGTATCCGGCTCCCGCAGTGGAGATGAAGTTTGCTTTTTCACTCATGTAGTCTCTGTCCCAACCGGCCTTTGCTCTCCATGAAAAGTTATCAAAAAATTCAGACCTTTGATTGAGTGATGCTGCTGAGAGAATGGTTGCTTCCTCTACGCTTACATTATTATCTGCATATGAAAGTTGAAGGTTTAAAAACTCTATTTGAGAGCCACGTAAAAAGCCGTAGCTGCTGTCTTCTAAATCATGATGCGCCGGACGGATACCTAAAAAACCGATTGACTTATTGTCCCTATATCCTGCACCCGCAGATACTCTTAGAGCCCGATGGCTCTCCAGAGGGTCTTGCGGCACTTCGACATTTAGCTTTTCTCCGCTTCCAAGTGCAGCTCTTGCTTTTGTCATGTTGTGGAAAAGTGACAGATACTTCTCCTCGCTTATATTATGCTTGGCAAAGGAGTACTCTAAAAATTCAAGAGCCGCCTCTAGGATATATCTCTTTTGTTGTTTATCAATACTTTTATTATCTACAATATCGTTTAGTTCAATTTTGGACTCTACGAGCTCTCTTGGAATGTGGATGTATTCATTGTTTATAAGTTCTTCATATTTTAATAAAATTGATCTTTTTGAGGCTCTGTAATTAATATTTTCAATGATATTTTCCTCTTTGGCCGCATGTACGGTTTCAAGTGGAATAATGTCGTAACTAAAGTGCTCTCTGAGGTGTATGGATGGTCTTGCAATCTCCAAAAACCAAAGCATATTATAGGAGCAGTTTTCAGTAAAAAAATAGTAGTCTGATTTTGTATTTTTGAGCTCCCAAATATGCATCAGCATCTTTAGAACCTCTTCTTCACTCAAATTTAAATCATATTCCCATATATCTCTTTGTTCCGTGTCTCTATACTCTTTTAGTTTTTCATAATAGGGTAAAAGTGAATAACTCCCTGAAAAGCCGCCTGTCAGCCCTTTTGCAGCATACATAAACATGCTTGTTTTCTTGGATTCAACTTCTGCTGCATAGTTTACGGCGTACGAGAGGAGTCTGGAGTTGTATCCTGAATTTATCCGTATAAGCGTATGTCCGAACATGGAGGTTGGAGAGCTTATATGCGCCGAGGGATAGACAAGTGTGGCAGATTTAGGGTTCAATTTTTTTAAAGTATCGTCATATTTTTTGCAGGTGACATGTGCAAAATCTTTAATATTGAGCTTCTCCTTGAGCCACGCTTTTCTTGCCGGAAATTTACAGGCGCTGGAGTTATCATCAAAGCTTTTTTCATTTAAGAGAGCATCGAGCGTTGCATCAAGTTCACTCTTTGCATTCGTTTTGCCATCAGTAGCGAAGAAAAATTGGGCATCGTCAATCTCGCTCTCTCCATTGACCATGTGAAGAAGTAATCCCCAGTATCTATCGTCTGAGAGTTTGAGTTCATGGGCTCTGTTTTTATACTCAGTGAGTGAAGCGTGAGAAAATGTGATGCAAAAAAGAGTGGTAAAGAGGAGTCTAGGTATGATATTGAGTTCCTGAATATAGGGTAAAAAAAGAGGCTAAACTAAACGAAAAAGTCGTAAAATTTGCTATGTATTACAACATCAAAGTAGCAGAGATGCTGTTAAGCATATCCGCCATTTTTACATTCTGAGTCGTGTAAATACTTTTGTAATGCGCCTGTAGAGAAGCAGAAAAGAGAGCTACTTCATCAATATTTAAAAGCTCAGCCAGAGTTTCAATCGACTCGCCATGTCCAATGGCAATCTCTTTTTCAAGAATAGACATATTTGAAGCTACGAACTCTTTGGCTCTCTCATTTACAACCGTATTTTTTTTGTGACTCACATCCGACATTGCCAATGTGCCAAGAACCATCAGTGCTAATAAACTCATTGAAATTTTTTTCATCAAAATCACTTTTTCATTAATATTGGTATTTTATTTTAGCATTACTTAAAAGCTTATTTTTTACTTTACATTCCTGGAATTCTAGGAATTTTCCCCAGTTTTGAGTATCTGCAGTAAACTCCCCATCCTTTTTTGAGCCAATGCCCGATGATTGGAAGAGGAAGCATAAAAGCCCTTTTGTTGTCTCTGTAAACAAAGGCTGCTCCATCGCCGCTATCCATAACACATAAGATATTGAGATGCTCTTGATACCCTTTAAAGTTTGAGCGGTTGTTTTCTCTCGCCTCTATATTGTGCGTTGTTATTTTTGCCATAACCTCTGCTATATGTCCCTGTTTTGCTCTCCACTCATACCCCTCAAGAGCAGCTGTATCGCCGATAGCGTAGATATTTGTAGGGAGTTCAGAATCTTCAAATATCACATTGCAAAAATCGTCTATTTTAACAAATCCGGCTGCATTAGTCGGTAAATCTGAATTCTTAATCACTTCATGCCCGTCTCCTGCAGGAATAAACATGGTAAAGTCCGATGCCAGTTTTGTATCATCCTCAAAGACTATTGCATTATCTTCAAAATTTTTAATCTTTTTGCCATAGTGTGATTTTATATTGAGACGTGAAAAATAGCTATCCATCATTTTTAAAGCCTGAGGACCCATTCTTTTGCCGGGTTCTGCCATCGGTGCAAAAAATGTTAGCTCAAAATTGTCTCTCATCCCTTTTTTCTTCAATAGATTGTGAACATTAAAAAGCAGCTCAAATCCTGGACCGCCTCGAACCGCCGAGGTATCATTAGGATTTCCGCCAAAGCCAAAGCAGATTTTACCGCTGCCTTTTGCTATAAGTGCATCAAGCCTGTCTCTGATAATAAGTGACTGCTCAGGTGCGCCACAAATAGAGAGCGTGTTTTCAATCCCTGCATGTTTCATTTTTGACGCACCCATAGCGATAATTAGATAATCGTACTCTTTTATAATTTCTCCGCTTTTAAGCGTAACAGAATCCTCTTTTGCACTGATTTTCTCAACCGAATCCACTATAAGTTTGAAACCATGTGCCTCTTGAAGTTCGCTCAGGTTCACACACATGTCACTAAATTCACTCTCTCGTGTAGGAACCCAGATAGAGGTGGGATAAATATAAAAATAGTCTCTATTACTGACTAAGGTAACGGCGTAATCTAATTTTGTAAAATGAATTGCGGCATCAATACCGGCAAAACCACCGCCCAAAATCAGAACATTTTTCATATTGCCACCCTGATAATATACAATTTTTTTATTTTATGTATTATAGCTGATAATAATTAAATGATTTTAAAACTTAAATATTGTGATTAAAAACTCTTTTTGTTTATAAAAAGAACCGCAATCATACTGATTGCTCCGCCAATTACTATGTGGAGTTGCAGCGGTTCATCTAAAATAAGCCAAGCGATAAAAAGAGCAAAAACTGGGACTAAAAACATATAGGAGCTTGTCTTTTCGCTTCCTAGTTTTCCTGATGCCATGAAAAATATGGTTGTTGCAACGCTTTGCCCCAAAACAGCAAGATAAATCAATGCAACCCAGAACTTTGCACCTTGATTGAAGACGCTAAGTAAATCTGAATTGTAGGCATAAATAAATGTGACAATAGAAGCAAAGACAGAGATTAAAAAGCTGAAATGGATGGGGTGAATATGTTTTTGCGAGTGCTGGGAGAGCAGAGTAAGCGCCGCCCAAACAAGTGCGCAAAGTAGAAAGAAAATATTTGAACTATTTAAAAAGAGGCTCATGTCACCCAGTTGAAGCATAATGGCTCCGCCGAATATGCCGATGGCTAAACCAAAATATTGAAGATTTGCCAACTTTTTTCTAAAAATAAGTGCAACAAGCAGAAATGTCATAACAGGGCTAAGCGTGGTGATAATAACACTTCCGCCTCCGGCAAACCCATGCTTGATACCTATGAAAGAGAAGAACATGAAGGCGATGTTTAGGAGAGAACTACCAACCACATATTTTATGTTAGATTTGCCCAGAACCAGAGGCATTTTAAGAAAATAGAGGATGGGCAAAAAGGAGATGCTCATAATAAAAAAGCGCCAAAATACAATCACATCCACGCTTAGGTCATGCGTTAATATTTTTAAAGCACTCCAGCCTCCCGCCCATAATAGCATCGCAAGAATTAAGAGATAGGAGTAGGTAGAAGTTTTCATCAAAACCTTTGTGTTTTATAATCAATTTTTCATATTTTTAAGAGTAGGATTCTAGCATATTAAATATACTTTGAGAATAAGGCAGATGAGGGTTGCATTGTGAGAAAAATAAAATGAATACAATAATTCAAATCTACAAAACACTTTATGAGAAATACGGAGCACAAGGGTGGTGGCCTTTTATTGATGGCGGTTACCATCCAGGCGAGTATGATTTTCCAAAAAATGAAGCTCAGATTTTTGAGATTTGTCTAGGTGTGATTCTGACCCAAAACACCACATTCGTCTCCGTTGTAAAATCATTAAACAATCTCAGCACCATGAATTGCCTAGACTACAAAGCAATCAAAAACATGCCTCTAGATATGCTCAAAAGTGCCATAAAACCCTCAGGATATTTCAACCAAAAAGCAAACTATATCTTGGTATTTACAGAGTTTTTTGAGAGATTAGAGGGGAGAATTCCAATGCGTGAGGAACTCTTGGCTGTAAAAGGAATAGGGTCTGAGAGTGCCGACTCTATTCTTCTTTATGCGTACAATCAGCCTGAGTTTGTGGTCGATGCCTACACAAAAAGATTGCTTTTACATGCGCGGCTGATAGATGAAAAAGCAAGCTATCACGCAATCAAAAAGTTTATGGAGAGTGAGATAGAAAAAGAGCTGAAATATAGAGATGAATTGGTAATTTGCTATCAGGAGTTTCATGCACTTATCGTTGCACATGCTAAGCTGTTCTATTCAAAAAAGCCTTATGGAACAGGGTGTTTTCTTTAGTTTACGAAATTATTTTTCTGCAACATATTAACTTCCGGTTATTTATACATAAGTGCAATTATTAAAGATAGCTCTTCGAGTTAATTAAGATTTTTAATCAGCATTCTCTCTTCTTCTAATGAAAGGTAACGCCATTTACCGCTTTTGATGTTGAGTTTAAAACTGCCAATGCTGATTCGGCTCAACTCTAAGACCTTTAAGGGTGTCCCAAACTTTGGGTCTTTCAGTGCTCCAAAAAGCCGACGGATATGCCGATTCTTTCCCTCGTCGATGATTACTCTGAGTTTTGTTTTTGCACCACCAGTGCTTATCTTTTCGACTTCAAGAGCTTTTAGTAGACCCTGTGGACTTTCTACACCTTTTAGAGCCTCTGCAATATGTTCGTCTGTTACGTGACCTCTGACCCATATCTCGTACACCTTAATGCAATTCCCGGGTTTGGTCAACGCGTCGCCGATTTTACCGTCGGTTGTGAATAATAGAAGCCCTTTAGACTCTAAATCAAGGCGTCCGATAGGCATCCATCCGTCATGAAAAACCCAATCAGGCAAAAGATCATAAACTGTTTTTCGCCCAAGTTCGTCAGATCGTGTGACCACGTAACCCTTAGGCTTATTGAGTGCTAACAGTGTTTTTGAATCATTTGTTGTTTTATTCATTAGGTGTATTCCTTATATTACTTTTAGATAAAAATCATGAAGCCTACAACATCCACTTCTTCATCCAAACACTCAGAACATAAAGCCCCCAGACATGCTGTTTGAAGCTTCCTTTTGAAGCGGTGGCAATGTACTCATCCAGCTCTTTTGTTTTAAACATTCCCGTCTCTTTGTTTACCTCTTTTATGAGGTCTATCTGCTTGGAGTTTATGAGATACTCCATGTAGGGGTTTGAGAACCCTTTTTTCTTTCTTTTTAAAATCTTCTCATCGAGTTTATCTCTCATAATCTCTTTTAAAAGCGACTTTGTAACTCCATCCTCATAGCGCAGATGCGGGGAGATACTGAAGATTGCAGATGCCAACTTATGGTCTAAAAAAGGGGTGCGGGATTCTATTCCATGTGCCATACTTACGCGGTCAAGTTTGGTCAAAAAATGCTCCGCCTGAAAGAGATTGAGGTCGATATAGCTGTACCACATGCTCTCATCACTGTGGGCTGAAGCCTCAAATCTGTCACGGTAGGGTTTGAGATATTTGAGCGATTCGTTGTCTTTGACATTTCTTCTCATGAGGTTGTTTTTTTGAAGGTCTGTGAATTTATCTCCCGATGTACGAAACAAAAGTGTGTCATCAAAAATTCGTTTATACCACTCCCATTCGCGGTTCATTGAAAAGTTGGAGTGGAAATACTTTTTGAGCCAGTTTTTGTGTGCTAAGGTAGAGGCTTTTTCGATGTCGAGATACTCGAAATATTGTCGATACCCTAAAAAGAGCTCATCGCTCCCCTCTCCGCTCAAAACCACTTTGTAACCATCTTTTTTAATCTGCCCGAAAAGCAGGTAAAGCGGAATGGCGGCAGGGTCGTTGAGAGGTTCGTCCAGCGTGTCCAAAACATCTCCGCATGCGGTAATAAAATCATCCTGATTTATCTCAACCTGCGTGTTGTCAAGACCCAAAAACTCCGCACTTTGCAGAGCATTTTGTCGTTCATCATATTTTGCAAACTCTTTGTACCCCAGAGTGTAGGTGTGAAGATTTACTCCGCTTCTTTTTGCATAATAGTTGAGCGTCGCACTGTCGATTCCGCCTGAGAGAAGCGATGCCATTGGAACATCGGAGTTTAGTCGCATGGTAATAGACTCTTCAAGCAGACTTTCCAGCATGTGAATAGCCTCGTTTTTGTCTGTAATAATATTTGGCTTAGAGTCTAGCAAATCAAAATATCTTTTTATCTCTACAAGACCGTTTGAAAGCTTTAAATACTCTCCGCTTGCCAACTTGTTTATTCCTTTAAAAAAGGTGTGCGGCGGAGTCGGGGCTAGAAAACTGAGGTAGCTCATAAGTGCATCATCATTGAGTTCATGTTTGTTCAAAAAGGGAGTTAATCCTTTTATTTCAGAGCTGAAAATAAAGCTTTTGCCATGCATGTAAAAGAGGGGTTTTTTGCCTATCCTATCACGAAAAAGGTAGAGAGTATCACCGTCAAGCAGCGCAATAGCGAACATTCCCCTTAAATGGTTTACAAAATCGACTCCCCATTTGAGATACGCAGCGATAATCACTTCGCTGTCGCCCTCGCTTTTAAAATCAAAATCCAATTCTTTTTTTAACTCTTTGAAGTTATAAATCTCCCCGTTAAAAGAGAGCAGGATTTTTTCATGTTTGAGTGGCTGATGAGATTGTTTGCCTGCATCTAATATACTCAATCTTTGATGTGCAAAAAAGAGATTTTCTCTCTGTTCGATTCCGCAAAAATCCTCTCCTCTATGAGCGAGAAGAGAAAGGGCATGTTTGGCTTTTGACTCGTCGTATTCGCCGATTATTCCGAAAATAGCGCACATTATTTAAAAAATCCCACGGAAATATCGTTCTCCATATACCCTTGCGAGTAGGTTACACATTTTACACCAAGCTTTTTTGCAATATTTTCTATCTGCTGTATCGTCGTATAGTTGTATGTTGTTGTGTCGAAATCACCGTGAAGAATATTAAATATAAAGCCGATGCCACATGCCGAGAAACAGTTGCGTATAAAGAGATGCGTTTCAAATTCGCTGAGCACATTCATCGCACCGCTGCAGATATAATAGTCGGCATGTGGAAGTGACTCTTTGCATATATCTGCTTGGATTATCTCACATCCTGTTTTCTCTTTTGCCACATTACACATAAATTCAAGAGCATCAATCCCCATATATTTTTTACACATTTGAGAGTTTTTTTCCATGTAGGTATAAAAATCTCCAAATCCACACCCTGCATCACAGAGCGTGAAGCTCTCTAAATCATTAGGGAGCATCTCTAGAATTACATCAAATCGAATCTCTTGAGAGAGGTTAGAGTGCCAGTTTAGCCCCATCGCGGTTATGCCATATTTTTTTATAGCGGCTTCATAGAATGCTTTATCATCAATACGCGGCATAACCTTTCCTTTTGTGAAAATATAAAATGTATTATATAATACTTCAAGAGATAAGAGGGGTGATTGAGATGAGAATAGCAGTGGTCGGTCTTGGCGGAGTCGGTGGGTATATTGCGGCAAATTTGGCTAAAACTTCGCATGAAGTTGTTGGATTTGCAAGGGGTGAGCATCTTCGTAAGATTCAAAAAGAGGGAATTACGATTATTGAAGAAGATAGCTCAGTAGAAATTAACTCAGGAGAAATAAGCTCTTGGCACCCCGAGGGCACTTCCTCGCTGACGCTCACGGCGAATGTAAAGCTAAATGCAAAAAGCTTGGATGAGGCGGACGGCTATTTTGATATTGTACTTTTTTGTGTGAAGAGCTACGATTTGAAAAGTTCTTATGAGGCGATAAGCTCGCATGTGGATGAAGAGACAATTGTTTTAAGTCTTGCAAATGGAGTGGAGCATGGGGATGAGTTGCGTGTTTTGAGTGAATGCAAGGTTTTGGATGCCTGTGTATATATACTCTCGCATGTGCAAGAGGCAGGAGTCATAAGAAAGAAAGGAAAGGTTTTTGCCCTTGTTTTTGGCGGATTGGCAGAGGAGTCAAAAATTTTGAAAGCGCTCTGCGACGAGGCTTCGCTTCGTGCTAAGGTTGAAGAGGATAGTAAAACCGCAATCTGGAAAAAGTATATATTTATTTCTGCTTTTGCCACGGCTACAACTTTTTATGATAATACAATAGGCTTTGTTTATGAACACCACTACGATGAGGTTAAAACACTTTTGCAAGAGATAGCGGAAGTAGCGCATGCTAAGGGGGTAAATATATATGATGAGGTTGAAAAATCTTTAGAAATTGCTAAAAATCTGCCGTATGATTCATCCACCTCTATGCATCTTGATTTTCAAAACGCAAGAAGAGATGAGCTAAAAACTTTGAGCGGATATATTGTAAAAGAGGCGAAGAGAGAATTTGTGGAAGTCCCTCTCATGCACAAAATGTATGGGGAACTTCTAAAACGGCATAAAGAGTAAATCCACCACTTCTTTAAATCTCACAAAGCTTGCTTTGTGTAGCTTCAGAGGGTTGTAGGGACAACTGTCCCTGCCATTCAAACGGACGCGTTCGTTTGAATGCGTAACATCAGATGGCTAACGAAAAATCTTATCACAATCTGTCGTTATTGCCCCTGGAACGGTTGCGATTGTCATAAACTCTGACATTTTTATCGCAGGGTACATGACTGAAATGTAAAATCTTGGTTCTAGAATTTTAGCCTCTCCCTTTTCTATAATGATAGGGTAAGGGAGTAAACCACCGTTTAAGTACCCTATTTTTTTAACAAATTTACTTGTTCTTTTGTCGAGTTCAACGCCCAAAACTATAGTGCCGTCACCTAGATGCTGCTCATAAACAATCTTGTTAGATGCTTTGGCTTTAGCGAGCAACTCATCATTTGTTCCGGTAGCCACAACTTGCATATCCTTATAAAAAGGCATGTTCTCCATAAATTGGAAGTGCTCTAAAACAGAAAATTTGACAATTTCTTCTGAATTTTTAAGCCCTTCAAAGTTCTCTCTTATACGTTTGAGTGCGTCTTGGGCTATTTTAGAGTTATACTCCTCCTGCAAAAAAGCTCCCATAACATAGATTGGATTCGAGATGTTGACTAATTTGTTTTGTGTATCTATAAGCACTCTCAAAGTGCTGGCAAAACCTCTGCTTTTTTTAGCAGCCGCTTCTTCCATCGTTTTGTCACTGAACACTATCGATACTATTTCACCCTTATCATCCACTTTGTACTCAGCCAAAACAGTGAATCCTGCTTTTTCTAAGTTTGATTTTACTTGCTCAACCGTAACCAGAGGGGAGTGCAAATAGGCTGCTACTCTACCATTGTCAATGTCGCCAACTTCAACTTTTGTAGCATTTATCTCTTTTTTTACAGGATAATGCGGAGGTGCTACATGGTCGCTAAAGATAACTTTTTCAGGAGCAAGTAGCTCCTCTACGGTTTCATTCGGCTTGATATTTCCATTTTCTACTACCTTGACGGTTGGAACTACTGCCTCTACTTTCGGTACATCCGAAACTTTTGGAAGTTCAATTGTTACAATATTTTCTTCAACTTTTGCTGTATTCGTGTCATCACCGCACAATGAACTAGCACTAAATAACGCAAATGCACTCAGGCATAAAACCACTTTTTTTGTATTTTTCATTAGTTTTCCTAATATTTTAACTTCAATAATGTCAATACTCTATTGTATTAATCTTATAAGTTTTCTTAATTTCTAAATTTAAAGAGTTTTGTACGAATAATTAGAGGACTTTTGTGTAATAATTGGACAGATAGTAAAATATTTGGAGTCTTTTAAATATGAAAAAAGAGAGATTGGTTTTAGGTGGCGGATGTTTTTGGTGTGTTGAAGCTGTTTACTCTAATGTAAAAGGTGTTCTCTCAGCCCTCAGTGGATATGCAGGCGGAGCGAGAGCAAATCCCTCCTATGAGAGTGTTTGTACGGGTGCAACGGGGCATGCAGAGGTTGTAGATATAGAGTTTGATGCAGATGTAGTTACAAGGGGAGAACTTTTGAATATATTTTTTAGAGTGCATAACCCGACTACATTAAATCAGCAGGGGGCAGATAGAGGAACGCAGTATCGTTCGGTGGTTTATTATGAGGACAGCGAGCAGAAAGGGCTGATTTTGAGTGCAATTTCAAAAGCACAAGAGAGCTTCAGAGATAAAATAGTTACTGAAATTAGTGTTTTGCCTGAAGTTTTTCCGGCTGAGGATTACCACCAAAACTACTTTCAACTGAACCCATCACAAGGATACTGCCAAGCTGTTATAGTTCCAAAACTTCAAAAGTTTATGACAAATTTTCCTCAAAATTTGGAATAAAACCCGAAGAGGGAAGTTATGACAAATTTTCCTCAAAATTTGGAATAAACCTCGAAGAGGGAAGTTATGACAAATTTTCCTCAAAATTTGGAATAAAACCCGAAGGAGGAAGTTATTATAAATTTTTTAGAAGGCACGGCACATCAGCTGTACTTTTTATCTCATTAAATTCATTTAACTCAGCATTGACAGTTTCTGTAAATGCCTCAATGCTTGCATCTAGCTGATTTCTGGCTTCAGTTACCAATTTTTGTTGCGTCTCTTCTACGGCTTTGAACTGATCCATTGTTTTTATGAAAAAATCTTTATCCTCAGTGAGTAAAACTATCTCCTCTTTTTTTACCCATTTTCTTTGAGTTTTTCCATCTTTATGAAATTCAAAAATAACACTATCGTTATTTTTTGAAGCTATATATTTGGGAACCATAAAACCTATGAAACATGACATAGGTTTATCTAATTGTCTTTTAATTACGTAATACATTTTGTCAGTATATAATAAAAATAATAAATTATGTTAAAATTTATATTTCAACCTTAGGAGCAGATATGAACCATGTACATGAGCTAGCGATTATAGGAGCAGGGCCTGCGGGCATTGCCACTGCAGTAGAGGGCTATCTTCAAGGAATTCGAGATATCGTTTTGCTAGAAAAAGAGGGAAATCACAACTCCACAATAAGAAAATATTACAAAGAGAATAAAAGAGTTGATAAAGATTGGAAAGGTCAGAAAGTTGAACTTGACGGCAGGATTTACTTTGTAGATGGCACAAAAGAGACCACACTGGACTTCTTTGATGAGATTTTAGCACACCATTCTGTTGAGTTGCAGACACATGTAGAGGTGCAAAGCATTAAAAAACTAAATGATTGTTTTGAAGTTTTTATGGCAGGCAAAAGTATAAAAGCAAAGCATGTTGTTGTCACAATCGGACGAATGGGAAAACCAAATAAACCAAATTACAAAATACCGGTGGGCATTAAAAATAGGGTAGGTTTTACGCTTGACGGATGTGTAGGGGATGAGAAAGTTTTGGTTGTGGGCGGCGGAGACAGCGCAATAGAGTATGCAGTAGATTTGGCGGATAATAACAGTGTTTCGATTTGTTACAGAAGAGAAACTTTTGAGAGAGCAAACCCTACAAATCAAAAAAATATTGCGGATGCTATTCAAAATGGTGAAGTTCTAGCAATCTTGGGTGTTAATATTGATGACTTAGAAGAGAGTGAAGGCAAAGTCAAAGTAATGTTCAATGAAATAGAGCCTGAGCTTTTTGATAGAGTTATTTATGCAATCGGAGGCACGACTCCTAGCTCGTTTTTGGCGAGTTCAGGCATAAAAGAGGAGGATGGCAAACCGGTACATGATGAAAATTATGAAACAAATATTAAAGGGCTTTTTGTAGCCGGTGATATTACGCAAGAGAGCGGAGGAAGTATTGCTCTGGGCTTAAATCATGGCTATGCGATAGCCTGTTATATTCAGGGTGGATGTTAAAATAATTAATGATTAGTTTTTTAGTATTGCCGGGTCTTTTTGACTTATAATGCCTTCAGGAGTCGTAAGTAGAAGTTCTATTTCTGAGTGTAGGTACTCAGAACTGGTGAGCGGTGTGAAGTTTTTATCTTCAAAAGCAGATTTTTTAGCATTATGAATTATATCTTCTAGCAAACTTTTTGATGCATCCAAAGATGAATAGGAACCTCGTAGCTCATGGTTGAAATAGATATTCACGGTTGTAGCTATCTTCTCATTCAGAAGAGGATGCTCCTCTAAGAGAGCTTTTCTATCTATTGTTCTTTGGGCTTCAAAAACTTCATGAATTGAATCACGGGCTAGTTGCAGCAAAACAGAGCGAGACATCTCATTCCACCTTTGTTTTATAGATGATTGAGATTAAGAATTTTATTAAACTCATAATGATTATACCAGATAACATTCCCGCCACGATAAATGAAAGATACTCATTGTGAGATATGAGTGAAGCTTCATATGAAATGGTTGCTATCGCTATAATAAATGTCAAAGGCATGGAGTCACCAAGTGCCAGTAAAAAAGTTTCAACAGGGTTTAAATGTTTGCTGTATGCAAGATAAGAGCTGATTACCCTGACAAAAATCATAGCAGAGAGTATCAGAAGTGCACGGTAGATAACTTCTGTGCTAAAAATCATATTTAAATCGAGAGTTGTACCGACATAGATAAAAAAGACGGGAACTAAAAAACCAAACCCGACTTTATGGAGTATATGCGGCAAATCTTTTTTATGCTCGAAAAAGTTTGAAATATAGATACCCGCAAAGAAAGCACCTAAAACCATGTCAATATGAAGTATTTTCATAACGGTAATCAGTATGATAAAAAATGCAATGCTCACTCGAACGCTTTGAGCCTTGGAATCGTCCTCCGGCATAAGAAGTTTTTTGAGTTCAGGATACCACCAAAATAGTATATTTAAGACTTTAAAAGAGTAATAGAATAAAAGTAAAACAGCAAAGAATATAAATATATTTTTATAAAATTGGAAAGTTACACCGAAATGAATATAGGATTCATAGATAACTATTGCAGAAATACTTAGTATTTCACCCAAAACACCTACAATTAAAACTATTTCAAGCCATTTAAACTTTTTTCCTTGCTCATTTATAAGAGCCATAATCATCCCAAGGGAGACAATCGGTATGGCAACGATATAAACAGGATTGAGGTCAAAAAATAGATATATGGAAAATGATAATCCATAGAGGGATATAAAATAGATAATTGCACTGTTAAGCAGGTTTCCTTTTTTTGCTGCAAATTGTTTGAGGTCTATCTCTAAACCTGCTAAAAACATGAGATAAAAAAAGCCTATTTTTGCAAGATTTTTAAAAAGTTCATTACCGGTATCAAAAAAACCAAACCATACAGCTAAGGCTCCAAGTATAATCTCTACAACAACGACCGGCAGTTTTGTAACATTTGAAAAAATGGGTGAGATTACAATTAAAAAGGCTATCCCTATAAAAAGTACAGAACTACTCATCTCTATTTCTAAACGGCCGTGGCAATTTGAAGATTAAGAGACTTTAACATCTCTAAGTCTTTGCTCATATCTCTGCCGCTTGTTGTAAGATAATTGCCAATGACAATTGAATTTGCGCCGTATGTAAAAATTTCATCTTGCCTTGTACCAAACATAAGTTCTCTTCCGCCTGCTACCATAATTCGTTCGGCATTCGGGATTGTCTCTCTTGTCAGTTTTATAAGTTCTAAGGCTTCATCAATGCTCAAAGGATTTGGTTGAAGTTCAAGAGCTTCATTGTGATGATAAAAATTTATTGGAACTGAGGTTGGATCCAGTGCGTTCAAAGATTTCAGCATTGAAATTCTGTCCTCTTGTGACTCCCCAAGCCCGAAAATACCGCCGGATATTAATACCATTCCAGCCCTCTTTACGCTCTCGCAAGTCTCATACCGCTCATCCCAACTGTGCGTTGTACAAATCTCTTTATAAAACTCTTTTGAGGTTTCCAAATTGTGGTTATACGCTTTTATACCGGCACTCTTTAAAATTAAAAGTTGTTCAAGTGTGGCAGTTCCATTACATGCTATAAGTCTTAGTTCCGGTGCAACTTCACTTACGGCTCGTGCAACTGCGCAGACATACTCAAGAGTTTTATCGTTTAATCCTTTGTCGGCGGTGACTAAACAAAAACCTAAAGCACCGCTGTCTCTGGCATGCTTTGCCTCTTCCAAAATCTTATCTAGAGGCTTCTTCTTATAGCGCGCTATGTCTGCTTTGTATCGCACACTTTGAGAACAGAATTTGCAATCTTCATTACATGTTCCGCTGTTAATATTGCAGATAGAACATAGAAAAATTTTTTGATTCATGATGAAACTCTCTTATACAAAATTATTTTTGATTCGAATGTATCGGATTTATTCTTTCTTGTGTAGTAGGTTATTAAGAAGTTTGTATCGCTAATTTCAAGCATGGCACACTCTGAGAGAGGCTTATTTCTTGCACAGCACTCTCCGGAATTCAGAAAGAGAGTTCCATTTATTAACTCACATGAAAACTCGTGTGTATGCCCGGATATAACCACTTCTGCATCTGGCTGCATATAAAAGGGGAGATGCATAAGTTTAAATTTTGTATCGCCAAGCTTGAAGTAGTGGGGCTCTTGTACAAGGTTGTACTTTGTGTGGTATTGGACAAGGTGGGCGTCGTTATTTCCATAAACTGCTACATATTTTTTAGTAGAGTTTTTTAGAAGTTCCAATATCTCTTGCTCTACAATATCTCCTGCATGGATTATAAATTCAGCACCGTTTTCTATGAGCATATTGATAGCTTTTGAAGCTTTATTAATCTTTTTATGCGTATCTGAAATGATGCCGATTTTCATATTGAAATTACTTTATCTCTTCTTTTGGTGTTCTGACTTTACACTTAACACACTCATAAACTTCTTTGTTTCTGTAAACTCTCTCTGCCAAAACGCCGTCACACCCTTTTTCTTTGCACTTAATTGTGCTTGGCTCAAATTTGCTTATAAATTTACATTTAGGGTAGGCTTCACATCCCCAAAATGCACCGCGAAATGACTGCTTCCAGAGAAGTTTTCCGCCACAATCAGGACATGGAATATCAGAAGTTTTACTCTCAGTTGCCATGCTTTTTGTATTTTTACAATCCGGATAGCCGCTGCATGCCAAGAATTTGCCGTTTCTGCCATTTTTGACAATCATATCTTTGCCGCATTTGTCGCACTTCTCATCGCTTAACTCAACTTTGGCTTCTACTTTATTTCCCTCTTCATCTACCTGTTCTGTGTATTTACACTTTGGAAAACCGCTGCAGGCCACAAAAGTTCCAAATCTACCGGAGCGTAGAAGCAGCTCTTCTCCACATTTAGGGCAAGCTTTCCCTGTCGGTTCTGCTATTTTGAGTGATACTATTTTATCTTTAGCCTCATCTACTTGTGCCACGAAAGGGAAGTAAAAGTCACTTAAGAGTTTTTGCCAATCCACTTGCCCTTCTGCAACTTCATCCAGTTTCTCTTCCATGTTTGCAGTAAATGAGATGTCAACAATATTTGCAAAGTTTTTTTCTAAAATCTCTGTTACGGTAAAAGCCATCTCGGTAGGAACAATCTGTTTGTTTTCAATGCTTACATAGGTGCGACTGCTAAGAGTTGCGACTGTCGGTGCATAGGTTGATGGTCGTCCGACACCCTCGGATTCGAGTTTTTTAATCAAAGATGCTTCAGAGTATCTTGCCGGCGGCTCTGTAAAGTGTTGCTCCGGTTTTATGCTTTGAAGGTCGATTTTTTCACCCTCTTTGAGCGTTGGAAGAAGCTTGTCTTTGTCTTCGGCTCCCGTGAGCGCATAGAAACCGTCAAAAAGCAGTTTTCTTCCGGTTACTTTGTACTCATTGTTTGACCCTTTCAAGATAATGCTCTGTTGCTCAAAAAGCGCATCATTCATCTGACATGCCATAAATCTCTCATAGATAAGCGTATAAAGTTTAATCTCATCTGCTTTTAGAAATTTTTGTGCAATTTCCGGTGTAAAATTAAGCATGGTAGGGCGAATAGCCTCATGCGCCTCTTGCGCACCCTTTGACTTTTTATTATAAACTTTCGGTTCGTTTGGCAGATATTTTGCACCGAATCTGTTAAGTATAGCCTCTCTCACAGCCTCTACCGCTTCACCCGCCAAGTTGAGTGAATCTGTTCTCATGTAGGTAATAACGCCCGAAGTTCCATCGGGAGTTTTTACACCTTCGTAAAGGGTTTGCGCCACCATCATAGTTTTTTTAGGAGTAAATCCTAGCTTACTTGATGCAGTTTGTTGCAAGGTTGATGTCATAAACGGTGGCGGAGTTGAACTTTTTCTCTGTTTCGTTTCAATCGCTTCAATTATAAATGAATCACTTTTTACGCTCTCTACTATAGAAGAGGCCTCATCTTTATTGTGAATTGAGAGTTTTGAGAGCTTGTCGCCTTGATGCACTACTAAACTTGCTTCTATATCTTTTCTAAACAGAGTGTCTATAGTCCAATACTCCTCAGGAATAAAAGCTCGTATCTCTCTCTCGCGGTCAACAACAAGTTTAAGCGTAGAGGATTGAACACGCCCTCCGGAGAGTCCTTTTTGAATCTTAGAGCTCAGAAGCGGAGAGAGTTTATATCCAACAACGCGGTCAAGAAGACGACGCGCTTGTTGCGCGTTTACCATATCCATGTCAATTTTACGGGCATTTTCAAGCGCATGGTTGATTGCAGTTTTTGTAATCTCATGAAAAACAATGCGGGGAAGCCCGGCAGGGTCTTTTTTTATCGCCTGTGCAATATGCCAACCAATCGCCTCACCTTCACGATCCTCATCGGTCGCGATATATATTGTGTCACACTTTTTGGCTAAAGCAGTTATCTCTTTAACCGTAGCTGCATTCTCTTTGGCTACACTATAGGCAGGAATAAGCTGATTATTTTCATCAATTGTAATTCCAAAACGAGATTTTGGTAAATCTCTAATGTGCCCTTTAGAAGCAATAACCTCATAATCTTTGCCTAAAAAATTTTTAATAGTCCTAGCTTTAGCGGGTGATTCGACGATAATTAAGTTCAAATAGCTTTCCTATATATTAGTGTATAGTGGTTTTTAGTGTCGGAAGTGTATCAAAAAAGTTTAAATAATGAAAACGACCCATAAAATTATTAGATTTAAATCTGAATATTAATTAAAGTAATATTTTTTAATACCGATATAAGTTGTAGTTAACAAGGAAGTTAATAAACTTTGACAAACAGCGGGAGCGGGAAGCTCTTACCCAAAAAGGATTTAAGATGGGATTTAGAATAAACACAAATGTTGGTGCAATGAATGCACACATGCAAGCTACAATGAACAACATTGGACTCGATAAAAGTCTTAATGCATTAAGCTCAGGTCTAAGA
>JBAZSX010000008.1:0-163144 GCA_041662225.1 Sulfurimonas sp.
ACTAAACCTCCTATTTCAAAAATGAAATTAAAGTTTAGCAAAACTAATTTATTAGTTTAAGGTTCAAAAATCAAAATATAACTTTTTGTGATTTATTGACTGCCTAGTTTAGCAGTTCGTTTGACAATATCTATGTTCTCAAAATAGTTATATAGCTCAAACTGCGTCATTTGATACGGTTGTTTAGTCACTTTTTGCAGTATATTTTGAAACGGAACAGCCTCTTTGCCTTGCTCTAAGAGCTTTTGATTTTCATAGTTATGCTTTTTAACAGAAAAATTGTAAGTGATATACTCTTCGCCATCAATTGAAACATTGATATAGTGCGGAGTTGCATCTTTGTAAATAGACTCAAACCCACTATCTAACTGTACAGTTCCATCTTCGCCAAGCATATCAGCTTCATCTAGTTTTTGCGACCAATTCACGGGTTTAGGTATGTAAATAGTGCCGTATTCATTTTCTATCATGGCAATTTTTTTAGTATCGGAATAGACATACACACATACTTCATTCAAATCATATTTTTCAGTCAGTTTTTGGAGCGTGTACATACCGTTTAATCTTCTATACACTTCAAGAGCTACAAAAGTGCGAGAAGTGTAAAACCTTGAAATGCCGTGATATAAGTACCATAGAGTAAGATTTGATATATCGCTATTTTCATCTCTTAAATCGTCTAAAGTTTTTAATACATATTTCATCAAATAAGCTACGGGGCTATCTATATCCGTTTCAATTTTACTTTGCGGAGCAGGAAACAACCTATTAAGAGCTCTAACAATTTTATCTTTCATATCAGATGGGATAAATAAACTCATGTGGATATGAGGTGTACCGTCTTGATGCGGTTCAGTAACTCGAAAATAACATCTATCATCCTTATTGATGCTTTTGTAAGCCCTATCATCGAAAAACTTTTTTAATAGCTTAGAAAGCTCGATAGAAGCATTGTGCGGAGTGTATTTGTCTATTGTTTCACTAAAATCTAATACAGCATCAAAATCAAGTCCGTTAAACTTTTGCGTTACATGACAATTGAAAAACTTATATTTCTTTTTATCAATAGGACTTTTTAAAGTAGTGATATATGTACGACCAGCAAACTTTTTATTGTTAATGAGTTTATCTTTAAAAGACTTCTTTTTATGCCAATGAGAGGGAAGTGTAAGAGTAAGAAACACATTAGATAAGTCTTTTGAATTTGCATAATTGTAAACACTCCAAGCACGATGCTGTAATTCTGCTACATATCTATCACTGTTCATATAGCTGTTTTGGACGAAGTCAGCGAAAGGTACTATTTTGTTGTCAACTTGCACACCGTTGGAATTCATAAACTGTCTATTGAACTTTAATTTGTCATGAGCTTTTTTTATTTGATACTTCGTTAAGCCGTATGTTTTCATTTTGTGACCTTTTCATCCATAAAAACAGATTTTAAAGATTCAATAATCAAAGAATTTACAGATAAATTATTTTTTTCTGCAATATCATAAACTACTTCTTTTAATTCCATAGGAATTCTTAAACTAATTCCATAAAGTTTTTCATTTCTTTTATTTGCTCTAAATATACTTAATTTTAATTTTGTCATTTTGTCCCTTCCTTTTTAATTTTTTTAATCGTGTCCGATAACTTTTTATAGATAGCCAAGAAGGCTATCGCCTCATACTGTTTTTGTTCGGCGGAGCCTCACAAAAAAACAGTCTTCGCCTATAGCCTAACTATTCATTATCATCAATTGGAGTGTAATTAAAGGAGCCTTTCAGACAATCAAGAATTAAATTGTAGTCTGTAAGATGTAAAGAGCCAAACGCATTTAAACCTAAGAGTAATCTATGAAACTCATCGAGTTTTCTATGTACAGTGGTGCAGTCAATTTCTGTTTTTTTAATATTTTTTTGTGTATCATTCATCGTTTCTTTCCTTGTAGGCTTGAAACAGCATAGGGAGTTTTTATCTTGGCGGATGGACTCTCTATGTGTTTTTATTGTTTAAGACTTTAAATAAAACCACTATATAATGCAAATACTATGTGTTCATACTCTATAATCTAACTTTTTTTAAGACACATAAAAACTTACTGGCGATTTAGAAATGAAACTACAATTTACGTTTACCTCAAGTGAAATTTTCATATAAATCTCCTTACTTGGTGAAATAAATTCATATATGAATCATAAGTGGCTTTCATTTTCTCTAATCTTTCATCATCGCCCTCATCAATTAATTCAAAACTGCTTATTTTATGACTGAGTTTACCTATTTCATGCACAAGTAAATTATCTATTTGCTTTAATAAATTACCGCAACTATCATCTAACATTAATTCAATACACGAAGTAATTAATGCATTCATAGAAACATCTTCCTGTTCAGAAAATAATTGAAGTCTATCTTTTAAATTTTTAGGAATTTTTAAACTAATTCCAACTTTTTCCTCGTCTTGACCTTTTGCTAATTCAACAGCTTTTTTTCTCATTTTTTAATCCTTTTATTTGGGATGTTAAAATGATAGCTCATAATAATATCATTGTCAACTACTATTATAAAAGATGTAGAGTTAGTATGTATTTTGAAGACTAACGCCTCGATGTATTGTGTCTTAAAAACAACTGATAAGCTCGTTGTTATCCCTATCGTTCGTTCCTCTCTATGACGGGACTTTGATAATTTCAATTTTGTGTATAATATTGATTAAAATGGAAAAATAACATGTCAAAAGATTATTCAAAGTATGACGAGAATATTAAAATATTAAATGATTTACCGAAAGACACTTTAGATATAGTTTCTAATATCATTAAAGAATTTAATTCAAAAGAAGCAAAAGATATTGACGATGCATATATACATGATGTTGTAAATAACTTGGCTTATGTATATATAAGTATTACATACCCATTTAATAATCTTGATATTTGGCGTGTTCGTCCTTCTAAATGTGGTGAATTATTTGAAAATATTACTGAACTAAAATATCCACCAACTAACTTTATTATAGATTTTGGTCGTGCCAATACTCCTTTTTCACCTGTATTTTACGCAGCATCTTCTCCTGAAACAGCTTTTGCAGAAAGTAGATTAAAAGAAAATGATTATTTTCATCTTACTAGGTATTGCCTAAAAGATAAAATGGATATGCATACTATAATTATTGGTGATATGGATAGCTTAAGAAGAAGAAAAAAAACTATTTTTGATATTCCTGAATACGCTGATAAATATGAATATATATTTAGTTCTTTAAAAGATGATATTTGTTTGGCAGTACAGTTAGTTGATGCTTTTTTTATAGATCGCTTAAGTAGGAAAGGGAATCAAGATGAGTATCGGATTACAAGTAGAATTATTAATGAATTTCTTCAGTTTGGTGATACTAAAGTATCTGGTATTATATATCCTAGTGTAGAACATGCAGGTGGACATAATTATGCGTATAAACCAGAATGTTACGATAAGTTTATTACTCCAACAACGGTACAAGCATGTAAAGTTATTAAAGAATATGGGTATGGTGCATATAAGAATATTCAATCAATTCCTGCAGATATTAAAGAAGATGGTTTAGTTTTTTGGTCAGAAGGGATTAGAAGTGGTATAGCATCCATATAAAGATATTTAGAATCATCTATAAAATAAATAATAGGGTATTTTTAACGATTTTTTAGTTTACCAACTCTTATGAAAATGATTCCATATAGAATAATTTTACAAGGTAAATACAAAAAAATTAGATAGTAAGGTAAAAGAAATTAATGTGTTATTTGATGCTGTTATAAAAGATTGGTTTATAGATTTTAGTGATAAGTTTATTTAAAATGAGTCTATGTATAATAAGAAAAAGTGTAACCGTAGTGTCACCGTAAAACAGATATATTCATAGTAAAGCTGTTGCAAAAAGCCCAAAAAGCCCCAATTTAGGGGCTTAAATTAATCTATCTAAGATTTTCGAATGGTGCTGTTACAACAGCTTTTCTAGTTACAGTGTATGGAACTAGTGCTGCTGCTCTTGCTCTTTTGATTACGATTGTAATCATATCTTGATGGCGTTTACAGTTTCCTGTTAAACGGCGAGGCATAATTTTATATCTTTCAGAGAGTGAGAAACGCAATGCTCCTACTTCTTTGTAGTCCATAAAATCAACTTTTGATTCACAATATTTACAAAATCTTTTTTTGTATTTTCTTTTTTCTGACATGTTATTACCCTCTATTATCTATTTCTAAAATGGAATTTCATCTTCATCGATGTCAATCACAGGAACAGAGTTGCTACTAGGCATCTCACGACTTTGGCTTGTTGCTTGAGTAGGTTTTTGATAGCTTTGCGGCTGTCTATTTCCTTCATTGGCATAGCTTGGTTGTTGATAGCTTTGAGTTCGACCTTGTTGCGGCGCTGAATAAGGAGCTTCCTCATGCATATCATCTGATGGTGCGTTGTATCCGCCACCCTGATTATCGCCTTTTGAGTCCAACATCTGCATTGTTTCAACAACAACACTATGTTTAGAACGCTTCTGCCCATTTTGGTCTACCCATTGTTCAAAACTCAATCTTCCTTCTACTAGGATTTTACTCCCTTTGCGAAGGTATTGGTTAGCTACTTCTGCACTTCTTCCAAAGAATGTAATATCAACAAAGCATATCTCCTCTTTTTTTTCACCATTGACAGTGAACTTGCGGCTCGTTGCAATAGCAGTTTTAGCTATACCCATACCGCCTTGAGAATATCTGAGTTCGATATCGCGTGTTAAGTTTCCAACCAAAATTATTTTATTAAACATGAGTTTTCCTTAATCGTTAAAGCTTACGCTAATTACTCTTCTTCGTCTGCTTGAAATTCGCTAGCTGCTATTTCAATAGGCTCTTTAACTTGAGCTGAAGCTGGTCTTTGAGCTTTTTCAACTAATTTATTCCAAGCTGCTATTTCACGGTTTGTATCATATTTGATAGTCATGAAACGAAGAAGGTCTTCATTAATACGGAAGCGTCTTTCAATTTCTGAAATTGCTGCCGGAGCAATTTTATAGTAGATAACATGGTAATACCCACGCTCACTTTTGTTAATCGGGTAAGCTAATTTTCTCATCCCCATTGCGTTTGTCGTAGCTATTTCGCCACCGTTTGAAGTGATTGTTTCTTCGATAGTTTTAATGCTAACTTGAATCTCTTCTGCTGTAAATGTCGGTTTTACGATTACAAGGTTTTCGTAATGTCTCATAGAGTATTATCTCCTTTTGGTATTTGCCGTTATGGCATTGTTTCCCCTTCGGATATTTATATATTACTAACTAATAGTAATACAAAGAGAAAGGAACTCGCGATTGTACATAAATTATGCTTAAAAAATAAATTTATGTAGCATAAAAAGAACTATGTTTTTAAATAAAAATATTGCAATTTGTAATGAAATGGTTTTTTATTTACTTTTTAGATATAGTTTCGTAAGTATATGGAGAGAAGATGGTAAAAAGAAAAAAAAGAGCTTCAAAATATGACTCAAAAACTTTAACATATATTGCATGGGTTTTGGGTCTTGTCGCCCTAGTTTTGAGTGCCTTGGTTGTTGGTTACTATTTGGGCTATGAGAGTGCACAAAACGAGATAGCAAAAAAAACTAGGCAAGAAATACAAAAACAACAGGATTTCCCCAAAAAAACAGATGATTCTACAAAGAAAAATGACCCTTCTTCTTTCAACAGTGTTAATGATAGATTAATAGAAGTATTAAAAAAAGATGTGAATATTAGCAACTATAAAGAAGAGATAAATAGTGAAAAAGTAATAAAAGAGGAAATAAACGGTACAAAAGTAAAAAAAGATGTGCCAATAAGTGTGATCGGCAAAGAAGAAGGTGGTGCTGCCCATGAATACGAAGATGAATTAATAGAAATACCGCCAATGCCGGTACTGAAGGAAGTCAGAAAACATACAGGCGGCAGACCGAAATTAGCAATAATAATAGATGATGTATCTACTTCATCTGAGGTAAATGCTCTAAACAGTTTGGGAATTATACTTACTAAGTCGTTTTTACCTCCTCGTAACGGAAGACCGGACTCTGCCAAGTTGGCATCACATGAGAGCCAGTATATGGTGCATTTACCGATGGAAGCACAAAAATTCAGTGCAGAGGAGCCATTTACTTTAAGAGTCGGCGATTCGCAGCAGAATATCTCCAACAGAATTAAAGAATTAAAAGAACTTTTTCCGAAAGTGAAATATATAAATAATCATACGGGAAGTAAGTTTACCTCTAATGAGGCTGCTATGAATAGACTTATCACAGCCTTAAATGAAAATCATATTGGTTTTATCGACAGTAGAACAACCGGCAAGTCGGAAGCTCCTAAAGTTATGAAAAGTTTTGGGCTTAACTATCAGGGAAGAGATGTTTTTTTAGATCACCAGATGGATAAAGCAAATATTATTTCACAAATAAAAGAGGCGATAAGAGTGGCTCAAAAGCATGGAACCGCGATAGCAATCGGACATCCGCATACGAATACAATACTGGCGCTGCGTGAATCAAAAAGCCTTTTTGCAGATGTAGATTTGGTCACTATTGATAAACTTTAATAACCTACAATGAATAAGATTGAGGGTGGGATAGCCGAACTTCTCTTTATGAAAAACTATCCAAAACAGCTTTTTTATGCCGGAAATCTTGGCTTGCTGAAACAGAAGAAAATTTCAATAATAGGCTCAAGAAAACCGACCCAATATTCCAAAAACTTAGCGCATAAACTCTCTTTGGCTCTTGGAAAATCAGGAGTTTGTGTAGTGAGCGGTGGAGCCATGGGCATTGATGCCGTTTCACACTTGGGTGCAGGAAGCTTCAACACTATTTCAGTACTGCCATGTGGAATTGACATAAAATATCCCGCTGTCAATAAAAATCTTTTAACAGAGATAGAAAATAACGGTCTCTTGCTGAGTCAGTTTGATATTGGCTTTTGCGCAGCTCCATGGAGTTTTGTTGTGAGAAATGAGCTTGTTGTAGCACTTGGAGATGTTTTGGTAGTGGCTGAGGCCGAAGAAGGGAGCGGCAGCATGCGAAGCATCGAATTTGCTCTCAAGATGGGCAAAGAGATTTATGTTTTTCCTCAAAGAGTGGGAGAGAGCGGTGCTACCAATAATCTGCTCAAAGAGGGCAGAGCAAAAGCTATTTATGATGTAGATGAATTTGTTGCAGATTTCTGCAAAGATATGGTTTCTCAAACGAGTAGCCTCTCTTTGCCGCTCACAGATAATATGAGAGATGATTTTTTAGCGTATTGTAATACCAATCCAACCTATGATGAAGCCCTGAAAAAATATCCGGATAAAATTTTTGAAGCCGATTTGAGCGGCTTGATTGTGATTAGAAATGCACGAGTCTATCTGCTCTAGTACTCTTATAAAATCAACATAGCGTCACCGTAGGAGTAAAATCTATACTCATTTTCTATTGCATTTGCATAGAGCTCTTGGGCTTTGTCAACCCCAATAAAAGAAGCTACCAACATAAGAAGCGTTGATTTAGGTAGGTGAAAATTTGTGAGGAGATGATTTACCCTTAGCGGTTTGTTGTTTGGATGCAAAAAGAGGTTTGCTTCTCCTCTTTGTTTCTCTTTGTTTCGCATGTAAAATTCAACTGTTCTTGTGGATGTTGTCCCAACACTGAGAATTGGTCTGTCAGAATCAAGTATTGCTTTTGCTTCATCCGATATATCATAATACTCAGAATGCATAGGATGCTCTGTGATAATCTCCGCTTCTACCGGCTTAAAAGTACCGCTTCCCACATGCAGAGTAATGTATGCATGTGCAAAGTTTTCACAAATGCTCTTATGCTGTTGCGGTGTGAAATGCAGAGATGCCGTGGGTGCGGCAACTGCCCCCTCGTTAAGAGCAAAAACACTCTGGTATTCGCTCTCATCCTCTTTATTGTCTTCTCTTTGGATGTAGGGAGGAAGAGGAACATGTCCAATCTTATCAATAATAGGTAAGATATCTTCAAATCGAAGCATTTTCTCATCTCTAAAAAAGTTTACAACTCTGCTTCCATCTTCATTCAGCTCTTTTACAACTGCAATAAGCTTGTCGTCAAAAGCTATTTGCATACCAACTTTTACCTTCCCTCGGATGTAAACGCTTATTTCATATGCAGTTAACGCTCTGTTTATAAGCAACTCACACTTTCCGCCACTTGGTTTATGTCCAAAAAGTCTTGCTTTTATAACTTTTGTGTCGTTAAAGATGAGTGCACTGTCTTGCGGAATAAACTTTGCAAAGTCATAAAAGTAGGCATGTGTAATTGTATCTTTTGCTCTGTCATACACTAAAAGTTTTGCATGGTCGCGTGGCGTGGCAGGGTGGGTAGCTATGAGGTTTTGCGGCAAAACAAAATCATAGCTAGAAGTGAGATACTCTCTGTTATTCACTCTTTTTCTCTATGGCAACTGCCATATTCCGGTCATCTTCATTCTCTTCTTCTTCACTTTCCTCTTCAAGCGGAGGAGCAGGGTTAACCATTTTTACAATCAAAATGGAGATACCATAGAGAATAACAAGAGGACCAGCCATTAAAAACTGGGTAAGAACATCAGGCGGAGTTAAAAATGCAGCGACTATGAAAATAATAACAACTGCATATCTGAAAAATTCACGCATCTGTCTGTCATCCACCATTCCAAGAAGTGCCAAAAAGTAGGCAAAGATAGGAAGTTCAAAGGCTATTCCAAAACCAAACATAATCTTTGTAAAAAAGCCTACATACTCTTCGATATTGATAAGAGGCGTAAATTTGAAACTACCGAATGTAATAAGAAAGTTAAAACCAAAAGGTGTAACGACATAGTAGGAGAATAAAACACCAATAACAAACATGGATGTTCCACCGACGATAAAAGGAATAATCATCTTCTTCTCATTTGCATAAAGCCCCGGAGCTACAAACATCCAAAGTTGCGCAAGAATTATAGGAAGAGCCCCTACAATTGCTGCGAAAAATGAAACTTTGAGGGCTACAAAAAATGCTCCGCCTACTTGGTTAGTAGTAAGCATTCCATCCGCCGCATGAACTGATGTTTTTCCAACTTCAATAAGTGCTACATTGAGTGGTTCAACCATCCAGCTCAGAAGAGGCTCATGGAAGTAAAACATTACAAAAAACATTACAACTAAGCTGCCAACCGCGATGGCTAACCGCTTTCTGAGTTCTATTAAGTGGGGTCGCAATTCTTTAAACATCTGTATTTTCTTGTTTTGGTTTTTTCTCAAAAGTTATTTTTTCTGCTTCCGGAGCCGGCTGCGGAGCTTTGGTTTTTTCAATATCGCCAATAATGTCATCGCTTAAGCTCGTTAGATGATTACTTACTGCCGACATGTCCGTAGTTCGCTTAAAGTCATCGCCCGCTTTTAAAAGCTCTTTTTTATAAGCAAGAGCCTCTTCTTTAATTCCCGTAGCATTTATCTCTTGCTCGAGAGAATCTTGAATCGTTCCAATTGTTTTTTTGATTTGCTTAAAAAATTTAGCAACATCTACCATCACTGTAGGGAGTTTGTCCGGACCTAAAAAAAGTATAGCAATGATAATAATAACAAGCATTTCGCCCAAACTGAAATCAAACATGTAAAACCTCTGAAATTATGATTGCGTGATTCTAGCTAAAGAATAGTTAAACTTTACATAAGCATATGAATTTTGAGTTAACCTCTTTAAGAAGATAGAAACAGTGTAATCTCATCAGCCAAAAGATAGTTACTGTTATAAAATAGACCATCAGAAAATTGTAGTTTTTTCTCATCCACCAGCAGTTGAGCTCTTTTTAGCTCAGATATATTCAAAAATTCACTCTTCACCCCGACACAAGAGCGAAAACCTAAAAATATTTGCTCTGTTTTTATATCTTCTTCGCTTAAAATTTCTACTTTTATATCTAATGGATTTTTAAGGTACTCTTCTAAAATAGTGTTTGGATAAAATCTCTCAGTATTAAGCTTGCCAACGGCACCGCTTCCCACTCCGATGTAATCCTTATAGAGCCAATATCCAAGGTTGTGTCGGCTTTGATATGTGCCGAAGTTGCTAATCTCATACTGTTTAAAGTCATGTTTTTTTATCTCTTTGAAAAGCCATGAGGTAAGTTTAAGCGTCTCCTTTGACATCTGCGGTTTTGACGCAAATGCAGTTCCCTCTTCAATGGTCAGTGCATAGGCACTTATATGGTTTATGGGCAGAGAAAAGGCTGTTTTGAGGTCATGTAAGAGAAGTTCTTTTGTGTCACCGAGCGTTGCGTAAATTAAATCAAGTGAGATGTTCTTAAAACCTGCGCTAGCTGCATTCAAAATCGCTTTTTTCGCCTGTTCGCCTGAGTGCGCACGGTTGAGAAGTTTGAGTTTTTTGTCATCAAAACTCTGCACGCCAAAGCTGATGCGGTTTACTCCAAGTTTACACATGCCAGAAAGCCACTCCTCAGTTGCGCTGTTAGGATTGGCTTCGCTTGTTATTTCAATATCTTTTGCCATGTAAGGTTTCAGAAGTCTGAAAATCGGTTCGTAGAGTTTGGACGGGATTGTTGAAGGAGTTCCTCCACCGATAAAGAGCGTTTCGATGCTCTTCGATTTAGCATCAAATCTTTGAAGTTCATACTCTAATTGGGAGTATAGAGCCTTCATGTACTCCTCTTTGAGATGAAATTTATCAACATAGGAGTTGAAGGCACAGTAGAAGCATTTGGAGTCGCAAAATGGGATGTGAATATATAAAAGCATGTGTAATTATAACTGTATTTTTTGATTAGTTGTGTTTTAATATGTTTGAAAGCAATACCTTATATAATTGTCATATGAATATTCTTTATAATTTTGGAGAAATGGTGAACACAAATAATGAACTTTCACTGAAACAAAAACTTGATGAACAAGAGTTTATCTTAAAGCAAAAAAATAAAATAATTGATGAAAATGTATACATGACAACATCTGATTTAGCTGGAAGAATTACAGAAATTTCACAAGCTTATCTTGATTTTACAGGATATAAAAAAGAGGAAGTGGTTGGCAAAAATCATAGTATTTTTAGAAATGAAAATATGGATAGCTCAGTCATAAGAAATCTTTGGGAAACAATACAAAGCAATCAGCATTGGCATGGGGAGATAAAAAATCATAAAAAGAGCGGTGAAGAGTATTGGATTCATACGGTAATCGCTCCCCTTTACGATAAAAATCACAATAAAGTGGGCTACACATCTGTTAAGCAAGATATTACATATAGAAAAATGTTAGAAGAACTTTCGATAAATGATTCTTTAACTTCAATGCACAACAGAAGATTTTTCGACCACTATATGAAGAGAGAGATTAAACGCTCCAATTTAAACAAAGAAAAATTTGCACTTTTACTGATTGAGATTGATTGTTTTAAAGAGTACAAAGAACTTTACGGTGAAAGTCAGGGAGACAAGACTCTGTTTGAACTCTCAACAAATATGAAAAATAGCATCAGCAAAGAGATAGATGACATGTTTAGAATTGGTGAAAAGGAATTTGCCGTTGTAATGTTGGATAAAGATGATGATTATGTGCAAAATATTGCTAAAAAATTGGTTAAATTTATAGAATCACTTCACATCGTACATGCTAAGAGCGAGGTATCAGAGTACATAACCGTTTCTATCGGTGCTATAAATTTATATAACTATTTGCATAATATTAACAGCAACGATCTCTATAATATTGCAGAAAATAATCTCAATGCAGCAAAAAAGGCCGGTAAAAATCAGGTCGTATTCGACATTAATGAATTTTATGTCAAAAATTTAACAAATATAGACAGCATTACAAAACTGCCAAACAGAGAAGCTTTAGTGAATGATATTTCACTGCTTCAAGAGGAGGCGATGCTTATAATACTCCATATAAATCAGATTATGTCCATAAAAGATATTTATGGTTTTGACATAGTGAAAAATCTTATTTCAAATAAAGCCAAGCAATTGGATGAGGTTTTAATAGATGGAGAAGCATCGCTCTATAGCCTCAATTTACAGGATTTTGCAATACTTATCACGAATAAATCTCTCTTTGATAAATATTTGTTGCTTCTAAAATATTCAATATTAATTGATAATATAGAAGAGGATGTTTATAAAAGCAGTGATAGCAGCTGTATTGTGACTGATTTTACGGCCGGCATTGCGTATGGCGTAAGAAATATATTTAATCTTGCTGATGTTGTTTTGCAAGAGGCGATACTTACAAAAAAAAGCTATATTGTTTATAAAAACAACCAAAGTACCAGAGAGTTGCAAAAAGCCACTATTGAGAGAATGAGAGTTTATAAAAACGCACTTTACACAGGAAATATCATTCCCTATTTTCAGCCAATTATCGACATGAAAGACGGCAAGGTTATGAAATATGAAGCTCTGGCAAGACTGCAAACAGACAGCGGTGAAATAATTACGCCCTACTACTTTTTAGATTCTGCAAAAGAGGACAAAACTTTTGAGTATTTTACCAGGCAGATGATGCAAAAAGTGTTTAATGTTTATGCGGTAAAAAAAACTCATATCTCTATAAATCTTACTTATGAAAATATAAGTTCGGAGAGTATGCTTAATTACATAATAAATAGACTTGATACTTATGGTGGAGAGGGCATTACCTTTGAAATTGTAGAGTCAGAGGATATAAAAGATTATGAAGTCATTGAAAAATTTATCCTTATGGTGAAGGGGTATGGATGTAAGGTTTCTATAGATGATTTCGGCTCAGGCTATTCAAATTTTACAAATATCATAAAATTAAATATTGACTATATTAAACTTGATGGCTCTTTGGTAGAAAAATTGAATAGTGATTTGAATGTTAGACATATGATAGAGGGGCTTTTGATATTTTCTAAAAATGCAAATATCAAAACTATTGCAGAGTTTGTAAGTTCTAAAGAGCTAGCAGATAGTGTCAAAGAGCTCGGCATTGATTATTCTCAAGGGTACTATTACGGAGAACCAGGAAGTGCTGAGAGTTATGATTTAGTTTAAAATCCATTACTGATGTTACGCACTAAAACGAACGTGTTGTTTCAGTGCTTTTTTCTAGTAAAGGTGTTGAAAGAGTTGATAATGTTATCGTAATTCTCGAAAAACAAAGTTTTTCGTAGCTTTAGGGGGTTGTAGGGACTTTAGCAGCAGCCACTAAAACGGACGCGTTCGTTTTAGTGTTTTTATCTAGTAAGCGTATTGAGAGAGTTGATAATATCATCCATTTTGTCACTTATGCGGCTTACTTCATCGGAAATATCATTTACTTCATCTGCATTTCTGTTGAGAGTGTCAGAAGTTTCAGAGATAGATTGAATTAAAACATTCGTTGTCGCTGATGTTTCAGCTAAACTTTTTTGTGTTCTCTCCGCTAGCTTTCTAACTTCATCGGCTACAACTGCAAAGCCTCTTCCATGTTCGCCCGCTCTTGCTGCTTCGATAGCTGCATTGAGGGCAAGAAGGTTGGTCTGGTCTGCTATGTCACCGATAGTGGATAGTATCTCTTTAGTCTCATTCGCATTTGAAACGAGTGTTTGAAGATTACCGACCATCTCGTTCTCTTTTTGAGAAACATCATGTATCCTATGAACGGTGTGCTGAATCATGCCTTTGAGTTCGATAATCGTAGTGTCTGTTATATTGCTTATCGTCTTATTTAAAGCACCCGAAGTTTCAAGTATATGATTTTGAGAGTTTTCATTCTCTTTTTGCATATTCTGAAGCGACTCACCGAGTGAATTTATATTGTTAAGTAAATCAGCCATTTTTGCTTCAACTTTCACTTCACTTCTGGCGGTAAAAGTACCGTTAGAAAAGTTTTGTAAAGTTTTGATTGCATCGTCAAGATTTCTTTCTGAGGATGTTAACATGTTGTTCATGCTATTTCTAAGAACATGCACATAAGGAGTTTTACTATCGGCTCCAACTCTGCATGAGTAGTGACCTTTGGAAACTTTATCTGCTAAAAGTACCATCTCTCCCGCAACTTTTGTATCCTCTAAAACTGATTTTTCATATATTCCTACAAGTTTGTTTATACCTTTTTCAACTTCATCCGTGGCTGCATTGTCAATATTGATTTTATTTCTTTTAAACTCCAGCATCTCATCTACTTCAGTTAGCACTCTATGAATATTTGAGTTACCGGAAGAGCTTTGCATCTGCAGAGTTATGGTCATTATGAAAACAACAACTGCTAAAACAGCGTGTATTAAGGCTGAATCCGTTAAAAAAAGAGAGAGGATTAAGATTGCAAAAGCTACTGCAATCATTATATTTTTTTGTAGAGTGTTCATATTTTGTTTTCCTATTTTAAAGTTTTATAGAGTGCTTGAGCTTCATTAATCTCTTGAGTCGAAGGTTTTCTTCTGCATGAGAGGTATGTTCTAGCGTTTCTAACAGCATCATGCATCGGATAGACGGTTGCAAAAACCCAGTAGAAACCACCGTCTTTTGTTCTGTTTTTTACATAACCTCGCCAAATTTTATCCTGTTTGACAGTGTCCCATAAATCTTTAAACGCAACTTTTGGCATGTCGGGATGTCGCACAATATTGTGGTTTTTGCCGATTAATTCATCTATAGTGTATCCCGCTATTTTACAAAAAACATCATTTGCAAATAAGATAACACCCTTTTCATCCGTTTGTGATACTAGAAAATCATCATTTTTTAAGAAATGTTCTTGCATATATTTTCTCCCTGTACTCTAAAATAGTGTTCTTTGGTGTATCTATACTTAGTCTGTAAACATTAGCAAATATAGTTCCAACCTCAATATTTGTACGGCATGTGAAATTATCTTATTTTAATAGCAAATTATGTACAATTTCGGCTACTATAATTTAGGTGTTTTAATGAGCAAAAAAGATTTATATCGTCCTAATGTGGCGATGATTATTGTTTCAAGCAATTATCCCCAAGAAAAAGAGATTTTTATTGCACAAAGAAACGATTTACTTGATATTTGGCAGTTTCCTCAAGGCGGCATAGACAGCGGAGAGGAGATAGAAGAGGCACTTTTTCGTGAACTTGAAGAAGAGATAGGAACAAATAAAGCTAAAATAATCGCAGAATATCCGGAGTGGATTTCCTATGATTTTCCGGAAAAAATAGCTAGAAGCATGCAGCCTTACAAGGGGCAAACGCAGCGATATTTTTTGCTTAAACTCAAAAAAAGTGCGATTATTAACTTAGCGACAAAACATCCTGAGTTTATATCGCACAAATTTGTACATGTCGATGAGGTTCTTAGTTTGACAGCACACTTTAAAAAGCATGTCTATGAAACAGTGATAGAATATTTTAAGAAAGAGGGTTATCTTTAACATGCTAATAGTACAAAAATTCGGCGGAACAAGCGTAGGTGATTTGGAGAGAATCCAAAATGTGGCAAATCGTGTTGTTGAGACAAAAAAAGCCGGCAACAATGTTGTAGTGGTAGTTTCTGCCATGAGCGGAGAGACGAATAAACTTGTAGCCTATGCAGAGCACTTCTCAAAAAATCCTTCAAGGGGCGAGATGGATATGTTGCTTAGCTCAGGAGAGAGAGTAACGGCTTCGCTTTTGGCTATCGCACTTTGTGAAATGGGCTATGATGCCGTCTCCATGAGCGGCAGAAAAGCGGGTATAGTAACGGACAATATTCATACAAAAGCCAGAATAGAAGAGATAGACCCAACGGCTATGAATAAGGCAATAAAAGAGGGCAAAATAGTTGTTGTTGCAGGTTTTCAGGGCGTTTCTCAAGACGGAAACGTAACGACGCTCGGTCGTGGCGGAAGCGACCTCTCTGCAGTTGCTATAGCGGGTGCTTTAAGAGCTGATTTATGCGAGATTTATACGGATGTAAGCGGTATTTTTACAACCGATCCCCGAATAGAACCTAAAGCTAAAAAGCTTGATAAGATCTCCTACGAAGAGATGCTGGAACTTGCAAGTCTGGGTGCAAAAGTGCTTCAAAACCGTTCAGTTGAGCTGGCAAAAAAATTAAATGTAAATTTAGTAACACGAACAAGTTTCTCAAACGAAGAGGGAACATTAATAACGAAGGAAGAAAATATCATGGAAAAACCATTAGTAAGCGGAATAGCATTAGACAAAAATCAAGCGCGTATCTCTTTGATGGGCGTAAAAGACAGACCGGGAATAGCGTCAGACATTTTTAATAAATTGGCAGAGGCCGAAGTAAATATAGATATGATAATCCAAAATATTGGACAAGACGGCACTGCTAACATAGATTTTACCGTGGCAGTCGGCGACTTGTATGATGCTAAAGCAGTGGTTGATTCATTTGTTGAGAATGGAGATATTAGAGAAGAGTCTTATGATGAAAATATCTGTAAAGTCTCTATCGTGGGCGTTGGTATGAAGTCGCATACGGGCGTTGCTGCAAAAGCATTTTCAACAATGGCGGCAGAAAATATAAACATAAACATGATTTCAACTTCAGAGATAAAAGTCTCTATGGTAATCGCAGAAAAATATGCAGAGTTGGCTGTGAGAAGTTTACATAGTGCGTATGAGTTAGACAAATAAACGCTCACATGCAGGACTTTGCACAGTGGAGTTTGGATGCCATCAGGGAAGAAGGCGGCAGTTTAAGCTGGTTGGAAGAGCATAGATTTGACTGGACGACAACTACGGCATTGGCATTGGAACAGATATTAAACGGCAAAACAGTTATTTTAATAACGGATGAAAAAAGAAAGTGGTTTGAGACATATATTCTTACCTCTATAAATAAAGCAACTATGGATAGACCTCTTTTACCGATTGTAAGCATAGATGCACTTTATAGTCACTATGGCACAGTGAATGGGGGAGAGATGATAGACATGTTAGATGATATGATTTCACTCTCTTTTAAAAGCGACTACTTCTTTTGGTATGTCGGACATGGCGATGACAAAAGAGCAGATGTAGCCAAAAGAAAAGACAATAGTTATCTTTGGCTCTTTGATGAAGATTTTCATAATGCTTTTACACTTAAATCCTATGACACGCATTTGGATATAAAACTTTTGCAACTTTTCCGTCTTTTTAACTCATCTCTGAATGCAACTATGTTTGGAGAGGTCGATGTTTCCTCATGAGAGCAGAAAAGGTCATATTCTTATTGCAACAGAGATTGAAGCGGAATTTGAGAGACTAAAATTAGAATTAAAACCCCATAGAGTTGTAGGTTTTATAAGAGAGAAATTTCTGCTCGAAGATGCCAAAGCTGTTATAGCCGAGGCATATATAAGCGAATCTCAAACAAAATATATAGTTATGGGTGCGCCGGAGTTTCACACGGTCTCTCAAAACTCTCTCCTTAAAATGCTAGAAGAACCGCCTAGAAACATAGAATTTATCATTATCTCCCCTACAAAATCAAACCTGCTTGCAACTGTTCGTTCACGACTCCCCATACTTCAAGGTGAAAGTTTACATGAGATTATGCAAGTAGATTTAAACCTAGCCAGATTGGATTATGCACAAATATTTGCATTTTTAAAAGAGCATGCAAGAGTAAAAAGGAGCGAAGCAAAACTTCTTCTTGAAGCACTCTATCACAGGGCAACTGTGGTTGATATGCTCATCCTTAGCTCTTCTCAATTGGAGAACTTTGACAAGGCGTACAGGCTTCTGGAATTAAATTCAAGACCTCAAAGTATATTTGCTCTCATACTTATGGGTTTTGTGGGTGAAAAATAGTTATGCAGGTTGAAAAATTATCCAACACTATTGATGCAAAAAAGTATCTTAGAGAGTTGGGTGTGGATGGCGGAGGAGTAGAAATTCTTGCATCAAAAATAAAGCACCATATTATCTCTATAAAAGATTTGCATGTCGGAGCTGCCAACATCCTAAAGCAAGATGCACTCTCGATTGGTGCAGATTTGGCGGTGCCTCGCGGAACCGTAATCGCTGCGACGCAGCATGTAGATTGTATTTTGATAGCTACCGATAAGCAATTAAAAACATTGAGCAAAAAAGAGTCGGTGCAACCCTTCGGGCTCAAAGAGTTGGCAAAAAAACTTCAAGAGTTTACGACTATTCGTATGCCTCAACATGTGGAGATAATGGGAATTATAAATGCGAACAGTGACAGCTTTTACTCAAATAGCAGATTTAGAGATGCAGAGGCAATAGATGCAATACTGAAAATGATAGAAGAGGGTGCAGATATTATAGATATCGGAGGAGTTTCATCTCGCCCGAATGCACCGAAAGTAACTGTTGAAGAAGAATTAGAAAGAGTAAAGCCGATTTTGGATGTGATAGCAAAAGAGAGGCTTTATGAAAAAGTTAAGTTTAGTATTGACAGTTATGAGCCGGAGGTTATTTCACATGCCTTGCAGAGTGGCTTTAAAATAGTTAATGATATTACGGGACTGCAAAATGATGAAGTCTGCAGGCTCTGTGCCGCTTATGGCGTAACTGCCGTAATCATGCACATGCAAGGGACTCCGCAAACTATGCAGGAGAATCCTAAATATAAAAATATACTCAGTGATGTTTACACATTTTTAGAAGAGAGAATTTTAAAGGCTGAATCTTTCGGAGTGAGTGATATAATAGTTGATGTAGGCATAGGCTTTGGAAAGTCGGTAGAGGATAATTTAAAGTTGATTAAACATTTGGAAAATTTTATGACGCTTGGAAAGCCTATTTTGGTCGGTGCTTCAAGAAAATCAATGATTGACAAAATCTCTCCGTCATCTGTAGGGGAGAGATTGGGGGGAACCGTCGCTTTACACTTAGAAGCAGTCAATAATGGCGCTTCAATAATTCGTGTGCATGATGTAAAAGAGCATCTTCAGGCGCTAAAAATCAAAAAAGCAATAGATGCAATTTAGGGTGGGTTATAGAAGATGAAATTTCCGGTTGTCGGTGACATAGCAAGCAAAACTGTTATAGCGGTTAATATTAATGAAAGTGTTGCAAAAGCAATCGAGCAGATGTTAAAGCATGAGCATCGGCATGTCGTAGTAGAAGGCAGAAATGAATATTTTATTATTAGTGTGATAGATATTTTAAATTTGCAAGAGAAAAAGATAACACTCGATACACCTCTATCCTCATTACAACTGCAAAAAATATCTGTTATAAACAGACATAAAAATGTTTTAGATACCTTGGAATTTTTGAGTGATAGCGTTGAATATATTTGTGTAACGAATGATGATGAGACGCTTTACGGGCTTTTAACGCATACGGATATAACAAGCAACATAGACCCGGACACTCTGATGGAGAATTATAGACTTCAAGATTTTTTAAAGCTTGGAAGAAGGATGAAATGGGTCTCAAAAGATGAAAAAATATCTGATTTAATTAGTGATATGGTTGATTCTGCTTATGACAATGTGATTGTTGTGGATGATTTGAAGCCTATAGGAATACTTACAACAAAAGATATAATGAAATTAATTAAAGCACAAGTTGATTTCAATGTAGCAGTTGAAGCACATATGTCAAAGCCTGTTGAGAGCATCGGCAAAAGCTCATCTATTAAAGAGGCTCTTAATTTTTTAAAAAGAAAACATTACAAAAGGGTTGTTGTTGTTGACGATGATGGAACATTAGCAGGGATAATCTCACAAAAAGAGCTTATCTCATTAACGTACTCAAAATGGGCTGTACTTATGAAAGAGTATCAAGAGGAGTTAAGCGAAATAAATGTGATGCTCGAAGATAAAAATAGAGAGTATCAAGCAATCGCTTCTACAGACTCATTGACCGGGCTCTATAACCGCTATAAATTTTCTGAACTCTATCTCTCTTCACTTTTGGCTATGAGACAAAGACACAATGATATGTCTTTGATTATATTGGATATTGATTTATTTAAAAAGGTGAATGACACCTATGGGCATAATGCAGGCGATAAAGTTCTTGTGCAAGTCTCACATGCTCTGCTTAAAACACTAAGAAATATAGATATAGTTTGCAGATGGGGCGGAGAGGAATTTGTCGTATTGCTACCTACTGCATCGCTTGAGAATGCTTACGCATTGGCTCAAAATATAAGGACACATATAGAAGAGCTAGAGATAGATGTTGTTGGACACATAACAGCTAGTTTTGGTGTGGCTCAAGTTTTAGAAAGTGACGACATGCAGAGCATAATTGACAGAGCTGATAAGGCACTCTATTTAGCTAAAGAGTCCGGCAGAAATTGTGTAAAAACTTGCAGTGAAATTTAAAATGTGATGTTATACATTAAAACGAACGCGTCCGTTTTAATGGCAGGGACAAATTGTCCTACAACCCCCTAAAGCTAAGAAAACAAGCGAAGCGCTTTTCGCAAAGCGAAAATGTTTCTTTAGTAAAACTTTGTTTTTCTAGAATTTCAATGTGTTTTACGCACACAGTTTCCGTAAAACCAATGTTGCAGGCTACTTCGCCTCTTTTATAAAAGCTTTTACTATCTCTTGTCTCTCAAGAGGTCTATCTCCCGCTGAACGGCCAAGTGTAGAAACCTCATTTAGTTTTTTGATAGTCTCCATCGATGCTTCGTCCGCATGCCCGAATATGGTATGTCTTCCGTTGAGCCATGGAGTTTTGGCAGTTGTTATAAAAAACTGACTTCCATTTGTGTTTTCTCCTGCATTTGCCATGGCAAGAATACCGGCACTGTCAAAAGTTTTGTTTTTGTATTCATCTTTAAAAGGTTTTTTCCAGATACTATCTCCGCCGCGTCCAGTCTCGGTCGGGTCTCCGCCTTGAATCATAAAATTTTTGATTATTCTATGAAATGCGATGCCGTTATAGTAGCCGTTTTTTACATGCGTGGTAAAATTCTCCACCGCAAGCGGGGCGACATCCGGATATAATTCTAACTCAATCGTGCCTTGGGTAGTTACTAAAACTACATGAGGGTTCTCTGCCCATAAACTCAACACCACAAATAGTGATAAAATAAACGCTTTCATATCTCTTCCTTAATTTTTTTGTAAACTGACCTTACGCACTTTTCAAAAAAGTTTGTAAAACATCTTGTAACTCTCGAAAAACAGAGTTTTTCGTAGCTTTAGGGGGTTGTAGGGACATCTGTCCCTGCCACTAAAACGGACTTGTTCGTTTTAGTGCGTAACATCAGTTGTAAACATACCGAATTTATACAGTATCTCAGTCCGGTCGGTTTCGGACCATCCTCAAAAACATGCCCTAAATGTGCATCACAGTTTGAACATCTGACTTCGGTACGAATCATACCATGCGTCACATCTTTTATCTCTGTAATTGCACCATCCATGCAACCATAATAACTTGGCCAGCCGCTGCCGGAGTCAAACTTAGCTGTTGAGTCAAAGAGCGGCGAATCACAACAAACACATCTGTAGAGACCTTCATCTTTACTATTGTAAAACTCTCCCGTAAACGGTGCTTCAGTACCGTGCTGTCTGCATACGAAAAAAGCTTCAGCACTCAGCTGCTTTTTCCACTCCTCTTCACTTTTTGTTATCTTCAAAGTCGCTCCTCAAGCTCATTAACTTTTTACATTCATCATCATGCAATATATAAACAGTGTCACTGCAAATATTATAGGCATATTCAAGCTCTATGAATGAGGCAAAGCAGATATCCATAAGTATGACAAACTTGGCTTCTATAGCGTTTGTGTCAGAATAGGTTGCTAACAGAAGCTTTTCAATATCTTGGTCCATTAATTTTAGAGAGTTATCTAGCAATACAACACTGTCTTTTATATAATATTCTAAGTCTTCACTTAATTTTTCTCTGCTTAATGCACTGCTAACAACCAAAATATCCTTTGGCATGTGGAATTTTAGCAGAGATGAAATTATTTGCAATGACTTAGCATGCGGGTTTGCTTTTACAAATAGAACCTTTTTACTCTCTTTAACAAAGTTTCTGTTAAATGTATAAGTTTCATTCAGCAATTTGTTGCTTCTAACTAATAGTAAATTTGCCCCATGCTGTATCTGTTTTAGGTAGTATTTAAATTCGTTGGAAAACATATCAGAGTCATCACCAATTATCACATCTGCTACACTAAACTCTTTATGTATTAAAGTTTCACATGCCTTTATCTCGTCATCTAGGGGCGCTTTGTTTAGTTTTTTTAGATGTCTGCCAAGCAGTTCTAATGGTGTGATAATCTCTATTTCAGTAGCATCAAACTCTATCTGTGCACGATTTATTATATTTAACAGCTTTCTTTTTAGTAAATCACATGAGAGAACAGTAGGCTTAATAATTATAATTTTAAGGTTTGGGTTTCTTAGTTTCTGTAAAATTACTTTTAAGAGTAATGCGGTCGTTTTTCCACTTCCAGTGGGTGAACTAAGAAGTTCAAAAGATAAAAAAGGAGAGTCTATAAACTCCTGTTGCTCTTTTGTTGCCATGTTAAGATAATTTTTATTATCAAGTATCGCATATTGAACTACGATATTGCCAAAAATAGTATTCACATCTGGAAGAGGTTCTTTTGGTAGCGGAATATTTTTTATTTTCTTTATAATTTCATCTGGGGATAAGTCATTAAACATAATTCTCTCATGTGGCATCAGTCCTTGAAAAGATGGGTCTAAATGCTCATATTCATCACTATTGAGGTGACTCATAATTACATAGTTGTATATAGGCAGATGGCTGATATGTGTCATTTCACTAAATTTTCGTTGCATGAACGCATGTGACTTTTCAAAGGCTAATGTCTCTTTATATGACTCTTGTTTAGGGGATTTTTCTAATTTTGCATCTTTTAAATCATCATATAACCAATCTTTGTGTTCAAATAAATATACCCCGCGAGCACTGTCTAGAATAAGTAACGGAATAAAAATAGTTTTTGCATGATGATATATAGTGATGTTTTCATAGACTAATAGATTGTTGTTTAGACTAGCAGATTTCAGTTTCTTTAAAATTATTGATTCTGGAGTTTTTAGAGATTTTTGATGTTTTTTAAATATATTTAAGGAAAGGAGTGATTTCATAGAAGGGATAAAATATTGCCGCAAATTTTGCGGACAATATTAAAAACTATTTACTAGCAGTTACACGGTCTTTAAGACCTTTACCTGCTTTAAACTTAGGAACCATTTTATCTTCTGTAGTGTAAGTTTTATCAGTACCCGGAACTTTACCGCTCTTACCTTTTTGTAATGCTGCTGTAAAACTACCAAAACCAACTAAAGAAACATCTTCTTTTGCAACTAGTGCAGAAGTTACAGCTTCTGTAAACGCCTTGATTGCCGCTTCTGCTTCCACTTTAGTTTTGTAGTTGCCATTTGCCTGTACTAATTCAACGAATTGAGCTTTATTCATGAGAGAGACCCTTTGGATTAAAAAGATTTCCGAAATTATTTACGCACCGCAGCAAATACCGCAGTTACAAAATAATTCAGCTAGCCGTACTTTATAATTTATTTGCTTAAATATTTCTTCTTTTTAGTAATATATGCTATAAAATGTGAAATATTTGCCTCTTTTAGTCCATATTTTGCGTGCTTTATAAGGGTGTTCACAGATAATGTGTTTCCCTTTGACATAATCAAAGCCGATATATCTTTTATCTTTTGATACTTTTCATGTCCTGAATGAATCGATAAAAACACTTCTTCTAAACCATCTCTCTCATTCTTGGTTAATGCACCCATTAATTAATCCTCAAGTTTATTAATTTTTCTAACTGCCCTGATAACTTCTTCATCATCTAATTGTCCAAGCATTTTCATAACAGTAATGGCGGCTTGCGGCTTAGCACGCCCTAGCTTCCAATCCTGATATGTACGCATAGAAATCCCAAGCGAATTGGCCATATCTTTGAGAGATATTTTTTTGCCATTATTTTGAGACTCTAAAGAGTTATGAAGAATATTAAACAGATCATCAATTTGCATCAGACAATTATACGGAATAAATACTTAAATATACATATTAATATTTATAATATATGTTTAATTTGGTATTTTATCTCATATATATAATATATTGATATAAAATTATGATATTAAAGTATGTTTTTATACTAAAACATACGGAATTCCGTGTATTTTTTTTATTGATTTATCTTTCTTGAATATGAACATATTGAGCTTAAGAAAAACTCAATTAAAAAATGAAGTAGTTAAGGATTTGTTTTATGATTTAAAGAGGGATAGTTTTATTTGTAGGGAGAAGGGTGATTGAATCTTCGTTAATTTTTAAGTGAAATGGCTCATAGCTGTGAGCATCAGTCTTAAACACTATTTCACGGCCATCAGGCAGCGTGAAAATAATTGTATTTTGCCCCCTGAGAGGTTGTTCTATGGTTATTTTTGCTTCTAAAGAAGAATTTTTTATACTATTCTGCTCTTGTTTTAAATCTAATATTTTATTTTGGATTATGGATGCCTGAGTTGGATTATGTCTGAGAGCCTCTTCAAGACTATATTTAAGCTCGGCAATCTCATCTGCAATAAAACTTAGCTTTTTCATTAAAACAGGCACCTCTTTATAATTTATTTTCAAGAAATTATCTTCCCCGCTAATCAGTTTGATGGTGATAGAGTTTGAAGCATAAATTTTCAAATTATTTTTTGCATGGTTTATAGTTACATTTTGAGCATGAATAGTTCCTCCAAGTGAAGTTCCTACATTCACATTCGTTGCATGTATCTCTCCTCCTTCAAGTACACTTATTTGTGCATTATTACAACTTAGAGTGCCTTTGTGCCTGTTGATGTCAGCAAATCTGGCGAATTGAGTCGAATCTTTATGGGTTGCTCCCTCTATTTTGAGATTAGCAGCCTCTAAAATACTTTTTGCACCAACATGACCTCTTACATGTATTATTTCAGATACAAGCACAACACCATCTCCAATACTGTCTCTGTTTGAGTCATTTTGGGATATAAGCACCTCTATGTTGTTTTTCTCATCAGAAGCTACAGAACCGCTGTGTCGTGATAGCTCGTTTATATTTATTTTGTTACGAACGGAGAGGCTATCTTCTGTATAGTTTACATAGCCCTTTTTTTTACTTTTATAAAGTTTTTTTGTATCGTCTTCAACTATTTTGATGCTTTCTTCATCAATATCGCATTCCAAATCCTCTTTATTACTCCCTAGCATGTTACTTATCTCTTCTCCAAACGCATTTAGACCATTTTTTCCAAATCTCGGTTTTCTAAATTCAATCAAAAGATCACCCTCTGCAACTTCTATCACTTGGTTATGTTTGTTATTTTCTTGAAACCACATAATAAGTTTACTCGCTCTTGTTACTTCAGGTTCTATCCCGTCAAATAGAGGAATCCTAATCTTTTTTGTAAATTTCCCTGCGTATAGATGATGTATAAAAGCTCTGAGATTTTTTCTCATAGGTCCATCAAATAAATTTACTAAAATTGAATTTTCTGCTTTTATTTTATTTATCTCTTGGAGTATAAGAAGATAGAGATCTGCATGTTGATATGTTTTGTATGGTATTTCGGAATCTGGATTAATTATAATATTAGGATGGTCAGAGTGCTCGCCGAAATCTAGAGAGTAGCTGAGAGAGAGCTCTTTTGTAGACGCTTTTTTGATAGTGATGTTATATATTTGCTTAAATTGAACATGCTCATTTAAAATTTTATTTTTATCGCTGTAAATTAAATTTAAATCTTCATTGGCTAATCTAAACTTGTCATGTAGTACATCCTTTACATGTGTCTCCACACTGTTTAGAGTGAAGTCACATTCAGATACATTTGTTTTATTTTCTGACGCATACTCCTGCATAGCTTTTTTAATATTACTTGTTCTTACATCCTCTTGCACAGTTTCGTTCATATGAATCCTTAATACTCTAGTAAATCACTGTAATCATATTTTGAAAAATCTAAGTATAGCTTGCCATTTTGTTGAAGCACCCTAATGTCATTATCATAGACTGCCAAGAATCTCTTTTTTATAATTTTTCTCTGATGTGACTTTAAATCTAAGGTTCTCAAATAATCTCTGAGTTCAATCAACTGAGACTCATTGTTGTTCACCTGAATATCTTCTATGGTTTCGTAGTTCTGAATTTCATGAACAGTCTGTTGTCTATTATCAAGCATTAACTTGGCATTTACAAGCTCTAAAATATTTTTCAGTTGTTCATCTTTCGCACTGTAAACCTGCTCTATTTTATTCATCTCATCACGAAGCATCTGCTCCTTGTCATCAATTAACTTATCTATTTTAGACTCTAACTGTGCTATTTTCTCTTTGAGTTGCTGATTCTCTCTTTGATAAAGAGCAAGTACTGTTGCAACTGTAATTTTAGGTTTTGCTAGAGCTTTTGTAGCCTCTTCCTGAGATTTCGGTTGAACATCATCACTACTCTTATGGCTCTCAATAGAATTTCTTGTTACCAAAATATAGGTAACTCCTTCATCAATAATATAATTAAGTTTCTTCTCTCTTAGTTTTGAACTTATCATCTCTTTTGACATTTTAAAATGTCTTGAATATTCATCTAGTGTCAATCTCATTTATTACATCCTCTGACTAATAGGCCACTTGTTTATTTAGCTCTTATTGTATTCGAAATTCGCATTAATTATGGAAATTTTAGCATAAAAAGCAAATATTTAAATCTATCTCAATCGGCTTTTGCACTTTTTGGTTACGAATTAAATGCATTAAAAAAGTTATTTTAAATGTAGCGTGTAATATAATCTCACAATTAAAATTTTTAGGGAGTCATTATGAGCAAAGGTATTTTAGATATTGTAAAACCAGGAGTTCTTTTTGGTGAAGATGTACAAAAAGTTTATGCACATGCAAAGGAAATAGGCTTTGCAATACCTGCCGTAAATGTTATCGGAACAGATTCTATAAATGCTATTTTAGAAGCTGCCGCAAAAGTAAAATCTCCGGTAATTATTCAGTTTAGCAACGGTGGAGCCTCATTTTATGCAGGGAAAGGTTTAAGCAATGAAAATGAAAAGTCTGCGATTGCCGGAGCGGTTTCCGGTGCCATACATGTGCACATGATGGCGGATGCTTACGGAGTTCCTGTTATTCTTCACACAGATCATGCAGCCAAAAAACTTCTCCCTTGGATAGATGCACTTCTTGATGCCGGAGAAAATTATTTTGCTGTTCAAGGCAGAGCACTTTACTCGTCACACATGCTAGACCTTTCAGAAGAGCCTTTGGAAGAGAATATCGAAATTTGCAAAGTCTATTTAGAAAGAATGAGCAAAATCGGCATGTGCCTTGAGATAGAGCTTGGTGTGACAGGTGGAGAAGAGGACGGTGTTGACAACAGCAGCATCGATAATGCACTTCTTTATACTCAGCCGGAAGATGTAGCTTATGCTTATGAAGAGTTAAATAAAATTTCACCAAACTTTACAATTGCAGCCTCATTCGGAAATGTTCATGGCGTTTATAAATCGGGTAATGTTGTTTTAACTCCAAAAATATTAGATAACTCTCAAAAATATATTCAAGAGAAATTTAAAACCGGCGAAAAACCAGTAAATTTCGTTTTTCATGGCGGTTCAGGTTCAGCTCCGGAAGAGATTGCGGAAGCAATCAATTACGGCGTTATAAAAATGAATATTGACACGGATACACAGTGGGCAACTTGGGTTGGTGTTAAAGATTATTATGAAAAAAATCGTGACTATCTTCAAGGTCAGATTGGAAACCCGGAAGGTGATGACAAACCAAATAAGAAGTATTACGACCCTAGAAAATGGTTAAGAGCAGGACAAGAAACTTTGATTGCTCGCTTGGAAGAAGCATACTCTAACTTAAATGCGAATGGCAGAAACTAAGATTTGAATGATAAAGTATTTACAAAACCGATAAAAAAACAGTTCGAATTTGACGAGGAGGTTGCAGCAGTCTTTGATGACATGCTGCAACGAAGTGTTCCTTTTTATAGAGAGTCTCAAAAAATAACAGAATTTTTTGCATTAAAGCAACTGGAAAGTGGCGGAGTTCTCTATGATTTAGGCTGCTCGACCGCTTCTTTGCTTCTGAATATACATAGAAAATTAGAGTGTGAAGCCACCCTGATAGGTCTTGATAACTCTGAAGCCATGTTAAAACAAGCCAAAAAAAAGTGTGAAGCATACGGTGCAAAAATAGAGGTAAAATATGCTGATATTTTAGAGTATGAGTATGACATTGCGGATGTTTTTGTCAGCAACTACACTTTGCAGTTTATTCGTCCACTTGTCAGAGAAGAGCTCATAAAAAAGATTTCAAACTCTCTGAAGAAAGATGGACTATTTATTTTCAGCGAAAAGGTAATTAGTCACCACTCTAAGCTCAACAAAGATTTAATTGAGTGTTATTATGATTTCAAAAAAGAGCAGGGTTACTCAGAGTATGAGATTATGCAAAAAAGAGAAGCACTGGAGAATGTTCTTGTCCCATACAGTGAAGATGAAAATATTAAAATGGCAAAGAGTTGTGGCTTCTCCCACTGCGAGGTAGTGTTTCGTTGGGCAAATTTTGCTACTTTTATTGCTGTAAAGTAAACTTATTTAATATAATCATAAACCGCTTCGCCGACATCTGAAGCAGTCTTGTAGGTAGAATCAACAGCTTTTCCAGCGCCTTCACCCATCTCTTTGTATGTAGCTATATCATCTTTGCCGCACTCTTTGTGGTAGTACCCCTGCATGTCATAGTACTCTTCACAATCACTATAGTATTTAGCAGACACACCATGCTTGTTGAAACATGCTGTGAATAAAAAAGTTGTTAAAATTAATAATGCTGTTTTTATCATAGAGGAATTATACATTTCTAAACTTTGAATGTTTCTTTTGTTTTGCAAAACTGAGTTAAAAAGCACTCTTCACATTTGGGATTTTTTGCCTTGCATATATAACGACCAAAGAGAACCATCCCCTGATGAAGTGCATGCAGATTGTTTTTAAACTTTTTAACAAGGGTCGCCTCCGTCTTAGTCGCAGTTGTGTCATCGCTAAGACCAAGCCTATGAGAGACTCTAAATACATGCGTGTCAACTGCCATAAGATTCGCACCCGTATATTCTATCATTACAACATGTGCTGTTTTTTGCCCTACACCTGCGAGAGTAATAAGCTCTTTTTCATCCATGGGAATTTCACCGTCATACACTTCAACAACTCTTTTTGCCATTTCTATAATATTTTTAGCCTTGTTATTAAAAAATGAGCAGCTATTTATGATTTTTTTTATGTCATCTAAGTTTGCATAAGCTAGGGCATGTGGAGTTGGATATTTGCTGAAAAGTTCAGGTGTTATAAGATTCACTCTTTTATCGGTACATTGTGCTGAGAGGGCAACGGCTACTACTAACTCATAGGCATTGCTATACTCAAGCTCAGTAACTGCATCACTATATCTCTCAATAAAAAGTTGATGGATAGATGCTATCTCTTGTTTTGTTGCTTTTTTCATAAGGGAATTCTACTCTTAAAAACCTTCGCATATTTGTAATTCTCGAAAAACAAAGTTTTACTAAAGAAACTTTTTCGCTATGCGAAAAGCGATTCTCTTGTTTTCGTAGCTTTAGGGTGTTGTAGGGATATTTGTCCCTGTCACCAAAACGGACGCGTTCGTTTTGGTGCATAACATCAGTAAATAGCTCTAAAAAGTTATGTTTGTTTAATATTCATTAGCATAATTTTACTAAACTCTTGAACTTAAAATTCGATTACACACAAGGATATTCCATCACATGAAGACTAGAACAAAGATATTATCGGCAATTTTATTGGCTGGCTCACTTTTAAATGCTCAAGGGCTAGTAACCGTAAATGGTGTAGAAATTACTCAAAAAGATGTAGATACGGAGCTCATGAATGCAACTCAGGGGAGATTCAATCAAGTTCCTGCAGATAAACAAGCAGAATTTAGAAAGCAGGTTTTAGATCAATTGGTAGCGAAAGAGTTAGTGTTTGGTGATGCAAAAGAGACTGGAATACTTAAATCTAAAGAGTTTGAAGAAGAGTATGAAAAAGTTAAAGAGAGAATCAAAAAAGAGTTAGCTATTCAGGTTTGGCAGAAAAAAGAGCTTGACAAAGTAGTTGTATCTGAAAAAGAGCTCAAAGAGTACTATGATAAAAATAAAGAAGAGTTTAATGAAAAGGAGAGCGTACATGCTCGTCATATTCTTGTAAAAACAGAAGAGGAAGCAAAAGCTGTGATAGCAGAGTTAAAATCTTTAAAGGGTGAAGCTCTAAAAAATAAATTCATAGAGACAGCTACAGCTAAATCTACTGGACCAACCGGTGAGAAAGGTGGTGATTTGGGTTATTTTGCTCAAGGTCAAATGGTTCCTGCATTTAACGACAAAGTGTTTAGCATGGAAGTAGGAACTATAACTGCTGAACCGGTGCAAACACAATTTGGTTACCATGTTATCTATCTTGAAGATAAAAAACCTGAAACGGCAAGAGCTTTTACAGAAGTAAAATCATTTATAGACCAAAGACTTAAAATGGAAAAATTCAAGACTGTTATGAAAACTAAAATGGAAGCATTACAGAAAAAAGCTACTATTAAATAAATTCTATGCAAAAATCTCCAATATCTAAGATCAACTTAGGTGGAAGAGATTTTTATGTTAAAAGAGATGATTTAATAGACCCTTTTTTGGCAGGAAACAAATACCGCAAACTCTACACACTTCTTAAAACACCCAAAGAAAAATACAACAAAATCATCTCCTACGGTGGAACTCAATCGAATGCAATGCTCGCAATCGCTGCCATGTGCAGAGATAAAAAGTGGGAATTCAGATACTTTACAAAACCATTAAGCGCTCTTCAAAAAGAGCAAAATGAGGGAAATTTTTTTCATGCTATAACCCTTGGGATGCAACATGTGGAGATACAAGAGGAGTACTATAAAGAGTACATCTCTTCACTAAGAGTAAATCTGGACGAAAAGAGTTATCTTATCGACCAAGGCGGAGCAGACAGAAGTGCAAAAGAGGGGTTGGAAGTTTTAGCATACGAGATAAGAGAAGCAAACCTAAATCTAAAATCACTGGCAACTCCATCGGGTACCGGAACAACAGCCCTTTTCTTAGCTTTGGCGCTGCCAGAGTATAAAATATACACAACGCCCTGTGTTGGAAATGCAGCGTATCTAAAAGAGCAGATGAAAGCTCTTCATGTAATACCAGATAATTTAATCATCTTAGAGCCTACTAAAAAATATCACTTTGCCAAGCTCTATCCGGAATTTTTGGAGATATACCAAAAAACATTGAGTTCCGGAGTTGAATTTGATTTACTTTATGCACCTAACTTGTGGAAGGTTTTGCTAGAGCAGACAAGCGAAGAGATTTTGTATATTCACAGCGGTGGGGTAAGCGGAAATGAGAGCATGTTAAATCGATATAAAAAGAAGTTTGAGTCATTAGAAACAGTTAAGACTAAATAAACTTGACACAGTTACACTCAAAGTGATATAATTATTTTATATTAATTTAAAGGATAATTTATGAGTAATATTTTTGAAAAACTAACACACAATATGACGGAGGCAATTGAGTCGTCAGTTTCTTTAGCGCTTCACAACCAAAATCAAGAGGTTGATTCGCTTCACTTTTTATGGGCACTTTTAGTAAATTCTAACTCCTTGCTAAATCAGATGTTTAACAAAATGAACATTGATAAAGCTGCAATTGAACTAGATGTAAAGAGTTTGGCACAGAAACTGTCAAAATCTTCGAGCGTCTCAAAAGAAAATATCAAGCTGTCAAAGAGTTTTGTTGCAACACTTGAGCATGGCACTGGGCTTATGACAAAAAGTGGTGATACATATTTAGCCGTTGACACATATCTTTTGGCAAATCTGAAAAAGGAGCCGTTCTCATCTGTTTTATCTAAATATATTAATCTAATGGATTTAGAAAAAAATATTCAAGCTTCTAGAGGCGGTGCTAAAATAGACTCTCAAAGCTCAGATGAGACTCTTGAGAGTTTAGAGAAGTATGGAATTGATTTGACAAGAGAAGCAGCGAGTGGAAAGCTCTCTCCCGTAATTGGACGAGATGAAGAGATTAGTCGTATGATGCAGATTCTTATCCGTAAAACCAAAAATAATCCTATTCTCTTGGGTGAACCGGGGGTTGGTAAAACAGCTTTGGTTGAGGGACTTGCTCAGAAAATTTACAATGGAGATGTCCCGACTTCGCTTAAAAATAAAAGAGTCGTTGCACTTGACATGAGTGCACTGATTGCGGGTGCAAAATACAGAGGAGAGTTTGAAGATAGGCTCAAAGCTGTCATAGATGAGGTTAAAAAGAGCGGGAATATCATTTTATTTATAGATGAGATTCACACTATTGTAGGGGCAGGAGCTAGCGAGGGAAGTATGGACGCAGCGAATATTCTCAAACCTGCATTAGCCCGCGGAGAGCTTCATACAATCGGTGCTACAACGCTTAAAGAGTATAGAAAATATTTTGAAAAAGATGCGGCGCTTCAGAGAAGATTTTTACCGATTAATTTGAGTGAACCGACGGTAAATCAGTCTCTTCAGATTCTTAGAGGAATAAAAGGACGACTAGAGACGCACCACAATGTGACTATTACGGATAGTGCTTTGGTAGCGGCCGCAAGACTCTCGGATAGATACATAGCAGATAGATTTTTACCGGACAAGGCAATCGATCTTATTGACGAGGCAGCAGCTGAGCTTAAAATGCAGATAGAATCTGAGCCAAATGCTCTGAGTGCCGCAAAAAGAAAACGCTCAGAGTTGCATGTGGAAACAGAGGCGCTCAAGATGGAGAAAACTCCGGCCAACGAGAAGAGAATAGAAGAGATTAAAAAAGAGCTGGCAGATGTGGATGAGAAGGTTCGCTCTCTTGAGGCTCAGTTTGCAACAGAAAAAGAGGTTTTTGAGAAAATTTCATCTATAAAAATTGATATTGAGGCTAAAAAAAGAGAGGCTCAAAATGCAAAAAATAGTTCAGAATATAACCGTGCAGCAGAGATAGAATATGGTGAAATTCCTGCACTTTTGGCGGAAGAGAAAAGAGTAAATGAAAATTGGGAAAAACTTCAAGAGGTGGGAACACTCCTTAAAAATAGTGTTGACGAAGAGGCAATTGCCTCTATTGTCTCAAGATGGACACGAATTCCTGTAAATAAAATGCTTCAAGGCGACAAAGATAAAATCTTGAATATTGAGGATGAGTTAAACAAGGAGGTAGTCGGTCAAACAAAGGCCACGCATGCCGTTGCCCGTGCAATAAAAAGAAATAAAGCAGGGCTATCTGATACTACTTCCCCTATTGGTAGCTTTTTGTTTTTGGGTCCAACCGGTGTCGGTAAAACGCAAACAGCTAAAACTTTGGCAAAATTTCTCTTTGACAGCCCAGATGCACTTATAAGAATAGACATGAGTGAATATATGGAAAAACACTCAGTTTCGCGGCTTGTCGGGGCAGCACCAGGGTATGTGGGGTACGAAGAGGGTGGACAACTTACGGAAGCGGTAAGAAGAAAACCTTACAGTGTCATACTTTTTGATGAGGTAGAAAAGGCGCATCCTGATGTCTTTAACATGCTGCTTCAGGTTTTAGATGATGGAAGATTGACTGATAACAAGGGTATAACGGTTGATTTTACAAATACGATTATAATTTTAACTTCAAATATTGCAAGTGATAAAATAATCAATAATAAAAATTCTGATGAACTTCAGACTATGGTTATGGGTGAATTAAAACAAGCTTTTAAACCGGAATTTTTAAACCGTCTGGATGATATTGTTATTTTTAATGCACTGGGACAAGAGCAAATTATGGGAATCGTTGATATTTTCTTTGCAGATATATCTAAAAAAGTAGAACAGAGAGATATAGAACTCACCCTAACTCCGCAGGCAAAGGCATATATAGCAGAAGCCGGTTTTGACCCTGTATATGGGGCTAGACCGCTAAAAAGAGCTCTTTATGAGATTGTAGAAGACCGTCTAGCAGATTTAATCTTAGAGGGTAAAGTGGATGAGGGTTCAAAAGTTACTTTTGATGCCCAAAACGGTGAGATAAAAGTAACGGTATCGTAAATAAAAGAGAGGTTATAATTTCGCTATGAAATATTTACTCTTCTTAATACTACTAAATAATTTACTTCTCGCTTGTACGGGTGACTGTTTAACATGTCACCCGAAGTTAGTTCCTACCATAAAAGAGGATTCAAGACATAAGTCCATGCTTACATGTATAAATTGTCACTCACCAAATCCCAATAAAACTGCCGATTGCGGGGCAGATTGCTTTGCATGTCACTCAATGAAAAAGATTAATTCTGCAAATGTGAAAGAGCATGATGTTATACAAAGCTGTAGAGATTGTCATGTCGGAGCAGATGAGAGAATATTTGATGCGTCAAATTCATTTAATCAGTCACTAAAAGAGTTCTTAGTTAAATAGTTGTTGTAACCTTAACCGCGCTTTAAGTAATTTTTTTATACAATTGCGCTCTTAAAATTATATAAGGATATGTCAATGAAAAGAACATACCAACCCCATAATACGCCTAGAAAAAGAAGCCATGGTTTTAGAGCTCGTATGGCTACTAAAAATGGTCGTAGAGTAATCAATAGACGTCGTGCAAAAGGTCGTAAAAGATTGACAGTTTAGGCGGTTTTAATACGCTGAAACAGCATCGTGAGTTTCAGTATATTTACAACAAAGGAAAAAGTCAGCATTCAAACAGTGTTGTACTCTTCTTTCTTCCTCAAAATGGAATTCACAAGATAGGATTTACCGCAACCAAAAAAATTGGTAATGCAGTAAAGAGAAATAGAGCTAAGAGAAGATTAAGAGCTCTGTTTTGTGAATATTCAAAAACACTTAAAGATGGCACATATATATTTGTTGCAAAACAAGTAACTCCAGAAATCCCATTTGAAAAATTAAATAGTGATTTTAAAAAAATCCTCAGTCGTGCCGATACAATTTTCCAATGATGAAAATTTTCTTACTTAAACTTTTATGGCTTTATCAGAAGTTTTTTACTCTCATTGGCTTTGGAAGTTGTAGATATTACCCATCATGTAGCGAATTTGCACGACTTAACTTCGAAAATAACTCCATTTCAAGTGCTTTTTACCACTCTTTTACTAGAATACTCCGTTGTAATCAATTATTCGATGGTGGAATAGAGTATCCTTTGCTCAATAAACTATCTTGTAAGCCCACAAAACTAGGGGTAGATTCTATAAAATATTGGCTGGTTCCAAATAAAAAAAACCGTTTTTATATCATAAAAAATTTTTCCTATAAAGGGTAGTCGTGTTAGATAAAATGTCAGCAAATCAGAGATTGATGGTAGCCGTAGTACTGTCGGTAGTTTTTTTCGTAGCTTATACAGCAATTTTTCCACCAGCAAAACAAGAGGTGGCAGATGCTCAAAAGAGCCAAAATGTTCAGATAAAGAAAGATTCACAAAATAATGAAGCTACAGCCGTGACAGCAAAGGTTGAAGAAGCTTCTGGACACGCAATTTCTGAAGAAGAAAAAATAGCGCAGAGTGCTTCAAGTACTATTGCGACTATCAAAAATAAAAATTTTATTTTGAAAATAGATACTTTAGGGCGTATCTCATCAAAAGAGCTACTCCAAGAGATGTATAATGATAAAGAGGAACACCATGCGCAGCTTATTCCCGCTTTTGGAACTAAGCCGCTTTTTGTAAGATTTTTAGATGATGCTATTAATAAAGAGGCTACAACAGTTGTGTATAGCTCAAGTACATCAGAGGTAACCGTAGAAGATGCTCCTCAAAAAGTGACTTTAACTCAGAAACTATCAGATTTAGTTGTGACAAAAGAGCTTACATTCTATGCAGACGGACATTATGATGTAGCAGTTAATGTATCGCAAGATAAGAAATATTTTGTTTATTTAGGGCAAAGACCGGATATTGCAACAAAGATGATGACTGTTTCAGGTGCTATGGTTTACACAAATGATCAAATCGTTACAATAGTAGCAGATGGCGATGCAGAAGGCAGAAAATCATTTTCCGGTGTTGAACTTATCTCGGCATTTGATCAATACTCTGCAACAATTATGTATGGCTTTGCCCAAGATACAAACATAATCGTTGAGAAAGATAAAGACAGTAATCCGGTTGTCTATTTTGAAGCTCTTCAGTCCATGAAATTTAACGGCTACATAGGTCAGAAAAATTATAAAACATTAGAGAACATAAATCCTGTTTTAACAAATGCGATAGAGTACGGCTGGTTTACATTCGCCTCTAAACCACTCTTTCAACTTTTATCATGGTTGTATAGCATATTTGGAAACTGGGGTTGGTCTATTATTGCCCTTACTCTAATTATAAGAGTTATCCTTTACCCTTTGACATACAAGGGCATGGTTTCTATGCAAAAAATGAAAGACATTGCACCGAAAATCAAAGAGCTTCAAGCAAAATATAAAGGTGATCCGCAACGCATGAATGCAGCGGTTATGGATATGTACAAAAAACATGGAGCAAACCCGCTTGGTGGCTGTTTACCGATGATTTTACAAATTCCTGTCTTTTTTGCAATCTATCGTGTACTATTAAATGCCGTTGAGCTTCAGGGAGCTCCATGGATGTTTTGGATAACTGACCTCTCAAAAATGGATCATTTGTACATTTTGCCAATCCTGATGGGTGCGTCTATGTATTATCAACAAAAGCTTACGCCAAACAATTTTACAGACCCTATGCAAGAGAAAGTTTTTAAATTTTTACCGATTATATTTACATTCTTCTTCTTAACATTCCCGTCTGGTTTGGTTCTTTACTGGTTTGTAAATAATCTTTTTTCTATTGCGCAACAGTTTATAGTAAATCAACAGTTTAAAAATGCAAAAGATGCAGAGATAGCAGTGCATGCACACCATGAGAAAAAAGAAGTGACGGAGAAAAAAGATGATTAAGATAGAATCACCTACTCTTGAGGCCGCTTACAAAGATGCTTCGACCGCTCTTAACTGCTCAGTAACTGAACTGAAAATAGAGGTGGTGCAAGTTCCAAGCAGAGGTGTGTTTGGTCTGTTTAAAAAAAATGCTATTATCGTAGCTACTAGAGACATGAAAGAGACACCGGCACCAATTGTACAAAAAGAGTTTACTAAAGTTGAAAGAATTGTAGAATCGCCAAAAGAAGAAAAAAAAGAGCTGCCAAAAGAAGAAAAAAAAGAAGAGAAAAAAGTAGAAGTCAAGTCTTATGTAAAAAAACAGACTGAAAAACCAAAAAAAGAGAAAGAGGATTTAAAATCACAAGTCTCGCACACAATTCTAAACGACACCATAATGCCGGCTTCTTTTGTAAGCATACAAGATGAAGATGATTATGAAGAAGATATCTCTTCCTATTTAGCGGATTATGATGATGAAGAAGATCTTGCAGCAAAAGAGAATATTTTAGAAATCGCTGCAATAGTTGAAAAAGAGATAAATGTACTTTTTGATTTGACATGCTTCAAAATAGACAAAATAGATGTAAGTGTTTATGATGAAAATACATTGTTGATGGAGTTTAAAGGTGAAGACGCTGCACTTTTAATCGGGAAAGAGGGCTACAGATATAAAGCACTTTCGTATATGATATTTAACTGGATTAATACAAAATATCAGATTCAGCTTCGCTTAGAAATTGCAGAGTTTTTAAAAAATCAGGAAGAAGCAGTTTTAAGATATTTGGTAAATGTTTGTGAAAATATTGAAAGAGACGGAAAAGCACAAACTAAAATACTTGATGGAGTTTTGGTGCAAATCGCACTCAAAGAACTTCGTGAAAAATATCCTACTAAATATGTAGTAATCCGTTCAACCCGTGATGGACTGAAATATATCATTATTAATGATTATCATACAAACTAAACATGGACAATGACACAATCTCTGCCGTTGCAACAGCAAACGGCATAGGCTCTATCGCTATTATAAGAGTGAGCGGTAGCAGAGCCTTAGAAATCGCAAAAAAATTAACTGCAAAAACAGATTTTACTCCGCGACATGCAGCCCTGACAACCCTTTATAATCAGCAAAATGAACTTATAGATGAAGCAATTGTTATCTATTTCAAAGCACCGTTCTCTTTTACTGCCGAAGATGTTGTCGAGATACAGTGCCATGGCGGTTTTATAGTTGCCCAGAGTATTTTAAAAGCAACTCTTTTCTATGGAGCAAGGCTGGCAACCGCAGGTGAATTCAGCAAAAGAGCATTCTTTAACGGTCGTATAGATTTGAGTGAGGCTGAGGCGATTGCACAGCTTATAGAAGCAAAAAGTGAAGATGCAGCTAAAATACTTGCTCGTCAGATGAAAGGCGAGCTCAAAGAGTTTATAGAAAAAATCCGTGATGAAATTATCCATATTTTGGCCTACTCTGAAGTGAGCATAGATTACGCAGAAGAGGATTTACCTGAAGATTTGGTAGCTCAAATAGAGGCTAAGTTAAATAGTTTGAAAAAAAGTTTAGAAGAGACCCTGCATGCGAGCAGAGCCAGAGAAGGGCTTATGCAAGGTTTTAAAGTAGCCATTGTCGGCAAACCGAATGTCGGTAAAAGCTCACTTTTGAATGCACTTCTCAATTACAATCGTGCCATTGTCAGTTCTATTGCAGGAACAACTAGAGATACAATTGAAGAGCAGGTGAAAATCGGAACACACCTTATTCGAATAGTCGATACGGCAGGAATCCGTGAAGCGAACGATGAGATAGAAAAAATCGGGATAGAACGCTCGCTTGAGGCGATAGAGCAGAGTGATATAATCGTCGCACTCTTCGATGCTAGCAGAGGGTATGACAGCGAAGATGAGAAAATAATTTCACTCTTAAATGCACATGCTAAAGATAAAAAAGTGATACATGTAAAAAATAAGATAGATTTAGAGCCAAAGCTTTGGCATGTGGATCTGAAATTTGATTTAGAACTTAACTCAAAAGAGAGTGTTAACTCTTTGGTAGAACTTTTAAAAAACATAATGGATAGAACGAATGCATCCGATGAGATAATGCTCATATCTCAAAGACAAATTTCTGCGGTAGAGAAAACTCTAAAAAATATTGAGGAAGCTTTTGTACCGCTAGCTGATCAAGAACTTGAAATTTTCTCTTTTCATCTCAATGAGGCGGTAAAAGAGATGGCAAGCATTACTAGACCTTTTGAAAATGATGAGATGTTAGAGAAGATGTTCGGCTCTTTTTGCCTAGGAAAATAATGAAATATATTGCAATAGATTTGGGCTTAAAAAGAATTGGTTTAGCATACTCTGCACATAAAGATATAGTAACTCCACTTCCGGCAGTACAGAGAAAAAATAGAGAGCAAGCCTCAAAAGAAGTTAAAAAAGTTATAGATGAGTGGGAAGTGGATGCTGTTGTTGTCGGAATACCGCTTGGCGGGAGTAGCGAAGATGAGATGAAACGACGCATTGCACACTTTATGAATCTTGTCGATTTTAAAGGCGAAATTTTTTATCAAGACGAAGCAGGAAGTTCAAAAGAAGCCGAGAGCATGATGAAGGGTGAGATAAAACAAATTCGAGACGGAAGAGTGGATTCCATCTCAGCTATGATTATTTTGCAAAGATTTTTGAGAACTCTTAGAGAAGCTTAAAAAACTCCGCTGCTTCAAGTTCATCATCGGTTAGATTCTCTCTTTTGTAATCTTCATCTTCTTCCATCAACTTTTTTATTTCGCTTTGGCAATACTCAAAGAGAACTTCTTTGCCATGTAGATTATCACTTAAAAATCCAAGCCCGCTGAATTGATACGGCTCTTCCTGCTCTATACAGAGTAAAATCCCTTCGCATTTCTCTTCTAAAAGCTCTATCAAAATTCTATAACTTATATTAAACTCAGTCGCATGCCAACCAATATCCTCCAACTCTTTGTTAGAAAACTCCGCCACACCGTCACCCGTCGTATCGTCATAAGAGGCTCTATGAGCATTTAGTTTGATTATCTCTTGCCAATTAGAAAACGCTTTTATAAGCACTCTGTCATCATCCTCTACAACCTGATAATTTTTACCCAAGATAGTCTCAAGAGAGGGTTCTGCCACTGGTGTTAAGGCACTTGTAGGGTGTGGAATATGTTTTCCCTGATAAATTAAAATATCACTCTCTTTAAATGGTTCATATTTTATCTCTCCATAAATATCAATTGCGTAAGATTTTGATGCGTTGATTGCTCCAAGAAGAGATGGTTTATTTACGACTATTATCTTTTTAAAAAGGTTGAATTTTTTCATTTAAAACTCCGAATGTGCGTGTAAATTTTCGGTATTATAAAAGTTTTTGCTTTATTTTAGTATAATGCGACAAATTTTTTATAAGCTTAAGCTTAATATTATGCAAGGATATACAATGGCATTAACTGTTTACTACGATAAAGATTGTAATATAGAACTCATCAAAAGCAAAAAAGTTGCAATGATTGGTTTTGGTTCTCAAGGGCACGCACACGCTGAAAACTTAAGAGATAGTGGAGTAGAAGTTATTATCGGTCTTCGTAAGAATGGCTCTTCTTGGGCTAAAGCTGAAGCAAAAAACTTTCAGGTTATGACTGTCGCTGAAGCTTCTGCTGCAGCTGACTTGGTTATGATTCTTCTTCCAGATGAAAATCAATCAGAAATTTATGCAAATGAAATTGCTCCAAACCTAAAAGATGGTGCAACTATCGCTTTTGGACATGGCTTTAATATTCACTACGGAAGAATTCATCCGGCTGCAAATATCAATGTTACTATGATTGCTCCAAAAGCTCCGGGACACACAGTTCGTTCTGAGTTTGTTCGTGGTGGCGGTATTCCGGATTTAATCGCTATCGGTCAAGACCCAAGCGGTAAAACGAGAGAGTTAGCGCTCTCTTATGCTTCTGCGATCGGTGGCGGTAGAACTGCAATTATCGAGACAACATTCAAAGATGAGACAGAAACTGACCTTTTCGGAGAGCAGGCTGTTCTTTGTGGTGGGGCTGTATCTTTAGTTCAAGCCGGTTTTGAAACTTTAACTGAAGCTGGTTACGCACCGGAACTCGCATACTTTGAGTGTTTACATGAACTTAAATTGATTGTTGATTTAATGTTCCAAGGCGGAATTTCTGACATGAGATACTCAATTTCTAACACTGCTGAGTATGGTGATTATGTTTCAGGTAAACGTGTTATCAATGCAGAATCAAAAGCGGCTATGAAAGAGATTTTAAAAGAGATTCAAGATGGTAGATTTGCAAAAGACTTTATCCTTGAAGGTCAAGCAGGTTACCCGAGAATGAATGCTGAGCGTGCTAATGCAAAAGCTTCATTAATCGAGCAGACGGGTGTTAAACTTAGAACCATGATGCCATGGATAGCAAACAACAAAATCGTAGACACATCTAAAAACTAAAATAGCGACGCATTTTCTGCGTCGTTACGCTCGTCACGCACACTATGTGCGCTTCCTCACTAAACTCCTTGAATTTGCACACTCTTTTAGTTTTTAGCTTCAACATGTACTTTTTTATTAGACTTTTTGCAAAACTTGAAACTAAGCGAACGATTCTGCAGCGTTAGCGAAGCCTTAGTGAGCGTGTTTTGGGTTACGAATAAGCTTTGAACAAACTTTTCTAAAGCTCTACAGTAACACCAAACTCCATTTCATGTGCATCTATATTTAGCCTCTGTTTTATCTCTTTTGCCAATATTTCCATTTTAGAAGTTTCACCATGAATGAGGTAGAGATTTTGAAGATTTTTGATAGTGCTAATCCACTCAATAAGGTCGTTTTGGTCGGCATGTGCTGAAAAGCCGTTTATGGTATAAACACTCGCTTTGCAGACAATTTCCTCCCCATATATTTTGATAGATTTTTCTCTATCAACAATTCTTCGTCCAAGTGTTCCCTCAACCTGATAGCCTACAAAGATTATTGCATTTTCACTATTCCACAATCTGTGTTTGAGATGCTGCATTATTCTGCCGCCGTTGCACATGCCGGCACCCGCTATGATTATGGCTCTTTCCTTCACCTTATTTATCATGATAGACTCATCTTTTGACTGTGTTGCCTCTAACCAACTAAAAGAGAATGGGTCTTGTCTTGTCGCTCTTTCTTCTACTGCATCAATTAAATTAATCGGATATTTATTATAGAGTTTTGTTGCTTTTATGGCGAGTGGGCTATCAAGAAAAATACGGCAATTCTTTAGTGCACCCTCATCATACATCTCATGCAAGAGCCATAAAATCTCCTGAGTTCTCTCTAGTGCAAAAGAGGGGATTATCACATTTCCTTTTCTTTTAATGGTTGTAATAACTGCATCTTTAAACTCTTTGATGCTCTCATTCAGCGGCTTGTGATTTCGGTCGCCGTAGGTGGATTCGATAAAGAGTGAGTTCGCTTTTGCAATGTTGTCGGCACCATCAATTATGAGTCTTTTTGGACTGCCGATATCACCTGAAAAAACGATTCGTTTTTGCTTATTCTCTTCCATGTAATCAATCATAACAAAAGCGCTTCCTAAAATATGACCCGCATTTGCCAAAGTAACTACAATGTGATGTCCTAGTTTTTGCTCCTGAAAATAATCAAGCGTTTTCCACTTCTTTGAGAAGAGCTCTTTTACATTTGCTTCGCTGTAAAGAGGCTCAAATATTAACGCCTCTTCCCCTCGTCTTTTTGCTTTTCTTCTTAGAGTTTTATACTCCTCTTTCAAAATTTTTGCACTATCAAGAAGCATTATCTTGGCAATGTCTTTGGTTGGTTTTGTAGCAATTATTTTGCCGTTGAATCCCTCTTTTATGAGTTTTGGAACTCTTCCGATATGGTCAAGATGTGCATGTGTCAAGATGAGATAATCAATTTTTGAAGGGTCAAATCCAAAATCATCATAATTTTTTTTATGTCCGCCCTCTCCCTGAAACATTCCGCAATCTATCAAAATGCGAAGAGAGCCTATTTTTACAAGATGGCATGAGCCTGTAACTGTTTGAGCGGCTCCGAAGGATGTTACTTTTATCATTTTGTCTCCATTAATTTAGAATTTTTTATAGGTAACTGTTTTATATACACATCCATTTGCGGAAATGGGATTTGTATATTATGTTTGTAGAGCGCCTCGTATATGAGGATTAAAAAGTCTGACATGATGGCATTGGGGCGATATGTATTGTCCCACTCTACCCACACAAGCAGTTCAAAATCTACACTGCTTTGACTCATGGCAGTCATCCAAATTTCAGGTGCTCTTTCTGTATCATTTTTTACATAGACTAAGCCGCTATTTTCTAGCTCATCTAAAACTGAAGCTTTTACAAGTTCAATTTTTGTACCATACGCAACACTAAACGGAACATGCAATCTTCTTGATAAGTCCTCTAGCGTCAAATTAATAACATTATTTTGAATAAACGAGGAGTTTGGAACAATAATGTCTATGTTGTCAAATGTTTTTATGGTTGTTGAACGAATACGCATGTCTGTCACTCTGCCGCGCAGGGAGTCACTTATCTGCACAACATCTCCGATGCGGATAGTTCTCTCAAACATCAAAATAACACCGGCTATAAAGTTTGAAACAACAGTCTGGAGACCAAAACCTATCCCGATAGAGAGCGCTCCTGCGATGAGAGACATGGATGACATGTCAATCCCGATACTGCTGAACGCAATGATAAAAGAGATGAGAATTATAAAGTAATACCCCATATTTGTAATCAATCTTACAGCCATTTGACTGGAATTTGCCCATCTTTTTGCCGTACGGGTTATCCAGCGGTTGTAAAAGAATCCTACAATAAATCCAAGAATAATTAAAATCAAAGCCTTAATTAGACTAAAAATACTTATTGAGCGTTCATTAAATACAAAAAGAGGGGATGAGATATAGCCGATTACTATTTTTAAAACTTCCTTTGTTTCGTGGAGCGTTGCTCCAAAGAAGAGTTTCGTTACCCCAAACGCCTCTTTTGATAGGTCTCTAAGCGCTGAAATTTGCTCTTTATATACAGGTCGAATATCTGAATCTAGGGATAAAGAGAGCTCTTCTATGTCAATAAGCGATTTAAAATAGTCTTGATTATTTTCATTTTGAATCATGCAGATGGATTGTTCTGTTTTTAACATTATCTTCTGCATGAGTAATTTTTGCTGTTCAGATTCAGCATTTTTTATTTTTTTTGAAATAACATCTTTTGCTTCACTCTCTGCAATCAGTGCGTTTTCAAGATTAATTTGCAGGGCTATCTTCTCTTGAGTACTATCTTTTATCTTATTGTCATGCAAGAGTAATTTCTCTTCAATAAGAGTTAGTTTATCGCACTGCACAAATTGCAAACTGCGTAATAACTGTTGAAATATCTCCTTCTCATGTTTTTGAAGAAGCTCTGTTTTGGTTTCAATATTTTTTTGTTGCAACTTATAGTATGCAAATTGCAACTGATAGGAGAGGAGTTTTTCTTTATCCTCCTCAACCAAATTTGCAATTTTCTGCTTTATAAAAGCTAGTTTTGATTGTATATTTACGAGCATTTGCTGATGTTCATTGATGCTGTTTCGTATTACTGCATCACCACCCAGTGCATCATAATAGTTTTCTATAGCTACTTGATTTTTAGAGATTTTACTCAAATCATAACTCTCAATCACAATAGTTTGTAATGCAGCACCACGAACCCTAGAGAGTTGCAACTTCTCTTCATCGACTAATTCAGGGAGTCTTTTGCCGCCAATGGGTGCATCGTCTATCTGCTTTTGAATTTCCTTGTAATATAACTCTTTGTTTGCTCCTTCAAAGAGCTTTTCATCAATGGAACCGCAAAACAACCAGATAGAAAATAGTAATAAAAAAATAAAAATTTTCACCGACGAACTCCCGCAAATTATCTTTTTAGATTATATTATTATTTTGCTAATGTAGCTAACCTCAAAGAAGCTAAGCTATAATTCGTGTATAGAAGAGGGTACTCCTCGACACGAATATTTTAAGTGAGAAAATAATGAATAATAACTTACTCCCTTTTCATGCGTATGAAACGCTAATTTTAGGGGCAAAACAACATTTAAGCGGTCTCTTGGACGAAGCATTTCACCACACAGATAAAGAGCATGCCGTCGTGGTGTATGACACTGGTTCTGTTTTATCTGACATATTGGCACAGGCATATATGCGTTGTTTGCCTGATGCAACTTTTGTCGATTTTCATGCAGTGCCGCCAGAGCAGATACTGGAAATACTAGCGAAGTTGCAGCCGTCTGATTTGGTCATATTGGTGCAATCAAAAAGTTTTCGTCTTGATGCATTTCGTATGAGAGTTGAGCTGTTTAAGCGCAAGATAAAAGTAATTGAGCATCCGCATTTGAGCCGCATGTCGGATGATGAGGTGCCGTATTACATAGATTCATTGGAGTACGATTCTAATTATTATCGCAGAGTAGGGCGTGCACTCAAGAGTAAATTAGACAGAGCACCTTCAGGCATCATCGATAGCGGTGGCGAATTTTTGGTGTATGCTTCACCTTTTGAGTCTGCAAAACTCAATATTGGAGATTATTCGCAAATGAGTAATGCCGGCGGTCAGTTTCCTCTGGGTGAAGTGTTCACAGAAGCACAGGATTTAAGAGCACTGAACGGGCGTGTAAAGATTTTTGGCTTTGGCGATACTTCTTATAGACTCAATTATCCACAAACACCGATTACGCTTATTATCGTAGAAGGGCAGGTTGTGGATTGTGAAAATTCAACTTCAGCTTTTGATGAAATACTTTTTAATATCCGTGCGGACGAAGGTGTCGTTTGGGTGCGAGAATTAGGTCTGGGACTCAACCGTGCTTTTAGTAAAACGCGCACGGTAAGTGACATCGGTACTTACGAGCGTATGTGCGGTATTCATTTTTCACTGGGTGCTAAGCATGGCACTTATGCTAAACCCGGCTTCAAACGCAATGACGGTAAATACCATGTAGATGTTTTTGCCGACACACAAACATTTACACTCGGGAGTGAAGTAGTTTATAGAGACGGCACTTGGGTTGTTTGAAAACACTTTGTAATTCTCGAAAAACGGAGTTTTTCGTAGCTTTAGGGGGTTGTAGGGACTTTAGTCCCTGCTACTAAAACGGACTTGTTCGTTTTAGTCCGTAACATCAATTACTCTATCTCCTGTTGGAGCCTTGACATCTCTAGCCGTATCTCATCCATGACTTGGGGTGGGACATTTTCGTCTTTGCTCCATACCACTTCATTAATCTCGCCGCCATAAGCAGCCCCGAAATCTTCAACTTTTTGAGAGTATTCATCCATGTTAAGACAAACTTCAACTTTTCCGGAGCGAGTGTCTTTGAGTTCAATGAACCACTCTCCTCTTTCATCAATTTTTATGCAAGACTCAAAGATAACTTCCATCTACTCTTTACCTGCTTTTTCAAATGATTTAGCAAAACCTTCTAAATCTTTTTTTCTTAAATCGCCATTATAGACTATGTCACTAGCTCTTATAGAGTCGTCGTTGAGCATTTTTGGCACTACATCCGAGTTGTTTATCACTTCCATATGCTCATTGAGTTCATCTTCACTGTACGCCATCTGCATGTCCGCGGCTATTACATGTGGAATCTCTTCTATTATTTTTAGCTTTTTAAGCTCTTCTGAAACTCCGTTGCCTTCGATGGTAATGATAATTCGACCTTTTTCATCATGCATGTGGTAATCACATGCTTCACAATCTTTTAAACTTTGGACAACTTCATCCAAATATTTCGGTACCGTTTGAACTACTATGCTTGAGATATTCATTTTTTATTCCTTAATTTTATTTAATCTATTCGTAAATTATCTTTCTTCTTTTCTCGCCGTTCTCTCCTCGCATTTTATCATAGAGTTTTTGGTGTTTGAGCTTCTCACTGTAACTAATGGGTGTTCGAAGTGACTTGTACTCAACTAAAACGCCATCTTTATACACACCTGAAACTATCGCTTTTACCCAGTAAAAAGCTCTATCTTTACGAATATTTTTGATCACCCCTGTCCACTGCCTTTCATCTTGAATGAATTGCCACAACTCTTTAAATACGGAGCTTGGCATGTCCGGATGTCTGACAATAGAGTGAGGCTGTCCTAACAGTTCTCTCTCCTCGTATCCGCTTATTTCACAAAATGTTTCATTTGCATAGGTAATGTTTCCCTTTAAATCTGTCCGAGAAATGATTAACTCATGCTCCGGAACTACCGTTTCTATTAAAAATTCGGATTCATTATACTGCATACTTTCTCCTCTACTTAATTTGATAAAGATTTATTTTATTGGAGTCACTTGATACTATAAACTCATTTTCATTAATAAAAAGTATAGTTGAAAGTGTCATTTCATTTGGGCCAAATCTGCCTATTTCACCCTTTGTGTTTGTATCAAATAGAGTAACATTATTGTTCTCATCACTTGAATATCCAACTAAATTTGCACTTGGAGAGAGACCGACGCTGTAAATTAGGAACTGTGCTGTTTTGTAGTAAGCTGCGCCTGTTTTAGCATTATAAATTACAACTCTTCTATCTTGCCCCGCTGTTGCAATAATGCCATTTTTGTAAGCAACTTGAAAAACATTGTCGAGATTTTGCCCGTTAAAAGTTTTTATTAAAGAGCCGTTTGAAGTGTTGTAAAGTTTAAGAATGCCACTCTCATCCGCTACCACTACCTCTGACTTTTTTTCATTCAGGGCAAAGTTGGAAAATTTGGATTGAGAAACCTGAATTTTCCAGTTCTGTTTTTTATTTTTAATGTCATAAGAGATTATGTCATTACTCAAAAGTGCCAAAAGTATCGTGTTTTCGTTCAGAAATTTTGCTTTTGCAATGGAGAGTTTTTCTGTGTGTGGAATGACGAGTTCTGTTTTGCCTTGCGCCTCGGCGGCGGTTGACGCTTCGTTCGGGAGCATGTGTATATGAACTCTTCTAAAACCTTTTTCTGCTTGGGAAAGAATGAGAACTTTATTATTTAATACATCAACAGAATAGACTTTAGAGTCAATCGTATCGCCCATAAAATCTGTTATTTTACTTATCTCTATTTTTTGTGTAAGTGCTTTTGTCTGCATGTCAAACACATCAACACAGCTTGCATTTGTTGCACTGTAGAGTTTTTCACCATCAAGCACCAAATCAACAACGCCTCCGCTTGCTTGCAACACAGTTTTTGGCAATGAAATATTTGCACCGTTTAGGGAGCTAATAAGCCAGAAGAGAAGCATGAGTTTTATCATTTACAGCACCTTTACCTCTATTGCCAAAGTTGGACATCTGCTTATGCAAAATCCACAGGCAGTGCATTTTTGCATATCTATGGTCGGCATGAACATAGCCTTAAACTCTATTGCATCCTCTAGGCATGGGTCTTTGCATGAAAAGCACATAACACCCATCCAACTAAGACAAGTTTTTTCATTGATACTGATTTCCGCATCTATCTTTTTTTTATCTTCAATTTTTAAAACATCAAATGCATACCCCGAGAGTACTTCCTCGCACCCCAAGAGTACTTCCTCGCTCACGCTCACAGCGCATGCTAAAGCACAAGCATCACAATAGGTGCATCCACCCTTTGAAAAATTAAGAGAGGGAGTTTTGTCGCTATTTATTACAATAATCTGCTCTTGGCACAAAGTGGCACATCTGCCATCGCACTTTTGACACTCTGTATCAAACGCATTTATATCATTAAAATAGGGTGGTCTTAGATAGCTCTCTTGCTCAGCTTTTGGTTTGAGCTGCGAAGAGAGAAAGCTAAAAAGCTCTCTTCTTTGCATTTACTTATTTACCATGAACAGTATCTAAGCCTTCAGTCATTTTAGAACCATTCCAGCTTGATTTATTTGCACCGTCTTTGCTTGTGAAGACAGGTTTGAAATTGCTTTCAACTGCTAAACCTTCTGATTGCGGAGCATGACACTGCGTACAGTTAAATCTTGCACCTGCGAGTTTATCGCCGGTTGACTTAATAGAAATAGCATTTGTTTTAGTGCTAGCAGCAGGATCAACGACCTCTCCGTTATTCATCAACTTTCCATCTTTAGTTATAGCAGTCGCAGGTCTAAAGTTTGTCAAGTGTGAAACTGGAACGGATGTCGCACCTACAGAAGCTGCAATCTCCGGCATGTGGCAGCTTACACACTGATTGTTATCAATAGTAATCGGTGTCATGCCTTCAGTATCATGTGGAATCATAGGCGGAGCATCTTGGAATGCTCTTTGTATTTTGTAGCCGCTTCCTGCAGCACTTGTACCATATTTTGTTGCATCACCATGCGTTGCATTGCTTTCTGTATAAAGATTACTCTTTCTAAGACCAAGCGACTCTTCGCTTACACTTGGTTTGCTTATGCTTGGTGCGCTACATCCGATAATTAGTAATGCTGCAGTAGCCAAACCAATTGTAATTTTACTTGCTAATTTCATATTCTTCCCCCATTTATCTTATTTTTTTACTAATTTTCTAATTGAAAATCCTAAAGCATCATCTTCACAAACTTCTATACATCTTGCACAGTTTGTGCATTCACCGGATGTAACGGATAAGCTCTCTTTGCCTATCATGTGTAGAACTTGATGTTCAGGACAAACCGTTTTACATTTCATACATAAAGTACACTTCTCTTGAGAGTGCAACACTCTTATAAAACTAAAGTTTCCAAGAAGTGAATAAAACCCACCAAGTGGGCAAACATGACCACACCATCCATCTTTTAAAACAAATAGATCAAACAAAAAGATTACAAGCATGGCCGCCCAGCCAAAACCTAAACCAAAAGCGATACCTCTGTGAACCATAGATACCGGCGAAATAAACTCAAAAGCAGCAACTCCCATAATCGCAGAGATTACTAAGCTCATTCCTAAAACCCAGTAGCGAAGATTTCTCGATGCCGGTTGTCTAAAGCCTTGCGCACGGTCGATACCAAGCTTTCTTCGGAGAAAGTTTGCACTATCTGTAATTATATTTACAGGACAAACCCAGCTACAAAAGGCACGACCACCGATTATAAAATAAAATATAACGGCAACCGCAACACCCGCGAGCAAGTCGGCACTCAAAACAGCTCCGGCTGCAAACATCTGTAAAACAGCAAAAGGGTCGTTCATAGGAATCAGACCCAAGATTTTAGATGAGCTTAAATTGCCCATCAATAGAGTCCATCCCCAAGCATTTGCTCCAAAATAGAGCAACATTAAGCCAATTTGGGTAACTCTTCTAAGTATCAGGTATCTGTAATTATTCCATAGCGTAGCCATTAGTATAAACCCTTCCCATCATTTAGCGAGTCAACCGCAGTCTCTTTACTTATCTCAGTTGTTGTAGTCTTTGAGGTAGCATTTTCTAAACGCTTTTCATCATTTTTATCCCAACCTTTGATGTAGTGATCTCCGGCTCTTCCAAGTGCAACCTCTCTAGGAAGTACAAAAATAGCCGCCTTCTCTGTTACACAAGCTCTTTCGCACATGCCGCATCCTGTGCAGCTCTCAGATTGAACTACCGGTTTCATAAAGGCATGTTTACCGGTTCGCTCATTTTTAGAGTACTCAATAGTTATAGCCACACCCAAAAGAGGACACGCTCTATAACAAGCATCGCACTGAATTCCCCAAAAGGCTATGCAGTTGCTGTGATCAACAACGGCAACACCCATATCGGCTATGTTTATGTCAAGCTTTTCATCTTTTGTGACACTCTTTTCATCTAAAGCACCGGTCGGACAGACAGGCACACAAGGAATAGTAGGACACATGTAACAAGGCATATCACGAGGAACAAAATAGGGAGTTCCCAGAGGTTTATTATCACCTGCTTTAGCCAATAGCAAAGTATTATAAGGACAAGCCAGAACGCAAAGTCCACATTTTATACATGTTTTGAGGAAATCACTCTCTTTTATGGCACCGGGGGGGCGAAGCAAAAGTGATGAAGCTGTAACTTCATCAACATACGCACTCCAAATAAATCCACCCATAGTTGCAAGACCTGCGCCTCTAGCCATGTTGAGTATAAACTTTCTTCTATCGCTAATTGGCTCTCTTTTTGTTTTTGTTTCGCTCAAGACATCATCTTCTTAGTGAATTTTTATACTCTGATGTTACGCACAAAAACGAACAAGTCCGTTTTTGTGGCAGGGACAAATGTCCCTACAACCCCCTAAAGCTACGAAAAACTTTGTTTTTCGAGAATTACAAGGTGTTTTACGCACTATTATACTTTGTAAACTTTTACGGCACATTTTTTAAAGTCAGTTTGTTTTGACTGAGGACAAGTTGCATCCAAACATACTTTGTTGATAAAAACTTTTTCATCAAACCATGGCACAAATACAAGCCCACGGGATGGTTTATTTCTACCGCGAGTCTCAACTCTGGCTTTAACTTTTCCACGACGCGATTCAACCCAGCAGAGTTCACCCTGTTTGACATCGAATTTCTTTGCATCTTCCGGGTGCATGTAACAGAGTGCTTCCGGAACGGCACGATAAAGTTCAGGTACACGCATAGTCATAGTTCCTGAGTGCCAGTGCTCTAGCACACGACCTGTTGATAACCATGTCGGATACTCTGCATCCGGCATTTCCGGTGGATCCATATATGGACGAGCAAATATTTTGGCTTTATTTTTAAGAGCTATTGCCGTTTTATCTTTAACGCCCATCAAATCGCCCTGCATAAGCTCTTTCGCAATAGTTCCGTAGAATGCATGTGAATTTCCACTCTCTTTAGTCTCTTTAGCAGCATACGGATCATATTTAGAGTTAAATCTCCACTGTGTCTCTTTTCCATCCACAACAGGCCATTTCAATCCGCGAACTTTATGGTAAGTTGTAAAGTCAGCTAAGTCATGTCCATGTCCGCGACCGAATGAAGCGTACTCTTCAAAAAGGTATTCTTGAATCATAAATCCATACCCTTCAAATACTTTACCGTCCGAGCCTTTCACATTTCTGCTATCGCCATTACCATCGGTATTGTCGTAACCTTGTTGAGGGAAAGAATTTAAATCAATTTTATAAGATTTTGCTTCTTTGTTTGCAAAAAGAATTTCAAACATAGTTGTATCTTCAGTGTAACCCATAGCTTTTGCTGCATCAATTACACTTGGAAGAGAGTTAGGATTTCCTTTCTCGTCTTTACCTCTGAGTGGTTGCGCACCCCAAACATCTTTAACAGTAAATCTTTTTGAAAGCTCAACCCATTGCCAAGTATCACTCATCGCATCACCTACAGGAAGAACTTGTTGTCTCCAAAGTTGTGTTCTGCGTTCCGCATTTCCATATCCACCCCACTTCTCATAAATCATAGCAGACGGTAAGATAAGGTCAGAGACTTTTGCAGAAATGCCTGGATAACCATCTGAGGTTACGATAAAGTTGTCCATCTCTCTTGCCGCTTTAATCCAATGCTCAGCACTTGCAGAATCTTGGTAAGGGTTACAAACATTTACCCATGCAAACTTCATAAATCCATCTTCAATATCTCTATGAATTTTCATAATGTGTTGATTTCCAATATGATTTAGAGTTTTAGCCGGGATTTTCCATCTATTTTCAACTATTTCTCTATGTTTAGGGACATTAACCATCATGTCTGCCGGTAAACGGTGAGTAAATGTTCCAACTTCACGAGCAGTTCCACATGCTGAAGGCTGACCAGTTAAACTGAAAGCTCCAGAACCCGGAAGCGCTTGTTTGTTTAGTAAAAAGTGAACATTGTAAGCAAGCGTATTTACCCAAGTACCACGCGTATGCTGATTCATACCCATTGTCCAGAATGAAACTACTTTTCTTCCCTTTTCAATGTAAAGGTCTGCCAATGTTTGAAGTTTTTTCTTGAATTCATTGATATCTTCATCAGGATTTCCTTTTGAGATAGTTGCAACATAATCAAGTGTATACGGCTCTAAGGCTTTTTTATACTCGTCAAATGAGATTTCCCAATGTCCAAGATTTGCATTAGGAGCATCTTTATTCGTCATAACATCGCCCTCTTTGTAACCGTAAGGTTTAAGAGCAGGTGCTTCTTTAGCAGAGACAACTTTACTCATCTCTTTATTTATGATTTGCATCTCTTTAGCACTATATTTTCCGGCACTTCCATCTGGATTCACAGGAGTGATAGATTTTTCGCCTGCTTTACGCAGTCCATAACCGATATTGACCGGAGATGCAGCGAAAACTATATGTTTTTTTACGAAATCCCAGTCAATTGCATCAGGTTTATTATATACGATTTCATGTGCAATGTAATTCCATAATGCAAGGTCTGTATTTGGTGTGAAAATTATCTCTATATCTGCTAAGTCAGAAGTTCTGTGCTTGTATGTTTGGATTGAAATAACTTTTACACGTTCAGGATCAGAGAGTTTTCTATCCGTTACACGAGACCATAAAATCGGGTGCATCTCTGCCATGTTTGAACCCCAAGCTACAATCGTATCTGTAAGCTCAATATCATCATAACAACCGGATGGTTCATCTATACCAAAAGTTTGGTAAAACCCAACAACGGCAGAAGCCATACAATGACGGGCATTCGGGTCAAAAGCGTTTGAACGAAAGCCACCCTTCATCATCTTTTGGGCTGCATAACCTTCCATAATAGTGTGTTGACCAGAAGAAAATACCCCTACCGCTTCAGGACCACCAGACTTAAGTGCTTTTTTGATATTGAATTCCATCTCATCAAAAGCTCTTTCCCATGAAACCGGAGCAAATTTACCTTTCTTGTCAAATTTGCCATCGGCATCAACTCTAAGGAGTGGTTGAGTAAGTCTGTCCGCACCATACATAATCTTAGCATTAAAGTAACCTTTAATACAGTTAAGTCCCCTGTTAACCGGTGCAGCAGGATCCCCCTTAACAGCAACAATCTTGCCATCTTTTGTAGCCATCATAATACCACAACCGGTACCACAAAAGCGACATGCCGCCTTATCCCATCTCCAGTTACTCTCAGCACTGTCTGCTGCAGCTTGCAACTGAGCTGGCACCACCATACCCATAGCCGCTGCAGCAGAAGCTGCTGCTGAACTCTTAAGAAATTCTCTTCTCGAAAGTGACATATATTCTCCTATTTGATAATCTATAAAATTAAACAAATGTTAAATTTATTTAACTTCAACTTTGTTAAGGTGTTTATAACAGCTTAATAGTATCACTTTGGAAGTATAAAAAGCTTGATTAACATCAAGCGTCTTATTAGTCTAATATAAATGTTTATAAAAGTAACATTTAGTTATATTTTGTTTGTTCTACAGCTTTTAGTTAGTTCTTCGAGCTCAAGTTTTAAATTTTGCAATCTTTTTGTTGCATTGAAGAGACCCTCTGTGGATTCAATAACAATATCTTCGCTATTTTCTAAGTGTTTCGCAACCAATGAACTATCTTCGAGCTCATTCAATATAGTGTCAAATTCATCCGTCAACTCTTCTAATTTTTCTGAAGCTTGCTGTGACTGAAGCAGTGCCTCATTTGAGTAATCTATTGCAGAGTTTATCTTATCAATAAAACAGTTTATGGTGTCGCTCACTTCAACTATCTCTCTTTCATTTTGTGTTTCAATATTTATAGGCTCTATTTTAATCCCGTTTTTGTCATTTGCCAGCATTTTAGAATAGTTTATAAACTCATCTACATGTGACTCAATAGATTTTAGTTGAAAGAGTGAATAAATGAGCAGTAACAAAAGTAGTGTAGCAACTGAGTATTGAAAAGTTTTTATATATTCAGTTTTCTTTTCGCTGTAGTTAGTGTAGAGAGTAACCAGATTATCGACATTGTCTAACAAAATAGTGTTTTTTTCATAGATGCTGTTTACTATTTTATTTAGTTCTACATCTCTATTTGCGTCATTTGAATTAATTAAAAGTTCAAATTTTTGAATATCTCTGTAAAAATTATCCCAAAGAAGAGTTGCCTCTTTTAGCTGTGCAGATATTTTTTGTGTTGGTGCTGAGGCGATACCTTTTTCTATGTCTCCCTCTCTTAAAATATTTAAGCCTGTTATAAACTCGGCAGTTGCTGAATTTAGTTCTTGAAAATCTTTATTTGAACTGTAGTGTATGTAAAAAATATTTTTAGCTATCTTTTGTGTCAGCATTCTCTGTTTTCCAACAATATTTACGACCAAAGCATCTTTTACATTTTGCTGATTCAGATAGATTGTTGTGCTCAGTGCACTCAACATTAAAAATATAAGTAATGCGCCTAAAATCTTAATTTTTGTACTAATCTTAGTTGTTTTTTTCATGACTTTTAGCCTCTATAAATTTTTTGAAGTGATGCATGGTCTGCGATAGTTATATTTGAGTTCTCAATCTCAATAATGTTATTTCTTTTTAACTTTTTTAAGACACGAGAGAGAGTCTCAGGCTGAATATGAAGCATAAAAGAGATCTCCTGTCTTTGAAGAGTGTTAAACATTTTTAAATCATCACTTAACATGTATGCAACCTTCGCAGTTGCATCAAATACCAGCTCCCTATTTACAACACAGTGCAGCTGTTGCGTCTTAAAAAGCACCTCGTTTATGAATTCTGTATTTAACATATTGTTAGATGAGAGCAGTTTTTTTAATTCTATAAAATCAACTTCTAAAATAATACTATCTTCCATAAATTCCGCATTTGAGAAGCACTGTATTGAATTGTTGTTTAAAGTTGTAAGTTCTGAAATAAGCGAACTTTCTTGTATGTGGTATAAAAAAATCTCATTGTCAAATTTATCTATTTTATAAACTTTTAAAAGCCCGGATACTAAAAAAAATATTTTATTATGTGAGTCATTTTCATAATAAAGTATAGATTTCTGAGGGTATTTAATTATATTTGAGATTGCGTCTATTAGCTTAATCTCTTCACTCTTTAAAGATTTAAAAAAATTTATTTTTTTTATATAGTTTTGTTTTTCATTCATTCACACACCATATTTTTATAAGATTAATAAACCATTTTAATTTTATTTGTGACATTTCAATTTGCCAATTTTTTAAATAGTTGCGCAATTTTAGCATAAAATATTTTTTACAAACTTTAGTGCCACAGCGGCTAGCGTAGCAAAATGGACTTGTTCATTTTGCATGTAAATTGAGTTCTGCACGAACTCTAATAGAAATGGCATAGAACATGCTTTAAAAAAAGTAATAAAGAGGGAGTTCCATGAAGTTTATAGAAGCTTTGAAGCTTAGAAGCAAGTTGTTTTTTCTTTTTTTACTTATTACCTTAGGTCTTGTAGCCGTCGGGGTTATGGGAACAATCAATATTAATTCTATGAAAAAAAAGTTGGATTCCCTTTATTTTGGCTCTTTGGTGCCGGTTACGGAACTAAATGAAATTTTGCAGACATATCATGGAAGTATTGCTGCTACATTCTATAGAGCTAAAGATTTGGAGCTTAGCCCAAATGAGACTTTCTTATATATAGAGTCTTCACTTATAACAATAGATAAATTATGGGAAAGTTACGAGAAACATTTTAAAAGAGAAAATGAAATGGAATATATTGAGTATGTTTCATCAGAGATAAAAGCGACAAACGACTATTTTTCAAAATTATTAGAGGCACATAAAGCTGAGAATGAGTTAAAAGTTGTTGATACAACTTCTATAGAAAAAGAGATTGCACATATAGATGTAATTATTCAAAAGTTGATTAATTACGAGGTAGGCGTTGCTAAGTTTGAAAGAACAAAATTCTTACAACTCTATAATTCAACAATTTTACAGGTGGGCATTGTGCTTTTACTGATAATTCTTGCTGTTTTATTTATATCTTATCAGGTGTTTGTGAGCATTCAAAAAGATCAAACAGAGCTCGAAAATGTAACCAAAAAATTAAGAGGTGCAAATAAAAAGCTTGAAACAGTTTCATACACCGATTCACTAACCACTTTACATAATAGAAGGTATTTTAATCTTGTATATGATAGAGAGATAAAAAGAGCTAAAAGAACACATTCTCACATAACATTTATGATGTTAGATATAGATTACTTTAAGCAATATAATGACACTTATGGTCACATTGAGGGTGATCATGCGCTGAAATCCGTTGCAAAGGTTTTAAAAGATACATTGCAAAGAGCAGGAGATTTTATTTTTAGACTCGGAGGAGAGGAGTTTGGTGTTTTGCTCACTCAAACGGATGCTCAAAATAGTGCGATGCTAGCTCAAGCTCTCTGTACTGCCGTAAAAGATAGAAATATAAAACATGAAACATCCAAAGCAAATGAGTTTTTAACAATATCCATAGGGGTTGTGAGCTGTATAGCCGATGATGCTTTAGATGAAAATATCTTAATTTCACATGCAGATAAAATGCTTTATAAGGCAAAAGAGAGAGGAAGAGACCGTTATGTGATGGACTCTAATCTCGGTGAGACTAAAATATCAAATGATGCTTGGAGCGTTGTAGAGGTTAGTGCTGAGGTCTAAATCTAAATCCCTCTTCGACCAAAATGGCTCTAATTTTATCTTTAATGTCGCCCTGAAATTCCATCCAGCCATCTTTGTAGGCTCCGCCGCATCCGAGCCTTTTTTTTATTGTTTGTAGGAGTGCGTTTACATCTGTGGAGGGCATGTAAAACTCTCCGACGAGAGTGACTGTTTTGCCTCTTCTCTTCTCTTTTTTAAAAAACAGAAAATGCTTGTTTGGTTCTAAAATTTCATCAGAGACGGTAGTTTTTCTAGCCGTCTCAACAACCGTCCAGCCACTCTCTATCTCAGAACCGATGAAAATATCCAGCTTTTTACCTCTGCTCAATTTTTTTGCCTAGAGTACTTTTTGCGAGAGAACACTCATGTTGAGCGTATCGTAGGAGCTATTTTTTACACACTCCAAAACAGCTTCAGAGCTTAGATTTTTAGAGTTGTAAACTACCACAACTACTTCATCATGCAGCTTTAAAAAAGTCTTCTCGCCGTACTCGGTATATCTTGTCGCACCTATGCTGATGAGAGCCTCTTTTGGACTTCCACATGCTAGGATATACTCTTCAATCGCTTCAAGTGGACCGAAATCTTCTTGTGTGGTTATCTGATTTAACATCCAATCAAGAAGTTTTTCATAAAAGTAGCTGTATCCGCTAAGCTCAACATCTTCTCCATATGCATGTATCTCTCCATCACGACGCAAAAAGCTCGTAATTGAGTAGTTATCCATGACTCCGCCCTCTTCAAATTTATCGATTGGAATGAGAGTGTTGCTAAAGCCTTTTGTGTCTTCGCCCCAGTTCTTTTTGTCGCTTATTTTTTCTGCTCCATCTACACGGATTGAACAGTCATTATAAGCTCCAAAGTAGGTGGGTGTGATTTTTGAGAGCTTGCCTGCCGTATATTCAAGGTCACAAATAAGACCCACTTCAGGTTCTGCTTGAACGTTAAGATCTTCTTTCGGCAATCTGATAATTGCAGAGGAGAGAGGGTAGGTGCTTAAAATATCTTTTGCATGAAGAAAAAGCCCATCCACCGGAAAGTTTGGTTTTGGCAGGAAAAAAGGAAACATCCCCTTGGGTGCCGCCTCTTCCGCTGTTTTAATATCTTTAAAATACTCCAACTCACCGGCCTGCGCTAAATGAAGTGCAAAATTGCCTGCGATTCCAAGTCCTAAAAATTTCTCATATTTCGGCATGTTGTTCCCTCTGAATCTTAAATATAATAACTGTTATATATGCCCATTATGCTTGGCTTCTGCAAACTCTTCATACGAGCCTTTAAAGTCCACATAAGTTCCGTCTGCACGAAGCTCTATGATACGATTAGCAAATGCGTCTAGAAGTTCACGGTCATGTGATACACAGATTACATTTCCTTTGAAGTTGTAAAGTGCCTCACCAAGAGCCACGATAGCCTCAAGGTCGAGGTGATTTGAAGGTTCGTCCAGAACCAAAAAGTTTCCGCCCTCAAGCATCATCTTACTCAGCATCATCCTATGTTTTTCTCCACCTGAGATACTGATAACAGATTTTTCTTGCTGTTCTCCGTTGAAGAGCATTCGCCCAAGACAGTTTCTAATCTCAGCAATATCTCCCTTAGGATTGAATGATTTTAGCCAATCATAAAGTGTTCCCTCACCTTGAATAATATCTGCCGTATCTTGAGGAAAATAGCTATTCTCAATCGTAGCTCCCCAATGAATTTCGCCCGATGTTGGCTTCAACTCTTCCATGATTATTTTCATGAGGGTTGTCTTACCTACACCGTTTGGACCGATGAGTGCCACTTTCTCATCCGGAACAAATTTAAGGTTTATATTTTTTAAAACCTCCTTGTTTCCATACGAGTGATTAATATTTATTAAGTTAAGTGCTTCATCTCCCATAGCTCTTTTTGGTTTAAAAACTATGCTTGGATCTCGGCGAGAAGAGGGTTTTATATCTTCGATTACAAGTTTATCAAGTTGTTTTTGTCTTGAAGTTGCCTGTTTGGCTTTTGATGCATTCGCCGAGAATCTTCTAACGAAAGCTTCGAGTTGGTCTTTTTCTTTTTCTTGTTTAGCGTTGTTGAGCTCATTTTGTTTTGCAATAACATTTGCTGCAATATACCAATCATCAAAATTACCTGTAAACTCACGAATATTTTGATAATCCACATCCAAAATATTTGTGACAACGGCATTTAAAAAGTGTCTGTCATGCGAGATAACAACCATCGTACCTTCATGTCTTTGAAGCTCATTTTCTAGCCAGCTGATTGTTTCAATATCTTGATTATTTGTAGGCTCATCAAGGAATAAAACATCAGGTCTTGGATATAAAACCTGAGCTAAAAGAACCTTAAATTTATCCGCACTATCAAGTGTACTCATAAGTTGATTGTGGTCTTCGGCAGGAATTCCGACATTTTCCAATATTTTTGCAATATTTACATCATACTCATAAGTCGGGTCTTCTTCAACACAAATAACTTCTAAATCGGCTAGGCGATTATTTACAGCATCATCTTCAAAATCTCCCGTTGCATAGAGAATTTCTTTCTCTTTTATAGCGTCATAAAGTCTTTTGTTGCCGTATAAAACAGCATCCATAATTGTGAAATCTTCGTAAGCATATTGATTTTGCCCTAAAACACCGACTTTTAGACCAGCACCAATACGAATTTCACCTTCATACTCCGCTATCTTTCCACTTAAAATATTTAAAAAAGTTGTTTTACCTGCACCGTTCGCACCGATAAGTCCGTATCTTTTGTGACGGTCAAGTTTAAGATTTAAGTTTTCAAATAGAACTCTGTTCCCAAAACGCATAGTTAATTTTTGTACTGTTACCATTTTATTATCACTTGTTTAGGTGCATTATAAGCACCTATTATTTTTCGGAATTATATCTAAGGGATGTTTAAAAGTTGATTATTAACTTTGGCATGTAGATTTGTGCTTTTACTCTCTGCTTGCTCGTTTATTTATATACATAATACGGTCTGCTTCTTCTGTAATCTCTTCAACTTTGGCACCATTTGTAAACGAAGCTATTCCATATGAAAAATCAACTTTAAATTCCTTATCGGCAACTTTAAAATGGACTTTATGAAAATAGACCAAGAGAGCCTCCAATTTATCTTCTATTTGTTTTAGCGTAAGCGTATTGTTAAATATTAAGATAAATTCATCACCGCCATAGCGGACAACATTTTCATTGGCTTGTCGAAGTTTTTCAGCTACTCTTGTCAATACTTTGTCTCCTACATTATGACCATAGGTATCGTTGATTTGTTTAAATTTATTTATATCAATCATGACAATTGCCCCATCTCCACGGAAATGTAGTTTATCATTGTCGAGTAGTTTATCTTCGAACCATTTACGATTATAGCTTTTCGTAAGTGCATCTTCATAAATAATTTTTTGAAGTTCATTAATCTCATCCTGAAGCTTCTTACTTTTAATCAAGACAGTGTTTAAAAGATCTTTATCCTCGTTTTCAATTGCACTTATTGCTTCACCCGTGCACTCGGATAGCGTGATAATGTGTCGTACCATTTTTTCATCAAGCATTTCACGGTTGACAAGTTCTTCAGGTCTAAGGTGAATGTTTTTAGAGCCGGCAACCTGCGTATAAAGTTCACCATAATAAGCAGGAAAAACGATTTTATGAGAAGAAATTATCTCCTTTACCTCATTTGTTATATCAACATGTATATCAGATATTTTTTTCATACTACTCCATTCTAGTGTTTTATCCAAACTAATACCTCAGGAAGCAACTCTGCATAGTTTTGAAATCATCAATAATTGTATCACAATTGGCGACATATATATCTTGACAAGTGCCATGTTTTATACTATCTATTTGCATCATGCTTTTTGAAGGGAGTAAAAACGAGTTGAATGTTATTTAGGAAGGAATATCAGAGGTGATGTAAATGGTAGTTTATTTACATAAAAAGTTCTAACGCCTCTTGTAGCTTGTCTGAATTTTCATCGATATTTAGGGCTGCTTCTCTGACTTTTTTACTTGTTTCTCTATTATTCTTTGATAAATCTATTGTTTTTTGCATCTGGTCTATAAGCGTTTTAGTCTGTTTTGAGATATGGGTGTTTATCTCCATAACATTTGATGATACTTTTACAGAATCAACTATTCTATACTCTGTTTGCTTAGCATAATTAATTAAATTCGAGGCTGTTTTAGAAACTTTCAACATATCCTCACTCACATGAGAAATGGCGCTATTGTTTTGATTGATTCCTTGAAGAATAATATTTATAATTACATCAATGTCTTGGAGACTTGCATGTGTTTTTTCGGCCAATTTTCGCACTTCATCCGCCACAACAGCAAAACCGCGACCATGCTCCCCGGCTCTAGCAGCCTCAATTGCAGCATTGAGTGCAAGTAAGTTTGTTTGGTTCGCAATATCTCCGATAATACTTAATACATCTTTTGTTTGGGAAGCTTGAGCGGTGAGTTCACTCATGTCTTTTGAGAGTTGCATTTGTTTGTCTGCACTAATCGTTACGGTTTTTACAACATCTTCGAGATTATTTGAAAATGTCTCCATGGCCTCTTTGTTAGATTTTAAATCTTTATGGGTGGTAACTGACATCTCCTCAGCATCATCAAGATTTTTTACAACATCCAAGATTAATAAGTCAATATTTTCAATATTTTGTTTTTGTTCTTTTATGGTAGCAGCCAGTTCAAATGAAGCAGTTTTTAAAACATTGCTTGTCTGTACATTTTTATTTGCACTGGTAGATGCTTGTAAAATGGTATGGTTTAAAACTTCAAAAATATTATTTAAGGCTTTTGATATGAAAGAAATTTCGTCTTTTGAGGTTTCATCGTACTCTATTGAGCAATTTAAATCTATTTTATCATCCTTGACTAGACTTTTTAAAAGGTTTACAATCTTATTAAATTTTGATGAAAAAGTTTTTAGTAACATTGATGTGAGCACTATCATAAAAATGAGTATAAACATTGCAATTGCGACAACCATAACTATGGATTTGGACAAAGAGACTATTTCCGCTCTTTTTTTGTTCTCTTCTTCTATAGAGAGTAAATTAGTTTCCAATAAGCTATTTACTAAACTTATCTGTTCATTGGCATTTTTCATTAAAGATGCAAATTTCCCATTCTCTTCCATCGCTCTATAAATAATGGTGCTTGAAATATCCTGTATAGTCTCTTGAACGTCAACTGCAGTTAATGGACTTGGATTTTCAAGAAAAACTGCTGCTTGGATTTTTAACTGTTCTGCTTTTGGAGAAATATGCTCATTTTTTGATGCAAGAGAACTCTCAGACCACTTCACAATCTCATTTGCAACCCTTTGTATCTTTCTGCTTTCATGCTCTTTGAAAGTAAAAAGTGATATTTGGTCGCCTAGTTTTCTTAAATTTGACAAATCTTCATAAAAAACAGATATCTCACCGCTTATATCTGTTATGTGCATAAAAATATTTTCAGTCTCTTTATTGGAGAGATTGATATAGGAAATATTCTCTTTTAAAAGATTAGAGTTTATTGCATTGCTAGATTGCGAATGTATCATGTAAGAACTATATATATAAAACGATACTGCAACGGCTAAAAAACTAACTGCAATCAAGGACATAGAGATAAAAAATTTATTTACAAATGTGATGTTTTTTATAAGCTGTGTGAATTTTAATGGCAATTTAGCCCCCTGAATAATTTTCAAAAGTCTATAAAAATTATATTACGATATGAGGACATGGTTCGGTAACGCTGTGAGAAAAGCGAGAGAGCAGTCTTATTGCGCGGATTTAGTTGTTTGCTATCATCTCTTGTACGACTACTTTTAAAAGAGGTAAATCATTTTGAATCGTATTCCAAACTATCTGGCTGTCCACTCCAAAGTATTCATGTATTAAAAGGTTTCTAAAATCTTTTAAATCTCTCCATGGAACTTGGTTGTATTGCAACAATGTTGCATCTGAAAGATGAATGGTGGCTTCGCCTATAATTTCAAATTCTCTGATTGTGGCACTGTAAACAAGTCTGTTTTGTGAAAATAACTCAGCATCTAAGCCGTGTGTAAACTCAAAAATAGCGTTAACAGAATCTAAAATATCTTGTAAAAAAAGAAGTTCATCTCGGTTAGACATAAACTATCTCTTTTAAGATTCTCTCTTTTGCTAGGGGTTTTAAAGAGCTTTCTATTCCAAGGTCAACTTTGAGGTTAAATGCATTTTCGAGTTCTCTTTTTAAAGCAAAAAAAGTACTCAAACTCTTTTTTTCATTTAACATCTCTATAGCAATATCTATATCGCTCTCGTCTTTAAAATCATCACGAACATAGCTTCCAAACAGACCTATTTTTGTAACACCATACTTTTGAAAAAAATCATTTTTATGTTGTGCTAAAAAATCTAGTATAAAAGTTTTTGTCATAAAATGCCCTGTATTTAATCAATTTATTTGAAAGATTATAGCAAAAAATGGATTTTGTTGGGCATGAGACGGCTAAAATAAAGTGAAATACCTAATTATTACTTACCTTTATATAGAATATATTTTTATTTGATTATTAATTGGTTCACTTAATTCCTCACATATTATTGATGTTTCTAATACAAATTTCCCTCTTTCTAACACTACAATAGAAATATTATTAAATATTTCTTCGTCAGTATGTATTAGTGTTTTTAGTTTAATTTCAATATTATGTTCATCTATAAAGTTAACTTCTTTTTTCTCTTCCATATATTTTTTAAATGAAGGAATCACATCTAAGTTGTGTATCGTATGATAATGGTCTGATTCCGAAAATAAAGAAGTAGCTGACATTACATTAAATTTATTTTTTTTAGCAATAATTTCTTTAATAAACTCTTGCTTATTTGGAAAATTAGGTGTATTTTCTACTACTTCATCTAAATAATCTGGCTCATAAGTTTTATAATCTATTTTTTCTAATAACATTAATGCCGATGAAGATTTAATCTTTATAATAATCGTTGTAGCTTTTAAGTTGCCAATGTTCTTTAATATCAATGGTAGATTTACAGCATTTTTAATTCGTTCAAACTTTTTAATAGATTGATTGTATTTGTCTATATCATCTTGTACTGGCAATTGTAAATTATATTCATCAATTAAGTTTTGATCAAAATATTGTACTAAGTCATCTCTTGACATTTTTACTTCAATTTTTTCTAAATGATTCATTAAATTAGCAAACATCCCATTAGGTTGTTTCTTATCTTGTACCTTTATATATTCTTCAAATTCAACTAATAAATTATTTTTAGTAAGTTTTTCCGGAACTTCCATAAAATACTCTGAATTTATATTATCTAAAAACTTTAACTCAATCGGTGTATCTTGTTGTGCTAAAAGCTCTAAAATCACATTACGATTATTTTCTTTTTCAAATTGAAAAATTTTAGTTTTTAATTCAAGGTTTTCTTTTGATAATCTTGCAAATTCATCCATAGTTTCAACAGATAAAACTGAATTACTACTTTTAATCCAACCATCTCTTGGAAAATCGTATATAGACTCTTTTAATGCTGTCTTGAACTGTGATTTCAACTCATCAGGGTTTTTATAAAACTTGCACAATCTTCCTGTCGTCACTTTTTTCTTGAATTCATTAAGCTTTTGTAATTTATCTGGGTTTTGTTCCATTTTACCACTAAAAATAGGTGCTTCATTATGAATTACAAAAGTCATTATTGGAATCATGCTATTAATCGCATAGTTGTATTCTTGTTCTGTGAAACTAATTTCATCTTGAGTAGAATTATCAATAGAACCATATCTATTAGCTACAATTAATACATAATAGTCACACTCATTTATTCTATTTTGAATATATTCCCATTGAGACAGATTTGATGTAGCAAAAAGTTCCATCCCTGCCGGCATGTGTTTTTCTTCTAATATTGCTTCAATAATCGCTCTTCGTTCATCTTTAAGGTCTTCAAATGTTGAGCTAATGAAGATTTGAAATTTTTTTTCATTAAAGTTCCTATATATTAAGATTTTATCTTATTCCAAAGTTGTACTTTGAAATTATGCCCCAGTGAATTAATCTCCACTTTTACGATATATTTTAAAAAAATACACTTTACCTCATCCCAACTCCCAAACAAAACTCTCATCACCCCTCCAACCTCTTCAAAATATCAAAACTCTCCATATCAAACTTAGAAAAAGCGAACCATTTTTTGCCTAAATCTTTTAGACTTGCTCCTATGTGGTAGAGTTCTTTGCCATCAAGGATGAGAAATCTGTCATGCGAGGCATCGAACTTCTTGAGAATGATTTTTGGATATTGGGCGTTGTGTTTTTTGATGTCGAGTTCTAATTGTGCGGTGATGTTTTTGGTGTAGAGGGTGGCACTTACATTTGGTTCTCTTTTGCAGAGCATGGTCAAAACACTCTCATCGAGGTAGTTATCGACGAGCACGATGCTCTTTTTGGCACTTTTAATAAGGTTTGAGACGAAGAGATAGGCATCGTAAATCTCTCCATCATAAAAGATTCCTTGTGTCGGCTTGAGAGATTTTGCTTCTAGTGCATCAAAAAGCTTTTCAAATTTCTCATCTGATTTTATCTCATGTGAAATTTGTCTTTTTTCTACAAGCTCAAGTCGTTTGGAAATATCTGCATTTTGGGAAAGAAAGATTCTCATTTTGACAAAACTATTGATGATTTGTATGCTTGTTTTGACGGCAGTTTCACTTCTAAGAACTGCCGAAAGCATAGAAACACCTTGTTCTGTAAAAGCAAAAGGTAGAGAGGAGGAGTGTTTGAGTAACTCCAACCGGTCGCAATTTGCGACCAGTTCATTTTTCTCCTCTTGGGTTAGTTGATATCTGAACTCTTTGGGAAACCTTTCGATGTTTCTTTTGACTTGTTCACCCAGTCTTTTTGTCTCCACCCCATACAACTCCGCCAAATCTCTATCTATCATTACCTGCATACCACGGATAGTAAAGATTTTGTTTTGGATGTTTTCTTCGTTAATAACTGATATTTTATTCATAGATTATCCTAAGAAAATTTTATTTATCATGGCATAGAAGAAAACATTGATTGAAAAATATGACATTTTGAAGTAGTTTTTTATGAGGTCACAGTTTGTGACCTCAAGTTTTTACTTACTTCCCAACATAAAGCTGTCTCGGTCGCGTGATTTTTGCTTTTTTGTCTTTTTTGAACTCTATCCATTGCGTTATCCAGCCTACTGTTCTGCCTATTACGAAAATCGGGGTGAACATGGATTTTGGAATTTTTAGGGCTGTGAGGATTACGCCTGAGTAGAAGTCGATGTTCGGGTAGAGTTTTCTGCTTATGAAATAGTCGTCACTTAAAGCTATCTCTTCGATTCTGCTTGCGATTGCCATGAGGTGTGAATCAAGTTTTAGTTCATCCTTGAGCTGGTCTTGTAATTGTTTTAAAATCTTTGCTCTTGGGTCGAAATTTTTATAGACTCTGTGTCCAAATCCCATGAGTTTGAAGTCGTCATTCGGGTCTTTTGCACGGGCAATAAATTTGTCCACATTCTCAATGCTTCCTATCATCTCAAGCTGGGCAATAACCGACTCATTTGCTCCTCCATGTGCTCTTCCCCAAAGCGCTGAAATCCCCGCACTGATGGCTACATAAGGATGCGCTCCGGTAGAAGCAACATCTCGTACAGTCGTAGTTGAAGCATTTTGCTCATGGTCGGCATGGAGCGTGAAAATAGTGTCAAGAGCTTTTATTTCAATCTCTCGTATTCTGTCTTCGCCGTTGATATTTCTGTGCATTTTTCCACCCGGGTAGGCACGGAGCATGTACAAAAAGTTCTCGGTGAAACTTCTGTCAATATCAGGCTGAATAAACGGTGCTCCAATGGAATAACGATAAGCAAATGCCGCAACAGTAGGCATCTTGGCGATGATTCTTCTTGCCATCTCTTGATACTCGGCTTCGTTATTTATATCTAAATGGTCAAAATAAAAGGAGGAGAGAGCAGATGTTGCAGAGGCTAAAGTTGCCATCGGATGTGCGTTTGAAGGAAAAGCGAAAAACAGATTTTTTAAACCTTCATGTAAAAAGGATCTGTGACGAAGCTCTAAATCAAAATCATGAAGCTCCTCTTTACTTGGAAGTTCTGAGTTTAAAAGAAGGTAACATGTCTCTAAATAGCTATGATTTAAAGCGAGTTCACTGATGTCATGTCCACGATACAGTAGCTCACCTTTGTCTCCGTCTATGTAGGTAATATCCGATTTGCAGCTCGCTGTTGAAGTGTATCCTTGGTCGTAAGTAAACATTCCTGTTTCGGCATAAAATGTTGAGATGTCAACAACACTCGGACCTCTTGTGCCTTCTAATATGTTGAATTCATAGGACTTGTTTGTACGGTTGTCTGTTATGGTTACGCTATTTTTCATCGACTAGCTCCTGATTGAATTTTTTTATATCAAATTTTGCACCTAAAAATGCACAGATAAGTTCTGCATCTTTATACGCATTGCCTAAACAGCTTGTTGCACCCGGAGAGGGTGTCATGTTAAAAACTATGCCTTCACCTGTTTCTATTTTTGCTTCACCAAGAAAGAGTTTTTTACTCACTTTATCTATAACTTGAGGTCGTAAGCCGCCTATTCCCTCTGCAAATTCTATGTCATTCTCAGTCATGAAAGGTACGATTTTTTGTACCTCTTTGGCAAAGAGTTTGGTTCGGATGCCGGGTATTTCATATAAAAAGTTTTTGATGGCATACTCTCTGATGTCATCATCGTGTAAAAGGTCGTAGAACACTTCTAAAACTTCAGCAGACGGGGCAAGAGTCTCTAAAAAATCTAAAAAGTGTGCATGATGGTATCGCTCCAACTTTGGAAGTACGATAGCTGTCGGACCAAAACGAATTGTATTGTTATGTACAATGTCAGGGTCGCCATGAACCGCTGCAAAAGGGAGTTTAGGGTTTTGAATGGTATAAACTTTTGATTTTAGAGAATCAACTTTAGAGTAGTAAAAACTTCCGCCTACAGGAAGACAAGAAAAATCCTGTCCATGCCCCATTTTGTGAGCAAAAAGTAGCGAGTGCGCACCTGCATTTACAACAACATAATCGGCAAAGTAGTGTTTTCCCTCTACCGTGACTTCAAATTTATCGCCGATTTTTCTGATATTTTCTACCTCTTTTGAGAGATGAATTTCACACTCCGGGTTCTCAATTTTGGCGTTTCTTACAAAACTTTTAGCAATTTCTCCAAAGTTTATGGCACTCCATCTTTTGTCAGTCCCCATGGCGGCGATGTCTTCATTTTCATCTCTGCCTTTTAAAAGTGCAGGTTCTACTTCTGCAAGTTTCGCCTTATCCCAATACTCCATGTACGGAAAAGCCTCTTTGAACTGCTCAAATCTCTCTTTGATAAATTGAACCTCTTTATCTCCGACACCTAAAGCCATTTTAGGGATTTTAAACATATATTTGTTTTCATAGCCGTAAAGTTTGCCGTAGTTTTCAACCATGGTTGCAGTTCTGTTTGTTTTGATGGCCTTTTCTAAAGTGTAGTTTGTTTCAATATCTCCACAGTGAAGGGTTTGAGAGTTGCCTTTTGCATTTGAATTGAGCGTAGCAATGTCGTCATATTTTTCAAACAAACCTATATTCTTTATGTCAGTATATTTAGAAAGTGTGTAAAGCAGGGCAGTTCCGGAGATTCCTCCTCCAACTATTATTACATTGTAGTAGTGATTATCCGTCATTGTATCGTCCTTATATCAGCTTTCAATGATTGTAGTAGATTATCACTTATTATAATATTAAGCATGTATCCGGTGTTTTTGCTTATGGCATTTATGAATAAATTTAATCATAATCCAACTATTTAAGCCTTTTAGTGTAAAATAGGAAATTAAAAATTATTAAAAAGGTGGCAGTTGTGAGTATTTATAGAGAGTATGACATTAGAGGGATTTATGAGCAAGAGTTGAATGAAAAAAGTGTTACTCGCATTGGATATGCTTTAGCTTCTAAGATTGATGGCGAATTTGTGGCTGTTGGTTATGACGCTAGAAGTCACTCTCCTATTCTCTTTGAATACCTTGTCGCAGGGCTGAACGCCGGCGGTAAAAAGGTGTTAAACATGGGACTTGTTCCTACTCCCGTGAACTACTTTTGTAATTACAATGAATTTGACGGTATACTTGTTTCGGCTTCAGTAATGATTACAGGTTCACACAACCCAAGCGAGTATAACGGCTTTAAGATTACAATAGACAAAGCACCATTCTTTGGCGAAGATATTTATGCTTTGGGTCGTGAATGTGAGGCTATGGGCGCAATTCCACATGTTACAAGAGAAGTTAAAGAGATAGATGCGGCTACGCGTTATATTGACTTTTTAGTGAGCGAGTTTCAGCACCTTAAAGGGATGCCGACCCGCATCGTTTATGATTGCGGAAACGGTGTTGCAGGTGTTGTAACCGAGAGAATATTCTCTGCACTCAATCTTCACACAAAAGGTCTTTTTGTTGACCCTGACGGTACTTTTCCTAATCATCATCCAGACCCTTCTGATGAGCATAACCTTGAAGATATTAAAAAGCTTTTGGCAACCGATGGCGACATTGCATTTGCATATGACGGAGATGCAGATAGAATTGCAGTATTAACGCACAAAAACAATATCAAGGGCGACATGATGGCTCTCTTGTTTGCCATGAAAATGGACAAACCGATAGTTGTAGGTGAAGTAAAATGTTCGCAGGTGATGTATGATGAGCTGGAAAAACGCGGTGCAACTGCTATTATGTACAAAACAGGACACTCAAACCTTAAGGTGAAGATGAAAGAGGTTAATGCAGATTTAGCTTGTGAAGTGAGTGGGCATATATTTTTCAAAAACCGCTACTTTGGCTACGATGATGCAATTTATGCAACACTTAGAATGCTAGAACTCGTGCATGATGGAATTGATTTGGATGCAGAGTTGGCAAAACTTCCACATGTTTTCTCAACAGAGGAGATAAAAGTAAAAACAACAGACTCTGAAAAGTTTAAAATCATCGACAAAGTAAAAGAGTTACTTAAAAATCCACCGGAGGGCTTTCCAACTATAAAAAATATTATAGATGTAGACGGTGTTCGCATTAACTTTGAAAACGGCTGGGGACTTGTGCGTGCGAGTAACACGACACCTATTTTGGTAACGCGTTTTGAGTCAACTTCTAAAGAGAATGCTAAAATATATGAAGATGCGGTCAACGGATTAATAGAAAAAGCAAAAGAGTTATTGTAAAATAAAAAAATAATTGAGCATAGCTAAGGTGAAGAATGATAAATATAAATGATAAAAAACCGCTTGGTATTTATGACAATTTATCCATACTTTATGCACAGCACACTGAAGAGAGCCACTTTAATAAAAAAATTTTGGGTGCTATGTCGAAAATATTTCACAGCTCTCTTGGGTTGGAAGATACTTTAAATAAATATCTGAATTTTAAAGAGATTAACGGCTTCTTCTTCGATTTGATTATTATTGACAATAGATTTGGACTTGATATTTGTCATAGAATTTTAGAGATAAATCCCGCTCAAAAAATCATTATAAAAGTTAGGCTAGATAGCAATCAATATCTCTCCAGCTTTTATGTAAATGGATTTGACGACTTTATTTATGAGCCGCTGAGCAAGCTCTCGATTGAAAAAACAATCAATGCCATACAAAAAAAAGAGTCTAATCCTTTTTTAGCCGACAATATAGAAAATATAGAAAATTTAAATATTTCAAATATAGTCTCCATGTATGAAGATAAACTTTATGACGCGCAAAGAAAACTTGAGCAGAGAAGTGAATTTTTTGCAAGTATGAGTCATGAGATAAGAACTCCTATGAATGCAATTATAGGGCTGAGTCAGACACTTCTGCAAGATAGCACTCTAAGCAGAGAGCAGATTGAAACCGTAAAAACAATACATCAATCTTCAAACATGTTGTTAACTATCATCAACGATATATTGGATTTCTCAAAAATAGAGGCCGGCAAAATCTCTCTTGAAAAAACATCCTTTGACTTAAACATGATTCTAAGTTATTTAGCGGACATGATGAGTTTAAAAGCAAAAGAAAAAGGTATAAAATTAACATTTGTCATAGACCACAATATTGGCAAAAACTATCTTGGAGACCCTCTGCGTATCTCTCAGGTACTGCTCAATTTACTAAGCAATGCTGTGAAGTTTACTAGCGAGGGTGGAGTGACGCTTCGTATAAAAACAGTGGACAGTGTCGAGGAAAGATCTACTGTCGAGTTTGAAGTCAGCGATACGGGAATAGGTTTACAAGAGGAAGAGATTCAAAATCTTTTTCAAAGCTATTCACAAGCATCTTCGGATACAAGCCGTAAATATGGCGGAACAGGCTTGGGGCTGACAATATCTAAAAAACTCGTTGAAATTATGAATGGGAAAATCTGGGTAAAGAGTGAATTTGGAAAGGGCTCATCCTTTTTCGTTAGCCTGACACTGGACTCTGATAAAGATAAAAGAAAATATCGTCTTCCTTCTAAAGATATAATGGGGATGAGTGTCTTAATTATTGACTCAGATGCGGAGTCGGTTGCTTCGCTGAAAAATTTAATAACATACTTCCAAATGCCGGTGCAGAGTGCTACAAATATAGAAGAAGCAAAAAAATTAATGGCAAATAAAGGGTTTGATATTTTATTTATAGATAAAGACCTATTCGATTTATTGGATGTCAAGTTATACAAATTAGAGAAAAAATCGCATATAGTTTTGATAGAGTGCTGGGCGAATATATTAAGAAATGAAAAAATTGATTATTCGACCGTGGATGAACTCCTAAAAAAACCTTTTCATCAGCAAAGAATTTTTGAAATACTTACGAGTTTATATAATATAAACGGTATTCCAAATAACACGGCACAGATAGATAGATACAATAAAGAGAGTGTTAAAGCGCTAGGCTTTCACAAAATACTTATAGCTGAAGACAATAAAATCAATCAAAAAGTGATGAGTGGGCTACTTAGCGGCACACAACTAGAGATTGAGTTTGCTGATGACGGGCAAGAGGCTTTGAATAAGTTAGAGACATTCAGTGAACCTTATGAACTGATTTTTATGGATGTAAACATGCCAAATATGGATGGACTCATGGCTTCTCAAATAATCAGAAAAAAGAGTCTGTTTGACAACATACCGATTGTTGGACTGAGCGGATATGGAAGCGATGAAGATAGAGAACAGGCAAAAAATGCAGGAATGCAAGAGTATCTGCTCAAGCCAATAGATGTAAAAGCACTCTATGAAGTGTTGAATAAATATTTAAGTAGTTCAAAAAACTAAGGTTTAAATCTTATTTTGATAAAATTTTAAAATCTAATAATAAACTTCTTGCTTCTTGCAAAACTCAAAACTAAGCGAACGATTCTACAGCGCAAGCGAAGCCTTAGTGAGCGTGTTTTGAGTTTTGCAAGAAGTTTAGTAATAAGGAATACAATGAAAACTCATACACTTTTAATGCCGCTTGATATGCACCTTCATCTTCGTGACGGGGTTATGCTTGAGACCGTTGCTCCACTCTCTGCCTATAGCTACAGCGGTGCTATTGTTATGCCGAATTTAGTTCCGCCGGTTGAAACACTTGCAGATGTAAAGGCGTATAAACAACGCATTATGGCAGCAGTTCCAAATGACTTTTTTGAACCTTACATGACGCTCTTTTACAAAAACTATGACAAGGCATTTTTAAAAAGCGTGGCTGATGATATCATTGCAATAAAGCTCTATCCTGCAGGAATTACAACAAATTCTGAGGGCGGCGTCTCTTCGTTTAATATTGAGGAGATGAGAGAGACTCTGCAGACTATGAGCGACTTGGGAATTCCTCTTTGTGTACATGGTGAAACGGACGGTTTTGTTATGGACAGAGAGGCTGAATTTATGAGTATCTATGAGCTTCTTGCAACAAGCTTTCCAAAACTTAAAATCATCATGGAACATATCACTACAAAAGCGGCGGTTGAGATGCTTGATAAACATGAAAACCTTTACGCAACCATTACTGCTCATCACCTTATTTTGACGCTTGATGATGTAGTCGGCGGGATGATGAAACCGCACCTTTTTTGTAAACCGATTGCAAAACGACCGGAAGATTTAGATGCGCTTTTAACGGTCGCACTTGACGCGCACCCAAAAGTAATGTTCGGTTCAGACTCGGCACCGCATCCAAAAGAGAAAAAAGAGTCATGCGGATGTGCGGCAGGAGTTTTTACGGCACCAATCTCACTCCAGCTTCTTTGTGAAATATTTGAGCAGTATGACAAACTCCATAATCTTCAGGCATTTGTGAGCGATAATGCACAAAATATTTATGGTATTTGTGCTGAATTTAAAGAGGTTACCCTTGAAAAACGCCCGTTTGTAGTGCCAGAGACTTATGGTTCCGTCGTTCCTATGTATGCAGGCGAAATCATTGCATGGGCGATAGAGAGTGTCGATTAAAATTTTACTCCTAGAAGATGACCTGCTTTTTGCAGAGACTCTCACAGATTTACTTGAAGAGAGCGGCTTTGAGGTCACCCATGCTCCAAATGGACAAGATGCCTTAGATGCGACATTTGATAAAAAGTTCGACATCTATCTGCTTGATATCAATGTGCCGCTTCTGAACGGTATCACACTTTTAAAAGAGCTTCGAGATTCAAACGATAATACTCCGACTATATTTTTAACATCCCACAAAGATAAAGAGATGTTAAAAAACGGCTTTTCAAGCGGGGCGGATGACTACATCACAAAACCATTTGACAGTGATGAACTTTTGCTGAGAATAGAGGCACTGCTTAGGCGAACAAATACAAATAAAACAAAATGCGTTAAACTCCTTTGCCACGATGAGTTGCACCAAAGATTTTTTTATGACTCTGTTGAGATGGATTTGTCAAAAAAAGAGTATGAATTGCTTCTGCTTCTTATGCGGCATGTAGATAATGCGGTTCCCAAAGAGCTGATTATGGATGAACTTTGGAGTTTCTCAGAATCGGGGAGTGACGGAGCGATTAGAGTTTACATAAACCGCATAAAACAGCTTCTTCCTCAGATGGAGATACAAAATATTCGCGGTATCGGTTATAAGCTTGTTTCGTAATCTTCGTATAAATATTTTTGTTTACTACTTTTTAACAGTACTCACTTTTTTAGGAATTTTGTACTATTTTTTAGCTGTTGTTGATACAAAAAATATTTTTTTGCTGGCTGTTGTCATGCTCTGTTTTGTTACTCTTTCGGGTGTTTTTATCTCCAAACTTTCTATCGACCCGTTGGAGGAGCATGTTCAGAATCTGCAAAACCTCTCAAAAGAGACTCTCCATGAGCTAAATCTTCCAATAAGCACCATAATGACCAACTCACACATGTTAAAGAAAAACATGACAAACGAGAAGGATTTAAAACGGATGCAAAGGATAGAGAGCGCCTGTGCAATGCTTCAAGAGAGATATAATGAACTGGATTACATGATAAAAACACAAACGCAAAAAACCATAAAAGAGAGTTTTGAGCTGGACGAGCTTGTGCAGAAAAGAGTTGACTTCTTGGAGTCTGTTTACCCGCATGCCATCTTTGTAACAGAGCTTCAAACTACCCGGATAATCGGTGATAGAATCGGTCTTGCGAAGGTTGTTGACAACATCATCGATAATGGTGTAAAATACTCGCCAAATAGCCCCAAAATAGATATAAAATTAGATAATTTTGAGCTTCACATCCAAGACAACGGTGCCGGGATGGATGAAGTTGAACTTTTACAAATTTTTGACAACTACTATCAGAGCAATACAAACATGCAAGGTTTTGGAATAGGTCTGAGCATGGTAAAAAGATTTTGCGATAGACAAAACATCGGGCTAAATTTCAAATCCAAAAAAAATACAGGAACAACTGTAACACTCAAATTTAAGGAAAATTAATGCAAACAGAAAATTTGCTTCTCTACGCAGAAAACGCTCTCGACTACGGAGTTATAGGTCTTTTGATACTTATGAGTATTATTACTTTATGGTTATTTATAGAGAGAATGATGTTTTATGCAACGGTTCGAATTGAAGACTACACACATAGGGATACGCTTGAGATAGATTTAACCGACAACTTAAGCATAATCAGTGCGATAGGTTCCAATGCCCCTTATGTAGGACTTTTGGGTACTGTTATCGGGATAATGCTTACATTCTACACTATGGGCGATGTCGGTGCGGTGGATGCAAAAAAAATCATGGTAGGACTTGCCATGGCACTTAAAGCGACTGCCATGGGACTTGTTGTAGCGATGCCGGCGATTGTTACCTATACGATTTTGCTTAGAAAAGTTGAAAAGATTTTGACCGTTTTTGATGTAAAAAACGACAAAAAAAGCTGAGTAGTCCCATGCTGCGAAAAAACAGAAAAAGATTTGATGAGATAAATGTAATCCCTTTTATAGACATCATGCTTGTTCTTTTGGTGATGGTTTTGACAACCGCCACATTCATCAAACAGGGTGTTATTCCGGTGGAACTTCCAGAGGCAAAAACCACCACAAAAGAGGATGTAAAAAAAGAGGTTACAGTCTATGTGAACGCTAAAGGTGAGATGTTCTTTGAAAAAGAAAAAGTTGAATTAAAGGCACTTGAAGAGAAGTTATCAAAAATTCCAAAAGATCAGACTGTTGTTTTAAGAAGCGACAAAGAGTCAAGATTTCAAGATTTTGTAAGCGTTATGGATATACTCAAGAGATTAGGGCATGAGCAGCTTTACATAGTTACAAAGGAGTAGTAAAACCCCTTGTAATTCTCGAAAAACAAAGTTTTCGTAGCTTTAGGGGTTGGACATCTTGTCCCTGCCACTTAAACGGACTTGTTCGTTTAAGTGTGTAGCATCAGTTAGTACGCTTTTGGTAACAACTTTATCCCCGAAGAGTTTACTTCTACGATATTTTCCATTGCCTTCTCGGCATGTGGAACCTCGCTTACCTTTGTATCAAAAACCTTTTTATCTACACTCTCCACTTCATTAAAAAGTGTAGTTGCAATGAAAAAAAGTATCATAATAACTACTATGCTGACATACAAAAGTATATAGTTTTTAATGTGACCTGATTCGAAAGGATTTTCCATTTGAACTCTTTGTATTTTTAAAAAGATTATATAGGAAGATAGCAGTAAATAAGATAAATTACATTCTTTTTATGATAATATAAGTTCAAAATTCTTTAAGGAAACTTTATGCAAACTACGATGTTTAAAGGCACGACCGTAAATTTAGCAGGCAATATTATTAATGTAGGAGATAAAGCACCTGTTGTGAGTGCCGTTGGAATTGACCTGAATGATGTAGAGATTGGCGGAGCTAAAGATAAAATACAGTTAATTGTTACTGTTCCTTCACTAGAGACCAAAACATGTGCTGCTGAGACAAGAAGATTTAATGAAGATGTAAACAACCTTGATATTTGCGAAACAACCGTTATCTCCATGGATTTACCTTTTGCATCGGAGAGATTCTGTACCACGGAGGGTATAGAAAACTTAACAGTCGCTTCAGATTACATTGATAAAGCTGTAAGCAGAGCCTATGGTGTACTTATGGAAGACAATAAATTAAAAGGGTTAAGTGCAAGAGCTGTTTTTGTTATTGATAGAAGCGGGCATGTAGTTTACAAAGAGATAGTTTCTGAGGTAACAGCAGAGCCAAATTACACAGCAGCCCTCGATGCTATAAAAGAGGCTAGATAATTTTTACGATTTCTTCACAGTTGGAATTGTAATAATAAACTCTGCGCCTTTAAGAGTATGTCCCATATGTTCATATTCTGCATTGTTTACTGATATGGTACCACCAAACTGTTCTGTGATAATTCCATAAGTAATATACATGCCCAAGCCGGTTCCTTTGGATTTGTGCTTTGTGGTGTAGTATGGCTCAAAAATTTTCGACATGCTCTCCCCATCAATTCCTCCACCGGAGTCTTTTAGTGTTATTGTTGCGCCGTTGGCATCACAGTTAGCATCAACAAAAAAGTACCTAGAGGTTGCTTCTTTCTCTATAATTGCTTGTATCGCATTATTGTAAATATTTAGGAGAGCTTGAATTAAGAGACTCTCATTCTGAGCGAGTGTGCAATCATCTACTGCCACAACAATCTCAATATGGCTATCATTGAATGTATCTTTGGTCAGTTTATTTAGTTTTTGAATCGCATCTTTCAGATTAAATGGCGCCAAGTCATCAACATTTGAATTGAAGTAGTTTTTAAAATCATCGATTGTCTGAGATAGATATTGAGATTGTCGATTAATTTCACCAGCGACTTCAAGCAAATCCTCATTTGTCATCTTATTGCCCAACAATATAGAAGTCTCTATTTTAACAGTGTTAAGAGAGATAATATTTAAAGGCTGTCGCCACTGATGGGCGATGTTGCTTAGCATCTCGCCTATTGCTGCCATTCTTGATTGCACGAGAATAAGTTTGTTTTGTTTCTCGATTTCTATTTTTTGATTTGCTATCTCTTTTTTTAGATCACCTTTCGTATGGAGCCAATGCTTACGAAAACTAATGAAGAGTATGCCTAAAGTAAGAATTACCAAAAAAACAACGACCAAAAGAGCAATATGAAAAATCTCATCATAATTAAGTTTGAATATAAGCTCCTTGGGATGATTATATTCATAGATAAAAGTATCTAAATCTACATCTTTGGAGGCAAGTCCCAATACTTTGTAAACTTTCACTATATCGTTTAGTCGCGCTATGTCTAAATAACCAATAGTTCCATTTTTACTATACGCTAATCGTTTGAGAATTTCACCCTCTTTGATGAGCTGTATTAGCGTTTTATGTTGCGTATTATGGTGTTTATATATAATTTCAGATGTATGTGAAATATTTTCAAAAGCGTATTTCCAGCCTTTGATAGATGCTTCATAAAACTCTCTTGTTAATTTAGGATTCTTTTTTATAAAATCTGAAGAGGTGAATAAAATATCACTATAGAACTGAAATCCATAATCTTTTGGGTGAAAAATCTTATATCCTATGCCCTTATCCTCCATCACTATCGGCTCATTGGAGATATAGCTTGCTGCCGCGTCAACCTTCCCCTTGATAAGGTCATCCAAATTAAAGCTGTGAGGAACTATTTCAATATCTTTTTGGGTTATGCCACTTGAAGAGAGCATCGCCATAATGGATGCTGTACCTTTTGCATCATCTGTAAGCATAATCCGTTTGTTTTTTAAATCACGTAGTGAGCTTATATTACTGTCACCCCTGACTAAAAGCATTAATGGATCTTCCTGTAGAATAGCTCCCAGTGCAACAACATCTTTGTCGTTTATCTTATCTATCAACAGTGACGAACGACCAACCGCAAAGTCGGCTCCACCTTTTTCAACTACAGTAGATAAATCTATTTGATTATTAAACTCTTTAATCTCAACATCAATGCCAACATCTTTATAATACCCCATCTCTTTAGCAACATAATACCCGGCAAATTGAAATTGATTGAGCCAGTCAAGTTGTAAAACAACCTTTTGAGCCGCATACAGAGACATCGACGATACAAATAGTATTAAAATAAATTTTTTCATGTTGCAATTCTATCATATAAATAGCCAAATAAATAGATGTCAGTTACACGGTTGTTCCATGCTGTATCATGAGTTGCGGCTTAACGAAGATTTCACATGCAAAGTTCTTTGACATGTGAAATATTTTTTATTTATCGTACATGCTCATCTTCAGACATCTCATGCGTGTAGACAACTATCTTATTCCTGCCGGTTGTTTTAGCTTTGTAAAGTGCCGTATCTGCAAACTTGATACATTTCCATATAGAGTCCCCATCTACAGGAAATTTAGATACGCCGATACTCATGGTTTTTTGCAATTTCTCACCGGCACCGACATCAAAGATAAGAGATGCAAAGGTAGAGTGAATTTTTTGAGCAACTTCCATCGCACCTTCATCTGTTGCATTGTGAAGCATCACGACAAATTCCTCTCCACCATATCGAATAGCAAGATCAGAATTGCGGATATTATCTTTGAGAACATTTCCAATTGCAACAATTACTTTATCTCCCACATCATGCCCATAGGTGTCATTTACTTTTTTAAAGAAGTCAACATCAAGCATCATGACACTGTATGTTTCCTTTCCTCTTTGTGCCTGCCCCATAATTTTATCTATAAACTCTTCTAAAAATCTTCTGTTATAAAGCCCTGTCATTCCATCTCGAAGGGAAGTGTCTCGAAGCTTATCCATAAGTATTTTGCTCTCAATTACAGGTTTGGCTGCTTCAAGATAGTTCTTAATACTAAGAGAATGCGAGTTGATTCTGCTTAACTCCTCTTCATTTCTTGCAGTCATAGAGATAATAAGAGAATTGTCGGCATTTATTGTAAACGGAATACAGGTATATTTCAGCTCGTTAGCATCACATGTTTGACATAAATTTATAAACTCCGTAGATATAACATCTGTTTTTGTTCTATGTGCTCTGCACTCTAAGGAACTTTTATCAACTGAATGAAAGCAGATGCTCTCACTTTCACTGATATATACCAATTTTCTTTCATTGATGAGGTTATTGACTTCATAAAATGCAAAATGAGCTATTTCAAATTTTGTTTTTAAGATATCTGTTATTCTCACATAAACCATATCTTTTGAAGAATCCAGCTCTATAGTTTTTTTGAATTTATAAATGTCTGAAAGCTCACCAATGATGGTTTTAGCTTCATGAAGAGGGTCAGAAGATGAGACACAGCCATCAGGAATAAATGTAGCTAGGTTATATTTTATATCACCAAAAGTCTCCTGCATTTTTCCAAAGAGTGTATTCATTTGAGTGATAATAAGTTTAGCATCACCGCCGACAGTAGTTGAAAATTTATGGGTAAAATCGCCGCTGTGGGCTTTTTTTATTCCCATTCGTAGGTTAGTAAATAGTTTCGTATATGGGGTTATGTAATGATTTAGCAAGAAAAGAACTACAATAATAAAACCTAGATTGATACCTAGAATTTTTAGAATTGTTATAAAGCCGCTATTTCTAACAGCACTTATATCAAACTCCATACTGATAGCACCAAGAGTTTCATCCCTTTTTACTTCATGGCAGCTTAGGCAGTTTGGATTGCCGCCGTTTGATTCTGCCTTATAGGGAATAGTGATTCTTAAAAGAATCTGTTCTGCGTTCTCTTGTACCTCTTTTACTGTCTCGCCGCTCTTTAAAACTTGTGCATCAATGGAATCTCTAGCAGATTCACTAAGTAATCCTTCTCCAAACTGTTTTGTAACATTCTGTGAACGCACAACCCATAAAGCTTTAACACCGTCATTTATAGAGACTTTATTCATAAAGTACTCTCTTTTATCCATAATACCATTGACCATGTGAGCAGTAAGACCATCTTTTACAATGGTAGCAGTCATCTTGGCTTTATCAATAGCGCTGTTAATACTGTATTCTCTGAAGTTTAGAGATATGTTTACGATAGTTGCCATCGTTATCCCTAAAAGCATAACAGCAACTATAATGAGAAGCTTTGACTTAGTATTCATTTAAACCCACTTTAAAATTTTAATTAACGATAATATCTAATAATAAGTAAATTTAAAGTGAAATTAGCAAAGATTATTCTACTGTGACACTTTTTGCTAAATTTCGTGGCATGTCAACATCATTGCCGAGTCTAATAGAAATTTCAAGTGAAAGAAGCTGAACAACAACCATCATCTCAAAAAACTCAAGCATATAATCCTGACATATAGATATTTGAATAAAATCATCCGCTTTATCAAACTCTAATGCACTGATAACGCATATTGTAGAGTCTCTTGCACTCAGCTCTTCAACATTGCTTTTTGCTTTTTCATAGAGTAAATGTTGCGGAAGCAGGGCGATAGTAAAGAGTTCCGGGTCGGCGAGTGCGATAGGTCCATGTTTCATTTCGCCGCTTGGATACCCCTCGGCATGAAGGTAGGAAATCTCTTTAAGTTTTAACGCACCTTCTAGGGCAAGAGGATAGAATATGTCTCTTCCGATAAAGAAAAAGCCATGCCCGTGAAGGTATCTTTTAGAGAGTCGTTTAATTCTCTCATGCATGGAATCCGTTACCTTTACGGAAGCGGGTATTTCTCGAAGAAGTGCAATCTGTCTTGCTATTTCATTGCTGCCGAGTGAATTTTTTAGTTTTGCAACAAAGAGAGTGAGCATCCAAAAAACAGTTACCTGCGTTGCAAAAGCTTTTGTTGAGGCCACCCCTTTTTCTATCCCGGCTCTTGTTAAGATGCTCGCATCGGCTAGTCGAACCATGGAAGAGTTGTCAACATTACAGATTACAAGCGTTTTAAGTCCAGCCTCTTTCGCCATTTTGAGCGTCTCTAAGGTATCTGCCGTTTCACCGCTTTGGGAGATTACTACAAAAAGAGTATCTTTTGTCATGATGGGTTGGCGGTATCTGAACTCACTTGCCACTTCAACGGAAGTTTTGATTTTTGCGTATCGCTCAAAAAGGTAGGATGCACTCAGAGCGGAGTGGTAAGAAGTTCCGCATGCGCAAAGTTTTATCTCATTTATGCCATCAAACAGGGATGTGTCTAGCTCATCAAACAGAACCTCACTCTCGCTAAGCCTTCCCATAAGAGTATCGGCAATTACGACGCTCTGCTCATAAATCTCCTTCTCCATAAAAAATCTAAAACCATCTTTTTGGGCTGAAAGTTTATTTGTGGAGAGTTTAGAAAAATGTGGCTGTTTCCTGCTCCCCTCTTTGTCAACAATCACAATCTCGCTAAGATTCACATATCCAAAATCACCGTCTTCAAAGTAGTTTACATCACTGCAATGACCGATAAGCGGAGTGTCCGAAGAGGCAAAATATTTTTCATTTTCGCTGTTTCTTCCAATAATCATAGGAGAACCATGTTTCGCAAAAAAGATAGAGTCCGGTTTTGATTTTGTAACCAAAAGAATGGCGTAAGCACCTTTAAGCTCTTTAATGGTTTGGCTGAAAGCTTCAAAGGGAGTTGCATGCGTTTTGAGATTTTTTTCAAATTGATGCACTATGACTTCCGTGTCTGTCTGGCTTAAAAATGTTACACCCTCACGCATCAGCTCTTTTTTTAACTCTGCATAATTTTCTATAATTCCATTGTGAACCACATAGGAACTCTCGCCCAGATGCGGATGTGCATTGAGCTCCGTCGGTTTTCCATGCGTTGCCCATCTTGTATGACCGATGCCGACAGCAAAATTTTGCGTGACAAAATCTTTAGTCTTCTCTTCTAAGTTTACAAGTTTTCCGACTGCTTTGAAGCTCTCGAAATTCTCACCCTGAAGCACCGCGATGCCGGCAGAGTCATAGCCTCTGTACTCTAACTCTTTAAGACCCTCAAGCAGAATCTCTTTTGTATTTTTATTTCCGATGTATCCGACGATTCCGCACATATTTTGCCTTTTTGAAAAGTGTTAATTTACTGATGTTATGCACTTTAGTGAAAAGGTGCATATAGACTTCCAGAAATCTCATAAAACAAGTTTTATGTAGCTTTAGGGGGTTGTAGGGACAATTTGTCCCTGCCACTCAAACGGACGCGTTCGTTTTAGTGTGTAACATCAGCTAGTAGCTTATAAATTTGCTCGACATTATTGCATATATCGTTTTGTTTCTCCATTAAAAAACTGTCTCTGACTCTGTTTTTTGTGGTGTGAATTTTGGCGGTTACTATGTTGATTTTCAGCTCTTCAAAACAGTTCATGATGTACGCCAAAAGACCTCTTTGATTTGTTGTATGAACAGTAAGTTCGGCATGTGTGAGCGAATGCTCGCAATCTATATGTATCTCTTTTCTTGTTATTTTAATGTTTTTTAGCTCTACATGCAAAGACATATCGAAGGCTTTTTTGATAATCTCTTCGACCTCTAAAAGTTCATCCCCCTCAACATTTTTAACAAACTCAATTTTAAAATATTTCACATTGTCAAAGAGAGTGATAATCTCCATGGAACCGACATCTAGATGTGCAAGAGTTGCAAGCAGATATCCTATGTTGAGAGGAATTTTTCTGTAAATTTCGATGATTAGCGAATCCACAGCTTTGATGCTGTAGCTGTACTCTTTGGTCTCATTTGCTTTGGTTGTTATGCAGATAATGTCTGAAATTGAGTGTTTAAAAAAGAAAAGATTCGACTCTATACGTAAAACTTTAGCTTGTAAAAGTTTTGGCAGGGCTTTAAACTCCTCTTGGTGCTGAACTTTTTTTTCTATATTCAATCTTTTTGCCGCGTCCGTAATTCTGTTACTGTTTTGTGAAACTTCCAAGGCACTCTTGTACAAATCAAAAAGTAGTTTGGAGTTAAAAGAGTTATATGTATCACCTGCAACAGCGTTTATATCGGCATAGGTAAGAATGTAGAGAAGTTTTAGATTTTTGTCATCATGAATATTTGACATAAAATTGTAGAGCGTGTTTTCATTGTGGATATTCTCTTTAAAAGCGACACTGCTCATAAGAACATGCTGTTTTACAAGAGTGACGGCTCGCTCAATCGACTCCGGTTTGAGCTTTAAATGTTTTGCGAAAGGAACAATGAGCTTTGCACCCACTTCGCTATGGTCTTGTTTACGACCCTTTCCTGAGTCGTGCAGAAGTACCGCCACTTTTAAAAGTAGTTTTTCCTCTTCGCTCAGCTCGTCATAAAGTTTTTGAATGAAAGGCTCTTTGATATGCTCTAACGCTTCTACGCACTTTATAGAATGAATGTCCACCGGATAGGTGTGGTAGCCGTCGAACTGCGGAAGGTGCATCACTTTTCTAAAACTTGAAAATATCTCATGCAGTATGCCGGCATCATAAAAAAGTTTCAAAAAGCAGTACATATTTTTTCTCTTTAACAGTTCTTTGATAAGTGTATAGGTTCTCTGATTGAGAGGATGGGCGATTTTAGTGTAGGTAAACTGGTTTAAAAAACCTGCATCAAAATGGTACTCTTTGTCAGGGAGTGAAACTAAAAGCTCCAAAAGGGAGTTTATGGGCTGAATCTTAAGGTTAAAAGAGGCAAAGAGTCTTGAATCATACTCATAAATCCCCTTTCTCAGGCGGTGTGACTTAAATTTACCGATATTTTGTTTTTCTACTATAAAAGGTCGCACCATCTTCTTCACAAATATCTGCGTAAAGTTGCTTATACGCCACTGTGCTTCAAGCACTTTAGAAGCCATCTTCCTCTCATCCCTAAAGCCCAGCATGGCACTCACTTGCGGCATGAGTTCAAAGAGAAGTCTATCCTCTTGTTTGTTTGTGATGAGGTGCAGAGCACTTCTGACGCGATAGAGAAGTTCAAGAGCAATGCGGTACTCTTTGTACTCCTCATCGCTAAATAGAATCTGACTCAGCTCTCTTAGTTTTGAAACCCCGTAAATTGTCTGTGCCACCCAAAAAAGGAGCTGCGTATCGCGAAGCCCGCCCACACTCTCTTTTATATTCGGCTGCATAGAGGTCGGGTATTTTTTTCTTCTAATCTGCGCCTCTTCAATTTTGGCGAGAATAAACTCTTTTTGTTTGTAGAGACGGATTTTATTGAGTTGTTTTTGCGTTGCATGCCAAGTGTAAGGCGAGCCTGTGATGAGTCTTGATTCCATTAAAGAGGTGCGGATTGTTATGTCCTCATCGCTTGCTTTGAACAAATCGTTTGTTTCATGCACTCTGTGACCCAACTTTAGCCCTGCATCCAGTGCCAAATAGAAAAGTTTTTCTATGATGAGCTGCGTGTTGTAGCCATCCACTTTTTCATAAACAATGAGTAAATCTATGTCGCTGTGAACGCACAACTGCTCTCGTCCATAGCTTCCGAGTGCCACTATTGCAATGGGAATTGAGCTGCTCATGGGAATGTAATTTCCAAAAATTCGCCTCAGCGTTACCTTGTACATCAAAGAGAGTATAGAGTCCAGCTTTTTGGTGTGTTTTACCAGAAAATCTTTACCTTGCGAGCTTTCAAAAAGCTTCGGAAGTGAAGTTTTGTACTCATTGATGTAGGCTTTAAAAAGCTTTGAGAGCTCAAAATCGGAGCCGTTTTTTTCTATAATATCTTCTATTTGCAGTAGTAAATCCATAATCTCAATCTTGTAATAATTTTCATCATTATAGTGTAAGTGAAGAAATTTGCTATAATCCAAAAGATGAAAAATTGAACAATTTAGGAGTGAAAATGGCGATTACAAAAAGAGTGACTTTTATAGCAAAACCGGATGGTATCGAGATGATGAAAGAGCTTCTTAGTGCGATGGTAGCACCAAGTAAGGCTGAAGACGGCTGTATCTTCTATGAAATTTTTCAATATGAGAATAAGCCGCAAAAATTTATGGCATATGAGAGTTGGTGCGATGAAAAAGCATTGGACGGGCATAAAGCATCGGCACACTACGCTGTCTATAAGTCGAGTTATGAGCCATATTGCTTAGAAAAATATAGTGATGAACTAGAAGTTTTAGGATAAGTTTTGAAGAATTTATGGTTACATGAAGAGGCAAAAAGTTTTCAAACTGATTTAGAGTTACGGGTTTATACATCCAATCTGTTGGGAAGAAGTGATGAATTAGTCTTGCATGGCGGCGGAAATACCTCTGTAAAAAGTATGGTTGAGGACGAAGAGATACTTTTTGTCAAGGGAAGCGGCTGGGATTTAGTGAGCATAAAAGCGGAGGGTTTTTCGCCTGTGAAGATGAAAGCCCTTCTCGAAATGGGACATTTAAAAGAGCTAAGTGACAGTGACATGGTAAGCGGACAGAAAGATGCCATGATAGATAAATCTGCTCCAAACCCATCCGTTGAGGCAATCCTTCATGCGCTTATTCCCTATAAATTTGTTGACCATACACATGCCGATGCAGTCGTCACCATTTCAAACTCGGTAAGCGGATTTGAAAATATAAAAAAAGTGTTTCCAAACTTTTTAATCGTTCCCTATGTGATGCCGGGGTTTATTTTGGCAAATACGATTTTTGAGATGACGCGGGGCGTTAACTGGTCGAAGATAGACGGAATCATTCTGCACAACCATGGCATCTTTACCTTTGATGATGATGCGAAAAAATCGTATGACAAAATGATTGAAGCAGTGACACATGCCGAGGAGTTTTTAGAGCAAAATGCAAAAGTGGAGTTCACAAGCACAGTCTCGCCAAAGCCTGAGTTCTTTGATATCGACAAACTCCGACAACTCCTCTCAAAAGAGAAAGGGTATGAAGTAATCCTAAAAGAGAACAGAAGTGACTTGGCAAAAAGTTATGCCTCGTCAGAAAACCTAAAAGAGTTCGCCACAAGAGGCGTTCTGACTCCGGAGCACATCATACGAACAAAACGAACCCCCCTTATTTTAGAAGATGAAAACATAGAAGAGGCTTTAGATACGTATAAAAAAGAGTATATAAAATATTTTAAAAAATTTAGAACAGATGAAATATGCCTCAACCCTGCACCAAATTATATAGTCGTAAAAGAGTACGGAATCGTGGCATGCGCAAATTCTGAGCAAGAGGCAAACATCATAAACGACATAGTAGAACACACCATGATGGCGGTTCTCCGAGCAGACAAACTAGGCGGATACAAAAGCATAAGTTTGAAAAAAAGTTTTGAGATGGAGTACTGGGAGTTGGAACAGGCGAAGCTGAAGAACTAATAGTTGATATTTACTCACAATGGTGTTTGTGAAGCGTATTTTGATAAAATTAGTGAAAGATTTATAAAGAAGAATCTATAGGAGTGGTAATTATGGATAAACACTTATTGCGTGAAATAGAGATAAAAGATTTTAAATGCTTCAAAGATTTTAAGGCTGAGGGGTTTCAAAGGGTAAATCTTATCGGCGGGAAAAATAATGTTGGTAAGACTGCTTTTATGGAAGCTTGTTATGTGAATGTATGTGCACAGAATATCAAAAGTTTTACAGGTTCTTTGTATGGAATAAAGTATATGAGGGAAAATTTAAACATATTAAATGGAGCCACTAAAAGTGCAAAAAATTTCATAGAACAAAGTAATAATATATTTACTAAGTCAAATTTAAATACAGCATCATTTAAGATAGAAGATAAAGAAGGTGTAAAACAGTATATTTTTGAATTTAATAAACAGCATATTAAGGTAAATGTTAATAACTTTTCTTATGAATCTGAATTTGCAAAAAGTATTGAGTTTATCGATAACTTTGGTTTGTTTGATAGCCAAATCAATCAAAGTTATTCAATAATTCAAAAAAAAGATGAAGAAAAACTATTAAATAATATTTTAAATGAGTTTGATGAAAATATAGAATCTTTTAAAATCATAGATGAAAAACCGCAGTGCAAAATAGACAATGAATATCTAGCAATAACAGAATTTGGAGATGGCGTTAAGCATTTAGTTTCAATAGTTGTGTCACTTTATAGATGTGAAAATGGATATTTATTTATAGATGAGATAGACAATGGAATACACTATACTAAACTTGATGAAATTTGGAAAACAATATTGGAAGTTTCTAAAAAATTAAATGTACAAGTTTTTGCAACAACACACTCAAAAGAGTGTATAGAATCTTATGCAAGAGTTGCTAAAAAGCTTGAAGATGAGGATGTGACTTATATAAAAATGTCAAAACAAAAAGATGGTTCAATTTACGCAGGTGTTAGAGAGTATGATATTTTAGAAAATAGTATATCTCAAGACCATGAGGTAAGATAATGTATGCCATTTTACATGAGGGGAAAAGTATAGATAAAAGTTTTTTTCAACTTTTACTGGATAATTTAGAACTTGATAAAGATTCTGTTAGATTTTATGGGATGGGCACTAAAAGCAATTTTTTCAATAAAGAGCATATTCAATATAAAACTTTAAATGATGATATTTTGGATGCACCTATTTCAAAAATATTATTTATAATGGATGCTGATGAGAGTTTTGAAAATACAAAAGAAAAGTTAAAAAAGATTATTGAAGAGTTGGGTTTAAACGAGATAAGTGATTTTTATATAGCTTGTAATCAACAAACAAAAAAAGGCTATTTAGAATCGTTAATCCTTTCATCTATGCCAAAAGAACAAAAAGAGTGTATCGAAGCTTTTTTGAACTGCTCGGAGTTTAAATCAAAAACTCATGACAAAAGTATTTTAAATGAAATATATAAAAAAGCATATCCCAAAGCACCTTATGATTTTTCTCATGAAAATTTTGACGAACTAAAACAGAAACTACAAAATTTATTCAATCAATAGAAAAATACTTTTTAGAGAGAAGAAAATATATTCTATTCAATGGCGATAGACGAATGAACAGGCGAAGCTGAAGAGATAAAATAGGTAAAGAATGATAAATATCTTCATTTAATCTTCATATTAAAGGAATACAATTACAAATGGCTCAAAATATTATAATAATTGATGATAATCCGCAAAATATTAAAGTTGCAAAATTGGTACTTTCAAAAGAGGGTTACAATGTATATTCAGAACTATCTGTAAAAGATGGATTAAAGATGATGAAAATACATAAAATGTCACTTGTTCTGATGGATGTAATGATGCCGGGTATTGATGGATTTGATGGTGTTAGATTAATCAGGGAAGATGAAAGTTTAAGACTTATTCCTATCATAATGGTTACAGCCCTTTCTACAAAAGATGATGTAATAAAAGCACTTAAGGCAGGTGCTGATGATTACTTGGCTAAACCATATAATATTAAAGATTTAGTAGCAAAAACAAAGCATTTAACCAATATTAGTGCTTTTATTGAAAAATGGTGTCCTCATACTTCTAAAAATTTTAATATAATTGATTTGACGGATATAGACGGTCACGATTGAATCTCTATTTTTAGATATAGTTTTCGTTCAATAAAAGGAAATTTTAATATTTTTGGATGTGTAAATAATGCAATATTTAATGGCGATAGACGCAGGAACGGGAAGTGTCCGAGCGGTGATTTTTGACACGCTTGGAAATCAAATAAGCGTAGCTCAAAAAGAGTGGACTCATTTGGGAGAGGCCGGTGTGGCGAACTCTATGAGTTTTGATTCTGAAACGAATTGGATTTTGACATGTGGATGTATTAAAGAATCTTTGCAGAAGGCAAACCTGAAAGGCAGTGATATAACGGCACTGAGTGCGACGAGTATGCGCGAGGGAATTGTGCTATATAATGAAGACGGAGAGGAACTTTGGGCGGTTGCGAATGTAGATGCGAGAGCTTCTGCAGAAGTGAAATATCTCAAAGAAAATTTTGCCGGGATTGAGGAGGAGTTTTATGCACTCTCTGGGCAGACTTTTGCTTTGGGTGCGATTCCTCGGATTTTATGGCTCAAAAATAACAAACCTGAAATTTACGAGAGAGTTGCAAAAATCTCTATGATTGGCGACTGGATTTTGGCGCGTCTCAGCGGAGTGATAGCGACAGACCCGAGTAACGGCGGAACTACGGGAGTCTTTTCTTTAAAAAATCGTGATTGGCATGTGGAGATGGCGAGTAGAGTCGGCTTAAAAGATGATATTTTCCCTCCATGTCACGAAGTCGGAACTTTAATAGGAACCGTGAGTGAAATAGCTTCTAATGAAACAGGTTTGTCCATGCAGACAAAAGTGGTCACTGGCGGCGGCGATGTCGGGCTTGGAAGTGTTGGTTTGGGTGTTGTGGAGCTTGGACAGGCGGCGATTTTGGGCGGTTCTTTTTGGCAGCAGGTTGTTAATATTGCAAGTGATACTTTGCCTCCAAAAGATATGGGCATCCGAGTCAATCCGCATGCCATCTCAAACCTCTCGCAAGCGGAGGGAATCACCTTTTTCAGCGGTCTCATAATGCGATGGTTTCGCGATGCGTTTTGTGATATGGAGAAACTCGAAGCCGAGCAGAGAAGCATAGATATTTACGAAGTTTTGGAAGAAAAAGCGATGCATGTTCCGGTCGGTTCACATGGAATCATCCCGATATTTTCCGACTCTATGAAGTACGGCAAATGGTACCATGCAGCCCCTAGTTTTTTGAATCTCAGCATTGACCCGCAAATCTGCAATCGTGCTTCGATGTTTAGAAGCTTGGAAGAAAATGCATGTATAGTTTCGAGTATTAATCTTGAAAAAATCAAAGAGTTTACCGGAGTAGAGATAGAAGTGCTGGTTTTTGCAGGAGGTGCCAGTAAAGGTGCTTTATGGTCGCAGATTTTGGCAGATGTAACCGGATGCAGGGTTAAAATTCCTCGTGTTACGGAAGCTACGGCTTTGGGGACTGCAATGGCGGCGGGAGTGGGTGCCGGAATTTACGGCTCCATTCGTGAAGCTGCGAATAAGCTGGTGGTTTGGGAGAGAGAGTTCACTCCGAACATGGAAAATTTTGTGAAGTATCAAGCAATAAAAAAGACTTGGCAAAAAGCATATGAAGTGCAATTAAAGTTGGTAGATGATAATATCACGACCTCAATGTGGAAAGCACCGGGACTTTAAAATAAAGATAAATAGAGAGTTTTAATGAATTTGAACGAGAAAATAGCATCAGGAAATAGAGTAAATTTTGAAGAAGCATTAAGCCTCTACGAGATGGACTTCTTTGAGCTTGGCGAGCTAGCAGATGCGAAGAGAAAAGCATTACATGGTAAAAAAACATACTTTAATATTAACCGCCATATAAATCCGACCAATGTTTGTGCGGATGTTTGTAAGTTTTGTGCCTACTCGGCAAATAGAAAAAATCCAAATCCTTATACGATGAGCCATGCGCAGATTATGGAAATTGTCAAAGATATTGAGAGCCGCGGGATTAAAGAGGTGCATATTGTCTCCGCGCACAATCCTGACACAGGGCTTGAGTGGTATCTGGAAATATTTAAAAAGATTAAAACCGCTTATCCTCATCTGCATGTAAAAGCTTTGACTGCGGCTGAGGTGGATTTTTTGGCACGCCATTACGGTAAAAGTTATGATGAGATACTTGATTTGATGGTAGAAAACGGTGTCGATTCTATGCCCGGAGGCGGTGCTGAGATTTTTGATGAGACGGTGCGAGATTACATCTGCAAGGGCAAAGTTACCTCAGAGCAATGGCTTGAGATTCATCAAAAGTGGCATGAGAGAGGTAAAAAGAGTAATGTTACGATGCTTTTTGGGCATGTGGAGAGCAGAGCAAACCGCATCGACCACATGATGCGAATCCGTGAGCTTCAGGATAAAACGGGTGGTTTTAACTGCTTTATTCCGCTTGTTTATCAGACGGAAAATAATTATCTCAAAATAGAAGCACCCATTACCGCAAATGAGATTTTAAAAACGATGGCGGTGAGTCGCATCGTGCTTGATAATGTTCCGCATCTCAAGGCGTATTGGGTAACTTCGACAGTAAATCTGGCGCTTGTGGCTCAGGAGTTTGGGGCAAATGATATGGATGGAACGATAGAAAAAGAGTCGATAAACTCCGCCGCTGGAGCAAAGAGTGCAAACGGTGTGAACCTTGAAGAGTTTGTCGGACTTATAAAAAACAGCGGATTTACGCCTGTTGAGAGAGACAGCGTTTATAACGAAATTAAGGTTTGGTAAGAGAGTGGAGATTTCGGTTGTAATTCCGACTTATAACCGTTATGAAGTTTTACAAAGAGCTTTAATCTCGGTTTACTCACAATCCCACATGCCGAGCGAAGTTATCATTATCGATGACGGCTCTACCGACAATACCTCACAAATCACAAAAGAATTTCCGTATGTCAAATATATTTATCAAAAAAATGCAGGTGTTTCAAGTGCAAGAAATTTAGGCATAAAAAATTCCACATGCCGGTGGATTGCATTTTTGGATTCGGATGATGCGTGGCATGCGGATAAACTCAAAAAACAAGTGGAATTTCATGAGCAAAATCCAGGATGCCTTATGAGTTACACGGATGAGAAGTGGATAAGAGATGGCATCGAGGTGAAGATGGCTAAGAAGTTTCACAAAGTGGGCGGTGCTATTTTTGCTGAGTGCCTCTCTCACTGCATTATCGCTCCATCTGCTGCTTTAATTCATAAAAAATTATTGGATGAAGTTGGTTTTTTTGATGAAAATTTAGAGGTCTGTGAAGATTACGATTTGTGGCTGAGAGTGGCATGTGTAAATCCAATCGGGCTGATAAATGAAAAACTTATTACTAAATATGGCGGAAACGACGACCAGCTGAGTCTGAAACATTGGGGAATGGACAGATTTAGAGTTGTTGCTTTGGAGAAGCTGCTAGAGTTTGAAGTTGCAAAAAAAGAGTTAATTATTGCAACTCTTTTACACAAATATAAATTACTTCTCAAAGGTGCTATCAAGTATGATAGGGTTTCAGAGATAAGTGAATATAATCAAAAAATTAAATTTTATGAAACATTAAAGGATTAAAAGTTGAACACTATAAGAAATGAGACAAAACTAACCCTCGCGTATATATTTATCGCATTTCTGTTTTCAGTTGCCGTTCGTATGATTTGGGCTTATCAGTTTGCTGATGTTGAAGCCTTTAAATTTAATGGGCAGTTTATGATTAACACGAATGACGGCTACTATTACGCCGAGGGGGCTAGAGATATTCTCAGCGGAATGCACCAAGCAAATGACCTCTCCCCTATAAATGATGCAAATGCGATGCTTACGGCATTTTTTGCAAATATTTTGCCACTCTCTTTTGAGACCATTATCTTTTACATGCCGGTTTTTTTAAGCTCTTTAATTGTTATTCCGGTAATTTTGATTGCAAGAAGTATTGATAACTTAGAGATGGGTTTTATTGCGGCACTTTTGGCTTCGATAGGGCACAGCTACTATAACCGTACCATGATTGGCTACTACGATACCGACATGCTCAACATTGTATTGCCGATGTTTTTGCTCTGGTCTATTATCTGGGCTATAAAAACGAATGAAGATAAATATCTGCTTATTACGGCGATTGACATTTTGGCTTATAGATGGTGGTATGCCCAAAGTTACTCTTTGGAATTTTCATTTTTTGGTTTGATACTCTTATTTACTTTAGTGTATGAGAGAAAAAATTTGTACAACTATAAACTTCTCGCAATTATGATGTTTGCCATGATAAATTTGGATCTTTTTATTAGATTTCCTCTTGTTTTAGCAGCTTTTTTTCTCTTTAAAGAGGAGAGGTTTCAAAAATATATCTACCATGTTTTAGCTATTTCAGTTCTAGCATTTTTTGCAACCGGAGGATTTGATCCGATTTGGGCGCAACTTAAAGGGTATGTTTTTAAAGATGCGGTGAATGTTGCAGATGCGGGGCTTAAACTTCACTTTTTTTCTGTAATGCAGACGGTTCGTGAAGCAGGGCAGATTCCGTTTAGTACCTTTGCAGACCGAATAAGCGGGCATGTAGTGACATTTATTTTATCACTTCTTGGCTTTGCTTATTTGGCGTATAGACATAAAATTATGCTTTTTGCGCTTCCTATGATAGGGCTTGGTTTTTTGGCGAGCGTTGGAGGACTGAGATTTACCATATATGCGGTTCCTGTTTTGGCTTTTGGAGTTGCATTCCTTATCACTGAACTTTCACAAAGAATACCCAATGCAAAACTGAGATATCTTAGCATGGCAGCTTTTACGCTGGCTATTTTATATCCAAATATCGAGCATGTAAAATCTTACAAAGTCCCGACGGTGTTTAATGCGGATGAAGTGCAAGTCCTAGATAAATTAAAAACAAAATTAGATAGAGAAGATTATATAATTTCTTGGTGGGATTATGGTTATCCTTTGCGATACTATACGGATGTAAAAACGCTAATTGACGGTGGAAAACATGGAGGTGAATCAAATTTTCCTGTCAGTTTTATGCTTTCAAATCCTCAGCAAATTTCAGCAAAAATGGCAAGATTGGATGTTGAATATACAGAAAAAACATTCAAAAAAGCAGAAGAGTCTAAAGATAAGAATCTGACAACATTCACAAACATCGAGCAGATGACGAAAGAGTATGGATTTAAAGATACGAATGATTTTTTAACTTCACTTGCTACAGATATTCATCTGCCGGAGAAAACACATGATATCTACTTCTATCTGCCATACAGAATGTTAGATATTTACCCGACTGTAACGGCTTTTTCGTATATAAATTTAATGAATGGAGAAAAGCAGGCTGCACCGTTTTTCTTTATAAGCAGAGGATTTTCGGAAACACAAAATGCAATAGAGTTGGGAAGTGGAATATCTCTTAGTAAAAAAGAGTCGAGCATAAAAATTGGGAACAAAAGCGTTCCGGTAAAAAGATTCGTAAAAACTTCTTATGACGCGAATAGGGAGCTTCAGAAAAGTGTTCAAATGTTAGATTACAATGGGCATTTAAATGTGATTTACATGGCAGATTACAAAACTTTTTTAGTGATAGACGATAAAACATACAACTCACTTTATATACAGCTGATGGTCTTGGAAGAGTATGACAAAACACTTTTTGAAAAGGTGATTGCAACTCCGCATGCCAAGGTGTATAAACTCAAGGTTTAAGGTATAATAATAAACCAAATTATTTTAACAATTAAGGATAAACAGTGTCAAAAGATACAAAAATAATTAGAAAATGTCTTTTCCCGGCTGCAGGCTATGGAACAAGATTTTTACCGGCTACCAAAGCAATTCCTAAGGAAATGCTACCGGTTCTTACAAAACCGCTTTTGCAGTATGGCGTTGAAGAGGCGATTAGTGCCGGACTAGACACAATGGCAATAGTAACAGGCCGCGGTAAAAGAGCAATTGAAGATCATTTTGATATCTCTTATGAACTGGAACACCAGATAAAAGGGACTTCAAAAGAGCATTATTTAACAGAAATAAGAAAAGTTATAACAAGCTGTACTTTTTCATACACTAGACAGATAGAGATGAAGGGCCTGGGCCATGCTATACTTTGCGGAGAGACACTTATAGGGAATGAGCCGTTTGCCGTTATTTTGGCAGACGATTTGTGCGACAATGAGGCTGGCGATTCAGTTTTGGCTCAAATGGTAGAGTTGTATGAAAAATACAAATGTTCAATCGTGGCAGTTGAAGAGATACCGATGCAAGACAGTAATAAGTATGGTGTAATTGCAGGAGAAGAGATAGAAAAAGGAATTGTGAGAGTAACCGACATGGTTGAAAAACCAGAACCTGCAGACGCTCCTTCAAACCTGGCTATAATTGGAAGATATATCTTAACCCCTGATATATTTGACATTATCAGAGAAACAAAACCTGGCAAAGGCGGAGAAATTCAGATAACAGATGCACTTCTCGCTCAGGCAAAAAAGGGCAAAGTAATCGCTTATAAATTTAACGGCAAAAGATTTGACTGTGGAAGTGTAGATGGCTTTGTAGAGGCTACAAACTACTTTTATAATAAAGTAAAATAGACTTCTTGCAAAACTGCAAGAAGTTGTCTGCCTCGAAGAGGCAAGCTTGAGTGACCTAAGCGGTCTTAGCGTAGTAAAATGGACTCTAAAGAAACATCGCTTCGCGAGCGATTCTCTTGTTTTGTTCATTTTGCGTTTAAATTGAGTTCTGCAAGAGCTCTAATAAATATTTTCAATTTTTACATATGCTAAAACTAAGGAGAATAAATGAACTATCAACACAATTTTAACCCGACTATATCAGACGCGCAACTCTTTGATGAGATAAAAAAAGAGAAAGAAGAGATTGGTTATTACAACCTTGTTCATCAAGATACAACCGAATTTAAAGCGTATGCAAAAACAGTAAAACAAAAAAACATTGTAGTTATCGGTATAGGCGGCAGTACACTGGGAACTTATGCCATCTATAAATTTTTAAAACACTCAAAACCGCTCACTAAAAAACTCTATTTTTTAGAGACGACGGACCCCATTGATATAAAAGCAAAGATTAATGCTATTGATTTAGAAGACACTCTTTTTGTAATTATCTCAAAATCAGGCACCACGATAGAAACAGTGTCTATATTTAAGTACCTCCACTCTCTTGTGAAGTGTGATAAAAACAATACTTTAGTAATAACGGAGAACGACTCAAAGCTCAATACTTATGCACAAACAAATGGTATAAAAAGCTTTGAAGTTCCAAAAAATGTGGGTGGAAGATTTTCTGTTTTCAGTGCAGTTGGACTCCTTCCGCTTGCAATAGTCGGTCTAGATATTGATGAGCTATTAAGAGGTACTAAAGAGATTCATGACTCATTTTTTAGCAAAGGTGTAGATTATGAAAGAGTGTTTCAAAAGTCAAGATTTTTTACAGAGTATAAAACTGTTTTTAATATAAATGTTGTTTTTTCCTACTCCTCTAGATTAGAAGGTTTTAACAAGTGGTATATCCAGCTTTGGGGAGAGTCACTCGGCAAGATAGACATAAAAAGTACGAGACAGGGGCTTACTCCAATCGGTATTATCGGGCCAATAGACCAACACTCTTTTTTACAGCTTGTTGTAGAGGGGAGAAGGGATAAAACAGTAACAGTTGTAAAAGTGAATGATTTTCACAGTAAGCTCGCTATTCCGCATGTAAAATTAGAGGGATTAGAAGAGCTTGACTACATTGATGGTTTAGAGTTCTCAACACTAATTAACTTGCAAGCAGATGCCACAATAGAATCTTTAAATAATCTAGGTGATATTCCATGTGATGTTATAACTATAGACGGTGTGAGTGAAAGCAGTATAGCAAGTTTAATGTACGAATATGAACTCTTGACATCCGTTTGCGCAAAGCTTATGTATATAAATGCATATGATCAACCGGGCGTAGAGGCCGGAAAAATAATACTTAAAAGTAAGTTGAAAAATAAATAATTTTTTTGGGTAAACCATAAACAGTTTTAAGAGGAAGGTGTGTGAATATAGATAAAAGAGTTCTAAACTTTTTGGTAATTATACTTCTCTCTTTTGCAACATTTTGGTGGACCTTCTTTATCTTCCACTTGCCATTCGATTTAACAATAGTTGCGGCTATTATACTTATTCGTATTGCCGCTTCATTTCTTTTATTTCAAGACTACTCACTCTCATGGTCAAAAGCATCTCCAAAAACATTTCTTATAAAAAGTTTTGTTTATATAACTGCCTTTTTTGTATATGCACCAATATTTTACGGCAAAGTCTGGCTCTTCTTTTTAGCCTCGGAGCTCTTTTTATACATCTTTTCTATAAATTTTGCCATGTATTTTTACTACTATTTAATTAATAGAAGCAGGGTTGTAAAAACAAAATCAATAGTGATTTATGGTGCAGGAAAAGCCGGGATAAAGCTTGAATCTGAATTTTCCAATAGTGAATATAGAGTGAAATATTACATTGATGACGATAAAATAATACAAAACCGCTCCATAGACTCTATAAAAGTTATATCGCAAGAGAAGTTAAAAGAGAGTATCTCAGAGCATAAACTTGACCTGCTTGTTATAGCCATGCCCTCTGCTCCAAAAATCAGAATAAAAGAGATTTACAATAATTTAAACGAATATTTTAAAGAGATACAGATATTACCTTCAATAGATGAGATTTTAAGCGACAGGGAGTTCTCTGCACAGCTTAAAGATGTCTCTCTGGAAGATTTACTTGCACGCAATCCACAAGATTTGGACAAAGAGAAAATAAAAGAGTTTATAAAAGATAAAACTATTTTAATAACGGGGGCAGGTGGAAGCATAGGGAGTGAAATATGCAGACAGTGCGAAAAGTTCGGTGCAAAGAAACTGATTCTTCTGGACCACAGTGAATATAATCTATACACGATTAGCGAAGAGCTTAAGGAAGTAGCGACTGTTTTGGTGATGCAGAGTGTTGTTGAAAAAGATTTACTGGATCTTACATTTAAAATACATATGCCCGATATTGTTATCCATGCAGCGGCTTATAAACATGTGCCTCTGGTTGAAGCAAATATAAGTGAAACAATAGTTAATAATGTTATCGGTACAAAAAATGTGATAGACGCCTCTATAAAATACAGTGTCGAGAAGTTTGTGATGATTTCAACCGATAAAGCTGTTAGACCGACAAATGTTATGGGGACAACAAAAAGAATTTGTGAACTGTATGCACAAAATATTGAGTCAAATAAGACTGAAATAGTAGCTGTGAGATTTGGCAATGTTCTTGGAAGCAGCGGAAGCGTTATTCCTAAATTTAGAACTCAGATTGAGAATGGACAAAATCTTACTGTTACGCATCCTGATATCACAAGATATTTTATGCTTATTCCTGAGGCATGTGAGCTTGTTCTTCAAGCTGGAGCAATTGGGAGCGGCGGTGAGATATTTATATTAGATATGGGCGAGCCTATTAAAATAGTTGATTTGGCAAAAAAGATGATAGAGCTTAGTAATAGAGATGATATAGGTATAGAGTTTACAGGTCTTCGCATGGGCGAAAAACTCTATGAGGAGCTGCTTATGGATGAAAATGATGCAAAAACAGATTATGAATCCATAACCGTAGCTTCGCCGACACACTACGACATAGAAAAATTAAACAGAGATATAGAAGAGCTATTGGTATGCGAAGATAAGCTTGCAAAATTAAAAGCAATTGTCCCTGAGTTTAATCATCAATTGAATTTAAACTAATACATGCCCCACAAATTTACTCATATTGTTCATGATTTCTGAACCTTTTCTAAAACTCATTCCACACGCCTCGTAGGCGAAGAAAACACCCGCTTGGTATTTCTCTCCATCAGCATCTTTTGGAAACTCTACATACTCTTGATACACTTTTTTGTAGTTGCCATAGGGACCTTCGAGTTGTTCCAAAACAGTGCCGTTCGCATCTATGATTTTAGTATTTGCACCCTCTCTTCCAAAAACTGTTTTTTCTACATGTTTGATGCCTTTGAGCGGCTCAAAAGAGGTCTTCAACAGATAGGGCGAATCAGGAAAAAGGTCGCATAAAATTTTCATCATCCCTTTTGATTGGAAGAGCAGGGTATATGCCGGATTGAGAATAATCGCTTTTTGATTTTTTATAATATCTGTGAGAGTCGTTGCCAGTTCCGGTTCATCGGTTGCAATATCCTCCCATGGGTAGAGTTTAAACCAGTACTCATACTCGTTATTGTCGGCATCGAATATGCCATCTTCGCTAAACTTTACATGTTGCAGATACTCAAAACCTGTATTAAATCCTGCATCTGCCGCCATTTGCTGAAGAAGTTTTGTTGTAGCTTCCTCTTCATCGTTTCCTTCTATCGATGAGAAGAGTATCTTCCAGCCATCATATCTCTCATCAAAAGCATCCGTGTCATCAAAGAGAGTGATGAGTCTTTTGAAATTTTCACTAATCGCAGCATACACATTGTTAAACTGCTTCTCTTCATCCATTCTATTATGTTTGAGCATTCCCCATTGGAGCAAGGCAGTCTCAAAGAGTGCCGTTGGCGTATCTGCATTGAACTCTATCAGTTTTATAGGCTGATTATCCACTCCTCCGGCTAAATCAAAACGACCGTAAAGATGCCAATGGACATCATTTTCCCAACTCTTTTTGATGGCTTCAATAAGATTAAACGGGATGCCCAAATCAAAAAAAAGATTGTTCTCTATGACATATCCTGCCGCTTCGGCGTACATGTCATATATCTCATTTACAGCCTCATAGTAGGCTTCTGCTTCTTGTGCGGTTACTTTAACCAATGCATCGCTTATATATTTAGTTCCATCTCTGTCTGTATGCCAACTAAAGCCTAACTCTTCGAGTGATTTGTCATCGAGCGGATTGATTTTTTGTAGTGTTATCATAATTAACTCCCATAACTTGAACTAGATGTGCTGCTTTTTGTTGTACTTGAAGAAGCAGTTGAAGCACTATTGCCTCCAAAAAAACTTTTTTTGGGTGCGGTTGAAGAGCCTGCTGCTGAAGACCCTCCTGTAGAAGTACCCCCTGCAGATGGGGCTGAACGGTTATATGCACTCTGGTTTGCCGAGGCGGCATTTCTTGAAAAGTTTTTATTATTCATCAACGAATTTGCAATCATATTTCCCATGAGAGCTCCGCCTGCCGCTGCGAGTATGGTTCCGGCTAAGCCCATTCCGCCGCCGCCTTGATTGTTTGAAACAGTTTCAGATGTTCCGTTTTCAACTTTTTTGTACTCCTCACTTGCGAGAGCTTTCATCTCTTCTTCGTTTAAAATTCTCTCGGTAACTTTTCCATCGGCATCTTTTTCGCGGATAATTGCACGGCTGGGTCCATCTGTCGGCATCTCTTCAACTATAGTGTATTTCCCATCTATCTGTTGTTCTATAATTAAAAATTTATTTTGTTGTTTCTGCTCTTCATGCTTAGATTCACAGCCGCTTATAAGGCTCATCATAATCAGACCTGCACTTCCTAGCGCTACACCGCCGGCTATTGAAGAAATATGTTTCATCGTATCTTTTTCCTTTTAACATGGTTTATTTTAATAAGGTTTGAAGAACTACTCTCATGTAATCCATTTTTATCTTCTATGATTATATCCGCTTTACTCTCACAAAATTCTCTGTCAAACTCTCTGTTGGATTCATTGGCTGAGGTTGAAAAGTACCAAGTGGAGTTTCGAAGTATATTGGAATCAAGTAAACTTTTAGCAACTCTAAATGCCTTGTTTTTTACAATAAATGTTGTTTTTTTGGAGCGGCGAACTCTATTTCTTTGGTTTGAGGGGATTCTATTCCCTTCAAACAATAAATCTTTAAAACTAGAGTAAACTTTTATAAAGGGTTTTGATTTTATTCTAGACTTTATCTCATAAAGACTAGTTTCATTTTGAGAGAGAAAACCGACGGTAGTGTCGGTTTGCATAAGGATTACAGGTAACATCTCAAGCTAAAAAATCTTGGAGCGCTTGCACATCCGACCATGCGTCATTCACCATCTCATCGAGGGCTAGAATTACCGCTTTTGCAGCACTTAGAGTCGTAAAATAGGGAATATTTTTTCTTAGTACCTCTTGACGAATAACAACGGCATCTTTTTTAGAGGTGTTATTGTCTGAAGTATTTATCGCCATGTGGATTTCATCGTTTTTCATACTGTCTTCTATATTCGGGCGACCCTCAGAGATTTTAAGGACTCGCTCACATGGAACTCCGGCTGCTTCGATAACTGCTTGCGTGCCTTTTGTTGCAACGAGTTTAAAGCCATGTCTGTGAAGACCTTTTGCAATCTCAGGAGCATGCATTTTATCTGTATCGATAAAAGAGAGGAAACATGTACCGCTTGTTGGAATTTTATTTCCGGCAGAGATTTGAGCTTTTGCAAAACTGATACCGAAGTTTGAACTGATACCCATAACTTCGCCGGTAGATTTCATCTCTGGGCTTAGAGTTAAATCTGCACCGTAGAGTTTATGAAATGGAAAAACTGCCTCTTTTACGGAAACATGGTCTTTAAGCAGAGGTTTTAAAAGCCCGTTCTCTTCTGTCACAATATTGTAGTTATCATAGTACTTCAGGGCACTTCTAAGCGTCTCTCCAACCATAACGCGTGTTGCAACTTTTGCTAGAGGCATACCTGTCGCTTTGCTTACAAACGGAACAGTTCTACTTGCTCTTGGATTTACTTCGATGAGGTAAATCTCATTTTGGAAAATTGCATACTGAACATTCATAAGACCAACAACACCAAGTCCAAGCGCAATCGTTTTTGTCTGCTGCTCTACATTAGTAATCATCTCTTTTGAAAGATTTACAGGAGGAAGAGAACATGCACTGTCGCCTGAGTGAATTCCAGCTTCTTCAATGTGCTGCATAACAGAGCCGATATAAACATCCACTCCGTCACAAATTGCATCAACATCCAGCTCTATCGCCTGATCCAAAAATTTGTCGATGAGAACAGGAGCATCATTGCTTACAGAGATTGCCAAATCCATGTATTGCTTCAGCTCATTTTCTGAGTAAACGATACGCATGCCTCGACCGCCAAGAACGAAAGATGGGCGAACAAGTACAGGATACCCCAATCTTTCAGCGATGACATAAGATTCCTCTTTTGTTCTGGCAAGTCCATTTTTCGGTTGTTTGAGTCCATGCGCAATAACAAAGTCGGAGAATTTTTCTCTATCTTCAGCCAAATCGATTACGGCAGAAGGAGTACCGGAGATTTTCGCACCGATTTCTGTAAGTGCATTCGCAAGTTTGAGTGGAGTTTGCCCGCCAAAGTGAACGATAATTCCATCAGGATTTTCGTTTTCAATTACTGCTCTTACATGTTCCAAATCTATAGGTTCAAAGTAGAGAACATCGGAAGTGTCGTAGTCAGTCGAAACTGTTTCAGGATTACAGTTGTACATGATTGTCTCAATGTCCATCTCTTTGAGTGCAAAAGCGGCATGAACGCAGCAGTAGTCAAACTCTATACCCTGCCCAATTCTGTTTGGTCCACCGCCTAGAATAAGAACTTTTTTCTTATCGCTCACACGGTTTTTTACATTTGGCAATTTTGTAATATTTGTTGTTGAGTAGAGGTAGGGAGTGAGAGCTTCAAACTCTGCTGAACATGTATCCACCTCATTGTACTCAAATTGAACGCCTAACTCTTTTCTAGCCTTATAAACATCATTTTCGCTTACTTTTTTGCTTGAGTTTTTTGTTATAAGTTGAGAGATTCTTTTATCTGAAAAACCATCCACTTTCAAGCTTCTCATAAGCTCTTCATCTGTTAAAACTTTATCCGTGATTGTATTTTCAGATTTTATAATCTCTTCAAGCTGGTATAAAAACCAAGGGTCGATTTGGCATGTGGAGAACATCTCTTCAACGCTCATGCCGCGGCGAAAGCCTTCCGCCACATAAAGGATGCGGTCTGCGTTTGGACGGCGAATCTCATGTTGTACAAATTCCGTCTCTGCATCTATCTCATCGAAGCCGCACAGCCCTGTTTCCAACGAGCAGAGAGCTTTTTGGATAGACTCTTTAAAAGTTCGACCGATTGCCATCACTTCACCGACTGATTTCATGCTTGTGCTGAGTGTGTTTTCGGCTTCCGGAAATTTCTCAAATGTAAAGCGAGGAATTTTTGTGACAACATAATCTATAACCGGCTCAAAAGAGGCAGGCGTTCCCGTAATATCATTTGTAATCTCATCAAGGGTGAAACCGACAGCCAAAAGTGTTGCAACTTTTGCAATCGGGTAGCCTGTAGCTTTAGATGCAAGAGCAGAGGAGCGGCTTACACGAGGGTTCATCTCGATAACAATCATTCTCCCGGTTTTTGGGTCGATTGAGAACTGAACATTGCTTCCGCCCGTATCGACACCAATCTCTCTTAAAATATCAAAAGATGCATTACGCATTCTTTGGTACTCTTTATCGGTTAAAGTAAGGGCAGGGGCAACAGTGATGCTGTCTCCGGTATGAACGCCCATCGGATCGAAGTTTTCTATGGCACATACAATGATACAGTTGTCCGCTTTGTCACGGATTACTTCCATCTCATACTCTTTCCATCCAAGAAGTGACTCTTCTATTAAGATTTCAGTAACAGGCGATTCATCTAGTCCGCGAGCCGCGAGTTTTTTGAACTCATCCATGTTGTATGCAACACCGCTTCCGCCGCCTGCAAGGGTGAATGAAGCTCTAATAATTATAGGAAAACCTATCTCATTTGCGGCTTCGAGTGCGTCATCCATATTGTAGGCATATTTTGAAAACGGTAAATCCATGCCGATTTTTATCATGGCATCTTTAAAGGCTAAGCGGTCTTCGCCTTTATGGATAGCTTCAGGAGTCGCACCCAAAAATTCTATCCCTTCAAGCATCCCTTTGTTGTACATGCTCGTTGCTACATTGAGTGCAGTCTGCCCACCCATGGTAGGTAAAATTGCATCAACATTCTCTTTTTTTATGATTTTTGCAATTACATCTTCTTTAATTGGTTCTATGTAGGTTCTATCGGCAAACTCCGGGTCTGTCATGATAGTTGCGGGATTTGAGTTTATGAGAACTACGCGATAGCCCAACTCTTTTAATGTTTTAACTGCTTGTGTTCCTGAGTAGTCAAACTCACATGCTTGCCCAATGATAATTGGACCGGAGCCAATGAGTAAAATCGTCTTAATATCGGTGCGTTTTGGCATTTTTTACCTTTTAAATATATATAAAAAAATTTGTTTATTATAGGTAAAAGGCACTTAAAATTTGATGAGTTTTTATCTTTTTTTTCTAATATTTAAAGGTATAGATAAGAGAAACTAATCCTGAATAAATATAATCATCTTCTACTATAGGGCTTTTTAGAGCCTGAATAGGAAGTTTGTCGGCTTTTATATTCATTAACGCTGATAAATTGCCTACAAGAGGATATTTTATATAAGTTTGCGCTCCATATTGAAAAGCATTTTCAGTGCTATATGCGGCTCTTGAAGGAGTAGCCTCATTCTGTGCAACACCATAGTAGTAATCCATAAAGTTGGACGAATTATATGTTAGTATTAAGCTAGGGTAGAAGGTAATATTATTGTGTTCAAATTGATATCCGACTTCTGATTTTACAATCCAAGTATTATGGCGAGAAAGCACATCAGTTAGCGCCATGACTTCAATATAAGCATCATAGAAATTAGCACTGAATGCCGTTCCACCCTCAATCGAACTCGCTCTGTCTTGCATGCCGGTGAGATAAATAGAATCTGTCGCTCTGTACTGATTTACTCTAGGTTCGGCAGTTAAGGAGAATCCCCATCCGTAATCCTCCCCTTTGCTGCCCAAAAAATAGACTCCAACTCTTGTCCATTTAACATAAAAAGTTGAGTTATCAAAAAATATAACGGGTGAGGGAGTTGTTATCCCACCAACATCTTTATATGGCTGGCTTTGCATGTATGCACCGGCACCTAAGGTTAATTTTTCTGCCATTAAAGTAGAAATTAGTGCAACTAAAAAAATAATATATCTCATCGAACACTCCGAATCATGTGAAAATAGTTAGGGTCATTTGCCCCATAATATTGCTGTATAACAGCATCCTGATACCCCTGCGATTTTGTCACTGATAGTACTTTGCCAACTTTTAAACCTTTAATAAAGATATTATCCAATCCTGAGCTGATTACTTCATCCCCTTTTCTTATATTAAACCATGCAGGTATAAATTTAACAACCAAGAATTCAGAGTTATTCCCATGCGCAATTCCCGGTGCTAAATTTTCTCCTACGAAAACAGCGTATGAACTTTTTACATCTTTGTTTAAAAGACCTAAAGGTTTTCCATTCTTAGGCACCACAATTCCTGCAACAAGTTCATTGTATGTTAATCCATATATTTTTGAGGGGTCATAGTTTTTTACATCCAGCCAAACTCTGTTCAAGTCTCCAAACTCTTCATATGAGAGTGTTCTAACAAGTTCAACTTCAGGATTAGTTTTTAGGGTTGAATTATTTTCTTTGAGCAAATCATTCACTTCAGAGGCTAATTGCTGCATTACGAGGTGATTATTTTCATACTTTTTTAGATTCTTCTCAAGAAGTGCTATCTGTTGGGATTGAAAAGTGTGTTTATGGATTTCGTTCTCCACAAACTCTATGGAATTATGATAGTTTAACTTGAGGTAGTTAAGAGATGAAATGATTGGTGCTTGAACAGCATCACTATAATAAAGCGCACCCATAAAGAGCGCAGCAAATATAAAAATAAAGCTAAATAGCTTTTTACTCATTTTCGAATAGTTCTTGTAGTAGGTCTATCTCTTCAAGGGCACGACCTGTTCCTCGTGCTACCGCTAGTAGCGGCTCGTCTGCAACATATACAGGAATTCTTACGATATCTGACAGGTATTTGTCTAGTTGACGAATAAGTGCTCCACCTCCGGTTAGGATGATGCCGTGATTCACAATATCTCCTGCCAAATCAGGAGGCATTTTTTCAAGTACATCTCTTAGTGCTTCAGCTATCTCTTTGAGTGGCTCAATCATAGCTTCGCGCGCGTCTTCACTTGTTAATTCTACAGTACTAAGCAAGCCTTCTACTTGGTCTCTTCCGTTTACTACCATTGTGAGTTCTACATCAAGCGTAACAGCAGTGCCTATATTTATCTTAATCTCTTCTGCTACTCTTTCACCGATAAGCAAGTTATACTTTTTTCTTACATAGTTGATTATGCCTTGATCAATTTTATCACCGGCAGTGCGAATAGATTTTGAGAGAACAAGTCCCCCGAGAGATACAACCCCAATTTCAGTTGTTCCTCCACCGATATCAACAACTAAGTTACCTTGAGGCTCACGAATGTCAATTCCTGCACCGATAGCTGCTGCCATTGGCTCTTCAATAAGGAAAACCTCTCTTGCTCCGGCACTAAGAGCAGATTCACGAACAGCTTTTCGTTCAACCTGCGTCAGTCCATAGGGTACACAGATGATAATTCTAGGACTAATAAGGGAGCTTCTTCCATGCGCTTTTTCGATAAATTTTCTAATCATCTTCTCAGTCATGTCAAAGTCGGCAATTACCCCATCTCTCATAGGGCGAATAGCTTTTATATTGCCGGGAGTTTTCCCAACCATATCTTTCGCCTCTTGTCCCACTGCTAAAACTCTCTGTTGCCCATGCTTTTCAGTTTTTACTGCCACAACAGACGGCTCATTGATGATGATACCTCTTCCTTTAGCTATTACTATCGTATTTGCTGTTCCTAAATCTATTGATAAATCGTTTGAAAAAAGCCCTATTAATTTATTGAATATCATCTATTTATCTACCTTATGCTATTTTTTTTGTTGATTTTTTAATATATACCGGGCTCTCATTGTTTTCAATTACCTCTTTGGTGATTAAAACTTCATAACCGCTGTACTCTGGAAGTTCATACATAATATCTATCATATTCTCTTCTAAAATCGCACGAAGCCCGCGAGCTCCTGTTTTTCTTTTAATAGCTTTTTTTGCAATTGCTTTAATTGCGTCCTCTTCAAAATTTAGCTCAACATCATCAATTGAAAATAATTTTTTATACTGTCTAATGAGGGAGTTTTTCGGTTCTGTAAGTATGCGAACCATGTCCTCCTCCGTAATCTCATTGAGGGAGGCAATAATCGGTAATCTTCCGACAAGTTCAGGAATAAGTCCAAAACTTACTAAGTCATGGGGTTCAACCATGTCGTATGTTGTTTTTTGCTCCTCTTTTGTCTTTTTGTCATGACCAAAGCCGAGTACATTTTCACCCTGTTTTTTCTTGAGGATTTCATCGAGTCCATCAAATGCTCCGCCACAAATAAATAGTATCCCGGTTGTATCGATAGCCGTAAAATCTTGGTTAGGATGTTTTCTTCCGCCTTTTGGGGGAATGTTTACAGAAGAGCCTTCGATTATTTTTAAGAGTGCTTGTTGAACACCTTCTCCTGAAACATCTCGAGTGATAGAGCGATTTTCACTCATTCTTGCGATTTTATCAACTTCATCTATAAAAACTATTCCTTGCTCAGCTCTTTTTACATCTCCGTCTGCCGCTTGAAGAAGTTTTGTAAGAATGTTTTCAACATCCTCTCCCACATATCCGGCTTCTGTTAAGCTTGTAGCATCCGCTATGGCAATAGGTACATTCAAAACTCTGGCAATTGTTTGCGCCATAAGTGTTTTACCGCTTCCGGTCGGTCCAATAAGAAGAACATTAGATTTCGCTATCTCTGTATCATCCTCCACTATATTCTTGCCTTTAAAAATTCTTTTATAGTGGTTATAAACAGCTACGCTCAAAAGTTTTCTGGCTCTCTCTTGGCCGATTATATAATCACCCAAAAATTTATCTAACTCTTTTGGAGTCATTAACTCATTCACTGCATTAACGAGATGCTCTTCTTTTGAGTCATGTGCAGTATGTTCATCTCCAAACATAATTTTATACGCTGAAGTTACACAGTTTTTACAGATGTAAACACCGTTTCCTGCAATAAGTGGATTAATCTCACTCTCTCTGGCATCACAAAAGCTACAATGTCTATGTGTCATATATTTTTCCTCTCATACGGAATTCCGCGTTTTGTTTTTAGTACGAAGTTACAAAGGTTGTGGACTAAATGGTTTTGTGTATTTTCTAGTAGTTCATTTGCCATATCTTTGAGTGGTTTGCCCGATTCAAAAAGTTCTCTGTATGCAACTTTTAATTCGTCTATCTCATCTCTTTTTAGGTTTCTTCTAAGACCTGTTAAGTTTAGACCTCTCAGATAGGCACGATTCCCCTCAGCTAAGCAAAAAGGAGGAACATCTTGGGCAAGTGCCGAAGCACCGGCTATCATAGCATAATCGCCGATGTGGACAAACTGGTGAATTGGGGTCATCCCACCGATAACTGCGTAATCTCCCATCTCAACATGTCCGGCGAGCGTTGCAGCATTTGCTAAAATACAGTGATTTCCTATGATTACATCATGCCCGATGTGAACATAACCCATAAAAAGATTATGAGAGCCGATGATAGTTTTTCCGCCACCGCCTTTTGTTCCGGGATTAAAAAGCGTAAATTCTCTTATTATGTTGTTGTCGCCTATCACAAGCTCAACATCTTCGCCTGCAAATTTTAAATCTTGCGGCACGGAACCAATAACGGCATGAGAATATATATGATTATTTTTGCCTATAGTTGTTTTTCCGTAGATTGCACTGCTCTGTTCAATCTTGGTTCCATCACCTATTGTTGTTTGTGATGAGATGAGACAATATGCTCCAATCTCTACATCTTTTCCGATAATAGCACCATCTTCAATGATAGCTAGTGGAGAAATTTTATGACTCAATATTTTTCCTTTTACTTATCAACTATCATAGCTTTGAGTTCGGCTTGAGAGACCAAGTTGTCATCTACGAAAGCTTTTCCGTCAAGTACCCAAATAGAGCCTTTGCGTTTTATAACGCTTATTCTGTACTCTAATCTATCACCAGGTTTTACGGGAGCTCGAAATTTTGCGTTGTCGATACTCATAAAATAGACAACTTTTTTAGCAGCTTCTTCTTCCGTCATGTCATCCATGCTTTTAAATGCCAGAATACCGCCGGCTTGAGCCATTCCTTCTAAAATCATAACGCCCGGGTAAATTGGATGCCCCGGAAAGTGACCTTGAAATACATTGTCGCCGATAGTTACATTTTTAAAACCTACTAAAGTTTCATTTTTGACAATATCCGTAACCCGATCCAGAAGTAAAAAAGGATAACGATGAGGTATGATTTTTTGAATTTCGACGACATCCATAGTCATGAGTAAAAGCCTTGTACGATTAATTTTGGCTATTTTACCCGAACTTTCATTATAGAAATATTAGTTTTTCTCTTACATCTTCGTAAGTTTTTGCATCAAGCTCAATAGTGAGCTTGACATGCGGAATTCCTGTTGTGATTATAATCGGAGTCAAGTCGTAATTTCCACATACTAAGTTATTTCTGAATTTTAGCTCTTCATTCAAGCTAGGGGGATTAAATATAAGTTCATTAATGCTTTTGTACTCAAATCCACAAGCCAAGTTAAAGTGCATAAGAGTTACAAATTTTATCTCTTCTCGAGAGAAATAGTATATATTTTTATCTTCAAATTCTATTATGCCTTGGGCTTTTTTTCGTGGTAGAGTAGAGTAAGAAAGAGCATGTGACGGGATGATTTGATTTTTGTTGTCTGTTACTTTGAAGCTGAGTTGGCGGTAATTTAAAAACTTCTCTTTGACTATTTTATACTCTTTCTTTTCATCTTCAAGTTCCACTCTTTTTTTGTACATCTCTAGTCGCTCCTCTATGGAAGCCGGAAGAGTTACTCCTGAGAGTGGCGAAAACATCTCATCCATTAAGCGGTGTTGTTGCTCCCTTTGCATGGTAAGTCCGTAAATACAGCCGCAATAATCCTGACGATAGAGCTTCTCCTCTTTTGTGACTCTGCTTTGAAGCTCCATTCCGCCGCCGCTTCGGTAGTCAACGGCTATAAATTTTACACCATGTTTTTTTTCGAAAATATCGCCGCTCTTTTTGAGCTGCTCTTGTGATTTAAGCGGGCTAACAAGAAGCGTTGTCGTCATGGTTTTTTCGCCGAGTTTCAGTGCTTTTTTTGCACTCACTTCAAAGCGTTTATCAAAACAAACTTCACATCTTGCACCCTTCTCCGGCTCATTTTCAAGCCCTTTTACAGCTTCCATCCAAGCTTCAAAATCATATTCGCCTTCGAGTAAATCGATGCCGAGTTTTTTGCATGAGCGTTTCACATCGAGAAAACGGAGTTGATACTCTGAATAGGGGTGAATGTTGGGGTCATAAAAAAAACCTATAAGTTTTTCTTCCGGAAAATCGGCTTGAAGTTTTTGCAAAAAGAAGTGTGAATCAACACTACAGCAGATGTGGACTAAGATGTGGAATCCTTACATTTCACATGCCGACATGAAAGTGTGGCATGTGAAAATAGAGTGAGTTATTTGTTCTCTAAAATCTCAATAGTTGTGATTTCATCTTGATTTTTAATGCTGTCTAAAACTTTGAAGCTCTCAACATCATCCTCTTCAATTGCTCCAAAAACAGTGTGAACACCGTCCAAATGCGGAGTGTTTGTAAAACAGATAAAAAACTGGCTCCCGCCTGTGTTTGGTCCTGCATGTGCCATAGAGAGAGAACCGCGTCTGTGACGAGATTTGTTGAGTGCAGTTTCACATGGAATTGACCAGCCCGGTCCGCCGGTTCCTGTGCCATGCGGACAACCGCCTTGCGCCATAAAACCCGGGATTACACGGTGAAAACTAAGATCATTATAAAAGCCCGTATTTGCTAAATGTGCAAAGTTTGCAACTGTATTTGGAGTCTCTTCATTAAAAAGTTTAATGTAAATCACACCTTTTGGAGTCGTTACTTTTGCCCACTGAAGCTTTGCTAACTCCTCTTTGCTTAAATCATAAATTTTTAACTCTTTTTTACCAAACATCGTATTCCTTTTGTGAATAATTTGCGAAATTATAGTTAAATTTTTTAAATAGAGTAAAATAAAAGAGATATAATCTTTTTTATCTATTTTTTTTAAAGGTTTTAATGCAACATGTTAAGCTTTGCTCATAAAGTATACCGATACTTTTTACTTAAAATAAACTCTATCACTATAAATCAAGCAAATATTTTTACTACACTGACAATATTCTTGTTCACTATTATATTCGCATATCTTCTTATTAAAGAAAACTATTATGATTACGAAAGAGCTTTGTTAAAAGAGCAACAGAGCCCTATCTTACGAGAGATAACGCAAGAAGCAAAGAATGCGGAGAATCAAAAAAAGTTAAAAACGCTTCTTATAAAAAATACAATTGCCATAGCAACTTTAGCTTTTATTCTTTTTGCCATCGTGCTTGGACTTTATAAAATTCTCAACACTTTGCTCAAAAGAGATATTGAGGCATTCCTAGATTTTTTTAGTGAAACTGCACATCATGAGAAAGTATTAAATCCACATGCCATCTTTTTTAAAGAGTTTAAAGTTATGGCGGGTTTTGCTAATAACATGGTGAGCACGATAAGTGAGCAAAAATCCACACTTAAAGAGTTGAATTTAGGGCTTGAAGACAAGGTTCGATTAAAAACTGCGGCTCTGCAAACTATAAATGAGAATTTAGTGCAAGAGAAAAAATTAAGAGATGAAATGATGCTCTCTCAAAAAGAGTTTTTAAGATATACGGTACATGAAACAAATACTCCTCTGAGTGTTATTTTAACGAGTATAGAATTGTTTGTGATGAAAAACGGCAAAGATAGGCAGCTCTCAAAAATCGAAGCAGCGGTTAAAAATGTCTTTAATATTTATGACGATTTAAGCTATTTAGTTAAAAAAGATCAGGTTGATTACCCAAAAACAGTAATTGAAATAGATTTATTTTTAAACAGCAGAATAGATTTTTTCAGAGAAGTTGCAGAGATGTCGAAGGTAAGTTTTGAGTATCTTCCACAAGTGCCGGAACGAAGTGACAAATACCCTTGGGGAGCAAAGGGAGTGTTTATATATTTTAATGAAACCAAGCTCCAGAGAATCATAGATAATACAATTACAAATGCCATAAAATATACTCTTGCAAACGAGATAATTTTTGTAACTCTGAGTATGAGCGGAACTTTTGTTGATATTTCAATCGGAAGTAAATCTAAACAGATAAAAGACACAGACAAAATATTTGAGGCTTTTTACAGAGAAGAAAACAAAGAAAATGGCTTTGGACTCGGACTGAGACTCGTAAAAAGCATCTGCGATGAAGACGGTGTTTTAATTTCGCTTAGCTCAGATGATGAGAAAAATACATTTACATACAGATTTAAAATGATGGGTGAATAATGAAGATACTGCTACTAGAAGATGAGGTAATGTTAAATGAGTCTATTGCAGAGTATCTAGAGGCGAATGGGCATAGAATAGATGCATTCTTTGATGGCATAGAGGCATATAATGCGATGAGAAAGTTTTCTTATGATCTGTTTATCCTCGATATAAATGTTCCAAATATGGACGGGCTGACACTTTTAGAAAAGACACATGCATTAAAAATACATACACCAACCATTTATATAAGTGCTTTGGTGGACATAGAAGATATTTCACGTGCGTACAATCTTGGCTGCTATGATTACTTAAAAAAGCCGTTTCATCTCAAAGAACTCTCTCTTAGATTAGATAGAATTGTTCTCTCCAATGCAGTTCCACGGGTGCATTTAAGACTCTCTAAAAACTATAGTTATGACCAAGAACACAGTACTTTACTCTTTAATTCGCAGCCTCAAACGCTTACAAAAAGACAGTCGCAGATTATGGATTTGCTTGCAAGAAACAGAAGTAGAGTAGTTGATTTTGAGCAGTTTAGAATCTATGTCTGGGATGAACAGATTGTTGACAATGCAACAATTCGTGCCGAAATAAGCAGACTTAATAAATTTCTGCAAGAAGAGGTTATCCATAATGTCAGAGGAATGGGATACATGATAGAGAAGCCTTAGCCCCGTTTTTAAGGGGTTAAATTCCGTTCGTACCGTTTTTATACCGTTTCTCTAAAAATTCTATTACCATTTTTTCTTTTTTTGGAATATAGTGAGTATAAACTTTTAGAGTAATATCTAAATTTTTGTGACCTAACATAGACGATACCTACAAAGGGTCAATTTGGTTGTTAAGCATCATACTTGCAACTGTATGTCTAGCAAGCAAAACTCTTTTCCGCTTTCACAATTCTCACAAAATTCTATATCAAAAGAATCCTCTAAATTTATATGTTCAAATAATTTTTGTAATTCTATATCCTTATCGACGACCGGTAGATGCATACTTCTCCATCTTGTTAAATATAAATGTTTATTGTATATTCTTAATACTATATAATTATATTTAGTTAATTTTTGATATGATAAGGGACTAGATTTATAAGAGAAAACAAAGTGATATAAAAAGTTTATAAGATGGTATTGTCAGTGTGATATTCATGTTGATTTTGTTTTGAAAAAGATACCAAAAGGTGCATCTGTATTATTACGGTTACAACTACGAAAAATCAGAGGGAGAGGCGTTTTTATGTTAGATTTTAAGCAACTAAAAATAGACTCTGAGGGCTTAAGCATCTTGCATGTAGAAGACAATGAGCCTTTAAGAGAGAACGCCTTAAAATTATTAAAGAAATTTTTTGACACTGTTTATACGGCTTCCGATGGCAAAAAAGGGCTGGAAATTTTTAAAAAGTATAATCCAAATATAGTTATAACGGATATTAAAATGCCTTACATTACGGGCTTGGAACTTGCTCAAAATATCAAAAATATTTCACCCCAAACCAAAGTTATCATAATGTCGGCGTTTGATGACAAAGAGTATCTCTATCAGGCAATTGAACTCGGTATTTTTAGATATTTAAAAAAACCCGTAAACCTTTCTGAGCTTTTAGAGATACTTGATTCTGCCGTTCTTCAAATAAGACATGAAGAGAATCTGCGACTTCTTGATATTCATATAAAGAACATTTTCAACTACCAGAGTTCCATGGTGGTGATGCTCAAAGAATATCAGCTTTTTTTGGCAAATCAGGTCTTTTTAGACTTCTTTGATGTTAAAGATATCTTGCATTTTACGCGTCGGTATGGCAATTTGGGGAGTCAGTTTTTGGAGCATGACGGCTTTTTGTACAACAGAGGGGATACGAGCTGCCTTGATACACTCAGTGCAAATAGCCAAAAACTCTACCATGTGAAGTTAAAAGACAGAGATGACGCCATTAGACACTTTCTCTTAAAGTATCAAGCCGTTCCTCAAAAGAGCGGTTTAGGAATCTTGTCGTTTGATGATATTACCGAACTCAATCTTCTTAGACTGTTTGATGAAAAACAGTCAAAAAAAGATGAAAATCTGCAAGACATACAGGCATTAATTAAGTTTCTTGAGGTGTTGCAGAGAAACGGTGTAAAGGTGCATCTGCATAACTACTACAAAGGGCTAAGCATAACTAATGATGCAATTATTACCGACATCTTCAATAGTAATGTGGTTTTAAAAACAAACTACCTGCAACAAAAAGCTATTCAGTTTGAGCAGAAAAGCCTCTTGGTTTCGGATACTCTTCCTAATGTTATTGCATGTGAGACCACTGTTAATATAAGTTTCGAGAAACAGGTCGTAGAGTTTAAAAACCTCCACTTTGTCGCAAACTCTCCGGTAAAAAGAAAAACTATTCGCGTTGTTCCTGAGGAAAAATATACCGTCTCTCTGTTTTTAGGAGAAAATAAATGTCAGGGAAATATAAAGATAGTAGATATCTCTATAGATACAATAAAATTGGAGCTGAATGTTCTGCCGGCGGGGCTGAGTGAGAGCAGTGATGTAATTCTTGATATTGTCCTAACCACCGATAAACAGCATCTCATTATCAATACAAAAGCTACCATGTTCAGAAAGGAGGAGAATAAGTTTAATTTTAGCATTGTTTTTATATTCAAATTTACTCCACAACAAAAGAGTGACATGGTTAAATATATAACAAAACGACAGATGAGTATTATTCGAGAGTTTAAAGGATTGCAAAATGGGTAAGAATGAAAAAATATTATTTGACGACGGCTCACATAAATGCGTTATGTTCAGCTTTGATGATGAGTCGCATGAAGACTCTTTTCTCTCCGTCAATCAATATTTGATTGTACAAGACGGAATGGGTGTTCTGCTAGACCCGGGGAGTGAGGCGATTTTTGATGAGCTTTATAACGCCGTAAGTCAACATTTAGAGATAGAAAATATCAAATATATCTTTCTCTCGCACCAAGATCCGGATGTTTCAGGCTCTATTGCTCAGTGGAGCATAAGCACAAAGGCGAAGTTTATTATGTCGGGTTTGTGGGTCAGATTTATGAGCCACTACGGCTTTATGGATATGGACAGAGTGATGCCTCTCTCCGACCATGGAGCAAAACTAAAATTCGCAGAGGAGTATCTGAAGTTTATCCCTGCCCACTTTTTGCACTCACCCGGCAATTTCTCGCTCTATGATTCTCGCTCTAAAATCCTTTTTTCGGGCGATATCGGTGCAGCGGTTGTTCCTTCGCCCTTGAGTTATAAACATGTAGAAAATTTTCAACAGCATGCGGAGTATTTACTAGCCTTTCACAAAAGATATATGGGTTCTAATAAACTTTGTCGTGCATGGGCGTCGCATGTGGAAAAACTGGATGTAAATATTATAGCTCCGCAGCATGGACTTATCTTTGAGGGAGAGAATGTGAAGCTCTTTTTAGAGTGGATAAAAGAGCTCAAGTGCGGCAGTGATTATATGAGTGAACTATATTAATGTTACGCATTAAAACGAACGCGTCCGTTTTAATGGCAGGGACACATTGTCCCTACAACCCCCTAAAGCTACGAAAACAAGCGAAGCGCTTTTCGCAAAGCGAAAATGTTTCTTTAGTAAAATGAATTTTTAGAGATTTAAATAGTTCGTAACATCAGTTACTAATAGGGTTACATTTAAAAAAATTCGCATAAGAGATATTATTAAGATATACTATTTTTTGCAATTTAACAATACGAAAGGTTTTTTAATGTGTGTGAGTGTGCTGATTTTTTCTGCCCTTGATAACTTTTATGCAGTGAGGGTTGAGAAAGTAGTGCGTGTTCTTTGGGCGATTGAAGTCACCTCTGTTCCAAAATCCCCAAAAATCTTATACGGTGTTTTTGATTTCCATGGCAAGACACTCCCCCTTTTCTCTCTTAGAGAGCTTCTCAGTCTGCCGCAAAAAGAGATGGAGCTTGAAGACTCTTTTATCATTTTAACACTTCATTCACATCAAATTGCTCTTTTGGTTGACCATATACTCGGCGTCTTTGAGCTTGAAAAAGAGGATTCCAGCGAGACAGAAGAACTTTTCAAAGAGCTTTGTACAACACACATTGTAAAGTACAACGATAGGTTAACTCCTGTCTTGGATATTGAGAGATTAATCGACAATGATACACTCAAACGAGTAGCCCATGTCGATGCTTGAGGAAGTACAAACATTTTTGTTGCAAAGATTGGGATGGAATATTGATATTCATGAACCGATCTTTGAAGTAAAACTAAAAAGAATTTGTAAAGAGCTGGGCTTTGATGCGATTCAACCATGTGTAGAATCCCTAAAAGAGAGAGAAACAGATACCAAAACAGTAGAGGCTTTCGCCCGTGAATATAGTGTGGGAGAGAGCTACTTCTTTAGAGATATGAAGTTTTTTGACTACTTGGCACACAATATTTTCCCCCGGATTGTCCAAAAAAAAGAACGAACTCTCTCCATTTGGTCTATTGGATGCAGCAGCGGAGAGGAACTCTACTCCATTGCAATACTGCTGCGAAATACGATTGCGGATATTGATATGTGGAGGCTCTATCTTTTAGGCACTGATGTAAATACGAATGCAATAGAACAAGCAAACTCCGGAGTATTTACAAAATTCTCATTCAGACAGACCCCTGAGCAATATATGCATTACTTCCAAGCAAATAACTTCACCTATGAGATTTCTCAAAAAATAAAAGAGATGGTTCACTTTAAATACCACAATATCATAAGCGAACCCTATAGCTGTCTTCCTCCAAGCGCAGAGAGATTTGATTTGATTCTTATTAAAAATGTCCTTATCTACTTTGATAAAGAGAGTGCAAAAAAAGCGGTAACCTCCATTTTTCATCTTCTCAAAGAGGGCGGCTATCTCGCAACTACGCCCGCAGAGTATAGCGAGGGGATATTTAACCTTCCCCACTCCAAATATCTGCCGAATCTCTCTCTTATAGAAAAAGATTTTAAACCGTACGAGGAGATAATTGTTCTCAAAAATGAGCCGGAGATTATAGAGACGGTGATTGAAAACCTCTTAGAATCAGTGCCAAAGCCTAAACCACTACAGTCCCTATTGGATGAAAAGAGTAAGCAAGGTTGCTACTCCAAAGCCCTTGAACTGCTTAAAATCGGTGACATGGAAGGGGCAAAAGTTTATCTTAAACATGCACTCTATCTTGACAAAGATTTGGTCATGGCACATATTCTCCTTGGAAATATTTTAAAAAAAGAGCGAAAGTTAGAGTCTGCTATAAAACATCTGGAGAATGCCAAAGCAATACTAAGCAGGATGCAGCCGCAAGAAGTGGTGGAGTTCTCGGACGGGATAATGGGAAGCGATCTGCTTTTTATGCTCAATTCCATAAAAGGAGAAGAGTTTGAATAGTGTAGAAAATATACTCAGGCAACGAGCTATAAAAGCGGCAAAAAAACTTGAGACTGCTGAGATTTTTGATGCTCTTGAATTAATCTATTTTAGAATCGAGAATGAGAGATATGCTATTGAAGCAAGTGCGGTGAGCGAAGTTCATAAGTTTAAAGAGCCTACTCCGATACCATTCACCCCCTCCTACGTCTGTGGAATTTTCTATCTGCGTGGAAGGTTTGTTTCACTTGTGAGCCTCATAAACTTTTTGGGGATTGGAGAGCAGCGTAGAGACAGTAGTTGCTCTATTTTGCTTTTGAGTGATGAGAAGATGGAGTTTGGCATTATTGTGGACGAGGTACTGGAGCAGAAAAAGCTCTCAAAGAGTGATATTCAGGCTCTTCCCTCCGGCTTTAATCTTCCTAGAACAGATTTGGTTGTCGGAGTAACACAAGAGGGTGTAGTTGTGTTGGATGGTAAAAGATTTCTTAGCGACCCGACTGTGGTTATATATCAAGAGAGTACAACTTTATATAAAGGAAAAAGTGATGTTTAGTAATTTTAGTTTTAAAAAGAAGATATTAGCAGGAGTACTATTTCCTCTTCTGTTTATAGGTCTTGTAAATGTTGTTAGCATAATTAATTTTAATGGCGTAGTAGAGAGTTATCAGTGGGTGTCTCATACACATAGTGTGATTGAAAAAGCAATAAAAATGGAAAATGCTGCCTTAGATATGCAAAGAGGTAAACGAGGCTATTTGCTTAGCGGAGATGAATCATTTTTGGAACCGTATAAAGAGGGAAGTAGAGAGTATAAGCGTGTTTATAAAGAGTTGGAACCTCTCATTATAAATAAAGAATCACTAGAATCAATCAGAGAGGCATATACACTACTAAGCACATGGGGGGCTAATGCCACGATTGAAGATATTAAAAAGTATAAAGATTTACACAATTCACCAAATGCTCTTGAAATAACCAAGAATTCAGTCGGAATAAATGAAGAAAAAAATCTTTTTGATCAGTTCCGTGCAAAGATGCAAAATATTTATACAAAAGAAAAAACTCTTCTTGAAGCAAGAAAACAAGAAGCCGACGCTATAACCTCCATTACCAATAATATTATTATTTTTGGAACTGTTATAGCACTCATCCTAGCAGTTATTATCGCAATTATGATGTTCAAAATAATCATAAATCCTATTACTATGATTAAAGATGCTGCCCTCAAAATAGGTAAAGGTGAGACGGATATAGTCATAGAAGTTCAAGGAAGAGATGAAGTTGCAGAGATGGCAATAGCTTTTAAATCCATGATTGAAAGATTAAATAACCTCTCCGTGATTGCCCATCAGATTGGTGAGGGCAATTTCAAGGTGAGTGTAACAAAATATTCCGACAAAGATATTTTGGGGAATGCCTTTGAAAATATGATTAATAATTTAAACTATATTGCAAATATCATTCATCAAATTGGACAAGGTGACTTAGATGTTTCGGTTATAAAACACTCAGAGAATGATATTTTAGGAAATGCGTTAGAGAATTTGATAAAAAACTTAAATAGTATTTCGAATATTGCTCATCTCATTGGGCAGGGAGATTTAAATATTACGGTTACTAAACGCTCCGAGAATGATATGCTCTCAAAAGCCCTAGAGAGTATGCTCACGAATCTCAATACAATTTTGTTTGAGTTAAAACATGGAGTTTTCTCTCTCAACAGTGCTACAACCGAGATTTTAGCAACTACAACACAGGTAGCTTCAAGTGCCTCTCAGACCTCTTCGGCGGTTGCACAAACCTCTGCTTCCATAGAGGAGATAAAACAAACTGCAAAATCGAGCAGTATCAAAGCAGTACAAACAGCAGAGAGTACAAGTAAAGCGATAGAGATAGCTAAAAGTGGAATGCAAGGCTTAGTTGAAAACATGCAAGGACTTACTCAGATAAAAGAAAAGATGGATTTGATTGCCTCAAATATCATACTCCTAAGTCAGCAAAGTCAGCAAATCGGTGAGATTACAAGTACGGTGGAAGATATAGCAAATCAAGCAAACATGCTTGCAGTAAACGCTTCCATAGAGGCGGTAAAAGCCGGTGAACAAGGTAAAGGTTTCTCTGTTGTGGCACTTGAACTGAAAAACCTCTCTGAGCAGTCAAAACAGGGTGCAAAACAGGTTCAAAAAATTCTTACGGATATACAAAAAGTAACGGGAACTTTAGTGATGGTTGCAGAACAAGGGGCAAAAGCGGTTGAGAGCGGTGTAAGGCAGGCTCAAAGTGCAAAAACTTCGATGGATCAGCTCAGTGTAACCGTGCAGAGTGCGGCAAATGCCGGAAAGCAGATTGCCGCTTCGTATGAACAGGAACTTGCAGGAATGGATCAGATTTCAGCAGCGATGAGCAGTGTCAAAGAGGCAACTCAGCAAAATCTCAGCAGTATAAAACAGGTAGAAGAGTCGGCACATGATTTAAATGGACTTAGCCAGAAACTCAGAGAGTTGATGGAACACTACACTATCTCCGATGCTAAATGAACATAGAATGGATATGAAAAACGAAGCTTTTTTAAAGAGGCTTCTTGAGACTTTTGCCCAAGAAGCTAAAGAACACATCGACAACCTCTCAGGAGGGCTTTTAAAGCTAAAAAAAAGTGATGCCGAGAGTGCTAAAGCGCTTGTAGAGACACTTTTTAGAGAGGCGCACAGCTTTAAGGGTGCGGCTCGTGCCGTAAATATAATAGAGATTGAAGAGCTCTGTAAGGCGATGGAAGATATTTTTAGCTCCTATAAACAGTTACTCCTAAAAATACCTGACCCGCTTATAGAGGTGATGCTCGAATGCAATGACATGCTGACGCTTCTTAGCACGGCAAATGAGAATGAAAGAAGAGATCTAAAACCTCAGGTTCAAGAGCGAATAGAGGCTCTTCGCAAGAGCATGCAAGCCCAGAGCGGTGCTAATAACATGTCTCCACAACAACCCTGTGAGGCACATCCAAGCGAAGCTACAAATACAAAAGAAGATATTAAAGAACCGGAGCTAAAAGCTAAAGAGCCCCAACAGCTCCCTATACCGACAGATATTTCAAAAGAGCCTGAGATAAAAACTGAGGAAACTCTACGCATTCCGGTTAAAAAACTCAGCGCAATAATGCAGCAATCCGAAGAGATGCTCTTTGCAAAAATGGTTTCTAAACGGCATGTGGAAGATTTGCTGAGAATAGAGGGCGAGATAAAGGAACTCATAACAATGGTTCAAAGCGCTAACATAGAGATGATTTTAGAGAGATTGACAACACTCAAAAGTGCAATCAGCGGAGCACTCAAGCAGACAAAAGGGGATTCCAGAGAGATTAGAATGATGGTGAATCATCTTATAGCCGATATGAAAGAGGCGTTGATGCTCCCATTTTCTGCACTCTTTTCTACTCTGCCAAAAATTGTCCATGACATGGCAAAAAGCGTTGGAAAAGATATAAACTTAAGCGTAATAGGCGCAGAGATGGAAATAGATAGAAGAATCTCTGAGCAGATGCATGACCCCCTCCTCCATCTTTTGCGCAACTCAATCGACCATGGAATTGAGAAAAGCGGCACAATTACGCTGACGCTTACCCAAAAAAGCGCATCCAAAGTGGAGCTCTCGGTTGCGGATGACGGCAGCGGAATCGATAGCCAAAAAATACGCCAAAGCAGTGTACAAAAGGGAGTTATAACCCAATCAGAAGCAGATACCCTTGACGAAGAGAGCGCATTAAATTTGATATTTAAATCAGGCGTCTCCACTGCAAAAGTTGTAACCGACCTCTCAGGACGCGGACTCGGACTTGCCATTGTTTTGGAAAAAGCGGAGCAGCTCGGTGGCGGGGTGCATGTGCAAAACAACAAAGAGAAAGGATGCACTTTTACAATTCTTTTGCCCCTTACTATGACAACATTCAGAGGTGTCGTCACCTCTTTGGGTGCGCATAAATATATCTTTGCAAGTGAGCGAATTGCACGCGTTATGACAATAGCAAAAGAGAGCATCAAAAATATTGAGGGCAAAAAGATGGTTGTGTACGAGCATCATGTCGTGCCCTTTTACCATCTGAGTGCTGTTTTGGAACTTCCGTTTACAGAAAACGAGTCGGAGGAGATTGCGGTAGTAGTGATTACATCCGCCAATGAGATGCTGGCAATTGGCGTGGATGCGATTGAGTACGAAGAGGAGGTGATGGTAAAGAGTCTTGGCACACAGCTCTTGCGTGTACATGCCATCTCCGGAGCTTCTTTGCTTGCTTCGGATGTGCCTGCACTTATCCTTAATATTTTCGATATTTTCAAATCCGTCGGGAGTATCTCACTAAAAACCGTAGCATCTAAAGAAGAAACCATAAAGAAAAAATCAAAGATACTTGTGGTCGATGACTCTCCAACTACTCTGGCACTTCTGCAAAATATTTTGGAGATGGTCGGATATGAGGTTGCGGTCGCAGTGAATGGTCTGCAAGCTTTCGAGATGCTCAAAAAAGAGAGTTTTGATTTGGTGATTTCAGATGTGGATATGCCGAAGATGAACGGTTTTGAACTGACAGAAGCTATCAGAGCGGATTCCCGCATGTCGGAGCTTTCGGTAATTCTGGTGACATCTTTGGAGTCGCAGGAGGACAAAGAGCGAGGGATGCAAGCGGGTGCAAATGCTTACCTTATAAAAAGTGCGTTCGACCGGAACAATCTTATAGAAAATGTTCAACGATTGATGAACTAAAAGGGAGATACAATGATACGATTAATGATTGTTGAAGATTCAGATACGGATAGGGAGTTGCTGATTTATTCTTTTGCAGCCGAGTCTGACATAGAAGTGGTCGGTGTTGCGAAAGACGGAGAAGAGGCTATTGCAATGGTGGAAAGAGTGAAGCCCAACATAATTCTTATGGATATCAACATGCCTCATCTTAACGGCTATGAAGCTTCGAAAAGAATTATGGAGGAAAACCCGACACCCATTCTGCTTATGAGTGCCACTTGGGATATAAAAGAGGTTGCGAAAATCTTGGAGAGCATGCACATCGGAGTGCTTGGAGTTTATGAGAAACCTTACGGACCGGGGCATCCAAAATACAAAGAGCTTTACGATAAAATAGTCGCAGATATCAGAGTGATGTCGGATGTAAAAGTAATCCGTAGATTCAATCACAAGCACTTTGAGAGCGGGTTCAAAACCTTGCAAGAAAAAGAGTGCATAAAAGAGTGCAAATTCGTCTTGATTGGCTCATCTACAGGCGGTCCTCCTGTTCTTCATAGCATATTAAAAGCACTTCCTGCCGATTACTCTCTGCCGATTTTGGTTGCACAGCACATGAGCAGAGAGTTCATTGATACATTTATATCGTGGCTGAATGAGCAGTGTGCCCTGTATGTAAAAAAAGCAGAAGAGTGCGAAAAAATCAGTGCCGGAGTTGTATATATCGCACCTGCAAACTATCATCTGACTTTGCAGAACAACAGGATTAGACTTCTTGAAGCAGATAAAAGTGAGCTCTTTGTTCCCTCTGTTTCAAAACTCTTCTCTTCGGTAACGCAATGGAATGCGGGCGAGGCAGTTGCTATCTTGCTTTCGGGCATGGGAGATGACGGTGCTGAGGCAATCACTAAACTTAAACAGGGCGGTGCAGTAACCATGGCGCAGAACGAGGAGAGCTCCGTCGTTTTTGGAATGGCGAACGAGGCGATTAAAAAAGGCGGAATTGAATATATTTTATCGCCGCAAGGGATTACAGAGTTTCTGCTGAATATTAAAATTGAGAAAAAGGGGATATGATGGAAGGGCAGGCATTTACAAAGATAAAGACATCTATTCTTATCGCTGAAGACAGCCTAACACAAGCTGAAGAAATTCGCTATTTTCTTGAAGAGAATGGCTACAAAGTAGAGGTTTGTCATGATGGGCAAGAAGCGCTGGAGTGGCTTTTAAATGCAGAGAAATTGCCCGATGTTATTGTGAGCGATATACTTATGCCGCATTTGGACGGGTATGGACTTTGTAAAAAAATTCGTACAAACGAGAAGCTAAAAAACATCCCCGTAATTCTCTTAACATCACTTTCAGAACCGCATGACATCATCAAAAGCATCGAAGCGGGAGCAAACAAGTTTCTCACCAAACCCTTCGACCATAAACGACTCCCCGAAGTAATAGATGAACTCTACATAAACACCCAACGAAGAGGTGTTGAGAATATGGAGATGGGAATTCGGCTAATGTTTGGTGGAAATAATTTTTTAATAACCGCAGATAAAATTCAGATATTAGACCTTCTATTATCGAGCTATGAAGACTCCTACTACAAAAATATTCAACTTCAAAAGAGCCGAAGTGCGCTTGAGCAATTAAATGCAGAACTTGAACAAAAAGTGCAAGACCGCACAAAAGAGCTAAAAAATCAAGTAGAACAGTTTAAAACTCTCACAGATCATACTCCGAATATGATACTCAGAATTGATAAAAATATGAATTTTACCTTTGCCAACAAACTTGCAGAAGAGTTCCTTGGAATTTCGTATACAGAGCTGATTGGAAAGCCGGCAACAAAGCTCGAAGATATTGTTCTAAACTGCTCATGTACCCAAATTCTAATAGAGGTATTTAGTAGCAAAAAAACGGTTCGAAAAGAGCTGGAAATTTTAACGCCGGAGGGCATAAAATGGGTAGATGCAACATTTGTCCCGGAGTTCGATGAAAACGGTGGGGTAGAGTATGTTCTCCATGTTTCCCGCGATATATCGCAGCAGAAAAGAGTCGAAGAGCAACTTAAAGAAAAAGATAAAATGATGATGGTTCAGTCTCGTCAAGCCGCTATGGGAGATATGATTGCTATGATTGCTCACCAGTGGAGACAACCTCTCTCTGTTATGGCGATGGAGAATAATAATCTTAAGGTATCTATCGGGTTTGAAGAGGAGATGACTGCCAACATGCTGCTAAAACATGTTGAGATTATCGATACACAGGTGCAACACCTTTCGCAAACAATTGATGATTTTAGAAACTATTTTCAACCGCGTCAAGATAAGAACATTGTCACAGCCGCAGAGATGATAGAAAAAAGCATGAAATTAATGCGCAAAAGTTTAGAGAATAAAAATATTGAAGTGCTTATAGAGAACACAAGCGAGAGAGAACTTTTAACTTTCTCAAACCTTCTGCTTCAAGTTTTTATCAATCTCATCAACAATGCTAAAGATGCACTCAGTGAAAAAAATATTCCAAATGCCAAGATAGCTATAAAATGCTACGACACCGAGGAGTCAACTGTCATAAACATCTGTGATAATGGCGGCGGAATTCCAAAAAACATTATGGATAGAATTGGAGAGCCATATTTTACGACAAAAAAAGCTGACGGCACAGGGTTGGGACTTTACATGTCAAAAACAATTGTAACAGAACACCTTGATGGAAAACTTAAGTGGGAAAATAGAGATGACGGGGTCTGTTTTACTATTACTCTTAAAATTGCACCGGAGATGGAGCAGCGCGAGCAGGGGATATTGAAATGATATTGATACGCTTCCTAGTACTATTCTCAATCTTTTACGGTTTGATGCTAGAAGCGCAGCTTTATAATAAATCACTCAATGGTATTGTATTAAAATCAGCAAGCGAATTGGATTATCCCCCGTACAGCATTGTTTCAAAAAATGGAGAAGCGGATGGTTTTTCTGTTGAACTGTTGCATAAAAGTGTAGAAGCCATGGGTGGTAAAATTGAATTCAAAGTAGATAGCTGGGTTGCAATAAAAGAAAAACTTAAAAATAGTAAAATTGATGTACTTCCCGTGATGGAAAGAACAGATGAAAGACTAAAATATTATGACTTAACTACTCCCTATATTACGCTGCATGGGTCTGTTTTTACACGCAGTGATGATTCAAGAATCAAAACTTATGAAGATTTAAAAGATAAAGTCATAGTTGTTATGAAAGGCGATAATGCGGAAGATTATGTCAGAGAAAAAAATATCGGCAAAGAGATTGTAACTTTTGATACATATGCGTTGGCTTTTAAGGCGCTATCTTCCGGTAAATATGATGCAATTGTTGTGCAAAAACTCCTTGAGGGTAGATTGAGTGTAAAGAACAGTGAAGAGGGTGCATGTTTTAGTGTTATATTACCAAAGCACTTAAATGATAGTGCAAAAGGAGAGGAGTCAAAATGATTTCTATTAAGGAACTAAAAGCGCTAGCTCAGAATTATACAGTACTCTATGTTGAGGATGACACGGAACTTCGTGAGGGAGTTATACATTACTTAAAAAGCTTTTTTAAAGAAGTTGGAAGTGCCGTAGATGGAGAAGAAGGACTTCTCTTATACAAAGAGTCGATGTACGATATTGTTATCACAGATATTGAGATGCCTAAAATGAATGGACTCGAAATGGCACTCAAAATGAGAGAGATAAATGATAAACAAGAGATTTTGATTGTTTCAGCATATTCAGATAGTAATCTTATCGTGAACTCTATCGATATAGGGGTGAGTGGATATATCATAAAGCCAATAGATTTTAGGAAAATTAATGACCTGTTATATAAAGTGCTTTATAAACTTGAGGCATTCAGAGAAAATGAGCTTTATAAAACAAATCTTGAAAAATTAGTCGAGCTGGGGGTTCAAGAGCAGCGTCAAAATTATGAAAAAACTATACTCTCTCTGGTTTCTATGATAGAAAAACGCGATACTTATACAGGTGGGCATTCACAGCGCGTTGCAAACTATTCAAAACTAATTGCTGAACAGATGGGGTATGATGAAACGAAATGTAATCTTGTTTATCGGGCAGCTATTCTGCATGACATAGGTAAAATCACTACACCGGATTCTATTCTTTTAAAACCGGGAAAATTGAATAATTTAGAGTATCATATAATCCAAGAGCATGTGCAAATGAGCAGTGAAATACTTGCACAAATACCTATGTATAAAGAGTTTATAGAGATTATTTTAGCGCATCATGAGCACTATGACGGTTCCGGTTATCCAAATGGCTTAAAAGGTGATGCTATTCCGGAAATGGCTCGTATAATGATTGTGGCTGATGCTTTTGATGCTATGACTACCAGTCGTATTTATAAAGCTCGTAAAAGTGTTGATACGGCTATCAAAGAGTTACAAAAGCTAAGTGGAATTCATTTTCATCCCTTGGTAGTTGAGAATGCTGCCAAAGTACTCTCTCATGTTGATATTAGTAGTGAAATATCGCAGCTGCCGAAATCTGAACTTGAACAGGAAAGATTTGCCTACTTTTACAAAGATCAGGTTACTGACTTGCATAACGCAACCTATCTTGATTTAATTCTAATGAAAAATATAGATAGCCGAAAATATGCCAATATATCTATAATCTCTTTGCATAATTTTTCCACTTATAATATAAATCACGGTTGGATAGGCGGTGACAAGTTTTTAAATAAATTTGCAGGTTTGTTAAAAGAGAAATACCCAAAAGAGTTACTATTTAGATTATATGGCTCTGATTTTGTTTTAGTTACAACACAAGCATGTCATATAGATATAAATGAGTTTGCGACAAAAGATCCACTTCTAGGAAGTGAAGTGACAATAAGCGCAAAAGAGTTTGATATTGCAACACAAGAGATACACTCACTCTTAAAATTAGAAGATATTATCTTAGGGAAATAATTGTGTCACTTTGTTAGCCTATGGATGTCTTAAAACACTGAATCTATGGTAATTATCAAAGGATTTGGCTAGGAAATTTTAGAGAAAGAGGTTGCCCCCCCCCATAGAATGGGAGTTTTAGAGAAGAAGAGGGGGGGGGAATAATTACATCATCCCCGGCATTCCGCCCATTCCGCCACCCATGTCATGAGAAGGTTTTTCTTCAGGGATTTCAAAAATTGCTGCTTCAGTCGTTAAAAGAAGACTAGAAACTGAAGTAGCATTGATAAGGGCTACTCTTGCAACTTTCAGAGGGTCTATAATTCCAGCTTCGAACATGTCAACATATTCGCCGGTTGCTGCATTGAAACCGATGTTTTCATTTGTCGCACTCTCAACTGCATTTACGACGACACCCGTGTCGTAGCCGGCGTTTTGTGCAATCTGCTTCATCGGTGCTTTGACTGCGCGAAGGATTATCTCACAGCCGATTTTTTGGTCACCTGCTAAATCAAGGTTCACTTTTGCAGCAGCACGAACCAAAGCAGCTCCACCACCGATAATAATGCCCTCTTCAACCGCCGCTTTTGTTGCACTTAACGCATCATCCACACGGTCTTTTCTCTCTTTCATTTCTGTTTCAGTTGCAGCACCCACTTTGATAACTGCTACACCGCCGCTCAGTTTTGCTAATCGCTCTTGAAGTTTCTCTTTGTCATATTCCGAAGTTGTTGCATCGATTTGAACTTTTATTTCAGAAATCCTTGCTTTAACTGCTGCTTCATCCCCTGCACCGTTCACTATCACAGTATGGTCTTTATCTATAATAATACGAGAAGCTTGTCCTAACATCTGAAGAGTTGCACCCTCAAGAGTGTGTCCAGTTTCTTCTGAAATAACAGTTCCATGCGTCAAAGTTGCAATATCCTGAAGCATCGCTTTTCTTCTGTCCCCAAAACCCGGAGCCTTAACTGCAGAGATATTTAAAACACCGCGAAGTTTATTAACAACCAAAGTTGAGAGTGCTTCACCTTCAACATCTTCTGCAATAATCAGAAGTGGACGAGATGTTTTTTGAACTTGCTCTAACACAGGAAGCAAATCTTTAAGTGATGAGATTTTAGTATCGACGAGTAGAATCCAAGGGTTTTCTATCTCAGCAATCATCTTTTCCGGGTTTGTAATGAAATAGGGGCTTAAATAACCTCTATCAAACTGCATGCCCTCAACTACCGTCAGTTCATCAGAGATACCTTTCGCTTCTTCAACAGTTATAACACCGTCTTGTCCAACTTTTTCCATAGCTTCGGCAATCATATCGCCGATAGCTGTATCTGAATTTGCAGAGATAGTTGCAATTTGCGCTATATCTTTTTTGCCGTTAATCGTTTTGCTAGCCGCTTTTAAGTTTGCTAAAATCGCCTCACATGCTTTGTCCATACCGCGTTTTACTTCAACAGGATTTGCTCCGGCAGTGATGTTTCTCAGACCCTCAGAAAATATTGCATTTGCCAAAACGGTAGCTGTGGTTGTACCGTCACCCGCTTCATCCGCAGTGTTTGAAGCAACCTGTTTTACAAGTTGCGCACCCATGTTCTCAAGTGTATCTTTGAGCTCTATCTCTCTTGCAACCGTCACACCGTCTTTTGTGATGATTGGTGAGCCGTAACTTTTTTGAATCAAAACATTGCGTCCGCGAGGTCCCATTGTTACCTTTACTGCATCTGTTAGTTTTGCAACACCGCGAGCCAACGCATTTCTTGCATTATCTGAAAAAATTATCTCTTTTGCCATCTTATTATCCTATTATCCCAAAAATATCATCAGTTTCTAAAACCAAAAATTTATCCGCACCCAGTGAAACTTCATTGCCTGAATATTTTCCAAACAAAACAACATTTCCACATGCCAACTCAGTCACCTCTTTGCTCACTGCCACGACTTCACCGCGAGACGGTTTTTCTTGTGCGCTATCAGGGATGATAATCCCTGAACTTGTAGTGTTTGCTTCTTCCAATCTTTTAACTAAAACCCTCTTGCCTAATGGTTGAAAATTCATAAATACTCCTTCGTTTTATAGCGCGATTATAGTATATTTGTACTAACACATGGCTTCATGGATTATTGTTTAAGTTCTCAATTTAGCATTATTTCAAACTCTTAATCGTTCATCTATCAATTTTATCTTCCTTTTTTTAACCCATTCTTGATATAACTTTATGATTTTTTTAGATGTGAGAATACTTAACTATTTAAAGGAATAACTATCAAAAGCAAAAATATTACAACGGTTTATCAAGCTTTTTTTCATTTCAAATTTAAATCGTCCGATCGCATTCTTGTAAAAAAAGATACATAACCACTGGGCTATAGAAAACTGTATTCACAGCATCAAAAACGTCACTTTTGACGGAAGTGCTTCAACTATCTAAACTAAATACCGCCGTTAATTTTTCAACAATTCATACTACCACATTAGCCCCTTTTCAGACAACATAGCTTTATCAATATAAAACGAGACATACGCCTTGTATCTTTTGATATTAAACGACTTTATGGGATATTAGAATAAAACAACCGTAAAAACAACCCAATTGCTTGACTTTTTAATCTTCATAAAGTATAATTGCGGCTCAATAAATATTCCGAATTAGCTCAGCGGTAGAGTAGGTGACTGTTAATCACTTGGTCACTGGTTCGAATCCAGTATTCGGAGCCATTTTTTGAAACTTTCTTAATGTTATATTCCGAATTAGCTCAGCGGTAGAGTAGGTGACTGTTAATCACTTGGTCACTGGTTCGAATCCAGTATTCGGAGCCACAACAATTTAAATCCCTAAAATACGCACTTTTATCACTGTTTATTCTAGGAATTTATAATTTTTCCGGTTCATTTGTACAAACGCTTTTAAAATGTTAGTATTTTGCTTATGAAATGTGAGTGAAATCATACAAAAAGAGGCTATTTCTTTGCGTACTAACATTTCATAAGCAAAACTAAAACTTTTGAAATAACCCTTTTACCTCTCCTATCACCTGAAATTCATCCAATTTCACATCTACATACTGCTCATTCATACTCGACATATAATGATTGTTACATCAAACCTTGTATTCAGCCAGTGGAGCGGAATATTTGCAAATGATAAAGTTGTCACTACAGCTATACTTGACAGACTTTTACACCATTCTCATGTAATAAATATACTTGGAGATTCATACAGGCTAAAAGAAAAAAAAGAGGAAGGTATGGTAGACTCAGACTTATATAAGTTTAAAGCCAAAAAATCAATAAAAGGAGTAAACTAAACCCTCGTCGCTTAAGGTTACAATTCGTAATATTTTTTACGAAAAACTGCAGAATTTAACTCCGCCGTTGACATATTGTCAACGGCGGAGTTAAATTAGGAAGAAACAGAGTTGTACTTTGTTAAACGGCAGTAGTAGCGAAACGAAACGCATCCTTTGGTTTCGGCGAGATTTACTAGTAAAAGATAATCCTCTTTTATCACTTGGCGCTGAAGTGTTACCGATTCTTATTTTTAAAAATATGATACAAAATGAAAAAAATTTAAAAGAGCCGGCTGTGGGGCTGTTTGCCTTTGGAATTGCAAGAATCTTATATAAATAGATGGGGGGGGATGAAATGCTAGATTTACAACATATGAGAAGAGAGTATAAGCAGAGTGAGTTGGATGAGAGCAGTGTAGATAAAAGCCCTTTTGTGCAGTTTAAAAGGTGGTTTAGCGAGGCGCAAAAATCTGAGGTATTAGAACCAAATTCTATGATTTTGGCGACAAGTTCTGCAGATAATATTCCAAATGTACGCGCCGTTTTACTTAAGATTTTTGATGAGAAGGGTTTTGTCTTTTTTACAAATTACAACTCCGACAAAGCCAAAGAGATAAAGCAGAATCCACATGTTGCACTTGAGTTTTTGTGGCTTGATTTAGAACGGCAGGTACGCATTATCGGTAAATGTGAAAAAATTCCGCATGCCGACTCTTTGGCATACTTTTTGAAACGCTCCCGCTCTAGCCAGATAGGTGCTTGGGTGAGTGAGCAAAGCACCATTATCAGTTCGCGTAAACTATTGAGCATTGCCATCGAGAAAATGAAAGAGAAATTTAAGCACGGTGAGGTTCCTCTTCCCGATTTTTGGGGAGGATACAGAGTTGTACCAAGTAAGATGGAATTTTGGCAGGGAAGAGAGAGCAGGGTGCATGATAGAATTTTATACACCCTAGAAAATGGCACCCCGGGAGTACTGCCTCAGCAAGCTTCACAGCGCATGTGGAAAATATCGAGACTTGCACCATAAAATATAAATTGATTGGAAGATTATTTATTGCACTAAAATTTTGGGTATTCTATCAAACACAAATATTAAAAATTTTAAAAAGATAACGGAGGTGTAAGATGAAAGTAGCGATTACTGGAGCGAGTGGGTTTGTAAGCTCGCATTTGACAAAAGTATTTACGGACTATGTGAGTATAAATAGAGATGAGAGCGAATATGAAATATTGGAAAAACTTGATGGTGTGGATGTTGTTTTTAATCTTGCAGGTGCTCCAATCATAAAAAAATGGAGTGAGAGCTATAAAAAAGTTCTTGTATCTAGCCGTATAAATACAACTAAAACACTTGTAGATGCCATAAATAAAAGCGAAGTAAAACATTTTATCTCCACTTCGGCAATCGGTGCATATCCTGATGGAGTTCCTTATGATGAGAGTTTTAAGGGGTACGGAAATGACTTTTTGGCTTCTTTGACACAAATGTGGGAAGCAGAAGCTGCGAAATGTACTAAACCTACATCTATCGTCCGTTTTGGAGTGATTTTAGGTCGTGATGGCGGAGCGTTGGCGCAGATGTTGCCACCGTTTAAAATGGGAGTAGGCGGAATTATAGGCGATGGAAAAATGATGACAAGCTGGATAGATGTGGATGATTTGGTGCGCATTTATTCCTATATAATAGAAAAAAAACTTACAGGTATTTTTAACGCGACGGCACCCCATCCTATAAGTAATTATGAGTTCACAAAAGCGCTTGGAAAAGCTCTGCATCGCCCCACAATTTTTCCTCTTCCTGTGTTTGTACTTAAGCTTCTTTTTGGAGAAGGCTCGACTGTGCTTACCGGTTCCAAAGAGGTTTATCCAAAAGCGCTTCTTGATGCAGGATTTGAGTTTCATTATCCGGATATTAAATCTTCACTTACACATATTCTTTCTTAATATTTTGTGAGGCTTGCTGAGGTAAATACCACTCTTTTGTAATTAGCTTGACTAAGAAATGGAGTTTTTAGTTCTAGATTTAAAGAAAAATTGCAACGAACTGCAGATCGGATGAATGTAAAAATACGAAGTTAATTGTTGATGGTATAACCTCATATTTGTAGCCGTGTTATGACTAAATATTGCTATATTTTGAAAGTGAGCGTTGTTTTTAATAAAGCTATTATATGAGATAATATTTATTTTAAATAAAATGGAGCATCAAAATGATAGAAAATTCAACTATTACTGTCGATGGCAATGAAGCGGTTGCGTTAGTGGCTCACAAAATAAATGAGGTTATCGCTATTTATCCTATTACTCCGTCGTCAAATATGGCGGAGCTGAGCGACCTCTATAGTTCAAAAGGTCAAAAAAATATATTCGGCGCTGTTCCGCAAGTGTATGAGATGCAGAGTGAGGGAGGGGCGAGCGGAGCTGTCCATGGAGCACTTCAAGCCGGTGCGTTAACTACCACTTTTACAGCTTCTCAGGGTCTTTTGCTTATGATTCCAAACATGTACAAAATTGCAGGAGAGCTTACTTCTACTGTTTTTCATGTGGCCGCCCGCTCTTTAGCTGCACAGGCTCTCTCAATATTTGGAGACCATCAAGATGTTATGGGTGTACGACAGACGGGTTTTGCACTGTTCGCATCGAACTCTGTTCAAGAGGCGCATGACTTTGCCCTAATCTCTCAAGCGGCAAGCTTGGCTGCGCGTATTCCTTTTTTACACTTTTTTGATGGATTTCGCACCTCGCATGAGGTAAGCCGCATTGAAAAATTGGGCGATGATGTTCTCAAAGCCATGATAGACGAAGAGCTCGTACGAGCACACAGAGAACGCGCCTTAACCCCTGACAAGCCTGTTCTTCGCGGTACATCTCAAAATCCTGATGTCTATTTTCAAGGTCGTGAGAGTGTAAATAAATACTACACAGCCTTGCCGAAAATTTTGCAGGAGCAGATGGATAAATTTTCAGCTCTGACCGGAAGAGCCTATAAGTTGTTTGACTATATAGGTGCTGAGGATGCCACTTCTGTCATTGTCTTGATGGGCTCAGGAGCAGAAACGGTTGAGGAGACGGTGCGCTATTTAAACTCAAAGGGCGAAAGAGTCGGGATGATAAAAGTGCGACTTGCTCTTCCTTTTGCGATTGAGTATTTTATCTCCTCCTTGCCAAAGTCTCTTAAATCCATTGCTGTTTTAGACCGTACAAAAGAGTCCGGAAGCATAGGAGAGCCTCTTTACCACGATGTTATGACAGCACTTTTTGAAAATAGAAAGAGCCTGCCTTTTGAAATGCCGACTATTATCGGCGGACGATACGGGCTCTCTTCAAAAGAGTTTACGCCTGCTATGATTATTGCTATTTTTAAAGAGTCGGAAAAAGAGAGTCCAAAAAATCACTTTACCGTTGGAATAAATGATGATGTGACATTCTCATCCCTTTTGTATGACCATTCTTTTATTTTAGCCAATCCTTCACAGTTTCAGGCTATGTTTTACGGGCTTGGTTCAGACGGAACTGTCGGGGCAAATAAGAACACGATTAAAATTATCGGAACCCAAACCGATCATTATGCGCAGGGCTACTTTGTGTATGACTCCAAAAAGTCCGGTTCTATGACGACATCGCACCTTCGTTTTGGAAAAGAACCGATTCACTCAACCTATCTGGTGCAGGAAGCTGATTTTATAGCAGTGCATCATGCCGTATTTTTGGAAAAGCTTGATTTGCTTGAAAATGCAAAACGAGGGGCTGTCTTTTTACTCAATGCGCCCCAAGCAAAAGATGAGATTTGGGATTGGCTGCCGCGCAGTATTCAAGAGACTATCATAGAAAAAGAGCTTAAATTTTATGCCATAGATGCCTATAAAGTTGCCAGTGCTGCGAATATGGGAAGAAAAGTAAATACCGTAATGCAGACATGTTTCTTCGCAATCAGCGGCATTATGGAGAAAAATGAGGCGATAGGTAAAATTAAAGAGTCGATTAAAAAAACATACGGAATGAAAGGGGAAACGATTGTTGCCATGAACTTTGCGGCAGTGGATGCAACTCTGGAAAATCTTTATGAAGTGGCAATTCCATCAAATGCAACAAGCAAAAAAGAGCTTCAACCCGTGCTTAAAGGGAGTACAAATCCATTTGTGAATGAAGTAATCGGAAAAATCACAGCCTTTAAAGGCGATGAACTCAGTGTTTCTCAAATGCCGAGTGATGGAACATGGCCGACCGGAACTACGCAGTATGAAAAGAGAAATATCTCAGAAGAGGTTCCGGTATGGGATGCCGACACATGTATCCAATGTAACAAGTGTGTTTTGGCATGTCCTCACTCTGTAATCCGCTCCAATATTTTTGATGTCTCCTATTTAGGTAGCGCGCCGGAGGGCTTTGTTGCAAAAGCGGCAAAGGGTAAAAAGTTCGGCGAAAATGAGCGTTTTAATATCAGTGTAGCCGTAGAGGATTGTACGGGTTGTGCTCTGTGCGTGGAAGTTTGTCCGGCAAAAAATAAATCTCAGACAAATTTAAAAGCAATCAATATGGCGCCACAGCGACCGCTTCGAGAGAGCGGAATTTTGCAGTGGGACTATTTTCTTTCACTGCCGCAAGTGGACAGATCCAGACTTGACCATGCTAATGCAAAAGAGTCGCAGCTGCTTGAGCCGCTTTTTGAGTTTAGTGGTGCATGTCCCGGTTGTGGAGAGACTCCTTATGTCAAACTTGCTTCGCAACTCTTCGGCGATAGAATGGTGGTTGCAAATGCTACGGGATGCAGCTCTATTTACGGCGGAAATCTGCCTACGACTCCATGGAAGAAAAACAGTGAGAGCCGCGGACCTGCATGGTCAAACTCACTTTTTGAAGATAATGCAGAATTTGGACTTGGTTTTCGCCTTGCCATAGATAACCATACAGAGCGTGCGAGAGCTTTGCTTGTAGGTTTAAAAACTAATTTGGATGCGCATTTGGCGGATGCGATTTTAGATGCTAAACAAACAGATGAGAGTGAGATTTTTGCACAAAGAGAGAGGGTGAAAGAGCTGAATCTTTTACTTAAAAAAATGGAAAATTCAGATGCAAAAACGCTTCGAGGATTATCGGACTATTTGGTGAAAAAATCTGCATGGATTATGGGCGGCGACGGCTGGGCGTATGATATTGGTTTTGGCGGACTCGACCATGTGTTAGCCAGCGGAAAAAATGTAAATATTTTGGTTCTTGATACTCAGGTCTATTCAAACACGGGCGGGCAGCAGTCAAAAGCTACATTTACGGGAGCAGTTGCAAAATTCGCGGCAGGAGGAAAAGCTGCCATGCCAAAAGATTTGGCTGCCATGGCAATCAGTTATGAGAATGTGTATGTTGCAAAGGTTGCCATGGGTGCAAACGACACGGCTACCGTGAAGGCGTTTATTGAGGCAGAGAGATACGATGGACCTTCTATAATCATCGCCTATTCGCACTGTGTGGCACATGGGTATGACCTAAAATACGGATTTGATCAGCAAAAACGGGCAGTCGATAGCGGTCTTTGGCCGATATTCAGATTTAACCCTGAGAAGTTTAAAACGGGTGAAAATCCGATGACACTCGATTACAAGGGTCCGAAAATTGGCGTGAAAGATTTTATGTACCGTGAAACCCGTTTTAAAATGGTAGAGAAAATGAATCTCACCGCTGCAGAAGCTTTTTTGGAGACTGCTGCGCATACGGCGCAATCTCTCTTTCACAGATATGAGAGCCTGAATGAATATTATGAACCGACAAAAGAGGAGAGACTGTAATGGATTTAACAACGAACTTTTTAGGATTGAAACTTAAAAATCCACTTATAGCGAGCGCTTCGCCACTTACCGCTTCGTTGGAGAGCATTAAAAAACTTGAAGATAGCGGTATTGCAGCCGTGATTATGCACTCTCCCACAGATAACCCATCTGCCTATGAGAGAAATTCATACATGTACTCTCTGCAACATTACCGAAGCTAACTTATAACCCGTAAAAAATAGTATAAAGTCGCAGCTATTTTTTATAGGTAACTCAGACCCACGATTGTATTTTTGCATGCCAAGTAATTTTTATGAGATTAACAGATTTTGAAAAAAATACCATTACAAAGCACTTCAAATCTTTGAAAATAGGGGTTTTACTTGACGCATAGAAAAGAAAGATTCAAAGTGCCATCGATGAAGAAGAGTGAAGAAGGCTTTCCCTCTTAGTGAGAGGGAAAGAGAGAGATTTAATTAGATTAAGCAATATCGCCAATAACAATTTCACCAACAAGGTTTACCCCGGTTAGAATAATCAGTGTATCATTTACAGTTACTGAACTAGTACTATCTTCATCATTAATAAACCAAGCATCACCGGTACCCATAACATTGTATGCGATATACGCTCCGGCAGAGAATACTGCTGCAGCATCTGTAAGGAAAGCTGCAAAACTAACTAAAGCAGAACCATCAACAATAGTTACAGCGGCGCCTTCAGACAATGTTGTAGTAATAACATCATCCGCTGTTGTAAAGTCGGTAATAGTATCTGCAGTTGCTAAAGTGATACCGGTAGCAACAGCTCCAAATGCAAATGTGTCTGCACCCAAACCACCTGTCATAGTATCTACACCACCACCGCCAATGATTGTGTCATCACCCAAACTTGCTACGATAATGTCATCACCCACATTAGTAGTAATTGCATTGAGTGTTCCTGCAGCAGATGTAGTTGTTACACTGTCATTCCCTGCCCCGGTTATAATCGTTTGCGCACCATTCACGGCATGTGCAACCACTGTAACAGCCGATGCACTCGTACTTGTAATTGTCTGTGCACCTACTCCAAGGATTGTTGCATTTACCGTAACAATATTTGCACCCGTAGTAGTACCGATTGTCTGATCACCTGCTCCATTGATTGTTGCATTTACGGTAGTAAGACCAACACCGTTCATAGTCTGTGAACCGTCTGTAGTGGATAGTGCAGTTACAGAAGCCACTCCTGTTCCAGTTGTAATAGTGTGTGCACCGGTACCAATTGTTGTTGTATGGATTGTTGCAGCCTGAAGATATCCAGTCATGTCAACAGTAATCGCACCTAAAAGTGTTTGCACATTAAAATCCGCACCTGTTGCAAATGCTGTTGTAAAATTAGCACCAGTAGTAATAGTTTGTGCACCATCACCTAGTGAATTAAACACAATTTTTTCAAAATTGGTTTTATTAGCCCACAGAGCGTCAGTTGGTGAGTTCGCCTCAGCTAGAAGAGTAGTGACATTCAAAGTATCTATGCCAGCACCGCCATCAAGAACATCCGCAACTCCAAGTGTATAAGTTGTTGCAACACCAACACCAAAAGTACCATCAAATGTGTCAGCAGCAGCACTTCCAGTCAAAGTATCCGTGTCCAGAGTAAGTGCGTAAGTTGTATTCGCAGAATTGTTAGTCACTGAAGCCAATGTTTGCGTAGTTGCTTTGTTAGAAGTTGCCGCTGCATCTTTGATAGAGTCTGCAACTCCAGCACTTGATGTATAAACAAGATCTGTTACATTTAAAGTAGATAGAACAACATTAGATAAAGTCAGTGTAATTTTATTTGCATCTGCACCCGTTCCTAGTGTAGCACCAGTCACTGAAGTTGTAGAACCACCACTTAAAGTTACTCCGTAATCGCCTGCCTCTGGTGTTCCTGTTAACACTTCAGAGTGTGTTATTATAATGCTTCGACCATCTGTTGCTACCTCTGCTGAAAGTATTGCCGGAGCGACAACATCTGTAATTTTACTTGCAAGGTTTACACCACTCAAAACAGCCACCGAGTCTAATGTACCATCATTATCATGGTCAATAGCAACCCAAGCATCACCGGTACCGGCAGCATTGTATGCGACATATTTATCATCAGTAGTAGCTCCACCACCAAATGCGGTATTAGCAGCTGTAGAGAAAGCCGCAAAATCAGCCAAAGCAGAACCGTTTGTTATAATTAAAGATCCTGCCGGTGCTTGAATAATATCTTCAGAACTAAAGTCGGTAATAATATCTGCAGTTGCTAAAGTTGTACCCGTATCGCCGGTTGCAAATACAAATATATCTCTACCCGCACCACCTGTCATAGTATCTTTACCTATTCCAGCCGTAATAGTATCATTTCCTGCACCTGCTACGATAGTATCAATACCTGCATAAGTAACAATTGTATTGTCCACTCCGGAAGCAGATGTTGTTGTTACGCTATCATCTCCTGCACCCGTTACAATCGTCTGCACACCATTATGCGCATTCGCAACTACCGTAACATTTGACGCGCTCGTACTCGTAATCTGTTGTGCACCGTCTCCTTGGATTGTTGCATTGACTGTAACAATACTTTGACCCGCGGTAGTACCGATTGTCTGAACACCTGCACCAACAATGGTTGCGTTCACCGTAGTAAGACCGGCACCGTTAATAGTCTGAGCACCTGCTGCATGCGATGTTGCGTTAACTGTTGTAGCGACTGAGCCTGTTACAATAGTATGCACACCCGCACCGATAGATGAAGTTGTGATTGTTGAAGCTTGAGCATATAAACTCATGTCAACATTAATCGCACCTGCTTGCGTCTCTACACTTAAATCCGCACCCGTCGCAAATGCTGCTGCAAAATTAGCATCTGTAACAATAGTTTGTACACCATCGCCTGTTGAGCTGAACACAACTTTTTCGAAATTTGTTTTATTCGTCCACAGACCGTCAGGCGGTGTGCTAGCCTCAGCTCCCGTAACAATGTTTACAGTGTCTATGCCATTACCGCCATCCAAAACATCTTCAGCTTGAATTGTTTTTATTGTACTTGCATTCCCGTAAGTAGCATCAAATGTGTCAGCAAGGGCAGTTCCTGTAATTGTGTCCGTACCAATTGTAAGCGTGTTCACTGTTAATTTATTTTCAACATCAACACCATTCAAAACTGCCACAGAATCTAATGTACCATCATTATTATGATCAATAGCAACCCAAGCATTACCAGTTCCGGCAGCATTATATGCGATAAATTTATCATCATTAGTACTTCCGCCAGCAAATGCAGCATTAGCAGCTGTAGAGAAAGTTGTAAAATTTAAAGCAGCACCGTTTGCTATAATTAAAGCTCCTGATGGTGCTTGAATAATATCATCCGCCGCACTAAAGTCGGTAATAATATCTGCAGTTGCTAAAGTTGTACCGGTATCGTTAGCTGCAAATACAAATATATCTCTACCCGCACCACCTGTCATGGTATCTTTACCCAAACCACCGGTGATAGTATCGTTACCAGCACTTGCTACGATAACATCATCGCCTGCAAGAGTAGAAATTGTATTGTTCACTCCGGAAGCAGATGTTGTTGTTACACTGTCATTTCCTGCACCCGTTACAATCGTCTGCACACCATTAAAAGCGTTCGCAACTACTGTAACAGCCGACGCGCTCGTACTTGTAATCGTCTGCGCACCGTCTCCTTGGATTGTTGCATTTACTGTAACAATACTTTGACCTGCTGTTGTACCGATTGTCTGAACACCTGCACCAACGATTAAAGCATCTACTGTTGTAAGACCGGCACCGTTAATAGTCTGATCACCCGCTGTATGCGATGTTGCATTGACCGTTGTAGCGCCTGAACCTGTTAAAATAGTATGCACACCGTCACCGATGGATGATGTTGTGATTGCTGCAGAATGCGTATAGGAACCCATGTTAAGATTAATCGCACCTACTTGAGTTTCTACACTTACATCTGCACCATTTGCAAATGCTGCTAAAAAATTAACATCAGTAACAATAGTTTGTGCACCATCGCCTGTTGAGCTGAATACAACTTTTTCAAAATTTGTTTTGTTCGTCCATAGACCATCACCCGGTGTACTAGCCTCAGCTCCTGTAACAATATTTACAGTGTCCGTACCGTTGCCACCATTAAGAATATCTTCAGCTTGAATTGTTTTTACTGTAGTGGCATTCCCATAAGTAGCATCAAATGTATCATTAGCAGAAGTTCCAGTTAAGTTGTCCGTGCCTATTGTAAGAAGGGAAGCTACAACTGCAGAACTGTTCGTTACTGTAGCTAATGTTTGTGTAGCCGCTTTGTTAGCAACCGTTGCCGTATCTTGAATAGAGTCCGCAGTTCCATTTGTTGCAGTATGAACAAGATTTGTGACAGTTAAACCGGTTGCAATAGTATTGGAGAGAGTAATCGTAATTTTATTTGCATCTGCCCCTGCACCGAGAGTAGCACCGGTTACCGCTGTAGTTCCGGCACTTAAAGTTACTCCGTAATCCGCTGCTTCAGGTGCACCGGTTAACACTTCAGAGTGTGTTATAACAATGCTTCGACCATCTCCTGATACTGCCGCAGAAAGTATCGTTGGAGCAACAACATCGATTTTAGCAGCAGTGTTAACACCGGAGAGAACAACTATTGAATCGCCTGTAGTTACTGAATCACTGTTATCATGATCAAGAAGAACCCAAGCATCGCCACTATTAGCAGCATTATATGCGATATATGCAGCTGTATTAACCGTGTATACAGCATTTGCTGCTGCAACGAAAGCATCAAAATTAGCAAAACCGGAACCATCCACTATAGTTGCACCTCCAACAATTGAAGTTGCATTAATAACATCGCCGGCAGTAAAGTCAGTAATAGTATCTGCAGTTGCTAGAGTGATACCAGTATCAGGAGCTGCAATTAAAAATGTGTCAGTACCTGAGCCACCTGTCATAATATCTACACCGGCACCGCCGGTTATAGTATCGCTACCTAAACTTGCCACGATAACATCATCGCCTGCACCGGTTGTAATCACATTGATTGTTCCTGCAGTTGATGTTGTTGTTACATGGTCATTCCCTGTTCCTGTTGTAATTGTTTGCGCACCGTTAAAAGCATCCGCAACCACTGTTACGGCTGATGTACTCGTACTCGTAATCGTCTGTGCACCTGCTCCAAGAACCGTTGCATGTACCGTATTAAGATTCACACCCGAAATAGTCTGTGCGCCGCCTACAAGAGCAGTTGCAGTTACAGAAGCCGCTCCCGTACCAGTTGTAATAGTTTGTGCAGAAGATGCACCATGTGTTGTAGTGTTTACTGTTGTTGCCTGCGTATATCCTGACATGTCAAGAGTAATCGCACCGTCAAAAGTTTCTACACTTACATCTGCACCTGTTGCGAATGCAGTTGCAAAATTAGCACCTGTAGTAATAGTTTGTGCACCGGCACCTGTTGAGTCGAACGCAATTTTTTCAAAATTGGTTTTACCGGCCCATAGACCGTCAAGTGGAGTGCTAGCTTCAGCTGCAGTCGTGACTTTCAAAGTGTCTATGCCGGCACCGCCATTAAGAACATCAGCAGCTTGAAGTGTATAGGTTACTGTTGAACCGTCTGTGCCATAGAGACCATCAAATCTATCATTTGCAACTGTTCCGGTTAAAGTATCTGTACCCGTTGTAAGCGTCTGTACTCCAACCTTTTCATCTCCTATCTTCATCATTAAATCTGCTTCTACCGCTACATGATACGATACACTATTCATGATGAGCGTTGATCCGAGATCGCCGATTGCCATGCTAGTAACAAGTGTAACGCCATCCGCTGTATAAATACTCAAAACATTTCCTGCTTGTTGAAATGAATAAGTGCTCATAGCACCGGTCAGTGTTACGCTTTCCATGTTTGAATCGACTATTATGCCTGTCACATTTGAATTTATAGATACGCTTTCTGTTCCTGTAGAACCATAAAAACTATCACCTAAGTTTGCAACTTCATATCCTGTTTTACCTGCTGTTAAAAATACCTTTGACATTTTGTTTTCCTTTTGTTTTATTTAAACGCATATCGGAACTAGTCCCGACATGCTACGCTAGCCGCTAAGGCACTAAAGCTTGCCTCTGATGAGGTAGAATTTTCTTATGTTAAAACGAACAAGTCCGTTTCAGTGGCAGGGACAAATGTCCCTACAACCCCCTAAAGCTACAAAAAACTCTGTTTTTCGAGATTTATAAGGTTTTGTTAGCCTTTGAAGGCACTAAAGCTTGCCTCTCTTGAGGCAGAATCCACTCGATTAAGGCACTAAAAGATTGCCGCGTCGCTATGCTTCTCGATGACGAGAGGCATAGAAACTACTACTGTATTGAACTAACTCCGAACGCTGTTTTGAAACTTGTTGTTCCAAGAATGCTTCCATCGTCTGCCGTTGGAATATTTGAGAGATTCACTATGATTACGCTGCCATCATTTGCCCATTGAAGCGTAAGATTTCCATCTGCAAAATTTGTGTTGATGATGGTAGGGTTATTGCCGGCCGGGAAATTCAAAATATCGCCATCGTTAAAGTTTGCGACTGCGTAAGTGTAAGTTCCTGCCGTAAAGTTGAAAGTTACACCAAGTGAACTTGCATTGTATGCAGATGCGTTTGCCGCTGTTACTGCTACTGTTGCCGTTGTGGCTGCAGGAGTTGGAGCAACCGGAGTTACAATCGGAGGAACAACAGGGTCAACGACCGGAGGAACAACAGGGTCAACGACCGGAGGAACAACAGGGTCAACGACCGGAGGAACAACAGGGTCAACGACCGGAGGAATTACGGGGTCAACGACTGGAGGAACAACAGGGTCAACGACCGGAGGAACAACAGGGTCAACGACCGGAGGAACAACAGGGTCAACGACCGGAGGAACAACAGGGTCAACGACCGAAGGAACAACTGGGTCAACAACCGGAGGAATTACGGGGTCAACGACCGGAGGAACAACAGGGTCAACAACTGGAGGAACAACATGGTCAACCACCGGAGGAACAACAGGGTCAACCACCGGAGGAGTTACAACCGAATCCGTTACATCTAAATCTGGATTTGCATTATAATCACTCACTAAATTAGCAATATTATTTTGCTCTGCAACTACAGCTGCATTTGTTTGGGCTGTGCCAATCGCTGCGATAGTTGTAGAACTTGATATTAAAACTAACTTGTTTTCAATCACTGTTGTCAATTGCTCAACAGCTTTAGCAGCTGAATCTCTATTATTTGCAATATCAGCATTAGAAATGCTATGTATAGAACTAATAACACTTGCAACACTGCTTGAAGCAGCTTGTAATCTATCATTCATAAGTGGGTCTGTCACTATTGAAGCTAAATTTGTCTGCAGCGCTGTTGTAATACCGGAAGTATTTGCCATAACTGCGTCAAACGCTGAAACAGTGGTTGTGGATGCTGCTGCACTGCCCAGTTGTGCAGCAATTACATCATACATGCCGGCAAATGTTGCCTCATAATTATCACTACCGGCATCACCCATACATTTTGCAAAGGCCTCTGTTGCTTTTTGAACTGTCAAAATACTCTTTATAGCTTGTACAGCTTCAGCTTTTTGTTCAGTCGTACCTGTTGCTAAAATAGCAATTGGATCTCCTGCGAGTGTAGCCTCAGAAATACCTAATTGTGTAGCGATTTTTGCACTTGCTGCTGCCTTTGTTTCACCATTTTTAACTAAAGAACTTACCAATGTAGATAAAGGAGTAACAGCAACATTTACACCATCTTCACCAATCTCTGCTTTTAGAGTACCTTCAAAAGGCTTTCCTGTACTTGTATCAATTCCTCCTTTTACAGATATGACATGGCTGTTATCTCCGGTATAAGCCATAGACCAAATACCGGTATCATTTGTTTGAGTAGTCACACCATTTAAAGTTACCGTTGCTAGTTTAATATAACCGTCAACAGCAATTCCGGAAATGGTTTTTGTTATTGCCGGTTTTTCCGGTGCCACTACCGGCTCTGAACTTCCACCATTATCACTACTACAACCTACTAGCCCCATAGAACCGAGTATTAAAGTGCTAAGCACTAAACTAATGTGTTTTTTACTTTTTGTCTTCATCACACTTCCTTAATTTTAAGATGCAGAAATGTAACATCAAGATGTAACATAAACGCAACATAGTTGTTACATAGTTGTTACATAGTTGTATTTTTTGTTATGATTTATTATTTCAATCAGTTAACACGGCGGCTTATGATTGGTGTCATAGGATTATTTGTGAAATTTGAAATCTTTTATTAATTCTCAGAGCTTTGAAGTTCTAACACTTTTTTATAGATTTGTCGGAAAAAGAAGGTGTTTACTAAACACAAGGCATAGCACGCTTTTAAATTAAAAAAAATTACATGTGACACCAATGTCACAAGCTTAATATAATATGTTGCGAAATATTTAAAAACAACTTATTATTGAAGGTTTAATTTGATTAAATTAAATATATTGGTGGTAGAGGACAACTCTATTACTGCAAAAGCATTGGAATATGACTTAACGAGCATAGGGCATAGAGTGTTGCTTGCACATTCTCCGGATGTTGCACTCAAATATATTTCAAATGGCGCTTTTAATTTAATGATTACAGATATAAATTTAGGAGATGCGTATGTAAACGGCATCGACCTAGTGAAAAAGCTTTACTTAACAAAAAATATACCCGTTATCTACTTAACTGCGCATGGTGATGATGAAACACTCGAAGATGTTGCAGAGACAAAACACTCCTATTATATAAGTAAACCTTACGACAGCGAGAGCTTGCTAAGAATCATAAAACTTACCATTATCAGATATAAAAACAACATAGTAGAAAAAATTTATTTAAACAAAAATGTTACCTACGATATGAGTAATAGAATCCTCTACTGCGGTGGTAAAGAGATAAAACTAACTATGAAAGAAAATCTATTTTTGACCTTGTTAGTCCAAAGAAAAAATCAAGTAGTAAGCACTTATGAGATAGTCGAATATGTATGGAACGATGAAGTTGTCTCTCAGGGAAGCATGCGTCAACTCATTTCCAGAGCAAGAGAAAAATTTGCTCCCCTAATCATAGAAACACACCATGGAGAGGGTTATAGGCTGAAAGTCGTATAATTTAATCGGTTGACACAGTAATATTTACAGTTCCAGAACTACTCCTCGATATACCTCTTATCGAGGTATATAAAAAGTATATTTCACCCCTTTATCGGTTTCTAGTTTCATCTTGCCTTTAAGCTCATTTTCTATCAAACTTTCTATCATCTCAGAACCAAAAGAGGTTGTCCTAGACGCATCCATCCCCTGTCCATTATCATATATTTCCAAAACGGTTTGCTTCTCATCACTATAAATATTCAAATTAATAGTCCATCCCCCTTCCTCTTCTCTATCCTTAAACGCATACTTTATAGCATTCATAACAACTTCATTGACAATCAAGCCGCAAAAGATAAGTTGGTCACTGCTAAGCTCTGCATCTATTTTCATATCAAATTTTATATGCTGTGTTTCATAGCCATTTTTGAGCGCATTGACGAGTGTTATAAAATATTGGCTTGCATCAATACCTGTAACTATTTTTTGCTTGTAAAGCATATCATGCACACTTGCCATGCCTTTGATTTTATAAGTGACTTCTTTTATAACTCTTTGAATATCAGGATTCATGTAGGGAACAAGTTTGAGTTTAAACAAAGAGATAATAAACTGCATATTGTTCTTTACCCTATGGTGAAGCTCTTTTTTTAAAATATTTTCACTTAATAGAAGCCTATTTTCTTGCTCTTTAATCAAAGCGTTCGCCTCTTCCATTTTTACTTGATAAAAATAAGTAACCGAATAGATAGCCATTAGCACAAGAGAGAGATAGGAAACTTCTTCAAACGAGTAATAAACAGGAATAAATCCTTGAAATGGAGCGATAAGGAGCATACTTATAAAAAAAACAAACCAGTAAGTTCCCTTTTTTGAACTCTGAAAATAGACAAGAATGGTAGAGTATGTAAAAAGCCAAACATACTTTATATCCGTTGAATTACCTATATAGACGATAGCCAGAAAGAAAAAAGTATATTGCGCCGTTATTATTGTGGCAACATATTCAAACGCTTTCTTAGATTTTCTTAAAGCAATCATCATTATGACATTGATGATAAATACTGTCGCTTCTACGAAAACATGCACTTGCATAGAGTTGCCAATCATTAAAAAAAGAAGCACAAGCGTAGATAAAAGGATACCGACATTTATCATCTGATACCTGTTTCTAATGACCATCTCTGAGAGAGGAAAGTCCCATCCACTCGTATAAAAACTGTCAAATATTTTTTTCAAAACAGAACCTTTGTATAAGAATATGACTAAACACAAAGCATAGTACTCTTTTAAATTAAAAAACAAGGTTTTAATAAAAATAAATAAAATGTGACATTCATGTCACAAATTTATTGTAATATATCGTGCGCTATTATTAAATAGATTTTATATAAGGTTCCATTTGATTAAATTAAATATATTGGTGATAGAGGACAACTCTATTACTGCAAAAGCATTGGAATATGACTTAACGAGAGCAGGGTATAGAGTATTGCTTGCATATTCTCCGGATGTTGCACTCGAATATATCTCAAATGGCGCTTTTGATTTAATGATTACAGATATAAATTTAGGAGATGTGTATGTAAACGGCATCGACCTAGTGAACAAGCTTAACTTAACAAAAAACATACCCGTTATCTACTTAACTGCGCATGGCGATGATGAGACACTCGAAGATGTTGCAGTGACAAATCACTCCTATTATGTAAGCAAACCTTACGACAGTGATAGCTTACTAAAAATCATAAAACTTACCATCAACAAATATAAAATGAACCAAACAGAAAAAGTTAATTTAACCCAAAGTATTACCTACGATATGAGTAATAGAATCCTTTACTGTAGCGATAAAGAGATAAAACTAACAATGAAAGAAAATCTATTTTTGACCCTGTTAGTTGAAAGAAAAAATCAAGTAGTAAGCACTTATGACATAGTCGAATATGTATGGGAGGATGAAATTGTTTCTCAGGGAAGCATTCGTCAACTCATTTCCAGAGCAAGAGAAAAATTTGCTCCCCTAACCATAGAAACACACCATGGAGAGGGTTATAGGCTGAAAGTCGTATAAATAGCATGTATTCGAATAGCATCCACTAAAAATTAGCGACTACCGTTTTCAATAAAAACAGCCGGAGGATGTGCACTCTTGTGTGGATTAATTGTAAATAAAAAGTCTTTACTGAATATAGCATCGGGGAGTTCAAGCACTTTAACAGTAGCCCAAATTTGTTTTTCTTTAAAATCTTCAACCATAAACTCATACGAGAGTGTTTGAACTTTGTTAGTTTTTAAATCATTGAAAATATTTATTGAATTCCCATGAAGTAAACGCACACCTTTTGGCAAGATCAAAGAAACACCCACTTTTTTGAATGGCATCAACATAGAAAAGTGCAAATCAACCTTTACTTTGCCAAGATTTTTAGTTTCATATGAAGCCGGAACAAAATCTCCCGTAATTGGAGCTTTTGTAGCAGCCGCAACCTCACTGCTAAATAATAACAAACCCAAAAAGAGAAAGATTAATTCTCTTAATCTTTTTGTTTTAAACTTAATTACCATGCACTCTCCTTTTCAACTTATTTGCACGAATCTAACTCTATAAAATCATAACTTAAATCATGCAAAGACCAAACATTTCCAACCATACCAACCCCATCCGAGCCTTTATCACCATATCCTAAGCAAAACCAACCATCTAAAAAATCAACTAAATCAACCCCTGCCTCTCCTCTATCTCTAAAATTTGTCCCGTTAAGATAGGTTGTCAATATTTTCCAAATAGCAATTGATTTATCGCTAAGAGTATCAAATGTTTCATTCGTGCTGTCATATAAATCCCATAAAACAGCACTCACTACCGCCTCACTTAGAGTACCTTCAAGTTTACCTCCTGTATTTCCAAGCGTAATACTACTAGGTAAACTTTCTATACTATAATATGCACCTACCCCTGTTGCCGTAGTATCCACGTAATAACTTTTATTTAATGCAGCTGCAGAAAAAAATGTTGCCCAACCCTCTGACCATGATAAAGTCGGAACCGATGGTGCCAAAGTGTGACCTCCACCCGGAGAATTACTTTTACTGTAACTACTCATGACAAAATGTCCATACTCATGCCCTATAACTAAATCATCATATTCATCCGGATCAGACAACCTACCAAGTAAAACAATCTCATTATTTAACGGTGAGAAATATGTACCGCTTAGACCATTCACTTGCCAAAAGAAAGTTAACTTTTGTGGAACTTTTCCGCCATGTAAGCGTGCATAATCATTGCAACTCACTCCGACATCGAAAATATTCATAGCCGCTGCATTATCACTTTTTGCTATTGCGATATCCATATCCACTTTGTCCTGTGTCAGAATTTCATCAATTACACTCCCTGATTTAAACGAATAGACATTTCTTGAAAAATCCCTTACTTCTTGTTTTAATGTAGCACTCTCTTGTCTTGCATATACTAGAATATAGTAGCCGGGATTCGCTGTATCATCATTTTGAAATGTTATTTCATATTGACCCGAAGCGTCCGTAGACCCCATAGCAAGAATTGCATTATCAAAATTTCTAACAACTTGAACCTCCGCAAAGCGAACCGGCAACATCCTGCTACTGCCTAAGCCTGCTCTTGAAACGGGAAAATCTTCATAACTGACTTTGCCGGAAACTTTTGCTGCACTTCCGATTGCACGAAGACCTACTTCATTTGCAGATAACAAAATAGTAAAAGCCTCGCTCACCTGATTAAGATCATCAATTACGGTTATATAAATATTTAAATCAGCCGCAGCTGCTCTGAGCTTCGTAAACAAATCAGGTGCAAAAGCAAGCTTAAACTCTCCACTTCTTCCGGATGAATAAACCGGAACGGTGTAATAACCGTCATACGACCCAACTTGCACTAAAATAGCAGCAATATTAGAACCACCGGAACTATAAACAGTAAATTCTGAAGCGCCTCCGTTCATAAACCCTCTAGGACCATCCACTTTTGATATAGCAGGAAGCCCAACGGAGCGTTTTATAGCACTATCTAAATCTAAGAAAGTTGATACTTGTGGGGTTTTACCGATAACCCAACTGCCGTTTATAAGATTAACCGGCGGCAAATTCGGCTCAGAAGGAGCTACGATAAAGCGACCGGCCACTCTCTTTCCGTCATTATATGTAGCTTTTATATCGCAATAACCGCTTGAACCTGCACTGCCCACTATATTTAAGGGAGAGATCCCCGTTGTATTTTGTATGCTACCACAACCTGAACCGGCAGCAGTTACATCAACACTGCTGCCCGACAATCCTGTAATTGTTATTGTAACAAGAGTGTTTGGAGCCGGATCCTCAATCGAGATATGCATAGGCGGCGCTGCATGTCTGCCAATTGATTTAAGTTCATCATCTTGCGAGTAAATAGTTGCATTGGCATCCGCGAGGCTACTTATATTTGAATCAGCAACACCCTGATTATTCTCTCCATCACCACAACCGCTCATAAACAGTAAAACTGTTAAAAACATCATAATAAAATTGTACATAACACACTCCTTTTTTTGTTTTTCATGTATATTAAATTCACTTCGCTAATCAAGAAAGTTTTGATAATATTTGAGCTAGCAACTCTCTTGCATCCTCAAATTCAAACTTGTCAATTGCTTTTTTTATTTTTTTGATGGAAACACCATGTCCGAGAGCAACCAAACTATCAAAAAGTTCTTCTTCAGCTGTCGCTGCTTCTGCATCAAGCTCTTTTAAAAGTTTATCGAGCTTTTTTAACGCATCTGTTAAGGCTTCCATGTCTATGTCAGACGGTGCAGTTATTATTTGCATCGGTTCTCCGATAGCAACTGAAATTCTCTGCATAATCTTAGATAGTTCATTTTTTGTCAATTCTAAACAGCTATTAATAGTATCAGATTCGCCGTCTTTTAGCACTCTCTCAAGCTCCTGAGCATGTTTAAATAACAAATCGGCACCGATATTTCCGGCTAATCCTTTAATAGTGTGTGCTTCTCTCATAGCTGTTTGGATATCATTATTTTGGATTGCTCTATTAATACGGACAATCACATCCGATTGCGTTTCCAAAAAGCGAACAAGAAGTTTACGAAGAAGCTTTTCATTTCCGGCAACACGCCCTAGAGCACTTTTAATATCCATTCCTTCTATTTGAAGCATGTCATTTGTTGTTTTTTCCTGAGTGGGTTCATCTGTGCTTACTTCTACACTCTTTGGTTTTATCCACTGTGCCATAGTAAGAAACATGTGAGCAACATCAATCGGCTTGGCAATATGGTCATTCATTCCACATTCGATACATTTTTCTTTGTCTCCTGCCATTGCATTGGCTGTCATGGCAAGGATTGGAAGGTTGGATAATCTTGGAATTTTGCGAATGAGACGAGTGGACTCAAACCCATCCATAACGGGCATCTGACAATCCATTAAAACACCGTCATATTCAGTAATTTGTACTTTTTCTAAAGCCTCGGCACCGTTATTTGCAACATCCACTTTTATCCCTGCATTTTGCAATAATTCAATGGCTAACTCTTGATTGACAAGATTGTCTTCAACCAGCAGCAAATAAGCACCTTTTAGAATTTTCTCTGCTTCTCTGTAGTTAGACTCTTTCTCATGTCTTCTTGTACTTTGTGCAACTTCCTTGCCTAATGCATTTAAAATACTATCAAGCAGAGTAGAAGGAGTTACCGGTTTGACCAAAATACCTTCAAAAGCAATACCCTCACTATTTTGAATTAACTCTTCACGACTATACGCAGTTACCATAATAAAAGTCGGTATTTTAGAGAGCTTAGTATCTGCATGAATGCGCTTTATAGTCTCCAAACCATCCATTCCCGGCATCATCCAATCCATCAGTACAAGCTCATAGGGTTTATATTCTATTTGTGCTTGTTCTAACTCTCCGATTGCCTCATGACCACTGCTCACTGCGGTTACATTAAGCTTAAGCGATGTAAGCATACTTTGGAGTATTTCTCTAGCACTTGCATTATCATCTACCACCAAAATACGCAAATTTTTTACATCTTCCGGGCTCATAGAGAGGTTTCTTTGTTCGTTTTGAACACCGAATTTTGCCGTGAAGTGAAAATTACTTCCTTCTCCTATCTTACTCTCTACTCCTATCTCTCCTTGCATGATTTCTACAAGTTTTTTACTGACGGTAAGCCCTAAACCTGTGCCGCCGTATTTACGAGTAGTAGAAGCATCTGCTTGAGAAAATGCACTAAAGAGCTTGTTTTGTTGCTCCTGCGTTAAACCGATTCCTGTATCTTTGATTTCAAAAAGAAGCCGCACACCATCACTCTCATCCGCAATTTTGTGTATGCTAACGGTAATTTCACCTTTTTCCGTAAATTTTATAGCATTATTTACAAGATTTATAATGACTTGCCCTAAACGCAACGCATCGCCGACAAGTCCGGTCGGTACATCTATCCCCATATCAAAAAGCAGCTCAAGACCTTTGTCTTGTGCCTTTATTACAGACAAGTCTGCTAAATGTTCCATGACATCTTCAAGGTAGAAATCAACATTTTCAAACTGCATTTTTCCGGCTTCGATTTTAGAGAAGTCAAGAATATCGTTGATAATACCAAGTAGGTTTCTAGAGGCACTATCTACTTTTTCAATGTAATTTCTCTGTTTAGCATTTAAGTCTGTTTGAAGGGCTAGATGCGACATGCCTATGATAGCATTCATGGGCGTTCGTATTTCATGACTCATATTTGCCAAAAAGTCCGACTTTGCCTTTGTAGCATCTTCAGCAGTTTTTTTAGCTTTTTTGATTTCGTCTTCAACCAATTTGTTTTGAGTAATATCCACTGTTACGCCATACATGTCAGTGGGTGTACCATAAGCATCCCGAACAACATCTCCCATGGAGTGAATCCATATAACATTACCGTCTATTGGGCGTTTATAGGCATATATAGTGTCATATCTTGGAACCGTTCCCTCAAGAGCTGCTCTGTAATTCTTGAGCGTTGCCTCAGATGCTTCTTTGTCTCCTGCTTCAACATTTGCAAACCACTCATCCATAAAGTGATAACGCCAATCAGGACGAGGCAAATCTCCAAAAATAGTTGCTGCTCGTTCTGAAGAGTTGTAATACCCATCTTCTGCATTGATTGGGAGATGCCAATACCCGGTATTTGTCAACTCAAGTGCTTGGTCGTTCATAAAATTTGCAAGACGCAATTTTTTTTCACTCTCTTTACGCTCTGTTATATCTCTAAAAACTATAACAGTTCCGATAAGACGGTCATCTTTAAGAACCGGAGTAGTTTCGTATTCTACGGGAAAGGATGATCCATCCTTACGCCACAACACTTCATCGTCTATTTTACGACCCACGCCATCCACGGATGTCAAATAGATAGGACTATTTTCTCTTTCGTATGTCGAGCCGTCCGGATAAGAGTGATGTACCAGAGTGTGCATGTTGGCATCAAATAGCTCAGGTTCAGAATATCCTAGCATTTCTATGATTGCTTCATTGACAAAGGTTGTTTTTCCATCTGCATTTAATCCCCAAATACCTTCATTCACCGAAGCTAGGATAAGACGGGTTCTCTCCTCTGTTTGAGATAAAATTTCTTGTTGTTCTAGGAGTGACTCTTGCTGTTGTTCTAACTCTTCTGCTTGTTGAGACATTTGCGAAGCTTGTTCTGCTAGGAGTTTATTATTTTTTTCTAACTCATCACGACGCGCTAAAAGTTGATGTTGTGATGCTGCAAGTTCCATGGATTGCATTTGTGTTTGCTCAAGCAACTCTTTCGTTTCTATATTGCCTTCTAAAATTCTTAATTTTATAGCTACTGAAGGTAAAAGTACTTCTAAAAAAGCTATTTGTTCTAAATTAAACTCTTCAAAGGAGCCTAGTTCTAAGACTCCTAATACTTTTTTATTAATGAGTACGGGGGCTATGAGCAGTGTGTGAATATTTAACTTTCCAATTCCTGTTGTAATTCCGACTGCTGAGGCAGTATCTAATTTTAGAATAATTGTTTTTTTGTCAAGCGCAACTTGCCCGACTAAACCTTGCCCAAAAGTAAATTCAGTTGCATGGATGTCATCGTCACAGGCATAGCTGCCTTCTCTTATGAGTTGTGTTTGATTTTTATCTGCAATGTAGAGAGCACCGTAAACGATACCCATATATTGAGACATCTTAGCTAACAATGTATTTCCAAATTCTGCAAAAGAGGAGATGCTCAATAACGTTTTGTCAAATTCAGCTAATTTCTCTTTGATTTGGCGTTGCAACTCTCTACTTTTTGCTCCTTCTTGAAGCACTACTATTGAATTTGCGATGCTCCCTACATCATTTGTATATTGTGTGTAAGGTATCACAATATCAAGATGTCCTTTTGCTAATTGTTCAATAGATTCTCGTAAATTTTCTAAAGGACGACGAATTGAGAGAATATTAAGCCAAGAGAAAAAAACACCGCCAAAGAGCGCCAAAAAGAACAGGTAAAAAAACACCTTTTCACTCTGCTCATAAATAAGTTCTCCTTTGTTAACTGAATCTTTCGCTGATTCTTCTTTTGCTAAAGAAATCTCTTCAATTTTTTGCTCTGTCTTTTCAATTATTTCTAAAAAATAGTCACTGCCCAAAAATGTTTCAACCGATATGTCGTCACTATTTTTGCGTTTTTCAATCATAGATATAACTGTGTCAATACTTTGTTGATACTCAGCATAGAGTAGATTGAATTCTTGTAATCGTTCTCTGTTTTCTTCCCCATTGACACTCATCTTTGCTTTTTCCAATTCAATTGAAAGCTCTTTAGTATTTTGTTCAATCTTCTTTTTTGCTTTTTCTTGAGAAATGGGATCTAAAGCTAATGCCATTTGACGCACATTCCTAGAAATATGAACAAGTTTTATATTTGCTTCTTTTAAATGGGTTAACCCAAGAAATCCATTTTCATAGATTGATCTTATATTTTCATTTAATGTAGAAAATGCATAGAGGCTATAAAGCCCTATAATGAGCGTAATGAGTAAAACAGCAGTAAATCCAAATATCAGCCTAAAACTAAGTTTCATGCCTTCTAAAAGTGAGAGGAAATTCTTCATGATTGAACCTCCAATCTTGCCATCTGTTGTGCTTTTACAGCCATATCTTCATCGCTATCGCCAAATTTTGCAGCTATTGCAAGAAACTCATCTTGTAACACTAAAAAAGCATCTACAACATCCGAATCAAAATGTGTATTCTTCCCCTCAACGATTATTGAAACAGCTTTTTCATGTGGCATTCCTTCTTTGTAAATTCTACGACTAATCAGTGCATCATACACATCCGCAACTGCCATAAGCCTAGCAGAGATGGGTATGTCATCACCTCTTATGCCTGTAGGATAGCCACTGCCATCCCATTTTTCTTGATGAAAATAAGCCATCTCTTTAGCAATTTGAAGAAACTCAACTTCCATTCCAAGCTGTTTTTCAGCATGCGCAATAGCATCGCGTCCAAGCGTAGTATGTGTCTTCATAATTTCAAACTCTTCGGGTGTAAATTTTCCGGGTTTAAGAAGTATATGGTCAGGAATACCAACCTTTCCTATATCATGCAAAGGGGCTGATTTAAAGAGTGTATCTATCATTTGTTTACTCAAAAATTTGGTAAAACGAGGATGATTTTTTAGCTTTTCTGCGAGTGCTATGACATAAAACTGTGTTCGTCTAATGTGATTTCCTGTATCGGAGTCTCGTGTCTCTGCAAGAGATGCCATAGCTAGAATAGTTACATTTTGAATTGCGGATATCTCGCGGGTACGCTTTTGTATTTCAGATTCAAGAAAGTTATTTTGGTCTTTTAAAAAATCAGCTGCCGCCTTATTTTCAATATGCACCTTCACTCTTGCCATAACAATCGGTGAAGAGATAGGCTTTGTGATATAGTCCACAGCCCCCATTTCGAGACCTTTTTTTTCATCATCCATCGAGCTCATAGCGGTTAAAAAAATAACCGGAATATCTTTTGTTTTGTGGTTTGACTTTAGCTCTTTTATGACATCATAACCGGAGAGCCCAGGCATCATAATATCTAAAAGTATCAAATCCGGCATGGTGTCGTTCTCAAGATATTTGAGTGCTTTTTCGCCGCTATTTGCAACTTTAACTCTATATAAATCTTTTAACAAACCCGACATGAGCGTTAAATTATCAAGAGTATCATCTACCACAAGTATTGTAGCTCGGTCTATATAATCAACTGAATCAAAATGTATCATCATTCTATCCTTCAAAAATTATTTATTAAAAGCTTTCCATCGTCTCACAAAATCCGTAATCCTGCAAAGTGCTTTTACTCTAAATATTAGCTCGTTCGGGTCAAAAGGTTTCGTCAGATAATCATCTGCTCCGGCATCAAAAGCTTTTAAAACTGACTCTTTATCACTGGATGAAGTTAATGCCATAATTGGAATAAACCTCAAAGTTCTTAGACTTTTCATGGTTCTTATTGCCATAAAACCATCATTTTGTGGCATTACAAGATCCATAAGTACTGCATAAAGAGAAAGTGAATTTTTTTCTGCCAGTTCTATCGCATCTCTGGTATTTGTAGTTTTAATAACCTTGTAGCCTTCATCTTCCAATGTATAACCAATCATCTCCAAGGTTATCTCATCATCATCTACAATTAAGATTAACTTACCTGACATGTTTCCTCCCCATCTCTTAAACCGTATTTATATACAACAGAAGAGTCTTTTACTGACATCACGCTTTTTTCATTTAAGATACAGTAATGTAGCATCAGGATGTGACATAGCTGTCACATTTAAATAGATTGATTAGGCTATACTAAGCACAATTTAAAATATCACATGTCTGTGACATCTTTTTTATAAACTTTGTGCAATACAATCAAAGGATATGAAAATGAGTATTTTTAGAATTACATACAAGTCATTTTTTGCAAATAAAATGCAAATAACAGATGTTAGAGCAAATAATCTCAAAGAAGCTGTACAAAGGCTAAAAGAGTTGCATCAAAATGTTGAAGTTTTTGCCTTTATGCAGAGGTAATATTATGTCTAGCTTTTCATTTTTTAAAAATTCTAACAAACTAAGAATACGAATTAAAGAGCTTGAAAATACAAATGCACGACTTATTGAAGAAAAAAAAGCTCTTGAAATTTTATCTTCTACTGATAAGCTGACAGGTTTATATAACCGATATAAGTTTGAAGAGATATTTACATACGAAAGAAGACAAGCAAATCGCTATAAAACGGAACTTTGTATTGTTATGATGGATATAGACAACTTCAAATTAGTGAATGATAATTATGGACATAATGAAGGTGATATTGTTCTTCAAACTATCTCTATGGAATTGAAAAAAGTATTTAGAGATACTGATGTCATAGGTCGCTGGGGAGGAGAAGAGTTTCTTATACTGCTTCCAAAAACTTCTATAGAAGTTGCTTTTGAAATTACACAAAGAGTGAGACAACAGATAGCAGAAAAAATATTTGAGCATGTAGGTAGCAAAACAGCCTCATTTGGAATAACAAAAATACACAAAGATGACACCTTGGATATTGCAATAGGTAGAGCGGATAAGGCTTTGTATGATGCAAAAGAACATGGCAAAAATCAAGTAAAAATAGCCACTATTGACTCATAATAAGGAATAAATTAGGTGTTTTTAAAATATAGATAAAATTTTAAATGATGATAGATTACCTATTCCTACTCCGCCATTGACAATGCAAAAAAGGGGGGGGTGTAGTTTTGATTAATTATCCCTTTAAATGGAACATTTCTAGTGTTCTATTAATCATTAATATTAAGTCTTAACTCACTATAATTGAAATGGATAAATAGTTAGCTATCCTTTAACAAGGAATCATATGGAAATCAAACAACTAGCAATAGGTAAACTTGCCAATACAATGCGTATATAATAAAAGCTAACAAAAATTACACCCTTGTGAATGAATCTTTACTTTTATATGCATTTCCAAACTGAAACATGGTGGCGTGCAAAACCAATCAAGGAAACCACAAAATGAAAAAATACCTAACATTCACATATTCTTTAGTCGGCTATACACTCTCTATTCTCACTTTGAGTTTTCTGATTTTATGGGTCTATCCATGGGAGTTTTTGCCATTCAATATTGACACTCCTATGATGCGTATAGATGTAAATCCTATTGTAATAAATACGGGTTTATTGTTGTTTTTTGGTTTGCAACACTCCCTTATGGCGAGGAGTTTTTTCAAAGACGGGTTGCTGAAAAATGTTTCAATTGCAGTGAAATCTGCGACTTATTCTGTAGCTTCATCCATTTGTTTGGTCATGATATTTTATTTTTGGCAGCCGATAGAGGGTTATGTCTGGAATTTTCAATCTGGCATGCTGTTTTTTGGTATTACAATGCTCTATATTTTTGGATGGCTGAGTGCATTTGTTGCAACTTTTATTATAGACCATTTTGAACTTTTTGGCTTACATCAGGGGTATAGAGTTTTGAAAAATATTCCTGAACCGGAAGTAAAGTTTCAGGTAAGATTTTTTTATAAATATATAAGACATCCTATTCAGGCAGGAACACTTATTGGACTATGGGCGACACCGTCTATGAGTTATGGTCATTTACTCTTAAGTGTCGGTATGACAATCTATGTTTTTATAGGTCTTTATTATGAAGAAAAAAGCCTGATAAAGACTTTCGGTGAAGAGTACAAAGAGTATAAGAAAAGCACTCCGATGTTGATTCCGTTTACCGTAGAGAAAACAAGATGAGGTACCGTTCATAATTCCGTGTCAATCAGGCAAAATATTTAAAAGATTCAGTACATCTTTTCTCTAAGAGCAGCCCTTGATGCTTTATCTACTAAAGTAAAGATTGTATCTATTTCATCTTTGGCGCTTTTTTTCATATGACCTTTGACTTTAATAAATTGTGATTCCGTTTTATCAATGATCTTATAAAATTCTTTGTAAAGTTCATGATTTTTCAGGAGTTTGTTTGTTGCAGAGATGTAGTTATTTTTTTCAAACCCTTCTCTTCTATCTTTTAAGCCTATAATATTTTGACAATCGGTATAGATGATGATTTTACAATTTTCTAAATCGATTTCACTAAAAGCCCATAATAGAGTCTCTAACTCTAATTGAGTGGAAGAGGTGTTTTCAAATCGCTTTGTTTTTATAGCATCGGCTTGCAAATTACCGGATAGTTTATCTTCATCAATAACAAAATAAGATCCATAACCAATCTTGGTCTTTGGATTGACGCTTCCATCCGTAAATAATAAAGTTTTCGGTTTATTAATCATAATAACTCACATGTCATCTTTTTTATTTCGAAATTTTATCTAAATGCATCATATGTTTTTTAGTCTTATTTGTAGCAACGGCTTCAAAAGGGTTCTCCGGCCAATAGTGTCTTTTATATTTGCCTCTTATCTCTTTTCTGACTTCGCTGTAGGAGTTCTCCCAAAAGCTTTTTAAATCGTAGGTTATTTGCATGGGAGTCATGGCCGGAGTTAGGAGATGAATTTGTAAAGGCAAACTGTTGTTGAGAACTTTGGGTGTCTCATGCAGTCCAAAAACTTCCTGTATTTTTACACGCATGGAAGGCTTGCTATACTCTTCGTAATCTATATAAATATTTGAACCGCTAGGAACCTTTACACTTGGAGGTGCGAGAGTCTCCAAAAGCTGTTGATTCTCCCATGAAAGAAGAGACAAAAGCATGTTATATACATTTAAATCCTCCAACGCTTTTACGGTTACAACACCTTCTAGATAAGGCTCTAGCCAAAGTTCCAAGGAGTTGAGTAAGGCTTCATCACTAAAATCTTTAAACTCTCTGTGGTGATTTAAAAAGTTAACTCTGGCTTTGAGTGCAGTTGCTTTTTTGCTCCATGTAAGAAGTTGCAACCCCTCTTTTTTGACTAAATCCAAAAGCAGCTTTTTAAAGTTTTGATTTTTTGAAGCTTGGCTAGGTTTTGAGTGAAGCTGTAACTCCAAAAAATAACGGCTTTCTCTTATGTCAAATTTCTTCGCTTCTTTGTTATAAGTTATGGATTCTACATTTTTTATAAATGAGGAAAAATAGTGCTCTATCTGCTCCAAAGATATGCTAAGTGCCAAGTTTATAAACGAGTCTCTGTCGTTGGCATGCAGGTTTGCTACAACTAAAAACTCTTGGTTAAAGAGAGAATCTTCCACATGCAAGAGTGCGCCCTTGCCATTGCTGAGTTTGTACTTGTTGTCGTCCTTTGTTCTTTGCTTTGCGAGTCTGTCGGGGTAAGCAAAAAGAAGCAGAACGCTCAGCATCTCTTGATTTATTTCACTCTTTTTCTTTGCTACGATTTTTATGCTTTTTAATTTATTGTAAAAAAAGTCTGCCTGAGTAAGAACCTCTTTTGCGCGATGCGTGTTTATGTAAGCAGTGTCAAAATCCTTTTCATAAAGATGTATAAATCTTGAATATATATCGCTGTCCCTTTGAGAGTTACTGAAAATATCTTTTTCACCCAAAAGTGATGCCAACAGACATGCTTCATAAGCAAAGCCCAAATCATTCGCTTTTAAGAGCATGTACGCAAATCTTGGATGCACTCCTAAGCTCAGTGCATCCTTTCCAAAATCTGTAATTTTAAATGCGACATCAAGCATGGAGAGCTCTTTTAAAACCTCTTTCGTCTCTTCTATAATCTTTGCTTGTGGAATATCTAGCCATTTTAATTCGCTAAAATCATCCACTCCCCATAAAGCCAAATCTAAAATAAGTGCGCTTAAATCTGTTCTTAAAATCTCAGGTTTTGTGGATTGTTGTAGTATCTTATGCGCATGCCAGAGTCTGTAACACTTCCCATGTGAGAGCCTTCCTGCACGACCGGCTCTTTGAATTGCTGAATCTTTTGAAATAAATGCCAGTTCCAAATGATCCATCCCGTTTGCATAGTTATAGCGTGATTGTTTTTCCAAACCCGAATCAATGACCACTTTTACGCCCTCTATGGTTAAGGATGTTTGAGCGATATTTGTGCTGAGGATAATTTTGCGTTTTTGTGATTTTTGGATGGCACGGTCTTGCTCTTTTTTACTTAGGGCAGAGTAGAGCGGCAGGATGAGAATATCTTGACTCAAAGGTGAGTTTAAAAGTGAAGTGTGTAGGTTTTTTATCTCTTTGACTCCGGCTAAAAAGATTAAAATATCTCCGTTATCTTCTTTAACAGCTTTGAGTGTTGTGCTTAGAAGTGTACTGTTTATAGATTTAAAGTCAGGCTGTGAACTCTTCATGGCAAGATAAATATTTTCAACTTCGTAGGTTTTTCCTTTGGAGGTTACAACAGGAACATCGCCAAGCATGTTAGATATTTCCTCAGAGTTTAGTGTTGCAGACATAATCAAAATCTTTAAATCATCGCGGAGAAGTTCTTGCACCTGCAGGGAAAGTGCAAGTGATAAATCTGTGTGAATGCTTCTCTCATGGAACTCATCAAAGATAACCATGGCTACATTATCTAGCGTTTGGTTGGCTTGAAGTTTTCTCACCAAAATAGCTTCGGTTACAACTAAAATCTTTGTTTTGTCTGAGAAACAGCTATCCATTTTTACCTGATAACCGACACTCTGTCCTACCTCTTCGCCCAAAAGTTTAGCCATTTGGGTAGCCACCATTCGAGCGGCTACACGACGAGGTTCCAGCATGATGATTATTTTATTTTCAAGCCAAGGCTCATTTAGCAGAGAGATAGGTACAACGGTACTCTTTCCTGCACCGGGAGGAGCTTGTAAGATAAGTGTGGAGTGAGTTTTAAAAGTGTTTTTCAAATCTTCTAAAACTTCATTTATAGGCAAATTTTTCATACTCCTCTCATAACTCACCTAGATAAATTTATTTCAAAAACTGTGAAGACATCTCTTTTAATATGCTATCAGCCTTTAAAGATTCACCACTGTACTTTAGAATTTTTACTCCATGTGAAGTAATCGCATTCGCAGTGTTTTTACATGCTTTGGTAACAACAATGTAGTCACAGCCTTCTAGTACTACTCCCATTTTGTTGTGTTGCGCTATATGCTCCGCATCATCCGCGCTATGGTTACATTGATGCTCTTCTTCCGCATGTTCGTGATCCAAGTCAGTTCTCGGGTTATTTTTTACACTGTCTAACTTAAACGACTTAAACATTCCTGTTCCGTTCATATTAAATATAGCAAACTTTGGAGTATGTCCTGCATTGCCGAAAAATGTTAAATTTTCATCTTTTACCGGGATAGCTATTTTCATTTTTATTCCTTGAGTTGTTTTACGGGATTGTAGCAGTTTACAATAGAAAAAGAGCTAAGAGCTTGTTTTAGGCATATAAGCACATAAAATGCGTTATTTTATACTTCATTTGACAAGTGCTTCTTCAATCTGCGCCAAAGCCAATTTTTTGCCGTTTTCCTCTTCCTCGGCACTCCACCAATACTCAATAATCTGTTGTTCAATTGTTCCTAACAAATCCATCGGAAGATTTGCAAATACTTCGTATGAGCTTACATCATCTTGGTTCATATTGTTTCGTTTTGCAATTTCAGTTATAAGTTCTCGGATAGATGTTTCAACATTCGTCGGTTCCGGCAGGGGCATTCCGTTTACTGTTGGTTGCAAAACTCTGGCATAATCAATCCATGTTTTAATCTCATCTTCAAGATAGTCATATCCGTTTATGCTGTAACACAATATTTTTTGCGGAGTATAAATAATCTCTTCGCTCTCTTCTAAAATATCTGAGCTTTTTGCTTCGCCATTTTCCAAATAAACTTCTATACGCTGAGTGTCACGCAATGTACAAGCTGTTTCAAAAGCATTTCTTGCATGTTTAAGCAACTCTTTTTTTGTTAAATTATAATCCATTTTTTTCTCCATTTAAGCAATCTTAGCTTTTGAGTTGTTAAAATCCCACAAGCGTTTGTAGTGCGAATCAAGCTCGGATAAGACAGTGTCTGTCATTATAAGGTCTTTCAACCTGCCAAACTTTTTCTCCGGAAAGCGGTCATACCACTCTTTCATCTCCCCTTTAA
>JBAZSX010000009.1:0-150778 GCA_041662225.1 Sulfurimonas sp.
AATAGTTATTATTAAATCTATTTACTTGCTTAGTTTTCAATGATCTCAAACTCATTTCGATGGCTTCTACTCGAAGTCCCTCTAGTCCTAAACTTTAGGTCTCTGTGTTTGTGGACGGGAATTATAGGGGGTTGTTGCTTAAATGATTCTTAAAGTTTGTGGGGATTTGTAATATGTTTAAAAATTTATAGAATCAGAGATTATTTGGTGTTATGCCTTTATTATCCAACCGCCGCCTATCAGCTTATTCTCATCATAGAATACTGCGGCTTGACCGACTGCAACACCGAAAACACTCTCTTTTAATGTAACGAATGCTTTATTATTTATTATTTCCACATGACAAGGTACAGCTTGTGTTCTGTATCTGAGCTTTACTGTTGTATCAAACTCTTTTAAGTCACTAAACATATTAAGATTATCTAGCACTACACTCCCGCATGCAAGCTCCTCTTTTTTTCCAACTACTATTTGATTCTTTTGTGCATCTATACTTACGACATAGTGTGGGTCATGTGCACCCTTTACAGTAAAGCCTTTTCTTTTGCCGATTGTATAGTGCATGTAACCTTTATGCTCGCCAACCACATTACCGTCTCTATCTAAAACTTCACCGATGCAATCTACATCTACAAAATCTTTGAGCAAATCTGTATATGTAGTTTCAACAAAACATATTTCAGTGGATTCGCCTTGGGAGGCAAAAGATTCCAGTCCTTCAATAGAAGAAGCCATCTCTTTTATAGCACTCTTTTTTTTCTCGCCAAGAGGAAACAGTAATCTTTCTAAAATATCTTTTTGGACATAAAACAAAAAGTAACTTTGGTCTTTTGTCTCATCATCCGCTTCATAAAAATATTTCCCGTCAGTTTTAATGTAGTGCCCTGTCGCTATATATGTAGCCCCGATACTATCAGCAAACTTAACCATTTCACCGAATTTCAGACTTCTATTACACAGAGCACATGGGTTTGGTGTTTTACCCTCGGCATATGTATCTATAAATGGTTGAAAAACCTTTTCATTAAATATCTCTTGCAAATCTATCACATGAAGTTTTACACCGACAAAATCTGCAGCTTTTTGAGCCCTTGCTTGATGTATTTCATGGTAGCCTGGCTTTGAGTGAAGTTTCATATACAAACCTTCTACCTCATACCCTTCATCTTTTAGAAGTAGTGCTGAAATCGTTGAATCGACTCCTCCACTCATTCCAATTAAAACTTTTTTTTTCATATTATTTCTATATATTTTTTTCGTCTTTAAAGTCAGACAAAGATTTATAGTATTTTGTATGTTCTAGTCCAACATCTTCTAACATCTCAATCTGCTTCAATAGAGACTCTTCAACCTCATTGGCAACACATTCTAAATCATCTGTCAGTCTTATTATATGTAAATCTTCTTCATCTATCATTCCATTATGTTGCAATTTATTTTTCAAAAAATCAAAAAGTGGTTTGTAATAATCAACACCGATTACAAAAATTTTGACGCCTGTTACTTTTCTAGTTTGAACCAACGTGAGTGCTTCAAAAAATTCATCCAAAGTTCCAAATCCGCCAGGGAAGATCACATATGCAATTGAGTACTTTACAAGCATAACTTTTCTTGAAAAAAAGTAGTCAAAAGAGAGTTCTTTCGTAGTATATTTATTTGCTATTTGTTCATATGGAAGGTCAACATTTAGACCGACTGACTCAACATCCGGGCACTCTTTTGCGCCTCTGTTCGCAGCTTCCATTATTCCGGGTCCGCCGCCTGTTATTATATTAAATCCTTTATTCGCAAGCATTAAAGCGAGTTTCTGAGCCTCATTATAATAAAAATCATTCTCTTTTGTTCTAGCACTGCCAAAAATAGTTACAGATGGCCCCAGTTCTCCAAGATCGTCAAAACCCTTAACAAAATCTGCAATTATTCTAAAAACACTCCAAACATCTGCTGATTTTATATCTTTTATATATCTTTTTGCTAACTCATTTCTTCTATCTTGCATGTTACGCCTTCAACTGGTTCAGTCTTTCTCTTTTTGTACCTATGGATGTTACCTGAACTCCAAAGTTACCATCTACAATTACAACTTCACCCAGTGCTATCACATGATTGTCAACCAGTATCTCCAATGGGTCATTCGCCAGTTGATTCAGTTCTATAACCGAGCCGATGTCCATGTTGAGTACATCTTTTAAGAGCATCCTTTTCTTGCCTATTCTAACTCTCACCGGAAGTTTAACATCCATAATGAGAGAGATATTATTCATCTCATTGCTACTCAAATTTACATTTGAAGGAGTGTTGTCATTATAGGACATGGCTTGAGATGGCGGCATTTCCTTAGATGGCGGAGCAAAAAGTGCGTTTTGAAGTTTTTCATCTATAATAAACATTAACAATGAGTTTAAGCTACCCATGCTAAATTTATATACATACATCTTTGAATACTCTTCTAAACTAAATTCAGAATCATCATTCTTAAATTCAATACTCTCAATAGAAAAAGAGAGTGCAGGCATCTCTTTTTGACCCGAGAGACTGTTGGAAATAGCTCCAAAAATATTCGATACGATCTCTTTTGTTGCATCTAAATCATCATCTGATACATCTTCTCTGTCGCTTGGCTCCTCACCCAACATCATGTCAGAGAGGGATGCAGAAAGGTTTGGCGGAAGAGCTACCATTGCAGTTGCTTTTACATCGCCGGATATGCCCAGTTTTACCAGTACTATCGGAGGAATAATATTTGAAATAATACTTAAGTTTTGCTCCTCCTTTAGTTCAAGAGTCGGTGCAGAACCAATAAGCGCTTCAATTGTACCTATAGTTTCACTTTCAAATAATTTCATAAATCCACTCATCTAATAATCCTCGTCTTCATAAGTAACTTCTTCTGCTGCTTCTTCATTAATAATATCTTTAACGCCGGATATTTTATCATGTCTAAGTTGTTCAAAATTTTCAAGTGCTTTTTTAACAGCATCTTTTTCTGTATAGATAACTTCCGTAATTTGGATAGATTTTCGAAATCTTCGCAGCCCTATTTCGCCTTTAAATCTATCTTTTCCATCTACACAAAGGGTTACAATATCATTAGCCGCGCTCGAGAGTCTTAAAATATCACCCACTTTTAGCTCTAAAACATCTCCGAGTGTCAGCTCTGCATCTCCAAGAGTGGCTTCCACATTTACTTTTGCACCGCCTAGTAAAACTTGTAACTCAGTGTTTCTGCTTTTTTTAGAACTTGTTTCATTGAGCATCAAATCCCTAGATGCCAACTTCGGTAAAATTGGCTCTAGCGAGATAACCGGGTAGCATACATTCATCATGCCGGAGCTATGTCCAATTATTATTTCCATAACAACCATGACAACAATCTCATTTTGTGCAACAATCTGAACAACATTCGGGCTTGACTCTTTGGACTCAATGTTTGGATAAACATCCATAACAGGTCCCCAAGCCTCTTTGAGCGTACTCATCATAACACGCAATATTGTCTCAAAAAGGCTTAATTCAATATCTGAAAACTCACGGCTCGCATCAAAAGGCTCACCTTTTCCGCCCAAAAGCCTGTCGAGCATAGGAAATGCGATGGATGGATTTATCTCAATAACCCCGCTTCCCTCTAAAGGTTTTATTGAGAATACATTAAAACTTGTAGGATTAGGAAGCGACATCAAAAATTCGCCATAGGTCATCTGGTCAACAGAATGAAGCTGAATCTCAACAATCGAACGCATTATTGAGGATATTTGAGAGGCTAGCGACCTTGCCATTTTATCATGCACACCACGAAAGGCACGAAGTTGTTCTTTAGATACTCTGTTTGGTCTCTTAAAATCATAAAGTGTTACTTGGCGCTGAGGAAGAAGATGATCATCTGAGCTCTCAAAGATCTCATCGCCGTCATCTTCAACAACATCGAGAAGGGCATCTATCTCCTCTTGTGAAAGTATATCTGCCATTTTATGCCCCTACACTTTCTTTAATTTTTTGTATTACCGATTTGTGAATTTGCGAGATTCTTGATTCCGTAATGTTTAACACATCGCTTATCTCTTTTAATGTCAACTCTTCAAAATAGTATAATTGTATAACTAACTGCTCTCTCTCTTTATACCCGGATAAGATCTCTTTTATAATAATTATTAGTTCATCTCTTTCAATGTTTGCCAGGGATGCACCCTCATCGCCGACATGGAGCTGATCATGCAGAGGCATAACCGTATAGATGCTAGAGGCAATCCTCGCCTCATGTACCTTCTCGACGCTCTCTCCTAACATAGCCGAGAGCTGTTCATCTGTGGGTTCATCCTCATTCGTCAATCTATACTCTTCCACTGCATAATCAATAGCTTTTACAAGTTTTCGGCTCGCACGGCTCAATATATCTAAGCTTCTGAGATAATCAAGCATAGCTCCATATACTCTCTTTTTAGCATAACCCCAAAAAGAGTCATTGAGACTCTCATCATATTTTCTTGCTAACTTTATAAGTTCTTCAGTTCCTATAGCCGATAAATCCATAAAATCTATAGAACTAGGAAGTCTCTCTTTAAGTCTAAAAGCCATAGCTTTAACAGCCGGAAGATATTGAATTGCAAGCTCATCTTTTTTATGCTTGATACCGTTTGTGTATCCATTATTTATCATGATTTTGCACCATTCATGTCTTGTGCATTTAGTTTTATAGCCATATCTGTCATTTTACAAACAGAATCAATCAGCTTTTCTCTTTTATTAATCTCTTTAACAAACATGTCAAGCTCTTTTTCGTGCATATCTCTTGGAAATAAATAGGATCTTGCATTGAGAGTTTGAAAATATAAAGCAATGATTACATGAGAAAAAAGGTAGAAGAATATAGTTATTAAAAAAGTATATGTGATTAAGCCTTCAGCATCAAAAGATTTAAGTATGCCAAAAATAATTCCAATAAAGAATCCTTGAACAGTAAAAAAATATACAAAATTCTCGCCTAGCATAAACTACCCCAAAAAAAAGACTTAAAAATGCTCCATTAAACGCTTAAATAGTCCTGTTAAGCCACTTTCATTTGATGTAACTAGCATGTTTCGTTCCAATTTGTTTATAAGAACATTCGCAATTTCAACTATATCTTTATGAGGCTGTGATGATGGGTATGAAACAGTAAAAAGAGCTCTCTGTTTTACAGAGGATGAAACTTTTATATCACTATTTATCTTTCCTATAAGCTTTAATTCAAGATTATTTCCAATATTCGCCTGAGCTACTTTTTTTATCTTTTCAAAAACCGCTTCCGCCTCTTTTTCATTTTTAACTTGATTTAAAATCACACTTACATCATTACGAAGAACTGCTATTGTTTTAATCGTTGCATACGCATCTGTAATTGCCGCCGGGTCCGGCACGGTTACAACAACAACATCATCCGCCGCTTTTAAAAACATCTGAATATGTTCACCGATACCGGCACCCGTATCTATTATCATAATATCTAATTTGTCAAGAACCCTTGCCTCTTCCATAAATCGTTCAAAAAGTGCCATATTAGAGTATTTCAATATCTCATCGCCACTCTCACCCGGTATTAAAATTAGATTTCGAGTTATAGGAATTAAAATATCAGCAACCGTAGCCTCGCCTTTCAATACATGCAGAATATTTTTTTTAATTTTTACATTAAACATAACATCCAAATTTGCCAAACCGATATCTGCATCAAAAATACCTACATTAAGTCCTGTCTGTGAGAGTACATAAGCTAAATTAGAACTTATCGTACTCTTTCCGACTCCGCCTTTTCCACTTGTAATAGCTACAAAACGAGTCTTTTTGGACCTTTTTTCTGAATTTGATGCAACTAACTTCTCAAGCTTCTCTGCCTGATGCCCCATCATACTTTACTCCGATTAAATCCATGTAACAAGCACTCAACTAAAAAATCACTGCTTGCATATACCAAATCTTCCGGGACTTCTTGTCCGACAGAAAAATAACTTATTGGCTTTTTTGTTTCAAAGGCAAGAGAAAAAATATTTCCAAAACCTCTTGTTTCGTCCAACTTTGTAAACATCATCGTATCAATATTTAAACTTTCAAAATTATCATACGTTGCTTTTAAATCTTCATATTTTATAGAACTTGGCATTACTAATATTACGTCTATATTGTACTCAGTATCATTTGCTTCAAGACACTCATAAATCTTCTCAATTTTTCCCTTATCATAGGGACTGGAGCCCATAGTATCAATGAGAATATAGTCACAATATCTTAAAGAATTAAGCGCAGTTGAGAACTCCGGTGGATCAACCACCGTCTCAATACCGAGTTTCATCATTCTTGCATACTGCATCAGTTGCTCTACAGCACCGATTCTGTAGGTATCCAAAACAACAAGACCTACTTTATACTTTTTTTGCATTAAGAATGAGTATCTCGCAGCCAATTTTGCAATAGAAGTTGTTTTGCCGACACCCGTTGGACCGACAAGCATTATTACTTTTTTACTGCTTTTATCAGGCATGCTCTCGAGTCTGATAGGTATCATTTTTCTTAGGATTGTTTGAAAATATCTTTTTACGGTAGCGGAATTTTCTCTCATTTTAAGTGGCATGTGCTGCAGAGTCATCTGCATAATTGCATCTAAATGCTCTTTATTCATACCGCTTTGAGAAGCGAGACGATATATTTCGGCAAACTCCGGAGGAATTCTGCTCTCTATATCGGGTGACTTCTCATCCCAAAACATATTCTGGATAAGCTTAACTTTATCTCCGAGTTTCAGTATTTCCGACTTAATCTCTTTTAACTCTTTTGGTTCAAAGTTTACATGTGGAGTTCTAGTTGCGCCATATTCATAATGAGGATTTGTCACATCCGATATTTTTGATATCTGTTTTGCGGCACTCGAAATTTCATAAAGAACATCTTCGCTATGTTTTACAACCGGTGTTTGCTTATGCAACGGCTTATTTACCCTCGAATATGTAGCAGCAGTTTTGTCCTCTTCTATTCCTATCACAATTTCATAAAGAGGCTCTCTTCCCAGCCCCTTCTTATGAATCTCTCTTGTCTCAATGAGCATTCCGTCATCACCGATTTCAAGTTTTGCTTTTTTGAGGGCTTCGGATGGAGATTTGCCGGTAAATGTCAGTATCTTCACTGTTTGAGTTCCGATAACGGTATTAAGACACTCTCTCTACTAGACCAACTGGCATGCGGAATTGTAAGCTTGTCACTCTTAACAACTCTCTTATCAAAAAATATAATGTCCAAATCTAAAGTCCTTGGGGCATTTGCAAAACTTCTTTTTCTTGCAAATATCTTTTCTAATCTCATCAAATAACCTAAAAACTGCATAGGCTGCATACTAATTTGTAAAACAATAATTGAGTTAAAAAAATCATCTTGGGTCAAAAAACCAAAAGGAGGATTTTTCAAAATCAACGATGTTTGCAAAAGCTCTACTCTCTTCTCTTTTTTCAAATAGCTAAAAAGATGTTCAAACCTTCGTTTTACATCCCCCACATTTCCGCCTATTCCCACCGTCACTTTGTATCTATGAGAGCTTCTTCTCATTTTTTTATATCCGAAATGCAAGCCCTTAAGAGTTGTTAAACTCTCACTCAGCCTGCGTTTTAAATACATAAACTACTCAGCTGAAGCAGCAGCTTGACGCGCCTCTTGAACAGCTCTGATTTCATTCATCATTTGCAAAGAACCCATCATAGCTAAATGATACCCAAAAGCACCAAAACCCACAACCGAAGAGGCACATACAGGTGCTATCATATTTGTTTTTCTAAACTCTTCACGACGGTGAATGTTACTGATATGAACCTCAATCGTTGGAATTGCAACCGCAGAAATAGCGTCACGAATAGCTATTGAAGTGTGCGTATATGCCGCAGCATTTATTATAATACAATCTATATCGCCGTAGCACTCTTGAATTTTATCTACAATTTCACCCTCTAAATTACTCTGGAAAAACTCTATCTCTGCACCATTTTGAGTTGCAAAATCTTTCATTTGAGCATGAATCTGTTCTAGCTTCATCGCTCCGTAGATATGTTGCTCTCGTACTCCAAGCATATTTAAGTTTGGACCCTGAATAACCATTATTTTCATATTGTGCCTTTTTTGTAATATATTCAAATTTTTAAGGGGCAATTTTACCTAAATAAAGCATAATCTATTTTAAATTTTTCAAAATTCAACTTCAAAGATTAAACATGCAAATCATCACACCAAACTTTATACTTACCCCAGACAAATTACTCGAAAATGTATCCATAGCATTTGATAAAACAATTCACAAAATAGCACCTTTAGAGGAGCTAGTCAAAGAGTTTCCGCATGCCAAGATAACCACTTTGCAAAAGAATTCACTCCTCATGCCGGGGCTAATAAATGCGCATGTTCACATAGAGTTTAGCGCAAACAAAACAGAGCTTAGTTATGGCGATTTTATAAACTGGCTCTACAGCGTTATAGAAAACCGCGAAGAGCTTATAAACGGGTGTGAGTCAGAGTGCATGCAAAAAGCGATTGATGCCATGCTCGCATGCGGAATCACAACTTTTGGAGCAATTAGCTCCCATGGAATGGATTTGGAGGTTTGTGCAAAGGCACCCCAAAATGTTGTTTTTTTCAATGAGCTTATTGGCTCTCAAGCGACTATGGCAGATGCACTTTTTGCTGATTTTAAAGCAAGACTCGATGCTTCAAAAACGGTAAAAAGAGAGGGCTTTTTTCCTGCAATTGCCATTCACTCCCCCTACTCCGTTCACCCAATTTTAGTTAAAAAAGCAGTAGAAATTGCCAAGCATGAAAAGTTAAAACTTACCGCCCATTTTATGGAGAGCGAAGCTGAACGACAGTGGTTGGATGAAAATGAGGGTGATTTTAAGGAGTTCTTTGGGAAGTTGCTCAAACAAAACTATGCAGTAAGTGATTCAAAAGAGTTTTTAAAGCATTTCAATGGCTTTAGCACCCTTCTCACACATGTTGTAAAAGCAAATCAAGAGGAACTTCAAACACTCTCTTCAAATAACCACACCGTCATTCACTGCCCTATTTCAAACAGACTTTTAGGCAATCCTACCCTTAATATCAAAGAGTTAAACGACAATAATATAAGATGGATAGTAGCAACGGACGGGCTTAGTTCAAACTACAAACTCGACTTGTTTGAGGAGATGAAAATGTCTCTGTTTATGCACAGCAATGCACCTCTTGTCAAATTTGCAGATGCTCTTATAAAAGGGGTTACAATCCATGCAGCCGAGGCGCTTGGAATCAACACCGGTGCAATAGCAGAGGGAAAAAATGCAGATATGATTGTGCTTGATTTAGACAAAGAGCCAAACGATGAGTTAGCACTTCATTTAATATTGCACAGATATAATATCTCGAAAATTTACGTAAACGGTAAAATCATAAAGGAAAATTAATGGAGTTTATAAAAAAACTTTTTTCACCAATCACCCTAACACTCGGCTTTATACAAAATCACTTCAAAGCTATGCTATTTATACTTATACTCTTTTTGCTTTTTGCACCCAACAGTGAAAGAGATTTAAAGCAAAACAACCTGCAACAAATCTCTTTAGTAGGTCCTATTATGGAAGTTTCTGAAGTTTTAAAACAAATAGAAGATGCCTCAACAAATGCAAATGTAAAAGGTGTTTTACTCAATATCGACTCTCCGGGCGGAGCGGTTGCTCCATCGGTAGAGATAGCCTATGCAATTAAGAGACTCAAAGCTATTAAGCCCGTGGTTGTTTATGCGAGCGGAACTATTGCAAGCGGAAGTTACTATGCAAGCATTTGGGCGAATGAAATTATCGTAAATCCAGGGTCGATGGTTGGAAGCATTGGAGTGATTATGGAAGGTGCTGATTTGAGTGGAATCATGGATAAATTTGGAGTAAAAATGCAAACTGTTCAAGCCGGAAAATATAAAAAAGTAGGTGCTATGGATAGAGCATGGACAGAGTTTGAAGTAAATGAGCTCAACAAAGTTATTCAGGGAACCTATGACATGTTCACGGCAGATGTGGCAAGTGCCAGAGGTCTTGACATAACCAAAAGAGACCTCTTTGCAAATGCTCATATCTTCACAGCCTCTCAAGCCAAAGAAGTTGGGCTTGTTGATAGTTTAGGTGTGAATTATGATGCAAAAGCAAAAGTAATAGAACTAAGCGGAGTTACTAAACCTCTCTGGAATGAAGAAGATAAGTTCGATAAAATGATGAAAAAGTTGACGGCTACCACAGCAGTAACTCTTCACACCTACTTTCCAAATTTGACTTTGAAATAATTTTTTTTAGTTTTACATGTCAAGGTCGAAGGTCTTGCCTTCGACTCCAACTATAACTCCGTAACCTTTACAACACTCTCTAAATTTTCAAATATTCTCTTCACTCTCTCTTGCCAAAGAACACCGAACTCTTTTATCTCTTCTTGAGTGGCACTTCCGCTCATCATTTTTTGCATGAGCGGTTGCATCTGTGGATTTGGCATTATAGGAGATGGATTGTAGTTTACATCCACGCTTTTGCCGCTGCTCATTCTTGTAAATCTGGCAGATGCGCTTATTTTTGCGTCAAAAAACATCAAAGAGTGTCTTGCAAATTTACCTTGCAAACCTTTAAAACCGCTCTTGTCCGTTGCCCCTGTGATTTGAGAGACTACATTTCCAATCACTCCGGCAACACCCTCTTCAAGTGATTCAGCGAATTCAACTTTTATATCGCCTCTGATAGCCCGTTCATTTGGATAGAGTGCTTTTAGAGCTTCGAGCGTCACTATATAAGCACCTGCAACCGTTGGGCAACTGTGCCCTGCTGCTTTAACAACATCGAGGTAATTAAATTCATACTCACCGCCATCAAATGCACCTAAAACATTCGCCAAGGGATCTTTTACTTTTATAACTTCTATTGCGTCGAAAAAAGTCGGATAACTCATTTTTATTCCTTTATATTGCTTTTTTGAAGCACTTTTGCTCTTATATTTATTTCAGCACTTTGGATATCAAAAATGTCATCCACATTGAGCGATGACAATTCAATAACCTTAGAATTTTTAGAAATTTGGGCAAAACCGCTTCTACTTTTAAATTTTGGATTGTTAGATTCTAACATTTTTTGAAAATTTAAAAGTTGATTTAGCTTATGATTTACAATGGAATCGATGGCATGAGGAAATCTCATTTTTGTATGTTCATGCTCTTTTGAGAAATTTTGCATTTTAAATGTAATGAGCTGCAAAAACGACTCTTTTAACTGCTTAACCTCCTGACTTTTTTGAGTCAGTTTTTTCTCTATAGAGTGTTGTGAGTAGGATTTTAGAAGATGTGTCAGCTCTTGTTGCTTGTTAAAAATTTTCTGAGAAAGTATCTGTGAAAACTGCGAGGCTATTGAGTCCAGAGATTGATAAAGCTCGTTCGTGTCGGGCAGAATCATCTGCATGGCGGCACTCGGAGTAGGCGCACGCATGTCTGCTACAAAATCACTTATTACCCAATCTATCTCATGCCCTACGGCAGAGACGATCGGAGTTTTTGCCCCAAAAACTGCATCTGCAACTATTTCTTCATTAAAAGCCCATAAGTCCTCGATGCTCCCACCGCCGCGACCGATGACGATGATGTCGTACCCATTTTTATCGCTCTTTTTTATAGCATTTGCAATTGCAAATGCGGCACTCTCGCCCTGAACCAAAACATCATAAATATCTATCTCCAAAAGTCTATATCTGCTGTTTGCAACGCGTAACATGTCTTGCAAAGCTGCACCTGTTGCCGATGTTATAAGCGCTATACGGGAAGGGAATTTAGGAAGCTCTTTTTTGGTTGAGGCTTCAAAGTAGCCCTGAGATGAGAGTTTTTGTTTTAACTGCTCATACGCCAGTGCCAAGGCGCCATGCCCTGCCGGCTCAATATTAAAACAGTTTATCTGATATTCACCGCGAGGTTTATAAAGAGTTACCGCTCCGTCAACAATGACTTTTAAGCCCTCTTTGAGCTGAAATTTAAGCTTTTGTGCATTGCCTTTAAACATCACGGCACTTATAGTTGAAGTTGCATCTTTTAGAGTAAAATAGATATGTCCGCTGTTGTGAAAAGTGATGCGAGAAATCTCTCCCTCGACGAAGACATGCGAAAAGCTTGTCTCTAAGAGGGTTTTTATCTGCTCGTTGAGCGAAGATACATTGAGAATATTCAAAGCTTCAACCTTAGCAGAGAGCTATTTTTTTTGAGCTATTAAAAGCGTAGAGATGTCCATAGAAAAACTTTTGGAGTAGAGCATAACAAAACCTGCCTCTTCTAGCTCTTTTTTCATCCCATCCACTGTTGCAAAATTTCCGATTGAACTTGGCAAATACTCATAAGCCTCAAGGTTTTTAGAGATAAATCCTCCAACTTTTGGCAAGATTCTGTTCATATAGAAGTCTCTAATTTTTCCTAAAAAAGATGGATTCTCATTTCTCATAAACTCCAAAATTACGACTAAACCATCTTTTTTAAGCACTCTATTAAACTCTCCCAAGGCTGCTTCTCTCTCGATAACATTTCGTATGCCGTAAGTGATGCTTAAAATATCGGCACTCCCGTCTTCAAGTGGAATTTCTGTCGCTTTTGCGATGCGGTAGTTAAACTTAGGATACTTTTGTCGTGCAACATCCACCATTCCAACGGATGGGTCAACTCCAACAATTTCACCGATTGCAATGCCGTTAAGTTCAGCACGGCTTCTCCAATAATCCATCATATCACCGGTTCCACATGCCACATCAACAATTTTATCTATAGAATCTTTGGCATAAAATTTGTATGCCAAATCACAAGCTTTTCTTCTCCAGCTTTTGTCAACTCCCATGCTCATAACACGGTTTGCAGTGTCGTATGTCGGCGCGATATTATCAAACATTGAAACAATTTTACTCTGCTTTTCTTTTTTAATATTCTCTTCTCTTTTATGCATAATTTATATCTTCCTTTTCATCCAAATTATTATATCTTGCTCATCATTTTGTATATTTAAAGTCTCAAATTTTTCATCTTGATTTTCAAATCCGCTACTCCCACCGAAGGATAAGGCTATAAAACACAAGTAGTAATCTACAATTAATTTTGAAAGCTCAAACATTTTTGAACTTCCCTCAATCATAATATTTTTGTACTCTTGACATGCGAAGAAGTTATCTGAAATGATTACTTTTCTGTTTGCAACGCCAAAAAGAGGAATGGTTTTGTCAAACTCTTTTTCTCTTGATATGATTAAAATATCTGGTGCTTTGCCATTTACCAGTCTTGCATCTAAGGTCGGTCTGTCAACGCGTACCGTATTTCCTCCGATTACAAGTAAATCACACACATCTCGCATGGAATGGACTCTCTTTCTTGAACTCTCTGAACTTATCACACCGCCATCCGTTGTTGCATTGAGCCTTTGTGCCCATTTAAAAAAAACGAATTTACCTTTTTTCCACATAAAAAATGGCTTAAGTAGAGCGTCACACTCTTTTTGTAAAACTCTCTCTTGAACTTCAACGCCACATGCCGACAAAACAGCATTACCGTTGGATGCAACTTTATTAAAATCACGAGAACCGACAAATACTTTTTTTATATTAAGCTTTGAAATCAGCGAAGCACATGATGGTGTTTTTCCTTCATGAGAGCAAGGTTCGAGGGTTGTGTAAAGTGAAATATCTCTAAAACAGCCATTATGATTTGCTAAAAGATAGTTATGAATTTCATGTGAAGAAAGTATATTTAAAATGGATACATCGTTTGTGAGGTTAAAATAAGCGTCTTTGAGTGCCAAAACTTCAGCATGCGGCTCTCCAGATCTCTTATGAGCATTTACTGCCAAAAGTTCGTTGTTTTTGCCAACAATAGTGCAACCTACTGCTGGGTTTGGATAAGTTAAACCCTGATATTTCCAAGCCTCACTGAGGGCTAGGCTCATAAAAAAGTGACTATCAATTACCATTCAAAGTATGTTTTAGCTTTTGAGATTTCACTGTAATCAATCTCAACTTCCTCTGCGTTTACTTCTAAAAATATTTTATTGCCTTCTACTCTTAAAAGTTTACCTTTGTACTTCTCTTTATTTGACATCAGAATTGAGATATCTTCACCAATTGATTTTTTAAAATGACCAATATTATTTAATTTTCGCTCAATTCCCGGGCTACCGACTTCAAGTCTATATTCACCTGAAAGAGGAGGAGTAACATCCAGCAAAGGAGAGATAAGATGTGTCAGTTCAACATAGGAGTCCATGCTTACACCGATTTTTTTGCCGTCCTCCGTAGTTTTGCCGGAGACAACACTCACACGAAAAATAGTCTCATCGTTTTCATTTACTACTGCGGTGTCATAAAGCTCTAAATCTAAAGATTCAACCAGTGATTTTATGTCGCTCTCTAAACTCATTGTGGCTCCTTTGCAATTTTTCTAAAAAGCTCTTCCATGCTTTGTGATTTTTTAAGTTGTTCGTCAAATTCAAATGTAAAATTTGGACAGCGGTACCAACCTTGGTCTTTCAAGCAGTGAGTTTCTATGATTGGACGAGCTTTTTTCAGTAAACCCATATATGTTTTTTTTTCTTCATCGCTAAAAGAAGCTGGGTCAAGATAAACTTTAGCATCACTTTTACCGCGAGAGCACTTCACTTCAATCACATTTAGTTCATGAAGTCTTTTATCATTAAGCGCACCGAGAGCCTCAGGAATCAACTCTAATAGAATCGATTCTGTTCTTTTTAACTTTACTTGAGCTTCATTCATTAATATTAGTCTCCTTTTTTTTGGAACTTGTCCCAAAAAAAATTCCCCTCAATAAAGCTTTACCTATCGGAAAGATTGAAATCATAGAGATACTTTTTGCTCAACTTTTTTGAATGTTTCAATAACATCACCAACGATTACTTCATCGTAACCCTTAATCATTACTCCACACTCATAACCGTTTCCAATCTCTTCCACATCATCTTTGAAGCGTTTAAGTGAAGTAAGTTCACCTTCATATATAACAACGCCATCACGAATAACACGAACAAGCCCGCCACGAATAAGTTTTCCATCCACAACAACACATCCGGCAACCATGCCTTTTGGCGCTTTAAAGGTATTTCTAACTTCAGCTTGACCAGTGTTCGTCTCTGTAAACTTAGGTGCCATCATGCCTGTTAGCATTCCCGTAATATCATCAAGAAGTTGATAAATGATAGAGTAAGTTCTAATATCAACATTTCTCTGTTTTGCAAGAGCTTTCACATTTCCTGTAGGACGAACATTAAAGCCTAAAAGAACACAATTTTCACTGTTAGAAACCAGTTCAACATCATTTTCTGTAATTCCGCCAACGCCTGAAGAAATAACATTAACTTTTACTTCCTCGTTTCTTAGCTCATTCAGTGCAGATTTGATAGCCTCGAGTGAACCATGAACATCTGTTTTAAGAACAATTTTAAGAGATTTTAGACGACCCTCTGCAATCATAGAGGTCATATCTTCTAAGGTTGATTTTGTACTATGAGAAAGCTCTTTGTGTCTATCATATTCATGACGTTTAAGTGCATACTCTTTCGCCTCTTTTTCACTATTCATAGCCATCATTATTTCACCGGAAGATGGAACTTCATTCAAGCCGGCTACAACAGCCGTATGGCTTGGTTTCACATTATTTATCTGTTTTTTATTTTCGTCAAGAAGAGCTTTAACGCGACCATATGAACTTCCACAAACAACATAATCACCAACTTTAAGTGTACCGTTTTGAACGATGACAGTTGCCACAGGACCGCGACCTTTTTCAAGAGAAGACTCAACAACAGCAGCTTTTGCCATTGCATTTTCATTAGCCTTAAGTTCTAGTACTTCTGCAGTAATTAAAATATTTTCTAGTAGTTCATCAATACCCATTCCTGTTTTAGCAGAGATAGGAATAAACTCTATATCTCCACCCCACTCTACAGGATTTAAGCCTCTCTCAGCCATTTGTCCCTTCACATGGTCAGGATTTGCTGTCTCTTTGTCCATCTTGTTAAGTGCTACAATTACTGGAACACCTGACTCCTTAGCCAGTTTTATTACCTCTTCTGTTTGAGGCTTTACACCGTCATCAGCAGCCACAACGATTATAATAATATCTGTTAAATCTGTTCCTCTTTGACGCATTGAACTAAATGCCGCGTGACCCGGAGTATCTAAAAATGTAATCGCTTTACCATGTTGTTCGATTGTATAAGCACCTATATGCTGCGTGATTCCACCAGCTTCGCTCTCTGTTACTTTTGCTTTTCTAATTGCATCCAAAAGTGAAGTTTTACCATGGTCAACATGTCCCATAATCGTAATAACAGGAGGTCGTTCAGTTGCATTTTCATCAATCTCTTCATTTAAATCACTTTCATAATTAAAAGCATCTTTAGGATCGATTATTGTAACTTCAACATCAAATGTTTCTGATAAAATTTCAATCTCATCTTTTCCTAGGAAGTCATTTTTTGTCATCATTAAGCCAAGGTCAAAAAGAACTTTTATAATATCAGATATAGGTCTGTTAAGCGCTTCTGCAAACTCATATACACGGATATCTTCAGGAATTTCTACATGCGTTATTATTACATCTTCGAGTTTATCTTTTTTATATGTTTTTCTTTTATCTCTAGAAACTTTTTTACCTTTGCTGCCTGCTTTTTTATTTGCATTTCTTCCAACCGGCTTTTGCTCTCTTGGTTTTCTAGGCTCTTCAACCGGCAGTTTTGCTCTCTCAGTAGAGTTTAAATCCAACAAAACTATTTGATCATCTAAATCCATAGATACTTCGCTCATCGTGCCGCCGAATATATCTATCTTAATACCCTGCTCTTGCTTTTTGGCAATTCCTGAACCCTGTTTTGCTTTTTTCTTTTGTGCCAACTCTTCTAAAACTTCGGCACTTATCTTTCCATATGAAGAGATACTTGCTTGCTTTTCAGGAACATTAAAAACTTCTTCAACTTTCGGTTTATTCTTCTTAACAATTTTTAAGCCAGATTTTTTAATCTGTTGTATTACTGTTATACCGGTAGATTTAGGTTCTTCTGCTACATTTTTATCTTCTGATTTAATTTCAATTTTTTCTGCTACAGCTTCCTGAATATTTTCTTTCAGCTCAGCTTCTGTAGCTTCTGTATTTACTACTTTATCCGCTTTTATTTCAACTATTTTAGTAGATTCAGTTTGAATTATTTTACTAGGAGTTTCTTTTGGAGTATCACTGATAGCTTTCTTATGTTCTTGTTCTGTCTCTTTTGGTGCATGTTCTGTTGGTTCACCGTTCATAATAAATTTCATTAATTCATCAGCTTGTTCCATACTCACTGTACTTTGTGCAGATTTCACATCCATACCCATATCTGTGGCTTTTTTCAGAACATCTTTAGAAGCTATTCCTAGCTCTTTTGCAATTTCGTGTACTCTAACTTTTTCTATCATCAGCGATGATCTCCTTTAGTCTGTTCGTAAATTTATCTTTATCTCCACTTCTGCATTGTCGCATAAGTGCTTTCAAAACTTGTTTATCTTGAGTAAGACAATTTTTACATATGTAAAAACTTCTACCTATTCCATCAAAAATCTCAATAGAACCCTCTATGCATTTAAATCTCAATAGTTGATTTTGAGCTTGCCTATCTCTACACGAGATACACATTCTGATAGGTAGATTAAATTTTTTCGCCATTGTATCTAAAAGTTGCTTTATTTAATAGAGATTACTTCTCTATTATAAGTCCACTATTATCAAAATCTAATATTTTAACTATAAACTCTGGAAATTTTTGAGTTAATTTAGTTGATATCTCTATCGCATCCTCGTCATACACCATGTTGAAAAATGTAGACCCACTTCCCGAGAGCGTACTCATGAGCGCTCCACTTTCATAGGCAGCCTTTTGCACATTGAAGAGCTCCGGTAATGTTTTCATTCTGGCTTTTTGATGGAATCTATCTTGAGATGCAAGCTTTAACATCTCCCAATCCTCATTAAAAAATGCCCCAACGCTCAGAGCTGTATGCGACAGATTGTAAATCGCATTCTCTTTGGAGTAGGATTTTGGCAAAAGTGTTCTTGCCTTCAATGTGTTCATCTGTTTATTTGGTATAACAACTACAGCTTTTATATAATCCGGAAGATGTTTTTTTTGAGAAAATACCTTGTTTTTTTCAACAGCAGCAACATTAAAGCCACCCATAACCGCCGGTGTAATATTGTCTGGATGCGATTCATAAAAAAGTGCATGATTTAAAATCCTGCGTTTTGAAACTCTAATGCCAGCCGCCTCATGTGCACTTGCAATTGCACTGACAATCACCGCAGAAGAGCTGCCAAGACCTCTTGACATAGGGATTTGGTTGTAAAATGTAAATTTGAAATTTTGCTGCTTTTGGGTTAAACGGCTGTAATGGTCGTTAAATATACTAATAAAAAGATTATTGCCTTTTAATCTAGGATTATTTTCACCCTCACCTTTAATGCTTACGCTAAAAAATTTTGACTGATGAAATTCAACTCTGTTACGCAAATCAACTGCTAATCCCAATGAATCAAATCCTGGACCTAAATTTGCACTCGTTGCCGGTACGCTTACTATCACTCTCTTCTCCCTTTTATCAAACAGCAGCTATCATGTAGAGCGGTGCTGTTGCTGTACTGAACTCATTATAATCAAGTTCATCTGGGAGGCGAAAATCTGCCTCTTGAACCGTTTCTAACTTTTGAGTTTTTATTTCTGACGAAACTTTAACAAAATATAGCTTTCCAATCGCTTTTATAGGACTATTTTCGTTAAAATAAAAAGCATCTGTAGCGAAGAGTGGAATATTTTTTAAAATACTGATAGATTTTAAGAAGATATATGAAACTTTTATAGCCATAAAGCTGCCAGGACCATTTGCATAAAATAGTCTTTCTATTTTATATTTTTTAAAAAGTTCCTCAAATATTTTTGGTAATACATTTGAACTTTTCTCTTGAGTGCTTATGAAATCTATGAGCTTATTATTCTCATATATTCCCAATAAAATAGGAGAGGAGAGAGCGACCAAAACTACATCTACGCTCTTATGCATACGCTTTTTCTAACTCCGCAGTTTTTTCACCTACAAGCTCAATCACTTCATAATTTTCTGCATCTTTTAAAAGTGCCAGCGTCAATTTATGATTTAAATCATGACTGCCTGCCATCGCTTCATAATTTCCGATAAAATTCATGCCGATAAGAGACATGTCACCTATGGCATCCAATATTTTATGTCTTACAAATTCATCCGTAAATCTTAAACCTTCAGGATTTAATACTTTTTTATCATCTAAAACAATTGCATTATCAAGTGAGCCGCCAAGAGCTAGCCCTTTTGAACGAAGATATTGCACCTCATGTAAAAAACCAAAAGTTCTGGCTCTTGCTATCTCATTTTTATAGTTCTCTTTTGTAAATTTTAAAACAAACTCTTGCTTGTTTATAACAGGATGGGCAAATTTTATAGTAAAGCCATATTTCAAATCAGGAGACGGTGATAGTTTTACATATTTATCGCCCTCTTGAACCATAACTTCTTTTTTTATTCTCATTATTTTCTTTGGTGCATCCAGCTCTTTTATGCCGGCTTCATCCAAAAGCATGCAGTAACTCGCACTGCTTCCATCCATAACAGGAACTTCATCCGCATCTACTATCACTCTTAAATTATCGATGCCATATGCATAAACAGCCGACAGGAGATGCTCTATAGTTGAGATTACATAGTTATCCTTACCTATTACGGTTGCCATTTTTGTATCAACAACATTTGCAGGAGTGAGAGCTATAGAGACATCCACGTCACTTCGATAAAAGATAATTCCGCTATTCTCCTCTAGCGGCTCTAGGCGCAATCTAACAGGAGAACCTTTATGAAGCCCTATTCCAACCAGCTCAACAGCCTTTTTTATAGTTGTTTGGTACATGTAAATACTCCTATTTTAAAATCTCATATACTATGAACAATGTCCATATCATATTCAGTCACTAAAGCTTTCTTAAATTTGACTAAATTTTATCTATCATAGCTTTGGAACTTTTAATTACATCTGTAACATTCAGCTTAATCCACTCAGCATCCATCCACTCTTGAGGACGAACCTCTATGCCTTGAACCAAAACACCGAAATGAAGATGGTCACCCATAGCATAACCGCTTTTCCCTGTATTGGCTATCACTGTATTTTCATCTATAGAACTGCCGGCAGTTACATTAACGCTTGAGCAATGCCCATATATTGTATAAAGCCCTAACCCATGACTAACTATCGGCATATTTCCATACAAACCGTTATAATCCGCATAAACAATTTCGCCCTTGTCTTTAGGGATAATTTCTGACATAGCATTACTAGCTAAATCTAGTCCCATGTGATACGACTCACTCACATCTGCACCGTTATAACTATATTTTCTGTAATCACCGTACTGTGCAACCACCTGTCCATTTCTTAGTGGATACATTGGTACTATACTAAAATCACTAATCATCTTATCGGGTACTTTCGATGTTATGCTATGAATAAGTTTCTCATTTTTTTCTCTTATTTTTTCGTTGATAATTTTAAATTGCTGAATTGAATCATCCACGCCTTGCGTCTCTTCAAACTCGGATGCGAGTTCAGCAATTTTTCCTTTTAAAAATCTATCGTCTAGTTTAATATTTGAAACTTTATACTCTTTTGGTTGTAAATAGAGAGGAATATAGACCAGTGAACTGTTTCCTGCATAATCTTTTGCAACCAAATTAGCTTTAAAATCTTGATTTAAAATCGACCATGCAATAAGCGAAATATAATAACCCTCTTTGTAGAATGGTTCTGCATGAAACTTTTTATCGCCCACCTCAATATACAACTCTTTCATATTCTCATCCACTGCTTTAAAAACAACTAATGCAGAGCCACCTTTAGATATCTTGTATGAATTTCCTAAAATATTTAGAAGTGGTTTTCTTTTATCTATGGCTAGTTTAAATTCGGCTGTCGCCCAGTTGCCATTAAAAAAGTTCCATTTACTTCCATCAAGAGCCTCTACGGCTATTGTTATGGTTTTATCCTCCATGCTCTGAGCATTGCTTGGGAGCTTAATTTTAGCTTCTACCTTTTCACTTGGAGTCATAAACTGCTCATGATTTAAATCTACCTCACCATTTGCAGTTTTTAACTTGATTTTGTACGATTTTATACCGCTGGCATCATCAATAGATATTTCTAGTGGATCTTTTAGATTCCAGTGCCCATTATTATTTATCTTTATCTCCGGAACATTTCTTTCAAACGAGGAGGATTTATACACATATACACCCGCACCTATAATCAAACCAAATATTAACAACACACCTAATGAGGATTTATTATCTCTTCTATTCAAACTACAATTCCTTACATACTAATTTTAAAATTTTCTCTTTTGCACTCTCTAGCGCAATGCCGCTCTCTAGTGTAAAACCTGCTCTGCTTGCATGTCCGCCACCAGAAAATGTGGATGCTATTATATTGACATCTACTTTAGAAGAAGAACGCAAAGAGCACTTTATACTCAAGTCTCTATTTTGTTTTAAAAGGAGTGAAACTTCAACGCTTGGTAGCCAAAGAGCCTCTTCAAGTGTACTCTCACAGTCGGAACCAATTGCACCGGAAGCTTTCATATCCTCATTTGTAACACAAAAAACCGCAACTTTTCCATCACAAAAGAGCATCATGTTTTTGTGCATAACTGCCTTCAACCTAAAGGCTCCGAGTGTCTGATATTTCATTATGTACTTATTGCACAATTTATAATCAGCACCAATTTCTATAAGCTCTTTTACTAAAGCAAATAGCGTGCCATCAACCTTCTCGTCCAAAAAACCACCCGAGTCATCTAAAAGTCCGGCATATATAGCAGTTGCCATTTTTGGATTTATGGTTATGTTATTATCTTTAAATAAATTATATAAAACCTCTGTCGTACTTATACATTTGAAATCTACTAAGTTATATTTACCAAAATCTTCATTGCTTGAGTGGTGGTCTATGTTTATTAAATCACATGCAACAGCAACACCCATTCTATCTCTGCTTCCACAATCAAGTGAAATAGCCAAATCAGCCGAAGAAGGAAAGGAATCTCTTATTTTTTCATTCCATGGCAAAAAAAGCAACTTTTGATCTATATTTTTAGTTGCGCAAAACCAAGAAACTTTTTTATGAAGCCTCAACATGTGCGTATAAAGTGCACTTGCACTTCCTAATGAATCAGCATCAGGATTTAGATGCGAAATCACCACCACATGGTTAGCCTGTTCAATTCTGGTTACTATTTCATTCATACTTGAAATTATACATGTTTTTTATTTCCTATTCATTTTTTTTAGTCCGTACCATAAAAATGCAACACTCATTTACTGCAGTTTTGTATTTCTTCTAACTATTCATGATATACAATTATCCCAAAAGTGTTTTTTTAGATGTGAGGGCCTTAATTAGTGCATATTTGATTGATAGATATGCCACCTCATTTTGAGCCAAAACATTTTCCTCTCTCTGTACCTGTCTTACGAGAGCATCGATTTCAATTCTTAGCTTACTGTATTGAAGAATGACACTCTTTTCAACTGTCTTAGATTTTAATGTACTTTTTTCATCTGCTAACCTTTGTAACTCTTCTTTTAACTCATGAATATCTTCTTTTAAGTAAGTTTTTTTATTTTCATCTTTTGCGAGATTGAATGAATCTATAAGCCTATCTAATTTTTTTTGAGATCTGGACATCTGCACTTCAATCTTTTCTTGCTCTTTAATTAATGAATTTTGATAATCTAAGGGTGAGTGATTGTTGATGTATAAAGTTTTGATATTTTTATTTACTTCTTCTAACGCTTCTTTTGCCTTGTCTATAGAAGTTTTTGTTCTTATATATATCTTAGCTATGGAGAGCATTGAAATAACATTCCACCTCAAACCATTTTCTGATTCAAATTCCGGCACTTTATATTTTTTTCCTTCAACAACAATGATGCCTACAGAGTAATATCTTAAAAAGTCTATTATATGCTCATTGGATGCAGCTATTTCTCCCAAGAGTAAAGTAGCTATATGAGCGAACACCTCTTTAAAGTGTATTCTAAAAATATAACCGGAAAATCCTATGCAAAAATCATCGTCATAATTGTATGTATTGTTTATCTGTTCAGATATAACAGATTGTATGTAGGAGAATATGTTTTTTTCATAGGTTATGTTATCAATTTTTTCATCTAATAAATATCTTTGAACTACTATTTTTGCAACATAAAAGAAGAAGTTCTTATTCTCCTGTTTTGAAAAAAATTCATCATAAAGAGATTTAAGTTCCTCTTCGTTAATTCCGTTATATCTGTTAGCAACAGTATTTTTCTCATTTTCTTGAACTGTACGTTTGTATTTTTCATCAAGTATTTTTATAAATATTTGATCCTCTTTAATAATTACAATGTCATATTGACGCAGTTTAAAAAATTGATTAATTGCAAACCTGACTAGCTCTTTTTTATTAACCTCTTCATTGTCAATACTGTTTACAAAGTCATAAATTTTTGTTTTTAACTCTAGTGGTATTGATATCTGGTTTTCATTCCCTTTGTAATCGTACTCTATCAAATTTTCATTATTTCGAAGTATCTCAAGAACAGAAGATAGATTGATACTGTCTTTTGGCTCTATTTTGTAGGGAAAAACTTTTATGTGGATGTTGTTGTCTTTGAGCTTGAAAAGTATATATCCGACTGGCTCAAAATACTCTTTAAATGCTTGTTTGATTTTCAGTTGGTTTTGCGTATCCTGTAGCCATTCTTTTTCAAAGTTATCGTTTAAATAAGCAATTAATTTACTATTATCCTCTTCATTCCACTTGAAGTCAATACTTGGCTTACTTAGATTTGTTTTGAAATAAAATTTTAATTCTGAATCTAGCATAACCATCCTCAATAAAAGTTCTAAACTGTGATATAAGATTAAGTTACGATTGTACCATCTTCTTTAAAGAATTCGTAATTTTTTGTTCCTACCTCTTTGTTATTCTTGTATTATATCAGACAAGTTTGTATCACTAGGATATGCAAATTCAACTTTACTATTCATAACTGTTTTTGTTTCCGAGAAATCATCTTCATAACTGATAGATGGAAACCCACCCCATAAAGATGGGAATACACCAACTATTTTTCTATCCAAAGTATTCGACTCATTTTCACTAATAAACACAACCTACTCCTTTTTCATTTATGCAAAAATTGTATAAAAAGTATATGAAGGAATTATGGTATAGGATAAATTTGAAATTTTTTATACAAAATAATAAAATCGAGCCTTTATGGACTTCTGACATACTAGGTTATGAAAGTCCAAAAATACTTTAGCTACATACACTCACTACATTCCTAAAAAGAAAAAGATGTACAATGGTAGTCTAGCAGCGCTATGCAGGGCGTTATTTTCGATTCATCTTGTAAACATAAGCAAGAACCTCTGCCACGGCTGCAAACAGTGATTCTGGAATTGGTTTGTCGAGGTCAACCTCGTTGTATAAACTTCTCGCTAATGGCGGATTTTGAACTATAGTTACACCATTTTCTCTTGCTATTTTTTTTATCTGCTGTGCAATATGATCCATGCCTTTTGCAACGACAACCGGGGCTCTGACCTTCTCCTCATCATACTTTATAGCAACGGCGTAGTGTGTTGGATTTGTTATAACTACATCTGCATGCGGAACTTCTGCCATCATTCTTTTTCTTGAAGCCTGCATCTGAATTTGACGGATTTTAGATTTAATCAGCGGATCTCCATCCATATTTTTCATCTCATCTTTTATCTCTTGCTTGCTCATTTTAAGTCCATCAAAATACTGCTTTCTGACTATAATAACATCTATAATTGCAAAAATGAAAATGATAAAAAGCATCACAAAAGTGATAATCAGCATTTTATCTTTAAGCCAGTTTAGCTGGTCGGCAAGCCCAAACATAGCAACAGTAGGAAGTTCTAATATAAAATAGAAGAAATAGACAAATCCAACGCCTAGCGTTATAAACGACTTAAAAGTTACCTTCGCACCTTCTAAAGCCTTTTTCATTGAAAAGAGATTGGCGAATCCGCTTATTGGGTTAATCTTTTTAAAATCCGGCATAATAGCTTTCGTAGTAAATAAAAATCCAAATTGTGCAAGTGCGGCAGCTATACCTGCAATGGCAACCGCAGACGCCAAAGGAAGAACCATAAAAAGTGATTCTCGCATTGTAATGAAAGCAATATCTATCAAAAAAACTTTGTCAAGAGGTGTGCCGATAAGTGAAAAATAGTATTTGAAAAGGAGAATCATGTGCTCTGTCATAAATGGGAAGAGCATTAAAAATGCAATAATCGCTACAAAAAGTGTAACCACTCCGGCAGCATCCTGAGATTTAGGGACATTCCCCTCTTCCCTGGCGTCGGCTATCTTCTTATCGGTGGGTTCCTCGGTCTTTTCTGCGTCATCAGCCATTGATTACTACTTTTTCAACATGTAGATATTAATCAATTTTCATAGACAAATCTATCCAATTTGCTTGGTGAATCAACGAACCCGTACTTATTGCATCTACTTTTGTTTTTGCATACGCTTCAATCGTTTCCAGTGAAATATTCCCACTTGCTTCTAAGAGTACATGTGGGAAATTCTTATTTTTGTAGGCAACGATTTCATTAATATTTTCAAGAGTCATATTATCACACATAACTATATCACTTCCGGCAGACATCGCTTCGCATGCAACCTCAAATGTTTCAGCCTCAACTTCTATTTTTGCGGTAAATGGTATCTGTTTTCTTGCTTTTTCTATGTAGCTTTTTAAATCTTTTATGGTTTTGAGATGTGTATCTTTTATCATCAAAGCGTCATCCAGCCCCATGCGATGGTTGACTGCACCGCCTGTCCTTGTGGCATATTTCTCAAACACCCTGAGCATCGGTCTTGTTTTTCTGGTGTCTAAAAGTTTTACGCCGTAAGGTTCGCAGATATTTACATATTCTCTTGTCAAAGTAGCGATAGAGCTTGCATGTAAAAGCATATTTAAAAGTGTTCTCTCAACCCTCAAAAGAGTGTGTGAGTCCCCTTTTAAAATTGCCAGAATATCACCTTTTACAAATGTTTCAGAGTCCTGTTTACCCCAGATAATTTCAAAACCCTCAAGTTGTGCTAAAACATCTATATATTTCACACCGGCAACTACGCCGTCGCTCTTCGCGACAATCTTTGCACTTGCTTCGACGCTTGGCTCAACTAAAGCGTACAAATCTCCGCGTCCGACATCCTCGGCAAGTGTCGCTTTTACAAACTCTTCTATCATAGTGCCAACATTCTCTCTAATGCGATTTTTGCCCATTTTTGTGTGCTCTCATCTATCTCTATCTCATTAATCGGTGTGCCGTCTTCAATCGCTTTAAGTGTGAAATACAAATCCTCAAGAGTTGTCTCATTCATGGTTGGGCATTCCGGTTTTGTAGAAGAGAGGACGAAAGTATTTTTAGGTCTTAAACGGCTTACCATGTTAAACTCTGTTCCAACAGCAACTTTTTGCTCCTCCGGCAACTCTTTAATAAATTTAATAAGTTGTGAAGTAGAACCGACAAAATCAGATGCTGCACAAACGGCAGGGTCACACTCTGGATGCGTTGCTATCAAAATTCCAGGATATTTTTTGCGATAAAAGTTAATATCTTCAACACTAAAGAGCTGATGAACCGAGCAAAAACCGTCATAACAGATAATATCTGCCTCTTTTGGGTCACCGCCTTGACCGATAACCATAGATTTCAGACCCATCTGATTTGCAATGTTTTGACCTAAACATCTATCAGGCACAAAAAGGATTTTTTTACCTTCGCCAAGCGCTGTTGTAATTATTTTTTTAGCATTGGAGCTTGTGCATACCATCCCACCCATTTCGCCCACTTTTGCCTTCACATCGGCATTTGAGTTTATGTAAGTGATTGGCAAAATATTATCTCTGCTTATTCCGTTTTCTTCTAAGAACTTCACAGATTCATCGTAGTAAATTGAGTCAATCATCCTAGCCATAGCGCAACATGCAAGCTTTGGCATAACCACTCTTTTGTTTGGAGAGAGCACTTTTACACTCTGTCCCATAAATCCAACACCGCAAAACACAACAAACTCCGCATCATCATCACGCGTTCGCATGGCAAGCTCAAGCGAATCACCCGTGATATCACCCATCTCAAAGACTTCATCCCTCTGGTAAAAGTGTGCGACAACGGTAACGCTGAGTTTCTTTTTCAATTCAATAATTTTCTGTTTTAACTCTTCATTTGTGTATTGCAATAAAATATCCTCTAGTTAAAAGTGCGTTATTATAGCAAAATTCAAAAACAACTTTCTTTTTATATGCTTATAAATATAGTTAAAGTACAATGTCGCAATTACACAATTAAGGTATTTCATGGATTTTTTATTTAACACTAATGTTCAGTTTTTTATAGCAGCATATCTTGTGGGTGGGATTCCTTTTGGTCTGTTGCTTGCAAAAAGATTTGCGGGGATAGATATTAAATCTAGCGGCTCCGGCAGCATTGGGGCTACAAATGTACTCAGAGTCGTAAAAGAGACAGACCCCTCTTTGGCAAAAAAACTTGGAATTGCCACCTTGGCACTGGATGCTCTCAAGGGTGCTTTAGTTTTAGCGGTTGCCTATTTTATGGGGCTTAGTGAAGCAACACTTTGGGGAATTGCGGTTTTAGCGGTTATTGGTCACTGTTTTAGTCCATATCTCGGTTTCGAGGGCGGAAAAGGAGTTGCAACGGGGATGGGCGTTATGATGTTTATGCTACCGTTGGAAACTGCGATTGCTTTGGTAGTTTGGGGCATATCTGCCAAAACTATCAGAATATCTTCCATCTCGTCTTTGACCGGGGTTTTGGCTTTGATGATTTCTACTTTTATTATTCACCCCCAAATGGCGCATGCACCTGCTCTTTTTATAGGGTTTATACTCTTTTACAAGCACATACCAAATATTATTCGCGTAATCAAGGGTGAAGAAAAACGAGTTGTCTGATGACTATACATATAGAGGATTTAAAATTTCAGTGCATTATTGGAATTTTAGATTTTGAAAGAGTAACTCCGCAAGATGTCATAATTAACCTCATTATAGATTATGAGTTTAAAAAAGATGAATTTATAAATTATGCCGAGATTGTAGAAATTATAAAAAAAGAGATAATATTAAACCAATATTATTTAATCGAAGATGCGTTAAATGATTTAATCTCAAAATTAGTGAACAAATTTTTAACAATTCAAAAAATAAACCTAAAAATCACAAAACCCTCTATCTTAGCAGATGCCAAAGTAAGCGTCAGCACACTTTTGGCTCTCTAATCTTAATTGTAAATAAAACTTTTATTAAAGAAAATTGAAAAAAACTTTAAACTAACCTAAAATTATGATACACTTTCGCCAAAATATTCACATATAGGAAAACATTAATGCGCATTTTGATTATAGAAGACGAAGTTACATTAAATAAGATGCTCGCAGAGGGATTAAAGGAATTTGGTTACCAAAGCGATGTAGTAGAGACTCTTAAAGACGGTGAGTACTACTTAGATATTCGTAATTATGATTTAGTTCTAATGGACTGGATGCTTCCGGATGGAAATTCAGTTGATATCATTGGTGATATTAAATCTAAAACTCCTAAGACTGTCGTAGTTGTTTTATCTGCAAGAGATGACAACGAAAGTGAAATTGAAGCACTAAGAAGCGGTGCAGATGATTATATCCGTAAACCTTTTGATTTTGATGTTCTTATCGCCCGTATTGAGGCTCGTCTTCGTTTTGGCGGTAGTAATATTATTGAAATTGAAGATTTAATTATTAACCCGGAAGAAGAAAAAATCACATACAAAGAGCAAGAAATTGAACTCAAAGGAAAACCTTTTGAAGTTTTAACTCACCTAGCTCGTCACCGTGACCAGATTGTTTCAAAAGAGCAACTACTTGACGCTATTTGGGAAGAACCAGAACTTGTAACTCCAAATGTAATCGAAGTAGCAATTAACCAGATAAGACAAAAAATGGACAAACCTCTAGGTATTACAACTATTGAGACTGTTCGTCGTCGCGGTTACCGTTTTTGTTTTCCAAAAGAAATTAATTAACATACTCTCTTCCCTCAGCCCATTTGGGCTGATAAAAATTCACAACTTTTTTTATTTTTAAATTTACTCAGTTATAATTGCAATAATTATTCCTAAGGCGAAAATATGTTTTCTAAAAGAAGTATCAGAAGAAACTTTCTAATCCAACTTATTTTTGCATCTGCTTTGTTAATACTTATATTTTCTTCCTTTTTATATTTTTACATTGAAAAATCTATTTATGATGAAAAACGACATGAGTTGATCCAATATGCAAAAAATATTGCTAATAACAGGTCTATTATGCAGATGGATTCTTCTTCCCCTGACTTTTATCTTGCTCTAAGTGTAGAGATTATTAATCTTAAAAAATCATATGTAGATGTTGATTTATACGAAAACAGTATAAATAAGCGGGTATTTTTAACACTTATCTATCCATTTGATTTAGACAATCTAAGCTATTTAAAAATAACCAAAGAGATCACTCCGACAAAAGTACTTTTGGATAAAATTTTGCACTACATATTTTTTATAAATATTATTGGCTTTGTATTAGTAATTATTTATGCTGTCATGCTTTCAAAAATGTTGGTTTCACCACTTAAAATATTAAGCTCTAGGCTCTCAAATATGAATGAACACCTCATTAAACAGATAAAAGTCAGAGAGCTGCCCGATGAGTTTGAGCCACTTGGAGTCACCATTAATCATCTCATAGCAAGAATCCAAAACTTTGTAAAATATCAAAAAGAGCTCTTTATCGGTACAGCACATGAGTTAAAGACACCTCTAGCAATAATCAAACTAAAAAATCAAGTTACTCTCCTCAAGAGAAGAACTCCTGAGGAGTATATAGAGGCTCTTATGGTTACAAATAAAACAATAGACGAGATGAATATAATTGTATCAAATATTCTTAATATAGGGAGACAGGAGGGAGCTCAACTTGATAAACCAACAACAGTTGATGTCATAGAGGTTCTTAAACAAAAAGCGAATGATTTTAAGCTTTTAGCTGAGAATGAGGGGAAAACGCTCAATATAAGTTTTGAACCAAACGGATTTATGGCTACTCTTCAGGTGAGCCTGTTAAATCAGATTATCCAAAATTTTTTGCAAAATGCTCTAAAATTCACACCACAAGATAGAGGTGTAACGCTAAAAAGTTCACAAGACAATGTGGGTCTGCTGATTGAAGTAATTGATGAAGGGTGCGGTATAGATGACAGTGTCGATCTATTTGCCCCATTTAAAAGACAGGGGAATAAATCCGGTGTTGGACTGGGTCTGTTTTTGGCAAAAAGCGCAGCCGATGCCCTAGGTGCAAAAATAAAAGTAGAAAATAGAAAAGATGGTGTAGATGGAACAGTTGCATCTCTCCAACTCAATTCAAAACTTTCATGTATACTGCCGCGAAATAACTAAATTTAGCGTGTTTAAAAATTTATGAAGCTTTATTTTGATATAAATCGGGCACATATATATGAGATAAATTAATCTTCATAAATGAAGTATTATACATAAGGTTTTATAATGGCTCTACTGATAAATGATGAGTGTATAGCATGTGATGCATGTCGTGAAGAATGCCCGACAACAGCGATTGAAGAGGGTGATCCAATCTATTTTATAGATCCGGATCGTTGTACAGAATGTGTAAGTGTTTATGATGAGCCGGCATGTATATCGGTTTGTCCTGTTGATTGTATAATCCCCGACAAAGACAATGTTGAATCTATTGCTGAACTTCAACACAAATATAAAAATATATTAAGAGAAGAATAGGAATTTGGCAAAGAGAGTAGCAGTAATCGACATAGGTTCCAACTCTGTAAGAATGGTAATTTATGAGCGAACTTCTCGCTTTGCATTTTATCTGCTACACGAAGCAAAAAGTAAGGTAAGGTTATCTGAGAATGCTTACCAAAATGGAGGCAACCTCCAAAAAACTCCAATGCAGAGGACTTTTGAAGCCCTTGCTGATTTCCAATCCATTATAAACGCCTTCCAAGCAAGAAAAGTGTTATGTGTAGCAACATCAGCTCTTCGTGATGCACCAAATAAAAATGAGTTTCTTGAGAGAGTAAAAAAAGAGCTTAAACTCAATATTAAAATTATTGATGGAGAGAAAGAGGCATATTATGGCGGAATTGCATGTGCGAATCTACTTCCTGAACAAAAAAATGCAATAAGCATTGATATAGGCGGTGGTTCTACAGAGTTCACACTCATAGATAAAAATAGTGTTAGTAATACTATCTCGCTTGAACTCGGAACCGTAAGGCTAAAAGAGCTCTTTTTTGATAAAAACAGTATCAAAGAAGCTGTAAGTTATATAGATTCAAAACTCACTGTTTTAGATAGCTTGGATGCATCTACGCTCGTGGGTATTGGCGGCACATTTAGAGCAATATCCAGTGCTATTATGATAAATAGCGATTATCCCCTCAATAAACTCCATGCTTTCGAATGTAAAGTATCGGATTTTAAAGATTTTATATCTGAAATTTTAGATGCCGATGAGTCAAAACTAAAAAAATTAAATATAAAAGAGGACAGATTTGACATCATTAAGCCCGGTGCTTTAATACTAAGCAGGGTGTTAAAAAAACTCTCAATAAAAAAACTTATTACAAGCGGTGTGGGAGTGAGAGAGGGTGTTTATTTAAGTGATTTGCTCAGGAATTCCAAAGATAAATTTCCGCATAACTTCAACACTTCCGTGAGGTATCTCCTCGACTTCCATATCAAGGATAGAGCCTTTGCGAATCAACTCAACTTACTCAGTAAAAAACTTTTCGATTTAACACACTCTTATTTAAAGATAGATATACGATACAGAAGCGATTTAGCAATTGCGGCAAAACTTTATCAGACAGGCAACAGCATACACTTCTACTCTCAAAATAAACATAGCTATTACCTCTTACAAGGCGCATTAGAGTATGGCTTTACACACAAACAGATTCAGCTTATTTCTACTTTAGCAAGATTTGCAAAAAACAAACTTCCTACGAATGATCATATGCAAAAGTATAAAGATTTACTTCCGGATTTAAATACCGTAGAGTCGCTAAGCTACCTTATTTCGCTCAGTGTAGCACTCCTTAGCCATAGACCGAGAAACATCGATTTTGATTTAAAATTTGAAGAGGGTGTTTTAAAAGTAGAATCTTTAAACAGCCTCTACCTTAGTAAAGAGGCTGTAAAAAAACTGGTGGAACTAAAAAACTTTAAAGTAGAATTTTAGAATCTCTGCCCCATAGTGAATTCAAACTGAGCAGTTCTGTCACCGACATGCTCATTAAGTGGATTTGCAAACATTAACTGAATAGGTCCCACAGGTGAAAACCACTCAAGACCCATACCGTAACCGCCGCGAGAGTACTCTTCTAATGAATCTTCACCTATAAATCCCCAGTCGGCAAAAGCTACCATACGCATTTTAGCCTTAGGAACAAGCGGCAAACTAAGCTCTAAATTGTTTGAAAAAGTTTGTTTACCACCTGTTCTTAATGAACTATTTGTAGTATCAATTGGAGAAATAGAGTATGACTGATACCCCCTCACGCTTCCTAGTCCACCCATAAATAACTTTTCATTGATAGGCAAATTTATTGGATTTAAAACTGCATTGTATCTGGCTTTGTATCTAAGTATAGCATCAAACCCAATATAGCTCTCTAAGCCGTTATACTTTCCGAATGTGGTTCTGCTTTTGAGAAAATCCGCATCTCCTCCGACACCGGCTTTTTCAAAACTTTGACTCAATGTAAAACCTTCGCGAGGAAGATAGTAGTCATCCGTGTTATCAAAACTAAGACTTGTAGTCACTGAACCTTTTGAATAGCTTTCAAAATATCTCGCTATATATGCAGGAGTATAGAGAATGTTAGTTTCACTAATATTGTAATATCTGTTTTGTGAATAACCATATCCAAGATAGCCGGTTACATGTCTTGAAAATTTATGCCCGATACCTGATGAAAGTCCATCAGTATCGACGCTATAGGCAATATACTGATACATTGATTTAGTAACGGCGAAATTACCGCTAAAGTCACTATCGTTCAATCGTGGATTTGAGATATTAAAAGAGGCATTTTGAGTCAGCTGCGATTTTTCTGCCCGAACTCCGACATTTATACCTGAACCCCATACATTTGAATCATTAACACCAAGGCTAACTAAAAGACCTCCATAGCTTCCATATCCGCCACCGACTTGTATATTTCCTGTCGGTGCCTCTTTTACTTTTACTATCAAATCCATTGTTTGATTGTCAATTCTTTTTTCTTCAATAGTATTACTATCAAAGTAGCCAAGTCTTCCAAGTGAGTTTCTGGAATCTTTTAAATCTGTCAGAGAGTACATGTCCCCTGGACCGAGGTAGAGCTCTCGTCTCACTATTCTATCTAGTGTTCTTGTATTTCCAGAGACTATGACATCTCTAATTTTCACCTTATCACCCGGAATAATCTTAAAAACCACATCAACGGTATTATTATCTTTATTCTTTTTTAAATCAGGCATAACTTGAACATAGGCATAACTCAAATCTGCTATCAGAGTTTTGATTTTATCTGCATCTTCACGAAAAGTTTTTATATTAAATACTTTCCCCTTTTCTAAACTGATAATCTCTTTTATTTTCTCTTCTTCGATAACACTTTTAGTTTGATTCACTGAAACACTATTTATCGTATATACGGCACCCTCTTCCACTTGATAACTCATGTCAGCTTTATAGTGGTCAAAATTCGCTCTAGCGAATGGAGTACTTACTTTTGAATCCAAATAACCAAACTGCATGTAATAATCACGAATTCTAAGGGGGTCATACTCTAAATCTGAAAGACTCATCTTGCCGTCATTTCTTCCCCATAGCCAACCCATAAATTCATACTCTTTATTTGCGATTACACTATCAAACTCACTACTGTCAAGTCCTACGACACCGCTATATTCTAGCTTTTGAATAACAATTTTCTCACCCTCATTCACAATAAAAGTAACTTTAATGCTCCCGTTGTCTAGGTGCTCTTCTTCTACTTCAACAACACTATCTATCTTACCGTCTTTATTTATTGCTTCTATAATTCTTTTTTTTGCAGCTTCTAATTTTTGCTGATTGTATAAAGAGCCTTTTTTTATCTGGATAACCGACTTTTTAATCTCTTCATCGCTCTCTTTCCAACCCTTAAGTTCAATCAGTGAAATAACAGGCTTTTCTTTAAACTTGAATGTCACATCCCCATTTTCATTTTCAACCCAAATATCGGTAAAGTAGCCCTGTTTAAAGTACTTTTTAATAGCCTCATCCATTGTTTTTTCATCCACCTCATTGCCTACTTCAAAATCAAGCATTCTAAGTGCAACAGGCTCTGACATGTGAATCATTCCCTCGTATTTGATAGACTTTACGGTAAAAGCAAAAGCGTTGATACTAAGTAGTGTTAAAATTGAAGCCAGAAAAATTTTCATTAAAATCCATTTGTTATAAAATAAGAGGTGATTCTACCTTTTAAGAGGTTAAAATTAAGTAAGACGATGCAGGAATTTTTGGATTTCTATTTCATATAATAACAGAAAGTAGCATCCCGATAAACAATGCTTGCTATGCATCCTTGAAATCTTATTGAAAAAAAAAGGTGCAGAAACGGTGCAGAAAAATCAATGGTTTCACTCTAAAGGACGGCTTGTTTTATCCAAATATTTCACGCGATTATGAAACTTCTTAGAAATTGAATCTTCCTCACTCATAATTTTTCTTCAAATCAAAAAGTTCACATGTTCCATCTTTTCTCTGCTTTGCAACATACATTGCTTTATCGGCAAGTTTTAAAAGTATATCCCCTTCATCGCTATGTTCAGGATAAATACTAATCCCTATGCTTGTTGAAGGTATTAAAGTTGTTTCTCCTACTTTAAAAGGTTCACTTACTTTTAGAATGATTTTTTGAGCCACTTCCACTGCGTCATCAACGCTTTTTATTTCATGTAGCACAATTGCAAATTCATCCCCTCCGAATCTAGCAACAGTATCTGCTTCTCTCAAACACTCTTTCAAACGGCTTGCTACTTCTTTTAAGAGAGCATCACCGACTTCATGCCCCAATGTATCATTTACTTTTTTAAAATCATTGAGGTCTAAAAAGAATACGGCAATTTTGTATTTATTTCGTTTTGCATTCTGAATAGCTTTTCTCAGAGTATCATGGAAATGTATTCTGTTTGGCAAAGATGTAAGTGCATCATGACTTGCAAGATGTAGTAATTTCAATTCATATGTTTTACGCTCACTTATATCGGAAAAAACCGACACATAGCCGCTGACTTTACCATTGTCATCTTTTACTGCAGTAATGCTTTGCATAGTAGCAAAATATTCACCATTTTTTCTTCTATCGTTTAACTCTCCGTACCAAGAACCATTTTTTTGGATAACATCCCACATATTTTTGTAAAACTCTTCATCATGTGCACCGGATTGCAAAAAGTTAGGGTTGAGTCCAACGACTTCATCAAATATATATCCTGTTATTTTCGTAAAATGAGTGTTAATCCTAACTACTTTAACATTCGCATCTGTTATCAAGATTCCTTCATGTGTGTTTTCAAATACAAGAGCTGCTTCTTTTAAAGCTATTGTATCGCGTACATGTTCACTAATATCTTCTATGCTCGACCAGATATAAAGTCTTCCGTTTCGTTCAATCAAACATCCGGAGAGCCTTACATTTATTAAATGCCCATCTTTATGAATATACTCTTTTTCGTAAGGACCGTAACATTTCTTATTCAAAAGTTTTTTTAGCTTTTCCAGTTCTTGTTGTTCGTATTTTTGTGGTGTAATATCCCAATAGCTCAAATTTAAAAACTGATTTTCTGCATAGCCCGTTATATTTAAAAGTGCCGGATTAACATCGATCATATGACCTTCAAAATCTGTAAGTGCAAACCCAATCGGAGATTCATTAAAAAGCATCCGGTTGTACTCTCTTGCGTGTTCAATCTCAGCTAAAAGCGGATGAATAAAACGAGCAATCACTATAGAGCCGAATAAAATAATAAAAACTGCTCCAACCATTCCATAGAGTGCTTCTTCTATGTAAGGTGCTCGAATCTCTGAGAGGTCAATTTTTGCAACAATCCCCCAACCTAGACTCTTAATGGGCGTATATGCCGCAAGAACCGTTGCACTACGATAATCTAAACCAATGAAAGCTCCTACTTTACCATTAAGCGCTCTTCGCATCGGTTCTGCCAATTGTGAATGCTCTATGGAGACATCATCCATATTATCAACTTCCATGTGACGATGACGCAGTAAAAAATGAATTTTGTCTTTATCTAATTTGGCAAGTGTGTATTCCCCCGTCTCGCCAAACCCGGCAAATTGCTTGTGAGCATTTATGAGATTATCTAAAACTTCTTTTTCTATGTCTAGCTTCGAATTTTTATGATCACGCATTTCATCCTCAGCCAAACTATTAATCATTACTGCCTGACTCAACACTATTTCTGTAAGACGCTTCTTTTGCTGTTCAAAACCGATATTATAGAAACGATAAATTGAGATAGTAGTAACGAGAAGAACTATAAAAGTCATGACTCCCACAAGCTGATAAGGAGCTTTTAAAAGCTTTTGATACGATTCTTTGCACTGCGCATATCTTTTCATCTTTTACCCTTTTCTTTTTTACACTTAATTAAAATAAGCGGCATTTTTATAGATAATAAATCAAAACTATTTTGCGGAAGCATATCATAGTTTTGTTATATTTTGTAAATATCAGTTAAAATTATAAAAAAACTAATCTAAATGTGAACTAAATTAAACCGAAATAGTAGATTTTTTTATCATTAATGTAAAGATGACGAATAAGACTCTTTTGGTTCTGAGATGATAGAAAGTTTGATTGAGAATGAACTCAAAGGCAAGATGAAACTTAAAACTGAGAGAGAGGTATTCATTATACTTTTTATATGATTTGTTGATTTTATGAAAACACTCTAGGATATTTTCAGACAATTGACAGCTTTAGATGCTAGAATACTGACCTTGAGTATTTTTTAATAATACGAATTCACCAAATTAATATAGAGATATCATATGAATATAGCAATTGTAGGACTTGGACTCATGGGCGGCTCATTGGCGCTTAGTCTAAAAAAATTAACTTTTATAAAGAGTATAGTTGGAAGCGACCATAATGAACAGCACCAAAGAGATGCTTTAAAACTCAGTTTAGTGGACAGAGTCGTTCCATTTGAAGAGGTCAAAAAGTGTGATGTTATTTTTCTTGCAATTCCGGTCAACGGAATTATCGCTTCATTAGAAAATTTAACCGATGTACCGGAAAACACAACAATAATTGATTTAGGAAGCACAAAAGAGATTATAATCCAATCTGTTCCGCAGGCGATACGAAAAAACTTCGTTGCCGCCCACCCGATGACGGGAACAGAGAATTTTGGCCCATTTGCCGCAATTGAGAATCTCTACACCGATAAAGTCGTAGTTTTGTGTGACTTAGAGAACAGCGGTGCAATTCAAAGAGAGGTTGCAAAAACCATTTTCAGTTCACTCGAGATGAAAAAATATTTTATGTCGGCAAAACAGCATGACCGCCATGCAGCGTTTATCTCCCACATGCCCCACGCCATCTCCTATTCACTTGCGAATACCGTTATGAAACAGGAGAAAAAAGAGAATATTTTACTTCTTGCAGCCGGCGGTTTTCGCTCAATGAGCCGCCTTGCGAAGAGCTCTCCAAACATGTGGGAAGATATTTTTAGACAAAATAAATCCAACATAATAGAAGCGATAGAGCTGTTTGAAAAAGAGCTTACAAACCTCAAACAGAGCATCCAAAATGACGAGTGGGACAAAGTTCGCAAAGAGCTGGAAAACGGTAATAAGCTTCACGATATTTTAGAAGATTAAACTATTTCATATCTCTTCAATATCTCTTTCAAAACCTTTTTATCGATTTTTGTATTCTCTTTTTGATAGATATTTTTTTCAAGAATCTCTATCAAATTTTGAACCTCTGCATCATGCTTATAAGGCATCAATTTTACCAAAAGAGTTCTTGGCTCATTTAGAGAACTACTTCTCTTCTTGCCAATCATCTTCCACGGTTTCAACAGAGCAATCAAAACTCCACATGCCAAACCAACAATAAATCCTAAAACTATCCAATATATACCTGTTTCATTCATAGAGATATTTGCAGGACTCTCTGTTTGAACAGCTTTTGCACTCTCGTCCCGCTTAATCAAGAGTTCTTCTTTAGGTTTTGCATTTCTTACTTTGACATGTATTTCTTTAGTTGAAACACTCTGAATCTCTTTTGTAGCAGTATCAAAATATTTCAGTTCAAAGGGCGGAATCACAAAATCTTCATCCGACACAAAAGCCATTTTTTGAGACAATCTTGATTTTTCTATAACTATTTTTTCATCAAAAACACTCACTTTGTCAATATTGGGCTTAAATGTTTTTATATCCTCTAAATTCCCGTCACCCTGCACTTCGACCGTTACATTTACAGCTTCGTTGGCGTTTATCTCGCTCTTATCTACAGTTGCAGATAGAGTGAAATTTCCCACTAAACTTACCCCCACCGGAAGAGGTTTTACATCTAGTTCCACCTCATTTGAGAAGTAGCTTTTCCACTTAATTGTAGGTATCCATGAGCCCCAACTATCGCGCGAGTTAGACCTTGAAGCTACGCTCATTTGCGCGCCGGATATTTTCAAACTCCCCTCTCTTTGAGGTGCCATGGTATAGATTACTTTTGTCGTAATATACTCTCCATTCTCTTCTCTTGTGGGTTTTGATTCACTCTTTACCCAGAAACCTTTTAAATCAGGCGGTGAAAATTTGCTGTCAACCGCTTCCGTATTTCGTTTTTGTTTAAAGAGTAGCGTCAAATCAAAAGGTTCACCCACAAACATCTCTTTTTTATTACTCTCCAAACTCAAAACAAAGTTCGAATCTTTGGCTCTGTCCACCGGTTTTACTTCGATTTCTATAGGCTCAGTACTCTCTGTTTTGCCATCTATGTCGATATTTATGACCTCAATCTCACAGCTTTTTTGAGGTAAAAATTTATAACTCAGAATAATGCTTTTTTTATAAACACCGTTTATTCCCTGTATGCTCGTCGAGGTGTTTGTAGAGATAATATCGCTTCCACACAATGAGTTAATATTTGGTCGTGTTGCATTGTCGCCTGTTATATCTAGGTTCAGCGTAACCGTCTCTCCAGGTTCCACGCTTTTAGAATCAACAGTAGCATGAACTCCGCCAAAAAGGGCATAGGGAACCAAGAACAGAGCTATTTTACCAAGGTTTTTCATTAGAATTCTCCATTTTTGATTTTTCATCATTTAACTTATACATATAGGTGTTTTGTTGTAAATTGAGCTGCTCAAGCCACTTCTGCTCCTCTGCATCGCTCATTTTATCTTCAGATATAGTTTGAGAGGATTGTGCCTCGCCCGAAGAGTTATTATCCTCTTTTTTTTGATTTTTATCTTGACTCTGTTTTTGTTCTTCCTCTTTTGTCCGGTTACTATCTTCTTTCTTATTTTTTTCATTCTCTTTTTGAGATTTTTTATCATCAGATTTTTTTTCGCTCTCTTGCGGTTTATCACTTTTTGAGCTCTCCTGCTCTTTATCTGACTTCTCCTCTTTTTTGTCTGAGCTGTTTTTTTCCTCTGAATTTTTCTCTTTTGAATCTTTATCTTCTTGCTTCTTAGAATCTTTATTATCACCCTCTTTTTGGTTCTTATCCTCTTTATTCTGCTCTGATTTATCCTCTTTCTTCTCTTCTTTTTCCTGTTTTTGCTTCTCTATAGCTTTTTGAACCTCTTCAAGATTTTCTCTTGTCTCTTTGTCTTCATGCAGTTTCAAGGACTCCTCATAAGAGTTCAAAGCTTTTTGCAAGCTCTCCTCTTTTGCCTGTTTTACATAACTGTTTCCGATATTTGAAAGATTTTTTGCTCTTTGTTTTTCATCTAAGAATGTGGCTTTTTCATATGATTTCAAAGCTTCATCAAACTTGCCTTGCTTGTAGAGAGAGTTTCCTGCATTGTAGTAACTCTCAGCGTTCAAAGAGTGTTCTGCATGTTTTTCATAAAGTTTTGAAGCCTTCTCATACTCTTTGCTTTCATACGCTTTTTTGGCATCTCCAAGCTCCATAAAATCAAGCAGACCCGCCTCGGCATGCGGAGCTGTAAACAGAAGTGCAAAAAGTATAAAAACTGAAGGCAGACTCACGGTTTGCCTCTTCGTCATGGAGCTCGTAGCAACTAAAAACAGCAACAGAGCCATTCCCAACGGATAGTAAAAAAGAGGTATGAATCTTTGAACCTTTTCGCTTTTCAGCTCTTTTTGTTCACTCAAACTCTCTATCTCTCTGAGCATAGTTTTTATATCGTCATCTGCTTTTACGCTCTGCACATAAACTCCGCCGCTCTTTGTTGCAAGAGAGGAGATATTTTCATTCAGTTTTGAGACTATAATTTCACCCTTATGTTTTACAAAAGTTCCGCCTTCAAGCTTTATCGGTGCACCTGTTTTTGTCCCTATTCCCAACACAAAAACAACAATATTTTTCTCTTTTGCAAACGCTATCTCTTTAGAAAAATCGCTCTCATCTCCGCCGTCGCTAAGAATCAAGAGATATTTTTTGCCCTCTTTATCAACGGAGTTATTTACAATTTCAAGCATGGATAAAAAGTCTGTCCCCTTCTCTGTAATGGAGCTAGTATCCAACTGACGGAGCAAAAAACCGACCGCGCTATGGTCAAAACTCAGAGGCGAAACAAGATAGGAGTTTTTTGCAAATGCTATCACTCCGATTCTCTCATTGGGAGCTATTTTCAGTAGTTCCATGGCCTTTTGTTTTGCCAGTTTCAGACGGTTCGGATAAACATCCTCTGCGAGCATGGAGTCTGAAATATCCATAGCTACCATGATGTCTGCACTTTTTGCTTTGATCTCAACCTCACCCTCATTTATAACCGGATGGGCAAGTGCAACTATCATAAAAAAGCCCATTAAAAAGAAGAGCGCATTTCTGGCTTTGAGCGTCAAGATGTTTGCACTCACACGAAGTCTGCCCAGTACCTCATCACTAAAAAAGTGAAGCTGTGCCTCTTTTTGGGTAAGTAAAAGGGTAAACAAAATAAAAAGCGGAGGCAGCATGTAGTACAAAAATTCCGGATGTAAAAAACTCATGCATGCCCCCTTTTATTTCTTAGATAAACATAGAGCATGAGCGAAATCAACGCCACAAAAAGCGGATAGGCAAAGTAGTATTTTAGATATGTAAACGACTCGCTCTTAATCTCCGACTTTTCAAGCTCATCAATCTTTGCATAGACCTCTTTTAGCTCATTTGCACTCGAAGCTCCAAAAGCAACTCCGCCGGTCTCTTTAGCGATATTTTCTAAAACATTTTCATTGTATTCATGTGTCCTTCCAATACCAATCGGATAGACCTTAATTCCCTCTTTTTTTGCCATGGCTAGGGCTACTTCAAGGGGAACTCTATCCGCTCCCGCCGTGCTATAACCGTCTGTTAAAAGTATCGCAATTTTGCTTTTGGATTCACTCGTTTTTAGCAGATTAACACCCTGCGCCAATGCCTCGTAGAGTGCCGTAAATCTCCCTGCCATCCCTATCTGGAGCTGAGAGACTATGCGACTTAGGATATTCTCATCATAAGTGAGCGGCGAAGCTATAAATGAGTAGGCTCCAAAAACAACTAAACCCATGTTGTCGCTCTTTCTTTTAGCAATAAAGTCAGCAACAATATTTTTTACAACATCAAATCTGTTTAAATTCTCGTTTGCGCTGTCAAATCCTCTCTCTGTCATCGACTCTGAAGCGTCCAGTATTAGAGCTATCTCGTATCCGTTTTTTGGCTCTATCTCATAGGGTTCATCTTTTACGGGCGACATGAGTGCCAGAATCATCATACTAATTCCAAGCCATTTAAGAAAAAAAAGGAGTTTAGATGTGGATACCGAACTGTTCATAAACTGCCGTGCATGGGGAAAGTAGATTGAGGGCAATCGCATTTTGCATATCGAAGCACACCCTATAAAAACAAAAATTATAAAGGAGAGTTTCGGAAACTCAAAATAGAGCCCCTCAAACATCGCACATCTCTTTATAGAGTTCGAAGTAACCAAGAGTCTCTTTGTCTAAACCATTTACCTCTTTTTTGTACTTATAAACTTCGAGTCTCTCTGTAAGATTTTTATACATTTCAACATGTCGAGGCGTATCGTTTTTGAATGTCGCTCCGTAGTGGGTAATCGCATACGCTGCCTTTTTTGCGTCGCTAAAATCTAAGGAACTTAGAACTCTTTTATGCTCTTTTCTTATGTTAAATCTCTTTCTTTTTCTTAGCCACAGATAGATGAGATAGAGAATTCCGCCTGCCAAAAGCATCGCAGCACCTGCCACCCCCAAGAAGTAATAGAGAGAGTACTCATGCACATCAACTATCGGTTTTATATCATGTATTGGAATGTCGTAACTTTGCATTATCTACCCTCAAAAAGTCTTCTTAGTTCCACCGCCGCATTGGCATGTGTGTATATTTTTGTAAATCTAATCTGCTGTTTTCTAAAAGCATCATAGAGTTTATGGTCATGCATAGTCACTTTTTTGGCATACGTTTCAACGCTCGATGCGTTAAAATCACCTTCTAAGACCGCTCCGCTCTCTGGATCAACCAAAGATGAAAAGCCCATAACAGGAGGTTTCTCCTCTAACAAATCCCGCACGACAACCGCTACAACTTCATGTTTCTTAGCCAGAAGTTTAAAGTCTGGAATCTCAAAAAAATCTCCTACTACTATGATAAGAGATTTTCTTTTTAATCTTTTATAGAGTGTGTCTGCCAAAACTTTGAAATCAACTCTTTGATTCAGTGCATCAAAACCTAAAATTTCACTCACACTTTTTTGAACCTGATGCAGTTTTTTACTCGGTTTGAGGTGTGAAACCATCTCATTCGTAAAAATATAAGAGCTGAGTAAATCCCCATTTTTGAGCGTTGAAAAACCAAGGAGTGCGTTTATTTCAGCAATCACATCCTGCTTGAATTTTTTAGAGCCAAAATGCACACTTCCGTTGAGTACGCTTACAACCACGACATTCAACTCTCTCTCTTCACGAAAGATTTTAATGTAAGGCTTACGCATTTTCGCCGTAATATTCCAATCAATATGGCGAATATCATCTCCGGGCATGTACTCACGAAGCTCTATAAAATCATACCCCTCTCCCTGAAAAACAGAGGGATTGTTGCCGACCATTTCGCTAAAGACTTGCCGTCTTGCACGAACTAATATTCTTTGTAATTTACTCATTACGGTATCTGCACGGCCTCTAAAACAGCTTGAATAATCTCATCCGTCGTGATGCCCTCAGCTTCAGCCTCATAACTCAAAACAATACGGTGACGCATAAGCTCTTTTGCGATAAACGCTACATCCACAGGCGTTACAAAATCTTTTCCGCGCAAGAATGCCATCGCTTTTACCGCTTTAAACATGTCTATACTTACCCTCGGAGATGCGCCAAACTGTATGAAGTTTTTGAGTCTCTCAAGCCCGTAATCGCTTGGGTTTCTGGTTGCATTGACAAGTTCAATCATATACTCTTCCACTTCGCTGTCCACATGCACCGCTTTAATGGCTTTTTTTAACTCTATCAACTCTTCATGCGAGAGGACTGCGTGTATCTCTTCAAAATTACCGCTTGAGATGCGTCTTGCGATTTCAAGCTCCTCTGATTTTGTGTTGTAATCCACCAAAAGTTTGAGCATAAAACGGTCAAGCTGCGCCTCTGGAAGCTGGTAAACGCCCTCCTGCTCCACAGGATTCTGCGTCGCCATAACAAAAAAGGGAAGGTCAAGTTTAAAAGTCGTATCGCCCAGAGTTACCTGTTTTTCCTGCATAACTTCAAGCAGAGCCGACTGAACTTTTGCAGGAGAGCGGTTAATCTCATCTGCTAAAAGAAGGTTTGTAAAAATAGGACCTTTTTTTATTTTAAAACTGTTGTTCTGAGGGTCATAAATTTCTGCACCCAGAATGTCTGAGGGAAGCAAATCGGGAGTGAATTGAGCTCTCTTAAAGTTTAAACCCAGTGATTTTGCCAACGCATTGACAGTCGTAGTTTTTGCAAGCCCCGGAACACCCTCAATAAGAATATGTCCCTCACATAAAAGTGCAATAAGAAGAGAATCAATCATCTTCTCCTGCCCCACAACTACCTTCGCAACCTCTTTTTTTATCTCTTGAATTTTAGAAATCATATAAATATTACCTTGTTTTTAAAGTGAAAAAGTATAGCAAAGAGGGGGTTAATGGTTGATAAATGTTTGATGGTTTTTTTGGCATATTAAATTGGTAAAAGAGAGGGTTTTAGAGTCCATTTTTTAGAATGAAATCAATTCCTCTTATAATTAGCGTATTAACTTGCCATTTTGGATTTTGATAAGGTTGAATACTCAGAAATTTCAACAATAGAGTGCTTACTTCTTGCATAAGTAACAATATCTTCAAGGTTTTTAGAAGTTGCATCATCTATCCACTCTGCTCCGCATTGTTCGCATACTTCAGCTGGAACATGGCGTACCACAACGACACCAAAACCTAAATCTACTGTAAAGGTAGTATCTGACATGGATTTATATCCCTTGCATACTGGACATCTATTGGATTGTTCACTTTTCATTTTTTTTCCTTGTTATCAAATCATCTTCAAAGTGTTTAGTATCTGGAATATATGCAGTAATAATGTAAAGCTTCCCAGACTCTTTGTCATAAGAAAAAACCACATGCAATGGCTTTACTGCTTCCACATAAGCCACTAAAACGCTTGGATATGGATAATCTTCATGGTACTCTTCTATGATTTTTCCATTTTTCAAAGCAAATTTTACTTCTGCTCTGGAAATAGACCTCTCAAACATCCTCTGTAGAGCATGCTTTTGCCAGAAAATTTCTAGATTACCTAAATTTGTTATTAAGCTTTGCATATTATTCATTTGACGATTATACTCAACTCCATCCAAATAAGTCAATTATCAAACTATATCTCCAACCCTAAAACCTTCTCAATCCCCTCTTTTTTAATCATCTCACTCAGCTTGATTGCGACGCTCTCTTTGGCTATATTGTAGCCCTGTGTTGATTGCCCTGTAATGTTGAGCTTGTTGCTTGCGATAATTGCACCGCTGTAATCTTTTGTAGTTATATTTATTGCGCATCTAGCCAAACTAAAGCCGTAAGAGGAGGCTTGCTCTGTTTTTGAGGAGAGGGTGATTTTGAAGTGATTTTTGCCGCTTCCCTCTTTTATAGTCAATTTTTTTGCACTTAACCCCTTTTGAATGGGTGCTTTGAGGTTTTGTGACTCACTATCACTTTCAATGCTGAAGGTTATGGAATTTAGCAGCTTCTCATACTTCTCATCTATCTCTTTAACTTTTTTTATATATTTTGAGCTCTCAAAATTCTCGTCCAGCACGCTCATAACCGTGAGCATATTTGGAACATCTTGCAATGAGTTTTTTTGCTCTTTATAACTGCCCAGCTCTTTTATGGCATTGGATGTCGTCCCAGTTTGTATGAGGCTTATTTTTTGCTCTAGCTCTTTTTTAAGGCTCTCAAAAAGTTTTCTCTTCTCGGATTTGACCAACACTATGAACTTTTTAAATCCAATCTCCTCGACTTCAACAACTTCATAGTTACTGATGCGAATCTTTTTAACATCACTCTTAACTTCATTTGTGCTTGTTGTTTGAGAACTCTCAATGTCGCCCTCTTGAACAACGCTTTTTGTCTTAAACTCCGATGAGATTGAAACGCTCAGAGTAGAAGCCATGGCACTTAGTGCAACCGCTACTGCCTCCTCTTTGCTCTCTCCCTCGCCCGTCGAATACATGGTGGATGCGCTTGTTTTTGCAGGATTCTTGTACCACTGGGGCAACTCTTTTTTGCTTGCTACTACGGATTGTTTTTGACTCGTACATGCCGAGAAAAGCAATAAGATTGTAAAGAGAGTTATAAAATATTTCATCAAACTATCTTGCCATCTGCTCTTGTGATTTGTTCTGATTTGTTATCATCGAGCCTATTCTATTGTAGGCGGTGCTTACCTCTTCAATCGGCTCTACCATCAAAGCATCAGCCATTTTATAATACTCCTGAGCTTTTATGTAGTCACCCTGCGCCTCTTTGACCACTCCAAGATTGTAAAAAGCCACCAAACTCTTTCTGCCGGTTGAATCCACCAACTCCATCAGCAGTTTTTCGGCTTTATCATATCTATTTTGTTTAATATATTCTAAGGAGCTCTCTAAAAGTTTTTCCTGATCCTTATTGTAATCCAAATCTGCATCTTCGAGTAAAACAACATCAAAGTAGCGGTAATGCGGTGTAAGTTTGTATGTAAAACTTTGAGAAATTTCATTTGCCAAACTTTGTGCTGCTATCTCAGTTGAGGGTATAGCTCTATAGTCATCGATGCAGTGTCTATATTCGGCTGCTCTTGCCATTGTATCGGCATAAATAATATCGCCCTTTGCTATGTCAATCATTCGTATTTGGGCTGAGAGACCGACAACTCGCATATTGCAGCCTACATTATAGTAAACCAGCTCACTGCATTTTTTATCTGCGCATTTTGAACGGCTTTCATAATAAAAGGAATCGCTTGAAGTAACCTGTCCGACATCTCCGGAGATAATCGCCTGTGCGCCTATAAGATTACCCACTTCAACCGCATCACTAGGCTCTACCAAACCGCTGTTTTGAATTTTTTGTTCTCTTATAACCTTATCAATATCACTTCTGCTTACTAATGTAAAAAAAGTTTGATTATCAATTCTTTGATTTGCAAGATTCGCCTCTATCTTTGAGCCAAGCCCTACAAAATCGTTTTTAAACTCTGTTATTGCGATTTTTTTTGTGCTTGTCGCTCTGTCTATCTCCGCCGGAACAAGGGCTTTTACACTGATTTTTTGCGCACAACCGCTCATCATAACCACAGCCATCAACGACGAAAACAAAAAGAGAGATTTATACATTCTAATTCCTGCAAATATTTTAATCATTCTAGTTAAAAAGTAGTTAATTCACTATTAATAGACTTGAAACCTCTTTAGCTTTTTTAAGAGAAGTTATCTCTTTTGTCTCAATTTTGAAAATTATATCGCTATATTTTTTGGAGTCTTTAAGAGCCAGCAACATGCAGAGCTCTTCTAATGATTTTATATCTCTGACTTTATTCAAAAACTCTTCACCTTTAACATGTGGCTTTGATTTTTTTATTTTGATTTTAGAAGCTAAAAAGCCCGCTATAAAGGTTAAAAAGTAATAGAGATACTCTATTTTAAAAAAGCTCTCTTCCTCTTCATCCACTTCAAGCAGCTCCTCTTTGTTAAATCCTTTGCTCACTTCTACGCTTGTTGCTTCAAAATGCAGCTCTTTTATTTTTTGCGTATTTGCATCAAAATATTGAAATGAAAAAGGGGGTATTTCAAAATTTTTACCCCCTACAAATGCAAACTTTTGGCTCCATGTTCCACGCAAGCCCTCTTTGGTAAGCGTTACATTTTCTGTCGGTTTTTCTGAAAAAATTTTCACTCCCTCTATTTTAAATTCGTAGGGTTGAAGCGCATCAAAATTTCCCACACCCTCAAGAGTTATCTCCATGTGAAGAGGCTCATACGCTTTTACTTTTGGTGCATCTCTTTTTATCTGCACATCAAATGAGCCAAATATCGCGTTCTGTGTCTCTTTTACTGCAACAACTATCGGCTCTTGCGCGACTACTGTTGCAGTAAACTCCACTTTTTGCATATTATCTCTGCCGATTATCCTATTTTCAATAGAATCTTTATTGCTGTCTTTCATAATCATTTCAAACGCAAACTTTACTTCACCGGCACTTTTTGCAAAAGCTACAAACTCATATTGCGCTATTTTTTTACCATCCTCGACTCTCGTACTTTGAGTTAAATGTTTCAGACTATATTTCTCATTCTCTCCCACAGGATTAAAATCTATGGAGTAAAGCTCCGCTCTGTCACTAAATTCACAACTGTATTTGAGATGTATCGCCTCGTTCACAAAAGCTGTTTTTTTATCTGCCTCTGCATGCCAAACATAAGTCGAGGCAAAAATCTCCACATGCCAGAATGCTAAAAATAGTAAAAAAAATCTACCAAGGTTTTTGTTCATTTGTCCCTCTTTTGTTTATTAACTCATACTGTTTTGAGCTTAGTTTTGCTTTGCCTTCATTGAGATTTAACACGCTTTCACTCTTTGTCTTTTTCTCTGCATCACTTGCTCCGCTGCTTGCATTTGCACTCACTTCCATGTTTGAGCCGCCACCCTCTTTTTTCTTTTGTGAAGACTCTTCTTGTTTTGCAATTTCTGAATTGTTTTTTGTTTTTTGTTGCCCCGTACTCATTGTTTTTTCTTCTTCAACATCTTTAATATACTCTAAATTTTCATCTGCCTCTTTCGTGTAAAAAAGTGTAAGCGACTTCAAATAAACCTCTCTCGCTTTTTTGAACTCTTTGAGCCGTACAAGTGTATTTGCCATGTTATAAAAAAGATTGGACTTAAACTTCGCATCGCTCGATTTCACCCTTGCAAAATTTGTCAATGCCTTCTCATAGTCACCCTCTTTATACTGTGCACATGCCAGATTAAAATAGGCTCTGCTTTTGTTTATCTTTTGATAATGTTCTATCGCCTTTTTATACTCCCCTTTTTCATAGGCGCTTTTTGCAATATTTTCATGTATCTGCTCATAAGGCGAAGCACTCAAATGCACTCCAAAAAGAAGTAAAAAAGCGATAACAAAGCGTTTGAGCGTAGTGGTTGTAACCAAAAATGTAAGAATTGCCAAAACCACGAAAAAATAAAAAAGTTCTAGGTTTTTCATGATAGAAGTCTGCGTTTTAAAATCTCTGTTTTTTTGTTCTTCCAATGCATCCAAAAGCGTATCCAAATTCTCGGTAAAGACGCCGCCGCTTGTCGTTGCCACAAGGGAAAGAGCACTGTTTGCTCTTGAGACTACGATATTTCCTTTTTCATCTTTGAGCAACTCCCCATTTTCAAGCGTCAACGTTCCACCCATGTCCGTGGCAATCATAAAAACATTTACGATTAAACCGCTCTCTTTTGCGAGCCTCGCCTCTTTTTCATAGCTCGGCTCATCCGCTCCGTCACTCAAGATGACCACACTCGGATGTTTTGATTTTGACATTTTTCGAGCCAACTCTATGGCGGGTAAAACGCTGCTTCCTTTTGTGATGACCAGTTTTTGTTCGAGTGCATTAAAAAGATGAAGCAAAAGCTCACTATCTTCGGTGAGAGGTGAGAGAACTATCGCATTTGTTGTAAATCCGACAACTCCAAACCTGCTATCTTTTTGGATCTTCACTAGAGCTTGCACTATCTCTTTAGCTTTTTCTAGCCGCGAAGGTAAAATATCTGTTGCATGCATAGAATAGGACAAATCCACGGCAATAATCACATCACTCAGCACCTGTTCACTCTTGATTGGCTCTTGCTCTATAACGGGGCGAGTGAGTGCCAAAATGATAAATAAAAAGGTAATGATGTATCCATAAGAGATAAAACGCATCTCCCTGAAATTTTTTTTGATAAAAAGGGGTGCGAGAAGGAGCAAAAGCCAAAAATATTCAGGATTTAAGAGATTCATCTTCTCTCCTCTCTCAAAAGTAAAAAGAGCAAGAATCCACATGCGAGAAGCAAAACTGCTTGATAATAAAATTTTTGTTGTATAAACTCTTTGCTTTTGATATTTGATGATTCCAACGCGTCGATTTTGTTATAGACCTCTTGCAGCTCTTTTGCGTTTGTTGCACTAAAAAACTCACCGCCGCTCTCACTTGCAATGGTTTGAAGCAGTGCTTCATCCGCTTCACCTTTATTTCCCATAGCAATGGTGTAGATTTTTATACTCTCATTTTTTGCCAAAATCGTTGCATCTTTCGGAGAGATAACCCCGCTGTTATGCTCACCGTCGGTCAAAAGTATGACGATTTTTGTTTTAGCCTTTGAAAATTTAAAGGCTCTCACACTCATGGCAATTGCCTCTCCGATAGCGGTATTCTGCCCTGCCATGCCTTGCGTGAGATAACCGAGCATCTCGTTTACAATCTCTTTTTCATAAGTAATCGGCGAAGCGATAAAAGCGAAATCTCCATACAGAACTACGCCTAGATTGTCACTTACACGATTCTGTATAAATTCCGAGGCGATAATTTTTGTGATTTCAAAACGGGACAATCTTTGCTCTTTGCTCATCTCATGTTCAAAATCAAATCCCGATGAGTTCATAGAACCACTCGCATCAATCGCCAAAACAATATCTTTGCCATGTCTATCATTCGTACTCAGTTTATCAATCACAACAGGCGAAGCAAGGGCAGTAGCAAGGAGTGTAAATATAATTATTTTAACAATCCAATCTAACTTCAAAAAACTCTTTTTAGCACGAAAAAAATGAAGATGCACAAAATAAATTGGCTTCATAAACTCTTTGCACTTATAAAGACAAATAATTATGGGAATCAGCAACAACAGTAAAAAAGGGTATTCAAAAGTGTAATAATTCATTACAATATTTTAACTAAAATTGTAAGTTTTTCATGCTATTTTGTAGGCTTTTAAAGCAAAAAACAAAAAGTTTTAAAATTTTAGTTCCTAATTCTTGACATATAAAAACTATTTGCCTATAATTCGCGTCCACAAACAGAAATGTTTGTTAAGTCTTGTTAGCTCAGCTGGTAGAGCACGTCACTTTTAATGATGTGGCCGATGGTTCGAATCCATCACAGGACACCATTTTACAAATAGTTGGCCCCATCGTCTAGCGGTCAGGATCCATGGTTTTCATCCATGTTACAGGAGTTCAATTCTCCTTGGGGTCACCAACTAAACCACCATTTTATGGGCGTTAAGCCACTTTAACAAATCCTTTTATACACAACCATATTTTTTATACTTAATACTCTAAGTTAAAATTTTTGAATATTTTCTTGATTTTCTCTAGATTGAATTATAGTGTGCGGTGGGCTCCTAGTATGTAAAAATCTTCATTTTGTCACTATTTCCTTGCATTGACTCGGCAAAAAGACGACACTATCTTTTTTAAATCTTACTTTACCGTCGCTATCGCGATACTCCCAATCTTTTGTTATGGATATATCCTCTTCACTCCCGCTGTTTACGCAGTTTAGTGTTTTTCCTGCAATAAAGGCTGCGACCGTTGCGTTTTCCTCTTGAGACTTGTTTTCGCTATATTTTTGTGTTGAGATGTAAACATTTATCAAAATACCGACAAAGACGGCAACTATCAATCCGATAACCACATATGCATTGCCTATAATTTTCATCTTAGCCTCTGCTAGCCACTTCGTTTAGAAGTTTCTCTATCTCAGTTCTGGCTCCGGGTGTAGTCATAAAGACAAGCACATCGCCTTCACTTAGCTTGTAGCCGTCCGCCGGATTGTAAACCCAGTCGCTTTCATGCTTTATGGACATTAGGAGCGTGTGAGGATGAGTTTTTAGCTCTAACGCCGATACGCTTTTGCCGGCTAGTGCTTTTGGTATCTCCACCTCTTCTATACGAAGGTTTTTTTGTTTGTCTCTCAACATGGTGTCTAGGAAGGTAACTACGGTCGGGCGCACCATCTCACTAGCCATTCGCAGTCCACCGATAAATGTAGGAGAGACCACGGAGTTGGCGCCGGCATTTCGAGCTTTGTCCATATTTTTAGCATTGTGAATACAACAGACTATACGGATATTTGGAGCTAGCTGGCGGGCGGTTAGCACTATGACCAGATTGATATTATCGTCACCGGTAGCGACAAAAAGCCCTATAGCTTTATCTATGGCAGCCTGACGCAGTACAGCTTCATCGGTCGCATCACCTTCTAAGTGAGGCATATCATAAATTTTGACAGCTCTGTCTAGTTGCTCTGGGCTGATATCCACTATAAGAGCTTCTCTTTTTGTGGCTGCCAGTTCGTTTAAGATGTGGTTGCCGACTCCGTCTACGCCGCAGACGATGTAGTGCTCTTTTAGCTCTTCTATTCTTTTTTGCATATGTTTCCTTCTGAGGAAGTTGTTGAGATGTCCTTCGACCAAAAAGGCGGTGACATTGGTCACGATATAAGTCATTGCCACAATACCGAATATGGTGACGATAATAGTAAATGTGCGCCCATGCGGGGTGCTGGCGCCTTCGGTAATCTCACCGTAGCCGATACCGGCGATAGTGATGACAGTCATAAAAAGACTGTCAAGCCATGAGGCATTACCGTTGCCGAGAATGTAGTAACCGATAGTCGCAAACGCAAATACGGCTACCAGTCCGCCAAAAGCGTATGCGAAGTTTCGTAAACTCTGTTCTAGTTTGTCATTGTTCATAAAGCAAATACTATCATCTTTTTCAATTTATTCAAATACTAATATTCTGCTTGGGGGTCACCAACTAAACCACTTCTTGAATTCAATCACACTTAAACTATTTCAAACTATAACTTATCGGCAACTGCAAATGTAAATTTTCTTTTGCTTTTGGGAAACTGCCTGAGAGATTTTCTATGGTTTTAATCGCTGCATTTGAAAGCATTTCACTCTTTGAAGAGAGAACTTCTACGCCTTGAATATCTCCCTTCTCTGTTATCATAAATTTTACGATCACCTCACCCTCAACTCCCCTTTCTCTGGCTGAACGAGGATAATAGAGATTTTCTTGCAGTAATTTCACTATCTTTTGAAGATGCTCTTCTAAATAATCCTGCTCTAATCTGTTTGTTATATGCTCTTTTGATTTTTCTAAAGATGGGGTTGGAGTCTGCTCTGTGGTTTGAACCTCTTTAGCAGTAGTTTGCTCTCGTACTATCTCTTTTGGCGTCTCTTGAACTACCGGAACAGCTTTTATTGTTTCCACTCTCTTTGGTGCTTCTTTTGCCTTTGGAGTTACTTTTTTTTCTATTTTTTGCGGAGTTATTTCAGACTTTGTATGTGGAACTATTTCTGCAACAGGCTTTTGTTCGATTTTTTCTTCATACACTACATTGCATAGCTTCACACACACAACTTCCTCTTTTTTTGTCTCATGTATAATAGTTTTTAAAGAAAAAAAGAGCAGTAAAAAAAGAGCAGTGTGTAAAACCAGAGAGATAATAAAAGAGCTTGAGTGTCTAATCATAAAGAGGATAGTATCTAAATGTTTTTTATGTTTTTGTTAAAAGCAAGGCATGAGAAATTTTATTTTCCACATGCCGTAGTAACCGACCTTACACGCTCTTTGAAAAAAAGTGTGTGAATACCGTATAAATCTCATAAAACTTGTTTTATGTAGCTTTAGGGGGTTGTAGGGACAATTTGTCCCTGCCACTCAAACGGACGCGTTCGTTTGAGTGCGTAACATCAATTAGTAATCTAAAAGTCTAAATAGCTCTTTTAAATTCAGGATATGCTTCTACTCCGCACTCATTTACATCCATGCCCTCTTGCTGTTCGTCATCCGTAGCTCTAAATTTAGCAAATTTATTTATGATGTATATAATTATAAAAGATACGCTAAACGCAAAAACTGCTACGATTATTACACCTTTTAACTGCTCCAAAAATGAGACTTTTTCTACAAAAATGCCTACTGCTAAAGTTCCCCAAATTCCATTCACCAAGTGAACAGACAAAGCACCGACCGGGTCATCGAGTTTAAACTTATCAAAAACCGGTACTGCAAAAACAACCAAAGCGCCGCCGATTGCACCCACCAAAATTGGTACATACATGTTAAATAAATCAGGTCCGGCTGTGACTGCAACAAGTCCGCCCAATGCACCGTTTAGTATCATAGTAATATCGAAAAGTTTGTATCTAACATACATAATAACTCCGGCAATAATTGCACCTGCAAGCCCCGCCGTATTTGTATTCATAATAGTTTTAGCAACTATATTTGCATTTTCTACACTCGATATTGAGCCGACGCTTCCGCCGTTAAAGCCAAACCACCCTATCCAAAGCAAAAATGCACCGAGTACTACAAGAGGAATATTGGAAGCGGGAATAACTCGAATACCTCCTTGAACATAACGACCTTTACGAGAGCCGATGATTAAAATCGCTGCAAGCAGTGCCCAGCCTCCGGTCGAGTGGATAACAGTTGAACCGGCCAAATCGTGCATATTTATATCTAAGAAAGTACCTGCAATCATGTCTGCACCCCAACTAATATTTACAACAGCCGGATAGATAAAAGCACCCATGATAACGGCAAAAATTGCCAATGGAATGATGCGAACTCTCTCACTCACACCGCCACTCATGATATTTATAGTTTTGCCTACGAATGCCATTTGAAACAAAAATGCAGCCCAAATACTCATGTTGGAGTTTTCCCAACTTCCAAACGCTATAGTATAACCTATGAGCAAAAATGCCAAAGAGGCAACAGCATAAATCATCACATTGATGGTAAGTACGGATGAGACATTTTTTGTGCGTACAAGACCGGCTTCGAGCATCGCAAAACCTGGAACCATGAAGATTATAAGCACCATCGAAAAGAGTGCAAAGAAAGTATCTATAACATATTTAAAATCTGCTTCTAACATTGAAATCACCATTCTTTAAAATTAAGACGTTGATTTTATCTAACAAATTTCACTATTTGATTTTAAAATTGATTAAATTTTAAGCAGTTGAGAGAGTTTAATATTTCTATATGCTTTGCATATAGAAATATTTTGGTTAATAATTAGACAGCTTCTGCGTCTGTTTCACCCGTACGGATACGAATAATTTTTTCTATATCACTTACGAATATTTTACCGTCACCTATTTTGCCTGTTCTTGCAGCTTCAACGATAGTCGCTGTTACTTGATCAACCATATCATCATTGACTACCATCTCCATCTTAATCTTTGGCAAAAAATCTACAACATATTCAGCACCACGGTAAAGTTCGCTATGCCCTTTTTGACGGCCGTAACCCTTCACTTCGCTTACAGTCATACCTGTAATTCCAATCTCTGCTAAAGCATCTTTTACATCTTCTAGTTTAAAAGGCTTAATAACCGCTTCTACTCTTTTCATAATATTTCTCCAGTTTTAATTTTAAAATTGTAACCACATTCACACTTTAAATCAATTGAAGCACTTTTGTAAAATAAATTTCACAAACTCTACTCATTCTCGAAAAACAAAGTTTTTCGTAGCTTTAGGGGGTTGTAGGGACAAATTGTCCCTGCCACCTAAACGGACGCGTTCGTTTAGGTACGTAACATTATAGATTTAATGCTTTTTCACCGTGAACAGTTTCATCCAGACCTTTTGCTTCAGTCTCATCATCCACTCTTCCGCCACCAGTTATTGCAGAAGCTATGTAAAAAACTACTGCCGTTGCAACAGCACTGTAAACTATAGTCAAGCCAACTGCCTGAACCTGTTTTACTAGTTGAGCAATCATATCGTAATCTTTAGGTGTAGCATATCCTGCTACAAAGATTGCAGTTGCTATCGAACCCCAGATACCGACTAAACCATGAACCCAGAATGCGTCTAATGAATCATCCACTTTAAACATCTGCTTAAGTTTTGCAACACCGATAAAACCTAACATGCCACCCACAAGACCAAGTATAATCGCACCGTCAACACCCGCAAAACCGGCAGCCGGAGTAATTGCTACAAGCCCTGCAACAGCACCGGAAGCGCCACCGACTAAAGTAGCTTTTTTATAAACTAACCACTCAACGGCTATCCAGCCGATAACACCGACAGCTGCAGCAACATTGGTAACTAGGAATGCAGATGCAGCAACACCATCAGCAGCAAGCTCACTACCGGCATTAAAACCAAACCATCCAAACCATAAAAGTGCAGCACCTAAGGCCACTAAGACAGGTGAAAAAGGCTTAATTGCAACTCTTCCATAATCTTTTCTTCTGCCTAAAATCATTGCAACTACAAAACCGGCAACACCCGCATTAATGTGAACAACCGTACCACCTGCAAAGTCCATTTCACCGAAGTTAAGTGTTGTACCACCGCCCCATGCCCAGTGTGCTACAGGTGCATAAACAGCAACTACCCATAAAGCAACAAATATCATGAATGTAGAAAACTTCACTCTCTCTATCATTGAACCACTTGCTATTGCCACAGCTATTGCTGCAAAAGTTCCTTGAAACGCTACAAACAGCAACTCAGGAATAGTCCCTTTTATAGTCCCTGAACCAATTCCTGATAATAAAACTTTACCGGTACCAATGAAGTCACCATCACCGAAAGCGATAGAGTACCCAACTAAAACCCATACCAAACTACCAACTGCAAAAGCACCTAAACTCATGCTTATAGTATTAATAACATTTTTAGAACGTGTAAGCCCTCCATAAAAAAGTGCAAGACCCGCAGGAGTCATCAACATTACCAAAGCCGTAGCAACCAATATCCATGCAGTGTTTCCACCATCTATTACGCTTACTACATCATCAGCAAACACCATTGACGGCAATGCTAACAGAGCAAGAAAGTATTTTTTCATCATCTATCCTTTATTTTAAAGTGTCAAAATTATACAAACATAATGAGAAGTTTTAATGCATATAACTGATTAATTTTTAATCAATCATAATTATTACTGCTTTTTCTCACATTACAGAGTAATTATATATTTTTGTAATATTTATAAGAACCTTAAGGGATATTAAGATACCATAAAAACAATTTTTATTTCAATAAATCAGGTGTTTTAACATGAGCAATTTGCTAGACAACAACGAGATACAAACTATAAACATTGAAGAGACTCTTCAAAATAGCTACCTTGATTATTCTATGAGTGTAATTGTAGGTCGTGCTCTACCGGATGTCAGAGATGGTTTAAAGCCGGTTCACAGAAGAATACTTTATGCGATGGATAAACTCAATCTTTCCTACGGTGCAAAATATAAAAAATCAGCCCGTATAGTCGGTGATGTTATCGGTCAGTACCACCCGCACGGCGACACAGCAGTTTATGATGCACTTGTTCGTATGGCACAACACTTTTCAATGCGAATGCAGCTTGTTGACGGTCAAGGAAACTTCGGTTCGGTTGATGGCGATAGTGCAGCGGCGATGAGATATACCGAAGCGCGTATGACAAAATATGCAGGTGAGCTTTTAAAAGACTTAGACAAGAACACAGTAAACATGATAGAAAACTATGACGGCACCACAAAAGAGCCTGATGTTATGCCTACCCGTGTTCCAAACCTCTTAATCAACGGATCTTCCGGCATTGCAGTTGGTATGGCTACAAATATTCCTCCCCACAATCCAAAAGAGATTATGCTCGGATTGAAAGCACTTTTAGCAAATCCTAATATCTCTTTAATTGAACTTATGGATCACATAAAAGCACCGGATTTTCCAACAGGCGGAATTATTTTCGGCAAAAAAGGGATTATGGATGCCTATGAAACCGGTCGCGGTCGTATCAAAGTTCGTGCGAAAATTCATATTGAAAAAAAGGGCAATAGAGATGTTATCGTTATTGATGAGCTTCCTTACCAAGTTAACAAAGCTCGCCTTATCGAGAATATCGCAAATCTAGTAAAAGATAAAATGATTGAGGGTATTTCGGAGATTCGTGATGAATCAGACCGTGACGGAATCCGCGCTGTAATTGAGCTCAAAAAAGATGCAATGAGTGAAATTGTTCTAAATAATCTCTTTAAACAAACGAGCATGCAAACGACTTTTGGTATTATCATGCTTTCTATATTAAATCAAGAGCCTAGAATTTTTGGCATCATTACTATCTTAAAGCACTTTATAAATCACCGTAAAACAGTCATTATCCGCCGTACAATTTTTGATTTAGAAAAAGCAAAAGCAAGAGCTCATATTTTAGAGGGTCTCAAAAAAGCTCTTGATATTATTGACCAAATTATTAAAACCATCAAAGCAAGTAAAAGTATCGATGAAGCGAGAGATAATCTTGTTAGCGAATTTGATTTTACTCCTATCCAAGCACAAAGTATTGTGGATATGCGTCTTGGGCGCCTCACAGGACTTGAGAGAGAAAAAATTGAGAATGAACTTCGTGAACTTCTCACTCTCATAGAGTATTTAGAATCAATTCTCAAAAGTGAAGAGATTTTACATGGTATTATCGGTGAAGAGTTTGATGAGATACTTGCAACCTATACGGATGAGAGAAGAACCGAAATAGAAGATGACTATGATGATATAGATATCGAAGATTTAATCCCTAATGAACCGATGGTCGTAACTATAACACACCGCGGATATATTAAAAGAGTACCGCTTGTTGCTTATGAAAAACAAAAAAGAGGCGGCAAAGGCAAAACAGCTGTTACTACCTATGAAGATGATTTTATTGAAAGATTCTTTACATGTAACACACATGACACACTTTTATTTGTAACTGACAGAGGTCAGCTCCACTGGCTGAAAGTGTATCGTATTCCAGAAGGAAGCAGAATTGCCAAAGGCAAAGCCGTTGTCAATCTTCTCAACCTTGTTGCAGATGAAAAAATTCGCTCTATAATCCCGACAACAGACTTTAGCGATGAAAAATCTTTGGTATTCTTTACTCAAAAAGGTGTGGTGAAGAGAACAAACTTAAATGAGTTTTCTAACATCAGAAGTAACGGTGTTCGAGCTATTATTCTAGATGATGATGATGCATTAATCACGGCAAGAATTGCCGACCAGAGCATTAAATATCTCTTTATTGTCACTAAACTAGCTCAGTGTATTAAGTTTGACATAGAAAAAACTCGTGATCAAGGTCGAAGCACTCGTGGTGTTCGAGGTATTAAGTTTAAGCATGAGCACGATGAAGTTGTGGATGCGAACATTATTGCAAGTGATGAGCAAGAGATTCTAATAGTGAGTGAAAAAGGTATCGGAAAACGAACGGATGCCGGAGAATATCGCCTAACTAACCGTGGTGGTTCGGGTGTAATCGCTATGAAAATGACAAGTAAAACCGGAAAGCATGTGGTCGGCTGTCTAATGGTAGATGAATCAATGGATATGATGGCACTTACAAATGCAGGCAAAATGATAAGAGTTGACATGCAAACTATCTCAAAATCAAGTAGAAATACAAGTGGCGTATATATTGTAAAAGGGGATGATGTTTCAAGCATCTCCCGTTGTCCTAAAAAAGAGGAAGATGAGGATGAATTTGAAGAAGGTGAATACCCAACGCTAGACTTGGAATAGAAATTGCTTAATTCTTTCTAATAAATCATATTAGGATAAAGAAATGAAGAAAGTAATATCGTTTAGCATCTTTGTAGCACTAATTAGTACCATAATTACAGGTTGTTCTATGTTTGCTAAGGAACCATCTAGCAAAGACCTTGAGGAGCCTATTCCGGTTGAGAGAGGGCAATTAACTGAAAAAGAAACATTGGCATCGAAAATTTCAGATCAAGAGAATTGTGGAGTTCAAGCTACAGGTCCCTCTGGGGAGCCACTCTTAACTAAAGAGTGTAAACTTGTTATTACTGTTCTAGGTCAAGGGGTTGCGCCTGTACATACAGTTTCTCCTGCACAAGCGTATGGATTAGCAAAAAGAGCCGCCATTGCAGATGGGTATAGATTAATTGCAGAAAAGGTAAAAGGAGTTCGCGTTGAGGGAGATGATTTAATTAAAAACATGATGATTAAACAATCAACTATCCGTACTTATGTTGATGCAGTAATAAAAAATGCAAATGTAACTGAAACTACTTTTAAAGACGGACTATGCGAAGTAGAAATGGAAGTCGTAGTATCTCACTCTCAATTTGCTCAATAATTCTCTTTAGTTCACTTGCATTAAATGCAGGTGAATATCTAATCTCCTATCGTTATGTTGTGAAAGATGCTATTCTTTACAACGAATCTCTCTCTGTCTCAAAAGCTATGAAAAGATGTGACGGAATTCCACAAACAGCCATAGATTTAGAGACCAATAACAGCAGTGATTTAAAAAAAATCATCATTGATAATTCTGATGAATTTATCGACTACATTCACAAACTTGGTATGCATGTAAAACATAGCGATATAACAATAAATGCACAATACAAATCAACAACAATATTAACACTAAAAACAACATGCTTCAAAGTCGATTTTAATGATAATTTTGCTAGAATCACTCCTTTAAAATAAGGGTTTTTAGTGAAAATTGCAATAGTTGAAGATGATATCAATATGAGAAAATCACTTGAGATTGCCATGAGCGATTTTCCTGAGTTTGAAATTCAAACTTTTAAAAACGCAAAAGATGCTCTCAAGGCTCTTGATGATAGTTTTAATCTTATAGTTACAGATATAAATATGCCTGGAATGGATGGTATAGAGTTTATTAAAACTTTAAACGGTCGCTTTGAAGTAATAATTATGACCGGGAATGCAACACTTCAAAGAGCCATAGAATCAATCCACCTAGGTGTAAAAGATTTTTTGCTTAAACCTTTTGATATAGACACTTTAGTTCGTGCAATTAAAAGAGAAAATGAAGTTCAGAAAGCGAACAAAAAAATCTCTTTTAAAACTGTTGAAAAAATCTCTTCAGATGGATTTTTTGGCACCTCACAAGTGCTTACATCTATTTTAAATATGGCCGGCAAAGCCGCTAAAACTGATGCAAGTGTTCTACTTCTTGGAGAGAGCGGAGTCGGCAAAGAGATATTTGCAAACTATATTCATCACAACTCACCAAGAGCAAAAAAACCTTTTATTGCAATAAATATGGCTGCTATTCCTGAAAATTTGATAGAGAGCGAGCTGTTTGGATTCGAAAAAGGTTCTTTTACGGATGCCAGTGAGGCAAAAATAGGACAGTTTGAACTTGCTAATGGCGGAACACTTTTTTTAGATGAGATTGGGGAGATGCCATACAGTGTTCAAGCGAAAATTCTTCGTGCACTGCAAGAAAAAGAGATAAGAAAACTTGGCTCATCAAAAAGTATCAGAATTGACATTAGAGTTATATCTGCAACAAATGCAAATTTAACCCAAAAGATAAAAAATGCCTCATTCAGAGAAGATTTATACTATAGATTGAACACAATTCCTTTAAATATTCCGCCTTTAAGAGAGAGAAAAGATGAAATTTTGCAAATTGCGGATAAAATTCTGCAACAAAATTGTAAAAAGTACGATTTTTCATTAAAAACATTTTCGAAAGAGGCTACAGAGCAGCTTTTAGCATATAACTGGCCGGGAAACATCAGAGAACTTATCTCTGTTGTTGAGAGAGCAGTTATTTTAAGTGAAAAGAGTGAGATAACTTCAGAGGAGCTGTTTTTAGAATCTCGTGGATTTAAAGAGTCTAAGGATATCAAAAGCATGGAGAGAGAACTTATTAATGAGGTGCTCCTTTCAGAAAATGGCAATATTATAAAGGCGTCTGAGATTTTAGGTTTAAGCAAAGAAAATTTAGTTAAAAAAATTGAACAATATGAACTTTAGGAGTAAAAATGAGAAAATATAATGTAGCGGTAGTCGGAGCAAATGGAGCGGTTGGAGAGGAAATATTAACGATTTTAGCAGAGGTAAATTTTCCTATCAATAAGCTTATTCCACTTGCAAGTTCAAGAAGTCTCGGCAAAAAAGTAGAATTTAACGGCAGGTCAATTCCTATCATAGAACTAACAGCAGATATATTTGAAAAAGAAGAGGTAGAGATTGCTCTCTTTAGCGCGGGAGGGAGCGTGAGTGCTGAATTTGCTCCACATGCCGTAAAAGCCGGTGCTGTTGTTATTGACAACACTTCACACTTTAGAATGGATGCGAATGTCCCGTTAGTTGTTCCGGAGGTAAATCCTGAGGATATTGCAAAATGGAGAGACACGGGAATTATTGCAAATCCAAACTGCTCGACCATTCAGATGGTTCAAACACTTAAGCCCTTAGATGAAGCTTATGATTTGAAAAGAGTAGATGTCAGTACCTATCAGGCTACCTCTGGGGCAGGAAAGACTGCCATGGAAGAGCTTGTAAGACAGATGCAAGACTTTTTTACATTTAAACTAGACCAGTCAGAGCATAAATCTTTTAAACACCAGATAGCCTTAAATGTCATCCCTCAAATAGATTTGTTTACGGACAATGGATATACAAAAGAGGAGATGAAAATGGTGAATGAGACAACTAAAATCATGCACAAAAATATAGAACTGAGTGCTACTTGTGTTCGTGTACCAACTCTTAGAGGTCATGCAGAGGCGCTCACTCTCACGTTTGGTTGCGATGTTGAAGCTGATAATGTCAGAGAAATATTAAGCAAAGCTCCAAACATCGTAATTTTAGACAAACCATTTGAGTCAATCTATCCGATGCCTATAAGCAGTGTAGATAAAAATGAAACTTTTGTCGGTCGCATTAGAAATGATAACTTTAGAAAAAATATGATTCACATGTTCGTTGTTGCAGATAACCTGAGAGTCGGTGCTGCTACAAATGCTGTTAGAATTGCTCAGAAATGGGTAGAGATGGAAGGAGAAAAATAATCTATGATTGAAAAAATATTTGAAAGCACTCTATGGAGTTCAAGATTTGTAATAATTTTAGCCGTAATTTTTGGTCTTGTCGGTGCTGTAGTTTTATTCGTTGTTGCCAGTTTTGACATCTACGATACAGTTGTATATGTACTAAACTCCTATTTAACACATGTACATCCTGAAAATTTTCATGAGGTAGTTATCGGCGGGATAATCGGAGCAGTTGACTTGTATCTTATCGGTGTGGTTATGGTAATCTTCTCTTTTGGTCTTTATGAACTCTTTATCTCTGAAATAGATGTTGCAAGAGATGAGAATGGAGAGGAGAATCAACTCCTAGCTATTCATTCACTCGATCAGTTAAAAGATAAAATTTCTAAAGTTATTGTTATGGTTTTGGTTGTTGGATTTTTTCAAAAAGTTGGACATACTTCATATAATAATGCCTTAGATTTGTTTTATCTTGCAGTCTCTATAGCTGCTATCTCCGTTGGTCTTTATTTTTTAAGTAAAGTCGGAAAAGCACATTAGTAATTGATGTTACGCACTAAAGCTACGAAAACAAGTGAAGCGCTTTTCGCAAAGCGAAAATGTTTCTTTAGTAAAATGAATTTTTCGAGATTTTTATAGTGTTTGACCGTAAAAAAATATACAAAATTCAAGGATTAAAATGAGTAAAATATTTGTAGATGCATGTTTTGGAAAAGAGACTCCGTACACTCCTGTATGGATGATGCGACAAGCCGGAAGATACCTTCCTGAGTATATGAAAGTTCGCGCAGAAGCCGGAAACTTTTTAAATCTGTGCCATAACCCTAAACTAGCATGTGAAGTAACGCTTCAACCGGTGGATATAATCGGTGTGGATGCAGCGATACTCTTTAGTGATATTTTGGTTATTCCGGATGAAATGGGAATGGATTTGGAATTCGTAGCCGGAGAAGGTCCTAAGTTTAATGACCCGATTAAAAATGAAGCAGATATTGATAGACTCATTGGCGGCGAAGAAGCTGCTAATAAACTGACATATGTTTACGACACAATCAAACTTATCAAAAAAGAGTTGGCGGAAGATAAAGCACTTATTGGTTTTACCGGCGCTCCATGGACTCTTGCAACCTACATGATAGAGGGCGAAGGTACAAAAACTTACAATCTTTGCAAAAAAATGATGTACTCAAATCCTGAACTTTTACATAAAATTTTGGCAAAAGTTACGGAGGTAGTAAAGCTTTACATGCAAAAGCAGATTGAGGCCGGAATAGATGTTGTTCAAATTTTTGACTCATGGGCAGCGGCAATTGAGCCTTCAAAATATGATGAATTTTCTTGGAAATATATGGTTGAGATAGCTGAGTATCTAAAAGAGAAATTCCCGCATATTCCGATTATAATGTTTCCAAAAGGTGTTCCTGCATTCTTGGACAAAGTGTATGGAAATTTTGATGTGTTCGGAGTTGATTGGTCAACGCCTATGGCACTTGCAAAAGAGAAACTGGCTGATAAATATGTACTTCAAGGAAATATGGAGCCATGTAGATTGTACTCAAAAGAGGAGACAACAAAGTGTGTAGAAGCCCTGCAAGAGATTATGCAAGGCAAAAGACACATATTCAACTTAGGGCATGGAATTCTTCCGGACGTGCCGGTTGAGAATGCAAAACACTTTATAAATGAGTGTCATAGAGTTAGCAAAAAATCTTAAAATATAATGTTACGCACCAAAACGAACGAGTCCGTTTTGGTGGCAGGGACAGATGTCCCTACAACCCCCTAAAGCTACAAAACAAGAGAATCGCTTTTCGCCGTGCGAAAATGTTTCTTTAGTAAAAACTTTGTTTTTTGAGAATTACAACTCTCTTAAAATTACTCTTGGCATATGGAAATAAATATGAATACAATTTTCGGACCAATTAACTCTCGCCGTTTTGGAACATCACTAGGCATCGACCTCTCCCCTGCTCTCAAACAGTGTAACTTTGACTGCCTCTACTGTGAACTTGCTCCCATGGCAACCGTAAATAAGCAGGCGGATATCGTAAGCGTTCAAACAATAATAGATGAACTTAAAATGCATCTCAATGATAAAATAGATGTCATAACGCTCACTGCAAACGGCGAACCAACACTCTACCCTCACCTAGATGAACTCATAGACGAGATAGATAAAATCAAAAATTGTACAGAGACCCTCATACTAACAAATAGTGCTTCACTAGTGGATGAAAATATTTTTGCAACACTTCTTAAACTAGACCAAGTTAAACTCTCCCTCGATGCAATTAGCCCTGATGTTTTCAAAAAAATAGACAGACCGCATGAGAGCATCAAAATTGAAAATATTGTTCAAAAAGCACAGGATTTTAGCAAAATTTATAAAGGCAAGCTTTTTATAGAGATACTCTTTGTTCATGGATTAAACGATACAGAAGAAGAGGTACAAAAGCTAAATAAAGCTCTTCTTGGCATAAATGCCACAAGAGTCGATTTAGGCACAATCGACAGACCTCCTGCTTATCCTGTGATGGGAATAAGTTACAAAGAGCTCCATGCCATCTCATTGATGTTTGACAATAATTTGCCGATACATATAGCGTCAAGAATACACGCAGAACCAAACAACTCTCACTATGAAATTGAAGAGATACTAAACACACTAGATAAAAGACCGCTTACAATGGATGACATCCATCTGCTCTTTGATGACGAAAGTATAAAACGGCTAGAAAAACTTATAAATGAAGAGAAAATCGTAAAAAAAGTAGTAGGAAACCTTGAATTTTTAGTTCCGCATGCCAATATAAAAAGAAAACACCTAAAATAGCCCTCATCCTTTCACAATATTTTAAAAACTAGTTTCAGTCCGCAAATGATTTTAATCAATATTTTCAATTACTAAATTAGATAGAATCGTTCCACGATAGGAATAAATATGAAGTACAGCATAGATTTACAAAAAATAGCGGATGAGCTTGAATTTGATTTAGAAGATGTTGAGATGTTGTTAGAAGTCTTTTTAGAGAGTACTAAAGATTCTTTGTCAGCTTTAAAAGAGGCGATTGATAAAGATGATTTTGAACGAACTTTTAGATCTGCGCATGCTATAAAAGGGAGTGCGTCAAACTTAACTCTTATGGAAATATCAAATTTAGCAAAAGAGATAGAATATAATTCAAGGGAGAAAAAGGCAATTGACTATGTTCAAAAATTTGAAAATTTGAAAAAATCTATTGAGAATATTATAATAGACAATGAATTTTGAAGTTAAACCGTGGTTGAAAAGAACCAATAATAGTTATGAATAATATAAAAATTAAAACGAAGTTACTTCTGCTGCTTTTGATACCATCCATAATGATTGGTTACCTATCCTTTGCAATTCTAGCTGACAAATATAAAGTACGTGAACATGCTATAAATTTAAAGAAGATTACTTTCATAGGCATAAAAATTTCTGATTTAGTACATGAACTTCAAAAAGAGAGAGGTTTAGGTAGCAGTATGATTAGTAGCAGCGGCGATAGTCGCAGTGTTTTTGCTGACAAGTTGGAAAAACAAAAAACAGTAACAGATTTAAAATATAATGAACTTATACAAATTTATAATGAATATAATAAAAGTTCTTATAATGAAGAAATTTTAAATGATATAAAAAGATTGCATTTGATTCACAATGAATTATTGAACATTAGAGACAGAATATTTAATTTTGATATATCCAAGAAAGAGCTCATCGATTACTATTCTGATGCTATTACAATACTTTTAGACTCCGTATATCAAAATTTTAAATATTCAAAGGAGTCTCTTGATATAAAAGATGCTTTGGCATATAGTGATTTTTTGTATGCTAAAGAATATGCAGGGATATTAAGAGCCGAAGCTACCTCTATTTTTATTAAAGATTCTATTGATGAGAAAGAGAGATTAAAAGTAACTAATCTTGTATATTTTCAAAACTTTTATTTAGAGCGTTTTTTAAAGTTATCAGATGAGGATTTAAAACAATTTTACTTCAGAACATTAGATAATAGAGTTATAAAGGAGCTGAATGAAATTGAATCTATGCTTTTAGATAGCGCTAAAACTAAAGATTTTCATGTAGAAGGAATTTTCTGGTTTGAACTTATGACAAAAAAAATAGATAATTTAAAAGTTATGGAAGATTATTTTTCAAAACATATGATAGAAAATACTGCGAATAGAGCAGAATTGCTCAACAAGGAGATAACCAAATTTATAAGCATTGGATTATCTCTTTTAATTGTTACATTTCTCGTTGCAGTAATTATTGCAACGAATATAAATAACTCTTTGCGAAGAATATCAAAAGCCATATTAACTCTATCCGATGGCTCTATTAAGCAATTTAACCCTATTAGAATAAATGGTGAGAATGAGTTTGGCGCTATTGCAAAAACATTAAACAGTATGGTTAAAAGCTTAAATGAAAAAGACAAAATAAATCACAAACAAAATGAAGAGCTCTTAGAAGCAAATCAAAAAGCTGTGCAATCAGTTAAGGCAAAGGCGGAATTCTTAGCAAATATGTCTCATGAGATAAGAACACCGTTAAATGCGCTATTAGGTTTTGTAGATTTATTAAAAGATGAGAGTAGAGGTAGAAAATCTTTAAAATATGTAGAAATCATTTCTAGTTCAAGTAAAAGTTTACTAAAAATCATAGAAGATATCTTAGATTTTTCAAAAATAGAGAGCGGCAAACTTAATATTGATAAAATAGATTTTAACACAAAAGCGGAATTTGAAGTCATAACTTATCTCTTTAGTGCAAAGTGCTCACAAAATAATATTAATTTATCGCTTGTTTGTGATGAAAACATGCCACAAATTATAAACACAGACCCACTAAGAGTCAAACAAGTTATCTCTAACCTACTAAGTAACGCTATAAAATTTAGCAAAGAGGGTAAAAATATCATAGTTGATATTAGCTATAGAGATAATTTATTAAATGTATCTGTAAAGGATGAAGGCAAAGGGATAGCGTCAGATAAACTGTCTCATATTTTTGAATCATTCTCTCAAGAGGATAGCTCAACAACAAGAGAGTTTGGCGGAACAGGATTAGGTCTGTCTATTAGCAGCGAACTGGTAAAACTTCTAGGCGGTGAACTAAAAGTTAAAAGTGAAGTTGGAGTAGGAAGTGAATTTTACTTCTCTATTCCAATAACAATAGGCAAAAAACTTCTAAAAACAGATGAGAGATTTAAAGATATAACATTTGCAGATAAAAAGGTTCTTCTAGTAGAAGACAACAAAGCAAACCAGATGTTTATGAAAATAATATTGAAAAAACTAACACTGAAGTTTGATATAGCGAATGATGGACTAGAGGCGCTAGAGGCATTCAAAATAAATAAATATGATGCTATCTTAATGGATGAGAACATGCCAAATCTAAATGGTATAGAAGCCACAAAGCAGATACGATTCCTTGAGAAGGAACAAAACTTAAAACATACCCCGATTATAGCCCTGACGGCGAACGCTTTAAAGGGTGATAGAGAGAAGTTTCTTGAAGCCGGGATGGATGAGTATTTAACAAAACCGATTGATAAAAAAAGATTGACCGAAATTTTAGAAAACTTTTTAAATATACAAGAATTAAAAGAAGAGATGTAATATGCTTGAGCGTTTACTGAATGGTTTGAGTGCTAAGATATTGATAGTTGATGATGTTAAAGAAAACAGGCTAATTGTTAAACTCACTTTAAAAAAGGGAGGCAAATACCAATTCTATGAAGCTTCTAACGGTAAAGAGGGGGTGGATATTGCCATAAAAGAGCTGCCGCATATCATTTTGATGGATGCAATTATGCCCGTTATGGATGGCTTTGAAGCCATAAAAATATTGAGAGAAAATCCAAGTACTAAAAGAATACCTATCATAATGATAAGTTCTTTAGATAATAAAGATGATAAAGTAAAAATTTTGCAATGCGGGAGTAGTGATTTCATCTCAAAACCTTTTGATTCGACAGAACTTATTATTAGAGTTAATTCTCTTTTAACTCTTTACATACAGTTTTTGGTAAAGAAACAAGAGCTTCAAGAATCCTATACAATTATTAATAAGCTGCATGTTTATGATGTAGCACAACAGAAGGCTGCAAAAGAGAAGATTGAAGTAGGCATAGTAAATGATATGAATGAAAAAGAAGCTAAAATACTTTATATTCCGCATGATATTTTAAGCGGTGATTATTACTCACTTTATAAACGTAAAGACGGCTCAAAATTTATATATCTTATAGATGGGCAAGGGCATGGCATTTCTCCCGCTTTAACAGTTTTTTCTATCTCATCAACGATAAACAGTCTTATACACGAAGTTAAAGATTTGCAGGAGCTAATTGACCTGCTTTTTCCGGCTATAAAAAATTTTTTAGGTGAGATAGAGCAACTCTCCTATACTATGATTATGATAAATCCGGATGCTAAGAGCCTCTCTTATGCTTCGGGAGGCATGTATCCTTTTTTAATTAAAACTGCAAATCATATCAAAAAAATAAAAGTAAACAATCTGCCTTTTATGAACTTTTCAACTACTCCGACTATAAAGACAATAGATATAGAAGGTTGGGAATCACTGGCAGTATATAGCGATGGTTTAGTGGAGTATGAAAGCCATGAACTCATCCAAATGACTCCGGAATTTCTTATCGAAAGGCCCTCTCTCATAAGTGATTTTTTGGATACAATCAATAGCTCAAAGATTGAAGATGATGTCACACTGCTTTATTTACAAAGGGGAGAATGAAATGAATGATATAAAAATATTATATGTTGAAGATGAAAAATCAATCATAGAATTTGTCAAAATTTTATTTAAAAAGAGAGATGATTTGAGTGTGACATATGCAAAAAATGGCAAAGAAGCATTTTCACTCTATGATAATGATAAGTATGATATTGTTATTACAGACATGGTAATGCCTATTATGAATGGGTTTGAACTTATAGAAAAAATAAAAAAAATAAATCCTAAACAGATATTTATGATGGTTACTGGACTTGACAGTAAAGAGGATTTGATAAGAGCAATAGAGCTTAGAATAAGTTTTTTTGTAGAAAAACCTATAAAACCCAAAAAATTCAATCAAGTTTTACAATGTAGTATAAACTTAGTAAATCAAAAAAGAGAGTTAGTACTCTCAAATCTACTATTAGTTCAATACAAACATGCAATAGATACAAGTACAATTTTATCCAAAACTGATAAAGATGGGAGAATCACTTATGTTAACGAGGAGTTTTGCAGAACATCAAAATATACACGAGAGGAACTTATCGGCAAACCTCACAATATAGTAAGACACCCTGACACTCCTTCAAAATTATTTAAAGAGATGTGGGAAACAATAGAATCAAAAAAGCAGTGGAGAGGGAAAGTTAAGAACATGGCAAAGGATGGCTCTGAATATATTGCAGATGTTCTTATAATGCCGCTGCTTGACACAAATAATGAAATCATGGAATATTTGGGAATTAGACATGACATAACAGAGCTTGAACTCTACAAAGATGATTTGCAGAAACAGCTCTCTATAGCAGTCAAAGAGATAGTAGATACACAGAAAGAAGTTGTTTTCACAATGGGTTCTATAGCTGAGACAAGAAGCAAAGAGACAGGTTTTCATGTAAAAAGAGTTGCTGAGTACTCTTACATCTTAGCTACTCTCTCCGGCATGGCACAAGAAGAAGCAGAACTTCTAAAGCTCTCTAGTCCTATGCATGATATAGGAAAAGTAGGTATTCCCGATTCTATCCTCAATAAACCGACTAAACTCACTTTAGATGAGTTTGAAGTTATGAAAAGACATTCAACTCTGGGCTATGAGATGCTAAATATCTCTAGCAGAGAGATTCTTAAAACTTCGGCAATTATTGCATATCAGCATCACGAAAAATGGGATGGTAGCGGATATCCAAGGGGATTAAAGGGTGATGAGACGCATATTTATGGAAGGATAACTGCCATCTGTGATGTTTTTGATGCACTAGGATCTAACAGATGCTACAAAAAGGCTTGGGAGCTTGATAAGATTCTCAACTTTTTTCAAGAAGAAAAAGGCAAGCAATTTGACCCAACTCTTGTTGAACTGTTTTTAGCTAACTTAAATCAGTTTTTAGAAATAAGAGATAGGTTTAAAGACTAGATTTCTTGCAAAATTCAAAACACGCTCACTAAGGCTTCGCTTACGCTGCAGAATCGTTCGCTTAGTTTTGAATTTTGCAAGAAGAGAAGGGAGAATGCCGGCTTGAAAGCAAAGTTTATCTCTGTCTCAACCGGCAAGATATTTAAAAAGTTGACGGTCACTTATTTAGTGACAGCCACATCCGTCTGAGCCGTGCTCATGTTTTGGTTTAGGAGCAGCAGAAGTTGAACATGCGCTTACCCCTGGAGGTGTTGTAGGTTGCACTGCCTGATTATCAACTCCGCCTTTTGCATTTATATCTTCAATCGTAGCCCAGATAGACTCAGCCGCTTTCATGTATCTTTTTGCACTTTCACTGCTTGGAGCAACAAATGTAATTGGTTTACCGTCATCTCCACCGATTCTAATACTTGGCTCAATAGGAATCTCAGCAATGATTTTAGTCTCAAACTCATCCGCCATCGGTTGCGTTGTACCCTTTCCAAAAATATCATACTCCACACCCGTATCAGGAGCAATAAATCCGCTCATGTTCTCAATTATTCCGGCAATTGGAATATTCAGTTTTCTAAACATGTCGAGTGAACGACGAGAGTCATCAAGTGAAACACCTTGAGGCGTTGTAACCGTCAGACCTACCGTAACCGGAACGCTTTGAGCTAATGTCAGTTGTGCGTCCCCTGTTCCGGGAGGCATATCAATAACTAAAACATCAAGTTCTGACCATAAAATATCGCGCAAGAACTGCTCGATTGCTTTCATAATCATAGCCCCACGCCAGATGAGCGACTGCCCCGGTTCCATAAGTGAACCCATGGACATCACTTCAATTCCATACGCTTTAATCGGGAGAACTTTATTTCCGTTAACCTCCGGCTTGATGTCTGCAATTCCCATCATTCTCGGAATATTTGGACCATAAATGTCCGCATCCAAAAGACCCACTTTTTTACCCTGCGCAGCAAGTGCGATAGCGATATTTACTGATGTAGTTGATTTACCGACTCCGCCCTTACCCGAACTTACCATCAAGAAGTTTTTAACCTGTGGAGCAATATTTTTACCGCGAGATGAACTCTCTCTCGGCATAAGAGGTGCTTTAACGGTACAAGAAACATTTCCTGCACCTACTGCCAGAAGTTCAGACACTGCATCATCTTTAATCTGCTGGGCAACTTCCGGAGCGGATGAAGTTATCTCTACATTAAAACTTACATCATTACCATGTATTACTATACTGTTTACAAATCCAAAAGTAACGATATCCTTGGTGAAACCGGGATACAAAACTTTAGAGAGAGCCGATTTTACAATTTCTTCTGTCATTAAAATTTCCTTTTTATATTTTTTGTACTTTATCATATTTAAATAAGACAAAAATTGTCCTATATTAATTAAATGAAATTTTTAAGTTTATTTTGCCCATTTCCATTTTTTTAGATAGAAATGAGAAGCTAAAAACTAGAAAGTTTTCAGCTGAGTTTTTTTGCCTCTTCTGCCAATCTTGCATCTTCAGCAATCTGAGCAATCATTTCAGGATTGTCCATTATGTTTTGCGTTATTTTATAAGAACAGAATTTTGGTCCGCACATAGAGCAGAACTCTGCCTCTTTAAATACATCCTGAGGCAGAGTCTCATCATGATACTCTCTCGCTCTCTCCCCATCAAGGGCTAGCTCAAACTGTTTTTCCCAGTTAAAACTATATCTTGCATCGCTCATAGCATCGTCAATATCTCTTGCACCTTTGCGTCCTCTGGCAATATCCGCGGCATGTGCAGCAATTTTATAAGCAATAATTCCTTCTCTTACATCATTTGCATTGGGAAGACCTAAGTGCTCTTTTGGCGTAACATAGCATAGCATACTTGCTCCATGCCATCCGCCGACGGCAGCACCTATCGCCGAACTTATATGGTCATATCCCGCTGCAATATCGGTAACAAGGGGTCCTAAAATATAAAAAGGAGCTTCATGACAAAGCTCTCTTTGAAGCTTCATATTTCTCTCTATCTGGTTAAGAGGAACATGCCCGGGACCTTCTATCATCACCTGAACATTTTTCTCCCATGCTCTGAGAGTTAGTTCACCTAAAATTTTAAGCTCACCTAATTGCGCATCATCCGAAGCATCCGCCAAACATCCGGGGCGAAGTGAATCACCAAGAGAAAGAGATACATCATATTTTGCACAAATATCTAGTATCTCATCATATGCCGTATAAAATGGATTTTCTCTATGATAGTGCATCATCCAAGCAGCCATTAGACTTCCGCCACGGCTTACAATTCCCATCTTTCTTTTTGCGACTTTCGGCATGGTGGAGAGTAAAAAACCGGCATGTATCGTAAAATAACTCACGCCCTGTTTTGCCTGTCTCTCTAAAACTTCAAGCATCACTTCTATGCTTAAATCCTCTATTTTATTTCCGACATCGTGCAAAATTTGATAAATTGGAACTGTGCCGATAGGAATTGTAGAGTTTAAAATTACGGCCTTTCTTATTTCATCCAAATCTCCGCCGGTTGATAAATCCATCGCCGTATCAGCTTTATAGTGCTGTGAAACTTGCACTTTTTCTACTTCACCCTCAATGTCAGAAGCGATTGCCGAAGAGCCTATATTTGCATTTATTTTACATCGTGCCGCTATCCCGATTGCCATAGGCTCAAGCGTTGTGTGGTTCACATTTGCCGGAATTATCAACCTTCCGCGAGCAATTTCACTGCGGATAAGTTCAGGAGACAACTCTTCTATCTTGGCAACATACTCCATCTCTTGTGTAATAATTCCTTGTTTGGCGTAATACATCTGTGTTTTTACAGGATGCTCTTTACGCTCTTCTACCCATGAAGATCTCATTCATTTCTCCTAAATTTCAGTCTAAATAAAACTCGGTTGTACTTATACATATTTTTTAAAAATATTTTATGTGCTCAAAATATGATTAAAAAAAATTAAAGTTTGATTAAGTAAATTGTGAAAGGCATTTTAGCCAATTAAGTTGAAATTATTCAAAAATTATTGACCCATTCAAGATAAAAAAAAGCTTTAGATGTGTATAATTTCGTAACACTTTAAATAAATTGGAGTTTTATTGTCTGATATTACACTTATTTTACTGGCTGCAGGTAGTTCAACTCGTTTTGAACTCGATGTTAAGAAACAGTGGCTCAGAATAGGACATAAACCTCTGTGGCAATTTGTAGCAGATAGACTCAAAAAAACAGAACTTTTCAATAAAATTGTCATAACATCCTCCCCTGATGACTTAGAATTTATGAAAAATTATGGTGACTACACCTTTGTATGCGGCGCAAATACAAGACAGGAGTCACTAAAAAATGCCCTTACAGAGGCAAATACCGAGTTTGTTCTTGTAAGCGACATTGCCCGCTCATGTGTGAGTGAAAAACTCCTTCACTCAATCATTGAAAAAAAAGGCAGCAGCGATTCAGTTGTGCCCTATCTAAAAGTAAGCGATACGGTTGTTTACGAAAATGCAACCATTGACAGAGAAAAGGTAAAAAGGGTGCAAACTCCCCAACTCTCTCGCACAAAAATCCTAAAAAATGCTCTTATGTGTGACGAAGAGTTTACAGATGAAAGCAGTGCAATAGTTGCCTATGGAGGGAGCAGAGAGTTCATTTTAGGTGAAGATGACGCACATAAAATCACCACTATAAAAGATTTGAATCTACTTACTTGTTTAGATAAACCATCACTTGACACACTTAGCGGAACCGGTATGGATGTACATGCTTTTGATGACAAAGGAGAGATGGTTCTATGCGGGGTGAAGATTGAATCGGAGTTTGGTTTTAAAGCTCACAGCGATGGAGATGTGGCTATCCATGCACTCATTGATGCACTTTTGGGAGCTGCCGGAATGGGTGACATCGGAATGATGTTTCCGGACAGTGATGAGGCGTATAAGGGAATAGATTCAAAAGAGCTCTTAAAAAGGGTTGTTACTAATATCTACAACCTTGGCTTTGTAATAGTAAATATAGATTTGACCATCGCCGCACAGACACCAAAACTGAGCTTGTATAAACCACAAATGAGGAAAACGCTCGCTTATATTTTAAAAATAGATGCGAGTAGAGTTAATATAAAAGCCACTACAACTGAGAAACTAGGTTTTATAGGCAGGAGAGAAGGTGTTTGCGTAATTGCAAATGCAAATTTAAAATATTTTGACTGGACACAAATTTGAAAATACTTATTATAGAAAATGAAGTTTATTTAGCACAAAGCATTGCTACTAAACTTGGCGAACAAGGTCACACATGTGAATTGTGTACATCCACAAAAGATGCGATAAAAAGTACAAATTATGATGTGGTTTTACTCTCTACAAATATAAATGGACAAGATTTTAATCCTGTTATAGAGACATTCAAAAAGTCAATCGTTATTTTAATGGTTTCATATATCAGCAACGACACTGTTTCTAAACCACTCAGCGCAGGTGCAAAAGATTATATTCTCAAACCGTTTATGATAGAAGAGTTAATCAGAAAAATAGACCATTATCAAGATTATGAGAAGGTAAAAAAAAGAAATGAGGCGTATGAAAGCTATTTGACACACAGTTTCTCCTCAATCAGTAATGAGTTTAAACATGAAGAGACAGAACTTCCTGTCTTCATCTCGTCAAGTTTTCAAAAGTATGCGGATGCTTTTGCTTTTGAATATGCTTCTAAAATGAATCTGCCTATACAATTTGTAACACTCAACGACCCAAAAGCTATGGCAAAGATAGAAGCAATTTCTCAAAATTGTATAATTTATATAATAGACTTTCAAGTTCTTAAAAAAGCCAATAGAAAACCTTTTTGTGACTTGATTGCCGATAGACAGGCAATTATTGCAAGCACTGATAGAATTGATGATGTTGAGTATAAAGTTTTAGAGATAAAGAGCGAGAGCAATATATTTGATCAGGGAGAGATTCTTCCGATAGAGGATTATGTAAAATTTGTAATTTTAAACTATCAACACAAATTTCCGGACACAGAGCTCTCTAAAAAACTAGGCATCAGTAGAAAAAGTTTATGGGAAAAAAGAAAAAAATATGACATTATCAAGAAAAAATAAAACACTCTTAATAGATAAAGAGGCGGCTTCGGCACTCGAACTGCTAAAAGATGGACTTTTGTACCCCGCAACTAGGCTGATGGGAGAAAAAGAGAGCCAAGAGGTTCTAAGAACAGGTCTTATAAACGGAAAAACTTTTCCTTTTCCTTTTATATTAGCACCCTCGGGAGCTATGAATGAAGAGGTATTAAAATCGCTAAAAAAAGGCGAAGAGATAACCATTCTTTGTGAAAAGATTCCTTATGCCTCGCTAATTGTTGATGAAGTGTTTAAAATAAATGCCAAAGATAGAACCAAACATATATATGGTACGCATGATGAGACGCATCCGGGTGTAATCGCGACTACTAAAAGAATTGGTTCCTATGCAATTAGCGGTGAATACACCCTGCTAAATAGAGCTTCAAATGAAAATAAAAAGATAATTGATGAGTTTAAGACTCTGATTAATGCAAAACATACAAGTTCTCTCTTCATGGCTGCAAACCCTCTTCATCGTGCACACGAGCGTCTTATTAGACAAACTTTAGACACTACAGACCTGCTCGTTATATTTTTATTAAAGCCATACAACAGTGGAAATTTAGATTATGAAATCAGAAAAGAATCACTTGACTTTTTTATATCAAATTTTCTGCCAAAAAATCGTGTAGTTGTAATTCCTCTCATAAATAGTTATGTTTTTGCAGGCTACAACGAGATAATTATTGATGCGATTGTTGCAAAGAATTATGGCTGTGACAGACTGACAATCGGCAGGAATCATGCAGGGCTTGGGATGTTTTATGATTGCAACTCAAACAAATCTATCATAGACAAGGTCGTTGGAATAGATATAGATATACAGGTTGCAAGCGAATATGTTTACTGCAATCAGTGCACGACCCTTGTTAGCAAAAACACCTGTCCGCATGGGCAGCACCATCAAATCTCTTACCATTCAGACTCTATTTTAGAGCTCTTAGAGATGGGGCTTCTGCCGCCTGCAGTGCTCATGAGAAAAGAGATTTCGGCTTTTTTGCTCTCCAAACTTTTTCCAAACAGATTTAAAAATTTGGACAAACTTTACTACGACCTTTTGCCTGTAGAGGGGCTGATAGAAGCACATACGGAAAAAGATTTTTACCAAGAGCTGATGAAACTCTATCAAACAACATCTCTCACTTAGGATTTTTATGAATTGGTTTTTTATAACTTTAGGTTACAGCGGACTCTCCCCCAAAGCTCCAGGAACTGCCGGGAGCTTAGTAGCTCTAATTCTTGGAATGGGAATATTGATCGCTTTTGATGCACAAACTCTTTTTTTAGCCTCGCTTCTTGTCACCGTTATCGCGATAAAAGCCATTGATAAATATGAAAAAATAAGCGGAATCCATGACGATAAACGCATAGTAATCGATGAGCTAGCCGGCATGTGGTTTGCTCTAAGCGTCGCACCGGCGATAACCATAAACTTCAATGCACTTAGCATGTGGGAGAATGGATTTTTAGTTCAATCACTCTTATCATTTCTGCTTTTTAGATATTTTGACATCACAAAACCATCCATCATCGGTAGAATAGACAGAGAGACCAAAGGCGGTTTGGGCGTAGTCGGTGATGATGTCATCGCCGGATTTGTAGCCGGGATACTCAGTGCAGTTCTCTGGCAAGGCGCTTTGGCACTTCAAGGTTTATAAAATGGGCTGGACATGTCAGCACGATTTTAAAGGCGAATGCAAACTTCTAAGCAAGCCATGTTTACCTGGAATTAAAGGGTGTATTCTGAACAAAAGCGAATATACCTTCAGCTCCGGCAGTTACGAAGAAGATAAAAAAAGAGCGCAAGAAAAATCTCAAGAGATTGATTTTGCGGCTTTGGCGAGAAGTAACTAAAAATATAAAAAACTTGCACATGACACGCATTACATCTCACTCGGAGGCGATGGCTTGCCTTCGCTTGGGTAATGATATGAAAGTTACAACAGCCATGAACTCGCTTTTCCGAAGGCAAGCCATCGGTTCCATGGTTGCAAAATGCAATTTTTAAATATTTAACGGGTCACTCGTCGGCTCTATCTCTTCAAAATCCTCTATAATCTGCTTCAACATTCTCATAGTTTTTTCTGCTTTTTTTGTATGCTCGGCAAAAATAGATTTTGATGCAGGAAACGCTTCACCGAGTTCTTGGTAGATTAAAATACGCCCATTTATATGCTTATTTATCTCGCTAAAAGCCCCTTCCAGATACTCTTTTTTTGTTGTGTGTCTAAAGAGTGAGCGAACCATTTTGAGTCGCTCTTTAATTGGAATAGACTCATCAATCGCTTCTGCAATTCTTTTTATATCGAGTCTTGAGAGATAAACTCCGCTATGTGCCGGTGCCAGAAGCATCGCTGTTAGAGCATCTACAAACTGAGGAACAGGCTCTTCCTCCTCTTTATCAGCTGCATTTTGGGTTGCGCCTGATTGTGAATCCAGCGTACACCCCTCATTTACAAACTTATCAAACTCTACTCTTAAATCTTTTAAATCATGTTCATTCATCTTACTGTTTTCCTTTTATAGTTTTATACGCTTTTTGGGCAAATTTTTCTATCATATCGTCATAGCTTGCGTACTCGGCACCAAGCTCGTGTGCTCTTGATTTTAACGGCGAATACTCTTTATTGTTTTTCATGTCAAAGTTAAAGCGAGGCAATATTTCAATGCTATCTAAACTCCTCATATCGGAGAAGTCCAAAACCGCATCAAAGGCGGATAAATCAGAATTGAGACCTTTTGCCAAACGGTTCAAATCTCCATCTTTTATCTCAACCTCCTCGCAGAACTGCATAAGCTCCTCAAGATTTTCTCCAAAGTAACTCAGCTCAAATCCGCATGCCAAGAATGAAAAAGCCTTGGCATGTGGAGTTGTTCCGATAAGAGCTATTTTAGATGCGCTCAAATCTTTGAGATGCTCCAGCAAAACCCGCATTCCAAACAAATCGCCTCTGAGTTTTTCGCCCTCTTTGAAGACAATATCGCACATGCCGCTTCGCTTTACCAAAGAAGAAGCATCATCGAGAATTGCAACAACGCTGCTCACATATTCGTTGGAAATCACAGCACCATTGACATGTGATTTTTTCATATTTGAGAGGGTGAAATAAAAGTCATCTTCACGGATATTCATCGGAATCATCATGCTGTTATCGCCGTGTTCTTTAAACATCTTGTTCAGTGTCGCACTCAATCTGCTCATGCCGGCATGTTCACCTATAAAGCCGTAAAGTTTTGTCTCTGTAGAGATTATGTTTTCGTTATTCATCATTTTGTATTCCCCAAAGTTCTCTTGCCTCTTCTTCCTCTGCCTTGCATCTGTAACAGAGTTTTTCACCCGAGTTTGTGCTGAAAATAACACTGCACTCATTGCATCTTTTTACACTGAATGTTATCAAATTCTGCACCTCCGGCTCAAAAAACTCTTTTATATTATACGATGACGAGAGTGTTATCGCTTTTGGCTCACACACATCATGACAAACATTGCATTTGATACACAAAAATGGGTCAAAATCTATCTTAGAGTTTTTTACATCCGAGCTAAGCGCACCGGTTGGGCAGACTCTGTAACACATCTGACATGCCGTGCAACTCTCTTTATCCATAAGTTTTTGTGAGGTAAAAGAGATTTCGGCTCCATCGACCACATGGTAAAGAGACGGCTTTTGGACTCTCTTCATCGCCGTAAAAAAAAGCTTTCTTTTGTGTGGAATTCTCTTCTGTTTTAGCAGTGCAATATCCGCTTTTTTGAGGGTGTGTTCCACCAGCTCATCCGTAGCTTTTTTTACCTCTTGCTCAAAACTGTGCTTAGTTTTTACAATGGTCGTAAGATTAATAGAGCGAAGAAAATCTCTTCTGTTGCTTTCTTTAACTTCGATGTTGTTCTCATAGCAGATATTTTCCAATCTGATTAAAGCCCCATTTTCCATAGCCTCGAGTAGATAGGAGACCTCTTCATGGTTTTTGAGAATTTGGGCTTTACATGTGGATTGAATCTCACATGTGTCGCAATACCCCATGTCAAAAACTATCTCTTTTTTGAGCACCGCCAAAGAGACAAGGTGTTCAACCCCCAAAGCTGCAATACAGGGAACATTTTTGCGGCAAGAGATAATGTTTTGTTCATCTTCTATGAAATCAAAAAAGAAGTTCGTAGAGTTAAAATCATCAAGAAAAAGTGCCTCATTTGGGCAAACAGCGTCACATGCACCGCAACCTACACATGAGGAGAAGTTTATGGCAGGGAGCGGATTATTCTCCACAACTATCGCTCCTGTCGGGCAGATAACTTCACATCTGTTGCACTCGCTATCTTTGCTTAAAGAACGAACACATCTGCTTGCATTTAACTGAATGAGTGACATGTTATAAATTTAACTCTTTTGTCAAATACTCATTATCACTCAAAATAAACTCCAACGCCATGTCGGCAGCATCGTAGTAGAGAGGTGTTCTGGCTTCAAACTTCATGCTAATGAGATACATCGGCGCCCACTGAAGAAGATGTCTGTTTAAAAACTGATGCTGCACTTTTTGAAGCTCTTGTATTGCTTCTTTGTCACCCTCTTGCAAAGCCTTCATCTCTGCCACGCAAAGATGATGCATAAACTCCAACTCTACCCCGATGTGATCTGCCGAAACAGTGCGAGAAGCTTCATAATCCACCATAAAATCATAAGCACTGTACATGTCGGTTACAGGATTTGCTCCGCCCGTCTCAATCTTCTGGTCTTCTCTTGTGTAAAAAGTTTCATAGGGAATAAGGTGTAAAACAGAGAGATTTACGAAGTCAGGATTAAAATACTCTTCCAAAAGCTTGCTCTCATCCACCTCTTTAAACTCCTTCCAATCTCGCAAAGTTGGGAAAAAATCTAAAATATTTTCATCATTTTTTATAGTTTTTAAAACTTCTAAATCTAACTCTTGAAGTAGAACACGGGATAAAAGCCCGTAAATATTCACTCTTGATTTTGTTTGTTCCATAAAGTACCTTATTTATTAGTATAAATTCTTGAAAAACGATTTTATCGAAAAAGGCTGAAACTATCGTAAAATTGATTTTTATAATACTCCCTTTAATAGATACTTCCGTATTTTGTACTAAAATTTTACTACTTTCCGTACTTATTCCTCAAATACATTTTTTACTGTATGGCAAAAAGGAAGTGGATTTAAAAAGTATTGCAGTTTGTTACTAAAATTGCTATGACTAAATATTTTTTTTAACTATAACAAAGAATGAATTTACATATAATTGTTGAATTAAGCTGCAAATTCTTTAGAAGCTAAAAAAAGTTTACTTTTTACAAGTTCTTTTAAAAAGTCGTTAAGATTTGTAAATTTCACTTTTCTTCGCAACTCTGAAAAGCCTATTTCATGAGACAAAACAGTTGTCAATTGTTGCATAAATGAATCTGTACAAACTTCAACACCTTCAAAATCAAGTACAATTAAACCCTCTTGATTGATAGTATTTAAAATTTGATTTTTAATTTTAATACCTGTTTGATGACTTGTTAATGGAACAAAGCTTTTCATAGTTAGTGTTGTCATAATTGTTACCTTTTTTTTAAAAATCAAAAAAATCTTCAAAATCATCTGTTTCGTAGTCACCCGGTTCAGCATTAAAGATTTTTCTTGTATCTATGTCGTGTCCACATCCAATATTTATCTCAAAATGTGTACCTATGACATCAAAGTTTTCTTTGTGAATTATACCATTAGGATACTCTAAATTAAAATGAATTCGAAATTCATTTGTCCTGCATATTAAATCACCATGTGATTCTAAAACAAATTCTTTCAATTTTGCAAGTCCGTTACCTCTCGATGGCATGATTTTAATATGCCGAGTTGTATTGAGTTCAAATGCTTTTTTTAAAATATCTTTTCTTGTCAAGTCAGTGTAAGCATCCTTCATACTTTCAACTATGCCTATTCCGGAATCTGAAATACCTATCTGAATCATATCTTTATTGCCGCCATAATATTGAGCGCAAACAAATCCTGGTATTTCTAAAAGCCTATCACCAAGCTGGAAGTCCCCTCCTTTGCTATGTTCAAGTATATTATCCACCACCTCATAAGTTGTCAGAAGTATTCCTAAAATCAGATGCTCTTTTGAACCTAAATGAGCTTTTAAAATCTTTTTTAAACGCTCATCAATAAAATCAGGGTCATTATTTTTAGCAACTTTAGTGCACTCCAACATATTGTCAGACACACTATTCCTATGAAAATCTTCTTCAAGTTCAATCCCTAAATTTTGAAAAAAATTTGTTCTTTGCAGATACCGAAATTTTTCATCATTGGAATGTTCAACATCTCTAAGGAATGTTGTTTTGGGATACATAAGAGAAGATAAATAACTCACACCGGATGGTTTTATATATCCGTTTGATAATTGTAAATCAAAAAGTTGAGACAATTCTTGAATCTTTTGTGCTTTTTGATTTACATATGCGAAACTTATGTCTTGATTTATCACTAACTTCATAATTCATTCTCCACAATTTTAATCTCATCATTTGAAAGGTCGTAAAACACTTCCTCAATTTCTTCTTTACTAATATAATAATTTTTAGTAAATAAATTTTTAATCTTATTTTCATAGGTTACAAAGAATACTGGATTTTCTTTTGTACCTTTAGAATGACTTATGTAAGCATCCAAAACTTTTTCACACACTAGCTCTTGTTCGACTATTATTATTGCTTTTAAAATTAAATCTTTATAAGGTTCTGTTTCTTCATCAAATTCAGGAATAAATTTATTCGTTTTATTTGCATAGATTGAATAGTCTTTATATATGTCTTCTATTTCAATTTTTTCCAATTCATATAAATCTTGCTTAGGGTGCATTTTATAATATTTAATACCTCTACCTCTAAGAGTACTCATAATAAGTTTAATGGTATTTTCTGGTGTTCTGTATCCAAAATAAATTGATTTAACTGATCTATTGTAAAAATGATACAAACCGATGGTTCCCGTAATAACTCTAAATTCTTCTTCATGTTTCCATGCAATACTTTTGGTAGCTAAAAATCTTTTTATTAAATCTTTTGGCTCAAACATGTCATTAAATTTTATAACAGGCATATCTTTGTGATATTCTACATCATTCAAAAATTCTTGATTAAGTTGGCATTGCTTCAAAATGTCTAAATCATACTCAATACAAAAACCTTGATGTGCATTAGAATAATAAGCCCATAAAAGTTCATTATCGTAATTTTTGCTCAAAGAATAAATACCATACTTTTTAGCTTCATTTATAAAACTTTCCAATATGTTTTTAAAAGAATTATCAACAGACTGAGAAATAGGACTTTTTAATAATAGATCAAAAACATCTATTTCAGTGTTGTTGATTTTGATTTTTGCTTCTTGAATATCATTTAAAGATTCCAAGCTTGCTGAGAAAAATTGGTTATTCATTAATGCTTCGATATCTCTAACTGAACCACTTCTATATTTATATACATTCAAAGTCAAGCACCCTCCACAATCTTAATCTCATCATCACTCAGCCAATAAAGTTCATACACCATTTTATCTATCTCTTTGTCAGTTTTTCTATATCTATTTTAAATCTACATACCAAGATTTCAATTAGACTTTTTTCAAGAAGTCTAATTGAAAGTATTGCTATGCAGAGAAAAATCGACGCTTAAATCCCCTCAGCAATCATAGCATCTGCTACTTTTTTAAACCCTGCAATATTTGCACCGTCCACATAGTTCCCCTCAACTCCATAATCCTTCGCGGTTAAGGCAACTCTTGTACAGATTTGTCTCATAATTATTTTCAGTTTTTTATCCACTTTTTCAAAAGACCATTTTTGCATAGAGGCGTTTTGGCTCATCTCAAACTCACTTACTGCTACACCGCCCGCATTTGCCGCTTTTGCCGGTGCGAAACAGATTTTTTGTGATAAAAACAGCTCAGTTGCCTCCGGAGTACATGGCATATTTGCACCCTCTGTTACGCTGATACATCCATTTGCAATCAAATTTTTAGCATCCATTTCTGTTAATTCATTTTGTGTTGCACAAGGAAATGCAGCATAACAAGGGATATTCCAAGCTGCATGTCCGCCTGCAGGATACTCTGAAATTGGAATATAGGTAGCTTGCGGATGGCTTTTGACATACTCAGCCAGTGAAGCTCTCTTCTCTAATTTCAAATCTTTGAGAAGTGCCAAATCAACGCCTCTCGCATCATAAATTGTGCCTTGAGAATCAGTACATGTTACGGGAATTGCTCCGATTTGCTGCAGTTTTTCTATGGCATGGAGTGCAACATTTCCGGCTCCGCTCACTGTACAAATCTTGCCTGTCAGCGGCTCTTTATTCTCTATCTCCAACATCTTTTCGGTAAAGTAAACAGCTCCGTATCCTGTCGCTTCAGGACGCATCAAAGAGCCGCCAAACATAAAAGGTTTGCCTGTCAGAACTCCATCATATTTCAGAGTAATTTTTTTGTACTCTCCAAAAAGATACCCTATTTCACGCCCTCCGACTCCGATGTCGCCTGCCGGAATATCGATGCGTGGCCCGATATATTTATGAAGTTCCGTCATAAAAGCAGCACAAAATTTCATAACTTCAAAATCACTTTTTCCTTTAGGGTCGAAGTCGCTTCCGCCTTTGGCACCGCCGATTGGTAATCCGGTAAGTGAATTTTTAAGAATCTGTTCAAACCCTAAAAACTTCAAAATCCCTTCATTCACGCTTGGATGAAATCGTAAACCGCCCTTGTAGGGTCCTAGAGAATTATTAAACTGAACTCTGTATCCCGTATTTACCATAACATTCTGATTATCATCAAACCAAGTAACTTTAAATTTTATAACCCTGTCAGGGACAACAAGTCTCTCCAACACTGCATATTTTTTATATTTTGAATCTGACTCTAAGAGTGGAGCAATAGAGCGGATAACCTCTTCTAATGCTTGAAAAAATACCTTATTTTCATTACAATCACCGTTTTCTAATTTTTCTATTTCCGTTTCTGCTATTGACATGTAACTCCTTTAATTTCAATTTAATTTTTTAGCGCCGTCTTTACCATCATCCGTCTCAGATACGCAATTTTGCTCTGCAGAGGTAAATCTTTCGGGCAGACATCCTCACATCCCAAAAGTGTCATACATCCAAAAACTCCATCCTCATTTCCTATAAGTTCGTAGTACTCTTCATCGCTTCTTTTATCCCGCGGATCAAGGTGGTAGCGGGCAACTTTGTTAAGTCCGACCGCACCCACAAAACTCGGTTTCATCTGAATCGTACCACACCCTGCCACACAGCATCCGCACTCGACACATCTGTCTAACTCATAAATTTCATCCGCGAGTGAGGGTTCCATTCTCTCCTCAAGTTTGTCAAAACTCTGCTCTTTTTCCTTGTCATGTATCCAAGTCTCAAGATGCTCATTCAGATAACGCATCCATTCGCCACTGTAAATAGACAAATCTTTTATAAGTCTAAAGAGAGGAAGCGGTGCGAGCGTAATATTTGCATCCAGCTTTGAAGTGAGCGTTCTACATGCCAGAGTCGGGCGACCGTTTACAAGCATAGAGCAACTTCCGCAAATCCCCGCACGGCAAACAAAATCGAACATCAGAGAGTTGTCATGATGCTCTCGTATCTCATTTAAAACGATAAAAAGGGTCATTCCGTCCGCCTCTTCAACCTCAAAATGCTCCATGTGCGGAAAATCGTTTTTGTCATTTGGATCAAAGCGAAGAACGGCTATTTTTAAGATTCTCGGTTTTTTTTCTTCACTCATCTATTTTCTCCTAATCTTTCATTTATATTGCGATATTTTTTTGGCAATTTATCAAGATAGGGCATCAGAGCACTCTGTATCTCAAAACGGGTTGCCCCCTCTTTTTGGAGTTTTTCTTGCACGGCTTCCACGGTTGCCAATCTCATTTTTGTCTCATGATGATGCTTTGTCAAATCTGCTCCATAGCCACGAAATCCTGGGGGAAGTTCCATATTTGAGACAGGAATTTGCTCATAGGTCACGCTCGGCATGGTTTGGTTTGCATCCGGCCATGAAGTTATGGTTCGCTTGAGCCAATTCTCATCATCCCGCGCGGGGAAATCCTCTCTTGAGTGTGCACCTCTGCTCTCTTCTCTGAGCAGTGCCCCGTAAGCGACCGTAAGGGCAACTTTAAGCATTTTTTGTGTTCTGTATGCGTTTACTAAAGCAGGATTTGCAGCACGGCTTTTTGAACGGAAAACCTCTATATTTTTTGAGCGCTTGTACAGCTCTTCTAGCTCACTCACTGCCTCTTGCAAATCTTTGCCGTTTCTAAAAATTCCAACCTTATCCATCATAATCTCTTCCATGCGACGACGCAAAACATAGGCATCTTCGCCATTTTGTTTTGTCAGAAGCGCTTCGAGTTTATCTCTCTCAGATTTAAGGGCTAGCTCGATTTTAGAAGAGTGTATATGCATAGAGCTTTCATGCGAGTCGCAAAAATCAGAGATATATTCGGCAACCAACATGCCGGCAACGACAGTTTCACTTACGGAGTTTCCGCCAAGGCGATTAAAACCATGCAAATCCCAGCAAGCCGCCTCTCCGCAGGAATAGAGCCCTTTAAGCGTTTGCGATTCGCCCGTATATTTGGTGCGGATTCCGCCCATGGAGTAGTGCTGTGTCGGACGCACGGGAATGGGGCTCACGGCGGGATCTATTCCCAAAAAGTTTTCGCAAATCTCTTTAACCTCTCGGAGATTTTTTTCAATATGTTCGCGCCCAAGATTGGTAATATCAAGCCACAGATGGTCTCCATAACGAGATTTTACCCCTTTGCCTTTTCGGATATGTTCCGTCATTCTTCTACTTACCACATCTCTTGAAGCAAGCTCTTTTTTGTCCGGCTCATAGTCGGGCATAAATCTATACCCGTCTTTGTCCAGAAGAAGTCCTCCATCCCCACGGCACCCCTCGGTTGTAAGGATTCCGACCGGGACAATAGCCGTCGGGTGAAACTGTATCGCTTCCATGTTTCCCAAAGTTGCGATTCCGGTCTCCAGCGCTATTGCCTGCCCTATTCCCTGACATATAATCGCATTGGTTGAAACGCTGTAAATTCTACCGTAACCGCCCGTTGCAACCGTTGTAGCTTTGCCCACATACGCGACCAACTCTCCGGTCATAAGGTTTCTAGCAACCGCTCCGTAGCAGCGACCCTCATCTGTTATGAGTGAAATTGCTTCCATTCGCTCATGTATTTCTACCTTATCCTGATGTGCTTTGTTGTCCATCGCATAGAGCATGCTGTGCCCTGTTCCATCCGATGTGAAGCAAGTTCGCCACTTTTTTGTGCCGCCGAAATCTCTTGCGGTGATAAGCCCATGTGCGTCATCTTTTTCGCTGATTGTCACTTTTTGGGCATTGATTATTGCGGTTCTGTCACCTTTTTGCACCCTGCTCCATGGAACGCCCCAAGCGGCAAGTTCTCTGATGGCTTTGGGTGCGCAGTGGACAAACATGCGGGCTACCTCTTGGTCTGCTCCCCAGTCGCTTCCGCGAATAGTATCGCCGAAGTGAACATCCTCGTTGTCGCCCTCGCCCATTTTTGAATTTGCCAAACTCGCCTGCATTCCGCCTTGTGCCGCTGCGGAGTGTGAGCGTTTAGGCGGAACAAGCGATAAAATTACCGCATCATGCCCTCTCTCTTTTACGCCCGTTGCAACCCTAAGACCTGCTAAACCACCACCAATGATTAAAACATCCGTATATATTATTTTCATTCGTGCTTCTCCAAGTGGATAGTTTCTGATTTATACTCCACACCGCTACTAAAATCATGGGTAAGCCCGATATAAGTGTATTTTGCAAGTGATAAGAGACCTAAGATAATGTAAACAGCTATCATCACTTTCATAATAAGTTTAAATTTTGCACGAGAGATTTCAGTATGTTTACCCTCCATAAATCCCCATTTTAAGGCTAAACGATATAATCCGATAAAGGCATGTGAGACAACAGAGAGAAGAAGCATAAAATAGAGCGGTCCCATAAGTTCACTCACAACTCTGTGAGAACTGGCGAATGGACCGATATTTGAGGGTTGACTCATCATAATATAGAGATGCACCGAACCTATAAAAAACATCATAAAACCCGTAATTACCTGAATCATCCATAAAGAGCTATCTTCATGTTGCATTCTCTGCGTATGTTCTCTTAATGTGCGGTATTGCTTATAACTTGAAGGAAATTTTCTAAGTGCGAGGGCTGCATGCAGAATAAAAATTGTAAAAATTGCAGCCGCCAAAAAGGAGACAATTCCAGGATAGGTCTCTCCAAAAAAGTAGTACCCTTCAAACATAAGAGTCACTCTATACATCATTTCGTTGCTAACTAAAATGGAAGCTTCAAACAGGATATGCCCCATAATAAAAAGTGCTAAAATCAAGCCGGTGGCACTCTGCAAAAAATCTAACCATGCAGGTATTTTATCTATCTTCTCTTGTTTCATCCAATCTCCGAATAGTTTTTAATGAGGTGCATTTTACTATAAAAAAACTACGATTCAAATCATTTATGTTAGCATTACACAAAAAGGATTTACTATCATATACACACTCATTCATACCATTCACATCTTCTCTGTTTTCATCTACGGCGGCTTTTTATTTGTTGATGTCCTATTTTTATCTAAGATGAACCGTTCTCTCAGCGACGAGCAGTATAAAGTGGCACGGGAAGCCATTATGGTGCATGTTAGAGGAGTTGTTCCCTATGCTTTGATGGTTGCGGTTGCAAGTGGCTTTTATATGATTATTCAAATTTTTGGAAAAATTGGTGCTGATGGCTTGAGCAATTTTCAAATAATGCTGAGCATTAAGGCGTTTTTAGGTGCATGGCTTGGTCTTCGCGGGGTGAATCAAAAGCTGTTTGGTATAAACCCCTTTGTTTTTAAAAGCCATCTGTTTCCTTTCTCTTTGGTTGTTGTCATTATTTTGCTCTCCCAGCTTATGCATATTTAAAAAATATACATTAAAAGCTTTTTCATTACACCTCGTATCTTATGAGTAATTTTTATTGGATATAATTTTACACTTATAACAAAGGAGAAAAAATGGCATATTTTGACAAGGTTAAAGTCGGCGATAAACTTTATGGAATGGTATTTGGTTCAGGGGTGGTAACTCAGGTATTTGAGAACAGTCACTACAAAATTATGGTCTCTTTTAAAAATGGATATGATGTTCCATATACAGAAGATGGTATCCCGGGTTGGGGTAATTTTAAGAAACAAACGATTTTTTATAAAAATGACATTGATTTAACTGAGATGGATTTTAGTCCTGTTACAAAAGTTTTATCTCCTAAAAAAATCATAAAATTCAGACAAAAGAAAAAGCTTGAAGTTAGACTTCCATCCGGCATTTGGACGGACTGCAGCAAATGTGTAAAAAAATATGTTGAAGAGATGCTAGAAGCTGAAAATTATCACCTATTTAGAAAAAAGCAATCTTAATTGGCAGTAATTCCGTTACAAGCACAAGGTTGTGTTTGTAACAGAGGCACCTGCCTTCCATATAAGAATGGTTGATAATTGCTACATTCATTAAATCTTTAGCCATCACTTCAAAAATACTGTTAGATTGGCATCAACACTCCCCCTACTTTTTTAGTTCTAGTGTCAAAAACTGAGTTATTTTTACATCTTTTATCAAAAATCTATCACAATTATTTTTTTTTTATAATTGTGCCTGAAAAATATGCTATCATAAAAAAAATATAATATCAGGGGCATTATAAAATGTTTTCAAACTTAAGTATCAAAAAAAAGATGAATCTCCTCATTGCAATGGCTACATTTTCAATTTTTTCGGCGACAATTTTCGTATTTATAGCGATGAGCTACATAGAAACAAAATATGAGCATCTCCACCAGAACTCAATGCGTGGGGCGATACAAACTTTAGAAATAGAGAAAAATCTAAACTTTGTAAGTCGTACGACTCGAGACATAATGCTAGGTGGGGATTATGACAAGAACATGGTTAAACTTAGTGAGTCAATAGAAGAGTGCCGTAAACTCTTTTTATCTTTAGAAAAGATGATGGAACATGACACTGCCTCAAAGATGGTAAAAGAAGCAGAAGCTTCCACAATGCTATTTTTAGACAACTCTCTTGCTTTGATGAAATCACTCACAAAAGATGAAATAGAGAACAGTAAAACAAAAATTTATAAAAAATACCATAACGATTTAACACCTACAGCAGATGCTTCGAGAGTGTCATTTAAAAAACTTGTTGATTTTAAACAAAAAGAGCTGGACACAGACTCTGTATCTATAGCCGACAACTTAAGCTTTTATAAATATTTAGTTCTTGTAGCCGGTGTATTTTGTGGTATCGTTGTACTTATTGTGGCAACTATTATTAGTTCCTCTATAACAGGCGGCATCCAAAAATTTACATCATACATTGGCTACTCAGCAAATGGTGACTTCAGTCAAAAGTGCACCCAATCAAGCCAAAATACCGAACTTGGAGTTATGGGTGGAGAGCTTTCTAAACTCCTTGAGCAGATAGCGCATGTTATTCATGAAATAAACACAACCATAATAGATGCTTCAAAAGGTGTTTTTACTAAAAAAATATCTTCACAGGGTATGAAGGGTGAGTTTGCTTTGGCAATAGAAAATGTTGGTAAAAGCATAGAGATTATGAAAGAGCAAAATAAAAAAGTTCAAAGAGATGCCTTTAATGCAGAACTCAGTACCAAAAGTGTACATGTCTCTGAGTCACTCTCTTTTATTTTGAATGATTTACAAAACAATATCAACAATTTAAAATCAATTACGCATGCCACAAAATCTGCTGCCGATTTGGCGAATGATTCTAGAAAAAATATCAATGAGATTGTAGGTAATCTTGATGATTTAAACGAACAGGTAAACAACAATAATCATAGTATTGGCGACCTCGCACATCAAGCAAACAATATTACATCTGTCATTGAGCTTATTACAGACATTGCAGAACAAACCAATCTGCTAGCACTCAATGCTGCAATTGAAGCAGCACGTGCCGGTGAGCATGGTAGAGGATTTGCCGTTGTAGCGGATGAAGTAAGAAAACTTGCAGAGAGAACACACAAAGCAACAAGTGAAATTTCAGTATCTATAAAATCTCTTCAGCAAGGAATGAATGACATTCAATCAAGCTCAGACATGATGAAAGAGACAGTAAACCATTCTGCGGAGATGATAAGCAGTTTTGAGGGAACGCTAGAAGAGTTAAGCGAAAATTCCACTAAAATAGTAAACCACTCCTATCACATGGAAAACAGTATATATGTAGTACTTGAAAAACTCTATCATATCCTTTATAAATCTCGTGCGTACAACTCTGTCATGTCTCTCAAAAGAATTCTAAAAGAGGAGACTCCTCATCAATGTAATCTTGGTGTATGGTGTGATGGTGAAGGCAAAAAACGATTTTCACAAACTAATTCGTTTAAAAATATTGCAACTCCACATGCAACTGTTCATACAAGTGTCAATACAAACCTTTCGTTTCTTGAAAATGATGCAGAAAGTGAAACACTCAAAAATGCATCACTGATTATAAAAAATTTCAATAACATGGAAGAGGCTTCAACTGAATTATTCAGTGCCATGGACAGAATGTTGGAAGAGTCTAAAGCGTAGCATATTTATTCCCTCATAAAGTCAATCTTCTTTATTTAAACAAAATTGACTTTATGCACAACTCCTCTTGATACAAAATCTCACAATTTGCATTAAATTTTTATTATTGTTTAGTTACAATCCTGTTTATAAAAAACAAGGAGAAAAAATGGGAAAACTTTCCATAAAATTACAAACAATTGCACTTGTCAGTATCGCTTTAATTATCTTAGCAAGTGTCATTGGTACAACATCTGTCTTAAACAGCAAATCTGCACTTTTAGAGATGACAAATGCTAAACTTGAGGCTCTCAGAGATGTCAAAAAGAGTGAACTCGAAGATTTCTTCACTGCAAGCATTTCTGATATAAAAGTACTCGCTCACTCAGAAGATGTAAAATTCCTTATTAAAGATTTGATTCATGTTCACAAAGAGCTAGAGGTAGCAGCTACAGACCCTTATCCGGTTAAAAATCAACTCGCGGTAGAAAAGACGAAAGAGCATGAAGCATATTTTCAAGAGTACATGAAAGAGTATGGCTACTATGATGTTTTTATCATCTGTGCAAAACATGGACATGTTATGTACTCCGCAGCCAAAGAGTCAGACTATGGAGCTAATCTCACTAGCGGTTCGTTAAAAGAGAGCGGATTGGGTGAAGTTTACAGAAAAGCTCTTGCAAATAATGGTCCCGCTTTTGTTGATATGAAATCTTACGCGCCTAGTAAAGGTGAACCGGCGATGTTTTTAGCAACACCGATTACGATTGATGGAGAGGTAAAAGCTGTCCTTGCATTTCAGATAAGTGACGTTGCCATTAGCAAAATCATGAACTTCAGAGGCGGTTATGGTGCAACTCAAGAAGATTATCTTGTTGGATCTGACAAACTTATGCGAAGCGACAGTTTCCTAAGAAAAGATACACACACTGTCAAAGCATCTTTTGCAAATCCTGCTACCGGTTCCGGTGATACAGTAGCTTCAAGAGATGGACTTGCCGGAAAAAGTGGGATAGTATTGACAACAGGATTTACGGGCAATCCAACTTTAATGGCGTATGCACCTATAGAAGTCGGAAAGGATTTAAAATGGGCTATTATCTCAAGAATGGGAGAAGCTGAGGTTCTCACGGTTCCAAATGAGATTCGCAACTCAATTATTGTTGAGTCTATCATTGTTCTTATTGTTATTACTTTGTTAGCGATATTTATCATAAATTTAAGCGTAGCAAAACCTATAGAAAACTTCAAAAATACGCTTCTTAAAATAAGCTCAACGAAAGATTTAACAATCAAAGCAGATGAAAATGCACCCCAAGAGTTATCTGAAATGGCACATGGTTTTAATGGACTTCTTGCTTCGTTAAAAGAGCTGATTGAAACTGCTAAACAAGGTTCATCAGAAAATGCTTCTATTGCACATGAACTCTCAACAACCGCACTGGGTGTCGGAAACAATGTTGAAAAGTCTGTAACCGTAATCGACCAAGCAACTCTTAAAGCAAATGAGATTAAAAATGAAATCAATATTGCGATTAGAGATGCTCAAGAGAGCAAAAAAGATATTGTAAAAGCAAATGACAATCTTAATGCTGCAAGAAATGACATAGTTGCTCTAACTGCGAGAGTACAGCAGAGTGCTGAGCTTGAGATAGAACTGGCACACAGAATGGATACGCTCTCAAATGAAGCGAATGCAGTAAAAACCGTGCTTGAAGTTATCTCGGACATTGCAGACCAGACAAACCTGCTCGCACTCAATGCTGCCATCGAGGCGGCCCGAGCCGGAGAGCATGGAAGAGGTTTTGCGGTTGTAGCAGATGAAGTCCGAAAACTAGCAGAGAGAACGCAAAAATCACTTACTGAAATCAATGCAACTATTAATGTAATCGTTCAATCCATCGGCGATGTAAGCGGGCAGATGAACTCTAACTCGGAAGAAGTTCAAGAACTTGCAAATGTTTCCACGGATGTGGAAGAAAAAATAAATGCAAGCGTAAGCATCGTACAAGCTGCCGTAAAAGCAAGTGACAAAACGGTAACTGACTTTGAAAAGACAGGAAAAGATGTTGAATATATTGTTTCTCAAGTCTCTGAAATAAATAAAATCTCTTCACAAAATGCCAGAAATGTCGAGGAGATTGCAGCTGCAGCTGACCATCTTAACTCTATGACAGATGACCTGCACGCTAAACTTGAAGCATTCCGAACTTAAAAAATTTGTCCTTATAGGTGCCTCCACAGGAGGACCGGGACAAATTGAAAAAATCATAAATTCCCTCAATCCACTTCACTCCACCGCTATTGTAATCGCCCAGCACATGGTGGACGGTTTTATTCCTAGTTTTATGCACAGACTTGGAAACAGCAGTAAGAATAGTGTTGCAATGGCAGAAAACAACGCTTTAATTGAAGCCGGAAATATTTATGTTTGTCATGGGCATACTCAAATCATAAGAAAAATGTCACAACTCTATTTTTTGCAAGAAACAGCACCTAAAGACTCCTATAATCCGGATATTAATCTTCTCTTTGGCTCTTTTTCCGGTTTTACGAAAAATATTGAAACGATGGCTGTTATACTTACAGGCATAGGCGAGGATGGGGTAAATGGGTGCAATGAGTTAAGTTTAAACGGTGCTCAGTGTATTACGGAGAATGCACATGCCATAGTGGATGGAATGCCGTCCCGAGCAAGATTAGTCATAGCAAATATCAAAGTATCCGGTATAAATGAGATAATAGAAACGATAAGGGAATTTTGCGAATAATGTTTAGTTTTTTTAAAAAAAAGCCGATTGAGATTCAAGAGAGCAAGCCGGAAATTTCTCAAGATTATTCAAATGTTTTACAAGTCGCCGAATATTTTAAGAATGAAACTGGTGTCACTTTTGATAAGCAGATAAGTATTTTAACAAATAAAGTAACAACTTTTTGTAAACAAAGGGAGATACACTCTTTTACAGCTCTTTTGCAAATTGTCGAAAATGATAAACAGATAAAGCAGGAACTGATTGACTACTTAACCACAAATGAGACATTCTTTTACAGAGAATTCGATCAGATTGATGCGCTGAGTAAACTTGTAAAAAAAAGTAATAGGCATGTGGATATTCTCTGTGCACCCTCTGCTACCGGAGAAGAACCGTACTCCATTGCCATCGCACTTCTTGAAGCCGGAGTATCTGCCGGCAGTTTTGATATAACAGGCATTGACATAAACTCAGATGCACTCACAAAAGCTAAAGGGGCAATCTACAGAGAGAGAAATATTAGAAATTTAACGCCTGAAATAATAAATAAATATTTTACTTTTACGGGTGGAAAATACGCTCTAAACAACTCTATAAAATCACATGTTACCTTCAAACTGACAAATATTTTCGACCCTTCATTTACCACTTTAGGCAAATTCGACTTTGTTTTTTCAAGAAACATGCTTATCTACTTTGACAAAGAAACGAAGCTAAAAGCAAAAACTATTTTAGAGAGTATGCGTAAAGATACAGAGCATGATGTATTTTTTGGTCATGCGGATCTATTTTAATTTCTGACCTTATGCACTTTTATGTAAAAAAACATAAGATACCCTATAATTCTCAAAAAACTTGTTTTTTGTAGCTTTAGGGGGTTGTAGGGATATTTGCAGCGGCCACTAAAACGGACGCGTTCGTTTTAGTGTGTAACATCAATTAGATAAACACAATCTTTTTGTTCTCTATCTTCATCACGCGGTCACAATACTCCAGCATTCTCTCATCATGTGTTACCATAATAATTGCTACATTTTGTTCTGTAGCAATTTTTTTAAGCATCTTCACCACACTGATTGAACGCTCTGTATCAAGTGCTGCGGTCGGTTCATCCGCTAAGATGATTTCAGGGTTATTTGCTAAAGCTCTTGCAATCGCGACTCTCTGATTTTGTCCGCCTGAGAGTTGTGACGGTTTACTGTACGCTTTTTCTGCAATATCAAAATAGTGTAACAACTCCATGGCATGCGCATTTGCCTCTTTGGTTGGAACTTGATTTGTGAGTGGTACCAAAGTTACATTTTCTATCACATTTAAAAAGGGTATAAGATAGTGTGCTTGAAATATAAAACCTATCTTTTGGCGACGGATTTTTCTTGAATTGTGTGTGAGCCAACGGTTCTCATACACCTTCTCTTCACCGAGCCAAATTCCACCCGAAGTTGGTTCAACCACGCAGCCGAGCATCATTAAAAGAGTTGTTTTCCCTGCTCCACTCGGGGCTACAAGAGCGATGAGTTCACCCTTGTTTATTGTAAAAGAAGCACCATCTAAAACGCTTACAAGACTCTCTCCGCTTCCAAAGTTTTTTACTAGATTTTCAACTCTCATACTCTGTATTGTACTCATGTTAGCCTCCTATCGCCACAGTCGGATCGGCATGAACTACTTTAGCTACCCCAACAAAAGAGGCTAAAATGGAAGCAATTATAATAACGCCAAAGAGTATGAATGCGTCCGGGGTTTCCAAAACTACTCTTTTAGGAAATTTATCATAGGTAAGTTGAGAAAAAACGGTGCCAAATACAAAAGCAAAAAAGCCAAGCAAAACAGTCTCTTGAACTACCATCTTCACAATCAAACTATCAGGAATACCGATGAGTTTCATAATAGAAATCTCTTTGATTTTTTCAAGCGTCATGGTGTAGATGATTAGCCCTATAATAATCGTAGAAACAACCACCAAAATCACCGTAAAAAGACCTATCTGCTTTGCGGATCTCTCAACCAGGTTTTTGGTCAAAATCGTAATTTGTTCTTCGTTTGTATAAACACTTTGATGTTTCCACATGCTAATCTTTTTTGCTATCTCCTTGACATCATAACCGGACTTGATGGTTGCTACGATTGCATTAGCTATATGCGTATCACCGCTGCTAGCGATGCCTCTGTCTCTATCGTTGCGTATATTTGCATTTGAGTAACTAAACTGCAACTCTTGAGCATCTTTGAGGCTCAGATAAATAAGTGGGTCACCGCTTGAAGAGACACACCCTTTTGTGAGAACACCCACCACGGTGTAAATATTACGTCCAAGCTTAATGGTATCATGAAGAGTAAAGCCTGTTTCAACTGAGACAACCACCTCATAATGTGCCTTCTCTAGTGCTCTTCCCTGAATCAAATAGTTTTGATTGATAGGATTTATCTCGGCATGTGGATTGTATCCGACTGCTGTGACACGCACGGGTTTTTCTGACCCATAAAGCTGTAGATTTTGAAAAGTCATAGCTTCTGCTTTGTCAATTCCCTCTATCACTTTGAGTGTATCTTTTAAATCTTCATGTATGCGGGAGGATTCTGCAAAAGGTCCCATAGTGTTTTCTTGAACAATCCACAAATCAGCATGGACACTATCAAGAAGGATTTGCGCATCTACAAGCAATCCACGGTAAACCCCAATCATAATCAAAACAATTCCAAGCAACATCCCGACACCCATCGCCGTGACGACAAACTTGCCTAAAGTATGAGAAATATCTTTTTGTGCGAGATTAATCATGATGGATTGTCATCCCCTCAGAGAGTGGTTTTTTGTTTGGATTTAAGACTATGATTTTTGTACTTTCATCTACTCCGGATTTTACACCTACGAGACTGTTTGAACGAGCAACAATTGAAAGTTCTAAAAAATGCGCCTTAGAATCTTTTGAAATCCAAACGCCCGTTTTACCGCTATTTTGGACGACTGCCCCTGCATCAATTATAAACAGAGCATTAAAAACTTCTGTTGTAATGGAGACTTGTGCCTGTTCGTTGATGTAAAAAGGGGTAGGAAGCGTATCAAAAGAGATATCTATTTCTCTCTCTTGCGTCACAGCATCGCTTTTGGCAGAAATTCTCTCCACTTTGCCTTTAAATGTTTTGTTGCTTTGTGAACGAAGGGTAATTGTCGCCTCTTGTGCAACTCGCACAGTGCCGCTTATCTGCTCATCGACGAATGCTTTTATCCATACTGTTTTTGTATCGACCATAGTAACTATCGGTTGGGATGGCAAAACGGTTTGTGAAGTTTCTGCATCTTTGGATATGACAAATCCATCAATCGGTGCATAAATATTAAGTCTTGAGAGTTTAGTCTCGAGTGCCTCGATGCTCTTTTGTACTCTTGTTATTTCTGCACTGCTTGAGTCGATGTGTGCATAAGAAGCTTCTATCTGTGCAGTTATATTTTGTAAATCTGCTTTTGCTTTATCATACTCCACTTTTGCGGCATATTTTTGTGCAAAAAGTTTTTCATAGCGGTCATAATTGATTTGAATAAGAGTTTTCTGAGAAATCAGACTCTCAAGCTCTTTTTTAACCGCACTCAATTCATGCTTTGCTTTTGCAAGGGATGCTTTGGCTTCTTCAAGTTGCAACGGCAAATCAACAGAGTCAATCGTAACGAGAAGGTCACCCTTTTTTACCCACATCCCCTCATCTGTAAAAATATCTAAAATTTTACCGCCAGTTTGTGCGTTGATAGGATAAATATTTTTCGCATCCACTGTTCCGATACCAAAAACTTGCACATTTAAAGAACCTATTTTCGGTGCGAGTGTTTCAAAAGTTGTTTTTGGGATATAAACTTTAAAGTAAAAAGCAACTGCGACAACTGCTAAAACAGAGAGGGCAATGAGGTATTTTTTCCAAGTTTTCATATTTGTTTTCCTGTAAGGTATTTGATTCGGTTCTCAGCCATGCTGCGGCTGTAATATGCTTCTAACAATCCAAGTTCGGACGCGAGAAGAAATGTTGTAGCATCGAGAAGTTCAATATAGGTTGTCAAGCCCTCTTTGTAGCGTGCATTAAGTACTTTCTCCGTTGACTTTGCGGCTTCTAGTTGGGCTTTTTTTGCCACTATTGTATTTTCATAACGCTCAAGGTCAATAAACAGACCTTGAAGCTCATCTTGAAGTTCTAAAAGTTTTGCATTTCTCTGCTCTTTTGCTTTGTTAATTGCAATGCCGGCGATTTGTTCTGTGGCACTTATATTTCCGCCGCTGTAAAGTGGAACGCTAAGCATAACCCCAACTACACTTGTATCATAGGCATTTAAGGAATCAAAATGTGTATAGGAAGCAACCGCATCTATCGAGCCGTAATGGGAAGCTTTTGCAGATTGATGCTGAAGAATATTTTTTTGAATATTCTGCTCCTGAATTTTTAGCTCACTGTTTTCATTTAAGAGATTTTCATCGTACGCTTTTTTGCTCTTTTTATTTTCTAACAAACCCTCTTCAAGTTCAATATTGGCATCAATTTTTGCACCCATGTAAAGAGAGAGAGTTGACTTTGTCTTATCAAAGGATGCTTGCGCAGTGCCTAAAACATCTTTTGCTTCATAGTAGGAGGACAAAAATCGTGTCTCATCCGAACTTGTTTTAAGCCCCTCTTTCACAAGCGCCTGTGCCTGATTGTAAAGTTCCTGCTTTGTCTGCATATCTTTTTTACGCACATCAATCGCTTTTTTTTGAACAATCATGGTCGCATAAAGTGACTCCACTTTATATATCATCAGCGCCTTTGCATCTTCCACAGAGAGCTGGGCTATCTCTTTATCGAGTTGCGCGGCATCTATCTTTGAGCTTGTTTTAGAAAAATCCCATATTTTCTGCCCAACACTCACGCCCGCCTGATACCCCGCCTTCTCAAGCGTATTAAAAGCTCCATTTTGTGGCAATGCATACGTATGCTGCAAATCATACTGCGCCTGAAGATTGATTTGCGGCAAATATGCCGAACGTGCAGAGAGATAGTTCTGCTCACTCAAAGAGATATCGAGCATAAAGTTTTTTATATTCGGATGGGTAGAAAGTGTTTTATCAATACTCTGCTGCAGGGTTAAAATTTGGGCTTGTGCAGTTACGCTTAGCATCGCTAAAATAAACAAATATTTTTTCATAACTTGAATCCTCTTTAATAATATGGAAATACTACTCTTTCTATATTAGGGGAATGTTAAGGGTGGGCTAGTTTTTAAACTTCAAAGAAATAACACTTCCTCTATCCACTTCAGAAATAGCAGAAATTTCTATCTTCATGGCTTCACATAATCTTTTTGCTATATCTAAACCTATTCCGGTTCCGCTGTTTTGCTCACTGTAAGAACGGTTGAATATTAAATCTGTGTTTCTTATCCCTACTCCGCCATCCTCTATGCATAAAGTTCTCTCTTTTGCATAAATCTTAACAAACCCATTTTTTTTGTTATATTTTGAAGCATTCGAAATTAAGTTTACTAGCACTTGTTTGAGTGCATTTGGATTTATATTTGCATAAAAATCTGCTACATCCATCTCATAGTGAATATCGCCATACATTCGCTTATGTGCCAAAACTATATCTTCTACAATCTCAGAGATATTTTGTTTACTCATAATCATAGTCTCTTCTTGAAGCAAAATAGTAAGATTATTGTGAAGGTCACTCATATCTTTTACACTTCTTTTTATCCTATCAATGGCTTTATTTGCATGAAAGACATCACTCTTTTCTAAAATCTTCATATTTAAGAGTATGGAAGTTATAGGCGTATTTAAGTCGTGAATTAAATCTTTTGAAAAATTATCTAGTTTTGTGATGGCATCTTGCATAGGCTTTAATGCCCGCATGGATAGGTAATAGCTAATGGACGCAAACAAAAAAAGCAACAGAGTTTGCACGGCAATAATATGCATTTTTATAGAATTAAGTTGCTCATAAAAGAGAGATTTATCTTTTCTTATTTCTATAAAACCAGTGTCCCAAGTATATGGAACAAATTTAACAAAAAAATTATCCTCTATTTTAAAATTATTCATTGAAAAATTTTCAATTTTAACATCTCTGATTGTATGTGTTATATTTTTTTTATCTTCAAGAGGAATATTCATCTTCAGCTGTCTTGCATACTCAATCATAGAAAGATGTTCCTGCTCTATGAGTCCCTTACTCTGCTCTTCAAAATAAAAAAAACCGGAGGCTAAGATGAGGAGTGCAACACTGCCGAAATAAGTGGTAAAAAATTTCCAAAATGCTTTCTTTTCATGCTTTAACAAGTCTGTATCCTATCCCTTTCATGGTTTGTATCTCCAAGCCGACTCTTCTCAGCTTCGCTATATAAACCCTCAAAGCACCCTCGCTAGACTCATTGACACTATCCAACGCATGCAAAAGTTCTTGCTTTGTTATCGTCTCGTTCATGCGTTTAAAAAATAGTGAAAGCAGTTTTTTCTCTAACGGGGCAAGCAGGACTAATCCACTGCTATTTAAAAGTTCATTTGTTGCAATTTTATATATCAAAGAGTGATACTTTATTTCATTGCTTTTTGCACTGAATGATTTTCGAAGCAGTGCCCCTATTCTCACCAAAAGTTCATCAAAATCAAAAGGCTTTTTAAGATAATCATCCGCTCCAACCTCAAAACCGCGAGAGAGGGAAGCGATATCATTCAGAGATGTTAAAAAAATGCATGGCGTGGTATTTCCTGAATTTCTCAACATGGTCAAAAGTTCGAAGCCGTTAAAATCTGGAATGTTTACATCTAAAAGCATAATTTCATACTCTTGTCTGTATGTGGCGTCAAGAGCTTCGTTTGCAGTTGAAGCAAGGGTTAAACTATAACCGTCCGCTTCTAAAAGTTCTGCTAATGTTTCTGAGAGGATTGGATCATCCTCAACTAAGAGTATTCTAGCCATCTGTATTATTCCTCAAAGCGTTTCCTCGTACGAGCAATATTCTACCCATGGAAAATTTTTTCACTCCCAATCTTGATATTTATCGCTCGTATGTTTATCTTTTTTGTATCTTCTGGCGTTTTTACTTTTATCAAGTTGGTTGGAGCTGTGTAAAATATCCTCTTTTATCTCTTCTATCTCTTTTTCTGAATCCTTGAGTGAAATCATTTTTTGCACAAGCTTTTGTAAATCTTGCAATTCGCCTTTATAAAGTGCTATTTCATCAACTCTTTTGAGAAGCTTTAGGGAGTTATCTATTTTTTTATCAAAGCCCTCCTTTTTAAGCTCCGGAGTGTTGGAAAGATAAGAGATAACGCCGTTGTGAAATCTCTCCAAAGCCCTTATATAACGAAGTCTTTTTGAATTATCAACTGCTTTTTGAGATGCTGCCATTTATGCCCTAATTTATATTGTTATTAATTTGTGGTTATAATTATACCCTCAAAATTACACATGGAGAAACAATTGAAGAAAATATTTTTTTCATTCCTTATCTTAATATCTTCGCTTTATGCGGAACTCTCAACTCTGCATCCCTCTCAAAAATTATTGGATTCTAAAATACCGATAGTTGACATCCGAACCCTTGGTGAGTGGAAGGAAACAGGTATTGCACAAGGCGCTTTGGGGATTACTTTTTTTGACGAAAGAGGCGGATATAATGTAGAGGCTTTCTTAAAAGAGCTGAATGCAAAAGTGGATACGAAGAAACCCTTTGCTCTTATTTGCCGCACGGGAAGCAGAACAAAAGTTATCGCAAACTTCCTCTCAGCCGAGCTTAAATACAGCGTTATCGACTTTGCAGATGGAATGGAGTATTACAAATATATGAATCTTCCTATAGTTCCCTACAAATAATATCCTAGTGAAAATACCCTCATTTATAAAGTTTCTATTCTTTCTTAGCCTAAGACTCATAATAACTTTTGCAGTTTTAGGCTTTCTAATATTTCTGCTTTGGGGTGCTTTGTATCTTCTGTTTGTTTAATAAACCTCTTATTCTGCTAAAGTATATCCAAAATCTTTTAAGATTTTTTCCGCACCTTCGCTGAAAATAAAATCATAAAACAGTTTTACATCGCTATTGTTTTCATCATATTTTAGTATTGCTATGCTCTGATTTACTGGTGTGTAAAGTTTTGAGCAGATTTCCATCCAGTGTATATTTTTTATAAATTTTGTCCTATCTTGTTTAAAAAGCAGAGACCTTGCGATAATCGCTACCTCATTTTCTCCTAATTTCTCCAATGAAAATGAGTCAACGAAAACAATTTTTTGCTTTACATTTTCATACACTCTCTCTTTTTTCATCGCCTCAATTGCCGATACTCCATACAAAGAGGTGCTTGGGTTTAAAATAAATATTTTTTGAATTTCACTCTCTTTAAGAAGCTTCATACCCTTGTCGTAGTCGTGTTTATAGTTGCTAAAAAGTACCAATTCATCTAAAGCATAGACAAAAGATTCATTTATATCCAAGCTGCTTTTATCTAAAATTTTTACTTTTATTGCTGGATATTGGCTATTAAATTGGGCTAGCAACTCCTTTGTTGCGTAGTTTTCACTCTCCAAAAAAGCGATTTGAACCTCCATACTCAGCAAAGTTCCACATGCCAACAAAAAAGCTATAAGTATTTTTCTAAACATTTCAACTCACTCTTTTACAACAGCGATTTTATAACATTACTTACGCCTTGATGTAAGTTATAGCTAGAAATTGGAAAATCAAGTGATTCCCTCTCAAGATTTATATTGTATCGGCTCAAATACTCCGCCAGAACATCAAGCGCAATTGTCTCATACCTTTGACATGTGGAACTTTCACATTTTGTTCTAAGCAACTCCCCTGCCTCATTTGATTTTTGAATTGTAAAAGCCAAAGTTTTTAAACTCACCAAATCGTTAAATCGTAAAAACAACTCAGGAGTAAGTTCATTCACATGCTCACCCTCGGGGGTAAAAAGCATCTCTCCATCACGAAGCGGAATGAGTACGCTCAAAATAGCTTTTGTAAAAGGTACAATTTTATCTCCCCAAAAAGGGGACTCATTTCTTTTTTTTAGCTCTGTTTCTATAACTTCTGCAATTGTCTCTAAATCACCGCTCTTAAATAGTTCGTAACTCTCTTGTTTCATAATTATTCCTTTTCAAATAGAGTATTTTTGAGCGCAATTATACATTGTATAATCTAATCTGGTTAAAAAGAATTTGCCGATTTTAAGAAATACAAAGTAAACGGCTGCTTTGATTTGGGTGCAAAAGTTAAGCAATAATGTTATACTTCATGCTTAAACTAATTGCTAAAAGCATTACTAGGACTGTCTCTTGACAAAAGAAAACCAGATTGAACAAAACTTTATTAGCAAGTTAATTGATCTCAAATATTCTTACAGAGATGATATTCGTGACAAAGAGTCATTAAATCAAAACTTCCGCAAAAAATTTCAAGAACTCAACCATGTAAATCTAAGTGATGCTGAATTTAACCGTTTAATGGACAATATTATTAGTTCTGATGTTTTTGCTTCTGCAAAGCATTTAAGAGAGCGAAATAATTTTGAAAGAGACGATGGCACTCCCCTTTATTACACACTTGTAAATATTAAAGATTGGTGCAAAAATAGCTTTGAAGTTATAAATCAACTTCGAATGAATACAGACAACAGCCATCATCGTTATGATGTTATTTTGCTTATCAACGGTGTTCCCGTTGTACAAATCGAACTTAAAACATTAGAGATTAGCCCTCGTCGTGCAATAGCTCAAATCGTTGATTATAAAAATGATGCAGGCAATGGTTATACTAAAACACTACTTTCATTTATCCAACTTTTTGTAGTGAGTAATCAAACTAATACTTGGTATTTTGCAAACAACAATAATCGTCACTTTAGTTTTGATGCCGATGAGCGATTTTTGCCTATCTATAAATTTGCAGATAAAGAAAACAATAAAATCACGCGTCTTGATAGTTTTGCAGAAAACTTTTTGAGTAAGTGTACTTTAGGTGAAATGATTAGCCGTTATATGGTGCTTGTTGCAGTTGAACAAAAACTTTTGATGATGAGACCATATCAAATGTATGCAGTGAAATCTATTGTAGAGTGTATCCATGAAAATTGCGGTAACGGTTATATTTGGCACACGACAGGAAGCGGTAAAACGCTCACATCGTTCAAAGCTTCAACACTTTTAAAAGACAACCCCGACATCGAAAAATGTTTATTTGTCGTTGATAGAAAAGACCTTGATAGACAAACAAGAGAAGAATTTAACAGATTTCAAGAAAATTGTGTGGAAGAAAATACCAACACGGGTACCCTTGTAAAAAGACTTCTTTCCACTGATTATGCTGATAAGGTTATCGTTACAACAATTCAAAAATTAGGTCTTGCTCTGGATGATAATCAGACCAAAAAATACAAAGAGCAACTCAAGCCTTTGAGTGATAAACGAATAGTCTTTATTTTTGATGAGTGCCATCGTTCACAATTTGGCGAAAACCATCAAGCCATCAAAGATTTTTTTCCACATGCCCAACTCTTTGGTTTTACAGGTACACCGATTTTTGAAGCTAATGCAACATATAAGCAGTTTGATGGACAAGAAGGAAGCTTTAAAACTACACTAGATGTATTTGAGCGAGAACTACATGCTTATACGATTACCAATGCCATCGATGATGCAAATGTTTTAAGGTTTCATATAGATTATTATAAAGCAGATGCAAAAGCAAAAAATGGCGATGCCATAACTCAAAAAGCTGTCGTAGAAGCTATCTTAGACAAACACGACGGAGCAACTTCCGGGCGAAAGTTTAATGCTGTTTTGGCAACTGCTTCTATCAATGAAGCCATCGAATACCATAAACTTTTTGCTAGTATTCAATCCCAAAGAGTTGAAAAAGATGATGAATTTGCACCTCTCAATATCGCTTGTGTTTTCTCTCCTCCGGCAGAGGGAAACAAAGATGTGCAACAACTTCAAGAAGATTTACCACAAGAAAAAGAAGATAACTCCGTTGCTCCGAATGAAAAAAAAGAAGCTTTAAAAATAATTATTGATGCGTACAATAATCAATATAGCACCAATCATACTCTCAGTAATTTTGACCTCTATTATCAAGACATACAAAAAAGAATCAAAGAGCATAAATATCCAAATAAAGATTATGCGCACTCTAATAAAATCGATATTGTTATCGTTGTTGACATGCTTCTTACAGGTTTTGACTCACAGTATCTAAACACTCTTTATGTAGATAAAAATCTCAAATATCATGGACTCATTCAAGCATTTTCAAGAACCAATAGAATTTTAAACGATGCAAAGCCTTATGGAAATGTACTTGATTTTAGAGGACAGCAAGAAGCCGTAAATGAAGCAATAACGCTTTTTTCCGGTAAGTCAGCCAAACCGCCAAAAGAGATATGGCTTGTTGATTCTGCCCCGATAGTAATTGATAAACTAGAAAATGCACTCAATACCCTGGAAAAGTTTATGATTTCACAAGGACTGAGCAACACCCCGGAGGATGTATCAAATCTAAGAGGCGATGAGGCAAGAGGACAGTTTATCAACCTGTTTAAAGAGGTGCAACGGCTCAAAACCCAGCTAGACCAATACACAGACCTAACCGAGGAAAATAAAGAGAGCATCGAGCAAGTCATCCCGCAAGATACGCTACGAGCCTTTAAGGGCATGTATCTTGAAACAGCACAGCAATTACGAGACAAACAAGGCAAAAACAGCGACCCATCAAGCACAATAGAACAGCTTGATTTTGAGTTTGTCCTTTTTGCCTCTGCGGTGGTGGATTATGATTTTATTATGAGCCTTATTGCAAATTACACCCAAAACAAAACCAAAAAACAAAAAATGACCAAAGAGCAACTCATCGGCATTATCGACTCCGATGCGAAATTTATCGATGAGCGAGAGGATATACGAGCCTATATCGACTCTCTACAAGTCGGCTCAGGGCTAAACGAAGAAGAGATAAAAAATGGTTATGAAGCGTTTAAAGCTGAAATATCGGCGAATAGACTGAACGAAATAGCAAAAAAACATGGCATAGACAAAGTAGCATTTAAAGCATTTGTAGAGCTGATAATGAACCGTATGATTTTTGATGGCGAACTCTTGAGCGATTTGTTGGCTCCGCAAAAACTTGGATGGAAAGTCAGAGCCAAAAAAGAGTTGGAACTAATGGAAGATTTGATACCCGTTTTAAAAAAATTAGCAGGCGAACAAGAGATTTCGGGATTGAGTGCGTATGAGTGAGAAAACAATGAAAAACTTTGATAATTGGAATGAAGTCAAAAAACGAACCCAACTAAAAGAAGATACAGCACATTTTAGAGAACGAGAAATTTATTGGGCTAATATTGGTGAGAATATCGGTTACGAGCAAAATGGTAAGGGCGATGACTTTATGAGACCTCTTTTGGTATTTAGAAAATATTCAAATAAACTTTTTTGCGGCATACCGTTATCTACGACACTTAGAGAGGGAAGTTTCTTTTTTAACTTTAAATTTTTGGAAGATAAAGAAAGCAGTGCTTTACTGGTGCAGACAAAAACATTTGATGTAAAAAGACTGGATAGAAAAATTGGTACATTAAATAAAGATGATTTCAGACAACTTGAACAAAAAATGAAAGAGTTGATGAAGTTATGAGAAACGAATTTTCCTCTCTTGCAAAGAGCAAGAGAGTAGTCCCGAAGGAAAATTAGAAGTGAAGTATAGCAAAGAAAACCAAAAATCTCGTCATCCCGGACTTGATTCGGGATCCAATATTCCAAAACTCCGATTTCCTGAGTTTGAAAATGACGGGGAGTGGAGAGAAAAGCCATTGAACGAACTTTTAACTATTGGCAATGGTAAAGATTACAAGCATTTATCTAATGGAAAAATTCCAGTTTATGGTACTGGCGGTTATATGCTATCAGTTAATGACTATTTATATGACGGTGAAAGTGTTTGTATTGGTCGAAAGGGTACGATTGATAAGCCAATGTTTTTAACTGGAAAGTTTTGGACAGTTGATACATTGTTTTACACACATTCATTTAAACATTGCATTCCAAAGTATATCTTCTATAATTTTGGTACGATAAACTGGTATGACTATAACGAAGCTGGTGGAGTGCCTAGCTTATCAAAAACAACGATAAATAAAATAAATATTCCAGTACCTCCAAAAGATGATGTTAAAGAACAACAAAAAATCGCTGATTGTCTCTCTTCTATTGATAACCTTATCACTGCGTCAACCAAAAAAGTAGAAGCACTCAAAGAGCATAAAAAAGGGCTAATGCAACAACTTTTCCCATCTGAGGGGAAGAGTGTCCCGAAATTGCGATTTCCTGAGTTTAAAAATGCACCTAAGTGGGAAGAGAAAACGCTTGGAGATGTTGGTAAGGTCTCAATGTGTAAAAGAATTATGAAAGATGAAACAGCTGAAACTGGAAAAATTCCATTTTATAAAATAGGCACTTTTGGAAAAAAAGCTGATGCTTATATTGATATAGAACTTTATGAAGATTATAGAAAAAAATATTCATTTCCAAAGAAAGGTGATATTTTAATATCCGCATCTGGAACAATAGGAAGATTAGTTGTTTATGATGGACTCCCAGCATATTTTCAAGATTCAAACATAGTTTGGATTGATAATAATGAAGAGCTTGTTATAAACTCTTTTCTATTATTTTTCTATGAAACTGTCAAATGGACTACATCAGATACAACGATAGCTAGATTATATAATGATAATCTAAGAAGTGTTCAAATTTTAAAACCATCAATACCAGAACAACAAAAAATCGCCGATTGTCTAAGTTCCATTGATGAACTCATCACAGCATCAACCAAAAAAGTAGAAACACTCAGAGAGCATAAAAAAGGGCTGATGCAACAACTTTTTCCATCGGCAAAGGAGTTGTAAGTATGGAACCATATGTTTTACCAATCCATTTCGGTAACTTACAAGGCAAGCATGAAATTAACTCCAATTCACTACTTACCTTTATTGAGGCTTACAAAGAGATTGGTGAAGTATTTGGACTAAATACAGACATACAAATTGGTGTGCCTGAAGAGGGTGGATGGAAAACTAATTTATTATTTACAATCAGCTTTATTGGGTTAAGTCCAATTACTGCATTACTAACAGGCGAAACAGCTGATGAATGGGCGAAAAAAGGGAATATTTATATTCTTCAACAAATAAATAAACTCATCACAACTGAAGCTAATAATTTATCTGATGAAATTCCAAAAGAGTGTATTAAACAAAAAAATAAAATTTATCAACAATTTCAAAAAGACAACTGTATTGACAGTTTTAAAATAGATAATTTCCCAGCAATACCAAAAAATAATTTTCATTTGTATATCAAAGATGTGCCTGATGAAGAATATGTATATCTTGGAGAAACAAACATCACAGTACGCAGCCCCGATTGGCAAGGAAAACGCTCTTGGCGTGGAAATATTGAAATTCTTGAAGATAAAGAAAGTGCTTTTGATTTTTATAAAGATTTAACGGGTAAGTTTTGGGAGAAGGTTAGATTTGACTTATTACCATTGCATACGACGGATATTATGAAGGTTCAGTTAATTAAGCGACCAACTCACAAAGTTAAATATTTAGTTATGAGAGTACTAAATTATAATAACGAAACAATCGATTCGTCTATCGGTGAAGAAGATATCAACAAGTTTGCAACTTCTAATATTCATTCTAGTGTAGCAAGTAAACATCATCAGTTAGAATTTTCTTTTTAAGGTAAAAGGGTTAAATATGAGTGAACAAGAAACAAATATCATCATTTACAATACCGCAGATGGTAAAGCATCTGTTTCGCTTCTTGCCAAAGATGGTACGGCATGGCTAAGTCAAAGCCAGTTGGCTGAACTTTTTGCTACTTCAAAACAAAATATAAGTCTACATATTCAAAATATCTTTGAAGAGGGAGAAGTGGAGCAAAATTCAGTTGTCAAGGAATACTTGACAACTGCCAACGACGGCAAAAACTACTCTGTCGCTCACTATTCGCTAGAGATGATATTAGCCATAGGTTTTAGAGTGCGAAGTAAAAGAGGAACGCAATTTCGCCAATGGGCAAATAAAAATCTGAGTGAATACATGATAAAAGGGTTTGTAATGGATGATGAACGACTCAAAAATCCTGATGGCAAACCTGATTATTTTGATGAGCTTTTGGCTCGGATTAGAGATATACGAGCCTCTGAAAAACGATTTTATCAAAAGGTTCGTGACCTTTTTAAACTTAGTCGTGATTATGATGTAAGCGATAAAGCAACTCATCTTTTTTATGCCGATACTCAGAACAAACTTCTCTTTGCTATCACAGGGCAAACTGCCGCCGAGATCATCGTCAGCCGTGCTGATGCCACACAACCTAATATGGCAATTACAAGTTTTAAAAGCTCTCATGTACGCAAAGAAGATATCTATATTGCCAAAAATTATCTTACTGATGATGAACTTGATAGTTTAAATCGTTTTGTCGTAGTGTTTCTCGAAACAGCAGAGCTTAGAGCCAAAAATCGTCAAGATGTCACGATGGATTTTTGGAGAGAAAATATAGACCGTATTATTGAGTTTAACGATAAAAAGCTACTCAAAGGTCATGGAAGTATCAGCAAAGAACAAATGAAAAAAATGGTTGAAGCAGTTTATGTAATATTTGATACAAAGCGTAAAAAACAAGAAATTATCGAAGCAGATAATCAAGACCTAGAAGAACTAAAGCAGATTGAAGAAAAGGTAAAAATAAGATGAGTGAACAAGAACAAAAACAATTAGGCACGACACTATGGGCGATTGCAAACGATTTACGAGGAACAATGGATGCTGATGACTTCCGAGATTATATGCTCTCTTTTTTGTTTTTACGCTATCTTTCAGATAATTATGAGAGTGCGGTTAACAAAGAGTTAGGGAGAGATTATCCCGATAATAGTGATACACTAAATATCTCACCACTTCAACTATGGTATAACGAAAATCCAAAAGACATTGTAGAGTTTGAAAAACAGATGCGTCGTAAAGTGCATTATGTGATAGAACCAAAGTATATTTGGAGTGCTATAGCAGAACTTGCAAGAACTCAAAATGAAGAACTGCTACACACTTTGCAAAAAGGGTTCAAATATATCGAAAATGAGTCTTTTGAGAGTAATTTTCAAGGGTTGTTTTCTGAAATCAATCTTGACTCTGAAAAATTAGGTAAAAACTATACGGCTCGTAATGCGAAGCTTTGTACTATCATTACAAAAATTGCCGAAGGAATTAGAAATTTTTCTACCAATAGTGATGTTTTAGGCGATGCCTATGAATATCTCATTGGGCAGTTTGCGGCAGGAAGTGGCAAAAAAGCGGGAGAGTTTTATACCCCTCAACAAATATCGGGTATTTTATCTGAGATAGTGACACTTGATAGTCAAGACCCGACCACTGGCAAAAAGAAAAAATTAGAAAAAGTATTTGACTTTGCTTGTGGTTCCGGGTCGTTGCTTCTTAATGTTCGTAAGCAATTAGGGAGTCATGGTATCGGCAAGATTTACGGGCAAGAGAATAATATCACTACCTATAACTTGGCACGAATGAATATGCTACTTCATGGTATGAAAGACTCTGAATTTGAAATTCATCATGGTGATTCACTCCTCAATGAATGGGAAATGCTCAGAGAATCAAACCCATCTAAAAAAATATTTTTTGATGCGATTGTAGCAAATCCTCCTTTTAGCTACCGATGGGATCCTAGTGTTGCGATGGGTGAAGATTTTAGATTTAAAAATTATGGATTGGCACCCAAATCCGCCGCTGATTTTGCTTTTTTACTCCATGGTTTTCACTTTTTAGCAAAAGAGGGAACGATGGCGATTGTCCTACCTCACGGGGTACTATTTCGTGGTGGAGCTGAAGAGCGAATAAGAACAAAACTACTTAAAGATGGAAATATCGATACTGTTATTGGGTTGCCTTCTAACTTGTTTTTCTCAACAGGTATTCCTGTGTGTATTTTGGTACTTAAAAAATGTAAAAAATCTGATGATGTACTTTTTATCAATGCAAGTGAGTATTTTGAAAAAGGGAAACGACAAAATAAATTACTTCCGGAACATATTGAAAAAATTGTTTCTACTTACCAATTTAGAAAAGAAGAAGAGCGATATTCTCGTCGTGTATCGATGGAAGAGATTGAAAAAGAGGGGTACAACTTAAATATTTCAAGATATATCAGTACAACAAAAGCAGAGAAAGAGATAGATTTAGAAGAAGTAAATGCAGAATTAGTTGAGCTAGAGAAAAAAATTGCTAAATCAACAAACAATCATAATGAGTTTTTAAAAGAGCTTGGATTGTCTCTATTGCCGAATTAAGCAACCCTTAAAAACACAAAAAACGAGTCAAGCGTTAACTGTCAGCCATGTTATAATATACAAAACTAAAGGCTAATGCATGCCAAAAACACTTTTAAACAGGAGATTTACTTTGAAATTCAACAAAAGCTTTATAACTAACGCTATCGCTCTCGCACTTTTCGGCTTCTCTTTTTTTATAGAAGGTGAGTTAAAAACTTATCTGCTTTACGGAGGGCTTTTTGCTTTCTCGGGGGCTGTTACAAATCAGTTGGCAATCTACATGCTCTTTGAGAAAGTTCCATTTCTTTACGGCTCAGGGGTAATTCCCGCACGGTTTGAGGCTTTTAAAAGTGCTATAAAAAACCTTATGATGAGCGAATTTTTTACAAGAGAGCAGCTCGACAACTTCTTTAAAAATGAAGAGAAGAAGATAAATCTGCAACCTATTATAGAGGAGACAGACTTCGCGCCTGCGTTTAATGCACTGAGCAAAACCGTTATGGAATCCTCTTTCGGCGGAATGCTTGGCATGTTTGGAGGGGAAAGCGCGCTAGAAGGGCTTCGTGAGCCTTTTTCTCTGAAGATGAAAAGTGCGGTTATCTCCATTGTAAACTCTGAAGCATTTAACCAAACGCTTCAAAGCCACATGCAAAGCTCATCACTCAATAACGACTTGCTTGAATCCATAGAAAAGGTCATTGATGCAAGGCTAAATGAGTTAACCCCACAAATGGTGAAAGAGATTGTTCAAAGATTGATTGAAGAACACCTTGATTGGCTGGTTGTCTGGGGCGGAGTTTTTGGAGCGCTGATTGGAATAGTTAGCTCCTTTTTTCTCTAAGCTCCTCTGCCAACTTCAGGACCCTATTTATTTCTTTGTATTAATAATTAATCAAATTCCTTCCCTATGTTACTTTTTAATTACTATATCTAGCTTATGATTTTAATCGAGTAAGGCGTTCCCTTACTACACCAGACAAGGAGTTTACCATGACTATTAATTCTAATACAAGTGCGTATTCGTCTTATAGTTCTTCAGGTGTCTCATCTTCTTCAAAACGTGAAAAACCAAACTTTGAAGATATGGCTCAGCAGTTAATAAGTGCTTTAGACACTGATAGCAATGGTTCGATTGACAAAGTAGAATTTACCGCGGCGGCACAAACTCTCGCATCAAATGCAGGAAGCAACGCTAGCGATAGCAGCACAAAAGCAGCAGATGCCTTTAGTAAGCTAGATACAAACAGCGATGGAAATATGAGTTCTGAGGAGCTTATAGCAGCGCTTAAAGATATGAAACCGCCTGAACCTCCACAAGGCAAAGCCGGTGGCATGCCACCGCCACCGCCTCCAAGTGATTCGTCATCTTCATCGGATAGTTCGAGTACCTCGAGCCTTAGTGAAATATTTTCCACACTTGACACCAATAAAGACGGTGCTATCAGTCAGGATGAATTAATGGCTTTGTTTAAAGATTCAAAAGACAAAAGTAGTAGTTCGACAAGCACAAGCAGTGATTCAACATCAACATCCGCTTCGTCAACTTCTGCCGCTTCATCTTCTGCATCAGAAGCAGATACAATTGCTAAACGACTAAGTCAAAATTTACTAAAACAAATTCTTTCTTCTTATGGCAGCAATGGAAGCACCGGTAACGATACAAAATCTCTTTTGAGCCTCAGTGCTTAATGTGCATGCCCTCTTTGGGCATGTTACTTTTTATTTACTCTCTTAAAGTTATAATCAAACCATGACAAATGTTTTAATGATTGAAGATGATAATGAGTTGGCGCAATTGTTAAAAATGCGTCTCAAAAAAGACAATATTGAAGTAACTATTGCTCTCACACCCTTAGAAGGGCTCACTCTTTTTCAGACAAACTCTTACGATTTGCTTGTACTTGATTTATCGCTGCCGCAAATGGATGGCATGCAGATATGCTCTCTTATTCGTCAAGAAAGTGATATTCCTATTATTATCTCATCTGCCCGCTCGGACATACGGGACAAAATGATGGGATTCTCACGCGGTGCGGACGATTATATTCCAAAACCGTATGATTCACAGGAACTCATTTTTAGAATTGAGGCGATTATGCGGCGTATTCATCCGTCGCTGCCAAAAAAATCAACTCCCTTTGAAATTGATGAAGAGCGCCATGAAATTTCTAGAAATTCAACCCTTTTACATCTCACGCAGGCAGAATACGACATTGTTGCGTACATGATTAAAAAAGACCGTTTTGTTATTACACGCGAAGAGTTGTTGCTCAATATCGGCTCAATTAGGTATGAAAGCAGTCTTAAAAGTATTGATGTCATTATAGGGCGAATTCGCCAAAAAATCGGGGACGACCCGAAAAACCCTCGTTATATAGTCTCGGTTCGAGGCGTAGGATACAAATTTGTCAATGAATAAACACTCCATAATCCGTCTTATTACGCTATTTTTTATCTTGATATTTCTCCTTATCAATGAACTGTTATGGCTCACACAAAAAGACTTTTCAAAGCAACGAGAAGTAGAGCAGATACGCCGTTTTCTTTTGGCTGACAAATTACTTCATTATAACCGGAATGATTTTACGATTGAATTAGAGCAACTGTTGATTCGTCACTCTGAAATACCTGTTAATAAAATTCTATCTGAGGGCAAAACAGTAATAGAGTTGCCGTTTGGCAAAATGATAGAATTTAATTCTCACACTTTTTTTGTAAATATGCTGCCGCCGCCACCGCCAGATGCTCACGAAAAACGAAAATTCATGCCACCGCCACCACATGATCTAAAACAATTTACTTCAGTTGTGCTTGAAGATATTCAGCCACACTCTTTAGTAATGTTTTGGATGGTTTTAGTCGCTATAGACACTCTTATCTTACTGTTTTTTGCTTACATTATCCGCAAACTCCTCCCTTTACATCATCTTAAAAATGCAATAATTGCGTTTAAAGAGGGAGACACGCATCTGGATTTGCCAATGAGCAGCAAAGATGAAATTTCGCAAATAACACATGAATTCAATTGCACACTCGAGAAAATTGCGTCGATGCGTGAAGCGCGTTCCCTCTTTTTACGCAATATCCTCCATGAATTAAAAACACCGATTATGAAAGGTTCTCTCACAACGGACTGCTTAGAACCATCCGTGGAGCAAGAGCGACTAAAACGGATATTCACACGAATGGATTATCTTCTCAATGAGTTTGCAAAGATGGAAAGGTTTAGCAGCGGTGAGTGGCATTTAAATCTTCAAGAGTACAGATTTGTAGATATCCTTGACCATGCATGTGATGTATTGCTTTGCGATAAAGAAAGCCTATCTATTAAAGGCGAAGAATCCCAGCTTATCTTAAAAGTTGATTTTGAACTTTTTACGGTTGCTCTTAAAAATCTAATCGATAACGCACTCAAATACTCTGAGGGCAAACCCATTGTAATAATTGGCACAGAATCTATTGATATTCGCAGCATTGGCGAAGCACTTCCAATTGAAAAACAAAATTTCAACAAGTTATTTAATCGTGCTTTTGAAAACTCTTCGGCAGGTCTTGGATTAGGTTTATATATTAGTGACTCTATTATCAACAAACACAATTTCCGACTACTGTATCGCTACGCAGACGGGTACAACTGTTTTAGTATTATTCTAAATACAATGTAAAAATGAATATTTTCACATGCCGTAATATTTTTCTTTTTTAAGTAGCTAACAAGAGTGGAGATTCATTCACCAGGGTGTAATTTTCAGAGTTCTTGCAAAACTCTATTTATGCACCTCTATCACAGCATCGGCAATCTCTATCACATCGCCGGCTACAATTTTAGCTCTTTTTCTAAGCTCAGTCTCACCGTTTCTCTTTACATACCCATCCGCTATAAGCAATTTTGCCTGAGCACCGCTATCTACTAAATCTAAAACTTTCAAAAGTTTAAAAAGTTCTATATATTCATCTTGAAGTTGAAATTTCATATTTATTTCCTTTTTTGGATTGAAATAATACCGAATTATTAGCTAACTGCCTTTATTATGGTGCAATTAAGTGGCTCATAAGTACAATACTGCTTCAAAATATCATAAAGGATGGCATGTGAACAAAACTATATTTTTATTATTTTTATTTTTTAGCTCTCTTCTCTTTGCAAAGCCAATCGTGATTGTAAGCATACTTCCGGAAAAAACATTTGTAGAAAAAATAGCAAAAGACAGGGCTGATATTACCGTTATGGTCGAACCGGGAAGCTCTCCGCATGCCTATGAGCCGAAGTCCTCACAAATGGTTTCTATTTCAAAAGCAGATGTCTATTTTAGCATCGGTGTTGAGTTTGAAAATGTTTGGCTAGGTAAATTCAAATCACAAAATTCAGCACTTAAATTTGTAAATCTAAGCGACGCTATCACCAAAATAGAAATGGGCAAACATCATCATGAGGGCGAAGACAATAAAGGTGAACAAAACCATAGCGGACTCGACCCCCACACATGGACTTCACCTAAGAATGTTGCGATTATGGCGCAATCCATTTATAAAACTCTAGCAAGGTTAGACCCGAATAACGAGCAATTTTACAAAGCAAATTTAGATAATTTTCTCAAAGAGATAGAAGATACGGACAGACAGATAAAAGAGGCTCTCAAAGATATGAAGCCAAATAGTAAATTTATGGTTTTTCATCCGTCGTGGGGCTATTTTGCACATGATTACAATCTAACTCAAATCGCTGTTGAAGTCGATGGCAAAAACCCAAAACCAAAAGAGATGATTACAATTATAAATGAAGCCAAAGAGGAGAAAGTAAGAGCTATTTTCACTCAACCGGAATTTTCAGACAAAAGTGCTCAAATCATAGCAAAAGAGGTCGGAGTAAGGGTTGAAGTTGAGTCTCCAATGGCTGCTGATTGGTCTCCTAATCTTATAAAAATGGCAAAAGCAATTGCAAACTAAATTTAATTTACGCGTTATCGAGATAGAAAATCTCTCTTTTGCATACGACAAAGAGTTAGTGCTGGAAAATATTAATTTGATTGTTGATAACAGAGATTTTTTGGTTCTCATAGGTCCAAACGGGGGTGGAAAAAGCACTCTTGTCAAACTTATTTTAGGCATCAACCCTATCCAAAGTGGTTCTGTTAAAATCTTAAACAAACCTATTCACAAAAGCCTTACTCAAATAGGCTATGTACCGCAAAATACAAATGTAAATACGAACTTTCCAATCAAAGCAATTGAAGTGGTCATGATGGGTCACCACGCACATAAGCGGGCGATTTTTGGATACAAAAAAGAGGAGACAGAGCATGCCATGCATGTGCTCAAACAAGTTGGCATGGAGGAGTTTGCAGATAAAAAAATAGGCTCGCTCTCCGGCGGACAGAGACAAAGAGTGATGATAGCCAGAGCACTCTGCGCAAATCCTAAAATTCTTCTGCTTGATGAGCCGACTTCAAGCATTGATGCAGACGGGCAAAAACAGATTTATGAACTACTCAAAGAGTTGAATAAAAAAATCACTGTCATAGTTGTGAGCCACGACCTCTCGGTGGTTTTACAATATGCTACAAAAGTTGCCCATATCAATAAAAAGTTGGCATTCCATGACTTAAGCTCTGTAAAAAAAGAGTTTGACATGAGCAATGACACACATGTCTGCGAAGTTGAGCTTCTACAAATGTTAGGAAAATGTAAATGTTAGAAGTCCTCTCTTATGAATTTATTCAAAATGCCGTCATTGCAGGAATTTTGGTCAGCCTCATCTCCGGAATAATCGGCTCGCTTGTAGTTGTAAACAGAATGGTTTTTTTGGCCGGCGGAATTGCTCATGCCGCGTATGGAGGAATTGGAATAGCGATTTTTACTGGTATCCCAATATTCCTTGGAACGACTGTATTTGCCGTGCTCGCCGCACTCATCATGGCTTTTGTTACCATAAAAGAGAGAGAAAATATAGACACTTTTATAGGTTTAATCTGGGCTGTCGGGATGGCTATCGGGATTATTCTTGTCGATTTGACTCCGGGATATAATGTGGATTTGATGAGCTATCTTTTTGGCTCAATTTTAGCAGTTACAAGAGAAGATTTATACTTTATGTCCGCTCTGTTTGTAGTGATTATCTTTGTTATGACCTTTTGGTATAGAGATATTTTAGCCGTCTCTTACGATAGCGAATACGCCGCACTCAGCGGCATAAATGTAAAGTTTTTCTACACGCTCATACTGATTTTGTCAGCTCTGACCGTTGTTATTGCCATAAAAGTAGTCGGACTTATCTTAGTTATTGCACTTCTTACCATTCCAATTTATATCGCTCAAAATCTCTCCTCTTCACTTTACAGCATGATGCTCATATCAGGATTTACCGCTTCACTCTTCACGATTGTGGGGCTTTGGCTCTCTTACAGTTTTGATTTAACTTCGGGGGCTTGCATTATCTTGGTGTCGGCTCTCTCGCTTATGCTTTTTATGATAGGACAAAAAATAAGATGAAAAAACTCTTTTTTATATATTTACTGTTTCAAACCATTCTCTTTGGATGTGCCACATGTCAGCTTATGATTCCAACCGCAGAGATACAGATTAATTTGCAAATGGAAAAGAAAAAAGTAAACAATATCCACATAGAGTGGCATTTTGCCGACCTCTACTCGGCAGAGTTACTCAAGCAGTATGATAAAAACAGAAATCAAATTTTAGATAATAATGAACTCAAAGCTATACTGGGTGCAATGCTTGACTACCTCAAACCAAAAGAGATGCTCACCAAAATTCAGTACTCAAACAATGACTCAAAAGAGCCGACAATAATAAAACCAAAATACGAAAATTTTGATATTCAGATGATAAGTAATTTTTTAGTTTTTACCTACGATTCAGAAGTTAACATAGAAATTAAAGACAAATCTGCCATTTCGCTCGCTTTTGAAGATAATGAATCCTATTTTAGTTTTGTAACAACAAAGATAAATGTCTCAAAGAGCGAATTTTCTCATCATTCAGAAAATCTCTACCTTTTTACGGCTTCCGTACTCTTTTCTAACATGCAGAGTGAACCTCAGCCAAAAGAGGAGATTCAAGCAACCTCGCAAGAGGCAAATCAAACAAAGATAGAAGAGATTGCGGCAGTCAAAAAAGAGGAGTCCCTTCAGGCAAATATTTTAAAAGAGAGCATAACAAAAATTAAATCCCTTTTTGAGTCTATAAAAGATGAAAAAAACCCGCTTACCTATCTCTTTTTGCTCTTTTTTGCCTACATCTACGGAGTTATCCATGCGCTAGGACCGGGACATGGAAAAACGCTGGTGGCGAGTTATTTTTTATCCAATGAGCGCTCCTATTCAAAAGCTCTTTTTGTCTCCCTTGCTATCGGCGTTGTGCACACTTTTTCAGCCTTTCTTTTAACACTGGTTATTTACTTTTTTGTCAACACATTTTTGGCGCAATTTTTAAACGACACCGTTTTTTACACCACAAAAATTTCGGCAGTGATTATAATAATTATTGCGCTCTATCTGATTTATCAGAAATATAAGGCGTATAAAAAAATAGCAAATGCCAAAAAAAGTAGCGAATTTAAGTTCAGCACAACACCCCATGTGTCAACTTGTGGATGTGCTTCATGCAAGGTGGACAGCAACTCAACAGACATGGCACTCATTATCTCAGCCGGAATTATCCCCTGCCCCGGAACTGTCACTATCTTTATCTTTTCTCTCTCGCTTGGATTATACTATGCTGGATTTTTATCGGCCTTTGTTATGAGCCTAGGAATGAGCACAATTATATTTTTCTCAGCCATCCTCAGCGTTGCTATTCGTAAAAAAACAGCAGATAAAAACAGCAATTTAAAAAAATATTTAGAGTATGCAAGTTTATCGGTTATACTGATTTTAGGGTTTATTTTACTCTTTACATAATTCTTTTCTAAGGTATTTTTATATGAAAATTGACAGCCGATTTTGGCTTACAAAAAATGGACAGAGTTTTTTAGGCTCCGGCAGTAAAAATGAAAGAAAAATCAAGCGTGTTTCAATAAAAACTCTTTAAACTCATCTTCTGGCAGCGGTTTTGAATAAAAATAACCCTGAATGTAGTAGCAGCCTTCTTTGTCTAAAAAATCTAATTGCTTTTGAGTCTCAACACCCTCGGCAATATAATTTAGTTTTAGACTTCTTGCCAACGCTATAATTACCCTTACTATCGCCGCATCGTCCTCATCTTTGTGAGCATCTTTTATAAAAGCTCTGTCGATTTTAAGATTATCTATTGGCAAGCGTTTTAAATAGGAGAGTGATGAATATCCTGTTCCAAAATCATCAACAGAAATTTTTATGCCAAGATTACGAATGTTATTAAGTGTATTAATAGCAGATTCAGGATTTTTCATAATCTGACTCTCGGTAATTTCAAGCTCTAAATATTGGGTATCAAAATCTATCTCTTTTATAAGCTTTTTTATATGCTCTATAAATTTTTTATTCTCAAGCTGTTTCATAGACACATTAAGGGAGAGAACCCCTGTTTCTATCCCCTCTTCTTGAAATTTCTTTATAGTTTTCATAGCATTCATCATCATCCACTTGTCTATGTATTTGATAAGCCCAATATCTTCTGCCAATGTTATAAACTGCATTGGAGGAACTAATCCGAGTTCTGGATGGTTCCAGCGAACAAGAGCTTCAAGCCCTATAACCTTGCCGCTTTTAGCATTTATTTTAGGCTGATAGTAGGTAACAAACTCATTCTCATCTATCGCTTTTCTTAAACTGCTCTCTAATATCACCCTCTCAAAAGCAAGTTCGGTCATTTTAGAGTTATAAAACTGATAGCTGTTTTTGCCATTGTCTTTGGCTTTATACATTGCGGTGTCAGCGTTTCTCAGCAATATAGTCGCACTGTTTCCATCATCTGGAAAGCTGCTTATTCCGATGCTAAAAGTTGCATATATCTCCTGTTTATCTATTACAATCGGCTCCTGCATGACTTCTATAATCTGCTTTGTCATAGTTATAGTTTCTTGCTGGGTTCTATTTTCAAGAATAATAGTAAACTCATCGCCGCCTAATCTTGCAACAGTATCCTCTTCTTTGGCACATAAAACCAATTTATTTGCCACCTCTTTTATAAGTTTATCTCCGACCTCATGCCCGAAAGTGTCATTTATCTCTTTAAATCTGTCTAAATCCAAAAATAAAATCGTTGCATTTAAATTGCCGCTCTTCGCATGCCTTATAGCCTGTTTAAGCCTGTCTAAAAACAGTATGCGATTTGGCAACCCTGTCAAGGAATCGTAGTGTGCAAGATACTCCAAACTTTTTGTCTGCTCTTTTAGCTCTTTTGTTTTATCTTCAACTTTTGCTTCCAGCTCTCGATGTAGCTTGACAATCAGAGTTTGATACTGCTTCGCATACATGTAGTAAAAGAAGAGAAGTATGAATATGTAGGCTATAGCAAAGAGCGATATCAGCCTATCTTTCATACGATTAATGTTGCCGAAATCTATCTTTTCCAAATTTTGAAAGATTATAAAATGTCCCATAGGTTCGTTGTGAATATCAGGCAAATGATAAACTGTAACTAATTGGCTGTTTTTTTCATCAACATAAAAACCATCTATACCGACAAACAACTCAATTCCCTTTTCATGCATAAAAGTCAGTAGTTCTTTTTTTGCATTCATGTTTACCACATAGTAATCATTAATAAATGTTTTCGTATAGGCAAATTGAAGCTGCTCTTTGTACTTTTTATCAGCCAAAATTATTGTGTCGTACCCTTTGTTTTCCATTTTTGAAGCGATAGAGTTAAACTTTTCCATTGCTTCAACAAGCCCTATAAACTTCCCATCGCTATAAATTGGAACCATAGATTTAAAAGTTAAATCAAATTTTCCGACACTTATGGATGAAATAATTTTAGGGTCACGAATCATCTCTTCTATATCTATTCTGACATCTTTTAAATCGTCTCCATTTTTATCCGTCCAACTTCTATAAAAACTTTTTCCATCAGAAGTTACAATTTGAAACCATAAATTTTTTAGAGATGTAAACTCGCCTAACTGTTTTGAGTATTCATCTAATTTGAGCGTAGAGTTGTTTTTGAGCAGAGTCTCTTTAAGTTCCGTATTCTGTGCCATTGAAAATGCAACTATGAGAACAGCCTCCGCCTTCTCTTCTATCAAAATATTAATTTCTTTTTTCATCTGATTTGATGTTTCGAGATATTTCTCATGTTTTAAATCATTTACGCGATTTGCAACTGTGACAAAAGCGATTATAACCCAAACAACAGTTATAAAGAGCGTTATAAATACTGACTTTGAAGTGATTTTATTTAGTTTAAACATTCATTAAATCCAATTTTTTATCTCGTGAAAGTTTTTTTATCTCATACTCTCTTTTGCTGGCACTACTTCGATTCTCTGAAGTTTCTTTATACAAAAGTTGCACAGGTCTTCTTGCTTTTGTATATTTCGCACCTTTTTCCGATGTGTTATGTTCACCGACTCGCTTATCTACATCTTTTGCAATACCTGTGTATAAAGTATTATCATTACATTTTAAAATATAGACAAAATAAGACATGTAGCAAAAACTCCATTATGAATTTCGGATTATTGTACTCTAATTTTCTCAAAAAATATACTTTTTAACCTTTCATCTCTAAAAAACTAAAAAGTTATTAAAAAAAACCACTATGTATCAAGCAATCTTTAAAGTGAACGGTTATATCATCCTACTATGAATATAGGACTTAGCACACTTTATAATATCGGTTCAAATTACTCAATAAAACTCAATGAAAAGGAGTTGCTTGTATATGAAAAAGATGACTCCTCTAAAAAAAGTGAAATTTCTAAACAAGAAAAAAAATTAGAAAAAGAGCAAGAAAAAAAGAGGGTTGAGAAGTCAGCGGATAAACTAAGCCCTGACGAAGAGCGCTTAGTTAAAGAGCTTGCATCAAGGGATACGGAAGTAAAAGTACATGAAGCGGCACACCAAGCAGCAGGTAGCGGAATGACCGGAACGGCATCCTACTCCTACCAACAAGGCCCTGACGGCAAGATGTATGCCATTGGCGGCGAAGTCTCTATCTCTATGAAATCTAGTTCAAATCCTGAGGAGACTGCCAGAAACGCCAAACAAATCATAGCCTCAGCCATGGCGGCAGGAAGCCCAAGCCCACAAGATTTTGCAGTAGTTTCGAGTGCCAGAATTATAGAGATGAAAGCCATACAACAACAAGCCCACAAAGAACAAGATGAGATTATGGGAAAAGAGAGTTATAAAAATGAAGCGGGGAAAAGCAGTAGTATAAAAAATGGAAATTCTAAAGAGTTTGGCGGGATTGATATCCCCGCCTAAGCCTCTTTATCTATAATAGAAAAGCCTAAATCACTCATAGCTTTATCCACTATTTCTGTAGCTTTTTGCATAGTTTGCTGAGAAATATCCGGGAGTTTACCACCCCATGCTTTCTCGGCATCTTTAAATCCTTGAAGCATTCCTTCACGACCTGCACGCAACTTCTCCTCATCACCGCCGGCACCGGCTATAACAAATTGTGCTATTCTCTCTGAAGTCTGCTTAATACCAAAAATTCCATCTTCGCTTACAAGCTTCGCTGCCTCGTCTTTTGAGAGTTGTGCAATCGGTTTGCCGCTGTACCCTATATCTTTCAAAAAATTCTGAAAATCCTGAGTATCTTTTGCAGACTGATCCTGCGGACTCGTAACACCAATCTGAGCTTGAGTAGAATTGAATGCAAAAGCATTCGCATTCTCCATTACCTGCTTTTTTAAATCCCTAGCCTCATCTTTTGTCAACTTTTCTGTAAAAACAGTTTTAATAGCCGATGAGCTTTGTGCAGAACCAACTGCACCTATACTTGATGATATTTGCATAATTCACACCTTTTCGTCTAAGATTTTACATGCCAACATCCTAAAGGCATCTAGTACAAAATCGTCTTTAACTCGTTTTTATTTAAATTTAAATAGTTATTTGGTATTAAAGATTTATTTAGGTACAATACCACTGATGAAAAGATGAGGCTCGAGTTCATCTTTAGTGTGTGATTTTGTATAACTGCTCAATTGTGACCCTAAAGACTCTCCAATTTTTGACTCCACTTCTTAAATGAAGCGTATTTTACACAATAGAGGTATTGCAATGGCAGAATTACTAGACGGAACTGTTAAATGGTTCAACGAAGAAAAAGGTTTTGGATTTATCCAACAAGATAATGGCGGAAAGGATGTATTCGTACACTTTCGTCAAGTTAACAACTCAGGACACGGTCGTGTTTCTTTAGCTGAAGGTCAAAAAGTAACTTTCGAACTTGGTGAAGGTCAAAAAGGCCCTCAAGCAGAGAACGTAACTCCACTTTAGTCCTAAACTTTTACAGGCTTCGTGCCTGTAATTTCTACAACTTTAAAATTCCTTCTCTCTTAAACTCTACAAAACTTAATTTTTTAAAAAACTCAAACACTCATTAGCAATCTCTTGCTCTTCGTCTGTTTTTATTACCAAAACTTTGACACTGCTATATTCCGTAGATATAACTGTACTGCTTATATTATTTAAAGATTTATCCAATTCAATTCCACATGCCAAGCTATTTAGAACCATTTCTCTTACATATACCGAGTTCTCACCTATTCCTCCTGTAAACACTATTGCATCTACTCTACCCAGCAGCGCCATATATGCACCTATATATTTTTTGATTCTTCGAACCATCACTTTAATTGCAAGTTGTGATTTTTCATCATTTAGCTCAATGATTGTTCGCACATCATTATTTGCACAGATTCCGATTAAGCCAGATTTTTTATTTAAAAGCTTATCTACTTCATCCAAGCTCATTCCAAGCTCTCTTTGCATGTGAACAACTATTGCCGGGTCAATATCTCCGCATCTGCTTCCCATGACAAGCCCTTCTAGCGGTGTAAAACCCATAGAAGTATCTATACTTACTCCGTTTTCTATCGCACAAGCGCTTGAGCCGTTTCCAAGGTGGAGTGTAATAATATTTAATTCATTCACATTTTTTTGCAAGAACTTTGCTGTTTGCTTTAAAACAAAAGAGTGCGAAGTTCCATGAAAACCGTATCTTCTGATTTTGTGCTTCTCATACATCTCATAAGGAAGTGCGTAAATATAGGCCTCTTGCGGCATGTTAGAGTGAAAAGCCGTATCAAAAACTGCTATTTGAGGGACATTTGGAGCTTTTTTTTGTGCTACTAAAATACCCTCTAAATTTGCCGGATTATGAAGCGGAGCAAGTGGAATGAGTGCTTCTATTTTTTTTATAACATTTTCATCGATGACAGTCGCATTTTTAAACTCTTCACCGCCGTGAACCACTCTATGTCCGATTGCACTTAGTGATGTAAAATCTTTTAATAATTCATACTTAGACAGAAGTGAGACAATCTCCTCTAAACCGTCATGGTGGTTTTTTATAACTGATATAATCTCTAATTTTTTATCTTCATACTCAAGAATCATATCCGAAATGGTCTCTCCTATTTTTTCAACCAAAATATGTGCCAACACCTCTTTTTTTTCCATACAAAAAAGTTGGAATTTGATTGAGGAACTTCCAGAATTAATAACTGCAATATTCATCTGTTTTGCCCTGCTTGTATTGCCGTAATTGCGACTGTATTTACAATGTCCTCTACCAAACATCCGCGGCTTAAGTCGTTTATCGGTTTATTGAGTCCTTGAAGTATCGGTCCAATTGCTACCGCGTCGCTTGAACGCTGCACCGCTTTATAGGTGTTATTCCCCGTATTAAGGTCTGGAAATATAAAAACGGTAGCATTTCCGGCGACTTCTGAATTTGGGAGTTTTGCCAAAGCCACCTCTTTATCTATGGCAGCATCATACTGAATCGGACCTTCTATGAGAAGCTTCGGATTTTTTGATTTTACTATATTTGTAGCTTCTCGCACCTTTTCCACATCCGCTCCGCTTCCGCTCTCTCCCGTTGAATAGGAGAGCATCGCGACAAGTGGTTCAATTCCAAATGCCAAAGCAGTTTTAGCCGATGAGAGTGCAATTTGCGCCAGCTCTCCAGCATCAGGGTCTTGGTTCACCGCACAATCTCCATACACCAAAACTTTTGTACTCAAACACATAAAAAAGACACTCGAAACAATAGAGATGCCGGGAGTAGTTTTTATGATTTGAAGCGCCGGTCTTATGGTATCTGCAGTAGAGTGTGTTGCACCGCTCACCATGCCGTCTGCATATCCCAAATGCACCATCATGGTTGAGAAATAGTTTGCATTTTGCATTGCATCTTCGGCTGCTTGATGAGTTAAACCTTTTGCTTTTCTCATATCAAAAAATGCATCAACAAACTCTTTCATGTAATCAGAATTCAGATGGTCTATTATAATTGCATTACCGAGGTCAAGCCCCAATCGCATGTAGTTGTCTCTTATCTCTTTTTCTTTTCCTATGAGAATAATATCTGCAACTTCTCGGCGCAAAATTATCTCGGCAGCTCTTAAAATCCTCTCATCACTGCTCTCAGGCAAAATAATTCTTTTTTTGTTAAGTCTCGCTCTCTCAAAGAGTTTATACTCAAACATCATAGGAGTTAAAACTGTACTCTCCGTACTTGCAATTTTTGCTTCAATAGCTTTAATATCAACGCTTGAGTTAAAAAGTCCAAGAGCCAGTGCAATTTTTCTTTGGCTCTCAACTCTCAATTTTGGATTTACATTTGAGAGATTTTTTGCCGTCTCATAAGTGTCCGTTTCTACCGATAAAATAGGTATGCTAAAATTATCCAGCCCATTAATTAACTTCTGTATATTTGGATGTGCGCGCATGTTAAAAGGAAAAATAATCCCCGTGATATTTGGATAATTATTAGAATACAAAGCTCCTAGAAGTCCCAGAATTATCTCCGAACGATCGGCTGCTACTATAATCAAATCATCCTCTTGTACATGGTCTAAAAAATTATCTAAAGTAAGAGCAGCAACTTTTACTCCTCTTATAACCCTTGTAACATCTTCAGCTTTTAAGACTATAGCTTTTGCCTCAAGCCCATCGATGACATCGCCTATTGTCGGCATGTCTAGCTCTGGAATTTCTTTTAAAAGATAAGTATTGAACTCGTAATCTTTTAGCTCTTGTTGCAGAGAATTGTACTTTTCACTATCGAGTCTATTTACAAAGGTTGCAAAATGCGTGCAGCCCTCACTTGTAAAGTTTTCATTCTCTATAAGAATATTTTCATACGCCTCTTTGGCAGTTAGGTTTTGAGCATTAATGATATTTATATAAGGAGAAGCAAAATTTTGAGCAATTTTTATGTTTAAATCGTAGCTGATTGTAGAGGGCAGAAAGGATTTATGAATCCCCTCACAAAGAACAAAATCATATTCACTCTCAAGCTTTTTAAACTTTATAATCAACTCGTTTATCAGCTCATTAATTTCATTTTTAGCTATCATACTTTCAACATACTCAACATCAAAGCCATACGCTTCATCGTACTTCATGTCGAGTTTATACCGCTCTAATATAAAAGATATGTCGCTATCTTTGATATTGCTAGAGGAAATTATGGGGCGGAAAAAAGCAACTCTGTGAAGATTTCTTTTTAGAATCTCCATCATTCCCATAGAAACAAAAAGCGTTCCTGCACCCTTTTCTTGGGCAGAAACAAACAGTGATTTAATTTTCACATGCACTCCTAAATATATTTATTTATCCAAGATTATAGTGTTTTTTTGTTGAAGAAAAGTCTATTGTGTCTGATTGGTTACTTGAGAGACTTCAAAAAAAGATAACTTACCTTTTCAAACTTATTCTCTTCATAAAATCTGTGAGCATCTTCTCTGGCAAAACCCGAAGAGAGAACTATATTTTTGCACATATTGGCTTTTGCGTAGTCGCTTAGGTACTCCAGCATCATCGTGCCATATTTTTTACCTCTAAATTTTTCATCTGTTACTAAATCAAAAATGTAGAGGTGTCTTTTGTGGTAAAGGTTGGTTTGTACACTCGCTCCTGCGTAGGTGATAAGCTTTTCACCCTCCATAATTGCGAACATTTTGTATTCCATGTGGCGCATCTCATATATCAGGTCTTCAAACTCTTTATATGAGAGTTCCACTCGAAGCTGTGACACAACTTCATAGGCACTCAACAGCTCTTTTAGAGTTAATTCTCTTATTTGCATCACTTACCTTGTGTGTACAAAGAAATATTTTTGCTTGGCAAAAAGCGGTCTCTCTGTTTCGAAAATTTAAACTACCCTACTATAGTCCCTGTGAAATGCACAGAAAGTTGAAATTAAAAAGCGTACCAAGAGAGTGTTTTAGCATCAGTAACATTATAATCCGTATCTGCTCGGATATCACCGGTAAGATAGGCACCATCATCATACTTTATATCTAGCGCTTGCGCAACATCAGCCGGCATATTAGCTGTGGATATAAAGTTTTTATTGCTGGTGGTAGATACATTTAAATCATAATTTCCACCATATGGGCTCTTCTTTATAGAACCACTGCTAGTAGCTGGGTTTCCACTGATGAATCCTGCTCCAACCATCTCCTGCCATGCGCAAGGAGCCTCAACAGCATCAAATAGACCATCACCATCACCAGCTACACAACCGGTAGCTCCAAGTTCTGCCCTAACTACCGGATCATCCCCAGGCAGATAGCCAAATTTATCCTGATAGCTGTAAACCGCCGCCATTGCCCCATCTATATCTGTTTTTACACGCTTCTGCTTGGCATTGTCTATCATAGCCTTGCCTTTAAGCACTCCACCAACCAGCAAACCAATAATTACCAACACAATCGATAACTCAATAAGGGTAAAACCTTTTCTTCTCATTTTGTTCTCCTAAAATAAATTTACGTGAAATAAGTATATCAAAATTTAATTAAAGTATTCGCGTTACTTAATATTTGATGCAAGGTCATAGATAGGTCCCATTAATCCGAGCATGATGAGCGCCATAAAGCCGCCGACTATTATTAAAACAACAGGCTCAATTATCTTGCCTATATTTTCTGCATAATAATCTACCTTTTCATAATAGTGCTCAGAGATAAGTTCCAGTTGCGACTCTAATGTGCCGGATGATTCGCCGACACTCATCATTCGTGTCATAAATGGAGCAAAAAGTTTAGTGTTCACAAAGGCGGAGGATAGCGGACTTCCTTTTGTAACATCCTCTGCGACATCCTGGAGTGCATCTTTATAGAGTTCATTGCTGACATTACTCTTTAAAGTGTCCATGGCACCGGAGAGCGGTATCCCGGATATAAGTGCCAGACGAAGATACTCCGATATAAATGCCATATTGAAACTTGAAATTATCTGTTTTATTACCGGAATTTTCAGCATATATTTATCTGTAAACCAACGAACACGCTGATACCGTCTATGTGCCAGTTTGAACGCTATTATAAGCAAAACAAGAACTAACAACATATATGCAATATAACCGGAGATAAACTGGGAGACATTTATCATAACAACAGTAAGTGTTGGTAGCTCTATATCCATCTCTTTGAAGAGTTCTGTCATTTGCGGAAGGACATAAATCATCCAGACCAGCATCGCCCCCATAACGGCAGTAAAGGCAAATAGCGGGTAGATGAGCGCCGTTTTTACCTTCTTTTTCAGTGTCATAACGCGACGTAAAAAAGTTGCCCCTCTTTTGAGTGTTATTTCAAGCTGTCCACTCTCTTCGCCAATTTTGATAAGATTTAAAACTATATCTCCGACTACATCTTTATAAGCCTCTAGTGCGTTCGAGAGAGATTTTCCCATTTGAATATCACCGGCGATGTGAAACAGCATATTTTTAAACTCTTTATTGTCGCTGTCATTTGCCAAATCAACAATACCTTGATGCAAAGGCAAGCCGGACTTGAAGATAAGATGCAAATCTTCAATCATCTCAATAACTTCATTCTGTGATATTCTGCCCACTCTGAGTAAAATTATCGGAGAGAGAAATGTCGGCATTTGAACAATTCTAAGAGGAGTTATGTTTTCCCGTTCCAGCTCTTGCAGTAAATCATCATAGCTTTGTGCATAAACTAAATCCAAACTTTTTGTTCCTTGACTACTTTGGCTATTCACTAGAAAATACATCAGTTCACTACTCTATGAATCTCTTGCAGAGATGTAACTCCTAAAAGTGCCTTTATATAGCCATCTTCTTTAATACTGTTCATCCCCTTCTCTCGTGCAACTTTTAGGATATCTATGGTATTTGCTTCAGTGGTAATCATAGACTCTATATCCGCATCAATTTCCAGTATCTCAACTATTGCTTCTCTCCCCCTGTATCCGCTATTTCTGCACTGTTCACATCCGACTGCATCAAAGAGAGTGTAGTGCGGATACAAATCCAAAATTCTCACGGGAACACCTTCAAGGAGCAGCTGCTCTACACTTTTTTGAACACTTACTTTGCAATTTGTACACAGTTTTCTGATAAGTCGCTGTGCAATAACAGCTAACAGTCCTGAACCGATAAGATAAGAGGGGACTTTGAGATCGCTTAGTCTGGTAATTGCACCTATCGCGTCATTCGTGTGAAGAGTCGATAAAACCAAGTGTCCCGTAATTGAGGCTCGAACTGCGAGTTCCGCAGTTTCTGCATCTCTTATTTCACCTATAAGTATAACATCCGGATCTTGACGCAAAAAGGCACGAATTGCCCTATTAAAGCTGTAACCTGCCTTTTCATTGAGCTGAGTTTGTCTTATAAACGAAAACTGGTATTCAATAGGGTCTTCTATAGTCAGAATATTTTTTTTAAGTGAGTCAATTTTGCGAAGAGCGGAGTAGAGGGTGGTGGTTTTACCGCTTCCGGTCGGTCCTACAATAAGAACAATCCCATACGATTTAGCAAAATATCTCTCTATCTTTGCGCTGTTCTCTTCGCTGAGTCCGAGATGTTTAAGGCTGAAGAGCGATGCATTTTTTCGCAAAAGTCTCATAACAATATTCTCGCCATGGCTGGTTAGAAGTGACGAGACTCTCAGGTCAATCGTCTCGTTTAAAAAAGTGTAACTGAAAGAGCCATCCTGAGGTACTCTTTGTTCTGATATATCGAGATTGCTGATGATTTTTATACGAGACACAATCTGTGGATGCAGTTTGAGCGGCAATGAATAGAAGTGTTCTAAAACTCCGTCAATTCTGTAAAATATATCGATTACAGAGTGACCCGGGGTAATATGAATATCTGTTGCTCGGTCTTTTATGGCGTTGTTTATCATCAAATCTATAAGATGAGGCGTGTCTATCTCAATGTCGCTGAGGGAGTGTTTTACAATCTCTCTGATTTCCAGCTCGATTGGATTGTTAAGCTGATAGTAAAAAATTTCACTCTGTCTGGCTATGGAGTGCTTATCACCTACGACAAGCTTTATCTTTTTTTTCGAGATTTTTCGTAGATAATCAAGCGTCACAAGGTCGTTTACATCTTGGGTTGCTACTACAAGATACTCACCATTCATACTAATAGGGAGAACATTTCTTGTCGTTGCTATATTTTGAGGAATAAGTTTCAGTGCTTCCGCAGACGGCACCACATGTTCCAAGTCAATATACTCTAAATTGTTTTGCATCGCTATCGCTTCGGCAATCTCGGCTGAAGTTACAAAGTCTAACTCTTGGAGTGTCTCTCCAAAAAATCTTGGATTTGCCTGCTGCACATCCAGCGCTACTTTGACCTGCTCCCCACTTATAAACCCCAACTCTTCAAGAAGTTGTCCTATCTGTTTAATCTGTGCCATCTGATTATTTACACACACTTTTTTTACAAATGCCGCTTTGACACTCACTGCCAACCGTACATGGGGCGCCCGGTGGAAGAAGAGTGCCACCGCCACCACCGTCGCCGGTCATGCTTATATCAATTGCAATGGTAAAGCTTTTTTTACTCTCTCTTAGGGCAGAATCTCTTACATACATCTTAAATCCAAAAGCTCCAGCCACCGTAGAAGCACCGTAAAGATAGGGTGAAGTGCATCTGCTGTAGGTCGCCGTTGAGCAGTCGGCATGGGAGACAAACGCTCCGTTACAGATATTTGCATTAAGCCATGCGGGGGCATTTTCTAAACACCACTCATAATCTTCAGTACTATCCGGGTCTCCTCCATCGGTAAATGGAAAGCCCCCATCTGCATAGATAGTTGCTCCTGCATAGTTTGTACCGTTTATGTCCCGAGGCAGAGCAGAATCGCTTATAATCTCTAAGCTGTTGTTAGAACACTTCACTAGATTTTGCACTTCTGATAGTGTCATCCATGTCACAATATCGTCGTACGACTCTGCTATGTTTATCGGAGTAGCGTTATCATCCACTTTTGCTGAGGGCGAATATATATTCACTTCATTTGGCGAGATTAATGTGTCGAGTGCCGTCTGCATGTTGTAGTTTGCAGAAGCATGCGCCAAAACAAACGCAACATTTGGTATTACACGCGCAGGAGAGAAACTATTATCCACTAAAGTTAAATTGGTGGTGTCATAGGCACATACATCATGGTTTATGTTTGACAAATTGGCATCAACTGCATAAAAAATCGGAACCTGACTGCCGCCTGCTGTGCTGATATTTGCATCAAACTCTGCATTGGACGGCAGGTTTGGCCACATCAAAGCATATCCGATGATAGCATTTTTTGTTGCCTCTACCTGCTCTTTAGCTTCAGCAATTTTATTTCGCTCTCGCATAGACCTTATACTTTCAAACGAACCGCCTAGTATTAATCCGATTATAGCCAGCACAATTGCCAACTCTATGAGGGTAAATGCTCTTTTTTGCATCCTATTCTCCTAACTGCAATGCTCTTTTTTGCACAGCTTGATACAGAGGGTGACTCTTGCCCGCTTTTTGCAAAATACTCTTGTAAAGAGAGAGTGCTTTTTTACTCTCACTCTGCATGTCTAAAGCACGGGCATAAGCAAATAGGTTATAAGAGTCCGATTGATTTTTTTCGTATGCCATTTTATAAAAAGAGAGAGATTTTGCTCCATCTTCTCTCTTTTCAAAATAGTAGCCGCAAAGAAGCATCAAATGTCCACTTTTATCTAATTCAATGTAAGGCAGAAGGTCACCGTAAAAGCTCTCTTTATTGCTCTCTACTGCTCCATAAGCGTAGGCATAAATAAGGTTTCCGTTGTATTTCTCTTTCTCTATAATCACTTTTGCTTCCAACCATGCACCCTGTTTTCCATAAAGATAGCAGAGATTGTTTTTTATTTTTTGATTTGCGTCCCCCATCGCGAGAAGCATCTCAAAATAAATAATTGCACTGGAGGTATCGCCATTTTCATAGGCTTTTTGAGCCTTTATTACCATATCTGAATTTGAAAAAGTTGATACTTTTTCTGCATTAGGAGTGTAATCTATCTGCAGCGCTTTTTCATTTGATTTAGGAGTGTCTATCGGTGCCGCTTTTTCATTTAAAATAGGAGGGTAATCTACTGTTAATACCTTTTCTGACGCAGGAGTGTAATCTATCGGTGCCGCTTTTTCAGCGGAAGGATCAATCAATCCATCTCTCATCCGTAATTGCGTTGATTTTATAATATAAGCATCTTTAAATCCCGCCTCATGAAACTTTGCAACATACGGTTTCATATCTGCGTAAGAGGACGCTTGGGAGTAGCGGGCTTCAATAACATTATTCATCTTATAGAGATGCGTCTCTTCCAACAGATTTGCCGGTACTTTTTTAAGTGATTTCTTAGCCTCATCTACACTGTTTGCTAAAAATAACTCCACCGCATAAACATCAACACTCACCTCCTCTTTTTCTACCTCTGCTCCACACATATCTGAAGCAACTAAGAACAAAGAAAAAGAGAATATTACAAACTGTTTTATCACTCTACGACCTTAATTCTAATCAAGATTACCAACTCTCTTTTTTCATCTGTTTTTACCGTACGGGTAAAGAGTGAACCAAGCCATGGGATATCCCCAAGCAAAGGGACTTTCTCCTCTTTTTTTGAGACTGCATTATTAATCAGACCGCCTATGAGAACTAAATCATTATTTTTAGCATAGATGATAGTTCCGGCCTCTTTTACATTTAGAACCGGCGCCGATGCAACCGTTTTTCCATTCTCATCAGCATACTCGACTACATCTTCGATACTGGATGTGATAGGAATAACATTTAACATGATATTTGAATCATCCAAAACAGTCGGCGTAACACCCATGGTCAAGCCGTTTAAAACATCTCTGCGTGTATAGGTCACTTCGCTTGTACTTGCTGAACCGCCTGTTCCCTGAGTTATTTGTACCTCTTTCTCCCAAAAAGGAAGCAGTTTACCGGAGGAGATAATTGCCGACTGTCCGCTTAAGACGCTGATACTAGGGTTTGAGAGTGTATCCACATCCCCATACGCATCAAGCGCACTTACGACAGAAGAAAAATTCTTTGCACTGTATGTCATGGTTCCTGAAATGGCGCCGCTTAAGCCCAATGGCTGTTGCAGTTGCAGTTTGTCTCCGCTGCTGAGCACACTATTTGCAACCGCGTCCCAACTAATTCCAAGAGAATGATTATTATTTAAAACTACCTCTAAAATTTTTGCTTCTATTAGCACCTGCTGATTACACTGTTTTTTTACCTTGTTTATCATAGTTTCAATTGCATTCACATTCGTTTTTTTGTCATAAACACTGAGTGTGCCGCTAAATCTGTTGAGCGTGTATGACCCATCCGAACTAATAAGAGATGCTATGTTTTTTTCAAGCTGTTCGTAAAAACTATTTATCTCTTTAGGGTTATCAAATTTAAGTTTGAAATCACCTTTTATCCCTTGTCCTCCGCCCTTTCCGCTATTCGCTGAGTTGAGAGTATCACCGCCGAGCTCCGTTGTAAATGAGGTGTTTGAATGCACATAAGGGATAAGAAATGTTTTTCTCTCAAACTGTTTTACATGGAGTATGTTACCGTTTAAATTGTAATAGCACCCTGATAAATTCATAATGACATCCAGTGCCTCTCGCAGCCCGGCTTCATTGACTGACATAGTAATAGTGATATCTTTATCAATGTCTTGGTCTATTATAAGATTCAATCCGGAGAGTTCTGAAATTGAGTACATTACCTTAGAAAAGGGTGCATCTTCTGCAGAAAAAGTGATTTTTTTATCATCAAAAACAGAAACATTCTGATAGACAGGAGGAAGTACCATTTCAGGGGCAGAACCATTTGCAGATGATTTTTTAAACGCATCAATTTCCGTTTTTGCGCTTTTTATGTTTGATGATTTTTCTGAATCTACACCGAGAGAATCATTATGATTCGAACAACCTGTAAATATTGCCAATACCAATATTATCGAAATAAAGTAAGCCACTTCAACCCCTTTTGATACTCTATTAGAACACCGTCATTATTAATTTTAATTACTTTTGCGCCATCTATCATTGCACCCTCATGCACTATCTTTCCATTGATTAGAGCGATTTTTGCCTTAGGATAAATTATCTCAAGCTTATGGACAAAGCTCTCTTTTACTACTTCATCCACTTGTACTATCTCTTTTGCCGAACTTAACCGTGTTGTACTTTCTTTATTGTACAACATATTTTTAGCAATCCACTCCACATTTGATTTTCGAAGTTCTAATTTGTTTTGTATCTCTTGATACTTTTTTGATTTTTCTTCAATCTTTAGATATATATCCGCTTTAGAAGTTAAAATTTTATTTGAATAATCTTCATAGGGTGAAAAAAAATAGCTCATATTTTGAACTACTTCACTACTAAAAATATAGATAATAGCAGCAACAACAAAAGGGAGAAGAAGCGCCATAAAGTGCCTGTTACTTAGATACATTGTTCTCTCCGTTATAGAGTTGAATTAATTGTATCTCACCTGTTATAGCCATTTTGTCCATTTTCAGTTCACAAAAGTGTAAAAAACCGTCATCGTATTCCAATCCGATTAATCCATACATATCTTGTAAGTTAGCTCTATTCACACTGTATAGCATGTTTATATTTTTTGAGCTGTCATCTTCATGAATAAATTGTTTTATAAGCAGATGATATTTTTCTACATGTTTATCATAAAATTTTATTAAATTGTCATCAGCCCTATCTGAGTCTTTTTCTATCATTTTATAATACATTGACTTATTAATACTCTCTAGCCACAGATTTATCTGACTAATTTTTGTCAATTTTTCTATATCCTCTAATCGCTTTTTATTAATCTTTTCTATCTTCAGATGTTCCAGTTCAAACCATGAAATTGAAGCAATGAGCAGTATAGAGAGTGCAAAATTTATCGAGATTATTATAATTTTAATCATTTTCTTCTCTTTCTTGTTTGTGCGGAAGAGTCTGCTCTATTTTTTTGCAAACCTATAACAGTACTAAAAATCATTTTTGTATAATCACTCTTGGTTGAATATGTAAGTCCTAGAACAGTGTCAATATTGTTAAACTCATTCATAAATTTTTTTTCAAATTGATAAAGCGCTGCAAGAGAATCAAAAGATTTAATAAATCTAACCTCCAACTCTTGACCATTCTCTTTATCTTTCCAGTTGAACACTTCCGGCTTTTGCAGCTCTATAAGCGGCTTCAATGCCAAAATAATATCTGATGGATGTCTTTGTAGATCTTTCTCTGTTATATCAAGGTTTTTTAAGCTTGTACTCAGTTCGGTAAGCGAGTATGTGTTTACACCAAGCGTCATGGAGGCAAGATGGCTTTTGATTGTTTCATATTTTTTGAGTGAATCAAAGTAGATAGAAAAACCATCATAGGCTAAAAAAGAGGTGACAAGAAGAGCAAGAACAGATGCTGCCAAAAGAAGCTGTTGCACACTATCAAACTGACGAAGAGCCAAAAGTAAATCCGGCAAAAATTGCATGCTCCTCGGTACAAATAGATTGCCTATGGGTATTATGTACTCTTGAGGCTGTACATTTTTCATGCCCTTCAAAAATGTGTTTGGGTAAAGTACCGTTACAGGAAGTTCTGTTGTCATGTATATATTTTTAGCAATCACTTCATCTATAGCCAAAGAGCCGCTCAGGGCAATCGCTGAAAATTTTATATCACGGAATTGCTGTTGCACATAGAAAATTGTTTGACTTATCTCTTCTGCCATGTCAATTTTATGAATCTCTAAATCATCAGCTGAAACACTATTTACGCGTGTAAAAATAAGAACTGTTTTATGAACTGCCAATACAGTAACTTTTGTTCCTTGTGCAAATATAGAAAAATAACTCTCCTCGTTGATACACTCATTAGAAAGGCAGAGTAAAGAAAATTTACTCAGAGTAGAGCTTTTAATCTTGCCTAAATCATCAACGACACTCAATGTATTAAAATAGTTTTTTTCTATAACTCCATCAATATGGTAGGTTGTTTTTTTCTCATGCAGATTCTGAAATATTTTATAATAATTTGAGAGTATATTATTTTCGGAAATAGATTTGCCTAGTTTTTTAAAGATAGATTTTCTAATGATTTCATCATTTTGTATATCCGATGTAATATCTACATTCTCATCAACAACTTCATCTATTTCAACACTCAGATAGAGATTATCCTTATCTTTTAAAAACTCACTTAGCTGAACAGCATCAACAATTTGGCTGCTGATAATATCAAATATTTTACGATTTCTTTTTATGCAAAGTACAGAGACATTGCTATCTTGAACATATAAAGAATACAACTCTCTCATCCCAATTACCTTATCTATAAATCAATTTTGCATTTTATCACATTTTGTCGTATAGTAAATAACTGATGTTTTGTTATCATTACAAAAAATAAAATGAGATAATGGATGAATGAAGTTAAAACAATATATTTAAAAGATTATAAAGCACCGCTGTTTAGCATCACTCAGTGTGACTTGACATTTGAACTCTTTGAAGATGAGACAATTGTTACAAATAGTATGAAGATAAAAAAAGTGGATGGGAATGCAAAAGATATTGTTTTAGACAGTGTTGATTTGAAACTTTTGGAGTTGTGGCTCAATGATTTGCAACTTTATGAACCTCGCTATAAAATTGAGAATGAGAGTCTAATAATTTTCAATGTTCCGGATGAATTTACTCTGAAAATAAAAAACAAAATATTCCCGCATGCCAACACAGAGCTAGAAGGCCTGTACAAATCCGGAACTATTTTTTGTACTCAAAATGAGCCTGAGGGGTTTAGAAAAATTACTCCTTATTTAGACCGTCCTGATGTTATGTCTGTTTTTACGACAACGGTTATTGCGGACAAAAAAAGCTACCCGATTCTTCTTAGTAACGGGAATATAAGAGAGACTGAAGAGTTAGAAAATGGAAGACATAGCGTAACTTGGCATGATCCGCATCCAAAACCATCCTATCTTTTTGCGCTTGTAGCGGGAAATTTAGGAGTTGTGAATGATATTTTTACAACTATGAATGCTCGGCATGTGGAGCTCAACATCTACTGTGATTTGGGTAATGAATCTAAATGTACACATGCCATGAAGTCGCTCAAAGAGTCTATGCTTTGGGATGAACAAATGTATGGGAGAGAGTATGATTTGGAGATTTACAACATCGTGGCAGTGGATAGTTTTAACATGGGTGCGATGGAAAACAAGGGCTTAAATATCTTCAACTCTGCCTATGTTTTGGCAAATGAAGACACTGCAACCGATGCCAATTTTATGGGTATTCAGAGCGTTATTGCACATGAGTATTTTCACAACTGGACGGGAAACCGTATCACATGTCGTGACTGGTTTCAGCTCACACTCAAAGAGGGTCTTACAGTTTTTCGTGACCAGTGCTTCTCTGCCGATTTAAACTCAAAAGAGGTGCAGAGAATTGAGAGCGTGATAGCACTTCGAGACAGACAGTTCGTTGAGGATGCCTCACCGACCGCACACCCGATTCAGCCCGACTCCTACATTGCGATAAATAACTTTTATACAGCAACCGTGTATGAAAAAGGTGCTGAGGTGATTCGCATGATTCATACTCTTTTGGGTGAGGAAAACTACCGAAAAGCGACGGATTTGTATTTTGAGACTTTTGATGGACAAGCTGTGCAAACGGATGACTTTTTATGGGCGATGAGCAGTGCGAGCGGAGTGGATTTGAGTGCATTTGGGATTTGGTATAACCAATCGGGAACACCAAAATTAACTGTTAAAGAGAGTTATGAAGAGGGTGTTTATAAATTAACTCTGACTCAGAAAGTTCCGCATGCCGTGGATGGAACAGCTCAAAAACCATACTTTTATCCGCTTAAAATGGCACTTTTGAACGAAAAAGGAGAGGAAGTTGTCAATCAAATTTTAATCATTAAAAATGAGGTGGAGGAGTTTGTCTATAAAGGATTGAAATCTAAGCCTATTCTCTCACTCAACCGTGATTTCTCCGCTCCCATAATAGTGGAACAGGAAAAAACAGACTATCCATTTTTGATGAAACATGACAAAAACAGCTTTCTCAGATATGAGTCGGCTCAATCTTTTGCGGTAAAAACACTTGAAGCGATGATGGCGGGCGAAGAGATAGATGAGGAGTTTGTAAGTGCGTATGGCTCTGTTTTAGAGCTGGATACTGACCTCTCCTACAAGGCTCTCCTGCTTGAACTTCCATCGGTTTCAACTCTGATGCAGAGACAAACAGAGGTGGATTTTGAACCTATCTATAAAGCCAAAGAGAAACTTTCAAAACATCTGGCAACAACTTATAAAGAGAAGTTATTAAAACTCTATAATAGCTTTCACATGCCAACAAATAGCGAGATAGATGCTCTTAATATTGGCAAGAGAGCGATTAAAAATCGTGCCTTGAGAATTCTCTCATCTTTGGAGAGTGACGAAATAATTTACATGGCAAAAAGACAGTATGAGGAGTCAATGACTATGACTGACAGAGTTGTGGCTCTTGATATTTTAGAAAATACTTCAGCGCAAGACGCCACAGTTGCACAGGCAGATTTTTATACAAAATATAAGAATGACACTCTAGTTATGAATAAATACTTCTCAATTTTGGCAGCTTCACACAGAGATGGGACACTTGATAGGGTTATGGCTCTGCAAAATGATGAAGTTTATGATGAAAAAGTGCCAAACCTCGTTCGTTCACTCATTGGTGTTTTTGCTCGAAACTATAAACATTTTCATGCTAAAAATGGATATGGTTACTCGTTTTTGGCAGATAAGATAATTGAAATAGATAAAATTAATCCGCAAATGGCTTCGGGGCTCTGTTCGGGGTTTAAAATATATGAGAGATTGAATAAAATCAACAAAAATCTTATGAAAGAAGAGATGGAGCGTATCATTTCTACACACTCTCTCTCAAAAAATTCTTATGAAATTATGAGTAAAATCTTAAAAATTTAATTAATATAATTTTTTAAACTTCTTTAAGCCCCATAGAACAGGATGGTTTACCTAATTGCATAATTTTAAAATATAATTATTATTTATAAATAGAAAATATAGCAATAGCAACATTTTGAGATAGTTACGATACAATTTCCAAGAACTTTTTACAAAAGAGGAATTATATATGGCAAGATTAGTTGTTTTAGGGGGCGGTGTCTCAGGACACACAGCTGCGACTTTCGCAGCAGAGTGGTTAGGTTCAGCTCATGAGGTTGTAGTTGTAACTCCAAATGCAAAGTGGAACTGGATTCCATCAAACATTTGGGTTGGCGTTGGTCAGATGAGTAAAGAAGAAGTTACTTTTGATTTAGCACCTGTATATGCAAAAGCCGGTATTATTTACCATCAGGCAAAAGCACTTGGTATTCACCCAGAAGGGAATGAAACAAGTGATAAACCTTATGTTGTTATTGAGTCAACCGAAGCGGGTAAAGCCGGTCAGATTGAAAACATAGAGTATGACTATCTTATTAATGCAACAGGTCCAAAGCTTAACTTTGCTGCAACTCCAGGTTTAGGTGATGCGAATGGCTTAGGCGAATTTACTGTTTCAGTTTGTACAGCAGACCATGCAGTGCATGCAAATGAAGAGTTGCAAAAATGTATTGAAAAGATGAAAAAAGGTGAGCGTCAAAAGTTTTTAATCGGAACTGGACATGGTATGTGTACTTGTCAAGGTGCTGCTTTTGAGTACATTTTCAACATTGAGCATGAGTTAAACAAAGCCGGTGTTCGTGATATGGCAGACATCAAATGGATTTCAAACGAATCATTTTTAGGTGACTTCGGTGTTGGCGGACTCCATATGAAAGCTATGGGTTTTGCTGTAAGTTCAAAAATATTTGCTGAGTCTCTATTTGCTGAAAGAGATGTGGATTGGATTATCGGTGCGCATGTTAATAAAGTTGAAAAAGGTAAAGTTCACTACGAGCTTCTTGATGGAAGTATGGGTGAAGAAGAATTTGATTTTTCAATGTTAATTCCTCCATTTGCCGGTGTTGGTTTAAAAGCCATCAACAAAGCCGGTGAAGATATCACAGCTACTATTTTTGCTCCAAACGGATTTATGAAAGTAGATGCTAACTATGCTGCCGGTGCTTATGAAAACTGGAAAGCGAGTGACTGGCCTTCAACTTACCAAAATCCAACTTATGGAAATCTGTTTGCATGTGGAATCGCTTTTGCACCGCCGCATCCAATTTCTAAACCAATGATGTCACCAAATGGAACTCCAATCAACCCTACTCCTCCAAGAACAGGTATGCCTTCAGGCATTATGGGAAAAGCTGTTGCGCATAGCGTTTGTGACAGAATCTTAATAGGTCCGGATGCTCCATTACATGAAGCTTCAATGGCTCACATGGGTGCTGCTTGTGTTGCTTCTGCCGGTAAAGGTCTTTTCACAGGAACTGCTGCTGCGATGACAATTTATCCTGTTGTTCCAGACTTTGAAAAATACCCGGGAACCGGTCGTGATACAGAATATACATTTGGTGAAATCGGTCTTGCAGGTCACTGGATTAAACATATTTTACATCATTTGTTTATTTGGAAAGCAAAACTTAAGCCAGGCTGGACACTAATCCCAGAATAATAATCTGGTTTTGTTGTCTATCTAAGTAATTAAATAAAGAAAAAAAGGAAATAGCATGTCAAAATATGGCGAAAAAAACATCAGAGCGTATGGAAATAACTTTACAACTATGACACCTGGTCCGGTTGCAAAATTTTTGAGAACTTGTATAATCTTTCAAGCGATTAGGTTTATTATCATTAACATAAAAATGCTAGTAGTGGTAAGCAAAAGCCACTAAAACTACAAGTACCTTAGGATAGTCTAAGGTACTTTCCTCAATAAAACCATCACCCTCAACCAAAAGAGGATAAATCCTATTTTTCAACAAGGCAATAATCTATGGTACAAGAGATAATCACATACCCCATAGCACCAAGTGCTCAGTATGGAACGGATGTCAGAATCTTTAATGAAGAAATATTTTTATTGATTGATGACTTAAAGGATACCATAAATGAAAACAACCTTGAAGCATTAGCAGCATTTCAAATTGGAAGCTATTATAATATTGTTGTGATTAAAGGAGAGGATGGCAGTTTTTTAGAATTAATAAATCCTAGACTAATCAGTACAAAAGATAAAATCACTACGATAGAGACGACTTCTTATTTTCCAAATCTAAGTGCTGAAATTACAAGACATGATATCATTAGCATTATTTATCAAGATAGAGATGCAATGAATCATTCTTTAAAAGCAAGTGGAGAGAGAAGTGTTCTTATTCAAAGAAAATTAGACTATAACTTTGGAGCAACTTTTTTAAGTAAATTGTCAAAAAAAGAGAAGGCAAAGTTTGAGAAAAAACTTGAATTTGGCTCAGATTTTGCAATCTCTGAGAGTTGTCCGACAACTTTTAAAAGAGATTATTTGGTAAAATTATCAAATATTTTACTTGTTTCTATGGTATTCCTTATAGTGGTGTCTTTCTTTATCAGCAATCAAGAGATACATTCCGGCATGTGGAAAACTCAGCTATTTATCACCATCGCTGCTTTACTGACTAATATAGCATACTTTTTTTACGCTCATTATGAGGCAAAGCAGTACACTTCATGTGTGAGTTGCCAAAGCGGAAATATTATTGGCACTACCCTTGTTGCACTGATTAAAATAACAGTGCTTGCGGTTGCGTCCTACTTTATAATATAGGTAATCTTTATTAAAATGAATAACAAAATTACCTCTCTCATCAATGCGCAGTCAGCTTTTATAGCAGCAAAAGAGACAATCCTCTGGGATTGGATTGCGTACGACTCCCCAAAACAAATCCTACTCCAACATGAGATTGAGCCGGAGGAGTTCATCACTAAATATGCTGCGGGAGTTTTTGATTACTTCATGAGTTTAATTGCTGGCAGAGTCGAGGTTGGTGGCTGCCCTGTGATGGAACATCTATTAACATATTTAAAAGATAAAGATATTAGTGCAGATGAGTTATTTGAGATATGCAGTCACTTTCGTCGCGCAATGATTAACTTCTCCTATGATGCAGGTTTAAACAGTAGAAATATTTCTGATGAAATTTCATATGTTTTTGATAAAAATTTTAGAGGGATTTTAAAATTTTATACTGATACTATTTTTCAAAAACTAATTGATGCAAAACTGGAGGCTTTAAACGCTTCTCAGGCAAAAGAGTATTTTTTGTCAAATATGTCGCATGAGATTAGAACTCCTCTTAACGCAATTTTGGGCTTTGTTAATCTGTTAATTGATGATGATATTTCTAAAAAGCACAGAAAATATCTTGATATTATTCAAAACAGCGGTGAAAATCTCCTGTGTATTATTAATGACATTTTAGATTTTTCAAAACTTCGCAGTGGTGAGTTTACAATTGAACCTAAAATATTCTCTCTTCATGATGAAATAAGCCACACAATGGAGCTTTTTATAGCCAGTGCTACAAGTAAGGATATAACAATTGCTTCATATATTAACCCGGAAATTCCAAAAGAGCTGTATGGAGATTCGCTAAGAATAAAACAGATTTTATCAAATTTTTTAAGCAATGCTATAAAGTTTACAAAGAGCGGTGGAGTTATCTCTGTAGAGGCAAGTTGTGAAAATAAACTTCTGAAAATAAGCGTTGAAGATAATGGCATCGGAATAGAAAAACAAGACATTAAAAAAATATTTACGGCCTTCGTTCAGGCCCAGCATTGCGAACAAAGCAACTGCTCCGGAACAGGTCTTGGTCTATCAATTTGTAATCAACTGGCACTCCACATGGGTGGCAGAGTGAGCGTTGAATCGACCATAGGCAAAGGAAGCCTATTTTGGGTGGAAATTCCCATAGAAATTCATTCGAATGAGTGTCATATATTTGAAAATTTAAAAGAGTTTTTAAATCTTAAAATAGCACTTTACTCTAAAAATAGAGAATCTATTTTTCAATATGAGTCACTGCTTAAATATGCAAATGCGTTTGGCATGGATATGGAAATAGTTGATACTCTTGATGGCGATTACGACATATTTATTTTTGTTCATGAAGAAATTAATTTCAAGTTAAAAAACAGTATCATAAACTCTGATAAAAAATATATTGCTCTGATGAGTAAACACTATGATGATTATGAGATAAATGAGCATGTAGCGTCCATGTGCTTTCCTCTTTATTGCTCAAAAATATACTCTACTATAAATGAACTTTTGCATAAAAGCGCAGATAACACTGTCTATGCCAAATCGTCTCATATTTTTGATGGACATGTACTTATAGCAGAAGACAATGAAGCAAATCAGGAGCTTATGAAAATTATACTCACTAAATATGGACTCAGCTTTGACATAGCAAATAACGGCTTAGAAGCACTAAAATTATATCAGAAAAATAGGTATGATTTGATACTGATGGATGAGCAGATGCCTCTTATGAACGGAATTGAAGCTCTAAAAGAGATAATCAAATATGAAAATGAGACCAAGGCTAGGCACACTCCTATTTCTGCACTTACTGCTAATGTTATTAAGGGTGCCAGAGAGAGGGGACTTCTTAGCGGTTTCGACGCATTTTTAGGAAAACCTATTATTCTAAAAGAGCTGGAGAGAGTCTTTGTAACATATTTAAAAGTGAGCAAGAGTAGTAAAATAGAGCTCAAGCAAGAAAATAGATCAAATAAAACCATTATAGGGTTAGATGTAAAAAAGCTTAGAGATACACTACTACTCAATGATGATGAACTTAGACTGTTAATTGAAATGTTTATAAAAAAGATGAAAAAATCTCTGCCGGACTTAGAAAATGCCATTCATCAGAGAGATTATAAAAAAATAGCTCTCATGTCACATAGCATCAAAGGTTCTAGCGCAAATTTTAGACTAGAAGAGTTACAAAATAGTGCCGGAGAGATGGAGAGAATGGCTCAGGATAAGAATAGTGAATATCAATATGAAGCTGTTTTTGAAATTATAAATCAAAATGTCCAACTGATAAGAATCTCCTAATCATCTATAAAATATCCTATTCCGGAAGCGTTTTTGATAATATCATCTTTGAGTTTACTTCTGAGTCTCCAAACTAAGGTTCTGACACTGTTTTCAGTAGCGCCACTCTCATCCCACACATAGTTTATAGCCTGCTCAAAGCTAACAACAACACCCATTTGAGCGACAAGAAGTCTTAAAAAAGCATTCTCTTTCTTTGTCAGCTTAATTTTCTTGCCTTTATAAAATGTTTCACTAAGTCCAATATCCAAATAATAATCTTCACAAAAAGATATGATAGGCTTATTTGATGATTTTTTTGAATAGAGAAGCTTCTCTAGATTTAATTTATCAACTTTAAGAGAGTTAATATCATTTTTTCTTTCACCCTCTATTTTGTATTTAAAGAGAGCCATTTGTATAGTTGCATGAAGAGAGTTCGGATCAAATGGTTTAACGATGTAGCCATAAGGTTCAGTTTGCTTAGCCTGAGATATTATCTCATCGTTACTATAAGAGGTTAGATATATAAAAGGGATATTATAATTGGCTCTTATCTCTTTTGCAAGTTCTATTCCATCGTTCCCATCTTGTAGTGATATATCAACAAGTATAATATCTGGGGAGCAGACCTTAATCTTATTCTTAGCCTCAACCACATTTTCACATATGGCGATTACATTATACCCATGTCTTTGAAGTGATAAGCTTAGATTAGTGGCTGTAATCTCATCATCTTCAACTATAAGGATATTTACATTTTCCATTCAAAGCCCTATTATAAAAAAGTAACTACCCCACGATAAATAATATTGTATTATAATATAATTCTTATATATTAAGCAAGATAATGTGATCTTAAAACATACGATTCTAAATATTTATCTCTTATTAATTCAAATTGGAATTAAGAAAAGTTAATTTTTTCTTATATATGTAAATTATCTAAAAGAGATGAATTTGACATAAATTAAAGTAAAGTAATTTTAAAATTTATTATGGAGTCTGTCATCCTTTAAAATTATATTGACCATATATAACATTTATTCCAAAAAAATAGAGAAGAAATTTAAATACTGTAATTTTATGACAGTGTATTTATAGTATTGTTTTTGGATGCAGTTACACTATAAGTAACACTTTTAATTTAATTCTTAGTATTGTTAAATTAATCACTAAAGTGTGACAAATATACAACATCCTAATGATACAATCTACGCAATAAATTTTATTTTGTTAAAAGGTATTCTTTGAATAAAAATATTAGTAATTTAAAAATTATCAATGGTACAAAAACTATGCTTTCCGTTCTTTGCGGAATTATCGCTTTCGTAGTGGTACTGTTTCTTTTTATGGGGCATTTGCATCACCAATTTGTACTAGAAACGATTGTAAAAGAAGAACAAAATATAGCATCTAAAATTTACTCTAATACATTAAAAAATATTGAAGAACGTTATGAATCGATTGCTATAAATCTGTTAATGAATAAAGACATAATAAATGCATTTGAAAAACAAGATAGGAATAAACTTCTAACTTTAACAGAACCTATTTATAAAAAGCTGAATGAACAAAATCCATATTTAAAAATCATGCACTTTCACACCAAAGATACAAAAAGTTTTTTACGAGTACATCAACCTCAAAAATTTGGAGATGACCTTACTTCTATAAGGCATCTAATTAATCAAGTCAACAATATGAAAACAAAACAAAAAGAAATAGAAGTTGGAAGATATGGGGTTTCTTATAGATTAGTTTTTCCAATCTTTAATGATAGTGGCGACTATCTTGGTGCATTTGAATTTGGTATAGACATTAACTATATTTTAGACATCTTCAATAAAGATTATAATTTTCAAAGTATACTGCTTTTGAAAAAAGATAGTTTTGATATTCTTTATGAAAACAACAAGAATATAACTTACAGCAAATATTCTAATGATTATTATTCTATAGAATCAAATTTTAGTTGTGCTACATCTAAAAAATGTAATAGTATTGAAGATAGTATATCTTCCAACGCTCCCTACATGGTAGAAGATAATAATAATGACAGTGTAATTTTTACTGCTAATACTATTAAGAATATTACAAATGATGAGATAGGTAAAATCTTATTTATTAAAAATATAAATTTTTACACACATAAAATAGAAATTATAAAATATTTATCAATTGCTTCAGCTCTCATTCTTTTAATAATTACTGTCTATCTCATAAGAAGAATCTTAAATAATTATATCAACATGATAGACAGCTATCAAAGTAGAATAGCTATTAAACACCGCACACTTTTAAAACTTAGCAATATAGACCACCTTACTAAAATCAATAACAGAAAATCAATAGAAAATATTCTTATTAAAGAGCTTAAAAGAGTTGAACGTTACAACCAAAAACTCTCACTTATAATATTAGATATAGATAATTTTAAAAAGATCAATGATACATATGGACATAATATTGGAGATAGTGTTTTGAAAAATATAGCAAAAATTGTCTCATCAACAATCAGAGAAACTGACTATTTCGGAAGATGGGGAGGAGAAGAATTTGTTATAGTCTCAACGGAAACTTCTTTAGATAATGCCTTTGTAATTGCCGAAAAGGTAAGGCAAAATATTTACTCATATAATTTTGAAGAAGTTAAAAAAGTTAGTTGTAGCATTGGTGTTACAGAATACACAGAGGGAGATACGAATCAAACAATAGTAAATAATGCCGACACCGCTCTCTATGAAGCTAAAAACAGTGGAAAAAATAAAGTTGTTGTATATAAAGTTTTAAAATGATAAACCACCGATACCGTGTCTGTATATTTAACAATTTTCGATTTCTATGTTAGAAAGAGATGTAAAAACAAATCCACTTATAGGCAAAAACTATGAGAAATCTTTGCAAAAGATCAGACATAGCATGTTACACATCAACCTAATACCCCCATCTAGCTAATCTAAGCTATCTTCGATAGAATTTCACATTTTAAAAAACTCTCAAAGAGATAGTCAATTATGAATAAACAAATCCACATAATTATTAAAATTTTATTGCAAATAGGAAAGCTTCTTCTGCAACATGGTGCCGAAACGGAAGTTGTAGAGATGGGAATAAAAAGAGCTGCAAAGAATTTAGGTCATGAAACAATTGAAGTTTTAGTTCTTCCCTACACCATTATGGTAAGTTTAAACCACAAAGACCAATTTTTTACAAAAATTCAAAGAGCAGAAAGACAAGATGTAAATTTCACAGCTGTTGATACTGTAGAGGCTATTATTTTAAGTATTAATTTAAACACAAATCTTGATAAATTACTATTAAAATTAATCGATGAACAAAACCTAAGCACAATGTATCCTTATCAACTAAGAAGCTTAATGGCTGCTTTGGGCTGTGCTTCTTTTAGTTTGTTATTTGGTGGTGATCTTTACATTTTCATCGTGACATTTATTGCTTCATATATAGGTTTTGGTCTTAACACTATTTTATTAAAAAGATTTTTCAACCCTTTTTTGGTCATTATCGCCGTTTCTTTCACTACGACAATAATTTCAGGATTACTCACATTCAACACGATTGATTCAAATATTGCCATTTCATCATCGATACTATTTCTAGTACCAAGTGTTGCTTTTATCAACTCTATAAATGATTTGATTAAACGACATTACACAAATGGGCTTACTAGAGGTATTCGAGGAGTTATCATCTCTTTTGCGATTGCTATAGGGATGTTTTTAGCCTTACATATTTTAGGAATAGAGAGATTTATATGATAAATAATATACTTTTAGCCACTAGCATATCCATTGCATTTGCTATTTTATTTAATGCTCCGAAACGAGCATTATTACCCATTGTTTTGTTAGGTATAGTTGCTCTATTGGTAAGAACATATATGTTGGAATATGGGCTAAGCATCGAGTTTTCTACATTTATAGCATCATTTAGTATGGGGATAATTTGTATCTTTTTTTCTAATAAACAAAATATCCCTATTTTGGTCTATGCTATATCTAGTTCTATTGTTTTAGTTCCTACGATGAATGCATACAAGGCGATGATTGGATTATTGCAAATTTCCACAAATCATATTATGGATCAAACATTGATTATCCAAACTCTTCATTATAGTTTGAAAACTTGGTTTATTTTTGGTGCAATTGCAATAGGCATTATAATTCCTACACAATTTATTAGTAAACATAGATTTAAAATTTTGTAAAGTTTTTACAAATATTAGTTATTTGTAATTCTCTATTCCCCTTTTACAAAACAGGGAAGTGGCACTTGCTGACAAAGGCAGGTTGGATCATTTTAGTAGAGAGAATTAAAGATAGAATCCGGCAAATAGAGAGTTAAAAACAACAAGGCGAATAGTAGCAAATGATAGGAAATAAATATGCGCTCTAGCACTGTGTAATTTTTTCTTTTTATTAAAGCTATTTCTTTTTTCATTTAAAGCTCCTTTTAAATTGCTACAATTTTACTCATTACAAATTACAAAAGAGCAACTAAAAAATAGCAGCTCAAGAGCGTTCATGCGATGTTCTTTTTGTAACCTTATTTCAAATATTCAAACCGCGTAGGCACACTTAACAAAGCTTCCTTTTTTCCGGAAAGCGTACTTTTTCTCTTTATATTCCGGAAATTTAGCAACACGGTCTATAAATCTTTTCATTTAAAAAGTAACTGTCAAACTCTTTAGTAAAAGGTATATTCCGAGTGATACAGCCAATTTTAGTTATATAGTTTCAGCGTCTCACCGACACCGGCATGTTTATGTCTCTGCTCCATGGAGATACTCTCTCTAAAAGGTCTAGGAGCCACCAGAGGCGACAATAAGCCGTTCTTTTTATGCACACGAATTACATAATTTTTACTTTGTACAAAGTAATCATTATGCTCCTCGGTATATGGCATATCCCACACAATGCATCCCTCAGTCGGGCATACATCTGCACATTTTGGAACTGCTGCATCCACACACTCTATACACTTTTCAGGTTTTACATAAGTAAACTCGGAATATGGGAGCGGCGATTCATCTGCGCTTACTATTGCAGTTGCAGGGCACTCATCTATACATGCATCACAATTTATGCAACTGTCTGTAATTATTACTGCCATTTTTTTTCCTAAAATATTTAAAATTTATTCTGCATTTTTTGTTCTATCTGTTTTTTGAAATTACATCAAATAAAGTACGACATTTTTGTCAATCATTGTTTTAAAATGCTTGAGTAACATGTCAGCCGTCGAAGTAGAACCTAGCAGAGAGCCTGAGCAGTTACCCAAGTAGTTCAGCCATAAAAGAAAACTTGCAT
>JBAZSX010000010.1:0-150030 GCA_041662225.1 Sulfurimonas sp.
ACTAAACCTCCTATTTCAAAAATGAAATTAAAGTTTAGCAAAACTAATTTATTAGTTTAAGGTTCAAAAATCAAAATATAACTTTTTGTGATTTATTGACTGCCTAGTTTAGCAGTTCGTTTGACATCTGGTTTTTTTTCCTCTTCTTCATCATTTGGATTTCCCATATTTCCCATTTCAAACATGTCTTAACTCCGTAAATTTTATGTATCGCAAAGCACTAATTTCACTAACAATAAATTGATTGACTTTTCGAAATCTTTTTAGGGCTGCTCTGGGGATTGGCTTAGTTTGAGCACCGCCACAAAACAACTCAACCAAACGAGAAACCTCAATCTCTCTTTTTTTAGGCTTAAAAAGTGCTATTTTTTTCATATCCAAACCCCTCTAATAATTCGTTTGTTCCGTTTGTTTCGACAAATATTAACTCATTTTTCCCACCATTTTTTAGCTCTTGTTTCACCTCTTGAAGTGTTGAATCTATCCTAATTACCAAAACCCCAACAACCAACAAAAGCACGAATAAACCGAACAATATTACTGACTCATTTTTCATCTTTTTTTCCTTATTTTTTTTAAATTTCAAAAATTGAAACACACCACTCAAAACGGTAGCTTATACCATCGTTTGCAGTATCTAAAAGCTCAAAACTTCCATCCTGAGCCGATTGAAAATGAAAAATCCCTTTTGGTGCGAACAAGAAACCAAACATTTCAAGAGGTTGAGATGTGCGAACCTTTTTACCAATAGAGACTCTCAAATCGTGAAAATCAGGCTTTGAAATATCACCTACATAAACATGTATTAAATGTTTACTTATTCCTTGTGTCCTGATTTCCATTTTTAAATCCCTTTCATACTCTGTTTTTCGCCAATATCTTGAACTATTTCGCCTAATTTTTGTTCTGCTCCATCTACTTGAACCGAGATAAATTCAAAAAACAATGAAGGCAATTTCCAAATAATCGTAACCGTCAAAGTGATTTTTACTACTGTAAACACCGCTTGAGTTAATCCAAAAACGACATATTTTTGCAGATTAACATTAAGTTGTTCACCGCTTTCGCTTACCCAGTTCACGATATTTGTCCAAAGCGATTGTGACCTATGGTCGCCGACCTCGTTGATAATTTCCATGTTGTCGAAAAATTGAAAGAGTAAAATATGCTCTAAACTATTTATTAGGTCCATGGCAAAAATCGCAATGAAGAGCGAAATTACAATAAGGACCGTTTTAAAAGAAGTGGCAATTACACGCCCCAAAGCCCCGTAAATCTTCTCTTCTTGGTTCGTGCCAAAAGCCCAAATAACCAAAAATAAAACAGCAAAAAACACATAAAGTTTTGTGATAGTTAAATAGATTATCGCAAATATACCGGCTACGACATAAGCCAAAACCGACGCAACTTCTATCATACTGTTAATCACAACCGCCGCCCCAGCGAGCGCAAAAGGCTTAGTTACAAGCGTTGAGCCCATAACCGAATTTAAAGCGTCGGCAATTGAATTTCCATTAAAAAGTGCTAAATATGTGATCTGCTTAGAAATAGTTTGCAAAATCGTTTCTTTATCCTCTAACTCACTTTTTGAGTTGTCCTTTAAATCGCCATTTTTATTCAACATATACGCGGTTACAGGTAGATAAATCATACTGATATATCCAAGGTCCGCATAATTTCGATACATTATGTCCGAAACCGCTTTTAATTTGTCAACCTTGAGATTGTAATTCAAGGGGTCGTTCATCATCTTAAATTTTGCATCAATCTCATTTTGTCTTGCGTGATTCGTGATTAATTTTTGACGATTAAAAGAGCACGCTGAGAGAGTAATAAACGGCTTATTTGTATCAACACCCGCCTTTAATAGCCCGCCACCACTTGAATAAGGAGTTTGCTTTGAGAGCCTCATCATCTCGTTAGCTTCTCTCTCGCTTACAGGGTATGGATTGATTTTAATTTGACTAACCGCTTCTTTCATAACCTCAGTGACTTCATAATTATTTTTTATGCCGTCGAATTTGAGTATATCCTTATAGCCGAACGCGTCGAAACCAGACCAACCAAACAATTGCTCAGTCTTAACCTCAGTCTTTTTATTTTCGCCTTTAATATCTTGAATACTATTTTTTAACATAGTATTACGAAATGCCGCCGTTGAAGTCTCAACCGCAGCAGTATTGTATGTGCTCTCACATTGATTTGAAATGTTTTCGAGATAGTTGATTTCTCTTTGTAGAGCAATTTTTTCACTGCTTAAACTGTCAATAACCTCAATATTTGCAACTCCGCTGCTCTTTGTCAAACTTCTTAAATAACTATCAATCGCTATTTTTGCTATATTATCGCTCATATCGTTGGTGAAAGAATATAGAGCTCTTAAAGTGTCTTGGATTCTTTGAGATTTATACTCAACTTCACTCGTGCCACCGTTATTTTGCAACCTTATCATGTCGCTTGAACCCGTGTAAAACACAATAAAAATTAAAACGCCAAAAACTGCCCGTCCTACATGGTTCTGCCCTTCTGAATATCCGCTCATCTTTGCCGTGAGTGATTTAAACAGCCAATTCGTAAGTAAATTCCAAAGCACGAAACCCGCCAAGAGGGTGTTAATTATTTCATTAATTAACTTATTAGAATGAACAAAAAAATCTAGGTACATCACAAATCCAGCGTTTGCTAACTGCTTGCTTTGGTCGTTTTGTATCTTTGAATTATAGACCGCAGACTCAATCTGCTGAGTCGTTAGAGCTTCATTATTAGCAGCCATTAAGCTTTTGACGGAGTTTGTAAACCCGTCGACTAGATTGTCGTTTGGAATTACCGTGTATCCCGAATTTAAGTGAATTTCGCCTTGTTCCAATGTTTGAGCAAAATTTATCTTTTCTGCATCCATGGTAACTAGAACATCTAACCAATCGCCCAAGTCTAGGAACTTATCGGATCCGTTAGTCTTGTAGTCAATTTCATATTTCAATTGAAGATTTTGAAGCTCATGGGCTCTTTGTTTTGCCTCTTCTTTCATTAATTTTGTGGGGTCGCTCATGTCCTTATTGTTTGAAGCCCCGAATTCCTGTACACAAGTTTTATTTTGAAAAGTTTTAGTATTTACGGAAGCAGCATCAGACCCCTCTTTAAATCCATCTTGAAAATCACCTCTTCGGAAAACGCTACACTTTACCTCACCCGTCAACGGATTAATGTAATCCGTGACAGAACCATAAGACCCCGCATATTCAGCTTTTAAGGGCGGACATGCTAAATCTTCGATATTTTTACAGTTAGTTTTATTTTCACTTTGAAAATAATTTACAGTTTTGACAGTTCCAGCGATAGCACCGTCAGTAACTTTTTTTTGCTCAATTAATTTTTTTGAGATCGTATCCTGCACACTCGTAATAGTAGTGTTAAGTGTTGGTGACTCAGTTAAAGAAGCAGTAACTTCCGCCCCCGGTACAATCTCAGCATTTAAAAAAACCGCTAAAAAAACCGCTAAAAATAAAGTTTTCATAATCATCTAGCCGTCGCGCTTATAATCTCAAAAAGTTGATTTTTGCCGATTAAAAACCAGTGATTACCCTTAATAAAAGCCACCGCCTTCACGCCTTCACCGTTGTATTTGGTAGATACATTATTGTCAAGGTTAACATAAACAGTGCCAGGAGTGACATCTACAGCCTCGTATCCTATTATCCCGTCGATAGTTTCATGATAATTTGCTACTCCAAGAGAAGCAGCTTGAGTGTCTAACTTCAATTTTTTTTCGTCCGCAGTTTGTTTTTTTGTCATATCTCTAATTGCTTGAATTTTTGCTTCATGATCTAAAACTATTTTTTCACTCTCAAGAGATTTTTGGTAGCCCTTATAGCCGCCCGTTGCACCGTAAGCAACGAATACAGCTAGTAAGCCGTTCAGCATCACATAAGTAAGATAATGCGGTTTAGTATTAGTCAAAACTTCTAAATATATCTTTTCACGCCCACCCTTCGCGCTCCAATAATTAGCATACGCCCCGCGCATGTAATTCGTGTAAATATACTCAAACAGCCAGAACCCGACGAAATAAATCATTGCACTATTAAAACCGCTCATCCCATGAAAACGATAATCCGGGATTATTGCATTACTAGATAGATACAAATAAATAAGAGGGAACGGAAGAATAGACAGCAATAAAGCCTTACGCCCAAAATATCTATAAATCGAACTCCACATCATATAGACAAGAGCCGCACCAGCGAATGCAATTTGACTCACAAAATAATCGCCCCAGTTCATGAACCCGACGAGAAATAAGAGCGGCATTACATACTTAAGCGTAATCACTTGAAAGTTTGAAACCTTTTCAATCTTCAAAACATATTTTTCAGATATAAATTTTTTATTCTCAAAATCCAAAACCCCTTCCTTAACGCTCTTTGGCCAGAGCAAATTCCATGTACTGTATAAACCGACATCAACAATTTTTGGATATTTCATTTTTTCAACTCCTTTTTTCTATATAAATTTTGTGTTGAATTTTTTAGAATAAAACAAAAACTCAGCATCAAACTTAAATTTTTTGTCCGTCTTGTAACAGTTTTGGTACTGTCTAACCCTCACCGACTAGCGGCTCCCATTTTCTATAGCGAGTTACTTAACTCCTATCTTTCACGGCGAATGGTACGCTCCTGATAATTCAAAAAACACGAGATATAAAACCCTCGTTTAAACCCTACACATAGGGCTTAAATGAAGATTAAAGAGTGGATTAGGCACTCTTTAGCTTTTCACCTCTGTAATATCCCAATAGATACTCCCAAACTTTGAGCGCTTCCTCTTTGGTGAGTATTTTGCTATTTATCATATTCTCTATGTATCCACTCTCGTTAATTTTAAAGGGAGTAGAAGCCTCGTACCCTATCCCCTGAGTAGTAAATGGTGTATTCGTGTTTTTGTCAATAAAGTACCGCTTAAAATCCTGAAGATTTGAAAGAATATCTCTCTCTTCTCGTCCTCTCTCTTGAGAGAGAGTTTCTTTCTTTTCTTCTTTTGTTTCTTTCTTTCGTTCTTTCGTTCTTAGTTCAACACCTGCTGAACTGTTGTTGAACACTTGTTTAGTTGAGTCTTTATCACTCAACTCTAAAACTAATAATTCAGCTTGTTTTCGTCTTGCAATTCCGCTCTTAATGCCGTTGAGTCGGCTTAGTTCGCGGCGGTTGAAGTATGATTCTAGATATTGAATCTGTTTAGGCGAAAAGAACATGTGCCCATCTTCTGTCTCGCGAATCGAAAAAAGGTTATAGTTCATAATTAGTGAACGAAGTTTTGCCTCAGAAGTCCCGAAATCAGCCGCGAGAATATCTATATCTTCCATTGGGTAGGTTAGCTCTTGCTCTTCTCTTAGAGTTTCGAGGAGCATGAAATAGAGAGCGTATCCCTCAATTCCATAATCACGGCGTACTCTCTTGATTTTTCTGTCATTTCGTGCACCGATGAAGTGCGGAAAATAGAATGCTTCTTTCATTGTGTGTAGTCCTTATTCATTTTTTAACTCTAAAATAAGACATTTGAGGCTATTATTGCGGTTCAAATACTCTTCTTAGGGTTTTGTACTAGCTAGGGTCTCTTTGCTTGTTTGCCGACGGTTCAAGAGATTTCTAGCGCTATGCCGCTGCGTTTCGTTTTGCTTTTTCAGCGAACTCAATCAAATCTGATAATTGATAGTAAACGCGACCAAAAATAAGAGAATAACTTATTTCCCTTTTTGTTCTTTTTTGACCTTGTGCCTTTTCCTCGATCGGAGGCAATATCTCAATATCTCCTAGCCACACACCTTTTTCTTCTAATTCTACATTCGAGATTTTTCTGTCTTTATATTTAATCCCTTTGTATTCATATTCTTTTTTTGATTCCATTTCTTTTTTATCTATCATTTTTTATCTCCTTTTTTTACCTATTAAGTAATATATTTACTTTTATGTCTATGTAATTATCTAATAAATAATATTAAATATTACTTAAAAGGGAAAAATTCTTTTTATATTTACTTTTTTTTACTTATTATGTTATTATTATCAATATTTATGAATTAAAAGGATATTTTTGAGAAATTTAATAGGTGAGTTGCTTCTGTTTAAATCTCCAAATACTTACTACAAATGGAAAAAAGAAAACCGTCCTATTATTGCACTTTTAGAAACATACTTCACTAAAGAAGATTTGGAAGAGTTTTTAGAAACAGGCAAGATTGGAAAATTTGAAGAAATAAATAGAATTGAAGATTTTAAAAAAGAAAATAGAGGAAAGTACCTATCTTTTAATATCGATAGGTTTGGCTCCATAGAAGCGTGGGATGAGAATTCACTTTATGTGTATTTTTCATATTTAAATTTTTTAAAAGAAAATTATAAATCATTTAAGAGTTTTCAGTCAGCATTTATTTCATTTTCTTTTATCTTCATAAATAAACTATCACATAGTTCTGAAAGATATGATAAAATTGAGTCACTCAGCAAAAGAGTATTCCCATTTATTGAGTGGATGGATACACAGAGCGGTATGTATTTTTATGTAACTACTATTTTATTAAATAATTTAGAACACTTAAAAGATGCAAAGATGCTAAAAAAGTTTATTGATGAAGCAAATTTACATATTGAAATATTCAAAAATCCCGATAGTGTTTTTAAAGGTATCTCTGATTCTATGTCGTAAAGTGGGGTAAAAAGTGGGGTAAGCTGTTTTTAGCTTATCTTGTCTTGTAGTGTTAAAGTCTTTGTGATTGCGTTGTGTAGGGAGTTTAAAGTGGTGGGTTCTGAGTGACTCGAACACTCGACCACTCCGTTATGAGCGGAGGGCTCTAACCAACTGAGCTAAGAACCCACTTTGTAGGGCGAAATTATACTCAATGGCACCTTATTTTTTTCTGATTCTATTACTGTTTTTCACGAACTTACAAAAAATGGAGTGATACTCCATTGTAACTTCACTAAAATAGAGTATCTAGAATTTGGTTTTTAAACCTTATTGATTCCACAGAAGTGCTTATCAGCCTGTTTTCCTCTTTTAAAGTATCATATTCATCTTTTAATTTTGATATTTCTCGACTTTTAAAATAAATCTGTTGCTGAATATAAATTTTTGGAAAAATAAACATTGAAGCAAAAATTAAAGATAGTAGCACATATCCAAAATTGGCAAAACTAAGACTTTTATCTGAATTTATAACTGATTCTATTTCATCTAAGAGCTCACTTTTTTCACTCGTTTCGCTAGCTTTTTCACTAATCTGTTCAATTGCTATTTCATTATAGTGATCATTCATGAAATCACTCAAATTTTTACTCATTTTGAGTCCATCTTAAAGATTCTCATCTTCGCACTTCTGCTTCTCGGATTCTCTTTTAACTCATCATTTTCTGCCATAAGCGGTTTTTTTGTCAAAATTTTTCCGAGTTTATGGTTATTTGAGCATGTACATCGCATCGCCTCATCCGGACAAATACAAGATTTACTCCATCTGCTAAACTCCTGCTTTACAATTCTATCTTCTAATGAATGAAATGAGATTATAGAAATTATAGCTTGTGAAAATTTTGCCTCTTCTAGACTTTTTAAAAGGGACTGTAACTCTCCTAGCTCATTATTCACTTCTATTCGAATTGCCTGCATTAAGAGCGTTGCCGGATGTATTTTTTTACCGTGAGGCATGTGTGATTTCACTCTGTCACTCAACTCTTTTGCAGAGGTAAAAGGACGGTTTTTCACTATTTCTGATGCCAGTTTTTTATAGTTTCTAAGTTCCCCATATTCTAAAAGTACTCTTTCTAGCTCTTGTATCGAGTAATCATTTACAACATTTGAAGCCGTTAATAGTGCATTTTTATCCATTCGCATGTCAAGATTTTCGCTCTCATATGAAAAGCCTCTCTCTTTTTGATCCAGTTGTAGTGAAGAGACACCTATATCTGCCAAAATTCCCTTCACATTTTTCAGATCAACTTCTTGCAGAATATCTTTTATAACAGATGAGAAACGACCTTTTCTAATGCTCACTCTATCACCAAATTTTGCCAATCTTGAAGTTGAGAAATCTATTGCTGTTTGGTCTTGGTCTATTGCTATGAGTTTTACATGCGGGTTTGCTTCGAGTATCATAGAAGAGTGTCCGCCATATCCCATGGTGCAATCAATGATTATTCCATCATTTATCTCTTTAAAAGCATCTATAACCTGTGCGTATAAAACTGGAACATGTGGGATATTTTGCACGAAAAACCTTGGAGTTTATTATTGCTGAAATTATAACATATATATTATGTTACATACGGGGATTTACAGCATACTGAACTTATGAAAAACTACTTATCTTTCAAATAGTTACGTTCTTTATAAAAAAATTATAAAACTATATTATTAACTGTAACAATTGATATAAGTCAACTACTTTAGCGTGAAAACACTATAAACTTCAAATGATTCTGAAATATTATTACTAATTAAGAGGAGTGAAAAATGGTAGAAGTACTAGCAGTTCAACCTGAAATAGCGTTAAATGATTTTTTGCCTATTTTTGTCTCTTCTGCACTTGTTATAGTTTTTGGAGGATTCTATGTTGGTATATATACAGCAGTAAAAGTTGGTATGCTTAAAAAATGGGCTATGCCTTTGGCATATCTGTTTTGGATATTGACTGCTTATTGTTTATATGTAATGGGAAGTTTAATGCATGTAGGAGACACTACGGCGAAAGCTTTGGTGGTAGCAATGATTGGTTATCTGTTGCTTCCGCATGCAATCTATTATATGCAACATCAGGTTCATGAACAAAATGAACACTAAGATGTATATATTTTCAACAATTATTTTAGGAGGAAAGAGTGGCAAATAAATCCGTATGGAGTGACAATCGCTTCTGGCAACGATCAGCGGCGTGGGTTACGGGATTTGCAGCGATGCTATTAATTTGGTTAACATTTGATACTTCGGGGCAAATTTCTATGGGCAGTGATACAGATCTAAAAAACGGCGTAACTAAAAGGGTTCCAGGACCTACGGTTATCAACTATAAAATCACTTATGAAATGGACACAAAGCGTGGACATGAAGTTCCGGTGATTGGAGCAAAAGAAAAATTCTTTGGAAGAGATGATTACTCAGAAAAAGAAGCAGGTGATTTATTGCACCTTGGTAAATTAGGCTCACAAGCAAAAAATTGTATGGATTGTCATACACTTCTTGGAAACGGAGCGTATTACGCACCGGATTTAACAAAAGCATGGTTAGACCCGGCATGGGAATCAACTGGTTCTATGCAAGCTATGACCGGCAAAAATACAAAAGAAGAAGCAATGGCTGAATTTTTACAATTTCCGTCAAAATATCCTACGCATGCTCGTATGATGCCAAACCTTGGTATTACAGCGGCAGAAGCTAAAGGGTTAGTTGCTTTCTTAAAACATATGTCATCTATTGACACAAATGGATTCCCAAGAAACTTCGGAAAAATACAAGGAGCATTAAATGGCAAGTAATCATTTAAAATGGGAATCAAAACAACTAGCAACATGGTATTTTACTTTTGCTGCTATTATTTTTGGTGCTCAACTACTTTTTGGTTTAATTGCGGCAATCCAGTATGTTATGCCCGGATTTTTATTTGAGATAGTGGACTTTTCTATTGCTCGAATTTTACACATTAATGCACTTGTTGTATGGATGGTATTTGCAATGATTGGCTCTGTTTACTGGCTTTTACCTGATGAAACCGGTATTGAGACTGTGGGAATAAAAATCGGCAAGTTACTCTTTTGGGTATTTGCAGCAGCTATCGTTGTTGTTGTTTTAGTATATTTACTTGTTCAAGTTGGACCTGCAGATGAAACAACAATCTGGTTTATTACAGAAGGTCGTGAGTATATTGAAGCACCTCGTTGGGCAGATATCGGTATTGTTGTTGTTGTTCTTGGATTTATCGGTAATCTTTATGCAACAGGAATGAAAGGCAAACCAACCGGAATCGTAACTGTACTTATGGCTGATATGCTAGCATTTGCCGGTATTTATCTTGCCGGTATGTTCTTTACTGATAATATCACAGTGGATCAATTCTGGTGGTGGTGGGTAATTCACTTATGGGTTGAAGCTACATGGGAAGTATTCGTTGGTGCTATTGCAGCGTACGGTCTTATTCAAATGATTGGTGCACACCGTAAAGTAGTTGAAATGTGGTTATGGATTGAAGTAGCGATGCTATTTGGTTCAGGCATACTCGGTATGGGTCACCACTACTTTTGGATTGGTACACCTGAATACTGGTGGGAAATCGGTGCACTCTTTAGTGCTTTAGAGCCATTACCGCTTGTTGCAATGTTTATCCATGTACTTTATGACTGGGGCAAACAACAAGGTGCAGCACAACAAAGAGGAGAAGAGGGTTCAGTTATCACTAACAAACCTGCATTTACTTGGTTTATACTTCAAGCTTTCGGTAACTTTTTAGGTGCCGGTGTTTGGGGATTCTTCCATACATTGCCACAAGTAAACCTTTATACACATGGTACACAATTTACATCAGCACATGGTCACTTAGCATTCTTTGGTGCATATGCGACTATTCTTATCGGTATGATGTATATTGCTATACAGGGATCAAACGGTATTAAAGTTCTTAAACACACTAAATCATCAATTGCAGCTGCTTGGATGATTGCAGGTGGGGTTATGGGAATGACGGTAGCACTTACAATTGCCGGTTATGTAGATGTAATTGTTACTCGTGCACAAATGGGTGCTACATGGGCTGGATACTTTGATGGTCATAGCGGTATGTGGATGTTACAAGGCATGGACTGGAGACTTATTATGGGCGTAGTAACATTCTTAGGTTTCCTATTCTTGATTAAAGACTTTTTAAGTACCGGCAAAAATGCTGTACATATAAGATAAGGAGGGTTATTATGTTTGAACCATTCACAGATATTGTACCAAGCTTTTTTGGTTGGTTAAATCAGGGTCCTTTGACTTTAACGATTTTTCTTCACAGTTTTATTGTACTTCCAATGTTTTGGATTTATAAACAAGAAAAAGCACGTTTAGAAAACGAAAAGTAGTTTACGAACCTTCGGGTTCGTTCAATCTTTATTATAAAAAAAGGGAGAAAAAAATGAAATTTAATAAATTATTACTATCAGTTGCTGCTTTAGCAGTAGTTTCGTCGGGTTTGTTTGGTGATACATCAAACATGGATGTTGAAAAAATGTTTGAAAAAGAGTGTCAAGGGTGCCACGGTCCAAACCATGAAGGTGGAGTTGGTTCAGATCTTCGTCCTGGTGTGATTGAAAAGAAAAATGCTTACTCATTAGCTGAGACTATCCTCAATGGTCGTGCAGGTACAGCAATGCCTCAGTTTAAAGAAAAATTTAATAAAACAGATGCTGATAAAATGGTGGATTACCTACAACACTTTAAAGGTAAAAAAATCGACCAGTTAACAATGGAAGCTGTAAAAGGCGGTTGGAAAAAGCTTAATGACAGAGTAGAACTTTTTACGAAATATCCTCAGCCTGTAGATGTTAAGAAAAATACAGACATTGTCTTCGTAACAGAAAGAGATGCTGCTAGAGTTGTTTTCTTAGATGGTACTACAGGTAAAGTTTTATCAAAACACCCTGCCGGTTTTGCTGTGCATGTTACAGTGACAAACAAAAGACAACCTCGTTATGCATACTCTATCTCCCGTTCAGGTTTAGTAACAATGTTCGACCTTAACACTCCGGGACAACAAAAAGTTGCAGAGTGCCAAGTTGGTTCTGATTCTCGCGGTCTTGCGGTTTCTCCGGACGGTAGATTCCTTATGGCCGGTAACTATGTTCCGGGCGGTGCTGTTTTAATGGATGCAATGACATTAGAGCCACTTAAAGTGTATCCGACTTCAAGCGTAATTGATCCAGACGGAAATATTAACTCATCTCGTGTAGCAGGTATTTTTGACACTCCGTATGGTCCATATATCGCATTCGCACTTAAAGATGGCGGGCATGTTTATATCGTAGATTACTCTAAACCGGATTTTCCAATCGTTGGAGATATTCCAAACATCGGAAAAATTCTTCATGATGGTTTCTTAAATGAAGGTAAAGAGATTGGTCGTTACCTCTTCATTGCTTCTCAAGGAAGTGATGTTGTGGGTGTTGTGGATTTTAAAACTAAATCTTTAGTGACTAAAATCTATACAGGTCCAGCGGCTAAGCCACACCCGGGTCAAGGTTCTTCATGGTATAACGAGCATTTAGGTAAACAACTAGGCGCTACTGTCAACATGAACCTCGGTCAAGTAACTATTTGGGATGATAATTTTGATGTTATTCGTCAAATTCCAACCGGCGGCGGCGGACTATTTATCGGTACGGGTGATCACACTCCATTCCTTTGGGCAGATAATGTTCTAGGCGGTGAAGAGAACTGGAATAAAATCCACCTCATCAACAAACAGACTCTTGAAGTTGATAGAATCATTACTGTCGGTACAGATGAAGGTACGGTTACGGATCCTGTAACGCATAAAGAAATTTATTCATGGAAAGTTCCTACTGTAAAAGATGCTAAAGGTAAAGAAGTTATTCCAAGAATACTTCATGCTGAACCGGCAAATCACGGTCATTGGACTATGATTTCTGAGTGGAATGCAGGTCGTATCGGTATTTACGAAGCTACAACCGGTAAATTTGTTAAGTATATTGATGGTTTAACTACACCTACATTTACTTACTCAATCGAGCATAGACAATCTATTCCAGGTGCATAATCTTAATTTTCTCCTCCTTTAGGGGGAGATTTTTTATAATAGTGTAAGATGAGACTTTTACTTTTATGAAAAATATATTAATGAAAGAAGAAAATTATGAAAAGAAAAATTATTATATTATTTGCGTTGGGTTCATTTATTCAAGCAGAAGAGTTGGATGGAAAAAAAGTTTTTGAAACCTATTGCTGGGGATGCCATCATCAGACCGCCATGGCTTTTGGTCCATCTTTTAGCGAAATAGCTTCTAAACGTACACAAGAAGAGATAAAAGCGTACATCATCCAACCCGAAGCTATGTATAAATCTTTTGGCTACAAACGAAGTGCCATGACACAATTAAAATTAAAAGATGAAGAGCTGGATGCTGTTGCAAAATACATCCTCTCCTACAAGGGTAAATAATATGTTTAGATTATCAAACTTAATTGCTTCGGTGGTAGAAGATAAGCCGGAGAGATCTCTGAATGGCTCCATTGCAATCTGGAACTTTACAAATAGATGTAACCTCTCATGCCTTCACTGCTACTCAAAATCAACACTTGATGAAGTTGATACTCTTACCACAGAGCAGATAAAAAAGACGATTTTAGAGATGAAAGAGAGCGGTATTAAATTTATTATATTTTCCGGCGGAGAGCCGCTCACAAGAAAAGACCTTTTTGAAATTGCAGACTTTTGTAAAGAAAACGGTGTCATCACCTATCTCTCAAGCAATGGGCTCTACTTTACAAAAAGCAATGTTCAAAAGATTGTTGATACCTTTAACTATATTGGCATCAGCGTGGATGGTGATGAAGCCACACATGACTACTTTCGCGGATTAAAAGGTGCATTTAAAGAGACTCTTAAAGCTGTACTTTTAGCAAACGAAAGCGGTGCAAAAGTGGGGATTCGTTTTACTATGACTCAAGACACCATTGGCTCACTAGAGTATATTTTTGATTTGGTTGAGAAGCATAATATCCCAAAAATCTACATCTCCCATCTCGTTTATTCAGGGAGAGGGCTAGATAATCTGAAAATGGATTTAAGCAAAGAGCAAAGAAGAGTTGCGGTTGAATTTATATTAGAAAAAGCATTTGAGTATTATAAAAGCGGCAGAGATATAGAGATAGTAACGGGGAACATGGAGCAGGATGCAGTTCTGTTTTTAAATAGATTTGCAAAAGAATATCCAATGCTCAAAGAGAAGATGCGTGAACGCCTTGCAACTTGGGGCGGAAATTCTGCAGGACGAAAACTTTTAAATATTAACAGCGAGGGAGATGTAAGACCAGACCCATTTTTTCCGCTTACTATAGGCAATATTATAAAAAAGGATTTCGGTGAAATTTGGCAAGGCGGTGAACTGCTAAATCAGCTCCGAGTCCATCCTAGAATAATATCCGGAATATGCGATGGTTGCGAACAGATTGATATTTGCAACGGCGGTTCTCGCGCTCGTGCTTATGCAATCACAGGCGATTTGTGGAGCGAAGACCCCTCATGTTATTTAACTCAAGAAGAAAGAAGGAACAATTAATTATGCAGAACAGACTCCTACTCAGTGCTTCTTTAGCACTTTTTTTATATACGAATGTTAGTGCAATTGAAAAAATATTTGTTGTCGAGCGAGAAAGTAACTCTTTAGCCGTCATAGAAAAAGACCTCCCCTACTCTCGTATAACCGGTATGAAAGATATGAATCATGGGGTTGTAAAATTTTATGACAAAGATGGCTATGTAATCAGCCGTGACGGGTATGTACTTAAGTTTGACCCGGAGAGTGAGAAGATACTCAAAGAGTATAAAACTAGCAAAAGTGCCATCGGTTTTGTTGTGAGTGATTACTATGTAGCAGTTGCAAATTATGACAATAAGAGTGTAGATATTCTCGACAGAGACCTTAATCCGATAAAATCAATCGTAACCGGTTCTAAAAATGTAGGCATCAAAATTTACAATGATTATCTTGTTTTTTCTCAAATGGATAACGACAAAATAACCGTACTTCGTGACAAAAATGAGGGCAAAAAAATTCCTGATTTTGAAATCTATAAAGAGTTTGAAGATGTCGGTGCAATGCCTTTTGATGCGATGATAAAAGATAACAACTTTATAACCGGATTTTTCAAGAGTGAACATTTTGGAGTGCTTAATTTAGACACCATGGAATACTCAAAAATTAAAATTTTACTAGGCGATAAAAAACCAGTTTTAAAAGTGCCCCATTTTGGATTTTGGAGCATTGGAGGCGGTCATGTATTTATTCCTGCAGTCGGGGATAACAAAGTTTTGGTTTATGATTCGGAGTTTAATTTTGTAAAAAATATAGAGACGGAAGGCTTGCCGGTCTTTACAACCCTCTCTCCCGACAACAGGTATATGGCGGTCACCTATAGCGGTGATAAATTTCCGGTTATTGAAATCATAGATACGGCAACTCTCAAAGTTTTCAAACGCTTTGAGTTTGACGGCAAAGTTCTCCATGTGCGATGGTCGAACCAAAAATCAAAACTTTATGTTTCAGTAAATGATACAAATAAAATTGCTGTCATAGATACAAAAGATTGGTATTTAAGCAAAGAGATATTTCAAATCAACAAGCCTTCGGGTATATTTATCTATGAAGGATTAAAATAATGGGAAATGTTTATTTAACGGGTGCGGGTCCCGGAGATATGGAGCTGTTGACGCTCAAAGCACTCAGAGTTATACAAGCGGCGGATGTAATCATTTATGACCGTCTTGCAAACCCTGATATTTTAGAAAAAGCAAAAAGCGGATGTGAATTTGTATATGTAGGAAAAGAGGATGGACGACACATCATGCCTCAAGATGATATAAACGAGACAATTTATCAAAATTCACTTATACATGAAAATGTTGTGAGATTAAAAGGCGGAGACCCTTTTGTCTTTGGCAGAGGCGGAGAGGAGGCAGCTTATCTTCAAGAGAGAGGTGTAACATTTGAGATAATTCCAGGGATTACTTCGGCCATAAGTGTTCCTGCATATGCGGGAATTCCTGTTACGCATCGTGGCGTCGCAGTCTCTTTTCGTGTCGTTACAGCACATGAATCACCAAACAAAAAAGAGTCTCAAATTCCATGGGAAAACTTTAAAACAGACGATACTATCGTCTTTTTGATGGGTCTACATAATTTACCGCAAATTGCCAAGAAACTTATTGAGATTGGTAAAGATGCGAACTATCCATGTGCCGTTATTTCAAAAGGAACGACTCCCCAACAAACTGTAATCGTCGGAACCCTGCAAGATATAGTAGAAAAAGCCAAAGATGCACCTACTCCGGCACTTATTGTTGTTGGAAAAGTTGTAGAGCTTAGAGAGCAGTTAAATTGGTTTAAATAGGCTTTAGGGAGCTGTAGGGACAATCTGCAGCAGCCACTAAAACGGACGCGTTCGTTTTAGTGCGTAACATCAGATGTTAATATTTGCCTAAATCGTAAGATTTGTATAACTCTTTACTTTTTTCATCTCCGCCTTCCATAGCTTTTTTTGCCCAAAGCTTGGCCTGTGGAAACTTCTCCTGCAAGCAGTAAATTTCTGCAAGCAAATAATAAGCGGTTTTATCGCCGTCTGCTGCATTTTTTTCCAACCAAAAAGAAGCTTTTTCATAGTTCAGTAGTTGCATATAAACTCTACCTATATTTTGAACAGCCTCTGCATGCCCCTCTACTGCTGCACTCTCAAGTAAATCAGCAGATTTTGTAACATTTTGATCCGTTGCATCACCGTTATAATACATGAGCGCCAAATTATATTTTGCATCTGTGTGCCCGCCCTCGGAGGCTTTTTCTAACCAAGAGAAGGCTTTTTTTGAATCTTTATCTACATCGTAGCCGCTTAGATACATCATTCCCAAATCATACTGTGCCACGACATTTGAAGCTTCGGCTGACTTTGTTATCCAATAAACAGCTTGCTTAATATCCTTTTCTATTCCTAAACCATTGAAGTAGAGATAACTCAGGGCATGTTGAGATTTTGCATCGCCCTTTTGTGCATCGGCAGAGTACAGGCTAAATGCAGTTGTATAGTCCTGCTTCTTAAAAGCTTCCAGGGCTAAGTTTTCACCATAAAGAGAGAGAAGTAAACTAAAAAATAAAAACAATTTAAACATACAAAAACCCCTATAAAAAATGTAAAAGTGAAGATAAACAAACTGCACAAAGAAATGTCACACTTACCATTGCAGTTCTTTTTTTAGCCTCTGATATTTCATATCTTTCTTCCAAAAAATCCGCAACCCTAATAGCGGGATAAATCGTAAAGAGAAACATTGGAAATGTCATTACCAAAATAATCATAACATCTTGTGAAACCATAAAAATCCTTTGACTTAAGCTGTATTAAATACCCATATTTTTATTGAGTGTATCATAAGTGGTAAATAGAAGTTGTGATTTATATCAAGACGAGTGGGTGCATGGGTTACTCGAAAAGTACACGCAGCCCTTCTTTGTTTTTAATTTTATATCCGTTAGAATCTTTTTCTAACAACTCTAAAATAACAAGTTTTTTAAAAGTTCGAGAGAGCGTCTCCGGCGTCATGTGAAGATGTTCTGCGACCTGATACTGTTTTAGAGTATTTAAGGCATCCTCTTTATCAAATATATATTTTGCCAATCTTGCCGTTGAATCAAGAACAATATTAAGAGCTATGACATCTTCGAGGTATTTTATTTTTTTTGATAGTGATTTAAAAAATAGCAATGCCATTTGTGGATTATGCAAAAACTCTTTTTTAAAGCGCTCAAAATCAATCTCAATTACAACGCCTGCACTCTCAAAAGCTGCTGATGCAGGGTATGAGATTCCCTCTAGCACTGCCATCTCCGCGACTAAAGATACCGGCATAAATCTATGCATGATTATTTCATTATTTTTTTGATCTGTTTTATATACTTTCAATACCCCTTCAATAAGCAGTATTAAAGATTTTGCTTCATCTTTTTCATAAAATAAAATCGAACCCTTCTCGTAGTGCTTTTTATTTGAAAATGAGGAGAGAAGAGCTAGTTGCTCATCGTCTAAATTCTCAAAAAAATAAAACTGTTTTAAATCTCTCACTTTATTCCTTTTATCATCTACTGTTGACTTCTTTGCAATATATCAGTCAATGGCTTAATATGTAATTAATACCTACAACACTTCCTATTTTATATCTTGTGTTGGTGCACCAAAATAATAGCCTTGTGTATAATCAACTCCAAGTTCTGCTATCTTGTCAAAAACATCTTTTGAGTGGACAAATTCTGCGACGGTTTTTATATTCATTTTTTTGGCAAATTCAACTATGGTTTGCGTAATCATTTGAGAGTTTTTATCCGTATCTATATTTTTAATCATGGAGCCGTCTATCTTAATATAATCCACTTTTAACTTCATGAGATATTCAAAATTTGAGTATCCTGTTCCAAAGTCATCTATAGATATCTTCGCACCATAGCTCTTTACGCTGTTTATAAACTCCAGAACCTGATCAAAATTTTCTATTCCTTCCGACTCTATAATTTCAAAAACTATATTTTTGCTGATAGGACTATTTTTCAATTTATCCATAATAAATTTATATACATCTTTATTCACAATATCATCTACAGAGAGATTAATTGAGACAGAGTACGGCAGATGTTTAAATTTCTCAAACGTTTTTTCTATCATTATTTTTGTAAGTTGATGATAGAGTTTATTTTTCTTAGCAAGTTCCAAGAAATGGATTGGTGCTATAAGCGTATCATCCGCATCAATCATTCTCATGAGCGATTCATACTTAACAATTTTTTTTGTTTTTGTATCTATAATCGGTTGATAGACCGGTACTATTTTATCCTCTTCTATCGCTGTTTTAAGGCGCTTTGTCCACTCAAGATTTTTCTCATACTCTTTAGCCATAGCCATCGAATCATCATAAATTAAAAAATCTCTTTTAGCTTTTTTAGCAAGCTTCAGGGCTGTATCTGCGTTTACCAGCAACAGTTCTTTGCCATAAGATATTCCCATAGTGACAGTTAGACTTACTTCACTTTTTTCATCTATTTTAAATCTTTTTTTAGAGATTTTTTCACTTATTAAAGAAGCTAGCACATTAAATTCATCTATATCTTTGGGCGCTCGGCACAAATGAGCAAATTCATCCGAATGAAGTCTATACAGTGTCGCCTCATTTAACATGTTTTCTTGCAAAAATAGAGCAAACTCTTTTAAAATTATATCACCGGCCTCTTCTCCATATAAATCATTTATCTCTTGAAATGAGTCTATATTTATTATTATTAAAAATGAATTTATTCTTTCTTCAAGCTTTTCCGTCAATCTTCTTCTATTTTGCAAACCCGTCAAACTATCATTATAAAACTGATTCTCAATGGAGTCTAACATGCCGTTAAATATATCTTTAATTGAATCAATCTCTTCAATATTATCATTCACTAAAACTCTTTTTGTCATGTCTTGAGAACTTGTAATATTTCTAATGGTATTTGAAAAGTTTTTAATAGGTTTTATCAAATACTTATTTAATTCCAAAAATATAGCAATAAATATTACAAATGAAAAGACTACAAGAAATATCATAAAAAAGTTTATAAGTTCTGAGAGAGAAACTTTTAAATCTTCTACTGGGTATGAAACATCTATAATACCTAAAATATCACCTACTTTTGCGTTTGTATGGCACTGTAAACAATCATTTTTTGCAGCAACAGGATAGAAATATTCTATATAGTTTGAATCAGAAATATTCAGTAGTTCATGTCCTTGCATAGCACTCTTTATGTTAATACTGCTCTCTCTTTTTAGCTTGTCTCTTTCAATCTCTCCAAACAAATTTGCGACAACTTCACTTCTATAAATATCCACTTTCATGTTTTTATCAATTTTGTTCAGTCTGTTAATTATCTCATTAATATCTTCTCTATTCCATCCCCTTTGCATAGCAGAGTAGAGAGCTTCAAAGATGAGCATACTTGTTTTTTTTGCATCTACATGTGCTAAGTTCATAATGGCATCTTTTTTCATATATTCACCATATAAAAAGCCGCCTAACAGTGCAATAAGCATTGTAGTTAATATAATTTTTGCAGTGATTTTTGCGTATGAAGTTTTACTTTTCAAAAGTCATCTCATCTTAATTATTTTTTAAATAATGAGTCTAGCATTTAATATATTGATTGTCGCTTAATAGTGACGCTACTCACATAAAGAAGAGATGATTACACGCGTCTAAGTAGCATTAATCTTCTAATAAATAGGACACATAAAGAGAGCGCCAAAATTTTAAAATCTAGTTCACTTGCTATATGGATATTGGCAAATGTATCGCTCTGTGTTGCTTCGATTCCAAGGGACTGCATGAGGAGAATTTTTGGAGCATATACGGCACTAAACATGAGAGAGGAGAACAAAACAGTTATCGCAGAACCAAAAGCAATGGCATCTCTTTGACCCATTTTGTACCATATTGCCTCATATATGGCAACTGCCGCTGCAACGATGTAAAGCCAATAGCTGAATCTATGAAAAACTTCACCCATAATAATTCCGGAATTGTACTTGTTAAGCAGTACATCCACCAATATTTTATCTGAATGAAAAATAACAGGAGCAACAACAGCCCCCAAAACTATAACTGCACCAAAAGTGGCTGCGATGAGGATTAAATAACTGAAATCTGCATATATTCTCTTGCTCAAATTTTATAACCTTAGGGTAAAACCTCTATCAAAACTGCTTAGGTCTTTGTAGAAATCTAAATTTTTATATTTTTCTTTATTTAAAAAGTTTCTTATTCTATCTTGTTGGTCATAACCTATCTCACATGTAAACAAGTTAATTTTTCGCTTTAATACCTCGTTAAGAAGCTCCTGAATTATCTCATCTCCAATGGTTCCCCCAAAAAGTGCATTTTGCGGCTCGTATGATAAATTTGATTCTAAACATGCATCATTTGCTATGTATGGCGGGTTAGAAACCAAATAATCCACATGCTCAGATATTGGTTCCAAAAGTGAGCCTAAGCGCAACTCAATTCTATCCTCTAGTGAAAATTTAGCTATGTTTATTTTAGCAATTTCTAGGGCGTCCTGCGAAATATCAACTGCAATAATCTTTGCATGTGGAAACTGCTTTGCCAGCATAATTGAGATTATTCCACTCCCAACGCCTACCTCGACAAAGGTCATCTTGGCATCCGCCGTGAGCGAATGCGAGGAAGTACCCTCGGGGTGCGAATTTATAACATTTTTTATCACTTCATCTATCAAAAGTTCTGTTTCTGGGCGCGGGATAAGAGCGCCTTGAGCGATATAGAACTCCTCACTGTAAAAGCTCACTCTGTTGGTGATGTACTCAAAAGGTTCATTTTTAGCCCTTCTCTCCATCCACTCATAAAGTTTATCAATATCTCTAACTTGCGTATTTTGATTTGTAATAATCCATAGTTCATCGCACTCCAAATGCGCCATCATGAGAAGTTGTGCCTCTCTTGATGCTCTTGGAATGATTGGATTTAATTTTGCAGTTATCTCTTTGAGTATATCTTTAACTATATATTGGCTTGACATGCGGAACCTAATGAACTATTATCAATATCGCTAATAGCAACACCTAAAGCTTTCAAACGCTCTAAAACAGGCGGATGCGTGTAATGAAAAAATATGTAAATCGGGTGAGAGAGTGGAAAACTCTTGTTCTCACTCACCAACTTTTTAAGTGCGTTTGCAAGTTCAATCTCGCCCGTCACACCTGCTAATTCACTTCCCATTTTATCTGCCGCATACTCATTATGACGACTGACAATTCCCATAATCGGCATCATTAGAAAACCTAAAACCGGCATAAAAAGAAGTAAAAGTATCATCGTAATCGATGGCGACTGACTTAGCCCTAGTTCCAAATAGAGCGACTCAGGCAGATTGCCGAAAATTCCGAACATGGCAAAGAGCATAACCCCGACAAGAGCTATATTTTTATATATATCCCCATGTGCGAAATGCCCCAGCTCATGCCCCAAAACTGCCAAAAGCTCTTTTGTCGTGAGTTTTTCTATCAGCGTATCAAAAAGTACAACTCTTTTTGTCTTTCCTAAACCGCCGAAATAAGCATTGAGTCGTGAATCTCTTTTGCTTGCATCGCTAATAAAAACACCTGCACTTACAAACCCCGTCTTATCCATAAGAGTCTTAATCTCACTATTAAGCTCTTCATCATCAAGCGGAGTGAGTTTGTCAAAAAACATAGCTCTGAATGTCGGAAACAGCATATTGATAAGAACGACTATTATAAAGATAAATGCAAAACTCCAAAGCCACCAGTAGGTAAAGTTAGAGATAATCTCATAAATACCCCAAACTACCAAAGAACCAATTAAAAGCGTCATAACAAATGTGATGAGAGTATCTTTTATATATTGCCCCATTGTTGATTTATTAAAGCCGAACTTTGCATCCAATACAAATTTCTCATAATAGGAAAATGGCAAAGAGACAAGAGAGTTTATAACTATAAAGCCCATGACAACTGCAATATTTTGGAGAGCTTCATTCTCAAAAAAAGCAGTTTGCGATATAAAAGAAATTCCAAGACCAAGCCATGCCACAAACAGCAGATAATCGACGAATGTGCTTAGAATCGACATTTTCTCTTTGGCAACCGCATAATTACCTGCCTTTAAAAAGTCTCCGTCTGAGAGTAAAACTGCAGATTTTCTTTTTGCTTGGTTTACAAAACCTATCTGCATGACGCTTGTGTAGATTGTAATTAGAACATATATACTATAAATTGCGACGATTGCCATTAACATTAAAAGACCTTAAAAAAATTTTGATATTTTAGCATTATTTATAGCTTATCGCATGGGTACAGCTTTTATTGGGTCCTCTATTTTTATTGTGTCACTCTTGTTATCGTACAAGTTATATACTACCAAGTAAAAACCTCCCATCAAAAGACCTGTTAAAATAACAGCCCACACAACCTTTTTTTTACCGCCTTTTAATGTGTTGTAATCACTTATATCTTCTAATCTTGGTTCGCTCATTTTCTATCCTTTTATATTTTTATTGACGAATCTTAGCAATTACTTTATACTAAAATAATACACTCTTAAAATTAATAAGGCGATTTAAGCATTTATTTTAAATATTTTATTCGTCACAAATAGTGAAGATAAATAAGCCGTCGCAGAGTGGCTTTATGATAGATATACGAATGTAAAGTTTTAAAAGTTTATTTCCACATGCCGCTATGTTTGGCATGCGGAAGATACTATTCTAAAATATAATCAACTACCTTAGATTCTGTGGTAACTTCTTTGATAAGCTCGACAACTTTTAGATGCTCTTCATGCACTGAATAAGCTTTTAAATCGCTTTCATCTTCAAAAGTGCTGTAGAGTGACAAATCAAATGCTCTGTCAGACTCATTAAAATTTATACCGACTTCCATAGATTTTAAACCTGGTATTAAAGTTTCTAATTTAATCAACTTACTCTGAACTTTTGCTAGATTTAAAGCTTTATTTTTATCTTTAAACTTAAACATTACTATGTGAATTACCATAATTTGCACCTTAAAAAATATAGCGGAATTCTATCTTTTACTATCTAATTTAGAGATAAAAATCAAATAGCAGAAAAAACTTTTTTAGTCTTAATTTAGTTCGAGAGCAAATCACTTAATGAAACATGCGGATTTTTTCCCTCTAACAGCTCATACACTTCTCTTGCAATCGGGAGATACAACTCTTTTTCTTTCGCTATTTTATGAAGTGCATATGCCGTTTCTATTCCCTCTGCAACTTCGCCTAACTCTTCTACAATCTGCTCTTTTGTTTTTCCGCAAGCAAGACCCAAACCTACTCGAAAGTTCCTGCTCATGGTAGATGAAGCGGTAAGGAATAGGTCTCCCGCACCGCTGAGACCCACAAAACTCTCCTCTTTTGCACCGTAAAACTTGCCAAATCTCTGCATCTCAACCAAACCTCTTGAGATAAGTGCAGCAGCCGCATTTTTGCCAAGGGAGAGACCTTCACATATTCCCGCAGCTATGGCAATAACATTTTTATATGCACCCGCAATCTCTGCACCAATCACATCCGTAGAGGTGTATGTTTTTATAAAATCAGGAAAAAATGTAGCAAACTCTTTACTTAGCTCCTCATTATATGAATTAATCACAAGAGCCGTCGGTAAAGATTTCATAACCTCTGTTGCGAAGGATGGACCTGATAAAAAGGAGATGTTTGAGTTTGGGACAAATTCGGAATAAATTTCATTCAGAAATTTTCCGCTTGAAGCCTCTATTCCCTTTGAAGCAACTAGAATTTTTTGGTTTTTAAAGACAAAATTTTCTTTAAGCCAAGAAGATATTTGCTGAGCCGGTATCGCAATTACGAGATACTCACACTTCAAAATCTCTTCTAACGAGACAAAGTTTTCAATATCTCTTGGAGTTCTGGAGTATATATAAACTTTGTTATTTTTTGAGAGTGCGTATGCTAGGGCAGAACCCCATTTACCTGCTCCAATTACACCAATTGACATCGTATCTGCTCCCTATTAGTTTTTCAAAATCGGCAATACAATTTTCATACCCTACAATAACAAACATATCACCCTCTCGTATTATATGATGTTTAATTTTTGAGGAGTATATAAATTCACTTTTCATATCTTCATGTACAATAGAGAGAGGTATAACCCCATATTTATGGTTCCAATCTAATTCAGCAATTCCTTTACCTATATATTCATTCTTAGCATTTATCTTTACCTGAGTAATTTTCAGCTCACCGCTTTCAAATAAAATTTTATGAAAAACCTCTTTGACGATAGGCTTTTCCATCATCTCTGCAATCATCTCCGCAGTTGTTTGAACCAGTGGAATAACTTTGTTTGCCCCGGCCATTTGGAGTTTATTTGCCGTCTCTTTATTATTTGATAAAGCTATTATATGTAAATTGCTAAACAGAGATCTTAGAGAAATCGTTAAAAATATATTTTCTGCACTATCTTCTAATACACAAAAAGCTATAGAATTATCAAAATCAAAATTCTCCTTTATACCCTCCCAATTATCACTTAAATCAAGACTTCTTATCTCAAAGTTTGATTTATTTTTTAAAATATCCTGTTCACTATGCAAACTATAAATATATATCTCACTATCTTTGTCTGTAATATTTTTAGCTATCTCTAACGCGTAATCGTTATATCCAAAAATGAGAGCGACTCTATTTTTCATGTTTTATCTTTTTATGTAAATATTTTTCAAACTCTTTTATAAAAATAGACTTTCCGATGACCAGTAGATAATCACCGCTCTCAAGTGTCGTACTATCAATTGGATTAAAGAAAAATCTCTTTTTATCTTTTTTGTATATTCCCAATAATATAACTCTAAATTTAGAGTTATTTAATTCATTTACATAGATGATTTTTTGACTCATTCTATCATCCACTAATATCTCTTCAACATTTACACCATAATAATCATTTCTAAGAGCATGGATAACCTCAAAGGCAACCGGTCTTCCGATCAACTCTTTAGAAATCATGCCAACTAAGCCTTTTGGATATAAAATCTCATTGACACCGGCAAAATTAAGTTTCTTTCTATTTGTATCATCCATTAAAAGTGACACTATATTTACATCCTTATTAATAGACCGAACTGTTAAAGTTGTATATACATTTTCAACATCACTCTCTCTTAAACAAAGCACGGCTTTAACTTGAGTGTCTAAATCTATACCTATAATTTTGTAGCTTTGTACATCGCCCGGATCATAATTCAGGGCAACTAGTCCATCTCTTTTTGCATTCGCAATTCTATGCTCATCTTCATCTAAAACAATAATATTTGTTGCCCCATCTTTTAGTTTCTTTGCAACTTCTTGTGCAACATTTTCGTAGCCGCATATAAGGTAAAATCGTTTTAATTTTCTTATATCCTCAATTGTTTTTATCTCTCGAATATCATCAAGTTTTTCTGTGAGCGCTGAAACAACTATAGAAGTTGTAAAAGCTATAAGTGAAATTCCAGCAAATATAACAGCCATCGCTACTACACGACCCTCAGTAGTGACTGGTGTAATATCGCCATAACCTACTGTTGCAATTGTAACAATCGACCAATAAACTGCATCAAACAATGTATTTACTTTTGAAGCAGGATTGTTTGCTTCCATAACATAAATAAGAATAGATGACACGGAAATAACAATTGAAGCGTACATAAATAAAATTAAAAATTCAAATTTTTTTGTATATAAAATAGAGGCAAATATTTGAAAACTTGTGGCATATCTAAAGAGTTTAAATATTCTAAAGAGAACGAACAGACGAAGCAGTCTCAACTCATGGAAAAAAGGCAAAATTGCAAGTAAATCTATAATAGCTCTAAAAGAGAACATAAAACTGAGCTTCGCTTTTAGTACCTTTAGAATTGCTCTCGAGAGAGAAAACTCTCGTCCAAGCATAGCATCATGCTCACTCTTACTAATAATTATTTCACAAACACTACTGTTTGTCCAAAATCTTAATATGTACTCAATAAAAAAAATGATTGAAATCACATAACTATTAAAAAATTTAATCTCTAAAGGAACTTCATGCTTTACTTCAGCTATTAAAATAGCTACACTTATAAAAATAAGAGCTATCATGAAGACATCAAAATATTGTTTATAATGATTTTTATTATTTTCTAAGGTATCATAAACTAATCGCTTTTTATGCTGATAAGCATCGGATGTGTGAATAAAATATGCAAAATCAACGATAAGACGACAAAAAAAATTCATTTATCCAAGCTTTGCTTTTAACAATTCATTTACAGTCTGAGGATTCGCACTCCCCTTGCTCTCTTTCATAACTTGACCCACAAAGAAGCCAAAGAGCTTATCTTTTCCGCTTCTGTATTCATCTGCTTTGTCTGGATTAGCAGCTATAACAGCATCACAAATAGCTTCGATTGCACCTGTGTCACTGACTTGTTTTAATCCAAGTTTATCAATTGCACTATCAACATCTGCGTCATTTTCCATCAAAAAGTCAAGAACTTCTTTTGCAGCTTTTCCGCTGATTGTGCCATCTTCTATACGTTTCACCAGATGACCCAATTTTTTGGCATCGACCGGTGAATTTGTGATATTCATCTCACCCTTGAGACGACCTTGAAGCTCTGTTGTCAGCCATGTGAGCGCATTTTTTGCACTGATTCCACATGCCATCATCGCTTCAAAGAAGTGCGCCATCTCTACCGAAGAGGTAAGAACACTCGCACTGTACTCATTCATCTCATAATCTTTGACAAATCGAGACATTTTTTGGTCTGGAAGTTCAGGAATAACGCTAAACTGCACCATCATTTCATCGGTAACAACAGCTTTTAAAAGGTCTGGTTCCGGAAAATAACGGTAATCCGCAGCTTCCTCTTTTCCGCGCATAGAACGGGTCTCCTGTTTTGTCTGGTCAAACAGACGCGTCTCTTGAACTATCTCTTTTGCATAAACTCCATCTTCCCAAGCTTCACGCTGGCGGGCAACTTCAAGCTCTATCGCTTTTTGGATAAATTTGAAGCTGTTTATATTTTTTATCTCAACGCGCGTGTAAAGTTTTTCATCCCCTTTTGGACGAATAGAGACATTTACATCCACGCGAAACGAACCCTCTTGCATGTTTGCATCGCCAATGTCGAGGTAACGGATAATAGAGTGAAGCTTTTTAAGGTACAAAATCGCCTCTTCAGCACTTCGCATATCAGGCTCAGAAACAATCTCCAAAAGCGGAGTTCCGGCACGGTTCAAATCCACTTTGGAAATATCGCCGTCATGTATGTTTTTTCCCGCATCCGCTTCTATATGCGCACGATTTATACGAATAGTTTTATGGCTTCCGTCTTCAAAATCAATGCGAAGTTTTCCATGTTCAACGATTGGAGTATAAAGCTGCGTAATTTGATATGCCGATGGAGAATCAGGATAAAAGTAAGATTTTCTGTCAAAATATGAAACTCTGTTTACAGTAGCATCAACAGCCTTACCAAGCATAATAGCCTTATGAAGCACCTCTTTGTTCAAAACAGGCAAAGCTCCTGGAAGCGCCAAACATGTAGGGCAAGTATTCGTATTTTGTTTATGATTAAAGCTCGTAGCACACGAGCAAAAAAGTTTAGTTTTTGTATTGAGTTGCACATGGACTTCAAGCCCTATAACTGTTTCAAACATATCGTTCCTTAAATTTTAAAAAATTAAGCTTTTATATTATCCAAATTATCTTTTAAATCTGATAAAGCGGGTTCACATCTAGGGAGTTATTCTACTCTTCATCAATGATTATAACTTTGATGTTATGTTTTTTTGCAACCGTTTCTAGTCTGTTGATAAACTTTTTATCATCAGTTCCAGAAATAAGTCCAACAGCCGGTTTTTTTCCACTCATCTCTGCATAATAAAGCGACTGACCGATTCCTTCTGCCCATTTTTTTGCAAAATCAACTTCAATCGCATATTCTGAAGTTAGACAGTCGATTCTTGCCCTATCTTCCAAGACAACTTCCATGTTCCCGCCGAGTTTATTACACATTTTGGTTTGATAATATTTTTCGTTATGGCTTGAAGTAGAAAGTTTTTTAAAAGGAATATCCTCTTCAAATAGAAGATAAAGAAGTGCTGCTATAAAAGTGAAAATAATTGAAACAGTTTTTTTTGTCAACACTATTTTGTGTGTTTTGCGTAGATTTTTTCCAGAAGTTTTGTCTGTTTTTGTGCTTCTGCCAATCTTTGTTTATTTACGGAAAAAGCATCGAGAGCTAAAATTAGAAAAAGAGAAATAACAATATAAAGAGTTGCTATAAAGAGAGAAAGGCTGATGCCGAAGGGAAGAAATATATTGAAAACTATAAGGGTACCGAAAATGACGATACCCCATGAAGCTCCAAGCAAAAAGCCTATAATTCTATCGAATATATCTTTTTGCATAGAAAACTACTAGTGCTCTTCAACAGCTACTGCGCCACCAAGGTAAACATAAGTAAGCATCATGAAAATGAAAGCTTGTAAGAATGCCATGAAAGTAAGAAGAGCAAAAGGAACCATCGGTAAAACCCAAGGAGCAAGCATCAAAATTACCATCAAGAACATATCGTCACCCTTAACATTTCCAAAAAGACGGAAGCTAAGTGAAATTAGACGAGAAAAGTGAGATACGATTTCGATTGGGAACATTAACCAATACAACCACCAAACAGGTCCTAAAAAGTGCTTAAAGTACTTTACGATACCCTGACGACGAATACCTTCAAAGTTGTAGTAAACAAATACTACTAAAGCTAAAGTAAGCGGCATTTCTAAAAATGCAGTCGGAGCTTCAAACCCTGGAATTACACCGATTAAGTTAGCAATACCAACAAAAAGACCGATTGTTGCAACAAGAGGAAGATAACGGCGAGCAGGCTCTTGACCCATTACATCCGTTCCCATTTTAAGAACGCCTGAAATGTATGCTTCCATAACATTTTGAGTTCCTCTTGGAACAAGCTGAAGGTTTGACATAGCTATTTTAACAAGCATCAAAGCGATACCGGCAGATAGTAACATGTGCGTTACATATATAAAAGTTTTATCGTGAGAAAATACTCCGAAAAAAGTAAACAATTCACCCATAGGCGTGCTCCCTAGTCTTAAAAAATTATGAAATTATAGTCAAAGCTTCATTAAACTTTTATAATATTGTCCGAAATTTATGAATTATTTTAATTTCACATCTTTGGCGCTGAAATTTCTGTTTGCAATGCTCTCCAAAAACACCGTAGCATACGCACCTTTTGGAAGCTTGAAGCTGATATTCATGATACCGAAGTTTTTGTTGTACTTCAGTTCTACGGCATATGGAAATACCAAAGCCTCTCTTCTGAGTCCTTTTTCATACAAAAACTCATCATCATATTTCTCTTCTATCTCTCTTGCCGCATCGCGTGCACGATAAACATCTCTGCCGCACAACAGACCTGTCGGAACTACTTTTTTATCCTCAAAATCTTTAACGGGAATATTTTTTGGAGTAAAAATTTTTCCTTCATTTGAGAGATACACATCTCCATCAAGCAGCATAAAGTTACCGCTATTTTTTTCACGGCTCAAAAGCACTCTCTCTTTGAGCCACTCGTTAAAATGCACGCTTTGATATACAGAGATTAAAAACTTTTTCAGTTTCGCATCTTTTATATACAAATCGCCTGCTATCATCTCTTTTGCCTGCTCAATCGAATCGTTATCCCGTCCAAATCTTTGGTAACCAAAGTAGTTCGGAATTCCTGCATTTTCTCCTTTTTTTGCCAGTTTTTCTATCTGTCCGGCTTTTATATCATCAATGTCAAAAAGGTTAATGCTAAATCTGTTCCCGGTCAAATCACCCATTCTTATAGAGTGTGTATGTCTAAGAGTTTTTAATATTTTTATCTGCGGATGTTTAAACTTTTTTAGATGTTTTTCAAACTTTGCTTCAACGGATATATATTGTGTTGTTGTTGCATGTTTATCTTTTAACCCTGCGTAGCCTATCTTCTCAGCCGGTATATTCAACAGTTCTGCAAATACGGCTATCATATCCCATGTTGTAAGTTCTACTTTTTTGACATGTAAAACTAAGAAATTTCCGTTGCCTTTAAACTCTGATAGCGGAATCTCATCTACTATAAAATCTTTTTGTGTCTGCACAAAATCAAAATAAATCGGTTTGTTATCTTGTAAATATTCTCTTTCCATATTCTCTCTTTATAGTTGCAAGAGCTTCAGCTCTTTGGACGCGATAGCTATATCTTTTTGTATAGCCTCTTTTAACTCTGCCAATGACTCGAATTTTTCATTGCCTCTTATGTAAGAGACAAAACTGATACTTGCCTTATCTTTGCATGACACTTCACCGTCAAGGATATGACTCTCTATGGCAAATGAGCCGTCGGTAGTTACTCTATGACCTACAAAAGAGACGGATGGATGATAATGTTCTTCCTCATCTATGCGGGTTAGAGTTGCATATACACCCTCTTTTGGTGTTAAATATCCGCTTGCCGTGATATTGATGGTTGCTACCAACTCCTTTTTACCGATTCCCTGCCCTGTTACATGTTCGCCTCTAATGGTATAGTTGTGACCCAAAAATGTGTTTGCACCTTTAATATCGCCTATTTGAAGTTTGGCTCTGATTTTATGTGAATGAACGGAATCGCCCTCATGTGTCACCTCATCAATGACAACAACCTCTCCATCAAACAGTGTTTTCAACTCTTGAAACGAGTATTTTCGATTTTTTCCAAAATGAAAATCATACCCGACAACAATCTTTTGAAGTTTAGGAAATCTTCCTTTCAAAAGCGTTATAAACTCCTCACCGCTGAGATGACGAATATCATCCAACTCTATATACATAATCGGACAGTGCGAAAACTTCTCTCTCTCATTATTAGGTGTAAGGTTCGCGTAACCCGTCTCAATTACGACTATAGTTCCATTTTCTCCAAGAGCATTAAAGAGATGCTGATGCCCGATATGCATCCCGTCAAAACCACCGATTGCTATTGCCGTACTATTTTTCATAAGCGTAGCAATATTCAAGATTGCCTTCCTTTCCTGTCAGTTTTGAAGGTGATTTCAGAATCAATTTCCACCCTTTAAGTTTACATGCATCTTCAAATCTGAGCATCGCTTGAAGTATCGCCTTGTTGTCAAGAACTACTCCGTTGTTGTCTCTTTTGGCATCTTTTCCCACTTCAAACTGAGGTTTAAAAAGCAAGATTATCTCTTTGCTTGCCAACCGCTCTATATCATCCAATATATTTAAAAGAGAGATAAAAGCGACATCACTTACAACCAGCTCAAATTTTTTGTCACTCTCAAATTTTCTGATGTCGCAACTCTCGTAAGAGTAAACTCGGCTGTCACTTCTTAGGCTCTCATGCAGTTGCTCTTTTCCTACATCTACCGCACTCACTTCACTCGCACCTCGCTCTAAAAGCACTTGCGTAAATCCGCCTGTGGATGAACCGATGTCTAGGGCTATTTTGCCGCTTACATCAAGCTTCAACTCATCCAAAAAAGCACTCAGTTTATGAGCCGAGCGGGAAACATACTCTTTATGTTCTCGCACTTTGACATCATCATTTTCATCTAGTTTATACGAACTCTTTATGATTGTCTTGCCATTTACACTCACAAAACCCTCATTTATAAGGGCTTGCGCTTTTGTTCTGCTTCCGGCTAGGTTTTTTTCTACCAAATAGTTATCTAATCTACTCACTTATTTTCTCTCTCATCTCTGCTTCTGTTAAACATGCCACACCCAAATCCATAGCTTTTTCATACTTGCTTCCTGCATCTTCGCCATAAATCACAAAATCGGTTTTTTTAGAAACCGAACCTGAAACCTTTGCGCCCAAACGCTCCAAAAGCTCTTTTATCTCATCTCTTGAGCGGCTCATGGAACCTGTTAAAACAACTGTTTTGCCTTTAAACGGATTCTCTTTTGCTTCCTCTTTTTGCAGCGGCTCTTTTGGCTCTAAAATCTCTTGGAGCTTGAGAATAGTCTCACGATTTACGCGTACAAACTCCAAAATAGACTCCGCCATCTCTTCGCCAATGCCGTCAATTGCAATAATCTCCTCTTTTGTAACATTCAAAAAACCGCTTCCAAAACTCGCACTCAGAGCTTTCGATGCCACCTCGCCCACATGCTCAATTCCTAGAGAGTTTATAAATCTCCAGTAATCACACCCTTTTGCGTTTTGCAAAGAGTTTAATAGATTTTGAGATTTTTTCTCTTTGAAACCCTCTAACGCCAAAAGTTTTTCGAGTGTCAAATCAAACAAATCCGCCACACTTTTTACAAGCCCTGAGTGGTAAAGTGCTTCGACTATTTTATTCCCTAAACCGTCAATATTTAAGCAAGGTTTTGAAGCAAAATAGATGATGGAATTTACAACTCTTGCATCACAGGTAAGGTTTTGACACTTCAACAAAACACCCTCATCAAGCAGTTCGCTTCCACACACAGGACATGTCGAAGGTCGCTCAAACTTCACTTCGCTTCCGTCTCTCTCATGTGTCAGAACTTTGATGATTTTAGGAATTACATCCCCGCTTCTGAGTATGATTACCTTGTCATACAGACGAATATCTTTTCTATCAATCTCATCAAAATTATGAAGCGTTGCTCTCTCAACAATCACACCGTCGATGTCCGTCGGCTCAACAATTGCAACAGGTGTTACAACTCCGCTTCGCCCCACTTGCAAAACTATATTTTTTAGAGTTGTAATTTTCTCAACAGCCGGAAATTTATAGGCAACCGCCCAGCGAGGATTTTTGACCGTGTAGCCCATGTCGATTTGCGAAGCTATCTCATTTACTTTAATAACCATGCCATCGAGCATCATCGCGTAACTCTCTCTGTCTTTGCTCATCTGCTCATAGATACTCTCAATCTCCTCGAACCCTTGGCAGGTGGAGTGGAGCGGCGGTTTTCTGAATCCTAATGCGTAGATGTACTCCATTTTTTCACTCAGGAGTTTATGCTCTAAAGAGTTTTCACCCACTCCGTAAGGAAGAAAAACCAAATTTCTTGAAGCAGTCACACCTGAATCAAGCTGTCTCAAACTCCCTGCTGCTGCATTTCTAGGGTTTGCAAAAACCGCTTCCCCGCGTTTAAGTCTCTCTTCGTTTATCTTCTCAAACTCATCTTTAAAAATAACAACTTCGCCGCGGATTTCAATTTTTTCTTTATAATCAATTGTTAAAGGTATGGAGCGGATAGTTCTGACATTGGCAGTTATCTCTTCACCGATTTCGCCATCACCGCGCGTAATTCCCTGAATCAACTCACCGTTTTCATATATAAGATTGAGACTTGCCCCATCGTATTTCGGTTCGCAATAGAAACTGATATTTTTATCCAGTTTATAGGTTTTCTCTAGCCACTTTTTTAAACCATCAGCATCAAATATATCTTCGAGGCTCCACATGCGAGAGAGATGTGAAGCTTTAGAAAAGCCATCCCGAATCACATCGCCAACCCTCTGAGTCGGAGAGTTTTTCAGAACTTTATCGCTGTTTTTCTCTTCATATCGTGCTACTTCATGATAAAGTCTGTCATACGCCTCATCGGTCGTAATCGGCATATCAAGCACATAGTAGTGGTGCGAATAGATATTTAATTGTTCAATTGCTTTTTTGTACTCTTCGTAATTCATTTATTATTTCCGTATTTTATTTACTTATCTTTCGCATTTATGCGAAAAGCTTCAGGGGGGTTGCAAGGGACAAACTTGTCCCTGCCACTTAAATGGGCTTTGCTCATTGAAGTGCGTAACATCAATTATTTATCAAATCAGTTGGGTGACCAAAATAGTAGCCCTGAAATTCATTCACACCATATTCTTTAAGCAGCTCAAATATCTCTTCATTTTCAACATACTCTGCAACAGTCGTAATATTTAACTCTCGTGCAAAATCCACGATGCTTTTTACTAAAATTTGTGAATCACGGTCCGTTAACACATTCTTTATGAGTGACCCGTCTATCTTGATATAATCCGGCTTGATTTCCAAAATATGTGCATAGTTGGCATAACCGCTGCCAAAATCGTCAATAGCAATGAGAACACCCAACTTTCTTAATTGCTTCACAACTCTCACTAATCTTTCAAAATTTTCTACACCCTCTTGCTCTGTTATTTCAACGACAATTTTATCCGGTGAATCAAACTTTTCTATTCCTTCTATCAGTATGTCCATCAAAGATGAATTAAAAAAATCATTTGGCAAAAAATTTATAGAAATTTTTTCATCTCTGTGAACAAAAAAATCTAAACTCTGTTTTAACATACTTTTTGCTATTTTTATGTACAGACCGCTTTTCATTGATATATCCAAAAAATCATCCGGAAGCAGGATTTTTTTTTCACCCTCTTCAAACTCAATAATTCTGACCAAGGATTCATACTTAACAAAGTGCCCATCTCTATCTGTTATCGGTTGAAAGAATGGAATAATATTGTTATGCTCCACTGCATGTCTTATTGTTCGTTTTACTTTCATAACTCTCTGAGAGTGCTCTTTTGTATCAACTTGCTGCGAATACATCAAGTATGGAAGAGATTGCTTTTTTGCTTTTTTAAGTGCCATTTGCGCATCCTCAAGAGAGTGCGCATGATCAAAGGCTACACCTGAGTATAATTCAATACCGATAATCTCATCTACGCCATCCACTGAAATTTGCAGTGAGTTTATTTTAAGATGCAACTCATCCACTAAACTGTTATATTTTTCTACATCAAAAATTCTTTCCTCTTTGAACACTACATATTCATCACCGGCAACCCTGTATGCAATCAATTCATATTCCAATGCAAAACTTTCAAAAGCCTCTGCCACTTTAATAAGAATTTGATTACCTACATCTACGCCATAGAGTTCATTTATGAGACTAAACTCTTTAATATTACTCAAAATAAGCACATGACTTTGTTCAGAAGCAAGAGCATCGTTGAGTGCATATCGATTTTTTAAACCTGTTAAATGGTCGGTATATATTTGCTTTTTAAATTGTTTTAAAATGATTTCAAAACCTTTATGTAATATACCGCCTACCAAAAACATCATAACGGCAAGTATAAAAAACAGATGATTTATAAAATCTTTGTCTCTTTCAAGTAGTTCCGATGTGTCAAATCCAACAACCAAATAGCCCAATGTTTCCGATAAATGATTTTTTAGAGGAATTCTCATATCAGTTTTATAGAACTCTGCATCTCCATTATGATGATGATTGTGCCTAAAGTGACTTTTTAAATTATCACTCCCCTCTGCTAATACATATTTATTATTTATTGATATAGCAGTGGGATGCAACATTATATTTAGGAGAGATTTTTCTATTGCTATGCCCATATCTATATTTAAAATTTTGGTTAAATCTTTTATAAAGCTAGTCGGTTTAATACCTAGTTCAACATTTCCGACATATTTATTATTGTAGAAGAAAGGTCTTGTAATGCGGTATGTCATTTCAAATTTGCCGACTTCAAATCCATTGAGAGAGGTTTGTAACCTATCAGTATCCGTGATAAGTTTTCTTTTTTCGTTTATTTTATCGCCATACAATTCAGGCTTATGAGCACGAAAGAGTGTTATGCCGTCACTAGAACGAAAGGTAAGAATTTCAACGCCGCTGTTAGTTTCTTTTATATGCTTATAATAGGGTGTTACAATGGACTTTAGCTGCTCATAATCACCCTTCGCCACTGCTTCTGACAAACCATCTGCTGAAATAATAGTATCTAATTCAGTATCAAATTTTTTAGTTTGATTCTCTAGGTTTAAATTATAAAGGCTCTCCGTGCTTTTTGACAATGCTTCAAATTGTTCATTTACAGAATTTTTTAATTGGACCTTTAAAAACAAATATATAACAACCCCACAAGCGACCAAAACAAGTGAGGTAAGAATCAGTGTATTGCGCTTTGTTTGTTTTTCAATACTCATATATATTCCCTGAAAACTATAGATAATCATCAATTTTTTGAATTATATCATTTTCAACTAAATCTTTATATTCAGCCAAGCTCTCTTTTGGTAGATATACCAAAAAAATAACTCCCCCTGCTCTGCGAAGAGCCGCCGAATAGACAAAAACTATAGCCAACGGAATTTGAGCCAAACCTACAAAGTGGATTTAATTCAGTGTCTGAAATTCATGCTCTAAAATACTTTTATACTCTTCATAAATCATCTCAGGTGTTTTATGATTTTTGTACATAAGTAAAATTGCACGCACAAAATCAAGCGGATATTCTGCCTTATGACCGGCATCTCTCTTTATAATTTCGCCAAGAACATCATACATTTTTTCATATATTTGGGGACTCTCGACCTTTAACTTATCCAAATGATCTTGGGCTAAAATCAACTTCGCATCATTAAATTCACCCCGTGCATTGATAGTTTTTCGGACTTCTACATATTCTCTAAGACACTTGCGGTGAACAACATAATCAGTAAATAACTCTATAAGCATAGCAACCCCTTGCAATCAATTTATTTGCAAGCATTATAAAACTTAAACGAAGCAATAGTATAGCAATAGGCTATAAATTCATAATTTTACAATTGAATTTTTAGCTCGGACTTCTTGCAAAACTGCAAGAAGTTGTCTGCCTCGAAGAGGCAAGCTTTAGTGACCCAAGCGGTCTTAGCGTAGTAAAATGGACTTGTTCATTTTGCGTATTAAAATAGAGTTCTGCAAGAACTCTATTAAAGAATCTTCAATTAAATCTTAATATTCAACCAACTTCTTTTTTGATAAATATACCAAAAGACAATACCTTTGATAAGCGTCTCAACATTCATAATAATAAAAATCGCGATAATTCCAAAACCCATTTTATAGGCGATAAAGGAAGGGACAACTCTAAATATCCAAAGTGACGCTACATTGACATAGAGTGTTATTTTGGTCGCCCCTGCTCCACGAAGAGCTGCCGAATAGACAAAAACTATTGCCAACGGAATTTGAGCCAAACCTACTAAAATAAGATAAGTGGAAGCCACTTGTATAGTCTGCGCATCTTTTGTAAAAAAGCTCACCAAAAACTCAGGGAAGATAATTAGACAAGCTCCGACAAAACCCATAAAAACATACGCGACTCTCCCGCTGATAACACCCATGGCAAAAGCTCTCTCTTTGTTGTTTGCACCCAAATTCTGCCCGACCAGAGCCATAGCAGCTATGGCAAAGCCGAATCCGGGCATAAAAGCAATTCCCTCAATACGAAGCCCCACCTGATAGCCCGCCAACTCCGCTGTCCCGTAATAGGCGATGATAGCTACAAAAAGTAAAAATGAGAGGCTCGAGATGCCTCTCTCTAGCGCCGCACTCCATCCCACATGCCAAGCTTTTATCAAATCTTTGATGCGGATAATCGGGATGAAGGTGAGCTTTGAATACGGATTTTTAAGAAGAAACAGATAAACAATAACGCTAAACATGTAGGCTATTAAAGTCGCATACGCCGCACCCTCGATACCATGTGCTTCAAGACCAAAATGCCCGAAAATTAAAACATAGTTCAAAAAAGCATTCAGTGCTGCAGCGAGAAGTTTTATGTAGAGTGAACTTTTGGTATCTCCCGCCGCAGAGAGTGCATTATAAAAAAGCGTATCCAAAAATATAAGCGGCATTCCACATGCCAAGATACCAAAAAAAAGTCCACCCTGATGCACAACCTCTGGTTCTGCACCCATCAACGCATAGAGAGATTCGCTCCCAAAATATCCGCCAAAACTCACAAACAGCGATAAAAGAAAAGCAAAAATTCCCAGCGAGTAGAGCAAAGCAGAAGCTCTTTTTTTACGCCCCTGCCCGATATAGCGAGAAATGAGAGCATTACCGCCCACTACATAGAGCGTCATCAAAACATTCACAACCATCATAAACTGCATGCTCATTCCAACGGCGGCAAGTGCCTGAACGCTCACCATCCCGACCATAATCATGTCAATCATGATTTGGAGTATGTCCACTAAATGCTTGAGTGCAGCAGGGATTGCTAACTTGAATACATGCTTTGTATCGCTACTGATCAGTCTTGAAAAAATTGGGCTACCTCGCTCATCGTATCTATCAATTCCACTTTTGTATTAAACTTAAGAACTGCTCTATTTTTTATATCTTCGCTTGGCTTTGTAAAATCAAAGACCAAAATATAGGAGAGAAGTTTCACTTTTTCACCATAAAGTTCCTCCCACTCCAAACTCATCTCCGCCACTTCGCCATACAAATCGACAACAACGGCAGGATAGAGTCTAGTGATTTTTGAAAGGTCTAAATCGCCCTCTTTTGATTTATAAATCATTACTAAACTCCCTCATAAATTTGTTCATCGTAATAACTCCAACAGTTCATCGCCGCTGAATTTCATGTCCTCTTGCTGTTTGTTATTGTCATAGATTCCATCCTGAAGCGACTGTTTTTTCTTTTGAAGCTCCAGAATCTTCTGCTCAATACTATTTTCAACAATGAGTTTATAGACAAAAACTGCCTTTGTCTGCCCTATTCGGTAGGCTCTGTCCGTGGCTTGGTTTTCAACCGCCGGATTCCACCATGGGTCGTAGTGGATAACCGTGTCGGCTTCTACTAAGTTTAGCCCTACTCCGCCTGCTTTGAGGGAGATTAGGAAAAGCTCGGCATCCCCTTTTGTAAACCTCTCTATCGCCTCTTCTCTGTTTTTTGTAGAGCCTGTGAGTTTACTATATTTCACACCCATCTGCACGATTTTTTCTTCAATAATAGCCAACATGGAGGTAAATTGTGAAAAAACGAGTATCTTTCTGCCCTCTTGTAAAAGCTCATCCACAAGGTCTAAAAAAAGTTCCAGTTTTGCAGACTCTTTTACTTTTTTTGCCTCATCGATTTTGAGAAGCGAAGGGTCGCAGCAGACTTGACGAAGTTTGAGAAGTGCGTCGAGTATGGTAATGTGCGAAGAACCGATTCCCTTCTTACTCACCGCTTCACGCACTTTTTTCTCCATGGTTACGCGTATGGCTTCGTAGAGTTTTGACTGCTTCTCTTCAAACTGAGTATATTTGATTATCTCCGATTTTAGCGGGAGCTCATGGACTACTTTCTCTTTTGTTCGTCGCACCATAAAGGGTTTAAGTCTTTTGCTCAGAAGCTCCCCTCTTGCAAAGTCATGCTCTTTTTCTATGGGTGTTTGATAGTAGTTTCTAAAAAAGCTCAAAGTGTCCAAAAAGCCCGGCATCAAAAAGCTGAAAATAGACCAAAGCTCGCCCAAATGGTTCTCAATGGGCGTTCCGCTCAGAGCCAATCTATGCTCTGATTTTAGGGCTTTAATTGCCACCGTCATTTTTGTTTTCGGATTTTTTATCTTTTGTGCCTCATCCAAAACAATGTATAAAAAATGCTCCGTATCAAGCTTCTCTTTGTCTCGTACAATGAGCGGATAGGTTGTGAGAACTAAGTCATACTTCGCTATGAAGCTAAATCTCTCATGTCTGTCGCTTCCATGCAGTGATAAAACACTCAAGTTTGGAGTGAACTTTTTGACCTCATTTTTCCAGTTTGCAATCAGCGATGTCGGCATGATAATCAAAGAAGGTTTTGTAAGTTTGCCATCTTCTTTAAGCCTAGCGAGATGCACCAGAGTCTGTATGGTTTTTCCAAGACCCATGTCATCCGCCAAAATCCCGCCAAATTTAAACTCATACAAAAAGTTGAGCCAGTTTACTCCCTCCTGCTGATAATCTCTGAGCGTTGCAGTGAAGCACTCTGGTACTTCTACTCTCTTGATACCTTCAAAATTTTTGAGTTTTTTGGAGAGTTCGAGTATCTCACGGCTTCCCTTCCAGATAACACTCTCATCCAAATCCCCGATAAGATGTGCATCATACGCGGAGATTTTGAGGGTGTCATCTCTCTCTTTTTTATCCAAAAGCTCAAATATAGTTTTAAGAATCGGCTGAATTTGTTTGGTTTGCAGAGTCACATAACTATTCTCTGCAACCTCTATATTTATGCTTTGCGGCAGGTTTTCATAGTCGTCAAACTCTGCAATAATACCGCTCACAAGAGGGACAAGAGACTGTGTAACCCCGCCAATCACAATGTTAAAAGAGAGGCTGAACCAATCATTCGTATCACTGCTCTCTACAACAATATTTGAGTTTTGTTCAAACTTCATCTCAAAGCTCTCATCCATCTCCACATGCCAACCTTCACTCAAAAGTTGTGGCATGTGGAACTCTAAAAATTCACTCCATACCTGAAGCTCTTCTTGTCTGTTGTTATCATTAGATGGACGCATAATAAGAGTTTTTTCTTCTCTCATTTGTGCAAATTTAAACGCTTCAAGCCTTTTTTTTACGCTCTCTTCAAACTCTAAATCTCTCAAAATTTCAGTTTTGATATTTTCATTTAAAAAAGATGTTTTTTGCTCTTGCGGATAAAACTCTAGCCTGTGATTTTCATACATAAAAGCCACTTCTATTGCATTAAAATTCGCTATGGCACCTTTTTCGTAGAATAGTTTTACATTTGCTATTGGCTTTGTTTGGATTGTTTTTGTTTTAATCCCTTTAGGTGTTTGAAGCTGTATGTTTGGTGCTACTGCTTGAATTGTTTCATATACTTTTAATATCTGCTCCTCAGAAATCGGCGGACAATTTTCTAGCTCTTTTAAAACTTTCGGTTCTGCGTTCATCGTGTAGACCAATGAATTTATCGTATCCATGATGAGCGGCGGAGTGGTATAAAGAAGTTTATACTCTTTGGTTATATTAGATTTGAGCTTGTATCCATCATTGTTTTTTTTCCAAATAAACTCCGGCTCAAACAATTCATCCATGTATTGAAGAGGCGCTTGATTCGTGTCAAAATAGCAGCGATTTGTTTTAATGAGTTCAAGAAGAGCTATATAGCCTAGCTTCTCTCTGAAAAATCCGTTGGTGCCTCTAAAGTTTGAACGCAAACCCTCCATCATCATAGCAATATTTTCATCTTCACTGTTTTTTATATCACTGTAGCCGTAATTGGAAAAAAACTTATACTCATCGATTTTTGTGCCCTGCGAGAGTTTTTTGTTTTTTAAGATTCTTGATTTGTAAATTGAGAACTCTGCCGTGGAATAACGGGATAGTTTATCAAAAAGTCTGTAGGTTATAAAATACTCATTTGCATTTACACTCTTTGGCTTAGCACTTCCTTTAAGCAAATTTATCCATCTGTTGAGCATAAAATTTTGGTCAGGTTTTTCAACAACTCTTTGGGATGCTATATTATTTCCCAGATACGACAGAGCTGCGGCTACAACATGTTTGCAGTTATACCCGACCGGGCATGTGCAGTCGCCATGCATTACAAATTTATTATCTAAAAGAACTATTTTGATGGCTTGTTCATATACTTTACCGCCGCTTCCCTTAACGCGGGAACTGAATTTTAAATTTGTTGCGTCACTATTTTTTACCGCATAAGAGAGAACATTAGATTTTTGATAATAGTCAACTCCCCTGGAATAGTCTGCTATATCCACACAACTGCGGATATCTTTAGTCGTTAAATTCATATATAAATCCTAAGTATTTAAATAACACTAAAAGTTGTCGGAATTCTAGGGTACATGTTATGAGAGAGAGCTTTATTTTATAGAAAATATGGAGAGACGCGAGATACTACTTGTGAAGCATTTTTATAAATACATTTAAAATTTTCATGTCCAGATGCGCATTCATTTCAAGTTTCATTATTTGAAGGGCATTAAAAGAGCGCATAGCTTCTTTGTAGGATCGCCTCGTTGTCAAAGCATCAAATACATCACAAATTCCTATTATTCTAGGAAACAGTTTTATCTCATTCTCCTTAAGATTATCGGGATAGCCTTTGCCGTCAAGCTTTTCATGATGATGTCGAATGCCGTCTAATATATTTTTGTCATTTATACCAATCTTTATCGCAATATCATACCCAAGCGATGGATGGCTTTTCATCTCCTCAAACTCTTTTTGAGTAAGTATTCCGTTTTTGTTAATTACATCATAGTCGATTTTACTTTTGCCAAGATCATGCAAAAGAGCTGCTCGACCCAAAGGGACTAATCTTTCTTCTTTTAAGCCCAATGCAGCACCCAAGCATAGTGCGTAAACACTTACATTTAAGGAGTGCGTATGTGTATAATAGTCATGCTCGATTATTTTCATATATGAAGCTATTGTATCATCGTTGTATATGATGCTTTGCAAAATAGGCATGACAATATTTTCAGAGCGTTGTGCATTTTCGAGAGCCTCTGGATTGTCGTAAAGTGAATGTGTCAATTCCGTGCTAGAAGTGTAAATAATATCGGTTTTTTCATCTATAGTCAGGGATGCGTCTTTAAGAAGGTTTTGAAGATGCTCTTCTACAAAAACTTCATATTTATGATATTCAGTGTTAGATACAAAGATTTGCTCAACCTCTTGGAGTCTCTGTTGTTGTTGCTGATCTACTACCGTATCACTCTGTAAAAAAAGAGACATCTGCGTCGGTCTATTTTTAAAATAGAGATTAAAACTTATATTGTCACCGAGATGCAAAAACCGCTTGTCTAATAAAACATAGGAGTGCTCTTCCTTTTTTTCCGGAACAACAAAGGTAGAATTTATATTAGTCTGTTCTTGTCTCTTGCGATCTAACACTGAAACTGCCCCTCCCTTTAATGAAATAAACACTCTTCTTCACGACTGTCATCTTTATGAAAATAAATACAAAAAACATTATAACATGCCAAAATCTTAGATTTATGAAAACTTACTTCTTAAACAACTTCATAATCAAAAGTAGAGCCGCACCAATCACGAGACCGACTGACAACTCATTTATTATGGGTGGGATAGCAGCTATAAAAAGGTGGTGCAATACTCCGACATGGTGAGCCAGTATGCCGCCTCCCACTAAAATCATAGCGAATGTTCCGACAAAGGCCAATGTTTTTATCAGTTTTGGCATGGCACTTATGAGAAAATCTCCACTTCTTTGATGTTTTTTTTCTATAAGCCAAAAGCCTACATTATCCATTCTCACTATCATGGCAACCAAACCATATACACCAAAAGTTGCTGCTATTGCAACAAAAACTGTGGATGCTACTTGAACCATAAATGGCTGATTTGCAACAGCTGCCAATGCGATGACTATAATTTCTATAGAGAGAATAAAGTCTGTAAATACGGCTGACTTTATCTTCGCTTTTTCTATATCTAAGATAGTCTCTTTTGTTGAATGGAGCAACTCTTCATTTGCCTGTTTATGGTGCTTATGAAAAAGATACTCTTCAATCTTCTCTGTTCCCTCATAAAGAAGATACAAGGCACCGAGCATAAGAATGTAAGTGATAAGGCTTGGAGCCACTGCACTGAGCATAAAAGCCAGAGGCAAAATAATGGCTTTGTTTTTCAGAGAACCTTTTGTAATTGCCCAGATAACCGCCAGTTCCCTTGACTGGTCAAATCCTGTCGCTTTTTGTGCATTGACGGCCAAGTCATCTCCTAAAATCGCTGCCGTTTTTTGAGTAGCAATTTTACTTGCCACCGCCACATCATCCGCCAACATCGCAATGTCGTCGAGTAGTAAAAAAATGCCTGACGCCATTTAATTATCTTCCTTTTTTATGTTTAATGTTTTATTCAACTCTCCGCTTCGCATCTTCAAAAAGGCTAAAAAAGCAAAAGTGACACCTATAAAAATGGATACAGCACCCCAAAAATCATTCCGCTCATACGCCATAATAATCCAACATATATCTGCAAAAAGATAGACGATTACCGATTCATAAATTTTTCCTTTGTAGGTCAAATATGCTCCAATGTTGAGAAGAATTCCTCCAATAAAAGCAAATGTAATCATGCTATATCTTTTATATCTTGGGTCTTGAGTATCCATGCAAAATAGATTCCACCCACAATAAATCCGCTTCCGATGGCTACGGTTATGAACTCCAAAGAGTAGTCGTTTGAAGCCAAATAACCAATCATAAAGGAGGTGAGTGCTGCAGAGCTTAGAAAAATCATGTCGTTATATGCGACGATTCGCCCATAATATTTCTCCTCTATATTTTTTTGTAAAAGTGTGTAAGTATAAGACCAGAGTGTAGTGGTAAATAGCCCCACAACCACGCTTGCAAAGAGTGAAAGATAAAAATCGTGCATCATAAACGCCCAAAACCAAACGGCGATTGCTTGCAAAATAAAAATGTAAACCACTCGTCTGTTGTTTACCCAAGAGCCTAGAATAACAGGACCGATTACAAGACCTAAAGCCCTTGAAGCATGCAGTAATCCCAAAGCCAAAGATGTGGCAATAACCGAAGCGTAATATTTGTCAACCATAAGAGCGACAAGAGCATCAAAAGCAGTGAGCCCTACAAAAGCGTGAACAAACATAAGGTGCATGGCATGTGGAAATCTTTTTAAGTACCTAAAAGTATCTCGCATCATCTCTGCCAGATTCTCTTTGCTTTTAATGAATTCAACCTTTATCTCTAAATTATAGAGTAGAAAAAATCCAACAATAAACATGAAAGCATCTAAAATGAAAGCGATTTTTATGCCAAGCATATAAACTACAAAGCCGCTTATAGCCATTCCTAAAGTATATGAAAATGACCAGATTATTGAGTGAAGTTCATTTGCTTTTTGAAGTTTGCTCCCATGAAGAATTTTTGGCAAAAGTGACATTTCGGTAGTAAAATAAAAACTGGCTGCCGCCATTTTAATAAATATAAGCAGATACAAAAGCCACAGATCCTCTATATTGGCAACAAGAATTAAAAACAAAGTTGCCAAAACCTGTATAAAGATAAGAGAGAGCATCAACTTTTTTGGTCTCAGCATATCTATAATAGAGCCTGAGAGCGGCGCTTGAATAACACCGGCTAAAAAATGGAGCATCGCCACAAATGCGACGATTTCTGGCGATACCTTCATATCAAGAAGAAGGGTGTATATTGCAACATTGCTAAACCAAGCACCAAAATACGCAATAAGCTGTATGGACGAGAGCCTTCTTAAAACCGGCTCTTTTTTTAATAGATTTATATATTCATTCATGTACGCAAGATTATCATAAATATGTGGTAGTTAGAAGAGATAAAGTGAAAAATATTAAAGATATTATTTAATTTATTTAAGTTATTTATTTAACAGTCGATATTCTGTCTAGTAACAATATTCTTAAAGGTGAGGAGTAAGTCATGGATGGCATAGCAGGTGTAGCAAAACAGCAACAAACCCACATGGGTGGTGGGGAATCACAGGGAAAAATGGCAAAGGCGCAACAGTCGGTTCAGCAGGTTGAGCAGCCAAAAGTTGATCTTGTAAAAGAGATGCAGCAAAGTACTACGCAAAAAGCTGAAAAAATAAATTCTAAAGAGCAAGTGGAAGCATTAGTAAAAGAGCTTAACAACGCGATGGCTCCAATGAACACAAACTTAAAATTTGGTGTAGATCAGCAAGATGTATTTTATGTATCTGTTATTGAAGCACAAACGAATAAAATGATTAGAAGATTTCCGGCAGAACAAGCAGCTGATTTTCTTCCAAAAATGAAAGAGGTAAGTGGAATATTATTTGATTCAAAGGGGTAATAAAGCCCTTTTGAATCAATATTTCATATTCTATTATCTTATAACTACCTCAAATAAAGCTCTGTATTCTCATTAAATAAAACTACATTCTAACTACTTTTTAATCTCTTTTATAGTAATATCGCGACAATTATTTTGCTTACAAGGGTTTTTTACATGAAAAAAAATGTTAAAAAAGTAGTTTTAGCCTATTCCGGCGGTTTAGATACAAGTGTTATCTTGAAATGGCTTCAAGATGAGTACAAGTGTGAAGTTGTAACTTTTACGGCTGATATCGGTCAAGGCGAAGAGGTTGAACCTGCCCGAGTGAAGGCTCTCGCCTTGGGTATCAAACCTGAAAACATCTTTATTGATGATTTAAGAGAAGAGTTTGTAAAAGATTATGTATTTCCTATGTTTAGAGCAAATGCAATTTATGAGGGTGAATACCTTTTGGGAACTTCAATAGCAAGACCTCTTATCGCTAAAAGACAGGTAGAAATTGCTCATATTACCGGTGCCGATGGCGTGAGTCACGGTGCAACCGGCAAGGGAAATGACCAAGTACGATTTGAAATGGGTTATTTAGGTAAAGATTCTACTCTGACTATTATTGCTCCGTGGAGAGAGTGGGATTTAAACTCAAGAGAAAAACTTTTGGCTTATGCTGCTGAACATGGCATTCAAATTGATACAAAAGGTAAAAAATCTCCTTATTCTATGGATGCTAATCTTCTTCACATCTCATATGAAGGTGGAATTTTGGAAGACCCGAATGCTGAGCCTGAGGACAGCATGTGGCTATGGACTACAAAACCTGAAAATGCTCCTGATGTTGCTGAATATATCACTATCGGTTACAAAAACGGCGACCCAATTTCATTAAACGGCGAAGAGTTGAGCCCAGCAACTATGCTTGCTACTCTCAATAAAATAGCAGGTAAACATGGAATCGGCCGTGCGGACATCGTTGAAAACAGATTTGTCGGTATGAAAAGTCGTGGATGTTATGAGACACCGGGCGGAACTGTAATGTTAAAAGCGCACCGCGCTATCGAATCTATAACTCTTGACCGTGAAGAGGCTCACCTTAAAGATGAGCTGATGCCTCGCTATGCAAAACTTATTTATAACGGTTTTTGGTTTGCACCGGAACGAGAAATGCTTCAAGCTGCAATTGATAAAACTCAAGTAAATGTCTCAGGTAGTGTTAGACTGAAACTTTACAAAGGTGTTGTAAGTGTAGTTGGTCGCTCATCTGAAAACTCACTTTTTAACCCGGAGTATTGTACCTTTGAAGAGGATTCTGTTTATGATCAAAAAGATGCTGCAGGATTTATCAAACTTAATGCTTTACGATTTATAATTGCCGGCAAAGCTCGCAAAAATAAAAAATAAAAGGAACCAATATGAGCATAATAAAGATAGATATGAATTCACCTGAGTTTCAAGCTGAACTAGAAAAAACGATTAAATTTACAGATAAAGTAGTGAAACAATTTAATTGGGAATACAATCCTCAAGAAGAGATTAATGAGGGAGTCCAGCTAGGTCTTGCTCGTAATAAAATGATGTATAACAAAAGATTTTGTCCTTGTTATATGGTAGAGCAAGTGGATGGAGTTTATAAAAGTTCAGATGAGAGAATGTGCCCATGTACACCTGCTATTGAAAAAGAGATTCCGGAAGACGGCGTTTGTCACTGTCAAATTTTTTGTACACCGGAGTTTGCTGCGATTAAGCGTCAAGAAAACCAGATGGAAGAGGTTGTTCACCAACACTCTCGCGGTCTTACAAAGCAAGAGTGTGAAGCTTTAGTAAACAACCATGAGCTAGATTCTGATGAGCTAATTGCACTTCTTGAAGCTCGCACACTTGGAATGGTTCATTTTAAACTTGTAGATGTTCGTGAGCACATGGAGTGGAAGATGGGTCATATTGAAGGTGCAGACAAACTTGTTCCAACGAGCAGCTTTTTTCAAACACTTGATGAGGCTAACCTTGGCAAAAATGAAAATATCATTGTTTACTGTCATGTCGGAAGCAGAAGTGCGCATTGTGCAAGAATATTAACAGATATGGGCTATACAAAAATAGGCAACTTATCACATGGTATTGTTTCTTATGGCGGAAAAATAAAAAGATAATCACTGATGTTACACACTAAAACGAACTCGTCCGTTTTAGTGGCAGGGACAAATGTCCCTGCCACCCCAAAAGCTATGAAAACAAGAGAATCGCTTTTCGCTCTGCGAAAATGTTTCTTTAGTCAAACAAGTTTTTCGAGATTTACAAGGTATGAAGCGCACAATTTTACAAAAGTGTGTGAGGTCAGATAATAATTAAGGAGAAAGAGATGAAAGTATTATTAATAAAAGATGTAAAAAGTTTAGGTAAAGCCGGTGAAGTTAAAGAGGTAAAAGATGGTTACGGCAAAAATTTCTTAATTGGAAAAGGTTTTGCGAAACATGCAACTGCTGAGATTTTAGCGCAACATAAAGAGGAAGAGATTCAAAATGCGAAAGATTTAGAAGAGGAGATAGCACTACTGAAAGTTTTGGCGGAAAAACTTGATAAAGCTGAAATTATCATCACTAAAAAACTTGGTCAAAACGGTCATCTCTTTGGTTCAATCACAAAAGAGGAAGTAGCCCATGCCCTTCTTGAACAGCATAAAATAGATATAGATAAAAAACATATAACAGACAAACTAGCTATAAAAACTGTAGGAGAGCATGATTTAGACTTTAAACTCGGTCACGGAATTCATGCAACTCTACATGTGGATGTTCAAGGCGAATAATGTTTGATGCAACAACTATACTTGCATACAAAGGCAAGAACAAGGCTGTAATTGGCGGAGATGGACAGGTTACTTTTGGAGACAGTGTTTTAAAAGGAAATGCCACAAAAATCCGCACACTCCACAAAGGCAAAGTCCTTGCAGGATTTGCAGGCAGCACTGCGGATGCCTTTAATCTTTTTGACATGTTTGAAGAGTTTTTAGAAGACAAAAAAGGCGATATTTTAAAATCGGTCGTAGAGTTTTCTAAGGCATGGAGAAAAGATAAAGTTCTTCGCCGCCTTGAAGCCATGATGATTGTTTTAAATAATGAGCATATTTTTATCTTAACCGGAAACGGAGATGTGGTTGAGCCGGAAGATGGTGAAATTGCCTCGATTGGAAGCGGCGGAAACTATGCAATATCGGCAGCAAGAGCGCTCAAAAAGCATACCTCACTCGATGAAGAGGAGTTGGTTCGTGAGAGTTTAAGCATTGCCGCAGACCTGTGCATTTACACAAATCACAACATCAAAACTCTCACGCTTCAGGAAGAAAAAGAATGAATTTAACTCCCAAAGAGATAGTTGAGTATTTAGATAAATATGTTATTTCTCAAAAAGATGCCAAAAAAACTATTGCGCTGGCACTTAGAACAAGATACAGAAGAATGCAGCTCAGCCAAGAGTTTCAAGATGAGATAATGCCTAAAAACATTCTTATGATTGGTTCAACCGGTGTCGGAAAAACTGAAATTTCAAGACGCCTTGCAAACATGATGAAAGTCCCTTTTATAAAAGTAGAAGCTAGCAAATATACCGAAGTCGGTTTTGTCGGAAGAGATGTTGAATCCATGATTCGAGATTTGGTTGTAAATTCAATAAGCCTCGTAAAAGCTGAGCAAGAAGAAGCAAACAGAGACAAAATAGAGAACTATATTGTCAATAAAATAGTAGAGAAACTTCTCCCTCCCCTTCCGGAACAAGCTAGCCAAGAAAAAAAAGATGATTATGCAAAAATTTTAAAGTCAATGGAAGAGAAAGTTACAAGCGGTGAGATGGATGATAAAATTATTTTACTAGAATTTGATAAAGTAAATGTTGAGTTCAATGATACAAATCTTCCGCCGGAGATGGCAAAAGTACAAGAATCTTTTTCTAAAATATTTACAGCTATGAATAAAGAAGACAATAAAAAAGAGATGAGCGTTAAAGATGCAAAATCACTTTTAAAAAATGAAGCATCTTCAAAACTTCTCAACATGACAAATATTTATGCCGAGGCACTCAGACGCGCTGAGGATGGCGGAATTATCTTTTTGGATGAGATTGACAAGATTGCTATAAGTTCTAAGTCGCAGGGGCGAAACGACCCGAGTAAAGAGGGAGTTCAAAGAGATTTACTTCCTATTGTTGAAGGCAGCAGTGTCACTACGAAGTATGGGGTTGTAAATACCGATCATATTCTTTTTATTGCGGCCGGTGCATTTCATCTTACAAAACCGAGCGATTTAATACCTGAACTTCAAGGTAGATTTCCACTCAGAGTTGAACTTGAATCACTTACGGAAGAGACGCTTTACAAAATTTTAACGCAAACAAAAAACTCTCTGCTTACGCAATATAAAGCGCTCTTAGGCGTAGAGGGGGTGAACCTCATTTTTGAAGATGAAGCGATTAAAGCAATAGCAAAAGTTTCACATCGTGCGAATGAGCTTACCGAAGATATTGGTGCAAGAAGATTGCACACTGTTTTGGAAAAAGTATTGGAAGAGATAAGTTTTAATGCGGACGAACATCCAAACGAGGACTTTGTAATAACAGCGGAGTTTGTGCATGAAAAGCTTGATATTATCGTTGAAGACAATGATTTATCAAGATATATTCTATAGTTATCATGTCACTTTGTGGCTTTTTAAAGGAAAAAAATGAATAAAACTGGTTTATCTAAAGAAAACGCTACTAAGGCGGGTTTCGTCTCTCTCATAGGTCGTCCGAATGCCGGAAAAAGTACACTTATGAACTCTCTTTTAGGTGAGAAAATTGCTATGGTGAGCCAAAAAGCAAATGCCACAAGAAAACGCTCAAATGCCATAGTGATGCACAACGATACGCAAATTATCTTTGTTGATACTCCAGGGCTCCATGAAAGAGAGAAAATTTTAAACCAGTTTATGCTTGATGAAGCACTCAAAGCTATGGGTGATTGTGATCTCATAGTTTATTTGGCTCCCGTAACTGACAGCTTAGAGCATTATGAAAAATTTTTAAAGCTGAACAACTCTAAAGTAAAACATATCGTTGTACTCAGCAAAATAGACCAAGTAACTCAAGAAAAACTTTTTAAAAAAATCAGTTCCTATAATCAATTTTCAGACTATTTTGAAGCACTTATTCCCGTAGCAGTACCAAAAAAAGTCGGACATGCTGATTTGCTTGAAACTATTTCTAGAAATCTTCCAAACTCACCCTATTTGTTTGATCCGGAAGATTTAACTAGTGAGCTTGTGCGAGATATTTATGCCGGCTTTATTAGAGAGGGAATATTTGAAAATGTCAGTGACGAAATTCCATATGAGTCAGATGTAATCATAGACAAAATAGAAGAAGGCAAAACTTTAGACAAAATCCATGCAACAATCATTATAGAAAAAGAGAGTCAAAAAGGGATAATTATAGGTAAAGGTGGTGATTCTATTAAGCGAATTGGGGTCTATGCAAGAACCAAAATAGAAACACTAAGCGGAAAGAAAGCTTTTTTAAACCTTCAGGTAACAGTAAAAAAGGGCTGGACAAAAGATAAAACATTCTTAAAAGAGATAGGATACCAAGCATGAAAATAATATTTCTGATTTTACTGAGTTTAGCTGTAAATGCTAGTGATATTTTAACGAACTATAGAACACATGGTCTGCAAGATATAGAAAAGAAGATGGATTCAGAACTGGCTAAAAAAGAGTATTGGAACGAATTTTTAGAAGGAAAAGATACTACTTTTGGTTATTTAGAAACTTTTTCATCTGTTTTGACATGCAATAAAGAGAAATCAACTCTTGTTTTATACAAACAGAATAAAAATAAAAAGTTTGAATTGGCAAAAGATTACAGTGCTTTTACCGGCAAGATGAAAGGCGACAAGATGAGAGAGGGCGATTTAACAACACCTCTTGGAGTCTATGAAATAACAAAAAAACTCTCTAAAGTAGATTCATTTTATGGACCGCTTGCATTTGTTACTTCCTACCCTAACACCTATGACAGATACAGGGGAAGAGGAGGTTCCGGAATATGGATACATGGTCTTCCTACAGACCAAAAAAGAGATGATTATACGAAAGGGTGTATAGCAATCAATAATCCTAGTTTAGAGTGTCTTGATAGAAGAATTGATATAGATAGCACAATGCTCATTATTAATAGCGGCGAAACAAAAAAAGATGTTCCAAAAAAAATACTTGCAGAACTTTTAGCACAACTCTATGCATGGAGATACGCTTGGCTCTACAATGATATCCAAACTTATTTAGGTTTTTATGCATCAGACTTTATGAGAGATGACGGAATGAGTTTCAGCTCGTTTACAACCTACAAGAAGAGAGTATTCAGTAAATCTGAGAAAAAGACAATTATATTTGACCGCATAAATGTTGTTCCATATCCAAGTGCACCTGACATGTACCAGATATCATTTAAAGAGATATATTCATCCGATACACTTAAATTTGTCGGTGATAAAACATTGATGGTTAAACTTAGTAAAGATAATAAAATAAAAATATTTACAGAAAATCAGTAGTCTAAAGAATGAATAAACTTTGTATTAAAATATTTTTTATACTGATTGCATCTTATGCTTATCTATCTGCTAATATTAACCTAATAAAGAAAGAGAATAGTGGCTCTAAGACTACGCTACTTGTAATAGGCGGAGTCCATGGAGACGAGCCTGGCGGTTATTTTGCTGCATCAATTCTTGCCTCGCATTATAAAATAAAGTCTAAAAATTTATGGATAGTTCCAAACCTCAACAGAGAGAGTGTAAAAGCTGATTCTAGGGGAATAAACGGGGACATGAATAGAAAATTCTCTTTTATGGAAGTCGGAGACAAAGATAAAGAGACTGTCCAAGAGATAAAAAAAGTTATTCTATCACAGAATGTTTCATTAGTTTTAAACTTGCATGATGGACATGGTTTTTATAGAAAAGAGGATAAAGGAAACATCTTTAATCCAATTGCATGGGGGCAAACCTGTGTTATAGACCAGTGCAAACTTTTGCAAAATCAGCCATTTGGAAATCTGGATACAATAGCCTCGAGAGTCAGAGACAGTATTAATAAAAATTTGTTACAAGAACATCACAGCTTCAATGTAAAAAACACTAATACAAAATTCGATGATGAGGCCATGAGGCTCTCTCTGACTTACTTTGCAGTAACAAATAATAAACCGGCATTTGCAATAGAGAGCAGTAAAAATTTATCTTCACTTTCTCAAAAAGTTTTTTATCACCTTCTAGCCATAGAAGAGTTTATGAAGGTCATGGAAATCTCTTATACAAAAGATTTCAACTTAAAAGAGGAAGAGATAGGCAAATTAATAAACAATTATGGGACACTTTCAATAAACGGCAATATGTCGCTTAATTTAAGTGATATCAAAAAAGATTTGGCCTATGTTCCTGTAAAATCAAATGAGAATGTATTTAATTTTTCAAACCCACTCGGTGATTTCAACAAGGTCAATGGAACATATGTTGCTTATATTGGTAACAAAGAGATCACGACAATTAAGCCGGAACACTTTAAAATGGCTAATATATGTCCTAAAAAATTCAATGTTGAAATTGATGGGAAAGCAACTTCTATAGATAAATCTTCAGATTTTTTTGTAAATGACGATTTTAAGGTATTGGATGACAAAAATTTTCGTGTAAATGTTATTGGATATGTATCAAAAAATAACTCAAGTGAGAGTGGGATAACAATAGATCTCAAATCGCTTAACAAAAATTATGCTGTTGATAAAGATAATAAAATTTTCAGAGTAGAATTTTATAAGGGTGAAGAGTTTTGTTGCATGTCGATGGTTCACTTTAAATAGGATAATAGCAAATGAATAAAATAAAGAATCACCCTTTTTTAAGTGTTATTTCTGTTAATCCTTATAAAAATTCGTATGTGAGTGGTGTTTCTAATTTTTTAAATGATATCAAGTCTCCCGAGCATGATAAAAATCAATTTATTATTTCATATCTAAACACTCAAGGATATATTAATTCTCATATAGAGATTAGTAAAAACATCCTTGAAGAAGATTTATTTGATGCTATAAACAACAAAATATATGATGAACTAGCCCTTGACCAAGCTTTAGAGTATCAAATAAGATACATTGAAGTTTTCAATAATAAAAGTTATGAGAATAGACACTTTCAAGTTTTTATAGCTGAGCCTTCAATTATAGAAAAAACATATAAAGATGCCGTAGAAAAATTAAAATATATTGATGTAATTATTCCGACCCCTCTCCTGTTTAAATCACTTTACACAAAAGAAATAATACAAAATAGCGGGGTTCACTGTTTTATATATTTTGAAGAGAACGATGCATTCGTAACTATCTATAATGAAAAAGAGTTTGTTTATACAAAGTCACTGAAATATACACTTATTCAGATGCATGAAAGATTTTGTGAAATTTACGGTGAAAGAGTTGAATACCAGGATTTTATAAAAATTTTATCAGATGATAATCTCAAAAACAGAGAAAACGGTTATACAAATTTTGTCGTTAAATTATATAAAGAAATATTTGCAACTATCAACGATATTTTGACATACGCCAAAAGAGCTTTTGAAATAGAAAAAATTGAACATATCTATATAGGTTCAGAAAGTTCCACCGCTTCAGTACTCAATGAGATAGCGGAAGTTGAGCTTAGTATAAAAGCAAGTGATTTTAAATTTGATTTTGGTTACGAACACAACAATAAAAGCATCAACCAACTTCATGCTTTAATGCACATCTATACTACCCTCTCTGAAGAAAAAAGATATGACTGCAATTTCACAATATTCCACCGTCCTCCAAATTTTGTACAAAGACAAAGCGGAAAACTTTTACTTTTAATCGCTGCATCATTTTTTATTGCATTTGTTTATCCTGTTGGCTATTGGACACTGACCTATGCGCAGGAGCTACAATATAAGCTGTTAGAGACAACCTATTCAGAACTTCATATTGAGAGAACAATAAGAGAATCTACTATAAAAAGCAGAGAAGCTGATAAAGAAAAATTTCTCGCCCTTCTAAATAAAGAAAAGAAAGAGTACATAGATAAAAAAAACACGCTTATAAAGATTCATGATGTAAAAGTAAACTATCCTATGAAAGCTAAATTGCTCTATTCATTAACAAATGATTTAAATGATATTGGAGTAAAGATAGAATCACTCTCTTACAATGAAAATGATAAAAGTAAGAAATTTATCTTGAACTTGGTTTCATCAGAGGATAAAATAATTACTGCTCTCTTAGAAAATTTAACAAAAAAATATGAGAGAAAGTTTAAATTTTCACTTGAAAAGATTTTATACAATAAAGAGTCGGCAAAATATTTCAGCGAATTAAAGGTGACAATATTATGAAAATAAATTTTGAAAATTATTTACAAAACATAGATGCATCCTTTAAGAACAAAGCTCAAAAAGACATATATATGATATATGTTATGACCTTCTCTATGATATTTGCTTTTTCCTATCTGCTTTTTTGGGATAGTTCTGAGATAGCGTTTAAAAAAATAAAAGAGCAAGTTACAACTATAGAGTCTAAAATAAACAATGATAAACTCTATTTGCAACAAAATCCTGCAGCTAAAATTACACTGCTAGAAGAAGAGATTAAACAGGCGCAGAGTGAATTACTCGTTTACAAAGACAATAATGCGTACATAAAAGGTAAAATTGAAGCTATCTCTTCGCTTGTGTATGATGAGCGAACATGGGGTGAATATCTGCACTCAATTTCAAAAAATGCACTGAAATACAACATTAAAATTCTTGACTTTACAAATAAACTTGCTCTTAACAATAGTGCTTTCGGTCATGTTTTAGATATTAATATTAGTAACACAGGGGATTATAAAAACACACTCAATTTTATGAACTCACTTGAACAGAGCGAATTGGTCGTTGATTTGCATGATTTAAATCTGACTATGGAAAATAATATAAATGGAAATTTGAATATCTCTGTTTGGGGGATTACATACTAATGAAAAGTTTTTTTATAGTTACTCTTTTACTGCTTCTCTCCCTTAATCTTAGCTCGAATGAACTTGAGTGGGTTGATGAACAGATTGAAGCAATTAAGCCTCCAAGAGAGGGAATCAGTGAGGCTGAAATTGCATCACTCAAAGACCCTTTTATCTTTGTAAAAAAAGCCGATACAAAAAGTAATGTCATCGCTGCTGCTCCTACAGTTTTCACCTCAGAGACAACGGATGCACCAAAGATAAAAGTGTTACCTCAAAAGAAGAAGTTTATTCTGGATGCCATTATCAATAAATCAGCTTTGATTAATGGCAAATGGTATAGGATAAGCGATAAAATTGACGATTATACAGTTTTAAAAATTGATGCGACATCTATTACTCTATCAAAAAAAGGTAAAGAAGAGATACTCTCTACAAGTAGTAAAAATCTAAATTTAAAATTTAAAAACAAGTGAGACTAGAGCAATGCGTATGATAAAATCATCAATTTATGGAACAATTTTAACACTTTTGCTAACAGGCAATCTTTTTGCTGATTGCTCTTCCGAACTTTTCAGTATCAGCTCTACAAAAGATACTAAAATTATTGATTTTATTGAGCAACTCAGTGATTCATGTGAATTTAGTATTGTAGTAACCGATTCAAATGCAGAAGAGTATTTAAACAAACAACTCAACAAAACACATCTCAATAACTTAACAATTGATGAAGTTCTAAATATTGTTTTAAATGAAAATAATCTCTCTTATACGCTTAATAATAATGTACTAAAAATCTCCTACTTAACTACAAAAGTTTTTGCTATAGACTATATTTTATCTCAAAGAAAAAGTAGCGGCAGTACTGATATTACACTCAGTTCATCGGCAGGTTCTAAATCTTCTAAAGGTTCAACCGGTTCTTCAGGTGCTACTGGCTCCACTAGCTCTTCGAGTGCATCAACTTCTAAATCCGGTGGAAGTTCAACTGCCGAATCCGGCGTAAAAATAGTATCAAGTGATGAAGTTAAGTTTTGGGAAGAGTTAGATTTAGAGTTGCAGGGGGTCATAAACAGACCGCATGATGAATATGTAGCTAACCCACCAATCATAAATAAAAATGCCGGTCTAATTACAGTAACATGTACTGCCAAGCAGATGATTAGACTTGAGGAGTATCTCAAAAGACTCCAAGAAAAGGTTAAACTTCAAGTTTTGATAGATGTTCAGATTTTAGCAGTTACAATGAGTGAAGGTAAATCAACAGGTGTTGATTGGAAACAGCTCTATGCTCTTCAAAACTTTCAGATAACATCAAATGTTGTAAATGCGCAAAATGTTGGAGCCTATACAGGTTCTGATATTACGACTGCTCTGTATCCAGACCCTATAAAAGGAAACTCCGGAACTGTAGCCAGTCTTGTTCAAGCAAAAGGTAATGTAAGTTTGAAAGAGGTGATTAAGTTTTTAAATACTCAAGGGGATGTAAGTTCTATCTCTAACCCTAAGGTTTTAACTCTAAACAATCAGCCTGCACTCATTACAGTCGGTACGGAATATTTTTATAAGATTACCAGTACGGAAACTTTAGCAGGTGGAACCACGGGTGCTTCAAGCGTAAATGAAAATATCCAATCTGTTTTTGCCGGCGTACTTTTAGATATAACTCCTGAAATATCGGATGACAACTCTATAACCTTAAAGATAAACCCATCTCTCTCCGAGACTTCCACGAGCATGCTTTCTACTTCAGAAAACAGAACAATGCCGCCGGATTTGGATCGTCGCCAACTCTCATCTGTGGTTACGGTAAAAGATGGCAACAGAATAATCCTAGGTGGTCTAATCAATTCAAAAAACACGCAAAGTTCTAGCCAAGTACCACTGCTAGGAAGCATTCCCCTTCTTGGCTATCTCTTTAAGTATGATGAGAATTCTAAACAGACTCAGGAACTTATTATTGTTATAGAACCTCATATTATCAATAAAGAAAAAAGTAATTTGTCTTTATCAGATTTAGGTTATGCAGGTCTAAAAGAGAATATTTTAGACCATAACAAAACCGGTGTGAAAGTAGATAAAGAAGTTGAAAAGTAATCAAGATGAAATCAAATATATTTAAAAATTCTAAAAATGTTTTTTTAGATATTGTGAATGCAGAAGATTATATACAGATAGACAGAGTCTCTAAAATGTATCACTCATTCAAAAATTCCGTAAATAAGCCGTTAAAGATGTTGCTTCTTTATGGTAAACCAGGTACCGGTAAGAGCATGTTTTTAACAAAACTCTACCATGATTTATTATCCTCCAGAATTGTCTATTTGTATCAAACACCTATTCTTGATGATAGTGAATTTTTTAAAACATTGGCAAAAGATATATTAGATGTAAAGTATGAAGGTGACCTAAATTTTACACAATTTATGAAAATTTTAGACAATAGAGAACTGGATTATGTTCCAATAGTACTATTGGATGAAGCTCAGCTCTATTCAAATTTCCTGATAGAAAAAATCAGGTTGCTTTCAGATACAAGAAAAATAAAATTTGTAATCACTCTTCACAAAACCGAAAAAGAGGATTTAATAGCAAAAGAGCACTTTCAGACTAGAATCTGGGATAGCATAGAGCTTAAAAATGCTTCGGTCTCTGAGTTAAAAGTATATATACAAAAAAAACTTATGAAAGCAAATTGTTTTGACAGTGCAAATATGTTCAAGGATAGTTCTGTAAAATTGATTTATAATTTGACTAATGGAAACTATAGAGATACAAATAAATTACTCTATATACTCTTTGACATATACTCGCACTATCATGAAAACAATCCTACTAAGATAAATACAATCTCAATATCAAATAAAATTATAGAGATGGCAGCAATTCACACAGGATTAATACATGTTTGATATAAACGAGTTGGAAAAAAAGTGGCTCAAATATAAAATAAAATCCTATCTTCCGCATGCCATAATCATTACTAGTACTATTGTAATATCTACCATTCTTTTTACCACTATAAATTATCAAAATTCAAAAAACATAGTTCAAGATCTCAATCATCCAACAGCAGCAAAAGATGAGAATAAATCTATAGTAAAAGCAGAAATAATAACAGCGAAGATAGTTGATAGCAATACGCAGAATAATCTACTAGAGAATGAACCGAAAAAAGCTTTTGATGAAAAAGCTTTAAATGAGCCAAAAAAAGTAGAAACAAAAGTTGTCATTGCCCCATCACTCAGTTTTATGGATAAAATAAATAAATCAACTGTTTCAGAACCGATACGAATAATTGAAGTAGAAGCGCCAGCGGTAGAAATCATTAAAGAAGAGGATAGAACAATAGCAAAAGAAGAGGCTATTATCCATGAAGAACCAAAAGGCACTGTAAATATTAAGAGACAGAGTACACAAAACGATATAGAACAAGTTATAAAAAGATTCAAAAAGAGCAATGACCCGACCCTCAGTCTCTTTATAGCTAAAAGCTATTATAACTCGGGTGATTATAATCTGGCATATAATTACGCTTTAACAACAAATGAAATTGACAGTAATCAAGAAACAAGTTGGATAATCTTTGCTAAATCATTAGTCAAGCTAGATCAAAAAGATAAAGCTGTTGAAACGCTCAAAGAGTATATAAAACACTCTCATTCAGCCAATGCAAAAGCACTCTTAGATGAGATACTCTCAGGAGAAATGAGATGAAAATTGTAATGGCTTTAATACTTGCAATTACACTCTATGCGGATGTAAAGCAGGAGATGTTAGGACTTTATCAAAACTACAAATATGAAAATGCCTGTAATCTAGGTTTTAATAATATTAATGCACATGATAAAGATGAAGATTATATTTCACTCTTTGCTTTTTCTTGTTTAAAAGCAGACTATATCGATCGTTTAACAATACCAATAATAAAACTTAAATTTTCACCTGAATCAAGATCAAACGCAGCCTACTTTTCTATAATCATGATGCAAAAAAAGCTACTCTACCATGCTCTGCTTGACGGGTACAAGTTATCCTCACTTAATTTACCTACAACTGACTATGTACTTTCAAAAGTTTTTGATTTATATAGCCAACTTAATGAAGAGTCTCCGAAACAGTTTTATACCTTTGATGATAGAGATGATAAAAAAATTACATATAATCTTTATATTTTAAAAGATGAAAAACTAAGTAAACTAGTGATAGATGAGTTTTATGATAAAAAAATCATAAAACAGCATATCTACTGGTAGGATAAAAAGATGGACAGAATAACAGCGGATTTACTTGCCAACGGTTCGATTATGCAAAGGCAAGTTGACAGACTTTTGGCACAGGGAATTAATGCAAACCTTATATTAAGAGACATAACCCTTTCAGGTTTTATGACGATGGATAGATTGGTTCGTTTTATCGTTGAGCAGATAAGAAATGGCGTATATGAACTCTCCATTATTGACAATTACGACTACATCCCTGAAAAAGCAGTATTGGAAAAACTAGCCCATGAATTAGATTTACAGTTTTTAGATTTAGACTCCATTGATATGGACTACAGAATTACAAGCAGGGTTCCACTAGCTCAGCTTCAAAAATATAATGTTTTACCAATATCTGAAGATGACATGAGCGTTACTATAGCTTTTAATGACCCTCTCAACATTGAAGCTCAAGAGTCTATGCAAAGACTCTTTCCAAGAAAAGTTATAAGAATAGCCGTATCCATAAAAAAACAGATTCACTCCTACCTTTACAAAGTCGAGTTAAAAGATAGCGTAAAAGGATTAGTAAAAAAAATTAGAGATGAGTTAAACTCAATAAATACTATAGAAGAGCAGCAAGAAGCCTCTTCTATATTACTACTGATTGATGTAGTGTTAAAAACTTGTATAAAAAACCGTGCAAGTGATATACATGTGGAGCCAACAGAGAAAAATTGTGTCGTTCGCGGTCGTGTGGATGGTAAATTAACAGAAATGTTTATTTTTGAAAAAGATATTTACCCGCCATTGGCATCCCGTTTAAAACTATTGGCGAATCTAGATATTGCAGAGAAGAGAAAACCGCAGGATGGTCGTTTTTCAACGGCAGTCGGAGAGAGTGAATATGACTTTCGTATCTCAACTCTGCCGATACTTTACGGTGAATCTATAGTCATGCGTGTTCTGGATAAACAAAAGGCACTTGTGAAGCTTGAAGATGCCGGTATGGACAGTGCAAGTTATCATAAATTACTTCATGGACTCAAGGCTCCGCATGGAATTATTTTAGTTACGGGTCCAACGGGAAGCGGTAAAACTACGACTCTCTATGGCGCTTTAAATGAACTTAGAAATGTTGAAGATAAAGTCATCACAGTTGAAGACCCGGTGGAGTATAGAATGAATCTCATTCAGCAAGTTCAGGTTAATCCAAAAGTTGGACTCAGCTTTGCAGACGCACTTCGCTCTATTTTAAGACAAGATCCAGACAAAATTATGATTGGTGAAATTCGTGATCAAGAGACACTGGAAATAGCGATTAAAGCCGCCCTCACAGGTCACTTGGTTATCTCTACCCTGCACACAAACGACTCTATAAGCGCCATCCCAAGAATGGTTGACATGGGTATTGAACACTATTTAATCAGCGGTGCCCTGGTAGCAATTCAAGCGCAAAGACTTGTTAGAAAAATATGCAAACATTGTAAAGTAGTTGAGGAAATTTCAGCCTCTACACTTGAAGAACTGCACCATGCTATCCCCAAAGATGCAAAATTCTACACAGGGAAAGGGTGCAAAGAGTGTAATGAATCCGGATATATGGGAAGAGAGATGATATGTGAAGTATTGAGTATCACCGATGGTCTTTCCAGTCTCATTGCAAAGGGTGCTCCAAAAGATGCCATGTTGGCTCAAGCACTTAGTGATGGATTTGTAACTATTTTTGAAAATGGAATACAAAAAGCCTTAGACGGAATAACCTCCCTAGAAGAGATTTTAAAGGTGGCCAAAGGATGAAATATTTTATTGCAACTGTTCTTATAAAAGGGAAAAAAGAGGAGTTTCCAATCTATGCCGAAGATAAAAAAGAGGCTAGTAAACATGCAAAATTAAAACTCTCAGGAATTATTATTAAAATCGCAGAGGCTGAAGAGCCTCTTGATGCTCAATTTAAAAGATTTAAAACAAACTTTCTGCAAAATATCAAAAAAAGAAAAATCAAGCCTGATGCGCTTATCGCCTCAATCAGGCAGCTAGCGGTTATGACAAATGCCGGTATTTCCATATATGATTGTTTGAGCGAAATTGCAAATTCAACAGAGGATGAAGCACTCAAAACAGTTTTTTCTAAACTTGCAGAAGATATAAATTCCGGTCGCTCCCTCTCGGCATCCATGGAAAACTTTCGTTTTGAACTCGGTAATTTAACAATTGCCATGGTTCAGCTAGGTGAAAAAACAGGTAATCTGGATGAATCACTCTATTCTTTGGCCGATATGCTTGAAGAGATTCGTGCGAATGTTGTTAAATTTAAAAAAGCCATGGCATATCCTAGAAATGTTATGATTGCCATGGCTGTGGCTTTTACAATTTTAATCTCCTATGTTGTTCCTGAATTTAAAGCTATTTTTGAGTCACTCCATGCGACACTGCCTCTTCCAACCAGAATACTCCTGGTGCTTGAACACCTTTTCAACAACTATGGACCCTATGTTTTAGCCGTTATTTTTGCATCTATCATGACATTTAAATATCTGATTAACAACTATAGGAACATACGATATGGGTGGCATGAGCTGCTTCTAAAAACATATCTCATAAAAAGCATCATTAAATTTTCAACATTAAGCAGATTTACACTTGTTTTTTCGGAACTTATCCGTGCAGGTATTCCAATAGCTGAAGCACTCGACACTTCAATAGAGATGATAGACAATCTTCCTCTCAAAGCTAAACTATTGTCTGTTAGGATTACCGTTGAAAAAGGTGGAGCACTCAATAAAGGACTTAAAGATACTGAACTTTTTGAAAATATGATTATTCAAATGGTAAGTGCCGGAGAGGATAGCGGTACGCTTGATGCCATGATAAAAAAAGTTGCAGAGTACTACAAAATGAGATTTGACGCCATTATTGATGGACTATCGGAGGCTATTGAACCTATAATGCTCTTTATAATAGCTTCAATGGTTATTTTACTCGCACTCGGTATTTTCCTACCGATGTGGGATATGGGTAACGCTGTACATGGAAGATAGGTTGTGAATAGATTTTCATCTACTTCACAACTTCAACCACTCTACTCAGCTTTTCTAAAAATAGTTTTATGTTAGATGCAATGCCCCTTATTTTATAGATAGTTCTTGCATCAAAACTTTTTTCAACTATATCCACTCCACATGCTAAACATTCATACTCTACCATTCTTATATTTGAGTATTCAAAATATATAGTTATGCTAGTTTCTTGTTTATATTCAATGAGTGATGCTGCATTTAGCACTAAATTTACACTATCGCTGTATGCTCTAACCAATCCGCCAGTACCTAGCTTTGTTCCGCCAAAATATCTGACAACGATAACCGCACTATTTATCATTTCCAAACCCTGCAAAACAAAAAGAGAAGGCTTACCGGATGTCCCTTTTGGTTCTCCATCATCGCTAGAGTGCTCTACGATTTGATTAAACTCATTTAAATATCTGTACGCAACAACAAAATGTCTAGCTTTGGGATGTGAGTTTTTGAGTTGTTCTAAAGTGGAAGCAAACTGAGAGAATGGCACAAGGTAAGCAATAAATTTTGATTGCTTTACCTCATATGTTTGTGTATATATTTTATCAATGTATTTCATATATTATTTTTATCAAATACCGGCATGTGAAAATTATGCTAGATTTGTAAAAATCTTATTGACATCATCATCGTCTTCTAATTTATCTATAATTTTATCAATATCAACCTGCTCTTGCTCAGAGATAGATATTGGAGAGTTTGCCATTCTTTCTAGATTTGCTTTTGTAACCTCAATGCCCATTTTTTCTAATGCTTCATTGAGTTTTCCAAAATTTGTATAATCACCCGTCACTAAAACAACACCCTCTTCCTCTTCTATCTCTTCAAGTCCTGCATCAATCAGCTCTAGCTCTAGCTCTTCAATATCCATGCCGTCTTTTAATTTAAACTCAATTACCGCTTTTCTGCTAAACATAAACTCCAAAGAGCCGTTTGTAAGCATCTCTCCGCCATGTTTAGTGAGTACATTTTTTACATTGGCCACGGTTCTTGTATTATTGTCTGTTAAACACTCTATAAAAATCAAAACGCCATGTGGAGCTTTGCCCTCAAAGTTTACTTCCAACATACTCGTCGTATCTTTTGCACTCGCTCTTTTTATCGCCGCTTCGATGTTATCTTTTGGCATATTTTCAGCTTTTGCATTCATAATCGCCGTACGAAGTTTCGAGTTCATGTCAGGGTCGCTACTCCCCTCTTTTGCTGCCATTGTAATTATTTTACCTAGTTTTGGAAACAACTTTGACATTGCTCCCCATCTTTTTAATTTTGATGCTTTTCTATATTCAAACGCTCTTCCCATAGAATTGTTCCTTTTTGATTAATGCTGCGAATTATATCATTAACTCATTTTATTTAAACCGAAAACTTCTCAGCGTCAAAAAAACTATCAATCGAAATATTCTTAAAAGCGGCATTTAGACTTGTAAAGAGCGTTGGAAACTCTTTTTCCATCTTGGCTAGCATCTCTTTTGTGTGTGCTCTGGCATGTGGCATTTTGACATCAAAGCGCATAGAAGGACAAGCTTCATCCCCAATAGTTGGCATATTGTTATCAACTGCGAATGCAGCTAGTTGTCTCTCTCTCATTTGGATAAGCGGACGAATGACAATCAGACCATTGCCTGCTCTATATTTTGGTGCAAGGGAACGCATCTGACCGTTATAGATAAAATTCATAAAAAAACTCTCCGCAGCATCGTCCATATGATGACCCAAAGCTACTTTGTTGCATCCAAATTTTTCAGCAGCGCTATACAAAGAGCCTCTTCTCATGCGAGAGAAAAAACTACAAAAAGAGGAGTTCTTTCTTATCTTCTCTTCTGCTAAATCATATATTTTTGTGTCATGTACGGCATGTGGAATCTCATACTCTTTGCAGTGAGCTATCAATGCATCAAAATTTTCATCCATGCCATAGGAGACAGTTACAGCGATAAATTCAAATTTAAATGGAGCGCGGCGTTGTTGTTCTTTCATGGCATGCACCATTGTTAGGGAATCTTTACCACCGCTAAGACCAACAAGAATTTTATCGCCCTCTTCTATTAGGTTAAACTCGGCATTTGTTCGTCCGAGTTTGGACATGATTTTTTTAGATAAAACTATGGGCATATTAAGTTCGGTTTATCTGAACGCGAGCTCTCCGCTGAGGAGAACATAGCGTTAGCGTAGCCAAATGGACTTTGTTCATTTGGCGTCTTTACCAGATAGTTTTTCCACCATTTTCATTACAAATTCTGCACTTTCTACTGCACTTGTTTCAAGGAATGCATCAAATGAGAAACTCGCATCCATGTCAGCGGCATCGCTTATTGCACGGAGAATAAAAAATGGGACATTAAGAGCATCGCAAACAACTGCAACAGAGGCACCCTCCATCTCCAAAGCATCCGCACCAAAAGTAGAACCGATCCAATTTTTGCGCTCTTCATTCGCAACGAATTGATCACCTGTGGCAATAATCCCCTCTTGAACGATTTTACCCATCTCGGATGCAACCTCTTTGCTCATCTCTATCATTTTTTTATCTGCTTCAACGAAGACTGAGCCTTCAGGAACAAATCCAAAAGGATGTCCGAATGCCGTAATATCTAAATCATGTTGTGACAGCTTTGTAGCTACAATCAAATCGCCAACTTTCAAAGTTGGTGAAATAGCACCAGCCACACCTGAAAATAGCAATTGAGTAGCACCAAAATGTTCAATCATTGTTGTAGCTGTCAGAGTTGAAAATACTTTTCCTATTTTAGAGTAGGCAATTACTAAATCAACACCCTTGTAAGATGCCTCATAATATTTATTTTTAGCATATTGTGTCGTTGTATACTCACCAAGTTTTTCTAAAATCGGTGCTATCTCTTCTGGCATTGCACCCATTATCGCTATTTTCATGTTATCCCTTATATTTCAAATGTTTTTACTATTTTTTCATATCGTGGCAGCTTTTCTAATATATTTGAATTTTCATCAACAATACAGCTTCCGCCCCAAAAACCAAGTCCATCTTCAAAGCCAACGCGATTTACAAAAATTAATTTTGCATTGCATTCGCCCGCTACTGTTTTTATTATGGAATACCACTTATCTTCTATGTCTAATCCATTATCGCTAAATCCACGAGCGGGAGAAGCAACTAATGCAATAATATAATCAGGGTTTTCTTTTATGAGTTCGTTATGAACCTCTTTATGCCATAAATCTTCACAGACAAGCATCGATATTCTGCCAAAAGAGGTAATAAAACTCTCAAATTTATTGCCGGCACTAAAATATCTTGCTTCTTCAAACATGCCATAGTTTGGTAGATGAACTTTAGAGTGTTGACTTAAAAGTTCTCCTTTTGAAAAATAGAGAGCTCTATTTTTGAATGTTTGATTATCTCTTACTGCAGCACCAACAACTATATCTACATGCTGGCTTAACTCTTTTAGTCTGCCTAACTCATCTATATCCCAGGCATCTTCAAATAGTTTATCCTGTAAAAGATAGCCGTTGAGTGAGAGTTCAGGAAATACAATCAAATCACTCCCATCCATAAACTCGCTTACAATTGAAAGTGTCTCCTCAAGATTAGAACGGTTTAGCTTAGGTGAAGTCTGAGCTAGTGTTACTTTCATATTATAAACAAACTTCCTCTACAACTTTTGCTAAAGAATCCATATCTGAAACATTAAGAGTTTGCAAATCTTTGGCTATTCTTTTGTTAAGACCTTTTAATACACTGCCATGACCAAATTCAATTGCAAGGTCGATATCATTTGCTACTGCTTCTATCGATTGTTTGTATTTTACAGGCTTCACCAACTGCTCTTTTAAAAGAAAAACTGCTTCTTCTTTTGTGCGGTATGGCTTAGTAGTAACATTTGAAATAATTGGAGCGGCAAATTCCTCTTTAATCATATTTTTCATCAACTCAGCCAATGGCTCTTGTGCGTGAGCGAGTAAATCGCAGTGAGAAGCAACTGACATGTCCAAAAGAATTGCTCTTTTTGCACCGGCATCTTTAAATACCTGTTCCATAGAAACTAAATCACTCTTCATTCCAGCTACTACCAACTGTCCGTCTTGGTTGTAGTTTGCAGGCCAAACTTTTTTGCCACTATTTTGTGCATCAAGACATGCCTTTTCAACAGCTGCGTCATCGATACCGACAAGCGCCATCATGCCAGCTTCGATAGACTCGCATGCCTCTTGCATCAATAAACCTCTTTTATGCACCAACTCTACAGCATCAACATAATCAATAGCACCGCTAGCACACAAAGCAGAAAATTCGCCAAGTGAGTGCCCTAAAAAGAGAGTGGGTTGCACCCTACATGCCTCTTTAAAAAGACGATATGCAATCATCTGAATAAGTAAAATAGCAGGTTGTGTGTAGGCTGTCTGCCCTAGTTTATCATTCTCTTCAAAAAGAAGCACTTTAAAATCAACACCTATTCTCTCTCCGGCTTTATCAAACATCTCTTTTGCAATGTCAGAATTCTCATAAAAACTCTTACCCATTCCTATTGCTTGAGAACCTTGACCTGAAAAAATCATTGCTATTTTTTTTTGCATTTATTATCCTTATAAGTAATCTATATTGTCTGATATTTTTTTTCTAAGCGTATTTCTATTTAATCCCAATCTGTCAGACAGTTGAAGTTGAGATTTAAATTTATTAAGCCCTGCTTTAATTAGAGGTGCTTCATAGAGATACAAAAATTTTCTATAATCACTATTTGAACCTAGTTTATCAGACATATAATTTTCAATTATGTCTATTAATTCTCTGTCTTTTATATCTTGCAGCAGATAATTAATCATTACCTGTCTTCTTAACGAATTCGCATTTTCACTGACATCTGGTTTGAAATTTTTAATATTAAATTTTTCATTAGAACCAAAAAGTACGGAAGCCTCTTTAGTAAATTTTTTTACTAATAATTCAATATCCTCTAATCTTTGAGACAATGGCGGAATGTCAAATTTAATACTAAAAAGCTCATCAGCGTACTGATTATAAAATAAACTTTTTGCTGTTGCAACTACTCTGACATTGTTTGAGTTAATACTATCTATTACTCTCTTTATATTGGGTGAGTTTTCTAGATTTGTGATGATTATCTCTCTCGAACTCTCGATTGCAACCAACAATTCATCAAAATTAGATGCATCTAAGACAGAAGCATCCGGAAGGATATATTTAGCAATACTTCTCTTGCCGACACCCGACTCCCCAGTAATAAGGGAGTTTATATTGAGTGTTTTAAGAAGAGTTGCTGTTTTGAATGCCTCAGATGAAGCATCTGAAGCCGTTACAAAATTAGTGACATCCACAGCCGCTGCCGCCACCAGTACCACAACAACCATCATCATCTTGCATGTTTTCAGCAGGGATACCAGTCATAGCTTCTTCAGCAGAGGCTTCTCTAATATTATTAATAGTTACTGCAAACATTAAGTCTTTACCAGCTAAAGGATGATTAAAATCTATAACAATATCATCTGCACCTATTTCTATAACAGTAACCTGAACAGTGCCTCCATCTTCGCCTTGCCCGTAAAGAGTCATTCCAATTTCTAAATCAATACCGGCAAATTGGTCTGCTGGAACTTCTTGTTTTGCATCGGCATTGTATGCGCCATACGCATCTTCAGACTTGACAAGAATATCAGCTTTTTCTCCAATTAACATATTTTTTATTCCACTTTCTAAACCTGGAATAATTTGACCTTTTCCATACATAAAAACTAAAGGCGTTCCACCTACATTACTATCTACAACTTTATTTCCGTCACGAACTTCATACTCTATTGATACAATTTGATTTGTTTCTATGGCCATTTAATTTACCTTTAATTTATTTTTTTGGATTTTATCATAAAACTCTGTTATTTTTATATAAAAAGTGTGTGATTACTTCATAGAAGTAAGATTTTTTTTCGCTTCTTTTGCTTCACTGCTTTCAGGATATTTTGCTATCAACCCCTCATAAAACAATTTGGCATTTTTTTTATCATTTGTATTATCCATAGATATGGCGGTATGTAATAATAAAGAAGGCATATAAGATGCTTTTGCGTATAGAGAACTACTTTTTTTATAGTATGCTACAGCTTCAGCGTAATTTTTTCTCTTAAAATTAATTTCACCCATCATGTAGTGCGAAACAGCAGGCTTATAATTTTTATCAACTAGGTGATTATAGTACTCACTTGATTTAGTATAATTCTTTTTATCAAAGAGCTCTTTTGCCTTAGTGTCAATATCTTCATTTGACATAGTTTCTAACTCAGATTTTTCTGTATTTGCAGATTTATCTGTGCTTTTTGCATTATCTGATTTTTCTTTGTTTTCAGATTTTTTGGCCGAAGCTTTATCTTTATCAGTCAATTCACTTTTGGATACTTGCGATTTATTCATCACTTCGATTGCTTTAGTCAACTCAGATATTACTACTTTAATCTTTGCTATATCTTCACTATTTGTATGAATCATATCACTCAATCTTTTGTAAAATTCATCAGAACTTTTTGATTCTATGCCATTTTTTTGATTAAGGACATTAATTTCACTTTTATTGCTTTGAGCTTTTTTACTTAAACTCTCTATAATGCTCTGTAGTCCATCAATTCTTTCTCTGAGAGAATCAATTTCACTGGATTGATTATTATTTCTAGCAACAACTTTTTGAAGATTATTTTGATTTTCATGTACTATATTCTCGTTAGAAGTTAGTCCATAAGGAGTAGGATTATCTAAATTGCCTGCACCGAACGCAGAAGGCTCGGCGGCAATTAAATTTGTAGAAGTAATAGTTGCAATAATTGCAACTAAAATACCGTTACGCATGGATTATGGAAGGACTTTGAAGTCTACACGACGATTTTTAGACCAGCAATCTTTAGTTTTTTCTGTACAAACTGCATTACTTTCACCGTAACTTACCATAGTAACTTTACTAGCATCTGCACCACTTGCAATTAAAGCATCTTTAACTGTAGTTGCTCTTTTTAAGCCAAGTGCAAAGTTATACTCATCACTACCCCACTCATCACAATTACCTTCTAGCTTGATGTTTAAATCACTTGCTTCTGTTTTAATTACTGAAGCATCTGCAGAAAGGTTAGACTGCATATCTGTACGAATATTGAATTTATCAAAATCAAAATAGATTGTTGATAACTTATTCTGAATAGCAGCGATTCTTGCATCGCTTGACTCTGATACCATGTTTGATGAAGAGTCACCACTAACTACTGGAGCTTGTGTAGATCCCTCAACTGTTGGTTCTTTTGAACTACAACCACTAAAAACTAAAACCGCAACCGCAACGCTTAAAAGTACTACATTTTTCATATCCGATTTCCTCTATGTTAATATGACGGAATTATAGCAGAATAATATTAAAATTAGTATAAAAAATAATTTATACTAATCTTTATTATTTTTACCAATCCATAGATTGGATTCTTCCCTGTTTAAGAGGGAAAAGATAATTCTTATCGTGGTTTAATCTGATAATTCCTATAGAACTTTGAGACATATAATTTTTTATAAATAAAATCGCATCCCCATCTCTAGAAAATCTTGGAAACTCATTTACGCCAGTTGCTGTTAGTCTTCTTATAAAATCTGTTTTTGTAGATATTAGATGCAGATTAAATGTATTATTCCCAAATGCATCTGAACTTTCTCTGGCTTTATAAACAATATATTCGCCATTAACGCTACAAGCAGCATTACTTTTTCCGTAAAATATCATTTGTTCAACTACACCACTATTTATTTTTTGGGAAAAAATATTTGGATAGCCCAGACGATTTGAAACAAATACAACAGTATTATCATCTAAAAATTGACCGCCCACATCAATTCCACTATAATTTGTAACCTTAGTAGATTTTTTGCTATCAACGTTATACATATATACATCTGGTTGACCATTAGGTGCCATTGTAACCAATATCTTTTTGGAATCAACACTTACATCAGAACAAATCATCATGCCGTCTGATGACAATATTGCTTTTGTTTGACCAGTTTTAATATCAAGCTGTTTTAAGGTAGGTTTTGAATCAAGTGATGTGTAATATAGCGAAGTTTGTTCCTTATTAGCCCATTTAGGAAAAATATTAAAACCGCCAGCCACTATTGTATGCTGATATGTAAGCGTATAATCAGAGATTACAATTTCTGTTTTTTTAGGAGTTGTATTTTTTGAAAAAACAACTTTTCTTTTCATCCATTCTACAGATGGCTCTCCCATGTACTCATTTATGTCAAATGCAATTGCATGTGATATAAACATATAAAACTCATTTTTATTAGCTTTATAACTTTTACTAAATACTTCACTATTGTCTTTGAGCAATTTAATTTCAACATTAAAGGCAGCACTATCATCCTCAAATATTCTATATCTTAGAACATATTTCATATCCTTATTTTCAACAACAACATTGCTAGCACCAAAATCTACATTTCTATAATGTCCATCTACATTAAAGATAGAGATTACATTAAGATCTGCAACTAAAGATTTAAAGAACAGCATCTTTATAGCATTATCATATTTTACAGTTGCATCTTCAACTGCCAAAGATGGAAGAGTATCAACTTTTTTAATAACCTCAATTGTTGCATCTCCTGCAAAAGACATTGAAATTAGAAACAACCATATAAAAAATATTTTCATAACCGCTCCTTTAAATTAATTTTTATCTGAAGTAATATTAATTATAGTACTAGCAGATGAATTTTTTGGGTTTACAGGAAAAACAACATTCATCAATCTTTCCTTCATTCTATCACACTCTTCATTTAATGCTCTGCTAGAAGAATAATTTAAGATTCTAAAATCTAAAACTTTACCTATAGCACTTAGTTCAATGACCACTTTAACTGTGTTACCTTCTGAGTTCTTTGGTGGAACAAAATGCTCATAGACCAAAGCTTGAATTTTTGCCAGGTACTCATCAACTTCATCACCACTTGATGTTTTTGTACTATCATCACTTTTAACAACAGCATCAATATTGTTAATCTTCTGTAAAATTTTATCTACGTCATTATTTACTACTGGTTTTGGTCTTTTTTGTACTTCTTGCTTTCTTTTTTCTTCTGTTTTTTCAACAACTTTTTTCGTTTTACTTATATCTTGTGTAGGCACTGAACTAAACAAACTTCCTACATCGACTTCTTTAACCTCAGGAACAGTCTTGCTCTCTTCAACAGGAGTAACTACTTTTTTGTTATTTTGTTTAGTTTGTTCTTTTGGTGTATTTAAAGAAATTGAAACAAAATTATCTTTTTTTAATGCGTATGTTTTTGTATTTGTAACTGAAAACATCATGTAGAAGAAAAGAGCTAATATAATTGAAAAGAAAGATAGCGATATTGCACCGCTTAAAATAAAAAAAGATTTATTATCACCCATTTGTAGCTAGAGAAACCTCAGAAAATCCAGCCTGCTTTACTGCAGCTAAAACTGACATAACTATTCCATAATCTAAACTTTTATCAGCACTAATCAGCACACTTGCTTTTTTGTCTAATTTACCTGAAAAAGTTGCAAAGTTATCCGTAAAAGCATTTAATAAAAAATTTTCTTTATTTACTTTTACATTTCTTTCTTTATCAATTACAATATGTACAGGTGGAATTTCTGATAATTGCTTAGAAACTGAACCTTGAGGTAGTTTAATACTTTCTTCATAGACTATATTTGGTGCAATAACCATCAAAATTGCCAATAAAACCAACATAACATCAACCAACGGAGTAATATTTAACTCAGGTTTATCATCCCAATCATATATCATTGTTTATACTTTACGAGCTAAGAGTGCATCACTTTGCATCTGTAAGAAGCTGATTAAATCAAACGATTTTCTTTTTAGAATTTGATGATATGTGTATGAAAATATTGCAACAAAAATACCAGCAGCAGTTGCGATAAGGGCATCTGACACTCCACCAGATATAATCGACATGCCTCCACTACTCTGGCCAATGTGAGAAAAGGTATCTAAAATAGAAACAACAGTACCAAAGAGACCAATAAATGGTGTTGTTGATGCAAATACAGATATTATGGAGAGACCTTTTGTAGCCTCTTTCGTAGCTGCCAACATTGCTAAATCTAAAATTTCTTTAGGATTATTTGCATTGCTTTTCAAAAATCCTCTTAAAAAGGACTGGCTACTCACTGTAGTTGCTCCCATGAGCAAACTTTCTAAAGAGTTATTCTCTATAGAAAGCCAGCTATTAAGTGAAAAATAACGGTAAAAAAACACCCAGTTCAAAATTACAAAGTATACCGATAAAAGTAGTAGCACACCTATAGTTGCTGGGTTGCTTTTTAAATAAAAATCAATTAAATTATTAATCATATTTTACAATAATCTGCTGGCTGCTGATTCAAGTCTCGCTGAGACGGATGCTATAGCAGGATTTGAATCTGCAATATCTTTTATAAGTTTTTTAGCATCTTCAAGAGCATTAGCAATTGCACTCTCACTATCGCCACGAATAGCTACAGCACCCTCAACTAAAACAATCACTTTTGTCTCATCAACTTGAACAACGCCCCAATTAATTAATATAGACTCAACGGATTTATCTTTTTTTTCAATGTCTATAACACCAGCTTCCAATAGAGTTGTTAGAGATGCATGGTGTGCAAGAACGCCAAACTCTCCTTCCTCACCAGGAAGAACTACACTAATAGCATCATCATTGTAGATGACACCATTAGGAGTTAGTATTTCAAGTTTAAATTTATCCATGGATAGTCCTTTAATATATGAATTTACTTAGATTTTAGCTTTTCAGCTTTTTCTATTGCCTCATCCATACCACCAACCATGTAAAACGCCATTTCCGGCAAGTGGTCATACTCACCACTTAAGATTCCTTTGAAACCTTTGATAGTGTCTGCCAAAGAAACATATTTACCTGGAGAACCTGTAAATACTTCTGCAACAAAGAATGGCTGAGATAAAAATTTCTCAATTTTACGAGCACGCTGAACAACATTTTTATCATCTTCAGAAAGTTCATCCATACCAAGAATTGCAATAATATCTTGAAGATCTTTATATTTTTGAAGTGTTTGTTGAACACCGCGAGCAACACTATAATGCTCTTCACCTAAAATTTGTGGGTCAAGCAATCTTGATGTTGAATCCAAAGGATCAACGGCAGGATAGATGCCTTTTTCAGCAATTTTACGGTTAAGTACTGTTGTCGCATCTAAGTGAGCAAAAACAGAAGCCGGAGCAGGGTCAGTTAAATCATCTGCTGGAACATAAACAGCCTGAACTGAAGTAATTGAACCATTTTTAGTTGATGTAATTCTATCTTGTAATGCACCCATTTCACGAGCCAAAGTTGGTTGATAACCAACAGCTGAAGGGATTCTTCCAAGAAGTGCTGACATCTCAGAACCCGATTGAGCAAAACGGAAGATATTATCAATAAACATCAATACATCAAGACCTTTTTCATCTCTAAAGTATTCAGCCATAGTAAGACCAGTTAATGCTATACGGTTTCTTGCTCCTGGGGGCTCGCTCATTTGACCATAGCACAGTGCAACTTTATCAAGAACATTCGATTCTTTCATCTCATGGTAAAGGTCATTTCCTTCACGAGTTCTCTCACCAACACCGGCAAATACAGATAAACCATCGTGACCATGTGCAACATTGTGAATTAATTCCATGATAATAACTGTTTTACCAACACCGGCACCACCGAACAATCCAACTTTACCACCTTTTGCATACGGTGCTAAAAGGTCAACAACTTTAATCCCTGTCTCAAACATCTCAGTTGTAGTTGATTGATCAACCAACGGTGGCGGTGCACGGTGAATTGACCATGTAGGTGCATCAGTTACCTGTTCTCCACCATCAATTGTTTCACCAATTACATTAAAAATACGACCTAGTACTTTTTCTCCAACCGGAACTTTTATAGGTGAACCTGTAGCTACGGCTTGCATGCCGCGAACTAAACCTTCACTCATATCCATTGCAATCGTTCTAACACGACCATCACCTAAGTGAGCTGCAACTTCTAGCACTAAACGCGTTATTTTGCCTTCAATACTTATATTAACTTCAATTGCCTCATTGATTATTGGAAGGTAACCATCAAAATCAACATCAACAACCGGGCCCATAACCTGGCTAATTTTACCAATCATATTTTTCTCCATTATTTCATTGACTCCACACCACTTATAATTTCTATAAGTTCTGTAGTAATAGCTGCTTGTCTAGCTTTATTGTATTTAACGTTAAGTGTTTTAACCATCTCTCTAGCATTATTTGTAGCCGCATCCATAGCCTGCATTCTTGCACTATGTTCAGCCGCTACTGAATCTATTAGAGAGTAATACATATTATATTCAACATATTTATTAACTAAAGAAGTTAGCATATGCTCTTCATCTTGCGCCTCAATTTCAAGTATCGAATTTTGAACTTCAGTACACTCAAACTGGTCTGAATCAACTGGCAAAACATGATTTATATGTAACTCTTGAGTTATTATATTTTTGTATCCGTTATACACAATATGAAGACCATCAATTTTACCATCATTAAAATCTTCTATTGAAGATAAAATGAAATTATCAGATCTATTTTTATCAGGTTTTGAGCTAAGATTTACAACTGAATCAAAAATTTCGACCTCGTTATATTTAAAAAACTCAACACCTTTTTTACCGACTCCGCGTAAACGCACTTTTACATTTCGTTCTTCATATTCTGCAAGTAGTTTTTTCACAGCTTTAATAGTTTGAATATTAAAACCGCCACACAAACCCTTATCTGCAGTTACAAAAATCACATCAACAATTTTTGGATTTTCAATCTTTATAAAACAACGATTGTCAATTCCTCCAACTTTGTTACATTTAATGCGTCCAGCTATTTCGGCAATAACCTGATTCATTTTTGCAGCATAAAGACGAGAGCGTTTTGCTAACTCTTCAGCACGACGAAGCTTAGCAGTTGATACTAGTTTCATCGCACGAGTCGTCTTTTGAGTATTAGAAACACTCTTAATCTGTCTTTGAATATCTTTCAAGTTTGCCATAAAGTATCCCTTATGCTGCTATAAAGCTAGCTTTAAATTCTTCAAGTGCTTTAATCATTAGTATCTTAATATCATCATCTACTTTAGAAGTATTTTTTATACTCTCAAAAATTTGAGGGTATGATGCTTCTATAAATGGATAGAGTTCAGATTCAAAACGAACAACATTTGATGCATGCATATCATCTAGGAAGCCCTCATTGCCGGCAAAAATGATAAGAACTTGTTTCTCAACCGAAAGTGGAGAAAAAGGTCCTTGTTTCAATACTTCTACCATTCTTTGACCACGCTCTAACTGGTTACGAGACACTTCATCTAAATCTGATGCAAATTGAGCAAATGCCTGAAGCTCACGATACTGAGCAAGATCAAGTCTTAAAGTACCGGCAACTTGCTTAGTAGCCTTAATTTGAGCAGCTCCACCAACACGAGACACTGATAAACCAACATTAATCGCAGGACGAATACCTGAGTTAAAAAGGTCAGTCTCTAAGAATATTTGACCATCCGTAATAGAGATAACATTTGTAGGAATATATGCAGCAACATCTCCCGCTTGTGTTTCAATAATTGGAAGTGCAGTTAATGAACCAGCTCCATCCTCATCACTCATCTTGGCAGCACGCTCTAACAAACGAGAGTGAATATAAAATACATCTCCCGGATAAGCTTCACGACCTGGAGGGCGACGAAGGATAAGTGACATTTCACGGTAAGCAACTGCATGTTTTGATAAATCATCATACACAATTAAACCATGTCTAGCACTATCACGGAAGTATTCACCCATTGCAACACCAGTATATGGAGCTAAAAATTGCAATGCAGCAGATTCAGCAGCTGTAGAAGATACAATAATTGTATATTCTAAAGCACCATGATCTTCTAAACGACGAATAATTTGAGCTACAGTTGACTCTTTTTGACCAATAGCTACATAAATACAAACAACGCCATTACCTTTTTGATTAATAATAGTATCAAGTGCAATTGTAGTTTTACCAGTTTGTCTATCGCCGATAATTAACTCTCTTTGCCCGCGACCGATTGGAACTAGCGCATCAATTGACTTAATACCAGTAGCCATAGGCTCATGAACAGATTTTCTATTCATAATCCCAGGTGCTTTTTCTTCAACAAATCTAGTCTCTGTCGTCTCAATTGGACCTTTGCCGTCAATTGGCTCTCCAAGTGCATTCACAACTCTTCCAAGAAGAGCTTCACCTACCGGAACCTTTAAAAGGCGACCTAATCTTTTAACAGACATGCCCTCTTTAAGTTGTGTTCCTCCACCAAGTATAACAACACCGACTTTACTCTCTTCAAGGTTCATAACTAAACCCTGAGTTCCCTCTTCAAACTCTACCATTTCTCCTGCCATAACATTGTTAAGTCCGTAAACTTGTGCAACACCATCAGCGTAAGAAACAATTTTGCCTGTTTCATTAATATCAACACTTAATTCAAAGTTATTGATACGCTCTTTAATTATTGAGCTGATTTCATCAGCTTGAATTTTTGCTATCACTATTGTTTTCCTCTCATGAAGTTAAATTGCTTTTATTATATGTTCTATTAGTTGATTATTAATTCTTGTTTTAGAAAAATTAATCTCTATTCCAAGGTCTTCAACATCAACCTTTATACCATCAAAATTATTTTTTACAAAAATTAATGATATCTTAGAATCAAATTTTTTACTCAAACCGCTACTTAGCTCTTCTATTACTTTTGTATCAATGTTATTGTTACTATAAATAATACCTTCGTAAGTTTTTGTTGACAACGCGACATCTTTTCGTAATGCTTCCGCTATTGCTGGAATAATATCGATTCGTCTGTTTTCAGCAAGAAGTTTAATAAGATTATTAATCTTCTCAGATTTTACAGACTCAACTGCTTTTAGTAAAATAGTTGATTTATCACTAACAGAAACATTTGGATTATCCATAATTTGAACAAACTTTTTATCTTTAAAAGATTCAGCTAAAGCAGAGAAAATATTTGTAGCCATCCCCACAACTTCAGAATCAGAACCATCTTTCAAAGCTTTAATATATCTTTTTGCAATTAATTTTTCCATACTATGCCACCTTCTTCAAGATAACATTAGCCATAGCTTCTATATCAAAATCATTACTACTTTGAGCTAAAACTTGATTTAAAACATCTTTTACAACATTACGAACCATTTTTCTCTGTTCGAACTCTTTCATTACTACTTGTTGCTTAGATAATGTTTCTAGCTCACTTTCACACTGAGTCATAATACTATCGTTTATGATTTTATTCTCTTTCTTTAAAGAAATAGCTAATCCATCCGCATACTTTTCAGCATCAGATATCTTAGACAATGCCTCTTTTTTTAGAGCAATAGTATCATTCAATTTATCTTGAACCTTTTTCAATTCATCAGCAATAGCTTGACTTCTTGATACAAAATAATTTTTTACCGGTTCAGCAACAAGGTACCAAACTAGACCTGCAAATAGTACAAAGTTGACCGTTCTTTGAACGATATCTGTACCAGCACCTTCTGCACTACCACCAGATGCCAATGCATAAGTTGATATCATTAGCATAAATACTAAAATTCTACTCACATTACATCCTTCATATTTGACTAAATTTAGCTTTTACAGCTTCTTTAAACATTGGAATTTGAGACATCAACTCATCATTCAACTGTTTTCTAGAATTGTGAAGAGATTTTTCAAACTCTAAATACTCATTTGCTAATTCAGCTCGTTTAGCTTCTAACTTACTATCAGCCAATTCCTTAGCATCCGCAATTACTTTCTCTCTTAGGGCTGCTGCGTCCAGTTTAGCATTCATAATTATTGTTTCAGCTTTTGAATACAACTCATGAATTTCATTATCATTAGAACCGACTTTTTCTAAGTCTTTCTTGATATCTTCATCTCGTTTTTTCATATAAGCGAATAATGGATTATAAAGCCAACTGTTCAGAGCGGCAATAAGTGAAAGAAATACAACAAATGTAGCCAAAAGTAGTATCGGATTTATATCTAACATAGCACCTCCTAAAAGTTGCGTGATTATACTATGAGAAAATTGAAAGGATAGTTAAAGTAAGAAAAAAAATAAAAGAATTTTATATTTTGTATAAAAAATTAGCAATATTGCGTACTTATTTTGACACTATATTAGAAAAATTTTAAAAGCTCTTCAACTTGAGCTTCGCTCTCAAACTCAATTGTTAGCTTGTTTCTTGAAGAATTTGTTTTAAAACCTAAAGAGCTAAATCTGTTTTTGACTTTAGAAAAATCGTATGGTTTTACAATTTCCTTATCGCCAAGAATCTGCTTTTCATCTTTTATGTTTTTAATAGTGCTTTCGACTTCTCTTACGCTTAGCTTTTGTCCAATGATAGAGTTCACCATAAGCTGCTGCTGTTTTTCATCTAAACCAACTAGAACCTTAGCATGACCGGCAGTTATTTTTTTCTCTATAAGTGATTTCTGTGTTTTTGGAGAAAGTTGCAAAAGTCTTAAACTATTTGTAATATGAGTTCTACTTTTATTTATCATACCCGCCAACTCTTCATGCGTTATATTGTGCAATTTTATAAGTTCATGATAAGCATCTGCAAGCTCTATCGAGTTTAAATCTTCTCTTTGAATATTTTCAATGAGAGCAAATTGTCTCATTTTTTGCTCATCTCTCTTTAAAACTACAGAGCGGATAGTTTTAAGTTTAGCCAATTTCGATGCACGAAGTCTTCTCTCACCCGCTATTAAAATGTAGCCATCCATATCTTCAGTAACAACAATCGGCTGGATTAAACCATCTTTTTTAATAGATTCTGCCAACTCTGCTAATGAAGCTTCATCAAAAGTTTTTCTTGGTTGAAATGGATTTGGTCGAATCTCTTTAATTGGTAACTCTAATATAGCATCTTGATGGGTGCCCTCATTCTCGTACGCTTCATTTATCTCACCAAAAAGTGCATCTAAGCCCCTGCCTAACTTTTGAGATTTCATTACTTCATTATCGCTTGTGCTAAATTTTGATATGCAACTGTTCCACTCGATTTCACATCATACAATATAGCCGGCTTTCCAAAAGATGGTGATTCTGCCAACTTAACATTTCTAGGAACTACTATATATCTGTCATCTTCATCTTTAAAGAGTTTACTTTTAAAATGTTGTCGTAAATCTGCAAAAACTTGTTTTGAGAGATTATTTTGTGCGCTGAACATAGTTGGTAAAAAGCCTTTTACGCTTAGTTTTGGATTGATTGATTTTCTCACCAATTTTACAGTATTCAAAAGTTGTGCCAATCCCTCAAGTGCAAAAAATTCACATTGAATAGGAATAATGACTGAGTTAGAAGCCGAGAGTGCATTGATTGTCATCGGTCCAAGAGCCGGTGGTGAGTCTATAATAATATAATCGTAATCTTTTCTTATGCTCTCAATCGCTCTTTTTAAAACAAGCTCACGACCCTGTGTTTTACTTGTATCGTAATACTCTTTTTCAATTCCGACTAAACCTATGTTTGATGGAGCCAAATGAAGAGTCGGCAAGTCTGACTTTAGTATAATATCTTTGATTTTTTTGGTACCGATAAGTACATGATAGATATTAAACTCATAATCATTTCTATGAAAGCCCAGAGAAGTTGTAGCATTTGCTTGAGGGTCTGAGTCAATCAAAAGCACTTTTTTTTCTGCAACTGCAAGTGAAGCTGCTAAATTTACAGCGGTAGTCGTTTTACCAACTCCGCCTTTTTGATTTGCTATTACTATTACTTCGCTCATCTTAAACTAAATATCCTCTTGGAGTTGCTAATTATTGAGCCGTCACTTTGGAGTGTTGCCTCAGCTAATGAAATTTTTATGTTATCTGTGTGTGTAGAAAAGTTTTTGCTCTTAGGGAATTCTAACTCATATTTACTAAAAACTTGCTTCCATGTTGTATGATTTTCAATATTTTTAAAATATTTTTTTAACAACTCTTCTCTAGAAACTGCTATATCTAGCGCTCCAAAACCCTCCGGTGCTATAACTAAATTTAATCCAACACCACATATAACAGACTCTTTTACAACATTTGTAATCATTCCGCCTATTTTTAGTTCGTCTATGTAAAAATCATTCGGCCACTTTAACCAAACTCGCGAGTTTAACTCTGCTAAACTCTCTTTCATAATATATGCAAAATAGATAGATGATGATTCTAACTTCAAATCAGAGGGCAAATCTTTTATACGTATGGCAAAAGATAAAAAGAGATTTCCTCTTATCCCACTCCAAGAGTTTCCTCTGCTGCCGATTCCATCCGTTTGCATGTCCGCAACTACGGCATGTGGAAGTTCGATAGAACCCTCTCGAACTAACTCTTTTAAATAGTTTTGCGTTGAGTCAACACTCTCAAGATAGGATATCTTCAAGAACCAATCTTTTACCGTTAATGTAAGAGATAATATCCATCTCATTTTTTGATTCTGGCTGAACTCTAAAGATTCTAACACTTCCCTCTTTACAGCCAACAACTATACTTGAAGAGTCTATTTGCAGAATTTTACCCATCTCAGTTCTGCCCGTTCTCTCTTCTAAAGAGATCTTTTTAAGCTTCAATCCGCTTGAGAGGTAAATTCCAGGCCATGGAGTAAATGCACGGTATTTGTTATAAAGTTCAACTGCATTGTCAAAACTAACTTCACCGTCTTGTTTTGTTATTTTTGAGCAGTGCGACGCTTGTGAATCATCTTGTTTCAGTGGAGTGTATGAGTCAAAATTTTCTAGTACTTCTACAGTTAAATTTGCTGCTGTTTTTGTTAATCTCTCAAACAGAGTGTCTTGCATCTCATCGTCACCGACTTCAATACGCTCTATCTTAATTATGTCCCCCGTATCTAAACCTTCTTCCATAAGCATAGCAGTTACACCGGTTTTTTTATCTGCATTTAAAAGCGTTTGCTGAATCGGGCTTGCTCCGCGATACTGCGGCAATATTGAAGCGTGAAGGTTAATGCAAGGCGCATGGTCCAAAATTTCTCTTGGAAGAATCTGCCCATATGCTGCTACAACTATGTAATCACATTTAATTTTCAACAGCTCTTCTACAACCTCGTTGCCACGAAGCCTGCTTGGCTGATATACCGGTATGTTGAATTCGCATGCCAAGGTTTTAACCTCCGGTGATGTCATCACTTTTTTTCTGCCAACCGGCTTATCTGGCTGCGTATAAACTGCTACTACATCCATATCTTTTGTGTCGATGAGTCGTTGCAAAATCTCTTTTGCATAATCAGGCGTACCCATGAAGATAATTTTCATTTAATTCCGCTTGTAAAAAATGTTCCGCCAACATGCTTATTATCTAACATAAAACTTTTTACATTTGATAAATCAAACCCGCTGGATAAAAACATATCAATCCCACATGAGAGAAGATAATCGGCCGCTTTTAATTTTGTAACAATTCCCCCCGTTGCAAATACATTATTTGGATTGACCTCTTTTTCAAGTTCATTTTTATCAATACTGTTTACAACTTTTAAAATCTTAGCATGTGGATTTTGTCGCGGATCGCTGTCATAGAAGGCATCTATGTCTGAGAGTATTATCAAAATATCTGAGTCTGTATGCTTTGTCATGTACGCTGAGAGTTGATCGTTGTCGCCCACAACAAGCTCTTCTGTTGCAGTCGCATCATTTTCATTTACAATAGGAATAACACCGCTAGAGAGAAGCGTATCAACGGTATTTTTAATTCTTTCAATGTCATCTATTTTATTAAAGTTTGCTGCGGATACTAAAACTTGAGCTGTGATAATATCGTGCGTTGCAAATTTTTTAGCGTAAGTTTTCATCAAAATCGGTTGTCCGATAGCTGCTAGTGCCTGCTTATTTTTCAACACGCTTCTATCGAGCTGAAGCTTTGTGTAGCCCGCCGCCACAGCTCCGGAAGAGACCAAAATAACTTCATTCTCTTTTTGAAGCTCACTTAAAAAATCAACCAACGCTCTCATTCTCTCAAGTGCGATAACACCATTTTGGGTTAATACTGCACTTCCAACTTTTACAACTATTCTCTTCATCTTTATGAACTAGTAAACTTTTCTATTTGTATGAACTAAATTAAATAGAGAGTACTTCAACGCCTCAATATTTTTATTTGTAGCAGAAGAGATTGGAGCTATAAAATATGGCAAAGATTTATCAAACCCGAGTGTTTCATCCGCACTCTCTTGAACAAAATATGGAAGTTCAGGGTCAAAATCAAATGCGCTTGCTTTGTTAGCAGTCACGCCAACAAGAGTTAAAAAACTCTCAACTAACGCAGCAACTTCTTCAGGTGGCACAATGTCTACTCTAGTTAAAGCAATTGCAAACCTACTTTCTCCCATTTTTGCAGAAAAAGCAGAAATTTCACTTTTAAGAGTCTCTATCTGCTCTTTTAAATCTCTGTAGGAAGCCAAGTCAACCATGTAAAGAAGTATTTCTGTTCTTTCAATGTGTTGTAAAAACTGAATTCCCAACCCCTTGCCTTCATGCGCTCCACCGATAATTCCTGGAATATCCGCCATAACAAATGACTCAAAATCACCTATATTTACTTGACCTAATTTTGGAGTAAGCGTAGTAAATTCATAGTTTGCAATCTCTGGACGAGCGTTTGAAACCGTTGAGATAAGAGTTGACTTTCCAACATTAGGAAAGCCTACAAGTCCAACATCGGCAATAAGTTTTAGGTCTAACTTAATCTGTCTTGTCTTACCTTTTTCACCGGGCTGCGCATATGTAGGTCTCTGGTTTGTTGATGATTTAAAACGAGTGTTTCCAAGTCCGCCTTTTCCGCCCGTAATAAACTCCACTTCTTGACCATCAATCAACATATCAAAAAGAACTTCACCGCTCTCCGCATCAATTATTTGAGTACCAGGTGGAACTATAATTACCTCTTTAGCACCGGAAGGTCCAGTCATATTTCGACCTTCACCCTGAACACCATTTTGTGCTTTTATATGCATCTTTTTTTGAAAATGTGAAAGCGTGTGCGTGTTGTTATCGCACTTGAACCAGATATCGCCACCTTTTCCGCCATCGCCCCCGTTTGGACCACCATTTAGAACAAATTTTTCACGACGAAACGCAACGCATCCCTGTCCACCTTTTCCAGAAGAAACGGTTAATTCAACACTATCTGTAAACATTGTAGATATCCTTAGTTGATAATACTTAAAAATTCACTTGATTTTAAAAAAGAGTAAACTGTTAAATATTTTATTTATTTAGGTGTAAAACCTAGTGATTGAAGTAGAATATTCGGGCAGAGCCCAAACATTGTAGAATTACGCAGCAGCTACTATAGAAACTTGTTGACGATTTTTGTCTTTTCTTTCGAATTTAACAACACCCTCAATAAGTGCATAGATTGTATGGTCTTTTCCCATACCAACATTTTTGCCTGGGTGAACTTTCGTTCCTCTTTGACGAATGATAATATTACCAGCTATTACAGCCTCACCACCATACTTCTTAACACCAAGTCTTCTACCAGCCGAGTCACGATTATTCTGTGTACTACCTTGACCTTTCTTATGTGCCATACTTTACTCCTTAATCTTAATTACGCAGCTATCTTAACGATGCGAACACGTGTGAAGTCTCTTCTGAAACCTCTTTTAACTTTACTATCTTTACGACGACGCTTTTTAAAAGTAATAACTTTTTTATCACGACCTTCGTTGATAACTTCAGCAGTTACAACAGCACCTTCAACAAAAGGTGTTCCCATTTTAAGTGAACCAGCATTTACAGCTAGAACTTCTTTGATTTCGATGATAGTTTTAGGTTCAAGAGACATGTTATCAAATTTTAAGATATCACCCTCTGCAACTTTATACTGTTTACCACCATTTTTAATAATTGCGTACATCCACGGTCCTTAAATATATTATACTAACACAAACTTCTGAGTGTAGAAAAATCACGCACCCAGAAGTCCAATTTCTACAAAAAGTCCGGAATTATATCCATCTAAGCTTTAAGTTTTGTTTAATGCTTTCCTTAAATTCAGTATATCGAGAAAATAAGTAATTTTTTGCTTCTTTACTCTAATTCTAGCTGCATCAAATACATATCTTCGCCATCGATAATCTCAAGCTCTACGCTCTTGCACTTTGGACAAGAGTACTCCAATTTTTTTAAAATTGATTCGCTCAAACAGCTATTACACTTAATAACTACGGGCTGAATATTCATAATAAATTCAGCACTATCACAAATCGTCTGCTCTTTAAAAGTGTCAAAAGCTGTTTTTAAAAGCTCAGGTTCTACACCGCTCATAACACCAATCTTGACGACAACTTTCGTCACTTTTGTCGCACTGTTTTTTTGTGCATTCTCTTCACAAGAGTCTATAAGTGACTGTACTATGCTGTACTCATGCATCTATATTTCCTTTAATCTTTGAGGTGTTTGAATTGGGCATCTTTTATAAACAAAATCCTGTCTTAACCGGTGAAATGAACTCTCTTTATCCCAAAACTCTGGATACATTACTTTTATTTCATTCTCTTTACACTCGTTTATTAACTCTCTGTTTTCTTCCAAATAGTCTTGCTTGCTATAGAGAAAATCATCATATTTATCTTCATTTTCTACTAATTTTTGCGTAAAACTTTTAACTTCTTCAAAATAGTTCTTTTTTTCAAATACCTCATCAATCATGCCAATCTCTTTCGCTTTGTAAGCATTTATTGGAAAGCAACTACTAAGTAACACTTCCGCCTTATGAGCACCCACTCTTTTTGGCAATGTGTAAGTGTGATATTCGCTCCCACTCAGACCTATTGTTTTATAGTGGGGGTTTAAAACTGCGCTTCCACATGCCAAGACATAGTCACATGCCAGTGCCAAAAACACTCCGCCGGCTCCGGCATTTTTATGGAGTGATGCGACAGTAATAACTTCATCTGCAAACAGAATCGACTTTATCAAATCATTCATCGCATTAATGTTGCTCCAGCCATCCTCTCCCTGCTTTTGAGAGTCTTCTAGAATATTTAGATGGATTCCATTACTAAAAAACTCCTCGGCTCCCATAAGCACTATCACTTTCACACTCTCTTGCAGATATTCAAAAGCATACTTTAGTCTGATACACTGTTCAGCGCTCATTGCACCATTGTGAAAATTAAAATATAGATACGCCACATCACCATCTTTATGCGAGCTAATTTCATAAAATGTTTTATAACTTATATCAAATAGCAGAGGGAGTCTCTCTTCTTTAACACCTTTGATTTTTTCCTTCAAAACATAAGTAGCAGGAAGTTTAAACTTCCCTACTTCCTGAAGGTGACTTATCCAAATTGCTCCATCCACTGTGCCTATGCAAACAGCGCCATCTCTTTTGGCAATAATCTCTTTTGGGCTACCTTTTAATTTGTCTTCTTGCCACGCGCCAAAGAGATAACACTCTACTCCAAGCAGCGTTTCTTTCACACCGGGAAAACTGTCACTGAGTCTAATCTTTTTGATTATCTCTCTCGCACTCTCTTTTTGCCAATCTACAGCTCTATCATCTTGCGTCAAATAATGATGCATCTTGCCTTTTATTTGAGGAGTAGCTTGGAACTCTTGATTATCCAAATTATTCAACAGTTCTTTAAGTGCGTCTAAAGCGGCATTTGCAATCTCAGCTCTGTATATGGAAGCCTTTGTAGCATCCCTCATCTCAAATCTTACTTCGCTGTATATTTCCCCGCCGTCAAACTCTTCGTTGGCTTTAAGTATGACAACTCCCCACTCTTTTCTCTCATCTCTCAGGGCATGGTCTATTGCGTTATGTCCTCTGTCACCTCTGATACCTGGATGAAGTATAAATGTAGGAGTTGTTTGAAATATTTCTTGAGGAATGAATTTTTTAAGATAAGGGCAAAAAATAATGTCAGGTTGAAACCTTTCTACTTCGTCTATCATCACTTTATCATTGATAGCAAACTGCACAGACACGGTGTGATTCATATCTTTTAGTTCACAATAGACTCTCTGCGTAAGAGAGTTGAAGGCAGATACGAGCAGAAGTATTTTCATCTGTTTAGCAAATTCTAGGAAGCAACTCACCGCTTGGGGTATCTAAAAATCTTTTTGTTCCCCAACTGCTGTTTAAAATCACTTTTTTCAAATGTGCATCTGTAACTTTACCGATTATTGTTGCTCTTGAGCAATTCTCAAATGTTTTTAAAATCTCTACTGCCCTGTCGGCATCTTCTTTTTTAACAGCCAATACAAAAGTACCCTCATTCGCCAAAGCAGCTGCTTCAAAGCCAAGCATTTCACAAATGCCGTTTACCTCATCGCTCACAGGAATTTTTTCTTCTTCGACTTCTATACAGATATTTGACTGCTTCGCCCATTCGTTTAAAACCGCACTCACTCCGCCTCTGGTTGCATCTCGCATGGCAGTTATTTTTATCTCGGCATCCAAAAGAGCTTTTACCTGAGGAAAAAGTGACTCACAATCACTTTTGAGCGGACTACTCATCTCAATACCCTCACGCGCGGCGAAAATAGTCGCACCATGACAGCCGATGTCACGGTTTACAAGAATGAGATCATCTTCTCTGATATTATTAGAGCTGATACCTTTTTTGAGAACCTCACCGATTCCGCTTGTGTTTATAAAAATCTTATCAACACTTCCGCGTGGAACAACCTTGGTATCACCGCTTACAACAATCGCACCGTTAATCTCAAGCTCTTGTTTCATGCTTCGCACAATCCGCTCAAGGTCTCTCGTCTCAAAACCCTCTTCGATAATCACACTGCATGTAAGGTATTTGGGTTGCGCGCCCATCATAGCCAAGTCGTTACATGTACCGCAAACAGCCAATTTGCCTATGTCAGCTCCAGGAAAAAACAGAGGTGAAACCGTAAAGCTGTCAGTAGAAAATGCCAACTCTCCGTTATGAATAATCGCCGCATCTTCGCTTTTTTCTAATATCTCGTTTTTAAAGGCCTTGTAAAAAACTTGAGTAATGAGTTCGTTGTTCTCCTCACCGCCGTTTCCACATGCTAGGCTTATTGTTTTGTTCATATATTTATCCTTATATTTTTACCATTTTTCATTATTCTTCCAATAAGTTAACAAAATATTTTCTTCATCTGACAATGTTGATAAATCTAAGTTTTTTATATATTCTTCTACTTCATTTAAATCTATTAAGTTTGAAAGATTATCTTTTGCAATTGAGTGTTTATCATAAACTCCTTTATGGGATGAGCTAACTCTACTAACTCTTTCAAAAACTTTTAATATTTCAAAAAAACTTTTGGTATCTTTAAAAATATACTCTTTTAACTCAATTGACAATTTCTCAAATGAAGCATGAAAACTATTATAGATATAAACAATATATGATGGATGTAAACCTTCCAAAATTTTATTCAATGTAATATCTTCTAACTTCTCTCTGACTACTTTATTAAGTTCTTCAAGAGTATCTTTCGAAACATTTACTTTTTTATCACTATGTTCTTTCTCAATTTCTTCGTTAATATCCTTTAATAATTTACATTTGATTATAAATGATATTTCATCATCATTTTTGTAAAAATCTAAGAGAAAACTATCTGCACTTCCATGTTCAAGCAGTAAACTATATCCTAAATGTTCATAGCTGTATGATGCACCAAAATAGGAACCTCTATTTTCACTTTTCAACAGTTTACAGACTTTTAAAGTATTATAAAAAGCATTCTCAACCTCTTTTATTTCCATAGGTTCTTTAAGTTCATAAAACATATCTATAAAATATTGACTTTTCTCTTTTTTATCAACATCAAGTAATATTTCTTTAAAATCTTCAAAGTCAGAACTTAGTAACTTTTTTCTTATGAAGTAGTACTCTTTCATAGAAATTTTGTCATCAGATGTTGAAAAAGAAAAGTAATTTTCAAAATAATTGATATTACTAATATATTTTGTTGTATGACTACCTTCCCGTCCAAAATCATACTTACTGTATATTGGGAAAATTATTTCTAACAAATCCTTAAATTCATGAAAATCTTTCAAATTCTCATTAAAATTTTCTTGAATCCTTTTTTTTTCTTTTTCTTTTACTTCAGATGTTCTATAATCGTTAATAAAAAAATCACTAGGTTTATCTTGGATTAGCTCGTATAGTGTGTGATTTTTTAGTTTGATAAGAGAAATTATAAAAAAATCTGTAAAGTTTACATCTTCTGCAATAATTGGATATTCAAAAGAAACAATATTTATAATCTGATTTATATCTCTTATAGTTTTTATATATTTATCAATTACCAAATGAACTTGACCCCATGTTTCTTTATTAAAAATATACTTCACATTTTCAATATCAAGCTTTGCAAGTATCTCATCAAGCTCTTTAAATAATAATTTTTTTATCGTAGTTTTATGTGGCTTTGGAACAGTTAACGGATATTGAACTATTTTTTCAAGATATTTTTGTCCATTCTCCGATTTAAACTTTTCAAGAGATTTTGACACTACACCTTTATCATAAAGTAGTATATAAATCAGATTATCAAAATCTGCAATCCCTTTTGTGAGCCTAAATATCAATTCCGTTTCTTGATCGGTAAGTCTGTCAATATCATCTATAATAATGATAATTTTTTTATCTAATTTTTTTAAATATTTATTTATATTTTCTTTTATCTCTTCCAAGCTTTTTTCACTTTTTGGAAATAAAACATCTTTTGGTTTGTATCCAACTTTTACAAAACCGACATCTACTCTTAGACTATCCGGCAATATCAATGAAGCAAAATTTTTAAAATCTTTTATCATATCTTCTTTTAATTTTGCATCAAATGATATGGAAACAAGTATTTTCATTAACTCATCAAAAAAAAGTTTCACAACCTGATTCATATCAGTGATAAGCCAAGGATTAAAATGAATAAATCTATAGTTGTCTTTTTTTTCAGAATTCTTAATTTCATTCTTAATAAAATTAATTAAAGTTGTTTTGCCACTTCCCCACTCTCCCTCAATTGAAAGTATAAATGTCTCATCTTGAGAATAGTTTAAAACACCTCTTGCAACTCTTGATGCATATGGAGCAAAATTTAAACTATCTTCTTCTTTACTTTTTTTTGCTAAATCATTATTGTGCATTTTTTATCCTCATAAATTATTTTATTATCTCCCAATAGCCACCCTTATTTGAGCCAACTCTTTTTAATTTATCTTCTTCTTTAAGTTCATTGATAATTTTTTGTACTGTTCTTGTGCCGAGTTTACATATAACTGAGAGTTGTTTTATAGTGATAAATTTATCAATTTTTATCTCATCTAAGATTTGTTGTGCAGTTTGTTGTGCAGTTTGTTGTGCATTATTTGGAATATTTTCTTTTTCTAACTCTTTTAATGTCTCAAGTATTACATCAAGCATATATTCAACAAAAGGCGTACTCTCTCCTCTACTTCCGGAATTTTCTAATGCTTTGTAATACTCATTTTGTTTTTGTCGCACCATACCCTCAATTGGGATGTAAGCGAACATTTCTTTATAATTATAAAGTATAAGAGATTGCCAGAATCTGCCCATTCTTCCATTTCCATCACTAAAAGGATGAATAAACTCAAACTCGTAATGAAATATGCTACTAGAAAGAAGAGGATGTATATCCGTCTTTTTTAGCCATTCAAATAAATCATCCATGAGCATATAAACCCTATCATGCGGTGGTGCGACATGCGTCACTCCATTTTGAGAGCCAACTCCAACATTTGATTTTCTATATTTTCCATTATCTTCTAAAAGCTCTTGCATAAGTATTTTGTGAGACTTTAACAAATCCTTTTGAGATTTATAATCAAGTTTTTGCATAGTATTGTAAAGTTCGATTGCACCTTTAGCCTCTGCAACTTCTCGCTCAGTTGCTAAAACTCTTTTTCCCTCTAGGAGTGCTGTGATTTTTTCTTCATCAAGTGTACTGCCCTCTATTTGAAGAGTTCCGGCTAATGTTTTTATACGACTAATTTTTCTTAATTTGAACGGTTCTTTTTTTGACAAAGACATTCCACCGATTTTTTCACTTATAAGACTTACTAAATTTATAATCTTTGTATTTATAGTAAACGGTGGTTCATAACTCATAACTTCATGCCTTGTAATTTGTATGGGATATTATATCCATTCCAACTCTATTCACTTATACTTTTTCGGATAATCAAACGAAACCAACCTTGCATTTTCTGCACTTATATCCGCCCAACTATCGCAATCAAACTCTATCTCCACGACCCCGCATGTCGGGATATTTTCATCAAAATTTATATACTTTTCAGCCAATTCGTTCAAACTCGGATTGTGTCCAAACACAAATGCTACATTTTTTTTATCGGCTATTTTGGTCAATATTTTGTGAAGCGTAGTCGCACTTGCCTCGTAAATATTTTCATCAAACACAATCTCTTTTTTAAACTCTACTTTTTTTGCAATTATCTCTGCCGTAGTTTTTGCTCTTAGTGCGGGGCTTGACAATATAAGGTCGGGCATGACTCTTTTTTCTTTAAGTTTACTTCCCATAAAAGGAGCATCTGCTTTGCCTCTTTTGTTTAATGGTCGCTCAAAATCATCCAGAGAAATCTCTTTCCAGCTTGATTTTGCATGTCTGATTATGTACAGTTTTTTCATTGAAGACCCCTTCTTTAGTTTTGATTCAAATATTTAAATTGTTTAAATAGTTTGAGATTTTGCTTTTGGGTGAACTTTTCTATTTTTGTGAGTAGTTTGGGTTTTATATCAAAACTGCTTAATTCTTTCACTCCATTATAGTTGTCATTTATAGTGCCTAAAATATCTTTTATTTTGCTCAGCGTTTTAATCTTTTTTTCATCTTTTGCAGAACTGTTTTTTTCCATGAACAATGTTTTTTTTATATAAATTCTATACTTATGCAACTCTTCTTTTTCTAACTTTAATTCCTCACCATTCATGACATCAATCTCTTGATTCTCATGGTGAAACTCCACACTCTCCGGTATAACTAAAGTTTTGAGATAAGCGTGCAGATTATCTATCTCTTTTTTTCTACTCTCATGTACAGACTTTATTAGACTTTTTGTGTCCAGTTCATTGAGATATTTTTTTGGCAAAGATTTAAGGTAAGTCTCAGAAAATACGTCAATGTCTCTTATCTTGTTGCTTGTTTTAATAACTTTTTTTACGCCTTTAGAAAAAGGCTCATCAGCTCCCAGTAATGAAAACAGCTCTCTGCTTATCACTCTGAGTTTATGAATATCTTCAATGCTCTCTTTTTGATGTTTTAAAAAGTTATTAACATATTTTTTAAACTCTTTTAGTTTTTTGAGCCACTCGGTAGTATCCATAATATCTTCACCTATAAAAGATTTCCATATTTATAGTACGCTGCACATGCACCTTCACTGCTTACCATGCAGCTTCCCACCGGACTGGTCGGTTTACATGCAGTTCCAAAAATAGTACACTCCGGCGGATTCGCCATGCCTCTTAATATATCTCCGCATATGCACAGTTTATGGTCTTCTATCTCGCCAAGAGGCAGAACATCTTTGTAAATCACCTCTGCATCGTACGCTTTAAACTCTGCTTTGAGTTTGAGTCCGCTTTTAGGGATATTGCCCAAGCCTCTCCATTTAAAAAGGTCTGTTTTTTCAAAGTACCTGTTTACCAGCTCTTGGGCTTTAATGTTTCCATCATAGGTTACAAGTCTTTTGTACTCCACTTCAAGCTCGCATCTGTCTTCTATAAACTGTTTTACTATCATGCTTATTGCCTGCATAACATCAACAGGCTCAAATCCTGCGACAACGACCGGACGATTATAGTCTCTTGGAAACTCTTCATAAATCTTACTTCCGCTTATTACACTGACATGTGAGGGTCCAAGGAATGCGTCTATTTTGTTATTGTAACTGTCCACATGAATATCTCTGGAATCTATAAGCTCTTTCATAACCTCAGGAACTGTTACATGGTTTATATGAAAAAAAACATTTTTTATACCTTGTTTTATCACTGCATCAAGAAGTGCAGCCGTCATGGGTGTAGTCGTCTCAAAACCGATGGCGAAAAATATCACTTTGGCTGAGGGATTCTCTTTTGCAATCTTTAAACACTCAAGAGGAGAGTACACAAAACGCACATCTGCACCTTTGCTTCTCGCATCTTGAAGGCTTCCGTTACTTCCAGGCACTTTTATCATGTCGCCCAAAGTCACGAGAATAACATCCGGCTGCATACTCAAAACATAGGCATGGTCGATTCTCTCTTTTGGCATAATACAAACAGGACAGCCGGGACCGTGAATAAACTTTATATTTGAAGGCAAAAGCTGAGGAAGACCGTACTTCATAATAGTATGCGTATGTCCGCCGCAAACTTCCATAATGTTTATTGGCTGTGGAAGTAGTTTTGCATCCTCTTTAATGATTCTTGCAAATGCTTTTATAGTATCCGCATCCCTAAAATCATCATAGAGATTTTTAAGTTCGAGTGCCATTTTATTCGCCTTGATTTGGGCATTCGTCCGCTTCTAAAATCGCTTTTTGCCTATCTTCCTCATCCATTGCTTCAATAATTTCTCTGTAAGTCTCTAAACTAAGCAGTGCATATTCTTCATCAATTTTATTCATAACAAACCCAATATGCAAAAGTACATAGTCTCCTATTTTTACATCGTCTTCGCCCATCAAGTCCAAACTGGCATCTCTATGAACGCCCATCGTATCCACCGTTGCCATATTGTTTTCTTTGTCAATTTTTACAACTTTACTCGGTATTGAAAGGCACATTATCGCATCTCCATTTTAAACTTAATCCATGATGCTACTTTTTGAAGAGATGCTTCATCTTTCGTACTGACTTCGAGTATGTCAACACTAGGTTTCAATTTTCTTGCCGTCTCTTTCTCTTTTTCCATGTCGTACTCAAAATAGGGGAGCAAATCTATTTTTGTAAACAAAATCAAATCCGCCTGTCGAAACATAACCGGATATTTCGCTATCTTATCTTCGCCCTCCGGAATACTTACAAGTACAATATTTAAGTGGCTTCCCACATCATAACTAGCCGGACAGACAAGGTTTCCTACATTCTCTATAAAACAGACATCTATATTGTCTAAGTCCATGTGATGCAGAGCTTTGTGCACCATAAAGGCATCCAAATGACATGCAGAACCTGTCTGAATTTGATGTGCTTGGATTCCACATGCAGTGAGTCTGTCTGCATCTTTGCTTGTCTCCAAATCACCTTCAATGACACAAAATTTAAAGTCCGCTATTTTTGACAAAGCCTCAAGCAGAGCTGTTTTTCCACTTCCTGGAGAACTCATAAGATTGATGCACAAAACTCCATGCGAGTTAAAATGCTCGCGGTTATGCCCTGCTTCTTGGTCATTTTTATCCAAAATTTTTGTGATAACCGAAATTGTTTTAGGGTCGTTTAACTGTGGATTGTCATGTAGGTGTTTATGTGAATCTCCATGATGGTGATGTTCATGTGAATGTTCTCCATGATGCTCATGAGAGTGAGCCTTTTTTTCGTGACTATGTTCCACTATACTACAACCGCAATCTTTACACATATTTTATTTCCTTTAATTTAGTAACATACTTGAACCAACAACTACGGATACAACTCCGGCGGTTGCAAACACTCTTTTTAAATTTTGTTTAGAGTTTAGTAGATTTTTATTAATATAAAGTATCACAACGCCAAAACCTACAAATATGCTCATGACCCCGAGCGTGAAAGACAGAATCATCATAACATCAACACTCTGCCCCTCTATTGCACCGAGAGTTATAAGCATGCCGCGAACTCCTCCTATACCCATCAAAGCGCCGATAGTGAATGCCGAAGTTGTGTCTGTGTTACTGTGGGCGTGCTCTTTGCCAAACCAGATGTGAACATGCTCTTTTCCGTTATGAATATGTTTTTTTAACTGAATACGGTCTGTAAAAACCATAAACAGAAGATAGACTCCAATACTGAGTATCACAGTCGATGAGATAGCATCTCCGTAACCCAAAATAGTTTCACTTATATGATAACTCTCTAGAATTTTCGCAAATATAAAAAGCGATAATCCATGTCCTATGGCAAAAAGAGTCGTAATGAGCATAGTCTTCTTTTTGTTTTTACCGATAGAAAAATCTGCAATTGCAGTTAGGTGGTCAGCTCCAAAAGCATGTAACACGCCGTACCAAAATATAAGAACCAATCCTAAATTTTCCATCTTTACCTCTTCGTATTAATAACTCTCACTATTCTATATCTTTATTGTGAAAGTATTATTAATTTCTCTATTTCTTAGTTATTTTTGGCACCAACTTATGCTAAAATCCCTTATGAAATGTATCTATTGTAATCATGAAAAAATCTATGAACTCAAATCGGGACAGCTGAAGTGTGCAAAGTGCAAAAAAAAGTTCTCTGCAAAAAAAATAAAAACTGATTTAGCACTGATAGAATGCTTTTGTGACAACCTCACAATTCACAAAGCGAGTAAAAAACTAACCATAAATTATGTAACTGTAAAAAACAGATATAAGCTCTTTCGCCAATTAATTGCGAACTTTTTAGAAGATGAATACAGAGAGAAAACAGTGGTGGAGTACGACGAATATATCTACTTGGAAAAAAGCAAAAAAAAGATAAAAGAGAATATTTTTGACGCTCAGAATTTTTTAACCTTTCACTACGACGACAAAATCTATAACCTCCTCATGCAAAACCTAAACAGATACAAAAATCAGTTTTTAGACGATGGCATGGAAAAGGTCTATTTCAAAGAGTTTTCAAAGTTTATGATGTTTAACAAAATTTCTAAAACACAAAAAAGAGAAAATCTTATCACACAGTTTTGGCTCTTTTTTGAAGAATCTATCTTGAAGTATAAAGGTGTGAGCGGTGAGAACTTTTTTTATTATTTGAAAGAGATTGAGTTTAAGTTTAATTATGAGGAGAATCAACAAGAAAGAATTTTGACAAATTTATATCAAAACTTTAGTTAAAACGCAAAATGAACAAAACAAGAGAATCGCTCGCGAAGCGATGTTTCTTTAGAGTCCATTTTACTACGCTAAGACCGCTTGGGTCACTTCTGTGCTAAAGCATGATGCAAAAAATCACTAAATGATTTTTTGTAAAAGCTTGCCTCTTTGAGGCAGACAACTTCTTGCAGTTTTGCAAAAAGTCTAATAGATTTTTTGCCGCTAATTTTTTCTATTGCGTCCTACCGAGCTTTGCATTACCTTTTCTGTCCGAAATATTTCTGCCACAGTTACCTGTTGCTGCATTGGCATCGTTACATCGAACTCTTTTTCAAGATTATTCAGTGCCTCTTTGGATTTAAAACTGAGCCATGTAACCCTATCATTTGCATAGCTTGTTTTAACTGCTGTTTTCATTGCTTCATCAGAAGTTGATTTTGGAGCTATGACATGTACATACAATTTGCCGGAAGGAGAGATCCAAGATTTCATCTCTTTTTCAAGAGTTATATTCATAGGCTTCACTTCCTCTACGATAGATGCATAAAGATTATCAACTTTATCTTTACTGCTTATTGCGGTTATACGGGAAAAATTATTGATTTTATCTTTAACTTGCGATTGTATCTGTTTTGCAATCTCGGTGCGACCGTTTTTAAGAGCTTCTTGTATTGTTTGAGCTGAATTAGCTTTATAGTTTTCTGCTATTCCCAAGCTCGCGTACCCATTCATAACCTGAGGTTTACATACCCAAGAAGGTGCACCAACGCCCTCTTGCATACACTCCGACTGCACCTGTGGCTTGGTACCGGTACTTGCACACCCGCCAAACAGAACGAGCAAAACACCCGAAGCTGCAATATTAAAAACTTTTCTTACATTTATCACTCTAAATTCCTTTGATATAATATTGGAATTATATCAAAAACTTTTTTATAAACTCAAAAAATACGACAAGCTAGTAAAGATACAAGAGTTTTTCACACATCTTTACAAAATCTGCCTTTATCTTTATATTTTGCTTTTTTTTGCTTTTTTATATTTGTCTCAATAAATTTTAAATTATTTTTAACACTAACTAAATTTGCACTATGGCAATCTAATCGCTCTAATATCTTTATAGATTTGATTGAAAATTCTTTAGCTTTTATGCACTCTTTCATATCCTGATAAATCAAAGATATATTGTTATAACTTGTAGCTAAAGATGGATGCCTATCTCCTAAGACCTCTTCCACTAGTATTATTGCTTTGAGTTGCAATTCTAAGGCTTTGTCTAACTCTCCCATATCTTGATAAATCATAGAGATATTGTTATAGCTTGTAGCTAAATCAGGATGTTTTTTTTCTAAGACTTCTTCTCTTATTTTTATGGCTTTGAGCTGAAATTCTAAGGCTTTGTCTAACTCTCTCATAGCTTTATAAATCATAGAAAGATTGTTATAACCCGTAGCTAAATCAGGATGTTTCTCTCCTAAATCTGCTATTTTCATGGCTTTGAGTTGCAACTCTAAGGCTTTGTCTAACTCTCCCATAGCTTGATAAATCGCAGAGAGATTGTTATAGCTTGCAGCTAAATCAGGATGTTTCTCTCCTAAAACCTTTTCTCTTATTTTTATAGCTTTGAGCTGAAATTCTAAGGCTTTGTCTAACTCTCCCATATCGTGATAAATCGTAGAAAGACGGCCATAGCTTGTAGCTAAGTCAGGATGTTTCTCTCCTAAGATTTCTTCTCTTAGTTTTAAGGCTTGAAGTTGAAATTCTAAAGCTTGTTTATAATCTCCAATATCTTGATAAATGGCAGTTATTTGAAATAAAAGATTTAATTTTAACTCACTATTTTCACTTGTATCAAGTCTCTCCAACAACTTTTCAAGCTCTATTTTTTTGTCTTTTGTCGTGAGTCCGCCTATGGAGCTGTATGAAGAGGATTCTGAAACTTTTATATCCATGAAGCTATCGCTCTTTTCATCTTTTTGCAGTTCTAAAACAGTGTTTTTAAACTCCCATAAATCGGGGATGACATTGAGTGCTTTTGTGAAAAGTTCCTCTTTTTTATATAAGGAGATAAAACATATGAGATTGATGTTATGAGAAGCAATTTTATCTCTTCTTTGGTTGAAACCGTTGTATAAATCCGGGTTATTGAGTATCTCCTCAAAATTATCTATATAGACAAACCCCTCATCATTTTTATATAACTCATTTGAAATATCTTGATAAGATTTGTTTTTTAAATCCAGATTTGTAACTAAACTTTTTGGGTAGGTTTGAGATATATGCTCTTTTATCTCTTCTATCATATTTGTATTTGGATACAAAATAACCACAAACCTGAACCGTGAAGGGTTTAAAACCTTTTTTAGTTTTTGTTGCAGTTGTTCAAAATTTAGTTCAAAGCTCAAAATTTACTACTTTTACTGCACTAGTTTTTTGTAAGTTTCATTTTCTAAAATTATTGGATTGATTTGTTTTGTACTTCCATCGCCATATGCTAAAACTACTTTTTTTACCATCAAACCTGCAAGTGTGTCACTATATGAAATCGTACCCTTACTGTCTAACTCTTTTAAAACTTCTATCTCTTCTTTTGTAAGATAGTTTGCTATCTCGTTAGATATTTTGTCTTTTGCATCTTCTACACTTTTTGCATCTATTATCTCATCTTCTGTAGCGATATACGCTTCTTCAATTATTTTCAGGGTCTCTCGTGGAGAGCCAGCACCGTATTTGATGATGTTTTCTACTGTCTCATTATCTTTAAATAACTGTGCATCTATTCGTTTGTAAATAAACTCTTTAAATTTTTCGATTCCTTTTTCATCCAAAGTAATCAAAGGAAAAGAGATTGGAGTAGAAAAATTGCTTAGTGTTGCTACCTGACTAAACAGTTCAATCGGCAAAGCAATTATCATGTTTGTTTTTATCTCTACAAATTTATTTGAATTGTCTATCAGTATTTTTTTTCTATCTTCCAGAGTGCCTATTTTTTCAAAACCGTCGATGATGAAAAGTAAATCTTTTGCTGTATTTTCTTTCTTTAAAGTCTCTTTGACATTTAAAATAAACTCATTAAATTTCACACTAAAATCTGAAAATTTATTTGTAAAAACTCTTCTGATTGTATCTTTTGTATCTTGAGAAGCTGAAAGTTTTGCTTTTGTTTTTGTAAGGAGACTAAAAAGTGAAGGTATTCCGATAGTGATTTTTGCCTCTGTTTCTATAGTTGCAGATGCATCTGTTTTTTCGTTTATCTCAACTATTCTTTGACTATACCAATCATAAAAAGACTCAACATCTTTTTTGCTTATGTTGATTTTTTCATCTTTCAACTCTTTTACAAGTTGTTCAAGCATAAATATTACCACATCCACAAAATCTATGTTATTTATATCTAGCTCTTCATTGCTGACATCACAAAATATAGTCAAAAAACAGTTCGTTTTATTTATCTCATTTCTTAATTTTAAGAGTTCCGTTGTTTTACCTGTGCCTCTGTGACCGGAGAGAAAAACTCTTTGAGGAGATGTTAAAGTATTACACTCTTTAGTATTTGGGTTAATATTGAGCATTTTAAAGATTTTTTTCTCGTTGAAACCTTTTCTCAAACCAGAAAAATCTGTAAAAAATTCATCAGTCTCATCAATCGGGTTATTAAACTCTACTGCGTTCAATATCTCATAAAAATTGTTTGCTTTACTCATTAAAACCTCTTTACTTAAATAATAGAGAATTATATCCTATTTTAATTTTTCATATTTTGATAGAACATAATAGATTTATCCAAGAGCAATTCCACCATCTTTTAGAACCAATAACGCGGATAGTGCCTTTTTGGATTTTTTGATAAATTATTAACAAGTAATGCAACAAGCAGCATTACAAAAGCATCTAGTGCAACCGGCAGAAAAACAAATGTATACCCCGCTTCATGTATTTGAGAACTTCCGATTACTGCTATTAATGAGGTAGCCCCGCCCGGCGGATGGAGAGTGCCTGTAAAATGCATAGCTACAATAGCCGTTGAAACAGCAATAGCACTTAAGACAGAGGGATCAAAAGGTAAAAATTTATAAACCGTTACACCAACTAACGCTGATAAAACATGTCCTCCCAGAACATTTCGAGGTTGAGAAAACTCCACTTGCGGTGCACCGTATATCAATACTGCCGACGCACCGAATGAGCCAATAAGAAAAATTTTATCTATTACATTGGAGTGAATACTGTCATTTAAAATTGAAATAATATAAATACCTAAAAATGCACCCAGCCATGACCAAAGAATTTTTGAGAAAGGCTTTCGTGGCGGACTTTTTTCAAAACCATTCATTCTTTTAATATAAATCATAAATTTATCAAACATCTTTCTCTTCTCTCTATACAATTTTGTTTTTGATGCAGAAATATGCTTGCCCAAGGGCTATCCCACCATCATTTATGGCTGTTTGTTGTTGGTAAAAATAGATAATATTTTCTTTTTCTAATCTTTTTGCTGTAAGACCTAGCAGAGTTTTGTTCTGAAACACCCCACCGCTGAGAATCACTTCTAATTTTTCTTTTTTTGAGATGTTAATTATAATTTCTGCCAGAGTATTAATCAACATGCTATTGAGTTCTTTTTTATCAAACTTATTATTTAAAATGTATTCTACTATTTTAATTTCAATGACACTATCGGTTATGACATAATCGAACCTTTTTGCTATATTTTCATCGTAGTAACTCTCACATAAAAGTCCGCTTTCTCCCTCATAGCTTATGGTTTGGGCGATGTCTGAAAATGAAGCGATTGCGTCAAAAATTCTTCCGACTGAAGAGCTTTGCGGTGCGTTTAGATTTTTTGTGTGGCTTTGATGGAGGATTTTTAGCTCTGCATGCGAAAAAGATTTGACAACTTGCAAATGAAGCTCTTGAACCTCTTCCAGACTCAGTGCATCAAAAAGCATGCTCAGTGCCACGCGTCTAGGCTCTGTTATCGCTTTCTCTGCACCTAAAAGTTTTATAGGTTTGAAGTGGTATTTTCTCTTGTCTCCAACAAAGACTTCTCCGCCCCAAAGCATGCCGCCTTCACCATAACCTGTACCGTCAAAGCTAAAACCTAAGTAATCACCGCTCAACCAAAATTCAGCCTTGCATGCATAGATATGTGCCAAATGATGACCGACTTCCAGAAGCTCTTTTCCCTGTCTTTTCGCCCATTTAGTTGTTTCATAGTTCGGGTGTTTGTCATGCACGATAATGTCCGGTTCAAAATCATAAAATCTTTTAAAAGTTTCAATAGTCCGCTCAAAATACTCAAAGGCTTTGGGACTCTCTAAATCGCCTATATGCGGGGAGAGTATGATATTGTCATCTATCACAAAAGCAATGGAGTTCTTGGCATTTGCGCCGACTGCAAGAATTTTTTTCTCACTCTTAAAGGGGAGTTTAATCACCTTTGGAGCGTATCCGCGCGCTAGTCTTAAAGTCTGGGTTTTTCCATTGATGACTTGAAGCAGAGAGTCATCCACGCCGTTGACAATATCTCTGTCAAAATCCATAACATAATCAATAAACGGAAGCTTCGTAAATATATCTTCTATACCGGTGATAATAGGCTCGTCTCCCAAGTTCGCACTTGTGGCAACTATTGGAGTGTTTAAATGCTTAAATAAAAGATGATGAAGCGGTGTGTAGGCTAACATGCACCCTACTCTGTCTATATTCGGAGCCAAAAGTTTTGATAGTTTTACATAGGAAAACAGGCTTTTTTTCAAAATAACTATCGGAGCTTCTTTTGAGACAAGCAACTCCTCCTCTTTCTCATTGACACATGCCAAAGAGCTTATCTGCACAATATCTTTGCACATGATTGCGAATGGTTTTGTGGGTCTGTTTTTGAACTCTCTTAACTTTGAGATAACCTCATCATTTGTAGCGTCACAAACGATGTGAAAGCCGCCGATGCCCTTTATGGCAACAATTTCCCCATCTTTTATAAATTCTGCAAGCTTTCTAAACTTCTCATCATCACTAATCTTTAACGCTACATTTTTAACCGTCAACCTTAAACTCGGTCCGCAATTATTGCAAGAGATTGGCTGTGCATGGTATCTTCTGTTTAACGGGTTTTTGTACTCTTCTTCGCACCCCAAGGGCACTTCCTCGCTGGCGCTCACAGCGCACCCCAAGAGTACTTCCTCGCTGTCGCTCACGGCGCACGATTTACACATGTTAAACTTTTGCATAGATGTATGTTTTCTATCATAAGGAACAGTTTTTATGATGGAGTATCTTGGTCCGCAGTTTGTGCAGTTGGTGGCAAAATAGTTGTGATATTTTCCGGCTTTTTTAATATCTTCCAAACACTCGTGACATGTGGCTATGTCGGGAGAGATGAGAGCTGTTTTTGAATTTGTTAAATCATCTGAACTTTCTTTAATCTCAAAAGTTTTCTCATGCAGCGGTTTTTTGTAAGAGGTTTCTACCTTGTCTATTCTGGCAAGCGGCGGAAGTTGCAAATGAAGCTGTTTTTCAAACAGAGCAATATCTTCACCCTCTCCCTCAACCTCAAGCTCCACTCCGGCACTACCGTTTTTCACAAATCCGACAAGAGAATTGAGAAGAGAGAGCCGATAAATAAAAGGGCGAAATCCGACGCCTTGAACTATGCCTTGGATTTGAAAGGATTTTCTTACTAGCAAATTAATATCTCCGTCCATTTATGAGTGTTTATTTATTAATTCATTTAAAAATATCAAGGTTAACTATTGTACAGTTATCTTCATCAATTAGGCAACTATTTCTCTCCAAGTTTTATTAGGAGTTTTTACATTGATATTCAATTTCATATCCTAAATCATCAACTTGGTAAGCAATATCTTCTATATTAAAATCATCATCATAAGCACATTTTATTTGATCTCTGATGATTCGCAACTCACTAGCTAGCTTATGAAGTTGCTTCTTTATATTCGCAAATTCATTATCTGAAATTTGAGTTCGTTTCACTTGAGAGTTGGTAAATAGTTTTACATTATTGCTATTAAGAAAATAGATAATTTTTCCATCTTTATTTCGTTCTTCAAATCCTTGTCTCAGCAAATATTTTATATTTTTTTCAGAATCTGCGCTTGCACATTGTTCCAAACGTCCATCAGAAAACATATGTGGAAGTATAATTTCCTTTAACGCATTATGTAAATAACCCTTCTTTCTCATACGTTCTGTTACTAGCCAATGAAGGTCATACTTGTCCATTTCGAAAACAATGGCTACACATTCGAAAGCATGCTCTATGAAATAAAACTTCTTGCTTTCTTCATTCGACACTTCTCCAGTAGGGTAATTAGACCAAACTTTACCGAACACTACATTCTCACCTATACGATAGCTACTAATTGGAATATTCCATTTTCCTGAGTTATACATTTGTATATATTGTTCTAATGATTCATTTGTCATGCTATACCTATTTTCTGTTTTCTAACGATTGACTGGAGTAAATACACCTCTTGTGGATGAATCTCCACTCAAAAACCATTATCCCTTAAAATATCAATAATAATTTTTTCGTCTATGTTTTCCAATTCACTTTTGGAATACATGCTCAGTAAATATAAATTATTATTTGTATCAAGATAGTAATAGATAATTCTGAAACCACTGCTTTTACCTGTGGGGATGGAACTGTTAGCCAATCGTATTTTAAAACATCTGTTACCGAGTTCAATACCGGACTTTGGGTTGTTTGAGAGCTCTTTTTTTAATGTTTTTAAATCACTTGGCAGATTTTTATATTTTTTATAAAGTCGCTTAACATCTTTATCGAAATTGCTAAGAGTTTGGATGTTCAAGTTCATCAATTAGCTCGTCTAATGTTTTCATGGCATCCGTGCTGTTATTTTCTAAGGCACTTCTTAGTTCTTTGCAACTTTTATCAAAATCACTGTAAAACATAGCCGCTTTTTGTTCGCTGATGTAAGATGTTATAGCCTCTATAATTACATCTGTTCTGTTTATTGAAAATTGATTAGTAAATGCGTCTATTTCTTCTACCAAATATTTTGGTAAGCGCAAACCGACTTGCTGCTTTTCTAGTTGAGATATGCTGTGCATGGCTATCCGCCTTTGTTATGTTTTACAATAGTATATATTATTTATATATGAAAGTCAATTGCAGGGCAGTAGCTAAATAGCTTGATGATTCTACCGGCTCACATACTCAATTTCATAAAGTTTTTTTTAGCGCTATAGATAGGTTTCACATGCCAAGATTTTCTAATCATCTAAAGCGAAACCTTTTGAAAAGTATGGATTATTGAGGTTAAATTTACTTAGTATTCTACTGTACAAAACACTGTTTTCAAACATGTCGCCCATCATTACGAAGTTATCTATTTTAAATTTTGTTTTTAGTTCGGTGAGCGTTGCTATTGCCATGTCTGCAAAAGCTTCGTAAATGGAGTATGCTAAGTAATGTTCCTCTGTATTTGCAAGTTTAAAACTCATAATCGAACCTATAAAAGAGGCATAATCAAAGCCTTCATCGCTAAAGTTTGTATCGATTTTAAGTCCGCCGTTTCCATGGAATTCTAAAGCTGTATCACTCAGTAACTCAAAACTTTTTTCTTTTAACTCTAAAATAGCACAAACAGATTCAAACATATTATAGTTCTCATTTTCTGATAACTCTTGCATTATTTGAGGATATTTTTGCGTGAAGTTTGGAAGCAGTCTTGATTTATTTATATCATTTTTCATACCTTCTAAAACATCTTTTACTCTAAATGGCTGAAAATTTATAACTTTTCTACATCCCTGTTCATTCAAAACAAGAAAAGAGATGCCGTTTCTTGTGCTTAAATTCGCTCCTATTGAGGCGTTTGTAAAACTTGCTTCTTTTGATATATTTAAAAATCTGCTGATGACTTTATCGCTATCTAAGACTTCAAGCGGATTGCTCACACCTCTTGTATCACGGATAATCGTTACATTTTTTTGAACAACGGCTACTTTTAAATCATCGCTACTTTGAAAAAAGAGATATTCAATATCACTTTCTCTTGCGTTGAGTGCTACAAGATTGCTTTTTACACTCATTGGAGATTTTATATTTATAAAGTTTTTTCCACATAACTCTTTAAGTGTTTCATCTTTAATCGTCACTTTAAGTGTTGGTTTTTCTATACTAAAAAGTGCTTTTATCTCATCTTCCGTCATGATAAAAAGAGTATCTATGCTCTGTGGATTGACTACTAAAAGGTCGCTTCCCCCGGTGTAATGTGGAGAGTAGTATTTGTCATCTAAAAAAATTTCGTTTGGTGTGTTGGAGTAATGATGACATTTTAGAGCGTCATTCAGATACTCTTTACTTGCCGGGTCTGTTAAATTCTCTAAACATTTTGGACATGGTGCTATATTATAAGTTGGTGAAGTAAATGGCGCATAGTGGCTTATTGCATCCACTTTTAAAGTTTGCACATCCCCTAAAAAAAGGGAGTGAGGTAAATATTTGTGAGACAATTTACTAAATTCTAAGAGTGCTTTTTCGTCGCTATCATCAAGTTTGAGAACAATGGTATCTCCAGATTGAGAAACACTTCCCGTGATACCGCTCTCGTTTATGATAGATTGTAAAAACCCTGCAAAATAGTGTGTGTTACTTTTATAGTTGATAATTTGTTTGATAGCCATCTTTAAACTCACTTTGTGGATTTGCATATATTTGTATAATATCTTCTAAGCTTAACATGTGCGAGTTTCTTGTGTAGTGTATGCCTGATGTATCAAATTCTGCCAATGCTGCGTTAATGAACGCATCAAATTTATTTTTCATGGCATCGCTTAAACCGATATTTACGGTTTCTATATCTTCCGGAACAATTCCGATGATATTTATCTCCGCCATTCGCTCAAGAAGAGAGCATATTTCTAACATCTCTACGATTTCTACTTCATGTGCCGTTTGTTTATAACTTCCAAGACCAAGCAACTGCTCGGACGGCAGGTTATAAATTGAACCGACCTCATCTTCCATGGTAATCGTGTCGAGTATGATAACCCTGTCATACTCTTGATAGTATGTCATTAACTGAAAGCCTAGCACTCCGCCATCAACTAATGTCACATCACCGCTAAATGTAAAATTTTCTTGAATATATCTTGATGCATAGACACCGATACCTTCATCTTGATAAATAATAGTTCCCGCACCGATTATTGCTGTTTTCATACTTTTCCTTAAACGCAAAAAGCCAAAAAAAATAGTAATTTTTTTTGGCTTTTACTCTAAATTATTTTAAAATTATTTTTCTTCTACGAATTTACTTCCACCGACTACTATGTTAATATCGCTCTCTTTCCAAAAAATAGTTCTCCATATTTGATAGTAAACATGAAAAATTGCCCAAGCAATAATAGCATACATACTATAATGATGAGAAATTCTTACATCCATATAAGTTCCGCCAGTCACTCCCACTGTCCAGTCTGTCGTAAGGTGAAGCACTGCCGGCCACCATGCGCCGATAGAACTAAGTCCAGAACCTAGTCCGTGAACATAAAGTTGAAGCCCTGTAAAAAGCATCCAAACTAAGAGCATGTGGAATACAAAGAAAAACACAGCATTAAAACTATCGGCATGGGATGAGTCAAACTCTTTTACACGGTTGAGTGTTAGAAGATTGACAAAAACTGCAAAAAACTCGGCTACATTTTTTCCTGTTGGAAGTAACTTTTTATAAGGTTTTTCAAATCTTGAAAAAAAGTATAAGTACGCTACAACAACACTGCTCACATCAAATATAATCGCTACCAAAAAGTGTGCCAATCTGTTCCATGCCATAACATATTTATCAACGGCAGGATCTGCGATGAACGACTGATAATAAGGATGACCAATATATAGACCGGTTACAACTGCCACTATCATAGAGAGTGCAACCACCCAGTGGTTAATTCTCATCACTGCCGTCATTCTTTTTATTTTTTTATAACTCATTTTTTCCTCCATAGATATTCATTTTGAACATAACTATTACGGTTTTCACCTTTAGATGGCACAGTTAACATTTATTTTAAAACTACTAAGCTCTTTTCCTTTTGTGTCAACTATATGAACAGCGCACGCGATACATGGATCAAAACTATGTACTGTTCGGAGTATTTCTAACGGCTGCTCAGGGTCGGCTACTTTTGTACCGATAAGTGCCGCTTCATAGGCACCCAATCTTCCTTTATAATCTCGTGGCGCTGCATTCCATGTAGAGGGAACAACTGCTTGATAATTTTCTATTTTTCCATTTTTTATAACAACCCAGTGACCTAAACCGCCGCGAGGAGCTTCTGCCATGCCGTAACCTCTCGCATCTTTAGAAACTGCATCAAAGTCAAATTTTGTCCATGTTTTTAAATCGCCGGACGCAACATTTGCCGCTAACTCATCCACCCAATCCATCATAACATCCGCCATAAGTTCCGTCTCAATAGCTCTGGCCGCCGTTCTTCCTACAGTTGAAAAAATCACAGATGCCGGAGCAGGTTTGTCAAGCCCTAAAGCCTTTCCAAGTTTTGTTAAGAATTCAACTGCATACTTCGTCGTTCTTGCGTCGCCGGCAGCTAGTCCGACAGCGATTCTTGCAAGCGGTCCTACCTCCATTCTTGTGTCATCATAGAGCGGAGATTTAATCCAAGAGTATTTTTCATTTGTTTTTAGGTACGAATAGCCATCTTCTTTTTTCTCCAAACCTGTGTATTTAGGATTTGTAACACCATCATACGGGTGAAGACCCTTATCATTTGCGCCCTCATACCATGCATGAGAGATATCTTCTGTTATTTTTGCTTGATCCAGTGGATAAAGTTTTGTTAAATCTCCGTTTAAAACTACACCCGATGGGAAAAGATTTACAGATTTATAAAAACCTGTGTCATCGAGTTTAAAATCACCGTAACTCATAAAGTTTTTCAGACCGGCACCTGTCCCATCAAGGGCTTCATCTGCATAAACAGTGCCCGCCATAAGAACATCCACGAGATACGCATTTTTTACAAATGCTCTTGCTTTGTTGAGTAAAGATTTAAACTCAGCAATTCTTGCAGGATTTTGAATATCTTGCACACATGTAACACCGCCAACAACGAGTGATTGAGGGTGTGGCATTTTACCGCCAAAAATAGCCATCATTTTAGACATATCTCTTTGCATGTCAAGCGCTTGTAAATAGTGCGCAACTGCTATTAAATTTTGTTCTGCCGAGAGTTTATAGTTTTTATTTCCCCAATACGCATTTGAAAAAATTCCAAGTCGCCCTTGTGCTACAAATTTACCGACTCTCTCTTGAATAGCTCTAAGCTCACCCTCTCCGGCTCCATGAGGAGTGTTTGTCCATTTAAGAGCTTCAGCAGCCGCCAATTTTGGATCCGCTTTGAGTGCAGATGTAATATCAACCCAATCGAGTGCATGTAGATGATAAAAATGCACAACATGGTCATGCACATAAAGAGCACCCTGAATCAAGTTTCTTACAATTCTTGCATTTTTAGGAATGGTCACTTTGAAGGCATCCTCAACCGCTTCTATACTTCTTTGGTAGTGCGTGCCCGTACAAACACCGCATATTCTCATGGCAAGAAGCCCGGCGTCTCGCGGGTCACGACCTTTTAAAATAGTTTCTATCCCTCTAAACATTGTAGAACTTGCAAATGCATCTTTGATCACATTATTTTCATCAATCACAGCTTCTATTCTTAAATGCCCTTCAATCCTTGTTATTGGATCTACTATTATATGTTTACTTGCCATTATTCATCTCCCTCTTTTTTTGCTGCTACAAAACTCGCAGCCGCGTGAATACCTATACCAATACTAGCGGCAGTGATTAATCCTAAACCAAACTGATCAACAGTCTTTTCAACGCCACCGCTAGGTGCTTTAAAATGCGTATCTGACATCGGTCGCTCTTGTGCATATTTATCCCAAAACTGAGGTTCAGAACAGCCTATACAGCCATGTCCGGCACCGATAGGCCAAGAAGTACCGCTGTTATATCTCACGATAGAACAGTTGTTAAATGTCATAGGACCTTTACATCCCATTTTATAGAGACAGAAATTGTTTTGCGCACCTTTATCGCCCCACTCTTCTACAAATTCACCTGCATCAAAATGCGCGCGTCGCTCACAGTTGTCATGTATGCGGTATCCAAAAGCAAACTTTGGTCTATTTAAATGGTCTAACTCTGGGATTTGTCCTGTAAGAACAAAATGAAGAATAGTTCCTGTAATATTTGCAGGATTCGCAGGACAAGCAGGAATATTTATAATAGCTTTCCCTTTTACAACATCCTGCACGCCCACGGCCCCTGTAGGATTCGGCGAAGCTGCCGGAACGCCGCCGAATGTTGCACAAGTTCCCACGGCAACAACCGCAGCACTATCTTTTGCTACTCGAATCAAGTGGTCTTTGTAAGTTTCAGCCTTTGCGCCCATCGTTCCATAAAGACCGTTCATAGCTAAAGGAATTGCTCCCTCAACTACACAAAGGTATTTACCCTTAAATGTATGCATCGCCTCTTCTAAATGTGCCTCAGCCGCATGACCTGCCGCTGCCATAAGTGTTTCATTAAATTCTAATGAGATTGTTTCAAGGATAAGCTCATCAATCGTTGGAGCATCACTTCGTAAAATTGCTTCGGAATTACCTGCACAATCTTGGAGCTCTATCCAGATTACGGGGATTCTGTTCATAAGCACTGCTGCTTGAGCAATAAGAGGAGTAAAATTTGATGGAAGCATGAGAGCTGCACATGCCGCGCTCGCCCACTTCATAAAATCTCTTCTAGTCAAACCCTCAGCTTCTAAAACGCTCTCAATAGATGCTTTTGAAGCAGCCGGAGTTCGTTCTAATTCTGCGAGCCTTTTAGTCATAGTCTGCATTAAAGAGTCATAATACTCAGCGCCGCGATTCGTATTTATTTTTGACCCTTTAGCACTAAACATCTTTGCTAAAGCTTCTCTTTTTTCAATCATAATACACTCCTCTTAAATAAAATGAATAACCATTCATATTTTAGATTCTAATGCAATTAGGCTTCATGCTAACTTAAAAATGAAAAAAAGAAAATTGTTCTGTATTAATAAAAATTATATAAGAGATTTAGTGTGTAGTGCAAACGGAGCAGACATCAAAACTTTTAAAAACAAGTTCTGCTGTTTTAATATCACTCAATCCTATCATGGCTTTTTGCGATACGCCTTGTTTATCTTTTGTTCCACCGCTTAAATTCCATTGCGTTGGCGTTATAATCTCATAGTTTTTTATAACTCCATTTTCAATTTCTACTTTGTGTATAAGTGTTCCTCTTGCAGCTTCCACAGCAGAATATCCACTCGCACTGAGTTGTGAAATATCGACAGGTGGCTCTATGAATGAGGGTTCACTTAAATTTAAGGCTTCTATTAATTGTTTTGAGTGTTCTAAAAGTTGCGATATTTCACAAACCCTTGCCAAAATTCTACATAAAATACTATCTCCATATTTTCTATGGGCATCTATTATAAGAGGCGTTTTATTTATCATCGCACGAGACAAAGGTCCTACTTCATAATATTTTTCTTTATAGCTTACATTTTTAGCAAACGAAGAGGGTATCTCTGATTCTTTCACATAGTTCAATGAGACTGCATGGCTCACTCTCGTTTTGAGTGATTTGCCTTTTTTGAAGTAACTGTTTGCACCAAAAGCAATAAATCTATCGTAACTTTTTCCATGTTCGAGTAATTTCTCTTCTTTTATCTGTCGAAGCAGACTGGGTAAATCACCCTCCATTTTGAATAGATTATCTATATTTTTACAGACTAAAAAGTTTTCACTCTCCGTCTTGATTAGGTTATCTTCAACAAATTTCACGGTCTCATTTATGAAATGCTGCAACTTTATCTTATCCATCTCCGTGATTTCACAAACAACTCCGCCAACAATTGCATAGGAGGTATGTGGATACTGCCCGCCAAAAAGAGCTATTGCTTTTGCCATAAGTTGTGATGGATAGGTTGCTTTGAGGAGTTGTTGCTTATGTCCAAAGAGAGGCAACATGGTAAGATAAAACCATTTGAAATGATTTTGAATAAGCTCAAAGTTAAGCGTTAATTCTCTCATAGTTTTTGCTTTATTTGAGATTTTTAGATCATCATAACAATCCTCAAGCGCCTGAACTGTTGCGATAAGATGTGCATGTCCGCAAATACCGCAAACTCTCGGATTTATAACAAGTGCATCCAGAGGTGATTTACCTCTCAAAATATTTTCTATATTTCTTGTTGACATAAACTCTATATCTACAAAATCAATTTTATTCTCTTTAAAATTAAAATTTAACTTCGCTTCGCCTTCTATCTTTTCTATAAGTTTAATCATCAAATAACTTCTTTTCCAATCTATTAATTTTAAATGCTTTTGAAATACCGGCAAGAGTAAGATAGACTCTTTTGCCTACTCCAACCGGAAGGTTTTCAGGTATTGCCATATTTTTTTTCGTAGTGAAAAGATTTTGTTTTGGAAATGTCGGTTCTGTACATCCCATACAAGGAAGCCCTGCTCTTGTTTTTGAGTTTACTTCATTCCAAAGTATTTTATTACAGCTTCCGTGAGTAAAGGGTGCCTGACAGCCATGGTCATAAAACATACAACCCTCAAGTCCACCAAACTGATGGTTATCCACTTTGTATTCAAAATATTCGTTTCTGGTACAACCGTTATGAATGGTATATGCATAAAACTCTTTTGGTCTTAGAAAATTATCCAATTTTAATGTAGCATTTTTTTTAACGGCATAAAGAGTATTGACTAAAACTTCCGGATGAACAGGACAGCCAGATACTGAAATAGTTTTATCAAGCAAATCCTGAAATTTTTCCGATGGTTTATCTTGGTTAAAATGCAAGCCTGAAGTGTTTTCATAACCGCTCTCTCTAAAAATTCCACCAAATGTGGCACATGTTCCGACTGTAACTACTTTTTGCACTAATTTGGAATATTTCTCGATTATATCTACAACTGATACATCTGCTCTTTGAAATTCTCTTGAGATTGCACCCTCGATTAATAAAATATCACAAGGTATCTCTTTTGAAACTATATCTTCAAGCGTATAATCAGAATCTATCACCGGATGATAAATAAACTCAAAATCATCTAAAAACTGTTCCATATACGGGTAGTTTAAAAATGAGTGCGTATTGCCGTTGCAAGCGATTGCGCTAAGCCACAATACTCTCATTTTATTTTTCACAACTATTCTGCGCTTAGTGCTTTATAAATATTAGATGCTATATCATCTACATAATTATCTAAATCTTTTGGTAAAATATTTTCACCTTTTAAAAAGACCATACCCCCGAGATAACCCATAAAAAGACCAAAAGCACTAAAAAAATCTTGTTCTCTTAAATCCCCACACTTTACGCCCTCTTCGAAGTAAATCATTATTTCCGTAACAAACTCATTGACACAAATCATTCCTTCGCAGCCATTTTTGAATACTTCACGATTTGAGAGATAAATACGCAAAAAATAATCTATCATTTCAGGCTTTAAAGAAGCTACTTTAAAATAAATTTCAACTATTTTTCTTGTTTTTTCTTGTGTTGTAATATCTTGTTCGTTTATTTCTCTCAGCTTTTGACCAAGATATACAGAGATATATTTTATGATTTCTTTTGCAAGAACATCTTTGGAGGTAAAATAATTGTACATACTCCCAACACTCATTTTAACCGCTAGAGCTATGTCTGGGATAGTAGTATTGTAAAATCCCTTTGCGGCAAAAAGCTCTAAAGCAGACTGAATAATCTGCTCTTTTTTTAACTGTTTTTTATCTAACAAAATGGATTCCCCTACTACTTATTTTATTTCTATTTTATCTTTTAAAACAGTATTTTACAATGATACTGAATTTTATCAACCTAATCATTTTTTAAATTTATATATAAATAACAAAATGAGTAGTAGTAACCCTCCGACAACTTCAAAAAAATTCTCAACTCCAAAGTAGCTTACAAAGGGGTGAAAAATGATGGGTGAACTGAACTGTCCAAGAAAAAGTGCACTTGTTAAGTAGCTTGATGATTTTACTCTTTTTGTATGGTGCGCATGACTTAACATCCATGCAGTTATATTTGTCATAAGCACTCCGCCGCCAAAACCCATAATCGGTGATGTTACAAAGAAGAGATAGACATTTTCTACCAGACCTATCAAAATAAATCCAACAGCAACAATGCTCATGCCTATCATGTAGATAGTTTTAAAATCAAATCGCTTTTTTAAAAATACAAAACTCATGGCACCCAGAGCATTGAATATAAATGCCGTTGATATGATTTCACCTGCGAGTGTACCGCTTGCATGAAAAACATTTATAATTAAAAACGGCATCTGCGTCGGCAGGATATAAAAAATCATCATGAGTAAAAAGGCTAAAAAATAAATCGGCAGAAGATTATGGATTACTTCTGTCTCTTGCTCTAAATTACTCTCTTTATGAACCAAAAATTTTGATACAAAGAGGATGATTAAAAATCCAACAAGATAGATTCCAAAAGGGTATCTCCAACTTATATCCGATAAAAAACCGCCGCCCACAAGAAAAAAAACTCCGCCAACAGCCATAAAAGCACTCTGAAGTCCCATAAATTTGTGTCTTGCTTCATCTTTGAAATAGTCTCCGATTAAAGAGGTTGAGACTATCATCAAAACTGCGATTGCTATGCCGAAGAAGAATCTTGAAGCCAAAAGTTCATAGATGGTTTCTAAATAGAGCCCTGCACTTCCAAAAAGAGAGAAAAAAACCAAAGCCACCACCGCCGAACTCTTTTTACCAAACCGACTGACAACATGCCCCAAAAACGGTGCAAGAAAAGCTATCGCCAAAGAGGGGAGCGTTATCATTAACCTTGATAAAAACTCGATATTTTCTACATCTTTAAAAACCGAACTAAGGTGTGGCAAAGTCGTCACAATCGCAACATTAGACATCATAGTCATCATAGACATTAGTAGAAGTGTGAATTTTGTTGTATTGTTTATGTTAGTCATTTTATCCTCTTTCTTGGCATGTGGAACGAGAAAATATACTCAATATTTTGCATCTCTGTTGGAAGTGTTTCTTCTTGTTCTACTTTTAAATTATGAATGTTTTTATTCAACAATTTTCAAATCTAAAAACTTTAAAAATGAAGTTGCCTCAGGAAGTGAAACTTTTGTTGCTCTCATAGTATTGTATTTTGGGTCTATCAAATAGTTTATGGCAAGAGAGAGGTCTGTATTTTTTAAATTTGTGTTATTAAATGTAGCGTTTAGAAGGTCGGTATCTTTGAAATTTGCTTTTTCTAAGTTTGTATGAGCATAATCAACTTCATGTGATTTGCAAGAGAATATTTCACTGTTTCTTAAATCAAGTTGGTAGAAAGAAGACATACTTATATTAGAACTATAGAAATTTGCAGAAAAAGGGAGTTGCGATAAAGCCCAGTTAATGCCGATGGCTTTAGAATCTTTTATAGAAATATCAATAAATGTACTGCTTTTAATTTTTATCAATGACAAGTCACACTCCTCAAAAACACAATCTATAAATTTACAAAACTCTATAATCGCTTCGTTAAAGATGCAGTTTTTAAAAACACAATTGTCAAATTCTATTGAACGCAAAGATGTCGCTTTAATATTTTCAAAGACTTCATTTTCATATTCACTCTGATTAAATTTCAAATTTTTTCCTTTATTAAAATAGTTTTCTCGTTCCACCTCTCCCGAGGTGGAACAAAAAAAATAGAGCCTATATTTTGCTCTGTTTATTGAATTTTCTCAACCTCATAAAACTTTCTCAACCATCTATCAAGCGGACTAATCAATCTATAAATTACCGGAACTACCAAAAGAGTAAGAAGCATAGAGCTTATAAGCCCGCCGATGATTGAAATTGCCATCGGTGCTTTTGTTTCACTTCCCAAACCTGTGCCTAAAGCTAATGGCAACATTGCAAAAACCATGGCGATTGTTGTCATTAAAATTGGACGAAGTCTCTTCTCTCCAGCTTCAATAAGTGCTTCATCAGCCGTTTTGCCAGATGCGACGGCATTGTTTGCAAAGTCCACAAGAAGTACTGCATTTTTGCCGACCATTCCCATGAGAAGCATAAATCCAATCATTACAAATAAGCTAAACTGAAGTCCGCTGAGATACAGAGCAAGCATAACCCCGATGATGCTCAGAGGAAGAGCAACCATGATGATAATCGGCTGAATCAAAGACTCATATAAAATCGCCAAAATTATAAACATCAAAATTACGGAAAGCCCAAGCGCCGTGCCAAATGCTTTGCCTGTTTTTACCATCTCTTCGGCAAAACCCGTAAATCTGTAGCTAACACCTTTTGGCATGAGATTGTCAATTTCTGCTTTTGTATATGCAACCGCTCCACCCAAATCGAGTCCGAAAAGGTCGGAGTAAACTATAACCTGTCTCTGTCTGTCAAAGTGATTTATAGCCCCGAGTGTCGTGCTTTCGCTAAACTCAACTAGCCCATCCAAATAGACTAAGTCCCCTTTGTTTGTTCTTAGCTGAAGTTTTTTAATATCCTCCAGACGCATTCTATTTTCATCACTAAATCTTAGAGTGATGTCGTACTGTTTTCCGTTCTCTTCAAAGTAGGATATTTCCATGTCGCTTGAGAATGCAACAGATATTGCCTCAGCAATTTGTGATGCTGAGATGCCTAACCTAGAGGCGTTGTCTCTCAATATTTTTATATCAATCTGAGGTTTTGGATCATCAAGATTTGTGTCAATATCCACAAACCCTTTTTTCTTCGCCAAATACTCCGTCAGGTTTTTCTTTGCAGTCATCAAATCTTCAAACGAATCTGATTTTAGAACTATCTGGTAGGGCACTGAAACTCCGGCACCCTTAATATTTGGAATTGCCGCGGCGGTTATAAACATATCCTTTTTGAAAGGTGTCAGGTCCCCTCTTAACTCTTGAATTATATGTTCCTGATTGAGAGCTCTTTTTGTCTTCTCTACAAGTTTTACATAGATAGTCGCTTTATGCTTCTCTTGTGAAGAGCTGTTACCCACGCTCAGAGTTGTATATTCAACAGTAGGATTTTTCTTTACCATCTCCTCTACAAGTTTAGATTTCTTTATCATCTCTTCGAGCGATATACCTGCATTTGCTTTGAGCGCTATTTCAAACTCTCCTTTATCCTCTTTTGGTATAAAATCCATACCGATTTTTGGAAAAAGGCTCAGTGAGGCAAAAAAGACAATAAATACTAAAACCAGAGTAATCACTTTAAATCGCAAAACAGCTTTTAAAGTTCTCTCATAAATTCTCTCAATCGCTTTGAATATCGGCTCTGTTATATTATAAAATTTGCTCTCACCCTTGTGAAGTGTTCTTGCACTCAAACTCGGGATAAAACTCAGAGCAATAGAGTAGGAGATGATGATGGCAAAACCAACCGTCATGGCAAAACTCTCAAAGAACTTTCCAACGATTCCGCTCATAAACGAAACAGGAATAAAAACAGCCAAAAGCATCGCAGAGATTGCCAAAATAGTAAAAGCCATCTCTTTTGTTCCCTCATACGCTGCATCGTATTTAGTCATTCCCGCTTCCATCTTTTTGTAGATGTTCTCGATAACAACGATGGCATCATCGATGATGATTCCGATAGCCAGAGTAAGACCGATGAGCGTCATCTTATTTAGCTCAAAGCCCATGTAATCCATAAGGGCAAATGTACCCATGATAGAAGCCGGAATGGAGAGCGCTGAAACCATCGTGATTGTAAAGTTTCGCAAAAAAACAAAGACGATGAGAGCCGCCAGAATCGCTCCATAAATGAGGTCAAACTCAACACTTTTGAGTGATTCTAAAATAAACGGAGAGGTGTCGCTTAGTATTTGAACATCATACTTCTCTCCCGCCATTCCTTTAAGCTCCGGAACAACTTTTTTTACCATGTCCACAATATCGAGCGTATTCGTACCGGAGATTTTTTGAACCTCCAGCATAACCCCTTCAACACCGTTAAATGAAGCATAACTTTTTGAGTCACTCAGCCCATCTTTTACGGTTGCTATATCTTTTAATTTTACATTACTTTTTATCTCAATCTCTTCAAGTTCGCTCACACTCAGAGCATCCGCTTTTGTTTTAAGAGTAAACTCCTCTGTGGAGGTGATAAGTTTGCCACCACCTATTTTGACATTTTCTCTTGCTACAATAGAGTTTAATTCTGCAATTGTGATGCCGTATTTATTGAGAGCCTCGGCACGCGGAAATATTTTTATCTCTCTATCTTTATAGCCGATGATGTTAATCGCGCCTACGCCGTTGATTTTTTGAATCTTTGGTTTTACCTTCTCATCTGCAAAGAGCATAAGATTTTTGATGCTATCATTTTTTGCCGTTAAAAAGATATTAATAACAGAAGCTCCGCCGATGTCGAGCTTACTGACAAGAGGGGCATCTGCATTTTTTGGAAGTACTACCGCCGAGACTTTGTCTCTTACATCGTTGGCACACTCGTCCATCTTTCTCTCTAAAAAGAATTTCACGATAACAATACTTACATTGTCGGCACTTGTTGAAGTGATGCTATCGACTCCGCCGATTCTTGAAATTGCCTCTTCGATTTTATCTGTTACCTGAGACTCCATTGTGCCTGCTTCAGCACCCGGATAGGTTGTTTTTATTGTAACTATCGGAAAATCTATATTTGGAAAGAGAGCCGAGGGCATAGATTTGAAACTCATGTATCCAAATATGACCATCGTCAACACATACATCAGCGTCGTAATCGGTCTTTTTATTGCTAATTTATACATGCTTTTACTCTTTTGCAGCTGTGTTTATATAGCCGTTCCCCACAAGTCCCACTATAAAATCTTTTGCTTTTACCTCAGCGAGCAGTTTTCTGTTTGTATCGTTCGCATGTGGGTATATGTTTGTTATTTTTCCCTCATAACTCTGTTTATCTCCATCAATTGTATATTTGAATGTTTGCCCAACCGCAACACTTTTCCAATACTTCTGGTCAAACTCTAAAACAAGTTTTCTCTCACTCTGGCTCTGAATTTTAAAAATTGTTCTCAGAACCATTCCGTTTACAACATCTCCAACCTCAACAGCTTTTTCAAAAATAACCCCATCAAATGGAGCATAAATAGTTGTTTTATCATAGAGCGTTTGTCTGTATGCAAGGTTTGCTTTTGCCACTAAAAGCGCTGCTTTTGCGCTCTCATAGTTCATGGCATATTTATCAAACTGAGATTCATCTATAAGATGTTTAATGATTACCTGTCTGTCGTAATCTTTTTGTGCAAATTTTAGAGTTACCTCTGCACTCGCAACGGAGGCTTTCGCAATCTCTAAAGAGGCTTTAAGATCATCGCTGTAAAGCTCTACAAGTTTATCCCCCTTTTTTACAACACTCGAAGCATCCACAAAAACACTCTTTACAACTCCGCTCGCATCAAATGCAAGGTTCGCACTCTTTTGCGCAGCACAATAAAAACTTGCATAGACATCATCCGCACTCATCACTAAAACCAAACTTATTAAACCAAGTACTATTTTTATCATTTTATAAACTCCTCTAAATTTTTTCCACTGTAGTAATAATAGGATGCATACGCAACTTCAAGCTCGTTTAACGATGTTTCGTACAAGGCTTTCGCACTTGTGTTTGCACTTAAAGCATTCAAATAAACTACATAATCGACAATGCCGACACTGTATTTCTCATTTATTGTCCCAAATGCACTTGTCGCCGCAACTAAAGCACTTTTTGCACTTTTTATTTTTATTTCGCTTGTTTCTATTCTAAAAAGAGCCAAATCGTACTGCATTTTTTGCTCTTTCGTTTTATATGCCACTTGCGATTTGAGTGCATAGGAGTTTATTAAAACTGCCTGTTTTGCATCGCTTAGAGTTCCATAATCAAAAATTCTCATATTTGCACTTACCATAAGAACATTCTGATTATCAACCCCTGCCAAGTGGGCTGCATCTGCTCTATCGTAGCCATAAATATTATAACTCTCTTCTACTCTTATTTGAGGATAATAGGCACTGTTTATAGACTCTGCACCATTAAGAAGTGAGCTCTCTTTTGCCATCATAGAGGCAATTGCATCACTATTTTCCATATTTTGCAGGAGTGTCTCTTTAAAATTTGAAGTTTCCAGAGAATCAATACTTTTTCCAACTTTTAACTCTAAGAGTTTATGAGTTGAGAGTATCTGAAATCTCAGCGCTTCAATATCGTACATGTTTGTGTCATACGCTGCCTGAAGTCTATCTATGTCATCTTTTGTTGCGAGTTTGGCTTCAAAATATTTTTTAATTCTAGAGAGTTGCTCTTGTAGAGATTTGCTTGCATCCTGTTTTGCGACCAAAGAGGCATTTAAACTTTTTATTGTGTAAAAATCTTTTGTTATATCTAAACTGAGAGCTTTTTTCATCTCGTTTGTGTCATGTTGGCTGGCTTTACTCTCATCTTTTGCCTGCTCTAAAAGAGATGATTTTCTGCCGCCATCGTAAATATCCAAACCTGCTTTTGCATATCCGCTGTAAACATCACCGGCTTGCATGAGATTTCTCTCATCTGTATTCTTATAAAATGCTCCAACATCAATAGTAGGAAAATAGGCACTCTTCTTTGACTCAACATCTCGTGCCTTCGCATCTTGAGTGAGCTTACTCGAGACCAAAAGGTCGTTATTTTTTTTTGCAAATTCTATGAGTGATTTTAAATCATCTCCAAAGAGTAAAGCAGGCGCTAACAGAAACAGTAATCTTCTCATTTTTTTACCTCCATAAGTTCAAATAAAGTATCATAAAAAGTATCTAACTCTTTTTTTAAATCATCAATCGTAGTTGTAACAGAGCTCGAGACAAAGAGACCTTCACCCATTACAAATAAGCCTCTAGCCAAGTTTTTGGAACATTCAAGTAGCTCCCCTTTGTCAATTCCGGTTTGAATTATCTCTTCAAACCACTTAAAATATGTAGCAGAACATGTACTTTGAAACTCTATCATCTCTTGAAGCGGATTTGCAAGTGAGATAGAGATAAACTCTTTATAAAGTTCTCTCAACTCAACATCTTCTTCTCTATAAAAGACACCGAAAAACTCTATAATCTTCTCTTTTGAGCTGCTTTTAGAGTCTATTCTTAATTTTTTCTCTATATTATGCTCTTGAAGCAAAATATTGACTATCTCAAAAACTATCTCTTCTTTGTTTTTGAAGTACTCATATATCGTACCCTTTCCCACTCCTGCAACTTTTGCAACTTCAGAAATAGTCAAATTTTTGATTCCATTTCTAATAAACAGCCCTTTACATGAGAGGGCTATATCTTTTCTCTTCTGCACTTTGTCAACAATTATTGCCATTCAACCTACCTAATTCAAAATGACCGACTATCAGTCAATTAAAATGATTGTATATTTTCAACGATTAACTTTTGCTTAAAATTATGTTTTACTTTATTTTAAGGAGTGCAATTGTTCCTCTTTTTTATAACCGTTTTGCAGGAAGTGCATTACTGCTTTTTGCATACATATAACGCACAGTGTTCATAACATCAATTTTACCGCCCACTTCAAAGGCCAAAAAAACCGTTCTTACATCAATATTCCGTAAAATTTAACATCTTTGTCCTCTTTTTTAAAACAGCCACCTAGCGTTACAATTATCAAAACAATTAAAAAATATTTACTCATAAAAACTCCTCGTTCACATTCCAATAATTATATCTTAATTTTATCGGTGAAATATGGAGAGAATATTTTGCAAAAAGATTTCCACAAGCGCTGAATCAAGGAAATCTATACTTTAAAATGGGTATTTCAAGTGTTCTGATATATATTTCTATTATGTATCGGGCGAAGAGTTGAAATTTACGTGTATTTTTCATTTAACCCCATAAAATAGGGTGAGTTAGTGGTCTTATCTGCCTAAATTTGATATTCGTAGAGACTTATTATTAATCTTTTTATATACCCTGTTAATATAATATTTGTAAGACTTCTTTGTCATTTAATACAATTGACATATCATCGTCAATCGCGTGTGAAATTCTATTCTCTTTTAAGTAGTCTGAAATATTAAGCACATCTCGTATTTTATGATGATTTAATATTGATGCATTACTTTTTTGCTTGAAAGAATTACTCTTAGTATCAAAATAGTAGGAGCAAACTCCAAGATTGATTAAAATTCCAGCTATCTTCATGTGGGAGCCTTTGTTTGATTTTATTAATAGCATCTTAAGGTAAAAAAATGAGATTGAAATGAGATTTTCATCTGACCTCTTTTTTATCAACTTTAAGCAGTGAAATTATAAAAACACACATCATCCCAAAAAGTGAAAAATACAAAGCACTACTCTGTCCGAAATATTGCCAGATATAGCCGATGCTCAGCGCGCCGAGTGAGCTAAAAAGTGCTATGCCTGCATAAAATATGCCGTAAATGGAGGCTTTATTTATGGCATTGGCTGAGATGTAGCTTCTTGTCGCGTTGAGAGAGGCGACCGTGAATACTCCCAAAAATATAAAACCCGGCCATAGAAGGTTAAACATAAGTGCCACGATAGAAAAAATACCAAAGAGATAAGAGAGTTTCAGCACAAATGCACTGCTCTTTTTATCATTCATCACACCAAAACAGTAGCTGCAAAGCGTTTGGGTAAGTGTTAAAACCACGACAAAGAGCGGAATGAAAGCTGTGAGATAACCGTTCTCTTTTGCGATAATTATGAAGAAAGCGTCACTGAGTATAAAGAAAGTAAAGAAGAAGTAGCCAAACAGAAGAGGAAAAAGTTTGTAATCTGCTTTTTGAAACTCATATTTAACGGCTCCTTTTTTCGGCTCTGCATCTTCTACAAAAAACCAAACTATTAAAACACCGAGCAAACTCGGGATAAAAGTGAATAAAAATATATTTTTAAACACCTCTACGCTATCTCCATACAAATAAAAAATAAGAAAAATCATGGTTGCACCGAAGAGTTCCCCTCCGATGTCCATTGTTTTGTGAAATCCAAAAGTTTTTCCGCTCTCGTTTTTTTTAGCATAGTAGGAAATTAGCGTATCTTTTGGAGCGCTTCTTATTGCCTTTCCGAGTCTTTCGGTGGATTGTAAAATGGCGATAGTTGCAAAGGAGGAGGAGAAGGCAAAAAGCGGTTTTGTGATGGCGGAGAGGAGGTAACCCATAAGCAAGAATGGCTTTGTAATTTGATACTTATCGCTCAGATATCCGAAGAGTATTCTAAAAAAGTAAGAGACAAAGGTAGCCATGGCAACAACAACGCCGAGTTTGTCTATTCCGTCATGCAGAATATAAACGATGTAAATCGGCAGAATAGGAGTTATCATGGCCGAAGCTAAATCGGTAAAGAGGCTGACAAATCCTAAATAGTAGATATTTTTGTTCATGTCCAGCCTCAAAAGTTTCATAAAAAATGAAATTTATTTAAACTATTTAACCAAAGCCACCGCATCTATTTCAACCAAAGCATTTTTTGGCAGAGTCTTTACAGCCACCGTTGAGCGAACCGGTTTGTGAGAGCCGAAAGCCTCTGCATATATCTCGTTTACCGCTGCAAAGTCATCCATATCTGCTAAAAATATAGTTGTTTTCAGGACATCGTTTAAAGAACTTCCTGCCTCTTCTAAAACGGCACTCAAATTTTTTAAAACCTGTTTTGTCTGAACAACCACATCATTTTCAAGCATAACTCCTTCCGGTGTAAGTGCGATTTGCCCTGAAGTAAAAACCATTCCGTTTGCCACGACTGCCTGGGAGTATGGTCCTATTGCCGATGGCGCTCTGTTTGTTTGTACGAATTTCATATTGTATTTCCTTTAATTATTTTTTTATCTACATCATCCAAAAGAGAGTTAAAATCCTCACTACTCCAGTAACCCATAAATGTGTGGATAATCTCGCCTTTATGAGTCACAAAATAGTGTCTTGGAACTCTCTCTTTTTTGAACATTGCAGGCATAGTATCTCTGTCTCTATCCACATGCACAAGAACGAAACTTTGCTTCAATCGTTCAAGAACTGCCTCATTTTGGAGCGTTGAGTTTTCAAACTTTCTACACCATCCGCAACTATCTGATGTTATAAGAATGTAGATCTGTTTCTTCTCTTGAGTTGCCTGAAAGAGTGCTTTTTCGTAATCATTTATCCAATCATTCTCTGCACTAAAAAGAGTTGAAATAAACACTGCTACCAATATTAAAAATTTCATCTCTTTCCTATCTCCAAAACAAGGGAACCGCTTTTGCGAAGCACAATGTTTATTTATACATGTCAATCAAAGTTTTGAAAACTTCATGTAAATCTTCAACTTCTTTGACTGTTGTTCTCTCATTTACGGAGTGAATTGTATCGTTTTTTACGCCAAATTCTATAACGGATATGCCCAAAGGAGCTATATATCTCGCATCGCTTGTTCCCCCTGCGGTGGAGTGGCGGGGTTTTAATCCTGTTACTTTTTCTATTGCCATGTCGATATTGCGGACAAGTTTAGTGTCTGTATTTGTGCGAAACGGGTAGGAGCCTTGAGAGAGTTTGAGCTCGTAATCAAGCCCGTCAAGATTTTTTGCAACAAACTCTGAAACATCTTTTTGCGAAGTTAGAGTTGTATTGCGAACATTAAACATCATGTTCAACTCGTTTGGAGTTACATTTGTAACCTGCATCCCCGCTCTGATGTCGGTTATAACAAATTTGCTAGGGCTAAAAAACGCATCGCCGTTATCTAAAGCTACCCCGGCCATGTTTGCAAGCCTAGGAGCAATCAGATTTACCGGGTTTATCGCTTTTTCCGGATATGCCGCATGTCCCTGCTTACCTTTAATGGTGATATAGCCGTTTATTGAGCCTCTTCGCCCCACTTTTATGGCATCGCCAAACTCCTCTTCGCATGTAGGTTCAGCCACGACCACGGCATCCGGAAGTAAATTGTTCTCTTTGAGATACTCCAAAACTTTCACGGTTCCGTTTACAGCATCGCCCTCTTCGTCTGAGGTGAGTAAAAGCGACAAAGTTCCGCTGAAATTTTGTGCCTCTTTTACCGCTTGAACAAAAGCTGCCACTCCGCTCTTCATGTCCTGTGTGCCGCGACCGTAAATATATCCCTCTTTTTCTACCGCTTCGTAAGGATTTGTATCCCAACCGCCTCCGGCAGGAACAACATCCACATGTCCGGCAAAACAAAGGTGCTCGCCTCCGCCGAATTTTTTGTAGATGAAAAGATTTTTGACATCCTCCACATCCACACGAACAGCACTAAAATCCGGCAGATAGTCAGATATAAACTCTAAAAGCCCCCCATCATCCGGTGTTTCGCTTTTGCAGGCAATCATATATTTGAGAAGTTCGATAACACTCATTATTGAACTGCACCCGGATTTTCATAAAATATATAAGGAGTTGAATATTCACTAATCTCAAAATAAAGCTTTTTTTCGCCCTCATCCACTTTGTAGTTGAAGTTTAAATCCAAATACCCGTAACCATAACGGTAATCTCTGCTACCTTCGCCCTGTGTCGCATCTGCGGTTGAGAGTTTATCTATTTTTATAAATCTTTGAACGAGTTTTTCACCCATGTAAATGTCTAAAACGCCGTTGGTTCCAGTCCAGTTTTGGATGCTTCTACCCATTTTGTTTTGTGTCTCTTGCGTGCATGCGGTGAATAATATCGCTACTGCCAGACTACAAATGAATACTAATTTTTTCAATTCACTCTCCTATGTTGTGATGAGCAAATTATACTGTATTTAAAAAAATTTAAAAAAACCGACTAGAAATAAATCTGCGTAAAGGAGAGGATTTATGATAGTATTCTCTATTAAAATCTATTTACTATTTGATTTCAGCATCTTCTCTATCTCATCTTTCGCTTGTATTAAACTCTTAATATTTTTTATATTTCCAATAACATGTCCATTGCATGGTATATTTTTAATCAGTTCTACGATTTTGTCAAATGCACTCATTCTTCCAACCTTAGTTTAATTATATTTAATATATTTAAACTAAGCATTTCTTGTTCCAGAGTAAATCAATATTATAGAAATGGAACTTTTTTTGCTAGTAAATGTAGCATAAAGTATCGCCATAGGAGTTACAAATGCAAGTTTCCTCTCTTTTAAACTCTACAAATAGCACCGAATTCTCAAAAGAAGACAGAAGTGTTGACAGTGAGTATCTCAAAGTAATGAACAAGTTATTTTCAACAGTTGCATATAAAACACGAGACGAAATAAATGATAGTGACGCAGAGTTAGCTCAGTTTAAAAAAGATTTAAATACAAAAGGTGCAACAGAATTTCTCAAAGATTTGAATGAAGAGAAGATTAATGCACTTGTTGAGAAGTACAGACAAAAACTTTTAGAAGAACAAAAAGCCGATCCAAGCAAACCAATGGATATTGAGAAGATGGTGAGTGATTTTAAGAAAAAACTGATTGAAGACTTGATGGAGGCACAAAAAGCCGAACAAGCACTCAAAGACAATGCGAAACAATCACTCTCTACTTCAGACATTTTATCTGCTGTTAAAATGACAAAGGATGCAGAAAAAACATCTAAGCATGTACCTGATTTTTTAGAGCACATGCTAAGTTCTTTCAATACAAGAAGAGATAAAGAAGAGATGCTTTAGTACTAAATTAAGATAAAAGGATAAAAAATGAAAAAATACAAATGTGCTTTTTGTGGTTGGGTATATAACCCTGAAGTCGGTGATGAAAAACATGGAATACCTGCGGGCACTGCCTTTGAAGATTTACCGGATAATTGGGTTTGCCCAGGATGCGGCGCTGAAAAAGAGTATTTTAATCCTATTGACTAAAAAACAATTGACATTATTACTAACTAGTAGTATTATGTTGTTGAGGAATAAATGAGATGAAAATAAATACACTTAAAAGTTATGGTTTGAGCACAGACAGGGCCATGACAACTTGGATACAGCTTTTTAGGTCATATAACAAAATAAGAGCTAGAGAGTCGCTTTATATTCAATCATTTGATTTGACTATGAATCAGTTTCAGGTTTTGGAGGTTTTATATCACAGAGGTGATTTAAGTATCGGTGCCATCACTAAACTTACGATGGGAACACCGGGGAACATCACTGTTGTTGTACGGAACTTAAAAAGAGACGGTTTTATCAGCGTTATTCCACATTCAAAAGACAAAAGAACTTCAATACTCTCTATTACGCCAAAGGGCAAGGATGTTATTGAAAAGTTGTTTCCGGAGCATGCTAAAAATCTTGAGAGCTATTTTGAGGTTCTAAGCGATGATGAGATGGATACGTTATTTAACCTATTAAGAAAACTGCACAAGTCACAGTAGATTTTTTTTAATTAAATATTACTAATTAGTAATTCAAAGGATATAAGATGAAAATAAGAACGATACTATTAGCTTCTTTGCTTAGCGCAGGAGCTCTGTTTGCAGGAAATTACAATGTGGATGTGGCGCATTCCAATGTTGCTTTTAAGGTTCAGCACTTGATGATATCGAATGTAAAAGGTCAATTTGACAAGTTCAGCGGTACATTTGAGTATGATGAAAAAGCAAAATCTTTAGTAGCACTGCATGGAGATGTGGATGTAAACTCAATAAATACACAAATTGAAAAAAGAGATGCACACCTCAGAAGTGCCGATTTTTTTGATGTTGAGAAATATCCGTCTATGAGCTTGACTCTTGTAAAAGTAGAGGGCAATACAGCCTATACAAAACTCACTATGCACGGGGTTACAAAAGATGTAAAAATGGAGCTTGAGACAAGTGGTGTCGTAGTAAAAGACCCGTGGGGAAGTACAAGAACCGGATTATCTCTATCGGGTAAAATAAACAGAAAAGATTTTGGATTGAATTGGAATCAAGCGCTTGAAGCAGGCGGTGTAGTCGTAGCAGACGAGGTGAAAATCACTCTTGAGCTAGAAGGTATTTTAGCTAAGTAACACATGCGCAAACCATGACGAGAAAATATTTTTTAAAGCTGTTAGCTTTAGGAGGAGTTCAAAATGTTAAAAAAAATATCAAAAGATGCGATGCATCTCTCAAATCTGGGTTGGCTTGAGAGCAGATTTCATTTTTCATTCGCCGAGTATCACAATCCGCAAAATATGCACTTTGGAGTGCTAAGAGTTTTAAATGATGACATTGTCCATCCTGAGAGTGGCTTTGGAATGCATCCGCATCGAGATATGGAGATAATTTCCTATGTAGTCGATGGCGAGATAACACACAAAGATTCTATGGGCAACGAAAGAACTCTAAAGCGCGGCGAAGTGCAGTACATGAGTGCCGGAAGCGGTGTTTTACACTCCGAATACAACCATAGCAAAGAAGAGGATTTAAGACTTTTACAAATCTGGATTTTGCCTCCGGAAAAAGGGTTAGAGCCAATGTATGGAGAGGAGTTATATACAAAGAGTGAGCGTCAAAACAGACTCTTAAACATTGTCTCCGGCAAAGACGGCAGTGCTAAAATAAAAATACATCAGGATGTAAACATCTATGTTTGCGAGCTTGATGCAGGTGCAAGTGTGGAGTATTCACTCCAAGAACAGAGACAGATATACTTTGTTCAGATAGAGGGCACATCGGATGTAAACGGCACTTTAGTAAATGATTCGGATGCTATGGAAATTACAGATGAAAATTCTCTATCTATTAAAGCTTTGAAAAAGTCGCATTTTCTTTTTATTGAAATGAAGCAAATGTAACTATGCTGTACTACACACCATGTTCAGGTTGAAATAAAATTTGAACATGCTACGCATTTTGTATTTAATATTCTCATAAGAAATATACCCTATGATTTTATCGTAAAGTTCAACTTAACATTTTTTATACATACTAAAAGGAATAAAAATGGCACATATAAAACTACCGGAATTCGAGGACATGAGTCCTGCAATTCAAGCAAAAGCAAAACCTATTTTAGAGAAGACAGGTAAACTTGGTGAGATATTTAAGCTCTTGGCTATAGATGAAAAAATCTATCTTGCGACAGATGGTATGGTTCAAAAATACCTACTCGATGAGACTACTCTCTCTTACCATATCAAAGAAGCTATCGCACTCTTAATCTCAAAAGAAAACGGGTGTAAAATGTGTGTTGATGTCCATAAAAGCATAGCAAAGATGCTTGGTTTGAGCGATGCTCAGATAGAAGAGATTTTACAAGGCATAGACTCTATTAAAACATCAGATGCCGAAAAAGAGCTTTTAAAATTTTGCATCAAAGCTTCTCAAAAAGATAACTACAAAATTTTAAAAGGTGAGATAGATGCACTCAAAGAGCTTGGTTTCAGTGATGTTCAGATTTTAGAAGCTGTAGCTATCACCGGATATTTCAACTACATCAATACGCTCTCTAATGTTTTTTCTTTAGGAGAATAGCATGATAAAAGAGATTACAAAATACCCAACAACCGCAAGTTTAGAGTTTGGTGCGAATGTACGACACTTTAACGATGAGCTGTTTCATCTGATTCAAGATTTAAAAGACACGATGGAAGAGAACAATTTAAATGCTCTTGCTGGATTTCAGATAGGTTCTCCTCTTGCTGTTATACTCATAAAAGATGAAGATGGCGAGTTCTTGGAACTGATAAATCCTAAAGTTCTTACAAGAGCAGGAATAGTGACACCGACTGAAACTACAGCCTATTTTCCGGGGCTAAGTGCAGAAACCGTGCGATATGAAAAAATCAAAGTCATGTATGAAGACAGAGATGCTACTCAGAAGTTTTTGGAAGCTGACGGCGATTTATCTATAACAATTCAGAGAAAAATAGATTATCTTTTTGGTTCAAACTTCAGAATAAGATTAGGCACTGATGAGAAAAAACTTTTTGATTCAAAACTGGAATTTGGCACGGATTCAATTACGCAAAACGACTGCCCTACGGTTTTTAAACGAGACCGAATACTGCAACTTTTTAAATACATGTTTGTAGGCGGACTCCTCGGTATCGCATCCAAATTTTTTATAAGCCAAGAGATGTTAGGCACATTGGTATCAGCAGAAAACTACACTATGCTACTGATGAGTTTGTTAATTATTATCTACTTTTTTTATGCACAATACGAAGGCAAACAGTACAAACACTGCACGTCCTGTCAGATTGGGAATATTATTGGTACAACTTTGGTCTCACTCATCAAACTCGGTGCTTTATTTTTACTGAACTTTTTCCTACTCTGGTAATGAGGCTTCTATTACTTATAGCAGTGCTATTCTCGTTATCCGGTTGTGCGACAAAGATGGAAGTAAAGAGTGAAAAACAGGATTACAATATTAGTTTCAACGAAGTGTGGAATCAAGTAGAATCGGACGAGCTAGAAAATTTACCTCAAAATGAAGTCTCATTTTTTAAACTCTCCTCCTTTGAGGAAGATACTCTCCAAAAAGATGCCCATAGGACTTTAGATAATCATTCAGATATTTTGGAACCTTTTGAAAAACTGGCGCATCCTAATGGTATATGTTTTAAAGGAATTTGGGATATAGATACCCAAAATATATATAGCGGTTATTTTAAAAAGAGTAGCCAAGCTCTTATAATCGCAAGAGCTTCTTCTGTCATAAGCAATACGCAGAGTGGCGATACAAGGGCATTTGGATTTGCCGGCAAACTTTTTCCCACAACAAATCCGAACAGCAAAAATAGTGAGTATAGTGCCAATTTTTTTCTTATTGATGATTTTGGCGGAACAGATTCTAAGCACTATACAGATGTGCAACTTACAAATGAGCCGTCCCTGAGTATTACTTTTGAAGTTGTTAAAAATCTACTGTACGCCTTAAAAGTGTCTCATACATTTGCTAAGGCAGATGAAAATCAAAGCATAAGACAACTCTATGAGATTTCCGAGCTAGGAGAAAATGAGAGCAAAAATATCGTCACTCCAAAATGGATGAAAATAGAGGCAAAAGAGAGCAAAAAAGTGAACGCTAAAGATTTTCGTGATGAGCTAAAAATTCAAGACGGCGAGGAATTAATTTTTAATATATTTGTAGCTAACGAGATGACAAAAACAGAAAAGAAGTGGCAAAAAATAGGAACTATTACTTTAGATAAATCCATGGTCTCAAAATCATGTGACCATAGATTACATTTTCACCATCCGAAATGGCGGTCTGATTTGGATTATGGAGATACTAATCGTTAAGATTTTTATAAAAATAACATAAAAATAATTTATTAATTCATTTTATATTCAGTCTTAGTCTAATTTAGTCGATATGCAATAAGTTAGAGGGGTTTATGTGGATTTAATAAAACAGAATATATTGGATATTGGAAGTGATGAATTTTACAGGGCATCCAGATATAAGATTCCTTTGGTTGTCATATTAGTGAATACAAATGATAAAAATGCATTCGATGTAATAGATAAACGCACAAGGCAGACGGATATAGTTCAACAGCTTAGTTCAGAGCTATTGGTAGTATATCTATCCCACACCGGAAGCAAAGATGCGGATGCTTTCATAAATAAAATCAAAAAAGAACTCGATTTTACCTATACCTTTAGTGAATATATCAGTGATGAATTTGAATTTATTCATAAGCTTCTTGTGGAAAATAGTCGGAAAATATAGGTAGTTTGGAACTCTGAAAAAATAGTTAGCTATAGGAGATAAGTATTTTACGAAATTTAATTATTAATTTTCTAATTCTAATTGCAGTTTTAATTACTATTTATTATGGAATAAATTGGTACAAAAATGACACTAGTGGTGAATCAATATTTGCTATATTATTAGGGCTGCTTATTCCTTTTTTATTTCATATTAAAAATAAAAAAGATGATACCTATAAAATTAATACAATTGAACAAAAGTTTACTTTTAAGAATAATAAAATTAATATTACCTATCCAAAAGTTAAATACGAAGACAATACATTGATTGAAAATAAAATCAATAATTTAATAAACAATATATATTTAAGACATCATATAGATATTAAAAGAAAAAAAGTTTTCAAGGAAAGTATCGGTGAGTTTAATTCTTCTTTTGAACAAAGTTATAAAATTAAAAATATTTTTGGAATTAAATTTACAAACTTTATGTATTATAAAGGTGCGGCACATGGAAATGGAGAAATTGTATCATTAAATATAAATTTAAATAATGGAGAGGAATTTGAGTTTAAAGATATTTTTAGAGGAAAATACAAAGAAATTATTATTAATCTCGTTAAAGATAAATTAAAACAACATGAGTGTAAAGATAGCTATTTTGATTTTGATAATATTCAATTAAGAGATACTCAAGAATTTTATATTTCAAATAATAAGCTAATAATCATATTTTTTAAATATGAAATTGCTCCAGGTTGTTGTGGAGCTATTGAAATTTCATTAAATTTGGATGAAGTTATTATGTATGTTAATCCAAATGGTCCATTATATTTTTTATATGCAGATTATGATACATCTCAAATTGAAAAAGGTCACACAATTTTATTTGCAATGGATGCATATAAGAAAATATCTAACAAATCCTTGAAAGAAGAACAAGTGAAAACTGCTGTTCATTCAAGTTTCTAAGTTTCAAGTTTCACCCCTATAAATGAATATTCACTTTTTCCCTCGTTCTAATAAATCAATATGTCAGCTAATTTCGCAACATCTGCAGAGCCAAAAAGAGCGAATAAATCGCATTAAGAAAACAGAACTGTTTGAACGAAGTGAGCGCCCAAAGGAAGTGCCCTTGGGGTATTTTCTGTTTTTAGTGGTTTGTTTGCTCTTTTTTGGGAATCCGACGCTCCGTCGGACTCGAAGCCGTTGCGAGAGCTTTTTGCTTACTTTTTTGCGGAAAAAAAAGTATGAAAGAATGCTAACTTGTATTTTGTGATATTGAAGTATGCATTCCCAAGCTGGAGCTTGGGAACGAGGAGAAAATTAAAATTTATACCCTACCAATCATCCAAAACAAACTTAGTAGGCTTATCCTCTTCAACTTTTTTAACCTCAACAATCTCATTGATTTCAGGCTCATTTAACTCAACTTTTTTCACCTTGCTCATCTGCTCTTCAAACTTCAACTCCAAGCCGTTTGAAGTCATGACAAAGCCGTCCACTTTGATTTTGCCCTCATGGATTTGGTTGTGGTGTTCTTTACATAGCGGGATTAAGTTGTGTTTGTTATTCTGATGAAAGTGCCCTATGAAACCTGCTTTGTCTGCGAGTGAACGCTGTGAAATGTGGTGTACATCCTCGGCTACTGCACCGCAGATTATACATTTGGTCACATAAAGCTCTTTGTTGTATTTGCTTGTTTTTTTCTTGACTAAAAGCTCTAGCTCATCAAAATCATTTGCAAGTCTTTTGCGGATTCGGTTTGCGGTATCTAAAAAATCGCTGTCCATGTGGAGCGATTTTGCAAATTCCAAACCGTAAATGCTGCTTCCGCTACCTGCTTGCAAAACACGGTTAAAAATCAGAGCGTCCTTTTCTTCGTCATACTCCACGCTCAGGTGCAAATCAACCACGGTATCGAGGTTTGTTATCTCTTGCATGGTTGAGAGTTGATGCAGATGTGTTGCAAACAAAAAGAGTGAACGAAGCTTTGCCAATTTTATGATAGCACTTGCAACTATCGCCACCCCTGAGAGGGTTTCTGTCCCATGGCTTATCTCATCGCCGAGCACAAGTGAACGAACCGTGGCACGGTTAAAGATGTTTTTTAGCTCCAGCATCTCCACTGCAAAAGTCGAAAGCCCTTTTGCAAGATTATCTTTGGAGACGATGCGCGTAAAAAGTGAATCAAACAGAGTAAATTTCATAACGGCGGCACTTACAAAAAAGCCCGATTGCGCCATAAGAATTGCAATGCCTATGCTTTTCATCAACGAACTTTTACCGCTGGAGTTTATCCCGTAAAGTAAAACGCCGTTTATCGGATGTCCGTCATGTACGGCAACATCCAGCATTACGGTGTTTGGGTGAGGCAAATCCATGTAGGCACGACTGCCCATGACAATGTCGTTTGGAACATAGATTCCACCGCGCTCCTGCAGCTCTATAAGCGGGTGGCGTAGCTGCATGATTTGCATAAAGTTTTCATCCTCTTTTGCGTCAATTATCATCGGTCTTGAGTGGTTATAAATTTGTGCGACTTTTGATGAACTAAGCGCCACATCAAGGTCTGCAATATAGGCTATAACCCTGTCAAAAAGGAGAGAGTAGCGTCTCTCATAGACACTTTGAAGCTGAATAAATCTCTCTTTAACGAGCGAAACTATTTTTCGGCGGTTTTTCATGATTTTATCTGAGAGATTATCTGTAAAACTGGATGTTATTTTTACACTGTTTGTCAGTTTTTTGACGCTGAATTTTGCAAAATTTTCATCATTTTTGAATGCACTCTCTATCATTGAGAATCTGTTTTTACTCAGCGAGATGTAATAGCCCTCTTTTTCTAAAAGTCCCAACGAAACCAACCGACTTGAACTCCCGGCATTGGCATCCACTAACATGCTCTCAATTTTCATCATAATATCTTCAAAAGCGATGAGCATGACGGAGTTTTCCTGCACCAAAGTATCGACCGCTTCATCCACTCCGCTCATCAAAAAATTCTCATCCACCGAAGAGGAGGTAAAACGGCGGGAGACATCCAAATCTATGCTTTTACTGATGTCTCTTAAAAACTCATCCACTTCTGATTCATGGAATAAATTTTTTTGGATTTTATGCTTTTTTGCATATCCGATAAGCTCTTTAACACTCAACATGGAGTCATACATGTGATTCATTTCAAAAGGGTGAAGCCGTGCCAAATCAAGACGGCGAGAGAGTCTCTCTAGGTCATAAATCCCCCGCATCGTCTCATCCAAAAAGCGCACATGAGAAGCCACTTTTTCTATTAAATTGTAGCGTCGCTCAAGCTCATCTTTCTCTATAATCGGGTTTAAAAGTCTCTCTTTTAAGAGTCTTTTTCCTATGGCAGTAGCGCTTCTGTCCATCATTTTTAAGAGCGTAAACTCTTTTTTATCTTTTGAGATAATGCCGACCTGTTCGAGGGCATTATTTCCAAGATACATAAAACGGCGATTGTCTATGGTGCGAGGCAAATCAAGTTTTTGGACAATGTGAAGGTCATGTTCAACAATAAAATGCACCAAAATAGCCAGAGATTCCGTAATCATAGGAGAGCGTTCTAAATCCAAATGTTCTATGGCAGAGAGAAGAGATTTTATCTGATAGACTTCACGAAAGATTTCATTTTGAAACTCTATTTTTGGTCGTTCATGGTTTACGCTGTAGTGGTAGTGTTCCGCAATTTCAAGGTACTGCATCACATGTTTTTGGTTTGCAACACCTTCCAAAAAAGTAACAACAACCTCTGAAGTTCTGTAAATATTTAAGAGATTAAAAACTTCATCCAGAGCGTAGGATGGGTCTTCACTTGTTCCATGTGTCTCATAGAGCCATGTTTTTCCCGTTGTAACATCTATGGCGGAATAACCGATGTTATAAATATCTCTGTGTTTGTCCACCAATATTGAGACGATAAAATTATCATCGTTATCAATGATGTGGTCAAAGTTTGTCCCCGGAGAGACAATTTGAGAGATATAACGGCTAATATTGGGAGGGTTGCCTTTTTGTTTTACGACAATAACGGTATATTTTTGCTCCGAAATTATGCGGCTTAGGTACCGCTCAAAAGAGACGGCAGGAACACCTGCTAGGAGAGGGTTTTTATCTGAATTTTCTATAATATTCTTATTTTTTTTGGTAAGCTGAATATTTAAAAGTTCGGCTATCTCTTTTGCCTTACCTACCTGCTCATCATCGTTATTTACCTCATACACTTCAAAAAAAGTTCCTATTTCCATAAAAACAACTGTGTCTTTTCCATATTTTTCTTCAAAATATCTCTGAAGGTCAAAGTAAGTTTGAGTAAGAAGTTTCTCTCTATTGTTGATGATAGAATCTAGGTCGGATGAACGCATGAGCTCACTTTTGCTTGTAATTTTAATGTCGATATTGTAGCATAAACAGAAATATGAGAAGTGCGCAGATATTTTTGTGTATAAAATTCACTGATTACTCGGTTTTTATCTGTTATAATTATTTTTTGTATATCAAATTCACTCATTACTCATTTTTATCTGTTATAATCATTCTTATAAAATAATATTAGTTATCTAAAGTAAGTATTGCCCAAAAGAAGGAAAGTAAAAAATGAAATTAAAAATATCAATACTAGCATCAACAATTTTAGTAGTGGCACTCAATGCCGGTTGGAATATTCCACCCTCTGTCGCAGAAGAACTAGATAAATCAGCAGCTTTATCATCCACTGAGACAACAGAAACTCCGATAGAAGAAGGGAATGCAACAATTGGAGTAGTAAAAGTTGATGCAGAGCAGAAAGCGGCAGCAAAAAAAGTTGAAGCTGCAGCAACTAAAAAAGCCAAAGAAGAAGTAACTCAAAAAGCAGAAGTTGCCGCAGCAGCTAGAAATGCGGCGGAAGTAGAGGCGGCTAAAAAAAGTTTGGTTGTGGCGCCCAAAGATTGGGAAACAAGCAATACAACAGTTGGAATAGATACAAATGGCAGTAGAACAGAGGATGCTAACTATAAAAAAGAGATAAACGAGAGCGAGTTTAAGCGCATTCTGCCGATTGCAGTAGAAGAAGCCGACCATGACCATGACGGAATTCCGTCATCCATAGATAAATGTCCGGCAACTCCACTTGGTAAAAAAGTGGATGCTAGCGGTTGCTGCATAGATGGCGATGATGACTATGACGGCGTAGCCAACTCTATGGACAAATGTCCAACCACTCCCAAGGGTAGAGCAGTAAATGGTGATGGATGTGAGCCTGACAGTGACAACGATGGTGTTCTTGATATAGACGATAAATGTCCTGATACTCCAAAATTATTTAAAGTTAATAGTGTAGGTTGTCCACAAACTGCGATATTAAAAGTAAATTTTGAAACGAATACATATGATATTAAAGACAACTACTCTGAGGATATAAAAAAGTTTGCTCAGTTTCTAAAAGACAATAGCGGCTACAATGCCATTGTTTCCGGTCATACAGATGCAATAGGAAGCAGCGAATCCAATATGGTTCTCTCTCAAAATCGTGCAGATACAGTTATGAAATCTCTCATTCAAGAGGGCATTGAGGCAGGCAGATTAAGTTCTATCGGAGAGGGAGAAAACAGACCTGTTGCAGATAACCTGCTCAAAGATGGTCGCATGGAAAACCGCCGCATAGAAGTTGAGTTAAAATCAACTGCTACAAAATAATAACGTATTGATTAGGAATACCAGATGAACAAAAAAATATTATTAGCTTTATCTTTATGCACGCTGCTCAATGCACAAAACCTCAAAACGACTGTGCAGGAAGTTTTGTCAACAAACCCAACCATCTTGGAGCAACTCAAAAACTATAACTCTACAAAAGAGGATGTAACGATTGCTCAGGCCGGATACTATCCAAAGCTTGATGTTTCACTTGGTGTTGGATATGAGCATACAGAGAGGAATAATCGTCCTCTTGGGGTAGCAAATCAATCTTTTGATTACAATGTGTATAACAACTCTCTAAAATATACTCAAAATATTTTTAAAGGCTTTGAAACTACATATCAAATTAAAGAAAATGAAAATAGAACTCTTTCTGCCGCCTACAAATATATAGAACAGGTAAATGCTATCTCTTTTGCCATGGTAAATACCTATTTGCAGGTGCTAAGACAAAAAGAATTACTAGATAATGCTAAAGATACCATTGAGATAAATGAAGAGATTATTGCTAAAGTTCAAAAGCTCTACGATTCCGGATTAACAACCCTCTCTGAGGTAAATAAAATTGAGTCATCTTTGGCATTAGCAAAATCAAACTATGTGGTTCAAGAGAATACACTCCTTGATGTTACATATAACATGCACGCTGTTTTAGGAAGATACCTTGATATTGAGAGTATGGAAAAACCGACCGAAGAGATTAAATTTCCGGAGACGCTTGAAGATGCAGCACAATTTGCAATGCAAAACAATCCATCGCTGTTAGTTAGTAAATATAATATTGGATTAGCGGAAGCGACAAATCATAAAAGTAAAGCGCCCTTTTATCCTAAGCTAGATGTTGAAGTATCCCAATCCATGAGTCAAAATCTAGGTGCGACTGAAGGAGATAGTGATGCTTTTAGAGCCATGGCATATCTTTCATATAATTTATTTAACGGTTTTGCCGACACCGCTGCCTTACAAAAAAGTGTAAGCGAAGTTCATAAAGAAGTTCAAATAAAAAATAAACTTAGACGCAATACAATAGAAGATATGAATTTAGCATGGTCGGCGTATGAAAAGTTAAATCAACAGATGGTTCACCTTCAGAGATATAGAGAGTTTGCGGAAAAAACACTTACCCTTTACAAAAAAGAATATGACTTGGGGCGCCGTACTCTTTTGGATCTTCTGTCTGCCCAGAGTGATTTTAGTAATTCAAAATCACAGATTATCAATACGGAGTATAGTGCACTTTTTGCTAAATACAGAATATTAGATGCTCTCGGCACACTTGTACCCTCAGTAATCGGCAGCGAAGATATAGTGTATGAAAATGTAGGATTAAAGGGTGATTCCCCTTCAAATAATGATGCTCTTCCTATAATGCTAGATACAGATAAAGATTTAATTGTAGATGAGCAGGATATATGTAACAACTCACTCACTTACAAAATGAGAAGCACTTATGGATGCGAGCTTACCTATGATGATACTTTAAAAATTGAAAGATACAGCGGATTTTTATTTGGAACAAGAGATGCTGATTTAACTCAAAAAGGGCAAAAAAAACTTAATGATTTAATTGCTCAGATTAAACCCTATGGTTTTGAAAATATAAAATTTGAAGTTTTCGGAAATGTTGACGATGAGAATCTGAATGAAGCAAAAATGCTTCTCCTCTCTGCACAAAGAGCCAGCGTAGTTAAAGAAAAGTTAATAGAAGCCGGAGCGAAAGAAGAAAATATCACTGTGCATGCTCAATCCAATAAAGCACCCATGTTTACAAACGGACTCTTTGAAAATGAGGGTTTAGAATTAAACAATAGAGTCGATATAGTCGTAAGAAAACTTAAGTTGCCTGATGCAAATGCGGCAAAAAACTAAATATATTTATAAAAAAAGTAAAAAGTAAAAAATTAAAGGCAGTATATGTTTGTAACAAGAGTTGATAATTTGAAAATAGACTCCTTGCTTGACTGCTTGGTTTTATTTACAAAACTTTATCATAAACCATTCTCTGCAGAGGCTTTGACAGCAGGATTGCCTATAGAGGGAGGAAGAGAGACACCGGAACTGTTTTCTATAAATAATGCAAAAGGGCTCTTCTCTCGTGCAGCTGAGAGAGCCGGACTAAAATCTAGCATCTTAAGAAGACCACTTGATCAAATCTCTCCGCTACAGCTTCCTATGATTATTTTACTCTCTAATCAAGGCTCATGCATTCTTGATAGATTTAGTGATGATGGGCAAGAGGCTAAAATAATCATGCCAACCGAAGATGCTGTTGAGCAGTGGGTTGATTTAGATGTATTGCAAGATGAATATATCGGCTTTGGCTTTATGATAAAAAAAGCTTTTGAACATGTCGATGACAATACTAGATCTCTTCATTTAGACCAGAAACATTGGTTTTGGAGTACATTAAAATTATCATTGGGTGTTTACAAAGATGTCATATATGCATCTCTACTTATAAACCTTTTTATTGTTGCTTCTCCTCTGTTTACTATGAATATTTACGACAGGGTTGTTCCAAATAATGCGATAGAAACACTTTGGGTATTTTCAATCGGCATTATTATTATCTATATTATTGATACATTTTTAAAATTCACAAGAACCAACTTGCTTGAGAGTGCCGCAAAAAAGAGTGATGTCATCATGGCATCCATTATTTTTGAAAAAGTACTTGACTTAAAAATGTCACACATTCCAACATCCGTAGGTGCATTTTCTAATCACTTAAGAGATTTTGATAATATTAGAAGCTTTTTAACAAATGCTACTATGGCTGCTATAATTGACCTTCCATTTGCAGTTATATTCTTAGTCATTATTTGGTATATCGGTGGCTCGATAGTTGCGATTCCTTTAGTAACTATGTTTTTAATTATAGGTTATGCATTATTTATAAAAAAACCATTAAGAGCCAGCATAGACAATACGAAAGAAGCAAGTGCTATAAAAAGTTCTATTTTAATTGAAACACTCAACAATATTGAAACACTCAAAACTCTTGGCACGCTCAATCAGGCACAATGGAAATGGGAGGAGTCAACCGGCGAAATAGCTACAAAAAGCATGGCAACTCGTCTGTTATCAGTTTCTATTCCAACAATCACTCAATTTTTAATTCAATTAAACACAGTTATGATAATAATTTACGGTGTGTACTTAATTCAAGCCTTTGAGCTTTCTATGGGTGCTTTAATAGCTATTAATATTTTAACAGGAAGGGTACTTGGACCTATGGGGCAAGTTGCCGGAATACTTACTAATTATGAGAATACAAAAGCATCCTATGACGCTATAAACGACATATTATCTCAACCGAGCGAGAGACCGGCCGGCAAAAAATTTGTAAAAAGACCGGATTTCAGCGGAAGAATTGAGTTTATTGATGTAACATTTGCATATCCAAAAACAGGGTTTCAGATACTAAAAAATGTCTCGTTTACGATAGAGCCTGGAGAGCATGTAGCGATAATCGGTCGTATCGGTTCTGGAAAGAGTACAATCCAAAAGCTTATTTTAGGTCTTTATGAACCGGATTCAGGGCAAATTTTGATAGATGGCATAGATATAAATCAGATTGACCCTGCGGATCTTCGAAAAAATATCGGTTATGTTTCTCAAGACATTATGCTGTTTCGCGGAACAGTCAAAGATAATATTACATACCGCGCTTCACACTGCTCTGATGGTGACATGTTAAGAGCTTCACTCATTAGCGGAACATCAGAGTTCGTGAAAAAACATCCGAAAGGGTATGAAATGCCGATAGGTGAGAGAGGACAAGGATTATCCGGCGGTCAAAAACAGAGTATCGGAATTGCTCGTGCATTTTTACTTGACTCTCCTATTATGCTTATGGATGAACCTAGTAATGCCATGGATCAGTTATCAGAGTCTAGACTTATTGACAGCTTGGGTGAAAACTTGAAAGGAAAAACTGCTCTACTTGTAACACAAAAAATGAATCTACTAAAAATTGTCACTAGAATCATAGTTATGAATGAAGGAAAAGTTTTCATTGATGCTCCAAAAGATATAGCACTCAAAAAATTACAAAGCGGTGGCAAAAAAATTGAAGAAAGTTAACAAACCCTTAGAATATACTGAAAAAGACTATGAATTTATGAATAGTCTTAGTTCTGCTATTTTACAAGTTACTCCTTCTAAAACTAGCAGAGTTATAAAAATTTGGCTTATCACTATTTTTGTAGCTGTAATATGGGCATCCTTTGCAGAGATTGATGAGATTACACGGGGGGATGGAGAGGTTGTACCCTATGGGAAAAATCAGGTTATTCAGAACCTTGAAGGCGGAATAGTTGAAGCAATTCTCGTAAATGAGGGTGAAAGAGTTGAAATTGGACAGGATATACTAAAAATTAGCAATGCCAAATCTGTATCGACTGCTCTTACCAACCAGATGAAGTATGAAGAGCTAGAAGCACAAAGACAAAGGCTTGAAGCAGAGGCAAATAACATTCAATTTGTAATAATTCCAACGGATAGTGAAGAGCTAAACAAACAGCTGGAACTTGCAAAAAAACTCTATGACTCAAATAAACTTGAATTTGAGGCGAAAGATGGTTCAATTATGGAACAGATTAGTCAAAAGATGCAAGCTCTGGTAGAAGCAAAAGCAAGAATCGCCTCACTACATAAATCTCTTGAATTTGTAACCGAAGAGATTGCGATGACTGAGCCAATGGTTAAAGAGGGCGTAAAATCAAAAGTTGACTTCTTAAAACTTAAAAGAGAGGCCAGTGCTATCGAGAATGATATAGAAGCTGCAAAACTCTCTCTACCTCGTTTGACATCTCTGATAGAGGAGTTTAAGGGTAACAGAAGTGCGGCTAAACAACTTTTTATAAGTACTGCTAAAGAGGAGTTAAATAAAGTAACGGCAGAGCTTGCAAGAACCGGTACTCAACAGGTAGAACTAAGCGACCAAGTAGATAGAACGGTTGTTAAGTCACCTGTTGCAGGTATTATTCAAAAACTTTATGTAAATACTGTAGGCGGTGTTATCAAACCGGGTGCCGATTTAGTAGAGATTGTTCCTTCAAGCAAAAAGCTCTATTTAGAGATAAAAATAAAACCCGCAGACATAGCATTTATACATCCGGATGCAGAGGCGATGGTAAAAGTTTCAGCCTACCCTTTTAATATTCATGGCGGTCTTACAGGGAGAGTTGAATCTATTTCACCGGACACCATTACGGACAAGAAGGATGAAACCGTTTATATTATACATGTCGTGACAGATAAAAGTTATTTAGGAACAGAAACGAAGCCACTTAAAATTATCCCGGGAATGCAGGTGAGTGTTGATATAGTTACGGGCAAGAAAACGGTAATGCAGTACATTCTAAAACCTATCTTAAAAACAAAGCAGTATGTCTTTACGGAGAAATAACATGGAAATTATATTTTTTAGTGCAAATATGGAGATAATTAAGGAGTGGAGAGAAAAACATGATATAGAACACTCTATCACCTGCTATGATTCAGCCTCCCTAAAGAGTGCGTTAACAGAGTTGCCTGATTACATTTTAATAGCCGATTACGATAGTGTTGCTAGTGATATTAACAAAATGATTACATCAAACTCTGTACCTAATAATATGATTATTCTAGAAAAAGCCCCTGAAATTGCAACGGGAAAGATGCTTATTGCCCATAATGTAAAGGCTTATGGAAATGCGAGAATGCTTACTATTCACTTTATGCAAATGCTTCAGACGGTTTTGGATGACAAAATATGGACCTACCCTGAACTGACAGCCGCACTTTCTAAAATTTCAAAAGATGAACCCTTAAAAGAGGAATCAGAATCTCTTTTAAACAACAGACTCACTGCAAAAGAGATTGAAGTTATAAAGCTAATACTTGGCGGATACACAAACGATGCAATCGCCTCAGCACTTGATATTACAACAAGAACAGTAAAAGCACATGTAAGCTCAATTTTTTCAAAGCTGCATGTCAATGACAGAGTTTCACTCGTTCTTTTGTTAAAATAATCATATTACTTTAAAGCTGCAAGAAGTGATATTATGAATAAGTCGTTAATCTCCAAAATTTTATTTATGAATAGTAAGTAGTACTTTGAAAAAAGTAATTTTTTTATTTCTATTTCTTTTACAATTTTTCAACCTATCTGCTAGTGAGTATATAGAAATTAAAATCAGCAAATTGCATGGTTTAATCAGTTTCAGTGAATCAATTATGAAAACTCACTACTCTTTAAAATCTTTTCAAAATATCTATAATCAGAAATATGGCAACAATAACCTTTCACAAGAAAAACTATTTGAACTTACTAAAAGTTATGATTATGTTAAAACCGGAAGAGTATATGAGTACAAAAAAAATATTAATTTTTACAATATGATAAAAATAGAAAGTGTTGTAGCTGAAAATTTGGATGAATTGAAAAAAATTTCAATTTCTCACAGAAATAGCGTGAATGAGAGCAGTGTAAATACCTATTTTGAAATGCTTAAATATTTCTTGCCTATTTATGAAGAGTTAATTTGGAACTCAAATGAGCAGAAATTAAAACTTAAGAGTGAGGAGATAAAAAAAGCCATGGATAGTGCCGATTATGATCAGCTAATCATAAAGGCTGCTAATTTTTATGGTGTAAAAAAAAATAATATTGATAAAATTTATTTAGCACTCTACCCGATTCCAGATGGTGATAAAACACTCGCTTTTATGCTTGGAAATGTAGAATCTATAGGTGTCTTAGTCAATAAGCCAAAATCAAATATAGCTTGGCTGTTGACTGCTACTATTTTCCATGAAATTGCTCATACGATTTATGATAAAAACAAAGAGCAGATTACGAGTTATTTCCAAAACAGTAAACATGCATCAACCCAAAAAGTAAAAAATATCTTCAATGAATCAACTGCCACAGCCATAGGAGCAGGTTGGGCATTTTATGAAGTGAGCGGCGGTCAAAACTCAAACGGCAAATGGTATAACAATGAAGAGTATGATACTTTTGCAAAAAAAATCTATCCACATGTGGCAAAATATATATCTGAAGAAAAAAGCGTTGATCAAAGTTTTATCGACTCAATCGTTGAACTTTATTAATATTTCATCAATTCCTTCATTTAGCAGAGGATAGGTAAATGTTTCTAATTTGTTTATAAGACCATTTTGAGAAACAGATTTTTTTATACTTGCTTCTCTTTTTTTATTACATGCAAGCAGTTCATCAAAGGGTGTTAAGAAGAGTAAAACTTCTACTTTATGTGTTTTTGAGAATGCTTCAATCTGCTCTTTTCTGTTTTTAAGGCTTAAATTTGGATTGTCAATTATAATATCTCTATTTTCAGAATTTTTCGCAAAATTTTCTCTCTCTTCGTCTAGTGCATTCATCTCTTTTTTAATCTCTTCATTTTCGTTCATTAAATCATAGGATTCGTTATAACTCTTTTTTTCATATTTTCTGCCTATTTCTTCGACGCAGCTATCGCGATTTACTACGATGAAATCTCCGGTTTGTTCTGCTATCCAACTGCTTTTTCTTGAGCATGGAGGACCTACTAAAAGATAGAGAGTGTTTTGTTTTAAAGATTTTGCTTTTTTAAAGTTATCTGCTTTTTTAACATGTTTTTGGAGAGCTTCTACTCTTTTGTAATCATAGAGTTCAACTCTGCTATCATCTACAATTCTTCCAAAGAGATCAAATTCCACATAGTGCGATAAATCACTCAGTAGCTCTTTTTCATACTTAAATTTTTCAAGAAGTTCATCAAAAGAGGGGTTGTCGTATTTCACATGGTCAATAACGGTGTATTGATAGGATATTATTTTTAAAATTCTGCTTATTTCGCTTGCGGATAAATCACTTTTGCTTAAAATTTCTAATGCTACAAAACAAGAGATACCCTCAAACTCACCAAAACTCACTTCGGACTCTTTGCTGTTTTCGCGTCTTGTAAAAATTCTGCCTATATCATGGAGAAGTATTGCCCATCTCACAGCCTCTGAGGCATTTGATTTTATGGCATTTCTGTAAGCTAAAACAGTATGACTCCAAACATCACCCTCTATGTGATGAAGGTTTAAATGAGTGTAATCATAGTGGTAACTACACTCTCTCATTTGCTTTACATACTCTGGAAATTTTTGCATAAACCATTTTAATATCTGCAACTTGTACCCTTTTACGAAACAGTTCTAATTCATCATTTTGTCAAACATCGAATGGTAATAGCGTGTCATATTTGTAGTGTCCTCACCTTCAAAAGGAAGTGGTCCAGCCATCTGATTTACTTCAAAAAACACTATTTTGCCATCTTTTGTATGAGCAAATTCCAAACAACCCGTGTCGTAACTCATATCTTTCATAATCGATTTTGCTATTTTTGAAGCATCTGTAAATACCGTTGAGTCTGTTTTTACTTCAAGCCATTTAACAGATATGTTTTTATATATCTGTATATTATCTCTTTCATACACATCTATCTCATCACTGTTTACACGCTGTTTTATTGAAAAAACTGTTTTTGTACGACCATGATTTGTAAAATAACATCTATACTCATTGAGAATATCTACGGCAGCAGTTATAAAAACTTCTTTGCCTTTTACCTTATGTGCATTTAAAATTTTTGCAATTGACTCTAGTTGGTTTTCTTTAGATAAGTCTTTAAATATAACGCCCTGACCTTCCTGAACACAATCTATTTTAAATACAACTTTGTCTCCCATATTCTCTTTCATAAACTCAATCAATGCTGGATAATCTCTAGCTGTAATGTTAAAGGGAATTATCACATCGCCAAAAAGCTCTTCTCTTCTATGATAGAGTTCTGCCAGAGCATAAAGCTTGTTCATACATCCGGTATTTGCCATGGTTAGCATATTTGGTTTGACTAACTTACCGCCACTCTTTTCTAGAATTATTTCTAGTATTTTATAAAAAGGGTGGGCAAAAGATTCTCTGAAAGATATAAAATAGAGATTACTTATATCTACCTCTATTACTTTACCGGCAGCAATTCTAAAAAGTTTTTCATTGAAGGTGAAAAGTGCATTGTTATACCAAAATCTGGTTTCTATGCCTTTTTGTTTAAGATAATGAACCATTAAATATGGCTCAATAATAGAAGTTTCTTTCACCATAGTATTTGGGTTGAAAGTGCCTTTTCCTGTTTTTGGGTAATGACTCCAAATCTCATCCGGTGTCATATTTGCTAGATTTCCAAATTTAGTAAATTTATCATAAACATCTCTTGGCATGACATCAAGTGAAATAATTGATTTTTTTATATTGCTATTCATTATAAACCTTATTAAAGTGTAGTTTCAATAGATATGGATTGCGGGAATTGTACCATAAGCACATAAAAAATTATTGCAAGCCCTGCAATAAGAGGGCTTGACTTATTTATAAGAGATCTTAGTGTTGTTCCACTTGTATCTGAGTATCAATATTGAGTGTAACCGTTTCATCAACACTTGCATAAACATCAAATGTTGTGCCCGTATCATCAACGGCAACATCTGTTGCACCTAAGACAAATTCATCTTTGCTTAAATTAACCGTATCGGCACTGTCACCTTCAATTGTAATCTCTATGTTACCGCCAGTATCATCTGAGGTTGCCATTACATCATCCAAAGATATTGCAATATTTTGAGCCCCGTCCCCTAGATTAATTGCATCAAGACCATCAACATTTGCTTCTATTGCACCAAAGTCAATCTGAACTTCACCATCAATATTCAAGTCTGTGTTTCCATTACTTTCAACAACTGCCTCTGCTGCTTCTGTATTAACTACTTCGTCAGTTGTTTCTTCGTCAACTGCATCAGTGGTATCTTCTGCATCTGTATCTTCGACAACCGCATCAATAGTATCTTCTGCCTCTGTATTTTCATCAACAGCATCACTGGTGTCTTCTGCTGCAGTATCTTCATCACTTGCTGGAGTATTTACCACTTCATCAGTAGTTTGTTCATCGCTTGCCGGAGTCACTTCTACGCCATCAACAGTATTCTCTGCTACTGCATCAACCGTATCTTCAGGTGCAGTATCTTCTGCTACAGCTGCTATATTTACAACTTCAGCAGTTGTATTTTCAGCTACTGCTTCTGTATTAACGATATCTTTTGTATCTTCAGGAACTGCGCTAACAGTATCTTCATCCACTGTTGATTCGGGAGTTTCTGCAACTGTATCTTCTTCAACAGTATTTTCTGCAACTTCATCAGCTGTATTCTCAGCAACCGTATTTTCTGCTACTTCTGCAGCTGTATCTTCTGCTGTTGTTTGCTCATCACTTGCCGGTGTGATAACTACATCTTCTCGTGTATCTTCTGCAACGGCATCAGCGGTATCTTCTTCAACTGTAGCTTCAGGTACTGTATCTGTAGTATCTTCTGCAACCGTAGATTCAGGTACTGCGTCAGCTGTATCTTCTGCTACTGTAGTTTCAGGTACTGCGTCAGCTGTATCTTCTGCAACTGTAGCTTCATCAACAGCATCTTTTGTATCTTCATCTATTGTATTTTCTGTTACTGCATCAGTAGTTTGCTCATCAGCAGTAGATTCATCAACAGCATCTAGAGTATCTTCGGCTACTGTTTCTTCAGCTACCTCATCAATAGTTTGCTCAGGAGCAGTATCCTCTGCAACAGCATCTACTGTATCTTCGGCAGTAGTTTGCTCGTCGCTTGCCGGAGTGTTAACTATTTCACCATCTGTATCTTCAGCTACTGCACCAACTGTATCTTCATCACTTGTAGCTTCTGCAACAGCATCAACTGTATCTTCATCAGTTGTAGCTTCTGCAACAGCATCAACTGTATCTTCATCAGTTGTTGATTCAGAAATACCATCAACTGTTTGTTCATCTGTAGTGTCCTCATCTGTTGCACCTACAGTATTTTCGTCCATTGTGTCTTCTGCCGGAACATAGTTTGTAGCTTCATCAAGCGTATCTTCCGCAACTTCAGGAGTGGTGTTTTCAGCTACCGCATCCGTAGTTTGTTCGGCTGTAGTATTCTCCACACTTTCATTGTGTGCAGGAGTAGTATTTTCTGGGTTGTTATGACCATGTGCTGGAGTTGTATCTTCACCAACATGAATTTCTTTTGAAGAAGTACTTTCATCTACAGTATCTTCAGGTATTTCACTTACAGTCTGCTCATCTACTGCATCTACTGTATCTTCATCTGTAGTATCTTCTACTTGTGTGTCAACGGTATCTTCAGGAACAGTATTTTCAGTTGTCACATCTCTAGTATCTTCCGGTTTTGTGTCTTCAGCTACTTCTGGAACAACTACTGTGTAACTAGTGTCTTCCGTTTGACCTTTGTGAGAATCTTTATCATCGTTGTTGTTTCCAGAATCTTTGCCATCTTTGTTTCCGGAATCTTTATCATCGTTGTTGTTTCCGGAATCTTTGCCATCTTTGTTTCCGAAATCTTTATCATCGTTGTTGTTTCCGGAATCTTTGCCATCTTTGTTTCCGGAATCTTTGCCATCTTTGTTTCCGGAATCTTTGCCATCTTTGTTTCCGGAATCTTTGCCATCTTTGTTTCCGGAATCTTTGCCATCATTGTTTCCAGAGTTTTTACCATCTTTGCTTCGAGAATCTTTGCCATCACTGTGTCCAGAATCTTTGTTTTCTGCATTATTATGAACCCCTGAATGACCTGGTGCAGTTTGATCACCATTTCCAAAGCCATTATTAGCATGTCCAGAATTGTTATCAGAATCACTACTATATGTTGTATTTTCTGTGGTATTTTCTGCTGAATCACCGGTTGGATCTACTGTTACGGTAGTCGTACTTCCTTCGATTGCTTCAATAGTATCTTCATCTATCGTTTGCTCAGCCACTGCATCAGTAGTTTGTTCATCAACAGTATTTTCAGGTATAGTAGTATCCTCACCAACCGTAGATTCATCAATTGCATCAACTGTAGATTCATCAGTAGTATTTTCAGGTACTTCAGCAGCAGTACTTTCGTCCGCCGTTTCTTCAGGAGTCATATCTACAGTGTTTTCATCTGTTGTTTGTTCATCCGAAGCAGGAGTTTTAACTACTTCATCCACTGTTTGTTCAGCGACCGCATCAACAGTGTTTTCCGGCGTTGTATCTTCTGCTACTGAATCTTTTGTATCTTCAGCATCGGTATCTTCAGCCTTAGCACTTGTTATTTCAAATGAAGCAACCGTTGTTTCCGGCTTTTCTTCTACATTGATAACTTCATCGGTAGTTTGCTCATCCGCAGCCGCAACTGTAACTACTTCACCGATAGTTTGTTCAGCGACGGCGTCAACAGTTTCTTCAGGATCAGTATCTTCATCGATAGCGTCAACCGTAGCTTCATCCATTGTATCTTCAGGCACTTCAGCTATTGTAGTTTCATCAACTGTCTCTTCTGGAATTAGTGCTACAGTATCTTCAACAACAGTTTCTTCTGGTACTTCATTTATAGTATCTTCAGCAACAGTTTCTTCATTTATAGCTTCATGATCAACTATATCTTGAGTATCTTCTGCTACTGCATCGGCTGTACTCTCATCTACAGTATTTTCAGGTTGAAATTCCACCGTATTTTCATCAATAGTATTTTCAGGAACTAAATCTACAGTTTGTTCTGCATCTGTGTCTTCTGGAACTTCAGCTGTTGTATCTTCAGCTGTTGTATCTTCATCACTCGCAGGTGTAATTACTACATCTTCTAGTGTATCTTCTGCTATCGCTTCTGTAGTATCTTCTGCTGTTGTGTTTTCTGCAACTGCATCAATTGTATTTTCATCGGTTGTTTTTTCATCCACTGCATCTGTTGTATCTTCTGCTGTAGTACTTTCAGGCACTGCATCCGTTGTATCTTCTGCTGTGGTGTCCTCAGTTACTGCATCCGTTGTGCTCTCAGGCGTTGTGCTTTCATCTACGGCATCTATTGTTTGTTCTGCTGTTGTTTGCTCATCACTAGCCGGAGTATTAATTACCTCACCATTAGTATTTTCAGCTACAGCATCTGTAGTTTGCTCTGCTGTTGTATCTTCATAAACCGCATCTGTAGTTTGCTCATCAGTTGTATCTTCAGATATAGCATATGAAGCAGGAGTGTCTTCAGCTTGGGTATCTTCCGGAGTGTCTTCAGCTTGGCTATCTTCCGGAGTGTCTTCAGCTTGAGTATCTTCCGGAGTGTCTTCAGCTTGGGTATCTTCCGGAGTGTCTTCAGCTTGGGTATCT
>JBAZSX010000011.1:0-114911 GCA_041662225.1 Sulfurimonas sp.
GTACGCTTTCAATTTTAAACGAATTTTTTCCATGTATTTCCTTCTAAAGAACTCGTCAGGTCTAGCCTAACTATTTTAAGGGACGCGAATTGTAGCAAAAGAAAGAGTAATATTCAAGGTTTTAGGGGGCAAAAAGTAATATAGTGTAAAATTTACTTCCTTTTAATAAGGAAATGATAAAATAGCAGATATTTTTTAAGGAGTTGAAATGGAAATATTAATAGAAGAGTTTTATAAAACAGATATATATTTAGAAAAATTTCATTACAGAAAAGTATTTCTTGAAGAACCTATCTATAACTCGGATGCCACGAACAAGAATAAAACAATAATATCGGCAAAAAGTTACCAGATAAACGGCATTACGCAAAGCGGAAAAACAAAGCTTATAAAAAACTATCTTTTGTCACTCAAAAAAAGTTCCTATCTCTATATTGATTGCAGTGATGTAAGAATCCACATAGAAGAGTTAAATAGAACTCTTGCAAACTTTTGCAACGAAAACAAAATAGAGGTACTTGCCCTCGACAACTACACGAAAGAGATAGAATTTGTAAATGTATCTCAACTCATTATAAGCTCGCAAACTCATCTTGCTATAGATTTTTTGGAATCACTCTGGCTCTATCCTCTTGATTATGAGGAGTTTTTGGCATATGAACATAAATTTGACTCCAGTGCCCTAAATCACTTCTTCAAGCTTGGAGGATTTCCATCCATGCACAAAATTCACTCAGATGAGAGATCCCTATACATACAAAAAGCTCTCAGATATGCTCTTGAAGAAACGGAGTTCGATATTATCTGTTTTTGTGCGAAGATGATGTCACAGAAAATCTCTCCCTTTACGATTTACGAAAGACTCAAAAGCAGTAGAAAAATATCAAAAGATAAACTCTATAAATCCTATGAGAATTTGGTTGAAAAAAAATATATTCATCTGCTAGAGAAGGTTGACTATCCAAAAGCTACAAAAAAACTCTATCTGTGCGATATTTCTTTAAAGACGGCACTTACCATTGACAAGCATTTTGGGCGACTCTTTGAAAATATGATATATCTTGAGTTATTAAAATCAAATAGAGCGTGTTATTATGATGACGGGGTTGACTTTTATCTTCCGGATACTGAGGAGATTGTGCTTTGCATGCCCTTTACGGATGAGCGGGCACTTTTTAAGAAAATCGAGCAGATTGAGGCATTTATATTTAGTTACCATGTGAAAAAAATAACCGCTGTAACTATGAATCATGAAGGAAGAATCTCTCACCCACTCTCAAAAGTAGAGATGATACCTTTTGATTTATGGGTTTTAGGAGATTAATGAAAAATGTTTTTGTGTTGAGACTAAAATGAGAATAATTTTTGCTACAATTGTCAAAATATCTAACAAAAGGCTATATTTCATGTTTTTTTCAAGCAAAAACGATAATCATAAGACAAAAGAGTTAGAGGATACGATTGAATCTCTCCAGAAGGAGTTGGATTTTTACAAAGAGGCTGCAACTTTTTCTCAAGAGGAGATGCTGGTTGCATTTGATAGCAGAGGGGAATTTAAATTTCAAAATGAAAAAGCATCTATTGCTATAAAAAATCCGGATGCGCTCTCGGCTGAACTCAAAAGTGGTGGCAATGTAGTTGAACTGAATGATTGCACCGGCAAGGTTGTGTCACGCAGAACCAAAGACGGTACGATGCTCTACCGAATAACCAAGACTGACATGAGAGATACAAGAGATAGCAATATTTTAACTCTTCACCAAAATGCTATAACAACGGCTTTAGCGGACACGCAAAAAACTTTTTCGCAGATGCTTGATGAGTTAAAAGTAATGAAGAGTGAATCTGTATCCATTGCTGACGAGTCTAAACAAGGTCTTGTGTTAATAGAGCAGTCAGAACATGCTATGGATCTCTTAAGCCAACATATGGAGGAGAACATGCAGGGCATGCACTCGCTCAATCAGAGAAGCGGTGAAATATCTACGGTTATAGCACTTATTCAAGGCATCGCAGACCAAACCAATCTACTTGCTCTCAATGCTGCTATTGAGGCCGCAAGAGCCGGTGAACATGGAAGAGGATTTGCCGTTGTTGCAGATGAAGTACGCAAACTTGCAGAAAAAACAGGAACTGCCACAAAAGATATCTCTTTGGTTGTTAAAGCTATGCAGCAGGAGACAAATCAGGCAGAGACAAACACAGCTGAAGTAAACTCAATTGTACTAGCGACAAAAGAGAAGATAGAAGATTTAAATCATAAAATAAAATCGTTCGAAGCAAATGCCTCTCGCAGCCAGTATGAAGTGGAACATATCAGTGATAAAATCTTTACTTCTTTGGCAAAGATTGACCATGTTATCTATAAACACAATGTATATGCTCTTATCTTCGGCGAAGAGAATAGCTTTAAATCTACGGCTCACACCGAGTGTCGTCTTGGAAAATGGTACACTCAGGGAGTAGGTAAGGAGAACTTCTCAAACATGCCATCCTATCCTAAGCTCGATGCTCCGCATGCAATTGTCCATAATCAGGCAAATCTGCTTGCAAGTGAGTGCGGCGGTGACAAAGTTTTATGTTCAAAAGAGATTATAGAAGAGCGAATTAATGCGATAGAACTTGCCAGCAAAGATGTGTTTAAATATCTTGATGCGCTTGTAGAAGAGAGAGCCCATGAAACCATGCACAAAGCTGCAAATAATTTATTTAAATAGGGAGTATTACAATGAGCCAAACACAAAAAACAGTAGTTATTATAGATGATGAGAATGATATTTTACAGATGCTAGAAAAATATCTTACGCGTGAGTGCGGTTACAGAGTTCAAACATTTAGTAACCCGGTAATAGCAATTTCTTCTCTTCCTGCGGAGACAGATTTAGTACTGCTGGATATTATGATGCCGCAGATGAACGGCTTGGATGCTCTTCCTAAACTGCTTGAAAAAAATCCAAAAACAAAAGTGCTTATGATGACGGCCTACTCTACACTTGATAAAGTCCTTAACGCACACAGACATGGTGCTACAGATTATGTTATGAAGCCATTCTCTTCTCTCAATGCTCTTGGAAAAAAAATAGAAGAAGTTTTAGCAAAGTAGATGAATTCAAAAGAGATATCTATTTTATTTGTTGAGGATGATGAAGAAGTTAGAGTTGAAATAGCTAACTTCTTAGAGAATCAATCTTTCAAAAACATCTATATAGCAAAAGATGGCAGAGAGGGACTGAAAAAATATTATCAGTATAAACCTGACATTGTACTGACGGATTTGACTATGCCTATTTTAAATGGGCTTGAGATGTCGAGGGAGATTAAAAAATCCGATGTAACCACTCCAATACTTTTAATAACTTCTCATTTTGAAAGAGAGATAACTGAAACAATTGTTGACATAGGCATAGATGCTTCCCTCTTTAAACCAATCTCTTTTTCAAGATTAGAAAAAATCTTAGATAAATATATTAACCGTATTCTGCAGCAAAGAAAATTTCAAAAAGAGCATAAACTTTTAGAGGAGTACAAGGGTGCCATTGATGTGAGCGCCTCTGTTTCAAAAACAGATTTTAAAGGTGTAATAACTTATGTAAATGACTCATTTTGCAACATGTCCGGTTACTTCAGAGAAGAGCTAATTGGAAAAAAGCATAATATTGTAAAACATCCGGATACTGAAGAAAGTACATTTTCAGATATGTGGAAAACCATAACGAGTAAAAAAGTATGGCGGGGCAGGATAAAAAATCTTAAAAAAAATGGTGAAACATACTACGAATATTCTGTGATAGTACCAATCCTAAATGAAGAGGATGAAATAGAAGAGTTTATAGCTCTGAGACAAGATATTACAGACCTGTTTAATCAGGAGCAACACCTAAAAAGACGGATAAATGAAGAGGTGAATAAAAACCTTGAACTCCATAGAAAACGCGAAGAAGAGAATCTTTTAGAAACAAAATTTTCTACCATTGGTAGAATGGCAGCCGGAATTACGCATGAGATAAACACCCCACTTACTTATGTTAGAGGAAACTTAGAAATGATGATACAAGATATCAATAAGCTTGATGAGGGCATTAAACAAAAAGCATATCTTCAAGAGGATAGCAAAACTATATTTGATGGAGTCAATAGAATCGCTTCTATCGTGGAGTCTATGCGAGAGATGGCTTCGCAGACAAAAGAGATACCAAAACCTAGTAATGTTTATGCATGTTTAATAACGGCTCTTACACTCGCATACAATAAAGCAAAACAGATATCTCAAATAAGAGTTCAAAATGAGCCTTTTAAAATTGGTATGAACAAGGAAAGATTTATTTTTACGGCAAATATTCAAAAACAGAGAATAGAACAAGTCTTGGTAATTATCATAAATAATGCTCTTGATTCACTAAAACACATTGATGACTTTAATTCTAGACTTCTTGAAATTACAATTGACAATGAATATGACTTTATAGTTGTAAGAATTAAAGATAATGGAGATGGCATAGATAAAGATATATTACCTAAAATCTTTGACCCATTTCAAAGTAATAAAGAAGAGGGGGGAATGGGCATCGGACTGAATGTTGCAAAACGCATTATTGATGACCATGGCGGCAAAATTATTCCTTCAAACTGCGACAAGGGTGCACTTTTTGAAATCTATCTTCCTAAAAACATTTGAGTAAAAAATAAGTATGTTGTGCGGAATAGACGAAGCTGGAAGAGGTCCGATTGCCGGAGATTTGGTAATTGCCGGCTGTATTTTACATACGTGTATTGATGGATTGAATGACTCAAAAAAACTGAGTGAGAAAAGAAGAGAGTTTCTTTACGAAATAATTATTCAAAATTCAAAGTACCATATAGTTCAGTTCTCTCCGAGCGAGATAGACACCATTGGAATTTCAACATGCCTCAAGAGAGGACTGATAGAGATTATGAAAAATCTGACATGTGAAAGTTATCTCTTTGATGGAAACTCCGCTTATGGCGTAAAAGGTTTAGAGACCATGATAAAAGCGGATGGCAAAGTACCGGAGGTAAGTGCCGCATCCATTTTGGCAAAAGTCACACATGACAGAAACATAATAGAATCAGCAAAAAAATATCCGGAGTATGGATTTCAGAAGCATAAAGGGTATGGAACAGCCCTTCATGTGGAGATGATAAGGAAACACGGCTATTGCGAAATTCACAGAAGAAGTTATAAGATAAAAGAGCTGAGAGAGCCGACACTGTTTTAATGATGTTACGCATCAAAAAGAACACGTGTGTTCTGTGCCATATAAAAGCACAGAATAAGTCCGTTTTGATAGCAGGGACAAATGTCCCTACAACCCCCTAAAGCTACGAAAACAAGCGAAGCGCTTTTCGCAAAGCGAAAATGTTTCTTTAGTAAAATGAATTTTTCGAGATTTACATTGTGTTTTACGCACTTTTTTATGGGGTAGTTATAAAGTTGTTATAACTCTAAACAATCGCCGATTGTGTAGAGTTTAGCCTCTTTGCCAACTATCCAACCACCTGCTCTAAGGGCACCTTTAGAAAATGTACTTCTTGAAGTTGCAGTGTGGTTGAGCTCTAAAAACTCACCGTCATTGTAAAAGCCGACAGTATGACGACCAACTATATCGCCGCCTCTTAGAGCCATAACGCCGATTTCATCTTTTGTTCTCTCCCCTATGTTTCCGTCTCTACCGCTTATGCGAACTTTATCTAAATCAAGTCCACGACCCTTCGCAGCAGATTCACCCAGAGTAAGAGCTGTTCCGCTTGGAGCATCTTTTTTGTGTTTGTGGTGCATCTCAACTATTTCTATGTCAAAGCCCTCCAAAGCCGCCGAGGCTTGAAAAACAAGCTTGTTTAAAAGAGCAACTCCCAGAGACATGTTTGTAGCATAAAGAATCGGCATAACTTCACTTGCTTGTTTGAGGAGATTAAGCTGATGTGTATTTAACCCTGTTGTTCCTATAACTAGAGGCTTAGGAGTTTTCATTGCAGATTCCAAAAGAGTTTCACATGCCTCAGGAAGTGAAAAATCTATCACAACATCACATGCATTTAAAAAAGATTTCATATCAGAGGAGACCATAACAGAAGGATCAATTGAAAAATCTAAGCTATTACGAACATAAACAGAGCTAAGACTCATGTTTGGAGTAGATTTTAAATCCTCTATCAAAAGTTTGCCAACTCTGCCATTCGCACCGAACACACCGACTTTTATCATATAATTTTCCTTTAGTGGCTTAATAATTCATCAACATAAGAGATAGCCTGAAGGGCTGCAACAGCACCGTCTCCCGCCGCACTTATAACCTGTTTTGGAGCTTCAACTCTCATGTCCCCGGTAGCAAAAAGACCTGCAACCGAAGTTCTCATGCAGATATCTACAACTACCTGACCCGATTTTGTCATGTCACATAAAAAAGTGCCATCCTCTTGAATGAGGGTTTGGTTGTTCACATCATTTCCGACAAAAGTAAATACACCGGGAACATCTATGTTACGAATTGCACCGGAGCTATTTTTTACTCTTATCCCCGTTACGCCCATAACATCGCCGTAAACCTCCTCGGGAATTGAGTTTAAAACAAGCTCAATATTTGCTGTTCTTTTCACTCTTTCAACTGTATTTGGAGCAGAGCGGAATGTGTCCCGTCTGTGAATCAGATAGACTCTTTTACATATTTTTGCAAGGTAAAGTGCCTCTTCCATAGCCGTATCGCCGCCGCCTACAACTGCAACCTCTTTGCCTTTGTAAAAAAAGCCGTCACATGTAGCGCAGGTGCTTACGCCGCGACCAAAATATTGTTCTTCGCCTGCAAATCCGGCACGGCGAGGGCGAGAACCTGTTGCCATGATTACGCTATGTGCTTCCTCTACGGTTCCATCGCCCTTGTGGATTTTAAAGACAGCCCCCTCTTTGCTCACTCGTGTGACTTCTACCATCTCATGTTTGAGACCAAATTTTTGGCACTGCTCCGGCCAAGGCATCATCAAATCCATGCCGCTGATTTCACCGGTTACGCCAGGGTAGTTTTCTATCTCAGAGCTTGAAGTAATTTGCCCTCCAGGCATCCCTTTTTCAAACATTGTAACACTCTCTAATCCACCGCGTGTAGTATAAAGCCCGGCAGTAAGACCAGCCGGTCCACCGCCTATGATTGCACAATCTAACATAGCCAATCCTTAATAATTAGTATAAAGTTAATTTACGAATGTGCGTATAGTACTATCTTGTTTATAAAGAGTCTCTTTGGATTTATTTATAAAAAAATAAATTAGAAATAGAGGTGACATATTTTGTAGTTAAAGCAGATAAAAAGTGAAGTTGTGAGCTGGTGAAAAGTAGGTAAAATGAAGAATAAAGAGAGGCACTCCCTCCCTTTATCGTTAAATATTATAAATGTGCGTCGATTTTTTGTGCAAGAGCTTGTTTTGATTGAGCTCCAACAACTTGATCTACCATCTTGCCATCTTTAAAAAACATGATAGTAGGAATTGAACGAATACCAAATTTAACAGCAATATCCTGCTCTTCATCCGTATTTACCTTACAGATTTTAGCTTTTCCTTCATAATCATTTGCCAACTCTTCTATTACAGGAGCTATCATACGACAAGGTCCACACCAAGGAGCCCAAAAATCTACAAGAGATACGCCCTCAGCAAGAGTAGCTTCAAAATTTGCACCAGTTAATTCTATGTATTTTCCCATCTAATTTTTCCTTGTATTTTTTAATGTGCGAGTATTATACAAATCTAACCTTTAAATAAATCTTTATAGTTTTGTTTTTAAAATTTTATTAATAGTTATAATAAATATAAGCGCCCCTGCCACCAAAAGTGTAACTCCACTGTAATAAAAGTATAAGTTTTGCGAAGCTATTCCTGTCGAAGATAATAGAAGTCCACAAGTAGAAAAAATCCACTGTATATTTGTTGATTTCTCAGGAACTAGCTCATGTAGCATCGGCACAGCCCTCTCTTCAATGAGTGGTGCGTAGATTTGAAACCAGACTAAAAAGGGGATAATTTTATAAAAATTGCCGATTATTATAAATCCAAAAAATCCAACTAATAAAATCCACATGCCAAGCTTTAAAATGAGTTCATTTTCATTCAGCACAAAGGAAATTAACAAAATAAAAGCAATTATGAAAGAGGAAAATCCAACATACATAGATTTCGTCCAGATATCGTATGTGATTTTGGCTCTTGATGCGGTCATTTTAAAGAGTTGGTAGAGATATAAAAGAGCCGCAATAATTGTTAGTGCATATGCAATATTTTTGAGATATGGAGTTGCAAATAGAGGCGAAAGCATCATTGTCATGACGCCAAAACTAAGAGTAAAAAGAGTGCCGGAAAATTCGTTGTCGCTTATTCGTTTTGCACTTCCAAACATAGGAATAAGAATGATAGAGATGCCCATTATCAGCAGTAGTACAAAACCAACAACAAGCCCGAAAGTGTGAGCCAAAAGCAGGGCATGCGGATTTATATCCAAAACGCCGTTCAATCCAAAAGCCATTACGATTCCGCTGAAGATGCCAAGCAGTAAAAAGAGATTACTCATTTTCATAGCTTTCGTTATACTTGTTTTTCTTTTGGCAGATTTTAGAGTAAGTAGAAATTCTACGGCATAGATACTCATAGCGATAAGCACAAAAACTCCGCCAAATAGCAGAAACACAACATCTGCATAAAAGCCAAGAAGAATGAAAATAAGCCCAAAAATTAGAAACATCCATAAATAGTTAAATATATTCACATTGTAATGTTTTGTCTCTACAACAATTGCTCCAAGCTGTGCCATGGCAGAAAAAATCGCAAACATCACAAAGCCTATCATATAGAGATGCACCCAACCGACTATTTGAAAATTATCAAGTGTGGCATGTGGATTTATAAAAAAAAGCCATAGCATGCTGAGCAGATAAAAAAAAGCAGAAAATAAAAAATAGGGCTTCATGCGCTTTATAGATGGAGATAAGTCCGGAGATACATTCATATTTAAGAGTGCCTTATTATTAAAGATGGAGCTATTTTATAGGAATATAACAAATTTTTCTATAAACTTTGGAAAATATTTTTTAAGGCTTATACTATGAAACTTACTATTACAGAGGGCGCAATCGGTGTTAGACCTCCGGTTGCTAAGCCGCATCCCGGTTTTTTACATGAAGTCGGTGAAGAGAGATTTAAAAAGTTGGTGTATGCCCACTATGATTTAATAGAAAAAAGTGACATAGCTTTTTTGTTTCCCGTAAATGATGAAGAGGATTTTGCAGAGGCAAAAAAACATGCCTTTGACTTTCTTATTCAGATATCAGGCGGACCGGATTATTTTAATCAAACACGCGGAGCACCACAGATGGTAGGTCGTCATGCACCTTTTCGCATCGATGAGGCGGGGCGAAAGAGTTGGTTGGCACTTTATGCACCACTTTTAGAAGCTCTCGTTGATGAGGGCATAACACCCGAATATATACAATCTTTTTGGGATTATTTAGATATTTTTTCTATGTGGCTTGTAAATACTAAAAGTTAACAAACTCTCTTTTTCTGTTGCGAAAAATGGCGCATTGTGTATATCCTACACTCTTTGCCAACTCTTCTACTTCTTTGCTAAAGAGCCCGACTTGCTCTGGTTTGTGGGCATCCGAGCCAAAAGTGATTGGAATTCCTAACATGTATGACTCTTTTAAAAGGGAGAGTGACGGGTACGCTTCGGCTATTGGTTTTCTGTACCCTGACATATTTATTTCCAAAACCATATCCGCTTCTTTTATGGCTAAAAGTGCATTCTTTGCTATTAAATTTATCTCTTTTTTTGGCATAAATTTAAAAACTTTAATTAAATCCAGATGCCCGACGATATCAAATAATTTGCTTTTTGCCATCTCTTCTACGGCATCAAAATACTTTTGCCAAATCTCATCTATATCTTCATTCTCATATCGTCCGATAAATTCAGGATTATCAAATCCCCACTCATCTATAAAGTGAACAGAACCAATCAAATAATCGACTTGTGGAGTTAAAACTCTCTCATCCATATGCCCCTTTAAAAAGTCTACTTCGTAACCTAACAGTATCTCAATTTTATCTTTATACTTTTCTTTTGCATCTAAAATGGCACTTTTATACTCTTTCATCTGCTCAAAACTCATACGATATTTAGGGTCAGAATCCATCGGTGCATGGTCTGAAAAGCCAAAATATTTCGTTTTGTTTTCTATCGCTTTTTCTATATACTGCTCTATTTCACCTTCTGCATGCTTGCACAAAACAGTGTGATTATGTAGGTCTGCTATCATTGAAAATTCTCTCATATTTATATTATTTATGTTATTATAGTGCCAAATTATTAATTTAGCGAATTATACAAATTGGAGAAGTTTTTATGACTCAAGAAGAATTAGATGCTTTAATGAACGGAGATATGGATGATATTGAGTCACTAGAGGGTGTGAATGATGTTGAGGTTGAAGAAGATTTCGATGAAGAAACTGAACCTAAAAATTCATCAAAATATGAAAATGCACCTTTAGGCTATAGTGATGAAACAGCTCATCAGTGGCCACTCCCTGCGACAGATGAAAATAAAATGGTGCATCAGCTTGATGATGTTACAAAAGAGAGTGAAGAGAAAGCGAGTGAAATCTTTGATATTATTGAAGGTATCAGCAGTGAGCTGATGGAGAAAGAAAACAATGTACAAAATGTAATAGAAGTTTTAACAAGTAACATCGAACTTTTTACAACTTTAAGTACAAAATTTCCGGATGTGAAAGCGTTTGGCGAGCAACTTCAAAAAAATGAGGATGCTCTCAATGATGCAAATGAGACAGTTGAAACTCTTCAAACGAGCGGCGATTCAATCATGAATGTTATGGACATTATGCAGTACCAAGATATTCACCGCCAAAAAATCGAGCGTGTTATTAATGTTATGCGTGCACTCTCTAAATATATGAATACCCTTTTTGAGGGCAGAATAGATGATAGCAAACGCGTTTCTTCTGCGACTCATATTGCAGGCGACACACATAATGATCTGGCTTCGACAGATGATATTGAAGCGCTTCTCGCTCAATTCGGGAAGTAATTTTTATTCCGCATGCGCCATAGCGAGGAAGTACTCTTGGGGTGCCAACCCTTTTGGCTAAAATCCTAACAAATTCACTTTAAGCGCTTTTGCTTAAAGTCCTAAAATGAGAAAATAGATGCAAAAAGTTGAACTCCTCTCCCCAGCGGGAACATTAGAAAAATTAAAAATAGCACTTGACTTTGGAGCTGATGCCGTTTATGGCGGAGTCAGCCACTTTTCACTCCGTATTCGCTCCGGCAAAGAGTTTAGCATGGAGGAGTTTAAAGAGGGAATCGAATATGCCCATGCAAGAGGCAAAAAAGTGTATGCGACTATAAACGGTTTCCCTTTTAACTCTCAATTGAATCTCCTTAAAAAACATATATTGGCAATGGCAGAGTTAAAGCCTGATGCTTTTATAGTTGCAACTCCGGGAGTACTGAAACTCGCGCATGATTTAGCTCCACAAATTCCCCTTCACCTCTCAACTCAAGCAAATGTTATGAATGTTTTGGATGCTCAGGTGTACTACGATATGGGCGCAACTCGAATTATTACAGCGAGAGAGATTTCACTCAAAGATTTAAAAGAGATAAAAAAAGAGCTTCCAGATTTGGAGCTAGAAGTTTTTGTTCACGGCTCCATGTGTTTTGCATACAGCGGCAGATGTCTTATCTCGACACTCCAAAGCGGACGCGTTCCCAACCGTGGAAGTTGTGCGAATGATTGCAGATTTCCTTATGAAATGTATGCAGCAAATCCCGATACCGGAACACTCTTTAGACTTGAAGAGGATGAGGGAGTCGGAACTTACATCATGAACTCCAAAGATTTAAACCTTGCTTCTCACCTCAAAGAGATTTTGGACAGCGGTGCGGTGGATTCTGTAAAAATTGAGGGGCGAACAAAAACAGCATACTATGCCGCGACGACCGCAAAAGCCTATCGCATGGCGATTGATGATTATTACAGTAATAATGTTGATATAAGCAGATACCAATATGAACTTCAATCTCTTCAAAATCGCGGATATACAGATGCGTATCTGATTTCTCGTCCCTTTGAAAAACATGATACGCAAAGCTTAGATTTTACTATGCAGCTAGGAACACATCAAGTAAGCGGAGTGATAAATGAAGAGGGAACACACTTTTTATGCAAATATAAAACACTTCCGCAAGATGAACTTGAAATCGTAGCACCGCTGAACTCTAAAATAGAGTTGGTCGATAACGAAGTAGGCTCAACTTATGAGAGAGACGGAAGAGTTTATTTGAAGCTCAAACAGCTGTTAGCTGAAAATAACAAAGTGTGGGATGAGGTGCATAGCGGAAATGTGAATCCGATAACATTGCCTACAAAACTTCCGCCTTATACTTTTTTACGCATACCTTCCTCTCCGGATATGGAAAATTATCCAAAGAGTTAAAGAAAGAAAATGTATAATTTGAAAAATAAAATCAGGAAGATTAGATGAAATTTGTGTCAATTGTTATTGGAAGTAAAAGCGATTATGAGGTTATGAAACATTGTTCAGACACACTGGAGGCTTTCGGTGTGAGTTATGAATTAATCATCTCTTCAGCACACCGCTCTCCTGAGAGAACTAAAGAGTACATAGAAACAGCAGAGAAAAAAGGGGCACAAGTTTTCATCGCCGCTGCCGGTATGGCTGCACATTTAGCGGGTGTTCTCTCTTCTAAAACAGTAAAACCTATTATCGGTGTGCCTATGAGTGCTTCGGCGCTTAGCGGAATCGATGCACTCCTCTCAACTGTTCAAATGCCGGCTGGAATGCCGGTTGCTACAGTGGCAATAGGAAAAGCGGGAGCAATCAACTCGGCATATTTGGCTATGCAGATATTGGCACTGGATAATGATGAGTTGTCTATGAAGTTAAAAGAGGATCGCATATCAAAGGCTAAACAGGTTGAGATGGACTCTTTAGAGATTGAGACGATTATCGGCAAATAGTTTAGATTGCATGAATTAACAATAAGAAGGGGTTGGGCATGAAGTGGATGAGTGATGAAGAGTATAGTGAGTTAACGGGTTTGGATATTTCAGAGATAGATGATTTGTGCGACCGTGGAAAACTTACTATTAGAGTGGAAGACGGTATACGAATGATAGACCCGTCCAAGGGCACGCAGTCGGTAGTTCCGGCGCAGCTAAGAACTCTCTCAGCTCATAACACGGCAGATATGGTAGTTAATCCTCAGTTTGTAGAAAAGACTATAGGCACAATCATCAACCTTCATGAAAAAGTTTTGGATGCCAAAGATGAGACTATTGTTTCCGTCAAGAACGAAAATGCGTTTTTGAGAGAGGCTCTCGGGTCACTTCAAGAACTTTACGATGAAGACAGAAAAACGATAGCTACACTCACGGAACAGCTCAAACTCTCCCAACAAGAGGTTGAATTCATGAGAAGAAAATATAAACTCATGTGGAATAAAGCCATAGAAGAACACACTAATTGATGTTACACACTAAAACGAACGCGTCCGTTTTAGTGGCAGGGACAACTCGTCCCTACAACCCCCTAAAGCTACGAAAAATCTTGTTTTTCGAGAGATGTTAATTAATGCTCATTGATGAGGCATGTTTGGGTTGTATTATCAACCAGAGCGTCAAAGTGGCAAATGCAATACATGCGTCTGAATCTCTCTCTTACGAACTCACTTCCACAGTTGAGTCCATGAGCAGAGAGTTCTCATTTTCTCAAACCCCGCCCGAAATTGCCTCCGTCGTTTATGAAAAAATGGCACAAATGGCCAACAAAATTGACCTTTATGATGAGGTAAAAGCACTCTCAACCGCAAAAGCACTCTCCTTTATTCCCCTTTTGAAAGAAAAACTTTCATTCTCTGATAACAAACTTCTCACTGCTACGAAAATCGCAGTAGCAGGAAATGTTATTGACTTGGCGGCAGAGGTGGAGTTTGACCTAGCAGAGGAACTTGAGAAAATCTTTCATACTGAGTTTGCATGGAATGATTTTGAAAAACTAGCCTTAGAACTTTCACATGCCAAGAGTGTAGTAATTATCGGCGATAATGTAGGCGAACATATTTTTGATTACATGTTTCTTGAAACCTTAAAAGAGCTATTTCCGCATATCAGCTATTACTACATGGTGCGAGGCAATCCGATTATAAACGATGTAACAATGAAAGAGGCTCTTTCTGCCGGATTTGAAAAACTCTGCGAAGTTGTGGACAGCGGAGTAAACACTCCAGGCTTTGCCTACTCCCGCGCAAATTCACATGCTAAACAACTCTTTGATAGCGTAGATTTGGTACTTTCCAAAGGGATGGGAAATTACGAATGTTTAACTCCCTCTCACAGAAAAAACATCTGCTTTTTGTTAAAAGTAAAATGCCATGTCGTAGCAAACTCTTTAAACAAAGAAGTCGGCGACATTATTTGTAAGCTGATTTAAGTTCCAGCCGTCGTCATCTGAGGTATAATTTCGCAATTACTTAGCTCTAGTCGCCTCAGCGGCGTGAGCGAAGATAAAGGGACTTTGTTCCTTTATCGGACTAATTAGATGAAGGGTTTCCTTCATTTTATGAAATAAAATTAAGGAAAAAATATGATAACTTTTAGCGAAATGTTACTCAAACTACAAGAATTTTGGATGAAACAAGGGTGCAATATTGTTCAGCCTTATGACATCGCAGCAGGTGCGGGAACATTTCATCCGGCTACATTTCTTCGTTCACTCGATTCAACTCCATGGTCGGTTGCCTATGTCGCACCGAGCCGCCGTCCAACAGATGGAAGATATGGAGAAAATCCGAACAGACTCGGAAGCTACTATCAGTTTCAAGCGCTTATAAAACCTTCACCGGACAACATTCAAGAGCTTTATTTGAAATCTCTAGAGTATTTGGGGCTAGATGTTTCACAGCATGATATCCGTTTTGTAGAGGACAACTGGGAGTCTCCGACGCTCGGTGCATGGGGACTAGGCTGGGAAGTTTGGCTCAATGGCATGGAAGTGACACAGTTTACCTATTTTCAACAAGTTGGCGGAATCGAATGTAATCCGGTAGCCGTTGAAATCACTTACGGAACAGAACGACTTGCCATGTATCTACAAGGTGTGGATACAGTTTTTGACATAGTATGGGGCGAAAATGCACATGGCAAAACTCTCTACCGCGATGTGCACAAAGAGGCTGAAATAGAGTTCAGCAAATATAATTTTGAAGTAGCCGACACGGCCATGCTTTTTGCAGAATTTAACGCAAAAAGCAGTGAGTGTTTACGCACTATAGAAGCAGGTTTACCACTTCCGGCATACGATTTATGCATGGCTGCCGCAAACACATTTAATGTTTTAGATGCGAGAAAAGCCATCAGCCAGACAGAGAGACAAAACTACATTCTAAAAATCCGTGAACTCTCCAAAGGGTGTGCAGAGCTTTATAAATCGCAAGAAGCAGAGCGAAATATGAGGGTAAAAGCGTAGAAAATATGACTATTTGTCATCTTTTTGCATAAAACAAAAAAGTTGCATTACACTCATATTGTCAGTTGGCGATTTAGTATTTGAGCAAGTTTTGGAATTGATGAGGGAAAAGATGACTTTACTATGATTTTAAATTTATTTTCTTCTATGTCGGATAATTATAGTAGCAATTCTCAAAAAATAAGAGTATTAACTGAAAACTGGGTCAATGAACATGTTTATTGCCCAAATTGTGGTAACAATATTCACGAATATGAAAATAATAGACCGGTTGCAGATTTTTATTGTCAAACTTGCAATGAAGATTATGAATTAAAAAGTAAAAATAGCAAAATCCTTGGTAAAACTATCGCTGATGGTGCTTATAACACGATGATAGACAGAATTACAAGTGAAACGAATCCAAATCTTTTCTTTTTAAATTATGATAAAAATAGTTATGACATAGTCAATTTTTTAGCAGTACCAAGCTATCTATTTGTGCCAAATATGGTTATCCCACGAAAAAAGGGGATACCAAATAGACCGAATTACATAATGTGTAATATCGATATATCAAGTATTCCAAGTAGTGGGAAAATATTTTATATTAAAGACAAGCAAGTTCAAAGTAAAACTCAAATATTGGATGAGTGGAATAAAATAAGTTTTTTGAAGGAATCAAGTAATGTGCAATCAAAAGGTTGGTTGCTTGATATTATTAAATGTATTGAAAAACTTGAAAAAGTAAATTTCTCTTTAAATGACATGTATCAATTTGAAAAATATTTGAAAATGCAACATCCTGAAAATAACAATATACAAGCAAAAATACGACAACAGCTTCAAATCCTAAGAGATAAAAATTATTTAAAATTTGAAAGTCGTGGAAAATATACGCTAAGGTAAAAGATGGAACTGTTTATAGAAAAAATAGCTGATTTAGCTAAAGAGTACAGAAGTCAATACAAAAAAGAATTATGGGAATCAACTGATATTGAAAAGTTTGGTTTTAATGAATATATGGGTGGAAAAGCTGAAGCATATGAAGAGTGTTTAGTGATATTGAAAAAATCAAATAAATTTAATCAGTAAGAGAGAACTCTTTTTGTCAAAATCCAATCTTCAAAACGCACAAAACAAACTCCTATCCTGGTACGAAATACATGGTCGTAAAGATTTACCTTGGCGTCATACGGAAAATATATACCATGTTTATGTGAGTGAAGTTATGCTTCAGCAGACTCAGGTGAAGCGGGTTTTGGAGGAGTATTATTTTCAGTTCTTGCAGAGGTTTCCATCCTTTGCTACTCTTTCAAATGCCTCTTTGGAGGAAGTGTTTGGCATGTGGAGTGGGCTTGGGTATTATCGTCGGGCGAAAAATCTGCATGAGAGTGCGAATCTTTGTGCAAAAGGGCTTCCGCAAGATTTGAAATCCTTGCAAAAACTTCCTGGGATTGGTCGCTACACGGCGAGTGCGATTTGTAGTTTTGGGTACCATCAGAGTGTGAGCGTGGTTGATACAAATATTGCTCGTGTTCTGGCTCGCTATTTTGGAGTGGATGATGCAAAAGAGGCTTATTTGTGGGAGTTGGCGGATGAATTTTTAAATAGTTCAAATCCCACTTCTCATAATCTTGCTCTTATGGATTTGGGTGCGATGGTCTGTTTGCCGAAAAATCCTATGTGTGAGGGGTGCCCTTTCGTTGGTAGTTGTAAAGGTGCAAGTGAACCCCATAAATACTACAAAGTGCTAAGCAAAAAGTATGAAAACAGAAAACTTCATTTTGGTATTTGTGAACAAAACGGCAAAATCGCTATGAAGCGCTCACATGATGGTATGTACAAAGATATGCTTGAGCTTCCAAACATTGAAACTTCGTTTTATGAGAAAAATTTGTTGGGTACATTTGCACATGCCGTGACGAAATATCGCCTTGAAGTGCATGTTTACAGTTTGGATTTTATAGAGGAGGATGTTATTTGGGTAGCACATGAAACACTCCATAAAGCCGGAATCTCTTCAATGACAAAAAAAGCTTTAAAACTCTATAATAGCATCAAAATTTCTGATGAGGGCGTACAAAATTGAGTGAAACTCTCATAGGTCAAATCGACAAAATTCTTTTTGAAGAGGATGGATTTTTTATTGCCGTACTCAAAGGCGGAGAGAAGATTAGCGGAACCTATTTTGAGAGTGATGTTTCGCACCTCAAGGGTTCTGCTATAACCTTAAAAGGTCTCTGGCAGGAGCATAAAAAACATGGCAAAACCTTTAAATTTGACTCCATCAAAGTAAACCAGAATCAACTCTTTTTCTTTTTAAACAAAATCATCAAGGGTTTTACAAAAAGCCTCAGTGCCGAACTCATCGAGCACTTCGGAAGTGAAAAACTAATTGATATTTTGGACAACGACATCGAGAGACTTTTGGAGTTCAACGGTATAAAAGAGAAGCGACTCAAAAAGATTCAAGCTTCGTGGAAACAGTTTCGCTCCATGCGCGAATTTGGAGAGTTTTTAAGCCCTTATGATGTCTCTCCTGCACTTCTTACTACAATTGCAACGGCGATGAAAGATGTCGATGATGCCTGTTTGAAGATAAAAAACAATCCCTATATTTTAACCTCCATCAATTCCATAGGGTTCAAAAGAGCCGATGAGTTGGCTCTGAAAATGGGAATAGAGAAAGAGAATGATGGACGCATTAGCTCGGCGATGGATTTTGTGCTTTTGAACTATTGCGAACAGCAGGGCAACAGTTGTGTGGCAAAAGAGCTGCTTTTTAGCGGACTCAATGAACTTCTTGGATTTAGTGGCAAAAATCATCTCTATGAGGCAGCACTTATCGAGAGAGTTGCCGAGCAGAGCATAGTGATTATGAAAAATGAGAGAGTTTCTCCCGCTAGGCTTTACGATGCGGAAAAGTTTTTGTATGATAGTTTTAAATCCCGTGCAAAGCTTGACAGCGGCGGTTTCGTGAAGGATTTGGATACTTTTTTGGCAAGTGGAAATCTGAACTTAGGCGAGCAGCAAAAAGAGGCAGTTTCCATGATAAATAAGGGCGCATCACTTCTCTTTTTGGTCGGTTATGCCGGAACAGGAAAGAGCACGACATCCAAAACAATACTTGATTTGTTAAACACAAGATATGAAAAGCAGGAGATTATGACATGTGCTCTGAGCGGCATCGCATCGCAGCGAATTGCCGATACTACGGGGTATGAGAGTGCAACGATTCAGTCGCTTTTGGTAAAGCATGAATCTCGCGACACATTTCCATATGCAGTTTTGCTCATAGATGAAGCCTCCATGATAAACTCATCGCTTTTCGCACGGCTTTTGGCAAAAGTGGATAAAAATGCCATTCTGATAATTGTTGGAGATGATGCGCAGCTTCCGCCAATTGGGGCGGGAAATGTACTTAGTGATGCGCTTACGCTTCAAATCGCCCCGATAGTCAAGCTCACAAAAATTTACAGACAGAGTGAAGAGCAGGCGATAACACTTATTGCAAACGAGATACGAGTCGGGAATGTTCCTGAGTATAGAAAAAAGTATGACGATTTTGAGTTTATTGATGTCACGATTGAAAATTATTATGCTCTTAAAAATCAGCTCTCATCCATTGAACTTATCCAAAAGAGAGAAGAGAACTCAAACGCAATAGTCGCAGAGATAATGCACAAAGTTTTAGAGAACATAGAAAAAGCTAGATACAGATTGAAAAACAAAGAGATTAAAGAGTATCTCAACTATTTTCAAGTGATAACGCCCATGAAAGGGGGGATTTTAGGCTCAAACAATCTCAACATAGTTTTGCAGGAGTATTTCAACCCTAACCCAAAAAAGTTTGTCAAAAAGGGCGGTTCGGAGTTTAGACTCATGGATAAGGTCGTGCACACAAAAAATGAGAATATGACTTCATGGAGCGGCGAAGGGTTTAAAATGGGTGAAGATTCAGCTCAGCGACGCATCTTCAACGGCATGAGCGGATTGCTTTTTAAGATTGAAGAGGAGGATGAACAGGTTTTTGTCTTTTACCCTAGCGAGGACATTGTCGTTGTCTATGAGTATGAGGAGGTAAAATCCTTTTTGATGCTCTCCTATGCTTTGACAATCCATAAAGTGCAGGGTATGGAGTATGACATCGTAGTGATTCCTATGAGTTTTACACACTTTATCATGCACAACACGAAGTTGATTTATACGGCAATCACAAGGGCAAAACACAAGTGTATTCTCATAGGCGAGGGGAGTGCATTTGAGAGCGCATGCAGAAAATTTGAGGTAACACGGCGAGATACCGTGCTGCTTGAGTTGTAGGTTTAGTAACTCTCTCCAACCTCTTTGTTCTCTATCATTGATTCGTTGAAGGCGACAACTTGGTTTCTTCCACCATCTTTTGCTGCATAAAGGGAGATGTCGGCAAATTTGATACATTTCCAGATGCTATCACTATCTTGAGGAAAATATGAGCAGCCAACACTGAGTGTTTTGCTGAATGTTTCACCCTTTGCAGAGATTTTTTGTTTGCTAAAGTCAATGCGAATAGCCTCTGCTATTTGTATTATTTTTTCTTGTTCACAGTTATAAAGAAGTACTAAGAACTCCTCTCCGCCGTAGCGGATTGCTATATCAGCTTTTCGTATCTGTTTTTTGATAACGCCGGAGATTATACGAATAGCCTCATCGCCCACATCATGTCCGTAAGTGTCATTTATCATCTTAAAGTAGTCAATATCCACCATTAAAACACCGTAGCTTGTGTTTGCGCGAATCGCCTGAGGGATTGAAATATCAGCAAATTCATCTAAAAATTTACGGTTATACATGCCGGTAAGTTGGTCAACCCTCGCCATCTGGTTGAGCGTCTGCATCAGTTTTTTGCTTACGATAGCCGGTCGTGCCGTGGTGATATAATCTTCCACATCACTCATAATGGAGCGGACATATTTTGTTTGTTCCTCGTTCGTTGTTACTATTGTCAAAATGAGTGTTAAATCATTTGAAATAGTGTAGGGTGTGCAAATATGCTCACTATCTTCAAGCGCATACAAAGCACATGATTTGGTGAATATGCTTGAATCAACACTCGACTGAATGCGTTCCGCTCGACACTCTCCATTCAAAATAGAACAGTGGGTCTCTTTTTCGCTATGTACGATTTTTTTAATTTTGTTCATAGTATCTATTTCAGTCATTGTAAAATCATCCAAAAGAAAGTGATGTTTTAGAACATAGGCAATTCTGTTGTAGATATCTTCTAACTCTTTATCGTTTTCTATAGTTTGCTTAAATTTATAAATATCAGAGAGCCTCTCTATAGTGCTGTTTATGTTTTTAAGAGGGTCTGTCTCTTTTACATAATTTTTATTTTTTATAAACACATACACTTTTTTATCAAGCTCTTCAAAAGTGTGCTGCAGTTTTTCTAGCATATTGTTTAAAAGAGTTGCCACAGACTCATTGTCTGTATTGTTTAGACATTTTACTCTTGACGAATAGTTCCCGCGGCAGGCATTTTGCATCACTTCTTTAATGGAGTAAAATATGCTTACATAGGGTCTGACAAATCTATTCATAATCACAAATACTAAAATAATAGTCACCAAAGTAAAACTCATATTATAAAGAACTGTTTTTATGCTGCTCATACGAATCTCAGTAACATCCATAACCATACTGACTGCGCCCAATACTTCACCCTCTTTTGCTTCGTGGCACTGCATACAGTTAGGTGTGCCAAATTCTGATGCAGAAAATGGAATAGTAACACGCAGTAAACTCTTACTCGGTGTCTCAGTTGTTACAGATTTTGTAACACCGGATTGCAGAACCTCGGTATCTATCCTATCTCTTGGTGTTTCATTGTTGTGACCCTCACCGTACTGTTTGATAACGGTCGGAGACCTTGCAATCCAAAGCTCGCTAATCTTCTCAACTTTTCCAATCTTATTTAGAAAATAATCTCTGTGATCCATCATCCCGTTGACCATATGTGCTGTTAACCCGATTTTGATTATTTCTGCAGTTAGACTTGCTTTGTCTTCGGCAGTGCTAAGACCATAATTTCTGATATTTATAGTAGTACTTACTATCATTGAGATAAAAAACAGAGCAAAAATTATTGATAAAGCCGTAATTATTTTTTGTTTTGATTCCACTATACAAACCTTTTTATATTTTTTATATTTTAGCACAAAAGTTATAAAGAGGCAGAATCTAAGTGAAAAATTCACTCCTACAAATCTATAAAGAAGCTGTAACATTTGTGATTCTAGTTAATTTTGATACAAAAATTAGATGGAAATATATTAAAGGTTATTTTGTACAAAAGAAGAAAAAGTTCGCGCAGTTCCTATTTTTAACTATTTTCTAAAATTAAAGATAGGTTGATTTTATATTAATGATTACGAGTATTTGGATAGGTGGAGAAAGCTTACATTGAATGGATTATGATAACTTTAATCTCTTTTTTTGTGATAAATTTATAATTATTATGATAGCATTCTATCAAACAAAGTAGGAGATAAAATGAAAAAAACAATAGTAATGAGTGCTGCAACTATTATGCTTGCATTTATGATGAGTGGTTGTACTGCAATGAAGTTAGGTGTGAAATTTATGGGCTTTTCGCCGGAAACACAAGAAGCTTATGCGGGAATGATGGATGTAGTTTCAGAAAAAGGTGATCCGGCTCAGGCTATGATGAAAGAATGGGAAATTGTTGATAAAGATTTAACAGAAGAGGCTATTTTTGAAGACATGAAAGCACTAGCCGGTGACTACAACATGAGATTTGTCGGTGAGAAAAATATGTTTAGACTTACAGCAGAAGAAAATCCTACACCTGACAAAGTTGTACATGCAAGAATTGCTGAATTTTGTTCTTTAAGTGTTGCTAAAAAAATGTTAAATCACTCTCGTTTTTATGGTGGGTTCATGCCATGCCGTGTACTCTATGTTGAGTATGGTGATGGTAGAAGATACTTAATCTCAATGGATATGACTTTAGCCTTATACGGCGGAACAGATAAAAAGCCGATTAATGCAGAGCTTATGGAAGATATGAAAAATGTTAAAAAAGCAATGGAAGAGATTCCTGCAATTGCAGCCGGTTATGATATAGAAGACAAAACAGCAAAAAAAGATTAATAAATTACTCTCTATTCCCATCCTTTCCGGTGGGAATAATTACACCTCCCTATTTTACAAATTACAATTATTCAACTTTTCATGATTTATTATAAAACATCTATTTTCTATTTTAGTTTAAATATTCAACTAAAATTAGAGTAAAATTGCAACATAAAATTAGGGCATGTGGAGAATTATTATGGTTAAAGTGTCTGCTATTCAGATGAGCATGAGCGAAGACAAGGGCATCAATATCTCAAAGGCTGAGCGACTTGTGCGAGATGCGGCAAAGGGCGGTGCGAATATCGTACTTTTGCCGGAGCTTTTTGAAGGGTTGTATTTTTGCAAAGACATGGACAGTAAATATTTTTCATGGGCGAATGAGAGAGAAAACAATGCTCTTATAAACAGGTTTGCATCTTTGGCAAAAGAGCTTGAGATTGTCCTTTTGGTGAGCTACTTTGAAAAAGCCGAGAGTGAGTATTTTAACTCTCTTGTAGTTGTGGATAGTGATGGAACTGTTATGGATAACTACCGCAAAACACATATACCTTGCGGAGCGGGATACGAAGAGAAGTTCTACTTTAAGCCCGGAGATACAGGTTTTAAAGTTTGGGATACGGCACATGGAAGGATTGGCGTGGGCATCTGCTGGGATCAGTGGTTTTGTGAAACAGCAAGAGCTTTGACGCTTATGGGTGCGGAGATTATTTTTTATCCGACAGCAATAGGGAGCGAACCTGAAATCGGTTTGGATTCTAAAGAGCATTGGCAACGCGTTCAGATGGGACATGCGGCGACAAATACGGTTCCTGTTGTGGTTGCAAACCGATATGGCGAAGAGATCGGTGAGACATGCAGCCTCAATTTTTACGGCTCCTCTTTTATCACGGATTATACGGGTGCAAAAATCGCCGAAGCGAGCAGGGACAAAGAGGAGATAATTTATGCAGAGTTTGACCTCGAAGAGAATGCAAAGCAAAGGGAGTATTGGGGACTTTTACGAGATAGAAGAGAGGAGTGTTATGGAACTATCTGTAAGAAAATTTGAGTTTAAAAGAGCTCCACATGTCAAAGTATCGGCATGCGGAAATAAATTTTCTGCTAAAATTTATACTTTACAAGAGTTTTGAAAAGTAGGTTTTGATCACCGCTTTGCAGCTCTCTTTGTGCCAATTTGAAGTTCCACGCAAAGTTTTTTTCATAGCTGTATGTTGTGTCAATTGCGTATGTCTGCATGTACTCTTCACCCTTTGTTGTATCACCTGCAATGCCGCCTTTTGTATAGTCGCTGTTGAGGTCGTAGTATGCGTAGTTGAGACTCAAATTAACTGCATGTTTGTTAAATTTAAAGTCGTAGGAAGGAGTGAGCGAAAATATATTTGCATCTCTTAAGGATGTTTCAAAATAGCTTACCATTATGCCGCTTGCAAATTCGGCATACGAACCGAATGCACCGAAAAAGTGAATGGAAGGCGTGTCGCTGACACCTGTATAGGCTGCTTTAAGAGCGGTATTCTCGTAAGAAATTTCTGCTTTTGCACTGTGCGTATTGTAGCCGACAACCGCATCGGGATTTGTACTGTTTTTCATAGAGCCAATGGCGTCATATTTTATAAACTGCCCGGCTAAAAGCAGCTTGGCACTCTGTATATCTGTTTTATAATTCAGTTCAGTAAAAGCGGAGTTATAAACATCAAAAAGCACTTGGTCGTAGAGTTGAAATGCAACTGTTCCATTCTCATATTTTGCACCGATAAATCCAAGTCCAGCCTCTTTCGCTCCCAAATCATCTACTAGATTATAATAGTGTTCCGCTCCGCCGTCGCCCCTGTGCGCCCATGCCTGTCTGCTCATAGAGTAAAAATTTCCGCCGTCGTAAGCACCGTCCCAACTGCCGCTCATCTGAGACAAATAACCGATTTGCATCTCGATGTTTTCTATCTCTTTGATAGTTGCCTCCGCCCCCTGATAGCTGTTTGCCAAAATAAAATAGTCATCCGAACTCACAAGCGGAGTCTCAATTTCGATACGACCCGCTCTTATATGACTTTTGGAGTATTTGTACTTCAGATATGCCTGCTGTAGAATGGTAAAACTCTCTCTGTCTCTGCTAAAGATATACGCCATATCCCTCTTGCTTTTGTCTCCTATGCCAAAATCTTGGATAGTTCCAAAAGCAATACCGGCTTCGAGATTGTCAAAGATTTCTTTTATATATTTGAGTTTGAGACTCGTAGCAAAGGCTTCGGCATCAGGAAAACCTTTGTCATAGTCGTTGTGTAGATATGTTGCCCGAACATCCAGAGCTATATCATTATCGGCATTTGCGGTCAGCATTAAGAGACTTGATAGAAGTAATATTGATTTTTTCATGCAAAGATTTTATCGGGTTTGATATAAAAGAGGGCTTTAGATGTATTCTCAAAAGCCAAGATTATTATGGCATATGAAAAATAAAATCAGTGCATATTTTGTGTCTATTTTATACCAGAGAGTGCGCTATTCTTACATGCGATGGAGGGGTTAATTTTGGGTTGACAAGCAGTGCCGTACTCCAGACTCCGGCATCCGTTGCCGTCGGAGCTATCACACTTATTTGAGAGTAATACTTTTGTTTTGTCGAGATAATATGAGATTTTCTCTCTTCTTCTATTTGGTAAAAACGCTTTGAGTGCCCCGAGGTGCAGAGTGCATTTTCATTCAGTGTAATTTCACAAAGATTTTGCTCTAAGATTTCAGGATTTTGTATTCCTACGCACCATAAGGAGGAGTTAATTGTTCCGTATGCAGCCAAATCGCCGCCAAAATTGACCAAGGCAGATGAAGCACCGGCATTTTTTAGCATGAGAATAGATTCATCAACGGCATACTCTTTTACTAAGCCGCCTAAATCTATTTTTGTAAAATTGTTTGAAAATATGACTTCGTTGTCATTGATTTTTAGATGCGTTGAGGAAGCAAACGGAAGCAGTTTGTCTATTTTTTTATTGTACTCTTGGAGTGTCGAGGCAAAAGATGCCTCTTTGAATGTGCCTGCAACTGCTATGTCAAAAGCGCCCTCTGTTTTGTTAGTATAAAAAAGTGAGAGCTGAATTAAACCTGCCAACTCATCGCTCACTATTTGTCTATTTTGTGTTCTATTATTTAATAAAGTAAGTTGGGAAGATGTTTTGAAAAAGCCATATTCGTTTTCCAACCTTTTTGCGTTTGTATAAATGGCGTGAGCTATCGTGTCAGAAAGAGTTTTATCTGCAATTTCTATATGCAATTCGCAGGGTGAAGTAAAGGCTTCAAAATTATAAAAAAACATTACCGCCTCCTATTTTTAAAAATATACTATTTAAAAATGAATATTTCCTGAAGATAACATGGAGAGATTAGAATTTGACACTTATAGTGAGACCTATTATAGTTTTTCTTCATTGTAATTTATTACAAAGAGTATAGATAGTAAAATAAACAAGATTACAAAAAGGAGTGTTGTGCACAAAATATTAGCCTTAATCACTATTTTGGTAACAGCCGTTCTCGCCGATGAGGCGCATGCTATTATGAAAAAATTGGATGAGAACATGCGGGGTCAGAATATTTATATTCAGATGCGCATGCGGGTGGTTTCTCTTGGGCACGAGAGAAGCATGCAGATGCAGAGCTATTCGCAGGGAACAAAGAAGAGCTTTGTAAAAGTTCTCTCTCCTCCAAAAGATAGTGGAATTACTTTTTTGAGTCTGGATAATCAGATGTGGCAGTATGTTCCTCAGATTGAGCGCATCATAAAAATTCCGCCCTCCATGATGCTTCAAAATTGGATGGGGAGCAATATTACAAACGATGACATGGTGAAGCAGAGCTCAATCGTAGAAGATTACGAACCGCGCATTCTCAAAAAAGAGGGAACGGTTGTTACGATAGAGCTTCTGCCGAAGGAGGATGCGGCTGTCGTTTGGGGAAAAATTATAACCAATATCGACACCTCTACCTACACCTCCAACAAAGATATTTTTTATGATGAAGAGGGCAAAGAGGTGAGGATTTTCCTCTATGAGAAAGTGAAAAAAATAGGAAAATATTTTATCCCCACCTACTGGAAAATCCAGCCAACCGATAAGCAGGAGAATTTTACGGAGATAATTTTGGAGGATGTTCAGTATGACATGAATATTTCAGAGCAGTACTTTCAAAAGAGTGCGTTGAAGAGGTTTTCACGATAATGTTTCAACTCGCCCTCAAAAACATTCTATTTTACAGAGGGCGCTCCCTTACTACGGCAATTCTCACTTTTGTATCGACTATTCTTTTTATAGTTTTTGTATCCGTTCAAGATGGTTCGCATGGCGCCATGCTTGAAAATTCACTTAAAATTTATACAGGTGCCATTGAAATTTACCATAAAGAGTACCGCGACACAGGCGGCAATGAGTACCTGATTGGGGATGTAAAAGCTATCACGGATAAACTCTCGCAGATAGATGCCATAGAGGCTTTTAGTGCCAGATATGAAACCTATGGACTCCTCTCTAGCAGTGAACACTCCGCGGCTTCCATGATTGGCGGGATTGACCCTTCAAAAGAGAGGGTTCTAAGCTCTCTAAAAGAGGCATGCACAGAGGGGGAGTTCCTCTCAGAGAACTCAGGAAACTGCCTTTACATGGGAGCGGAGTTGGTTAAAAAGCTTCACCTTAAAATGGGCGATGAAGTTGCATTTGTCGGCTCGGCGAGCGATAACTCCTTTGCAGCGGATATTCTCAAACTCTGCGGTGTTTTTAAAACAGGTTTGTTTGAGTTTGACGGCAGCACCTCTTTTATAAATAGAAGCTATTTCGACAGTTTGATGTCTGCGCAAAATAGAGCTTCCTATATCACGATTAAGCTCAAAAATCTGGATGATGCCCAGCGGGTAAACAGCGAAATTCTGAAACTGCTAAATGATGATGCGCTAGAGAGCCTCACATGGAAAACTTTGATGAAAACCTTAGTGGAAGCTATGGAGGTGGACAGCATCTTCGGGTATATTTCTCTCTCCCTTTTTTTTGTTGTTATTTTTTTCGTCATTATGATTTATGGCTTTGTTAATGTCAGTTCACGCATAAGAGAGTTTGGAGTTTTGCGCTGCATCGGGCTCTCAAACGCCAACATCTTCGGGCTTCTTTTTTATGAGATATTTATCCTCTCCTCTTTAGCAGTTGTTTTGGCTGCCCCCATTGCCGGCATTATCTGCTACTATTTTCAACTGCACCCTATCGTGATTGAGGGGATGGCAGAGATGTACCGAGATTACGGAGTCGTCTCCGATGCTATACCATTGAATTTCGATATTTTTACTATTCTTTGGAACCTAGGAGTTATCTATATTCTCAACTTTCTGAGCATCGTTTACCCCTACTTTTATATAAACTCATTTAAGCCAATAGAAGCGAGCAGACATGTATAGGCTTATAATAAAAATGGCTTGGAAGAACTCATTTCTGAGGCTCTCCCGCACCCTGTTAGTTATAACCATGATTGCAGTAAGCATGAGTATGATGATAGGGATTCAAGGGCTTTATGACGGGATGAGCGCCAACATGATAGATAAAAACAAGAGAAGCGACAGCGGAGATGTAGCCCTTTATGAAAAAGAGTACAGAGTAGAAAAAGAGCTCAAAAACACGATAAAAAATGCGAATGAGATAAAGGGAGCAATAGAAAATAGAGCCGGAGTTGAAGCGGTTGTTTTGAGAGTTCGTGCAGAGGGTCTTGCCTCGACTGCCAGAAAATCCTCTTTTGCTATGATAAACGGAATTAATTTGAGCGAAGAGGAGCGTTTCGGAGTATTTAGCGACTTTTTAAAAGAGGGTGCACTGAGTTTAGAAAAACGAGATGCTCTGGTTGGGATAGAACTTGCCAAAACACTTAAACTACGCATCGGCTCGAAGATAGTTTTTTCTACTCAGGATAGTTCGGGGGAGATAAACTCTTTGGCACTCAGGGTGAGCGGTATCGTACAAACTACAAATATTTCACTCGACAACAGTGCTATCTTTATGGATAGAGAAAAACTGCATGCATTTTTGGGAACTTCACCGAGCGAAGCTACGCAGATTGCAATAAAGTCTTCGCAAGAGGGGCTATATGCGAGGCTAAAACTTAAATATCCCGATCTTGATGTGAAGAGCTTTTTGGAGCTGCAGCCCATGATGAAACAGATGCAGGAGATGATGGTTATATTTAACTCCATCACTTTTTTTATAGTAATGAGTGTCGTTTTCGTAGGGATTCTGGGCGTTATGTATGTCTCGGTGCTTGATAGAATCCGTGAGTTTGGCATCATGCTCAGTATCGGGATGCAGTACAAATATATAAGGCTACAGATATTTTTAGAAGCTCTGTTTGTAGGGCTGACGGGGTATATATTTGGGGCGATTCTTGGAGCTTTTTTACTCTTGTATCTGCGAGATTATGGAATTGATTTGAGTGCTTTTGCCGATGCCATGCAGAGCTTTGGGTATGAAACAACCGTGCATGGAACGATTAAACTTTCCTATTTTACCACTACTTTTTTGGCAATCATGAGCGCATCGTTTTTAAGCGTATTGATTCCGCTGAGAAAGATAAAAAACCTAAACCCGATAGCGGTTATAAAGGCTGAGAAATGATAAAACTGCAACATGTAAATAAGTACTTTTATAGAGGTGAGCCAAGAGAGGTGCATGCGCTTCGTGATATTAGTTTGATTATAGAAGAGGGAGAGTTTACGCTCTTTAGCGGAGCCTCGGGATGCGGAAAAACCACGCTTCTCAATGCTATAGGCGCACTTGATACTATAAACAGCGGAGAGATTTACCTTGACGGTAAAGAGATTTCTTCGTTGAATGAGGAGGCGCGTACTCAGCTGAGGTTGAACGAACTCGGTTTCGTATTTCAGGCTTACAACCTTGTTCCGGTCTTAAATGTGGAGGAGAATATCGGTTTTATTATGCGGCTTCGCGGTTTGAGTGAGAAAGAGATAAAAGAGAGGGTTTTGGAGGTTGCTTCCATGCTGGAGATTGACAACAAACTCGGCTCGCTTCCCAATGCCCTGAGCGGAGGACAACAGCAGCGTGTGGCGGTTGCAAGAGCGGTGGCAGCAAAACCAAAAATTATTTTAGCGGATGAGCCTACGGCAAATCTTGATTCCAAAAATGCAAAAGCCTTGATGGAGATGATGCGGGAACTTAATGAGAAAGAGGGTGTAACTATTCTATTCGCTTCCCATGACTCCTATATTTTGGAGAGTGTACGGCGTGTAATCAAGATGAACGACGGGGCAATCGTAGATGGTTAAAAAGCTTCTGTTATGTACAGCCCTATTTCCGCATCTCCTCTTTGGAGATTTTGATTACAGAGTGAGTAATACCAACTTTACACTCTCGCAAGGTTCAGAGGTTCCCAACAGCGACAAAACTTACCTCTATAATTATGACAGGTTGAGAGTTCAGACGGATTACAAAGAGGATAGTTTTTTTGCAACTGCTATTGCGGATGGTGTAAACTATTTGGGGCATGACTATGTCGGTTCAACATCCTTCGCCTATCAAAAAGAGATGCATGCCGATACACCTTTTAAGACGCAAACAGAGTTTAGCGACTCCCATGACAGAAGCTCCTCCGCAAAACTTTACAGACTCTACGGCGGTTATGAAGATAGGCAGAACAGAGTCGTTGTGGGGGTTCAAAATATTCAGATGGGAGTAGGTCGAATCTGGACACCTACAAACCTTTTTAATCCAAAAAACATCTATGCCCTCGAGAGCGATGAGGTTTTTGGAGTGGCTGCTCTCTCCTATGTCAGACATATAAATGAGACATCCGACCTTGGAGTTGTAACGAGCCAAAAAAAGGAGAACACGCAGAAATACGGGGCGAGATATAAGACATTTGTTGCGTTCGCAGATTTTGCCTTAAATATTGTAAGCTCGGACGAGACGAAGATGGCGGGGTTTGAGATAGAGGGAAACTTAGCCGATACGGGAGTAGAGCTGAGAAGCGAGGGCGGATATATAAAAAACTCTCTTAACACAAGCATGATAACGAAAGAGGAGAGAGAGTTTTTTCAGGGGATAGTCGGGGCTGATTACGGATTTGTAAACGGAGTAACAGTGGTGGGCGAACTCCTTTACACTTCAAAAAAATTCTCTTCTACCGATAAACTTCTGAACTTAAACTCCGAGATTCTGCCAAACATGGTCTCTTCAAACTTCTATACGGGCATTACCCTTTCCTACAGTTTCAACCTCTTTTTGGATGCTTCTCTGCTTTATATAGAGAGTTTCAGTGAGAAAAATTCCCGTTTTATCTCTCCGACTCTTACCTATACGCTCAACGATTACAACGCTTTTTCCGTAGGTGCTATGGTTCTTAGCGGCGCAAAAGAGAGTGAATTCGGAAGTTTGCAAAACAGCTACTATATGAAGTGGAGTCTATCGTTTTAGAGGTATATCTAAAACAAATGCCATATTATTGTCGTCCGCGACTTTGCGGATATTCACTATGGCAATAATCTACTCCGTTTATAATGCCCAAAGAACAGCAGCCCTCAGTAACTCCCATGTTTTTAAGTCCACTGTCAAATGCCCAGTAGTGCGAGTAGCTTCCGTCTCGTAAAAAGCTAAAAACAGCGCTTATATCTGTTGCGTTGGATTGGTTGGCAAGAGTGATGTCGCCGTCCAAATCATTTATATCGGTTACTTCGACCATGCAGCCCACTTCCAGAGCATCTTGAGAGGATTGTTCCCCTTTTGCAATCAACGCATTATAGAGATTTTGAATGGCTGAAATATCGTAAGTTCCGGCATTCATTTGCGTTAAATTTGTATCTTTGTAGCCCAACTCTACCATGTCGATATTGCTAAATTCGGAGTAGTTTGCGATATATTTTTGTACCAAGAGTTGAACAGCCTCAATATGCTGCGACTCTCCGTTTGTAGCTATATTTTTGAGTTGTGTCAGTGGATACTTTTCGTAGAGTTTATTATAAACATCATAGGCTAACCTCTCCTCATTGCCCATGTAGGAGAGAGTGTTTTTCAGCTCCTGTGTTAAGTCTGAATTTGCCGATGAAAGAGCCTCTGTTACTATAGTTGATAGAGTGGAAGTTGATTGAGCCGTACTGTTTGAAGTACCATTATTACCTGCACTATTGCAACCTACGAGTACTACATTTACGGCAATGAATGAGATAAACAGCGGTAGAACTTTTGAAATTTTCATAAATACTCCTTATATATATTATTTGTATTGTAATATAAAATTGTTAGGGGAGTGTTAAGAGAGGTGAGACATGATGCCCCAAATCCCTTGTAAAATACCATTTATAAAATTTTTCTGAAGAGTTTTGTTAAGTTACCGCCCTGCCATTCCTTCGTATCTTTGATTATAGGTACATGTCTCATCATCTTCTTCTTTACGCATTTTCTAATATATCAGTTATTGTCTCTACGGAGTAAAAATCACCCATACCCCATACACTTGCTAAGCCATGGGCGTTTGTTGCAAGTACTTTTATTCCTTCTCTTGGTATGTTTATCATTTCAAGAGTTACCGGCGCTCCTATTTTGGCGAACCAAGCTTCTAAAAGCTCTATACCTTTATCCGCATCGTTTTCATTAAAAATCTCTTTTGCAAACCTTGTATATTGTTTGATATTTTGTTCTTTATGCCACTTCATCCAAGCCGGTATAACAACTGCGAGACCTGCTCCATGCGCTACATTGTAGATAGCTGAAAGAGCGTGTTCTATCATGTGGTTAGGAAAATTTCCTCCTGCTGTTCCGGCCGGAGTTAGACCATTTAGTGCTTGAATCGCCACCCAAGCAAATTCCGCTCTTGCATCATAATCATTCGGGTTTTCCAACAAGGCTTCCGTTGTTTCCATAACCGTTTTTATGATTGACTCCACTATGCGAGAGTTAAAGTTTGGATGATCCGTAGCCGTAAAATAAACTTCTATGCTATGCGCGATGATATCCACTGCCGAATATGCTAAATACTCTTTTGAAACCGTCGCCATAAGCTCTGGGTTTATCACAGATACAACCGGGTTTATTAACACTGAAGCAATTGAGTACTTCTGCTTTGTTTCATCATTCATCACTACAGAATTACCATTCATCTCGCTTGCGGTTGCTGCAAGAGTCATGACCGTAAAAACCGGAAGAGCCTCGGTGATTTGAGCTTTGTTGATAAAAAAATCCCATACGTCGCCCTCATACTTCGCACCAACTGCTATTGCTTTAGCCGAGTCAGCTACGCTTCCACCGCCAACGCCAAGCACCGCTTCTATCTTTTGCTCTTTTGCGATTTTGATACCGTCGTTAACGCGACTTAGGAGAGGATTGCTCACAACGCCGTCTAGCTCTTCATACTCGATATCGTACTTATTTAGAGAGGCGATGATTTTTTCATACAAACCATTTTTTTTGATGCTTCCGGTTCCGGTGACAAGTAAAACTTTTTTAATGTTGGACTCTTTTATATATTGACCTATTTTATTCTCTTTGGTTTTTCCAAACTCTATTTTCGTTGGATTGTGGTAGGTAAAATTATTCATATCTATCATCCTTTTTAATATTTGGCAAAAATTATACATTTGAATCGTATTTCTAATGTATGCTTTTTACGTTACTATACTGCCATTATGTCCTAATAACCCACTACACTTTCTATTCCACTATAAATTATATTAGCAATATCTAAAGATATTATGAAAAAAAGTGTGAAACAAGCCTCAGCAGAGGGGCTTGAAGTATCATAATTATAGCGCATCCGACTGAAAAAGGGCAATAAAGTGCTGAAAGCGGCAGCTGAATTGATTAGGTTTTTAATGATTTTCAGTTGTTTTGAAAAGTAGGTTTGATGGCACTGCATGCTAATAAAAGATTAGCATGCAGCACTACGATAAAGAGAGGTTAGAATTTAAAGTCTAAATTTGTATAAACATATCTTCCCGGTTCGTTGAGAAGCATAGTGTTCGCACCTGCACTTAGAAGCGTTAAATCAACATAAGTGTTTGATTGTGCATACGCTTCATCAAGCAGGTTATTTACGCCAAGTGTAAAGTCAAAGTTTTTGCTCACTGCATGTTTTACCTTCATATTTATAATTCCCCATGCACCCAATTCTTGTTCACCGTTGTTTAAATCGTAGCTGCTCCATTTGTCTGAGAGTTGTGTCTCAAGAGTGGCGATTGAGTTGTTTGCATACTCATAATTTGCAGCCAATCTTCCTCTGAGCGGTGCCATGTCGGCTAAGTCTTTGTCTGTGTTTGTTGCCGAAATCGCTTCATCCTTCTGCCCTTTTTTGTAAGAGAGAGCAGCGTCAAGGGTTAGAGCGTCTGTTGCATAGACAGAAGAGCTTACTTCAGCTCCATAAACCGTTGCATCGATGTTTACAAAGTTGTGTGTCATAACAGTTTTGTCATAGTAGATGTAATCTTTTAGTTTTGAGTAGAAAGTTTTTACTTTAAATTTCATCAAACTGTTTTTTGACTCATACCCTAAGTCAACTTCTTGGTTCATAGTCTGGTCTAGGTTTGGAGTTCCAACCTCTTTGTTCATTGAGCTCATAAAATAGAGCTCTCTTGCATCCGGAACGCGAGAAGCTTGCCCTGCACCTAAAAAGATTTTATTCTGCTTGTCAAAATTGTACGCAGTTAAAATATTTGCATTCACTCCCGTGTAGTCGTTATCTTTCTGGGTTGCTTTATCATTTTGTATATTTGTGGAGTCGTATCTGCCCCCAAGAGTTAAATCTATATTGCCAAAAGATTTGTCAAGTTTTGCAAAGAGTGCCGCATTGTTTGTTAGGGCATTGTCTATGCTTACAGGGCTCGCGGCTAGTAGAGTGCCGTTTTTATAATAGCTTCCGTCCCATGTTCTCTTGCTTGCATCCACTCCAACTAAAAGTTTATGCCCCTCAATATCAAAACTGTTTTTAAGTTTAAGACCCTGCATAGTTGTTTTAAGCTGGCTTGTCATCTCCATAGCCGGATTTGCTGCTGCCATTCTGTATGCAGTGCTCATGGGATGGTCAACATCTGAGTAGTAATATTGAAGATTTATATCTTTGTAGATGTTACTGACATCTTTTATATCATACGCGATACTGTAAAGGTTGGAATAGTCATACATAGCATCCATGGCGGAGTTTGGGTAGAGAACATCATCACTTTTATTTTTTGTAACACCCAACTGCAGCTCTTGGTTCTCTGTAACAGTAACAAATGCTTTCGCCATTAAGCTTTTCTTTTTGTAGGCTTGCATATCTTGGTACTTTGTTTGGTATTTGGCACCTTGAACTTTTGCATTATTAGGATCAGTCATGGGTGTTGAAGCCGCATAATTTTTCACCTGCTCGCTCAAAGTATTGCCGTTTCCATCCACATATTGACCGCCTGTTTCGCTTGAACCGCTCACCAATACTCTTACAGTATCGTTCCCTCCTGTTACAGTCGCACCGACTTTTGAGTAGTTAAAGCTTCCGTATCCAAAGTTTACTTCGCCATGGGTATCTTTTGTAGGTTTTTTAGTGGTGATTTTGACGCCGCCGCTCATAGTTCCGAAAGTCTCAACATCGTAAGGTCCTTCGATAACTACTACTTCATCAATTTGACTCGCCAAAATGTGAGAAACCGGAGGGTCCATTCTGTTTGGACATGCACCGCAGATTTTTGTTCCATCCACTTCTACAGAGATATTATCTCTCTTTTGACCGCGAATATAGATGTCGTTTGCAATACCGCTGCGACGGCTCATGTCGATGCTCGGAACGCTAGAACTTAACGCTTGCGCTAAATCTGCCGAAGTTTTTGCATTTTGGCTCACCTCTGTTACAACCGTTGATTCGACACTGATTGGTGCTAGATTCACTTCTGCAGCATATATAGATGCTACAGCCATTAAAGATAGAGAAATTGTTTTTTTCATTTACTGCCCTTTTTTATTGATGGACAATAATATAAAACTTTTGTTACAAAAGTGTTAGGAAGAGTAAAAAAGTCTGCTAAAATTTCGGGATGAGTAAAATAGATAAAATAAAAAGATTGGTTTTGGTAGTGTTAGGTTTTGGCTTATCCGCGTATTTGATGTACAGCGGAGTTGCTATTTTGAGTCAGGAAGATGGAAATGTTACGAAGGCGCAAGAGACAAGTAAGAAATGAAAATTTAGTACATGTCAAAAACGCGATGCGATTCCAAAGCCTACAAAATGAGGCGAGGAGTCGTTTAGACCGATACCTATGTTAAAGTCCAACTGAATATCTTGAGTGAGCAGATAGGTTACTCCTCCATCTAATACATGCTCTCTCTCCAAGGTTGATTTTGATGGCACAATGGTATAAATCTCAACAAAAGTACCTATAGATTCCGTATGGCTGAAAGAAGCACCGATGGCAGCCTGAGCATCGTATATTCTGCTGCTATCCACCTCGTATGAACTTGCCTGAATGGTACCGAAGAGAGATGTGTTTTCAGTGAGTGAATAGTCCCAAAGAAGCCCAAACAGCGGATCAACATGATTCGATTTTGATGGTGAAGTTCCGGTTGGTAGAGATAGTATTCCAAGAGCGGTAAAATTATATTGTTCACTCTCATAAATTCTATATTTACCTCCTACAGATACATCGGCTTTAGAAGTGGTTGTGGGCTGATTTTTTTCTTTATCAATGTTTAATCCATCCCAAAGCAGGTCAAATTCAATCTTTTCTGATAAACCGGTTCGCAGTACCATGAGCGGAAGAGATTGAGAAGATTGTTCGGAGCCATTGTTGCTAAATGCATGCTGATACCCAAGCTCTACATTGAACACATGCGGCTTAACCGTATAGGTTCCTGTACTAAATCCCGGACGGTCAGCCATAATCGACTCTTCACCGGCTAGGCATGTGATAGCAGTAGTAGCTAATAATAAAAATAGCAATATATTTTTCATAGTGATTCTCTGGTATAAAATATCTGAAAGTATAGTGAATTTTAGCTTTAATGTTATGTTTACATCGCTCATAAAAATCTTATTATTCTCGAAAAACAGAGTTTTACTAAAGAAACATTTTCGCTTTGCGAAAAGCGATTCTCTTGTTTTCGTAGCTTTAGGGGGTTGTAGGGACTTTAGCAGCAGCCACTAAAACGGACGCGTTCGTTTTAGTGCGTAACATCATAGTATAATTCGCAAATTTTTGATTGAGAGGCTCTGATATTGCGAAATACCTTTTACGATGCTAGAGAAAAATGTTACAAATGTTATAGACCAAAAAGCTCATGTATGTGTGCGTTTATAACAAGTGTAGAAACGAAGACCAAATTCATAATACTGATGCACCCAAAAGAGTTTAAAAAAGTAAAAAACAATACAGGTTTTTTTACGCATCAAAGTTTAAGTAACTCTGAACTTTTTATAGGGATAGATTTTACAAATAACAGCCGCATAAACGAGATTATAGAGACACACGAAAGCTTCATACTCTTCCCATCCAAAGATGCTATAAATCTGACTAAACAAAACCCTGAGAGACTGTTTACAAACTCCAAAAGTATGGCGATATTTCTGATGGACTCAACATGGGCGTGTACAAATAAGATGTTTCAAGAGAGCAAAAATTTGCAAAAGCTTCAACACATGAGCTTTGAGAGTTCGCGTACTTCAGAGTACAAGATAAAAGAGCAGCCTCAAGCCAACTATCTCTCGACCATAGAATCGACTCTGGAAGTTTTAGAACTGCTCAACTTTTGGCATGTAGAAAAGATAGAACAAGAAAGTTTGGATATGTTTTTGAACCCTTTTCATAAAATGGTAGAGTATCAGTTGGAGTGCATAAAAGATTCAGCTGACAAAAGTGTTAGATTTAGAAAGAACCCGTTTTCCTTAATATCATCACAGAAATAATTTGACTAAGTACTTCAAATGGAGTATAATATTTTAGTTTATATGAGGAATTTGTTATGAAAATACAGACAAGTGTGAGAGTAGATGATATGTTTTACAATGAAGCAAAAGAAGTGTTTCAAAAATTTGGACTTAGTTTTGGTGATGCTGTAAATATTTTTTTAGCAAAAGTTTCTATTGAGAAGGCTATTCCTTTTGAGCTTAGTATTCCATCCCAAGAGCTAGAAAAAAGAGCAAAAAATATAAAAAATGACAAGAATATGAAAATTTATAAAACTTCAAATGAACTTTTTGAGGATTTAGGAATATAGATTTGCTCAGTATAAAAATAGAAAAATCTTTTAAAAAAGACATAGACAGAGACAAAAAAAGTGGAAGTTATGCGAGTGAAGATTTTGAAATTTTAAAAAATATAATTGTTCAATTACAAAATCAAGAAGAAATAGACTTAAAGTATAGAAGACACCCTCTTAAAGGGCGAATGCTAGGCTTTGAATCTATTCATATTAGAGGTAACTGGATTCTAATATTTAAAGTAGATGACATTTTTGTATATCTTGCCATGTTGGGAAAACATACCCAAGTTTATAAAAAATTTTAAAAAATAAACTTTTTTTCTTGACAAAAATCTTGACATGCAATCTCAAACGCACTACAATTGTATCTACAAATAAAAGGATGAGAGGATGAAACAAGCCATTAATATAAGATTAGAAAAAGATATGATTGAAGCCTTAGATGCGTATGCAAAAGAGCTGGATAAATCAAGGACTAGCTTAATTGAAAAGGCGGTTGACCTCTATTTTGACAAGCTCGACGAAATTATCGCCGATAAAAGAATAGATAACATCAAAAGTGGAAAAACAAAAGTGATACCGATGGAAGAGGTCTTCAGACAAGCCGGCATAGATGTATAGTGTTGCCTTTGAAGAGGAAGCGCAAAAAGAATTTTTAAAACTTGCAGACAAAGTTCGTAAGCTTGTTGGCGCAAAAATAGTGGACTTAAAAAACGGAAACTTTTCAAACGATAAATCTCTCAAAGGCAAGCATCAGGGCAAATACAGAAAAAGAGCCGGAGATTATCGAATAATATATCTCAGAGAAAACAATATTTTGCTTATAACAATCATCAGATTGGCACATCGAAAAGAGGTGTATGAGAAGTAAAAAAAAGTTTAAAAAAACCACACTTGCATCTCCAACAAAACCCCAATCCAAGCCACAAATAAAAAATAACAAATTAAGCCAAAACATATATATATATATATAATCTGATTTCCTGCTTAAAAAAGTAGGGTAATTTTATTGTAAGGTGGTTGAATGATGTATGAAAAGTTTGAAGTAAACCAAGTCTTTTTAGGGATGCAGTTTGCGTCAATGAATGATGTTTATGAGGTATTAAAAAAGTCTTGTGAAGATTTTGAATTGAAGAGTGTTCGAGTAGATGAATTGGCAAATGCTAATTCAATAATAGATGATATTAAAAGTTTGATTGAACAATCTGAATTTATTATCATAGATTTAACACATTCTAATCCAAATGTTTATTATGAACTTGGATATGTTGATGGTGTTGGAAATGAAGGAAAAGATATTCTTCTGTTGGCACAAGAGGGAACAAAACTTTTTTTCAATATAAGCCATAGAAGAGTTTTATTTTATAAGGATGTTTACGACTTACAAGAGAAGTTAAAAACAGCATTACCAAAATTAAAAATGGATGGAAGAAAATGATAAAAATATTGGCAGTTTTAATTTTTATATCTTCTAGTATATTTGCAATTAGTCCTGAAGAATACAAAGACATTTTAAAAGAAAAGAAATTTCCGTGGTTAAATCAGAGCGCAATATGTGAACTAGTAGCTAATACAAATGCTGGAAATGGGGATGTGAACGAGTGTTTAAAAGCCGCAGATATGATTTTGGCTTTAAAAGGGAAAAAGTTGGATGCCAATGCATTAAAATTTATTCCTGATGGTATTGAGAAATATGCTGCTAAATCTTTTTACAATGCAGGAGTGATGTATGGAGCTCATAGAGATTATAAAAATGAAATTATAATGTATGAAAAAGCAGCGGAACAAAACTATCCAGATGCTATCTTTAATCTTGGAATTGCATATGGTACAGGAAAGGGCGTTCCTAAAAATCCGACAAAAGCATACCAATACTTTAAAGAAGCATCAGCTCTTGGAGATGAAAGTGCTCAAAACGCTATAGAAATTATTTGCGGAGAAAGCCCTTGGGCTTGTAAATAAAAATGAAAAAATCATCCTAACTCTAGTATGTTTGAGCATCGGCTTATTTGCTGATACTCATAAAGATGTGCATCGGTTATGAATGTGCAAGACACAACAAGTGGGATAAATCTAAGATATACTTGGAGATAAATGTAAAATGAAAAAGTTATTAATAATTTTAGCTTTGATTTGTATAAATCTACTTGCTTATCCATCAGATAGTATTGATAAACCATATTATGATGGCAGCAGATTTTATATAGGAACAGATTACGGTGTAACCAACAGTATGGACGATGGTTATTTTGGCGGAAAAGAAAGCGTTGGGAATGTTGTCGGGGGCAAGAGTAGTACAAGATCAGATATTGAAATTGGTGCCATTAATTCATCTATATACAGTCCTGTTAGTGGATTTATTTACAGATGGCAATATGATAGTAATAAAAATTTTGAGAATGGGTATGGTATAGGTGCTAGATTTGGTTTTAAACTTGATGATCGTAAAAATTGGGGATATGTTCATTTTGGTGCAAAAGGCGGAATTGGCTCGCAGTCAACAAGCGGAAAAACTTTTATGACAAAAAATGGATTAACTAATGTTTCTTATGCAACACTCAGCAATGGTGTTGGACCAAAACCTGCTGTTTTTATAAAAGATACAGATGTCATAGAAATTGATTTATTGTTTGGCTATACATATGATGTTTGTAAAACATTTAAAATTTCAGCAAATGTAGATTATATCTCTTCAAATTATGATTTTGCATATCATCTACAAAGCGGAAATGTATTTTTGGGTGGTCTAACACAAGATACATTGTATTTTAATGTTGGTGTAAAATATGTTTTTTAAAGAACTCGATTAATGGATTTTTCTCGTTCCATCCTCTCCCGAGACTGTGAAAGAACTCTTTTTCTTTGGAACCGATGGCTTGCCTTCGGTGCGAGAATGCTTGGAAATTGCTATTTTCAGGACATCACATAAGCGAAGGCAAGCCATCGCTTCCGAAAAATCTGTTAGAAATTTTAGTTTTTGAAGTTCTTTCACAGTCTCTCCCGAGGTGGAATGCATACTCAAATCAAAAGCAAATCTAAATAATCTCAACACCCTTCGCAAAGTTCATAGTCACGCAGTGGAGTGAGCCATGTTGACGGACTAAAACGGAGCAATTTACGGCTACGATGTCTCTGCCAACAAAAGTTTTTACGCAAAATTTTTGCAAAGAGATTTTGTGATTAGGTTATATTCATCATCGCTAAGTTTTGCGATTTTCTCGCCTATTCTTTGCTTTGAAAGAGTTCTGATTTGATTGATTAAAATATCAGAATCTTCTTTTAGATTGTCTCTTTTTGCAATTCTCATTCGGTAAGGCAACATGTTATCAATCAAATCAGTTGATAACGGAAGCAGTATAACTGTATCTAAAATAGAATTTTCATCATCTCCTGAAATAATTACAGCCGGTCTTATTTTGCCAACTTCATCACCTTTTTTTGGATTAAGATTGACTGTTACAATATCACCTCTACTTAATTCCATCATCCACTCCAATTTCTGCAAATTCTAAATCTTGATGATTTTTTAACTTGTTGAGTTTCTTGATTTTTTCTTCTTTATCTATTTGTTCTATGAGCGGCAGAATATAGCTTTCATATTTGGAAGATATAAAATATCCTAAAGTAGTATGTGCTCTTTTATCGATTATTTCACCAATATCCATAGATTTTATAAGTGATGGTTTGTTTTGAATATCTGTAATTCCATAACTTAACATTTTATATCCTTAGTTTTAATATATAAGGATTATATCTTATATATTATTTCTTAAGTATTAAACTATTTCCACACCCTTGGCAAAGTTCATAGTCACACAATGGAGTGAGCCATGTTGGCGGACTAGAACGGAGCAGTTTACGGCTACGATGTCTCTGCCAACAAAAGTTTTTCTGAAAATTTCTAACGCTTCTTCGTCTTGGCTTACTCCATAAGTAGGCACAATTACCGCACCGTTCACAATCAAAAAGTTGGCATAAGTTGCCGGAAGTCTCTCATCATCGTAAATCATCTCGTCTGTCATCGGGAGTGCAACAAGTTTGAAACCATGTGATTTTTCCAGCTCTTGGAGCTCCGCTTCCATAAGTTTGAGCTCTTTGTAGTGCTCATCACTCTTATCTTCGCACTTCACATACATGACGGTGTTTGCATCGCAAAATCTTGCAAGTGTGTCGATGTGCGAGTCGGTATCATCTCCTGCTAAATAGCCGTGGTTGAGGTAGAGAATCTCAGTTGCTCCGAGGTAAGTGGAGAGTTTTTGGGTGATTTGAACTGAGTCGAGAGTATGGTTTCTGTTTTTGTTAAGAACGCACTCTGAGGTTGTCAAAACTATCCCTTTTCCATTGCTCTCAACTCCGCCACCCTCTAAAATAAAGTCGTAGCTTTCCATTTTAGATGAGTAATGCTTTGCGATTGCTCGGCTCATCTCATTGTCTAAATGAGCATCAAATTTGCCGCCCCAGCCTGTGAAAATAAAGTCAAGAAGTTTAACCTCGCCATTCTCTTCAACGCACAAAGCTGAGCTGTCTCTTGCCCATGTGTCGTTTGTCTCGTACTCTACAAAGTACAAATTCTCATTTTGTGCAAAACGGCTTTGTACCTCTTCTAAATCATGGCAAACAACTAAACATTTCTGGTATCTGATAATTGCATTGATGATATTTGTAAATGTCTCTTCTGCTTCATCCAAATATTCAACCCAATCGCTCTTGGCATGTGGAAATATAATTTGTGTAAAACTTTGCTCTTCAAACTCTGCGATAAATCTTCTCATTTGGTATAATTCCTTTATGGCTAAAATAACTTTAAATAAAAATAATTTTTTTAATAATCTCGACATTATCGCTAAAGCTACCAAAAGCGTAGATAAAATTGCGATGGTTTTGAAAGATAATGCGTATGGGCATGGATTGGTCGAAATGGCGACTATGGCAAAAGAGTATGGCGTGAAAAAGGCGGTTGTTCAAACGGAAGAAGAAGCAAAAGTAATTGAAGATATTTTTGATTATATTTTGGTTTTAGCAGATATTCCATGCGTGATGAGCGGAAAAATTCGTTACACTATAAACGATTTGAATTCGATAGTAAAATTCCCACATGCCACGAAAGTTGAACTGAAAGTGGATACAGGAATGCATCGCAACGGAGTGAGCATGCATGAGCTCAAAGAGGCGTTTGCTAAGATAAAAGAGCAGGGGCTTCTTTTGGAGGGAGTTTTTACCCACCACAGAAGCGCGGATGAGCTGAGCAGCGAGTGGTTTTGGCAAAAGGAAAACTTTAAAAAAGTAAAGCAAGAAGCTCAAAACTTGGCAGACAAACATGGTTTTGGCACACTCAGGTTTCACTCCTCAAACTCAGCGGCACTCTTTAGAAACAGTGATTTTGATGAGGATATGGCAAGAGTCGGAATTGCCGCCTATGGATGCATGAATCTTCCGGATGCCATAAAGGTAGAGGGTTTAAAACCTGTTTTGTCTCTCTATGCAAATAAAATCTCATCAAGAGAGCTAACAAAAGGTGAGAGAGTCGGCTATGGCGGAACCTATGAAACAGATGAAAATTGTGTTGTGAGCAACTACGATTTTGGTTATGGTGACGGGTTTTTGAGAGTCTGCTCAAACAACTATAAAACTCCGCATGCAAAGCAGTTGGTCGGCAGAATTTCTATGGACAACAGCTCTTTTATTTGTGAAGATGAGGAGATTTTGATTTTTGATGATGCCCGCGAGGTTGCAAAAGTGGTAAAAACAATAAGTTATGAAGTTCTAACTTCCCTCAAACCTACAATCCAAAGAGTTGTAGTTTAAGGTAGAACTCTTCTTGTTTGCAGATATTTACTTTTCCAGTAAGGGTCATTAAGTTGTGAAATTTTCACACCCTCTGTCGTGGAAGCATGCAAGAATTTTCCTTTTTCTATCATAATTCCGGAATGTCTTGTTTTAGCATTTACTTTAAAGAAGACTAAATCACCCTCTTTGGAAGAGTTCTTTGGTACTTCATAGCCTATTTGTGCCTGTTCGAGTGAAGTTCTAGGTAGTTTAATCCCAAAAGCATCTAGATAAACTTTTTGAACAAGTGAAGAACAATCCGTACCCTGAAGCGTCTGCCCTCCATATTTATATGGAGTTTCGCACCATTTATCATACTCTTTGTAGAGAGCTTGCTTTACCCATTCAGGGTTTTCTTCTTCCTCTATGGCAGTAACACTTGGTTCCGGAAGCGGCTGAACCTCTTTTGTAGAACATCCTGCAAATATAAAAAGAGCGATAATAAGAATTAAGATATTTTTTAACATGTTATGAATTTATCTTTACTATTGCGTTTGCGAAAATTATACCGTCAACACCTAGAAGTGCCAACTCTTCTATCTCGCTCTCTTCTTCTGTCCGAACCAATATTTTTGCATCAAAAAGGTAGTTGTTTGCGATGCTTTGCGCACTTAATGCCAGTTCGGAGGGCACTAAAATATAGGAAGCGCCAAGCGATGAAGCGTATATAATTTCTGTGATAGTGTTCACGCCAAGAGCAAGAGAGATTTGATTTTCATTTATAAAATCTATAATGTCTAGATTATCTTCGCTGAATTCTAAATATAAAACAGAAGAAGAGGGTGTGTTTTTTATTGCTTCAATGCATGCAATGTGGTAAAAAGAGTCACTCTTTATAAATCTATGTCCAAAAATATACATTATCTCTTCTCCAAGCACTCTTTTGAGCAGTAATATTTGTTGTTGCTTATAATTGTATCCTCGATTTGTGTATAAACTCCACATACTGAGCACTCCACCATATCGCTTACATCCAATTTGTCACTGTTTTTGATAGGTTTCTTCTTAAAGAAGACGAAGTAAATTATCACTGCAACAGCGATAACAAGTAAAATCTTTAGTAGCATAAATTAATTTCCCTCTATGAGTAAGTAGTGTCTGTTTTTAGTTTTTATGATTCTGTGTTTGAGACTCTTATCCACTTCATCATAAACATTTTCGCCCTTATAAAAAAGGAGTTTTGAGTTTTCATCTCTAAAACCCTCGCTTAATTTTAAAAGCATGGCAGTATCTGTAACGGCTCTTGAAGTTATAAGTTCAAAAACTTCTTTTGGCATCTCTTCGACTCTTTTTTTAACAACAGTTACATTGCCAAGACCCAAATCACCTTTTATAAACTGTAAAAAACTTGCTCTCTTCGCAAGAGGTTCTACAAGAGTTACCATGGTATCCGGTAAAGCTAAAGCCAAAATCATACCGGGAAAGCCGGCTCCCGTTCCAATATCTAAAAGATTTTTGATTTTTGGTAAAAAGCTAACAGGAAAAACAGCGTCATAAATAAAGTTATCTACAGTTTTTTCATCTTTTGCACCCGTTAAATTGTGGATTTTATTCCACTTGAAAAGATGCTCTTTATATCTTTGAATATTATGAAAAAAATCATCAGGCAACTCTATTTTATCGCTGATAAGTGTGGCTTTTAAATTCAATAACTCTCCTTTAAGGTTTAAAAAAAATGTCCCATTTCGTATTTTTTCGTATTAATATAATCTTCATTATATTTGTTAGACTGCATGATAATAGGTACCCGCTCAACTATCTCTATATCATTAATTGAGCTTACCTTGTCCGGGTTATTTGTGAGCAGTTTTATTTTGCGAATGTTGAAATGGTGCAAAATAAAAGTAACCATCTCGTATGTTCTCTCATCGGCACGAAACCCTAATTGATGGTTCGCCTCAATGGTATTGTACCCTTCGTCTTGGAGAGCGTAGGCATTTATCTTATTTAAAAGACCTATGTTTCGCCCCTCTTGTCGAAGATAAATTACCATTCCATTTGTTGAAGATGCTAGTTTTAGAGCATATTCCAACTGGTCTCTGCAGTCACATTTTAGGCTTCCCATGGCATCGCCTGTCAGGCACTCTGAATGAACCCTCACTATGGGTATTTCATCTAAGTCCTCTGTGTAAACTACTAAGTGTTCTTTTGAGCCTTCTTTGAAAGCTTTGACTTTGAAGTTGCCAAATCTGGTTGGCAAGTTGGCGATTTGAGAAATTTCTATATTCATTAATTTAATCTTTAAAACGGTAAAATATTTTCAATAAAAAAATATTATAGCAAAAAAAAGGTTCAATATGTTTCAAAGATTTCGTAGAACTCGTCTAAATAAACATCTTCGTGCACTTGTCCGTGAGACAAGCGTAAGTGTGAATGATTTTATCTACCCTCTTTTTATCCGCAGCGGCAAGCAGATTAAGACAGAAATAGCTTCCATGCCGGGAGTTTTTCAGATGAGCATTGATGAAGTTTTAAAAGAGTGCGAGGAATTGAAATCGCTCGGAATTTACTCCATACTTCTTTTTGGGATTCCTGATGTAAAGGATTCTGTCGGCTCAGACTCTTTGTGTGAACATGGAATTATCGCTTCGAGTATCCGTGCTATCAAAGAGGCACACCCTGATATGTTTGTAGTCACAGATTTGTGTTTTTGTGAATATACAGATCATGGACATTGCGGAATAATTGACATGAAAACTCAGAGTGTGAATAATGATGCAACACTAGAAATTTCAGGCAAACAAGCAGTAATTCATGCAAAGGCTGGAGCAGATATGATTGCACCCTCCGGCATGATGGACGGGATCATAGAAACTCTCAGAGTTGCTTTGGACGCGGCCGGATTTGAAAACTTGCCGATTATGAGTTATTCAACAAAATTTGCAAGTGGATATTATGGACCATTTCGTGATGTTGCAGAGTCGGCTCCAAGTTTTGGAGACCGTGCTTCGTACCAGATGGATCCTGCGAACCGCCGTGAAGCTATAAATGAGAGCATTTCAGACGAGATGCAGGGTGCAGATATATTGATGGTGAAACCGGCTTTAGCTTATCTTGACATAGTACGAGAGATTAAAGACAACACCTCACTTCCGATGGCAGTTTATAATGTGAGCGGAGAATATGCCATGTTAAAGCTTGCACAAAAGTATAATTTGATTGATTATGAGAGAGTAATGATGGAAAACATGATTGCTTTTAAGAGAGCAGGGGCGGATATAATCATCTCCTATCATGCAAAAGAAGTTGCAAAACTACTTATGTTACACACATAAACGAACATGTGTGTTCTGTGCCATATAAGAGCACAGAATGAGTCCGTTTATGTGGCAGGGACTAAAGTCCCTACAACCACCTAAAGCTACAAAAAACTTTGTTTTTTGAGAATTACAAGGTGTTTTTGTTAATTTAAAGAAAACTATGATTAGAATAACCGATATTTTATTTTTAGGAAAAGAATTTGAGACATTTTTTAACACTGAGAGATTTTACAAAAGAAGAGATTTTAGAGATTATTGACATCGGTCTTGCGATAAAAAAAGATTTGAAGGCGGGCATCTATAAAGAGCAGCTGAAAAATCAGACTTTGGCGATGATTTTTGAAAAAAGCTCAACAAGAACGAGAGTGAGCTTTGAAGTTGGAATGTATCAACTTGGAGGACATGCACTCTTTTTATCCAATCGTGATATCCATTTGGGTCGCGGCGAGCCGGTAAAAGATACCTCTCGCGTAATTTCGAGCATGTGCGACATGGTTATGATACGCACTTTTGAGCAGTCGATGATAGAGGAGTTCGCAAAGTACTCTAAAGTTCCTGTTATTAACGGCTTGACAGACTCCTATCACCCAGTACAACTCTTGGCAGATTACATGACTATGGTTGAGTATGGCGTGGCAGAAAATGCGATTGTTGCTTACATCGGCGATGGGAATAACATGACACATTCCTGGATGATGTTGGCTGCAAAACTTGGCTTTGAGCTTAGAGTCGCAACACCAAAAGGGTATGAAGTGGATGGCAAAATTCTCGAAGAAGCTCTCAAAATAGCCAAAGAGAGCGGTGCAGTTATAAAAGTTTCAAACGACCCGAAAGAGGCTGTGCATGGGGCTACAATAGTTACAACTGACACTTGGGCTTCGATGGGGCAAGAGTCAGAAAAAGAGGAGAGAGTCAAGGCATTTCAAGGCTACATGGTAGATGATTTGATGATGTGCTTGGCACAAAAAGATGCCAAGTTCTTACACTGTCTCCCAGCCTATAGAGGGCAAGAGGTCTCAGCAGAGGTTTTAGAGAGCCACTGCGAGATAGTCTTTAATGAAGCGGAAAATAGACTTCACGCTCAAAAAGGGTTAATGGTTTGGCTCAACAATCATAGAAACTAGAGAGTACATGTGACGCTTTTTGATGCACTTATCCTTGGCACGCTTGAGGGTTTAACGGAATTTTTGCCTATTTCAAGCACGGGACACCTTATATTAGCTTCTCATCTTTTGGGAATTGAGCAAACCGTCGCTCATAAAACATTCGAAGTTGTTATTCAGCTTGGAAGTATTTTGGCAGTTCTGTTTTTGTTTGCACAAAGGCTTCTTACAAACAAAATGCTTTGGGTTAAAATAGCAGTTGCATTTTTGCCGACAGCCGTCTTTGGCTTTTTATTTTACAAAACAATCAAATCACTTTTTGGAATAGAAACTGTCTCTGTAATGCTCATTGCCGGCGGTCTGATTTTTTTAATTATTGAATATTTTAGAAGAAATCATGAAGAGAGCAGAGACAAAAGCGTAGATGATTTGAGTATTAAAGAGTCTTTCATAATAGGACTATTTCAAAGCCTCTCCATGGTGCCGGGGACAAGCCGTTCCGGAGCTACGATGATAGGCGGACTTTTTGCAGGACTCTCTCGAAAAAGCGCGGCTGAGTTCTCTTTTTTACTCGCAATTCCCACTATGTTTGCGGCAACTGCTTATGATTTATATAAAAACAGAGCAACGATGATAATCGACGATTATGCACTTTTGGCAGTTGGATTTATAACCGCATTTATTGTTGCATTTTTTACCGTAAAAGCGATGATGAAGTTTCTTACAACGCACACATTTGTAGTATTCGGCATATATAGAATTATTGTCGGTCTTGCTTTTTGGTTTTTTGTAGTTTAAATATTATACTTCTTGTAAAACTCAAAACTAAGCGAACGATTCTGCAGCAAAGCGAAGCCTTAGTGAGCGTGTTTTGAGTTTTGCAAGAAGCTTACTAAAGATATTTTACTCTTTAGTAGTTGATTCCCGTTACTCTTCTTATCTTTTCTATCATCGGCATTGCCGCCTCTTTGGCTTTTACGCTTCCCATTTTTAGAATTTCTCTTACTTCGTTTTGATTTACTTGAAAATAGGCTCTTTTTTCTCTGAAATCTCCAAAGTATTCCCACATGACATCCGCAAGATAGAGTTTAAAATGACCATGCCCCTCACCGCCTTTTTTGTATCTCTCTTGAAGTTCTGACAGCTCATTTTCATTTAAAAACAGTTTTGCCATATTGTAAACATTGCAGTTAAGAAACTCTTTTGGCTCTTCCATCGCGACATTCTCGGTTACAATCTTTTTGATAGTTTTGAGTTGGCTCTTCTCTTCTCCAAAAATATTTACAGTATTCCCATAGCTTTTTGACATCTTCTGTCCGTCTGTTCCGGGGACAGTTGCGACATGCTCCTCGACCTTGAATTCCGGAATTTTCAGCACATCGCCGTATTTGTTATTGAACTTGATTGCTATATCTCTTGCAATCTCTACATGTTGAATCTGGTCTTTTCCGACAGGGACAATATCCGGTGAAAAGAGCAGAATATCCGCCGCCATAAGTACAGGATAGGAGAAGAGAGAGTGGTTTGTTGCGAATCCTCTTGCTGTTTTATCTTTGTAGCTGTGCGCGCGCTCTAAAAGTCCCATTGGTGTAAAGGAGGAGAGTACCCAGTAAAGCTCCAAAACTTCTTTAACATCGGATTGAACCCAAAATGTTGATTTTTGCGGATCTATGCCAAGGGATAAAAAGTCTGTTGCCGTCTGCATTGTAAGCTCTGATAATCTTTGTCCGTCATTTACGCTGGTCTGTGCATGGTAGTTTGCTATAAACGCAAAAGTTTCACTGCTTTTTTGAGCCTCAACCATCTGTTTAATCGAGCCAAAATAGTTTCCGATATGTAAATCGCCGGAGGGCTGAATTCCTGTTAAAAGTCTCATAAAATTTTCCTGATTTTTTTGTGCCATTATAGCAAAAGCACCTTGCATAAATGACATTTTCAGCTTTATTTTGTTATCATCGCCCTAAAATACAGGGCATGTGAAGTGCTTATAAAAGGATTCGTTATGAATGTAAAGATTCACGCAAAAGGTGTTACGCTCCATGAACATGCAAAGGCTCACATTGAGGCTGCTGTTGAGGGTTTTAGAAAATTTCAATTGGATATTACGACTGTAAATGTGAATGTTAGCACAGAGAAAAAAGGTGTTGCAATAGAGTTTGATATTCATATAGCCCATGCGCAGCCGGTTGTGATTAGTCAAGGAGATAGCGATTTAGACACTGCAATCGATTTAGCAATTGAGAGAGCTTCAAAAGCGCTCCGCCGTCTGCATGATAAAGTAATTGACAAACAAGCCGTATCGGTAAAAGATTTAGAAACATTGGATGTATAAAATATGAGGAGATTACTTCTCTCTATCTTGCTGCTTTTTTCGACTCTTGCCCACGCAGAGGATGACTACTCATTCAGGGTTGCATATGGACAGGTTACAAAAAATGATTTTCTTGAAATTTTAGTCGGTCAAATTCAGCCGCACCGATATGATTTGAAACTCCTCGCTTTTGACGGCGGTTATCTTTTGAAGCATAACGCATTTGATTTGCCGTTGGATTTATATGCAAAAGCAGGGGTAGCTCATTTTGATGAGAGAGGTTTACAAGATGATATCTATGAAGGTACTCTCTATTTAAAACTCTACTGGAATATAGATTTCTTAGATAATAGAGCAAGACTTGGGCTTGGAGAGGGCGGTTCCTATACTACTGACATTCTTTATGCGGAGTATTTGGAAGCAATAGAAAAAAATGGCAAGAACTCAAAATATTTAAACTACATGGATGTCAGCATGGACTTGGATGTTGGAAAATTGGTTCAATACGAGCCGTTAAAAGGCACTTCAATCGGTTTTGCTCTTAAGCATAGATCAGGTATTTATGGAGTAATCAACAATGTGAAAAGGGGTGGTTCAAACTACTACACCATCTATTTGGAAACAGATTTTTAGAGGAGATTCGATGTACAATTGGATACTATGGTTTCATATTTTGTCTCTCATATCTTGGTTCGCAGTTCTGTTTTACTTGCCGAGACTTTTTGTTTACCATGCAGAGAATAGAGAGAATGCCGGATTCGTAGAAGTCGTAAAAGTTATGGAGTTTAAAATTTTCCAATACATAGGTGTTCCCGCCATGTGGGCAACAGTTATAAGCGGTATAGCTTTAATTTTTTTATCATCCACTCACTACGGCGGAGTAAATATACTCTCAACCGGCGGATGGCTGCATGCCAAAATAGTTTTTGTTCTCTTTTTGATGGCTTATTTTTTCTCTTTAGGAGTTTTCAGAAAAAAACTTTTGGAAGATAAGTGTGTGAAGAGTGGAAAATTTTTTAGAATTTATAATGAAATTCCGACAATACTTTTGATGATTATTGTTGCGATGGTAATAATCAGACCATTCTAAGTCCTCTTGGAACCGATGGCTTGCCTTCGGTATGAGAATGCTTTGAAACACCTATCTTTAGGACTTCTCTTAAGCGAAGGCAAGCCATCGCTTCCGATTTTGAAGTTCTTACACAGTCTCATCGGCTCAAAAAAGATACCCTATTTTTCCCCTCGTTTTTTTGCCTTAAATAACACAGGTGTTCCGGTAAAATTAAATGCTTCTCTCAGTTTGTTTGTCAAATATCTTCTATAAGTAAAGTGCAGACCTCTTGGTTTATTCATAACTATAGCAATTTTAGGCGGTCTTGTTTCATACTGTGTCGCATAGTAAATTCTAATAACCTGACCGCGCATGCTCGGAAGTTGGTGGCGTCTCATGGCTTTTTCCATCGCTTCATTGAGCTTTGAAGTTGTGATTCTCTGAGAGTAGTTATCATTTATCTCTAAAATCATATCATGCAATTTTTCAACTCTTTGGTGCGTGCTTGCAGAGAGGGTTATGATTGGCGCATAGGCTAAAAACTTAAATCTGTCTCTCACCTCTTTGATAATCTTGTCGTAATCATCTCTCTCGGCAATGTCCCATTTATTTAAAACGATGATACATGCAAGTCTATTTTGATCTACAAGTCCGGCTATCTTCTCATCAAGGTCTAAAAATGGCTGACTCGCATCAAGAACAACCAGTGCCATATTTGCACTCTCAAGCATTTCCGTTGTTCGCATAAGGGCAAACTTTTCAATTCCTGTAATCTTGCCTCTTCTTCTGATTCCGGCAGTATCTACAAATGTTAACTGTTTTCCTTTGTAGTCGATGCTTTCGTCAATTGGGTCGATTGTAGTCCCTGCAACATCACTTACAACAGAACGCTCCTCTTTTAAAAGTGCATTCAAAAGTGAGCTCTTTCCAACATTTACGCGACCGATAATTGCGATTTTTATATGGTTGATGTCATTTTCATCAAACTCTTTGATTCTATCATTTTGAGCATAAATAGAGTCCTCTTCAATATCTTCAATATCCTCTTCGTCGGTGTAGAAAAAGCCGTCATCCTCTTCGTTTTCCTCTTCATCTTCTCCGAAGAGATCATACTCTTCGTCTTCATCAATACTTTCATTATTTCTATCTTCGTCGCTCTCTTCTTCCTCTTCTGCGATAATGTCGCTATCCGGAATGAGCGCATAGAGCCAATCAAAAAGGGCAGAAACACCTCTGTTGTGAGATACGGAGATACCAAAAATGGCATCCGTTCCAAACTCGTAAAAATCCCAAAGTTTATCTTTCATTTTGTCGTTGTCTATTTTGTTTACGACAAGTGCGACATCTTTGCCCAAGGTTTGAAGCTCATAAAAAAGTCTTTTATCTTCATCTTCGGGTAAACCTTTTCCATCCACCATAAATAAAATTATGTCCGCTTTGTATGCAGCTTGAAGTGATTTTTCTCTGATTTTATCAAATAGTTCGCACCCTTTATCGAGTCCGCCCGTATCTAAAAGCTCAACCTGTTTGTTGATAATAATTGCATTTCTTCTTTTTACATCTCTTGTTGTTCCTGCAAAATCAGATGTGATTGCATCTCTTTTTTTAAGAAGTCTGTTGAATAGTGAACTTTTGCCGACATTTGGACGACCGATAATAGCGATTTTTTTCATGTGAAACCTTGTAATGTTGTTATATAGTTTTAAGAAGTGTGGCTAATAAAATATATTTTGAAGTGAAATTATATCTAAATTATTATATTAGAGGATAGCCCCCAAAAAAGAGAGGGCGGAAGATTATTCTGTTGGAAACTCTTTATCAAGACCTTCTAGTGCTTGTTGAGACTGAAACTGTTGCCATAGGGCATCATCTTTTTTAAAGCTTGAGCGAACAGCATCTTTAATCTCACCATTAACAGAAGATTCAGGAACAGCAACTAACATGTAAAGAGCACCAGATGGAGCACTCCACATATCAACGGCATTGGAATTTTGCAGATTGATTTTTGCCACCTGTTTAGAGACGGCAGTTGAAACCGCATCTACCGTCTCTTGGTCGCCGTTGCCGGTTGCTCTTGTAAAAACTTCTACCTTGTCTTTGACTAAAGTATTTATCTGTTGCGCCAAATCAGAACGACCATTTGCCAACGCAACGCGGCGCATGTGACCCATTCCGGCATTACTTTTTGGAGCGATTCCAACACCTGCATATGCAGATTTTACCTTAGGAATACATGTCCATTTTGGTGCATCCACACCCTCTTGTTTACACTTAAAATTGGAATCTTGCTCATACTCAACGGTTGTCGGGCTAGGCTTGTCTGCGCACCCTATAAATAACATAGAAATCAAACCGGTAAACAGAATAGATGAGAGAGTTTTTATCATTTTAAATCCTTTAAAATATTTGGAGAATGGTATCATAAATTTAAATAATTGATATAATTCCACCTATGAAATATTACGCATATGAAAATTTTAAAAACGACACGAATAGTTTGATAAATCAGGTGAGGAACTTCTCTCCTGAGGCAATTATAGGCATTGCAAGAGGCGGATTAACGGTTGCGCATGCCATGGCAGAGGGGCTGAATATAAGGGATGTTCAGACCATACGAACAGAACTTTATGATGAAGCACAAAAGCGAGAAGAGCTAGCTATCTTCGGTGTTTGCAAATTTAGCAACATAAAAAGGGTCTTAGTGGTCGATGATATAGCCGACAGCGGAGATACACTCAAAGCTGTAATGAATTATTTGGAAGCTGAATTTAGTGAAATTGAGTTCAAGTCTGCAACACTGTTTTACAAAAAAACATCGGTCTATGAGCCTCACTTCTGGGTCAATGAGGCAAACGAGTGGATAGATTTTTTTTGGGAAAGAGATTTTAAGCTTAACCCTGAGGCTTAATTCCTAATGCTTCCATTCTTCTTCTTAGAAAAATCGGTCTCATATATATAGGCTGAGATAGCTCGCAACGCATCGAGGTCAAAGCCGAGTTCCGGCATGAGTCCATGCTTGTTTACGGCTTCTAGCATTATCGATGTCTCCTCTTTTGGTTTGTGAACCCATGCTGACATGTACTCCACGAAATCCTCTTTTTTGGCAAAAGCAGTTATATATTTTTGTTTAATATCAATGACGGAAGGAGCAGAGACTGTTTTTGTCTCAAAATGGCATGTTGCGCAGTTGCCTTGAAACAATAAAGATCCATTATCATCTGCGCCTGCATTGAAAAAGAGTACCAAAAAAGAGGTTAAAATTATCGCGTTCTTTTTAAGGGACATAACTACTTTTTAGCCTTTTTTATCATCTCATACGCCTGATTTATCTCTTGTGTTTTTTCAGTCGCCTCTTTCATGTAATCATCACTTTTGCCCTGCGATTTTATGATGTCCGGATGGTACTGCTTCACAAGATTTCTATATGCTTTTTTAATAGTATCCAAATCATCACTCTCATTTACACCCAAAACTTTATAAGCATCTGCTATATTGGCTTTCGGATGGATATTCTTAATCATCTGCTCAAACTGCTCAAAAATCGCATGGTAGGCACTCGGATCAAAATTAAAAGCTTCCGCAATAGTCTGCAGAACTTCGTCCTCATTTTTACTAACTTCACCGTCAACAAAAGCGAGTTGGATTAAAAAGCCCATGAACTGCTGCTGTTTTGCCCTGTCTCTTCTGATAGCGTTACCTAAAGTTTGTGCCACATCTTGAAGATTATCGAATCTCTCTTTCTGTTCACTGAAAATCTCTTTTAAAATATTTTTGGTCTTCTCCGGCTCCGGAAAAACAGCAGAAATATCATCAAACATTATGCCGATGAGCTCAGCTTCGAGCGCATCGACTTTGCCGTCGGCTTTTGCCACTTTTGCTACAAGCGCCACAAAAAGACCGAGCTCACTTTGTGCCAAAGACTCTTTTGTAATGCGCATATTCTTGAAAGCCTCTTTGGAATATTCGCTTGTATAGGTCGAATAACTCTTGAATATCCAGTAAAAAACTGCTCCTAATATTGCGAATAAAATTATATTGCCCATATCAATCCTTAATTTTTTTGAGATTATACAACACAAATATGAATGGGTATAATTGTACCCATGAAACAGATAAACCAATTAAATCTCGGCGTAAGATATATGCTCATCTCCTCCTTTTTGTTTGCCCTCATGGCTGCTTTTGCGAAGCTCTCAAGTGGACACATGAGTTCATTGGAAGTTGTCTTTTTCAGAAATATTTTTGGAGTTGCCATTATCGGTTTTGCTATCTGGAAGTCGCCTCTGAAAAATGTCGGCGGAAAGCCGCTTTTACTCTTTTTTAGAGGATTTATGGGCTTTGTTTCGCTCCTTGCCTATTTTTATAATGTAGCGCATATCAGCCTTGGGGATGCTGCAACGTATTCAAAAACAGCACCCATCTTTACGGCAATTTTTGCTTGGGTTTTTTTAAAAGAGAAGCTGACTCTGAGTTCTTGGTTTGCAGTAATTGTCGGCTTTGGAGGCATACTTTTAATCACTCAGCCAAGCGGAATAGGATTTAGCAAGTATGATATTCTTGGCATCTTCAGCGGAATCGGAGCGGCACTCGCCTACACATCCGTGAGAGAGCTAAAAAACTATTATGATACCAGAACCATTGTAATGTCCTTTATGTTGATTGGAACAATCGGACCGCTTTTACTGTTGATTCTCTCAGAATATTTCCATATTCCAGAGTTGGATTTTATGTTAGGAGAGTTTATTATGCCTACAGGAATTGTCTGGTTTTATGTAGCAGGAATGGGGATATTAGCAACACTTTCTCAGTACTACATGACAAAAGCGTATGGAGAAACAAAGGCTGGAATAGTCGGTGCGGTCAGCTACACAAATATAGTTTTTGCGATTATTGTCGGTCTTTTTTTAGGTGATTCACTTCCTACTTTTATTACGGCATGCGGCATTGTACTGATTGTTTTTGCGGGGATAATCGTAGCAAAGCAGAAGTAGAATAACCTTTGTTTAAAGCCAATATGCTATAATCTTTTTCTATTTTTTGAGAGGTAAACATAATGATATTATTAGCAGGTCCTTGCGTTATTGAGAGTGAAGAAAATATTTTTAAAATTGCCAAATCTCTGGAAATTTACCAAAATGACCCTACAATCGATTTTTATTTTAAATCGAGTTTTGATAAAGCAAACAGAACATCGCTTGACAGTTTTCGAGGTCTTGGTCTTGAAGAGGGGCTGAGAATTTTAGAAAAAGTAAAAAATGATTTTGGCTATAAAGTGGTTACGGATGTGCATGAGTCACATCAGGTTGGGGCTGTTGCAGAGGTTGTGGATATGCTTCAGATTCCTGCATTTTTGTGCCGTCAGACAGACTTGCTTGTGGCATGCGCAAAAACAACAAAAGAGGTTAATATCAAAAAAGGGCAGTTTATAAATCCGCCTGACATGCGATACTCGGTAGCAAAAGTGCTTAAAACGCGCGGATGCGATGAAGTAAATTATGAGAATTCTAAAAAGCATGGAGTTTTTCTGTGTGAAAGAGGTTCCTCTTTTGGCTATGGAAATATAGTTGTTGACATGCGCTCTCTGGTAATTATGAGAGAGTTTGCACCTACTATTTTTGATGCGACGCACTCGGTTCAGATGCCGGGAGCATTGGGTGGAAAAACGGGCGGAGACAGCTCGATGGTTCCCTATTTGGCAAGTGCCGCCGCGGCCGTCGGAGTGGATGGTTTCTTTTTTGAGACACATTTTGACCCAAGTGTAGCACTTAGTGATGGACCGAATATGATAAAACTTGATGAGTTAGAGGCTTTGATAGCAAAAATAAAAAAAATTCAAAATATATAAAGGAAAATAGATGAAGTTAATAGAAGGCAAATTAAAAGTAATCAACGGCAAAAAAATTGCTATTGTAAGTACAAGATGGAACCATTTTATAGTGGATAGATTAGTTGAGGGTGCAAAAGATGCATTTTCTCGTCATGGCGGAAACGAGGAAGATATTGTTCATGTTTTAGCGCCTGGAGCATTCGAGCTTCCTATGGTAATTGATCAGCTTCTTGCAAGTGGCAAGTATGACGGAATTTGTGCTTTGGGTGCAGTTATCCGCGGTTCAACTCCGCACTTTGATTATGTCTCGGCTGAGGCTACCAAGGGCATCTCTATGATGAGTCTTAAGTACCAAAAACCCGTCTCTTTCGGACTTTTAACAACAGACACGATTGAACAGGCAATCGAGAGAGCGGGAACAAAAGCCGGAAACAAAGGTTTTGAAGCGATGACGGTTGTAATAGAGATGTTAGACCTTTACGAAGCGATGGGAGCATAATTTGGCGACAAGACAACAAGCCAGAATGGCAGTGGTAAGCCTTTTGTATGCTTTTGATTTGGGGAATGGGAATCTTGCCGAGCATACGGATGAGATTTTAGAAGAGAAAAAAATCCGCAATAAACAGAAAGATTTTGCACTGGAACTTTATGAGGGCGTTTTAAAAAATATTGAACCGGTTGACAAAGCGATAATTGAACACTTAAAAGAGTGGGATTTTGAGAGACTTGGAGCTATCGAGAGAGCAACTCTGAGACTTGCATGTTATGAGATACTTTTTGGCGAGCTTGATTCTGCGGTTGTTATAAACGAGGCGGTTGAGATAACAAAAGCTTTTGGAACGGAACAGTCTCCAAAGTTTATAAATGGTGTACTAGACGCAATCTCAAAAGATAAACAAGCTCAATAGATGATAAAAACACTCCTATTTTTTCTGTTTTTGACTCAAGCACTCTTTGCAGATAACGAGTGTTTAAGTTGTCACAAAGAGACTGAAAAAATCCGTGATGCATCTTCCGGTATGATGCGGGCTATTTTAGAACTCTCAGAAAAAGCCGGACATGCTGGAAATGACTGTATCGTTTGTCACGGCGGTACTCCAAATGCCAAAAAGAAAAATAAAGCGCATGAAGGAACTGTTGAATATTTCAAAAATAACAAAGGTCCAAAAGAGTTCTATCCTTCTCCTTCAACAGCATCGGTAAACAAAAATACATGCGGAGTGTGCCACGAAAATCAGGTGGCATCTCAGCCGAACTCTCTTATGATGAATAATCAAGAAAAAATTGGTGAAATACTGGGAAGTTTTGGAACAAAAAATAGTCATAACATTGGAATGAATAAAACGCAAAATCCTGATGATGTTCATAAGCGGCTCGGAAGTGAAGCGTATCAAAAATATATGCAAAATCTCGAAACTTTGGAGCCGCATGCCTTTGCTTCAGAGATAAGCAAACTCCCATCTTCTCCGACCGCTAAAGATGTTAAAAAAGAGCCTTCGCTAGCAGCTTTAGCCTATCTGAATCAAGACAAATCCGGTAAAGAGATGGGGTGTGCCTCATGCCACATTCCTCATTCAGAGGATGGAAAAGTTGTCCACTCCATACAATCCTCAAGAGAAGCCAAAGTCAAAGTGGATGGGAAAGAGTATTCAGGAATTCCGGTTGAGACATGTGCTGCTTGTCATAAGAGTGAAAAAAGTATCGGCAATTCCTACCAAGGTTTAATAGAAAAAGAGAACTCCTCTCCAAAGAAATATATTCACATGCAAGAGGATGTTCACTTCTTAAAAGGGATGTTGTGTCAGGATTGTCACACCTCAAATGATTTGCATGGGGACGGTTTTTTAAATGGAACCAGTGCGACTGCTGTTGAGATAGAGTGTCAAGATTGTCACGGGACGACAACCTCTTATCCGTGGGAGTTACCTCTTGGATACAGTGATGAGTTTAACACAACTGTTGCAAAGGGTAAAGGCAGAGGAACGGCAACAACCGTAGCTGAGTATCTGAAGCAGGGAAGTGTAGGTGAGCCAAAAGACGGCTATCTTCTGAGTGCGAGAGGAAATCCACTTCCACACGCTGTAAAAGATGGTGATAAAATCATAATGCAGTTGGCAAACGGCAACGATATAGAACTTCAGCCTCTGAAAAAACTAAAAAAAGAGAAGAAGTTATCTCAAAAAGCAATTTTAGCTATGGAGAGCATAAAAACTCATACCGATACTATGGAGTGCTACACTTGCCATGCAACTTGGGCACCGCAACACTATGACAATTACCTGAAAATTGACTACTCTAATAAAAGCACGGGGAACAGAAATGTGATTGAGAGTTCAGCTTTTATGCGATGGGAAGAGCCGGTATTGCTTCAAAATAGTGAGGGAAGAGTTGCTCCGGGTATTCCAAAACTTCAATCAAGAGTAATGGTCGTCGGAGAGGACTCTAATGTCCTGCTGTACAATGCAAGGCAAGCCCATGATTTAACAACAACACCGATTCAGCCGCACAGTGTGCAAAAAGAGGCGAGAAGCTGTGAGAGTTGTCACACAACTCCCAAAGCTATGGGCATGGGAATAAGCGGTTTAAGAGTAAATAAAAATATATCGGAAGACTTAGATGAAAACAAAACTCAAACAGAAGAGTTTAAATTATTAGCGCCTCTCTCCGTCTCACAGCTGAATAAGCTCGACAGAAGCGGTGTTTGTCTCTCTTGCCACCTGAATATTCCAAAAGGAAATTTAGCAATTTCTACTATCTCTCACATGCGAGAGATGGCAGAGGTAAAGATAGACAACAGTACGCACAATGATGTAGTAAGCAATGCAATAAATATCGGTGCCTGGGCACAGTTTATAGGTGCAATTTTTATAGGACTACTTATTGTGCTTGGAATTTATATAGCTTTTATTAAAAAACGACCGATTAATCCAAGAAACGAGGGATGGAAATAGTCAGAGATGAAAAGATTAACTAAAGAAGAAGCACTTTTTCTGATAAAACATGCAGATTTAAAAGAGTTGGGTCGCATGGCGTCTAAGAGAAAAAAAGAGCTCCATCCGACCGGTATTACTACTTTCGTGGTTGACAGAAATATTAACTACACTAATATCTGTTGGGTTGATTGCAAGTTTTGTGCGTTTTACAGACATGAGAAGGATGCGGATGCTTATGTCCTCACTTATGATGAGATTGACGCAAAGATAGATGAACTCCTAGAAATCGGCGGAACACAGATACTTTTTCAGGGCGGTGTCCATCCAAAACTCAAAATTGAGTGGTATGAGGAGCTAGTTGAACATATTCATACAAAATATCCGAAAATTACTATTCATGGATTTTCTTCCATAGAGATTGATTTTATCGCTAAAGTTTCGCATATCAGCGTTGAAGAGGTTTTAGTGCGTCTCAAAGCCAAAGGTCTTGCTTCTATCCCTGGAGCCGGTGCGGAAATTTTGAGTGATAAAGTGCGTGATATTATCGCACCTAAAAAAATTGATTCAGAAGTTTGGGTGGACATTCATAGAAAAGCGCATAAACTAGACATAAAATCAACCGCTACTATGATGTACGGAACCGTTGAGAGCGATGAGGATATAATAGAACATTTCGACATGGTGCGAAGGCTTCAGGATGAAACAGGCGGATTTAGAGCCTTTATCATGTGGAGTTTTCAAGGAAAAAATACAGAGCTTTTAAGACTTATTCCAGAGATGGAGAAGCCCTCTTCAAACCGCTATTTAAGACTTTTGGCAGTTGCTAGGCTCTATCTTGACAATGTGCCGAATATTCAGAGTTCATGGGTAACACAGGGTGCATACATAGGGCAGATGGCACTGAGATTCGGAGCGAATGATCTGGGTTCAACCATGATGGAGGAGAATGTAGTAAGCAGTGCAGGAGCAGCGTACACTATGGCAAAAGAGGAGATGGTGCAGCTCATACGAGATATCGGTGAGACGCCGGCGGTTAGAAATACGGCGTATGAAATTTTGGAGACATTCAAATGAGATATATATTTACACTTTTAATTTTAGGACAGATAATAATGGCAGCAACAATAGAATATATTGAGACAAATTCCTCAAAAGTACCGGTTGTTTACGAGAGCGATACAAGACTTCCTCTTGTGACAATGCAGTTTACATTCACAAACAGCGGAAGCGTGACGGATATTAAAAAAGCGGGATTGGCACGACTCAGTGCAAAGGTTATGAGCGAGGGTACCAAAACACTCGGAAGCGCAGCTTTTGCGGAGGCTCTTGAAGCCAAAGCAATACATATCTCCGCTTCAAGTGGAGGTGAGACCTTTGTGATTGAGATGAGTTGTCTCAAAGAGGAGTTTGATGAGGCACTTCAATATTTTGATGCGCTTTTGAGAGACCCAAATTTGAGTGATGAGGCTCTGGGTAAAGTTAAAACTATGACTTTGGGTTCCCTGAGTTCTAAAGAGAGCGACTTTGATTATGTGGCTTCAAATGAGTTAAAGGCTATTTTGTTTAAGGGCACTGTTTTAGGACAGCCATCTCTGGGAACAATTGAGAGTGTAAAAAGCATAGAGCTTAGCGATGTCGATGCATTTGTGAAATCGAACCTTGTAAGCAAAAAACTTATAGTAGTCATTGGCGGAGATGTTGATTTTAAAAGTGCAAAAGCCAAAATAGCAAAAGTCATAGCAACAATGCCGGAGGGCAACTCAAGCGAGGTTGTAAACTACTCCGTTACAAAAGAGCCAAAAGAGAGCATCCTCAAAAAAGAGACGGAACAGGCATATATATATTTTGGTTCACCGTACAATATTGCGGATAATTCACCCGATTTTTATAAAGCCAGAGTCGCTACATTTATACTCGGAACGGGTGGATTTGGCTCAAGACTCATGGAAGAGATAAGGGTAAAAAGAGGTTTGGCTTACTCTGCATACGCAAAAATAGATGTTAGCAAATCAAGCAGCTTTTTTAATGGATATTTGCAGACAAAGCTGGAATCATTGGATGTTGCTAAAAAAACTGTAAATGAAGTAATAGCAGATTTTACAAAAAACGGTGTTACAAAGGATGAGTTAGAACAGACGAAGAAGTTTCTGCTGGGAAGCGAGCCGCTCAGAGTTGAGACCATGAGCCAAAGACTCAACCGCACATTTATGGAGTTCTATAAAGGGCAGGAGCTAGGCTACTCTGAAAAAGAGTTGGAAATGATTAAGTCCCTGAAACTGGAAGATTTGAATAAGTTTATAAAATCCCATACAGAGATAAATAATTTAAGTTATGCAATAGTCACAAAGTAATTATTGCAATTTGTTATCTTTTGAGCATTTATTTTTTAAATAATGTAGTATTTGATACTAAGGAATTAAAATGAATCTCACAAAAGAGCAAGAGCTAAAGTTTAAAAAATTGGGCATTCATAGCTGGTGTGAACTTGCCCTGCTCATTCCACATGCTTATGAAGATTTCAGGCTTCATGACCAACTTCAAAACGGCATGCCGCAACTCATAGATGCTACCGTTGAGTCGGTGCACCGCTCTGTAAACTCCATTCAGATAACTTTTTTTGCCCACAATTTCGGACACTCCGTAAGCGGTGTAATTTTTCGTCCAAAGCCATACATGCTTCATCAGTTTAAGGTCGGAGAGAGAGATTGTTACTATGGCATGATAGAGTGCAAAATGGGGCAATGTACACTCAATATGCCAAAAAAAATAACTACTGCAGGTTCTATAACTCCAAAATATAAATCAGCTTTGAGAAGCGATGTGATGCAGCGCTTTGTGCAAAATAATCTTACAAAAGAGAATTTAAAAGCTGAGGGTTTGGGCGAAAAAGTAATCTATGAGATTTTGAAACTCCATTTTCCGACAGATGAGATTTTACAGAATAAAGAGTTGTCACAAGAGGCTATAAATGCTCTAAAGCATGTGGAACTGTTTGCATATATGAAACTTTTGGCAGGTAAAAGAAGATATTTTGACAGCTTAGGCTGCGGAAATAACAGTTATGAAGATTGGGCATCTACTCTTCCATTTGTCCTGACAAGCGAGCAGATAAAGGCAATAGAAGATGTAAAAAGTGACTTCTCAAAAAGTGTTGCGGCAAAACGAATGATAGTGGGAGATGTCGGGTGTGGCAAAACTATGGTTATATTAGCCGCTTGTGTCATGATGCTGCCACACCGTGCAATTCTTATGGCACCGACAACCATTCTTGCAAATCAGCTTTTTGAGGAGGCATGCAAATTTATTCCTCACATAAAAACTGTTTTAGTAACAAACAAAACTAAAAAAGTAGATTTAGAAGAGTTTGATTTTATTATAGGAACACATGCATTGCTTTATAGAGAGCTTCCAACAGCGGCACTTGTGATGGTGGATGAGCAACACCGTTTTGGGACGCAGCAGCGAAACATGTTGGAGAAGTTGGTAAGCAGCGGAGATAAAAAGCCCCATTATTTGCAGTTTAGTGCTACACCTATTCCAAGAACGCAAGCAATGATAGAGACCGCACATATTGATGTAAGCTTGATTACTACGACACCCTTTGAGAAGAATATTACAAGTAAGGTTATTCACAAGAGTGATTTCAAAGATTTACTCTCGCATATAAAAGAGGAGTTGCAGAAAAAGAATCAGGTTCTAGTTGTCTATCCTTTAGTTGAGCAGAGTGAATCAATTGAATATCAAAGTATAGAAGAGGCCCGAAGTTATTGGGAGAAAAATTTTGACAATGTTTATGTAACGCATGGAAAGGATAAAGAGAAGGAGGAGGTACTTTTTGAGTTTCGTGAATCCGGAAATATCTTGATTGCGACGACTGTTGTGGAGGTTGGTATCTCCTTGCCGCGGCTTAGTACGGTTGTGATTGTAGGTGCTGAGAGATTGGGCTTGTCAACTCTGCATCAGCTGAGAGGCAGAGTGAGTAGAACAGGCTTGAAGGGCTACTGTTTTTTATACACAAATCAAGAAAAATCTAAAAGATTAGATGAATTCGTAAACACTTCAAGCGGTTTTGATATAGCAAATATGGATCTGAAATATAGAAAAAGCGGTGATCTGCTCAAAGGTACAAATCAGAGCGGAAGCCAGTTTAAATGGGTGGATTTGGCAGAAGACGAGGAGATTGTTAAGAACGTGAAAAAAGAGTTAAATATCTTTTAGTTTCCACAATGCTAGGAGCATGTGGAAATAGTATTAATAGAGGCCGAAACTTCCATTGCTTTTTTTATAAAGAACGCGAGTTTTGCCTTCGTTGTCTAAGAAAATTTCAAAAATCTTAGCACTCTCTTTTAAGTCCTGAAGTACATCTTCAACTTCACGAGGTTTGTAGAGAGAGAGTTCAACAGGAACTATCTCATCTTCTAATGCTTCAGCAATCTCTTTTACATCAACATGGCTATTAGCCTCAATTTTTGCTACATTAAGACCATCTTTATGGTGTTCTGTACCACGGTCATGCATACGGCGCATAGCTTTTTGAGCTCTGCCTGCTGCAAGATCAATTGCTGCATATAAATCATCATCACTCTGTTTAATGACAATAGAATTTTTATGAGCAAGATTGATAACAAACTCTATACATGTATGCTCTTTTCCTTTTTTTGTTTGAGCAGTTGCGATGACATTTACCGAGATAATGTCTAAGTGAAATTTACTAAGTGTATCGATTGATGTGTTCATATGAGCTTTTATAGCGTCGGTTAGCTCAAGGTGTCTGCCTGTTAGAGAGATATTCATTTTGTAATCCTTTTAATTGTTTGTATTTTAATTATAACATTAAAAAGTATATAACGATTTACATGACTACAATTTTTGGATACTTCTTCTAAAATATCGTATCGGCTCAGTTGTGATATTTGTATCTGTTACAGAAACGGTAATATCCATAAGAACGGAGCCGTTTTGTTCAGGGGTCGTTATAGTGAAATAATCAGTGCCGCCCGGAAGTGGAGTTGCAATGCATGGAGAGGGATTTGTGTAAATATAGCGTATATCTACATTTATATTATAGATTGAGTCTTGCGTAAAATTCAGGTTATTAACACTGCATGGCGTGTTTTGAGAGATTTGAAGGAGTGCATACTCTGCTGCACTTTTTGAAAGCAGAACCGCCTGTTCGTAAAGATATAAATCCGTTGTTCTTTTTGTCGTCTCTGCCGTCATAGCCAATGAGAGAGCCATGATGGTTGATATTATAACAATCACAGCAATCGCCATTATCATAGCAAAGCCGGATTTTCTTAGTAGATAGTTTTTTCTTTGCATAATGAATACTCCTCCACTAAGTTACTTTTGGCACAAACTTGAATCTTTACAAGTGAGCCAATCGTCATAAATCTGAAAGAGCTTACATTTTCCATGATTGTTGATGATTTTCCGTTACTATAATTCTCACCTTTCCAAGGCTGATAATCATAATATAGAGTCAAGTTGCCATCTGCTGCGTGAACTACTGCGTAAGCGCTCCATGCCAGTTGGTAATATTCGTATATTTCACTAAAATTACCATCTACGGATGCGAATGTGGCTCCTCCAACTATAGGATGCATAGTTTTATTCTGGTCAGTTATGGCTCCACTCCATCCATAGCCTGTTGTAATATCACTACTTGAACCTATAAAATAGAGGGCTGCGTCATCAATAAAACTACCACCATCAGAGAGAATATCAATGAGTTCATCTATCTCTGTTGTGTTAGTTTCGGGAGAAAAGATGGTTGTGCTATTGCTCTCATCTAAGTCAATAACTCCGCTCCAGCTTGGAAGACCTGTATCAGAATTTCCATGAAAACCGTCAATATCAGCTCCCACCCACTCAAGTATGGTGTACTCTTCACCGCTGGCATTTCCCAAGGCTACAAACCCACCCGAAGCTTTTCTAGCAATTATTGAATCTTTTATTCGGTGTTGCAGTCTTGTAGAGATAAATTCAACTGCTGTTGCACTGTTTGCCTGAAGAGAGTTGTTTACATTTGAAAATATAAAATTTTTGTAAGATTGCGCCAAAAACTCAACGCCGAATTTACCTATAATCCCTATTACGACTATAACAAAAACAAGTTCAATAAGAGTAAAAGCAGGACGAAATCTCATTGGTAACTTCTTTTGTAGTAGTCAATTTCACCTATGTTTGCACTGTATGTTTTTAGGAGCGTGATAATTTTTCCATCACTGTCCGTAATTGAAACTGTAACTTTTTTCATGTTTTGACTCGCTGCCGTTGTCGCCCCGAAGTCAGCATATTCTACACTAAGTGCGCTGCTGTAATCTTTCTTATATCCACTGCTCGTTCCAGCTGTTTCGGTAAAGATGGCAACAGGAGTTGTTTTTATAGTGTCATCAATATCATTTAATGTACCGTCAATAGCAATAGTCGGTCTTAAAATCTCATTATCTATGCACTTTCTATGAAGTGGCTGATTTACATGCCCCGCTCTCAGTTTTGTTGTAGAGTTACAATCAGTTGCACTCGTCCATACAACCTTAGAGAGCAAATTGGAGCCTTCAACGGCATTCTCATCCCATTGATAGGAGAGAACTTGATTGAGTTCGGCTGAGGCTGCAAAAATAGCCTCTTGCACAAGGTTTCCCTCAACTCCCTTAGATGTTGCCTGTGTCATCATGGGAAGAGAGATAACAGAAACTCCAATGATGACAATGGCAAAAATAAGCTCTATCATCGAAAAAGCTGATTTGCCTACATGCATTGTACTCACCACATCGTTCTTCTATTGGTTTTATCCGTACCGCTTTTGTTGGTTGTGGTATTTGTCTCATGTTTTCCAGTCCAGCTGCTTCCGCTCCCCTCAAACTCAACTTCGAACTCATTCTTCGTAGATGCCGCATTGTATTTATTATAAATCAACCAACTTGAGGCGTTGTTTTCCATGGTGGTTTTGTATGGATACCCTTTCGTTGCAGATGCCGTATAATTGAGAGTGGTTAGAGCAGGGTTAGCACTGCTTGCTATTGTAGCTGTAACAATATTGGTGCCATTTTTTTGGCTGACACCCGCAGCTGCACCGGAGACACTTGTATGGTTTGTATTTATAAACCATCTTGGGTCATCTGTGCTAAGCGAGCTGTTTGCGTTTGGAAGTAGAGCTTTATTGCATGTTGTGCCGCTGCTGTCTGTGCCATGGCAAAATGACTCATAGTATATAAATGCTTCTCCCGTGTCAGTAGAAAATCTATATCTTGGTGCATGGGTGCGACCATAAATAAATGTGGCATTTTGGTCAGCGACGCTCGAACCTGTCACTATTTTTGTAGTGCCGGAATCTGTATATGTCGATTTTGCTCCTAATGTCACCTCAGAGCCGTTAATCATAAATGGATTTTTTGAATCATTTACATCTCTGTTGAAGTTAAACATCAGTTTTTTAGTGGCATTTGTCTCATTCCAAGGTATTGCGATTGCTCCCAAAGTGAACCCAAGATTTTGAGTTTCGTTGATATCGTCTTTGATAATTGTTGGAGTGGATGCCGCACTCACAACACTCATGTTGACATCCACAGGGTTTTCCCAAGAGCCTGATTTAAAGTTTTGTGTAACTGCATTACTAAGATTTTTAGCAGAAACATTTACATCTAAGTGGGCAGACATGTTTAAATCATCCGAGAGGTAGGTGAATGTTTGAGCACTGTTATTATTTAAATGAACTGCACTCAGAGTAAAGTGATCCGGTATGAAAGTAGCATTAATATCGCCGCATACATATCTTCCCGTCGCATTGCAATCACCTGAGGTATCGTCGCCATCAACAGCTGCCCAAGTCGTATCTCTGAGTTGAATATTAACTTTCCCCACATCATCGAATTTAATAAGAGCATTGGCTACTCCATTGGTAATATTAAACGGGGTTGTTGAAAAAGAGAGAGTACCGCTGAGATTATCATCTACAGTGTTGGATGGTTGATACATGGTTCTCACAAGGCTTAAAACGGAATTAGCAGCTACAATAGTGTAGCTGCTAACAGCTGTAGTTGTATTAAAATCGATAGCTGTTACCGGAAAACTATACTCTTGCGCAGATGTTAGAAGATTGATGTTATCTGCGCTAGGTGAAGTTAAAATGAAGCTATCCGGACGAATTGCAAAGTTGTCTGTGCTTGCAACATTATTTTCAAACGAACATCCTGAAACCACGGGGTACTCACAATTTGAATAGGGCTTGATGCTGCTATTCGCATCTTTGCAATATTTAAATCGAACGCGAACATCTTTATACGCAGTTGGATTGACCGTGTATGTTTTACTAATAGTAGAAGAGATGCTTGCATCAAAACTTTCATAACCCGTAACGCTGCCGTTGGTGTTGTAGTCGTAGAGCTGATATTTTACTGTAATTCCTGTTTTTGTCTGTAATGCTGTTCTTGCTGAATCTAAGCTTGCAATTGTAAGAGTAAATGGTTTGTTTACAATTTTTGTTGTTATATTTCTATCAGCCATTGAAATTTCCCAAGCATCAAAAATGCCCAAAATAGGAGTGCTCGTGCCGCTACATGCGCCGTATCCCAAGTTGCTTGCATCACCGCTTTGTATAAAATCCGGATTGTTTCCGTTAATTTCAATCGGTCCCTCTGAAGTAATGCCTCCATTGATACTCCAATTATTTGAGTTATTAGTTAAAGTAGTCGAGCCTTTTACATACATGAATGCTTTCCAAGAAGTGGTACCGCCACCGTTTCCTAAGCTCTCAAAATTACCCCCAATATATGTAAAAAGATTGTTTTCACTACTCCCAGCCGCTGTATTGTAAGATAGATTATTCATGTCAATTAAAAAATTGTTTTTTATAAATATACGAACAGGACCGCCACTTGGAAGAATTACATTATTGTTATTGCCATCAATCGTTAGAGAGTCAAAATAGTAGTCCCCCGGTTCAAAGTTGAGCGTTGATTTAGAAATGGTGACATTGCTTAATAGCATCACTTTTGATATATTATTTGAATATGTAGAAGTAGGATTGAAGTTAACTGTTGTATTGTTGTAAGTCAGATTGCCATACTCCAAATCTGTTAATGTTGTAGGGTCTGAACCGTTTGGAGAGTCAGATTTACTATTGGTTGGAAAAGTAGGATTTAATCTATTAATAGGTGGGTCTTGTCTTTGACAGGCGACTCCGCCATCGCATGCAGTGGGATTACATGTGATACTTCCGGTTAGCTCACCGGCAGGGTAAGAAATATTATTCGTATAGCAAGCTTGATCGTTATTTCCATTTGAATAGATATGGGTATAGGAAGTGAGAACACTGCTAAATAATCCACACTCCGATGTATTTTGAAAAGATGGTGCACCGATGGATGAGGTAACTGTTATGGTAAAAGAGGCGCTATTTGAATTGCCGTCCTTGTCTGTTGCATACACTGTGAAGTTATATGTTCCATCTGCTGTAGGAGTCCCGCTAAAAGCACCTGTAGAAGTGCTAAAAGACAATCCGCTCGGCAAAGAGCCGTTCAGGGTGTAGGATGTTATCGGGTCACTATTTGTAAGTGTGACATAATCAGAGATATTCAATGCAAAAGGTGTTCCATTGACCGCGCTCTGGTCAGGAATATTACCCATAACAGGCGGAGTGTCCGATGAAGAAACGATAAGTGTTAAAGAGTCACTATTAGAATTTCCGCTATTATCCGTAACCGTTAAAGTAATGGTATGTGTTCCTTCAGAAAAATCACTTTTACTAAAGTTCGCATCAGAACTTAAAAGTGTTGCACCGTCCTTCCATGTGTAGCTGCTAATCGAACCGTCAGAATCACTGCTGCCACTTCCGTTAAGGGTTACATTGGTTCCAACTGTAACGGTTTGATCTGCTCCTGCATTTGCGATTGGAGGCAGATTGCTGGAGGGAACAACAATTTCTGCTGTGCTTGTTGTAATATGTCCATCGGCTTGTTTTGGCGAATCAGCACCTATTGCAGAAGTGAGAGTTACATTACAAGTCGTGCCGCTGACTAGTGCTGAAGTTGCAATTGTGATACTGCCGCTAGAGGAGTCTTTTGCAACTGTAATTGTGCCATTGGAATTGTTGCATGAGTCACTATAGTGAACAGTTATAGAGTTTTTGTTTGGAGCTGGAGTCAAAGTAACTTGGAGTGTAACAGAAGCAGTGCCTAGCGTAATGTTTTGTGAAGTTGGAGAAATAGTTACATTAGGACTGTGTGAATCATGAGCAAACAAGCCTGAGTTTATTAAAAATAGTACAACGGCTGCTAAAAAAATCTTTTTTATATCTAATTTCATAAAAACCCCTCTCTTCAATTTAGTACATCATTTGTCATTATACTGATAATAGGGCTTAATAGTTACTGAGTAAGCAGAAGTAGTTTTCACACGACATGTGAAAATTTATTTATTCAAAAACGAAGAAATCTTCTCTGCCACACCGTACTCTCTTGATTCGCCGAGGATGATTTGAGCGGCTTTATTGTTGTCTGTGTTAAATATAAGCGGACCTACAAAGTTGATTATGGAGTCTTCTATCGGTGTTTGAATTAGAATAATATTAAAAATAAGCAGATTGGATTTTTCATCAATCTCTAAGATTTTTTTTGCACTTGAAGGAACTTGAAAATCATACTCTCTCAGAACAAAAGGGTTTATCAGCGTAAAAGCGATATGTTCATGGTTTACGGCTTTCATCTTCATAAAAATATCATCTATCTTTTCCAATTCTACCTCTTTTAGCTCTTCAAAACCTAGAATGGGCACACATATATCAAATTTCATAGAAAACCTTTGGTTAAAATTGCTTGATTCTATCACTTTAAGCATAAAATATACCTACTTTAAAGAGATATACATCTCTTTTTGATAGAATAAGAATCTATTTTAATTAGGATTATAATATATGAGAGTTAAAACAAAACTTACTAAAACAAAACTTGTAATGATGATAGTTGTTGCTACTCTGTTCTTTGGCGGATGTACAAAAGATGCAGAGGAGTACAATAAACCGGCCGCTTATTGGTACGCAAAAGTTATAGACTCAGTCTCTAATAATAATTTGGAAAAAGCAGATGACTATTACAGTTCACTTCAAGGCGAACATGTGGGCTCTCCACTTCTGCCTGAAGCTACCATGATTTTGGCTATCGCTCACATGCACTACGAAGAGTATGTTTTAAGTGAATATTTTTTAAATGAATATGTGACAAGATATGCAAATCCAAACGAGAGAGAGTTTGCAGAGTTTTTAAAAATTAAAGCAAAATATCTGGCTCTTCCAAATCCGAGACGCGACCAGGTACTTATAAATGAAGCGATTACGGAGAGTGAAAAGTTTAAAAGCAACTATCCGAACTCTATGTATTACGGTATTGTTGATACTATGCTTACAAATTTATACATGGCGGCGGCATCTCTAAATGAGTCTATCTCAGACCTCTATACGAGACTCGATAAACCAAAAAGTGCGAAATATTACAAAACTATTCAGAATCAACCATGGATAAAATGGGAAAATATTGATAGAGACAATACTCCTTGGTACCGCGAATGGTTTGAAGGAGACGGGACTTCCAGCTGGTACGGCTTTTTGATTCCTCATACAAGAAGTGTTGTCTCTAGAAACTCTGTGAGTGAAACAGAGACAAATAGCACGAGCGGAGAGTAGTTATGAAACTTAGTAATTATGGTCAATTTCCTGCGGATATACCTGTAATAGCGGAGGATGAGCTTTTTTTATACCCATTTATGATTTCGCCGCTCTTTTTGAGCGATGAGAGCAACATAGAAGCTGCAACAAAAGCAATAAACGAGAACTCTTTAATCATTGTTTGCTCAACAAAAGCTTCACATGAGGGTGAAAGAAAATTTGATTCGCTCTATGATGCCGGTGTTGTCGGCTCAATTATGAGAAAAGTGTCACTTCCGGATGGAAGAATAAAAGTTCTCTTTCAGGGCTTGGCAAGAGCTCAAATGCTTTATGAAACGCAAGAGCATCCACTTGTCGCACATGTTAAAATCTTGGAAGCTACAAATACAAGTTCACTGAAAATCGATGCAATTTTAGAGATAGTTCGTGAAAAAGTGAGAACACTCTCGGGCGTGAGCAACTATTTTCCTCCGGATTTGCTTAGAACTATAGAAGAGAACCATGACTATAACCGTATTATTGATTTAATCTGCAGCACGGTGAAGCTCAAAAAAGAGCAGGCGTATAAACTCTTTGTAGAAACAGATACCGAGAGTAGATTTTTACTTCTCATCGATTATCTTATAGAGGAGATAGAGGCGAATAAACTTCAAAAAGAGATTCGTTCAAAAGTACATACACATATAGAAAAAGTGAATAAAGAGTACTTCCTAAAAGAGCAGTTAAAGCAGATTCAAAAAGAGTTGGGAGCGGATACGGCGAGAGAAGAGGAGCTTGACGAGTATAGAAAGAAATTAGAGGCAAAAAAAGAGAAGATGGGCAAGGATGCCTATAAAGAGATAGCAAAGCAGGTAGAGAGATTCTCACGCATGCACCCTGACTCTTCGGATGCTTCTATGACGCAAACCTATCTTGATTGGGTTTTAGAGATTCCTTTTGGAGATAAATCTAAAAAGGCTCTGAAAATTTCTGATGTTGAAACACAGCTTGATAAAGACCACTTCTCACTTGAAAAAGCAAAAAAAAGAATAGTGGAGTATTTTGCCGTTAAAGAGCTTTTGGAACTCCGAGGAGTGAGCAATCAACAGACAGCAGGGGCAATTCTCTGCTTCTATGGACCTCCGGGGGTCGGTAAAACTTCTCTTGCAAACTCTATCGCTGCGGCGCTTAAACGCCCGCTTATCAGAATTGCACTTGGCGGGCTAGAGGATGTAAATGAACTGAGGGGTCACAGAAGAACCTATGTCGGAGCAATGCCTGGGCGAATCACGCAAGGGCTGATTGATGCTAAAAAGATGAATCCTGTAATTGTTTTGGATGAGATAGACAAAGTAAGCCGCTCACAAAGGGGAGACCCGACTGCGGCACTTTTAGAAATTCTTGACCCTGAGCAGAACAAGGAGTTTAGAGATTATTATCTTAACTTTAATATTGATTTGAGCAATGTAATTTTTATTGCAACAGCAAATGATATTGGAAATATACCGACTCCCCTTCGTGATAGAATGGAGTTTATTGCCGTAAGTTCCTATACGCCTCAGGAAAAGTTTGAAATTGCCAAGAGATATCTGATTCCTCAAGAGTTGAAAAAACATGGTCTGAAAAATTCTGAAGTCAGTATCTCTCCCCCTGCTTTAAAAGAACTTATCCACAGCTATACCCGTGAAGCAGGTGTTAGAAATCTCCGCCGTCGCATAGCCGACATGTGCAGAAAAGTGGCTAAAGATGTACTTCAAAATCCAAAACTTGATAAAGTTTCAGTAAGCTTAAAAAATCTAAAAGAGTTCTTTGACAAAAGCGTTTTTGAGATAGAAAAAACAGATAAAATTCCTGTTGTCGGTGTTGTGAATGGGCTTGCATGGACGGCGGTCGGAGGCGATGTTCTCAAAATAGAGAGTATCCGCATCAAGGGCAAGGGCAATTTGCAGTTAACGGGCAGCCTAGGCGATGTCATGAAAGAGTCGGCTAGAATTGCCATGAGTGTTGTTAAAACTCTCATTGATACAAAAAAGATAAAAATAACCCCGGAAAATATTCCTCTTACATTTGAGGAGACTAAAGATAATGCAGTGGTTGACCCGAGTGAAGTGTATAAAAGATACGATTTACACATACATGTTCCCGACGGAGCAACACCAAAAGATGGACCGAGTGCAGGTATCGCCATGGTGAGTGTTATTGCGTCCATCTTGAGTTCACAAAAGATTCGCTCTGAGATTGCGATGACCGGCGAAGTTTCTTTAAGCGGAGATGTTTTGCCTATCGGCGGACTCAAAGAAAAACTTATCGCTGCGCATAAAGCCGGCATGTCAAAAGTTCTGATTCCTACAAAAAATTATGAGAGAGATTTAGAGGATATTCCAAAAGAGGTCAGAGAGACTTTAGAGATTATCGGAGTCAGCAGAATAGAAGAGGTTTTAAAACAGATTTTAATTTGATGTTACGCACTAAAACGAACAAAACAAGAGAATCGCTCGCGAAGCGATGTTTCTTTGGGAGTCCGTTTTAGTGGCTGCTGCTAATGTCCCTACAACCCCCTGAAGCTACAAAACAAGAGAATCGCTTTTCGTGTAGCGAAAATATTTCTTTAGAAAAAACTTTGTTTTTCGAGATTTTAAGGTATTAAACACAAACCATCAGTCTCTATCTTCGAATCAATCTTTCTAATAAAACTTTCATTGAATCTTTATTAATTACATTGTGAATAACTTCATCAAAAGAGGCATCCAGTAGAGGGTCGTCCTGCATTGATGGGTTGTATATTAAAACAAGTTTTGTATCTAGTATTAAACTCTCACTCAACTCTTTTTCTCTGCCGGCAAAAAGAGCCACATTAACATTTTCAAACTCTTTGTCAAAGAGAATAATTTTATAGATAGATGATGCCATAAGTTCATCCAGCTCATCCTTCGTGCCGGCAACATCATAAGAGTAGTCCAAAGATTTTAGTATCTGAATATAAAGCTTTGATTCAAAAGAGCTTTTTTTAACAAGAAGAACATCTGCTTTGTAGTTCGGTTTCTCATTTTTTATGAGTGCCTTCTGCGGCGTTGCAATCTCTTTTGATTCAGTCGGCATCTCATGAAAACTCTCTTCCGTAATTATCTGTATGTCATCAAGGTCATCTTCTTTTTCAATCACTTCTAAAACTATTTCTGACGTTTCTACTTCCATTTCTTTTTTTACTGTGGGAGCAGCCTCAACTATCTCTTCTTTTTGCTCTTCTATCTCTTCATCAATGATATGCTCAGATAAATAGTGACTCAGAAGAGAGATTATTTCGTTGCGTACTAATGGCTTGGATGTATATTCATCTAATCCCGCTTCTAAAAATTTATCTCTGTCATCTTTAAGCGCATTGGCTGTCAATGCTACAATAGGCACATGAGGCAGATTATAATCTTTTTCATGCTTTAAAATCTCTTTTGTGGCTTCAAGTCCATCTAGAAGCGGCATTTGAATATCCATAAAAATCAGATCAAAATTCTCATCTTTTCTTTTTTGAACTGCTTCAAGACCATTTTTGGCAATTGTTACAGTTAAACCTAAATCTTCAAGTGTTCTTTTGATTAATTTTTGATTAATTACATTGTCTTCTGCAACTAAAACATCTGCTCTAAATTTTGATTTCTCGGCGTTAAATGTCTTCGGAATCAGTGCTGCATCTATGAGAGCTTTTTTATTAAGTAAATGTTGTTTCATAAAACTTGAAAGAATGTTTTTTATTTTTGAAGCATTCAACGGTTCATATATTGTCTTAAATATATTCAAATTTAAAGAGTCTATTGTCTTCATATGTGAAGATTTTGTGAGTACAATAAGTTTCTGAGGCAGATATGAATAGTGAGAGAGCATATTTTCAGCAGTATAATCATAGTCAACAAATAGAAGATCATACTTCTCTTGTTTTTGAAGATTTATTAACTCATCCATGTCCTTAAACATCGAATAGGCTACCCCGTAGTAGGTTAAATAATTATGAAGATACCTTTCTTGCTGTTTCGTTTTATTGGCATCTTTGAGGATTAAAGCCTTAATGGTGCTAAAATCATTTTCTTCATCTTCAGTAGTCGTATTGAGCTCTTCGAAGTCTATTTGAAAGGAGAAGGTTGCCCCATGTCCGCTCTCGCTGTAAAGGTGTAGTTTACCGCCCATAAGTTCAACAAATTTACTTGAAATTGTTAGCCCAAGACCTACTCCATTAAATTTTCGGGTTATGGAGTTATCAGCTTGTGTAAATGCCTCAAATATTTTAGATTTCTGCTCCTCGGTTACACCGATACCGCTATCTTGAACTTCAAATTTAACTCTGGCAATCCCGTCCTTTGCTTCAAGTCTATGAATATTTACATTAATTGCACCTGCGGAAGGTGTAAACTTAACAGCATTGGAGAGCAGATTGATTAAAACCTCTTTAATCTTTATCAGATCACCTTTGAGCAGGTATTTTAATTTAGGGTCAATAAAGAATCCTAATTCAATATGCTTCTCTCCGATTTTAACCGCATAGATTTCTACAATTTTCTCGAACTCTTCAATAGGGTTGAATATTATCTCTTCAAGTTCAAGATTGTCACTCTCAATTTTTGAAAAATCAAGAATATTATTTATTATTTCAAGAAGGTTTTGTGAACTTGTTTCAATAATATCAACAAACTCAAGTTGCTCTTCCCCTAGTCCTGTATTTCTTAAAAGTTCTGCAAAACCGACTATGCCATTAATCGGTGTTCTTATTTCATGAGACATATTCGCTAAAAACATAGATTTTGCTTCATTGGCTTCTTGAGCCGCTTCTTTGTCCTTGCATGTTTGGGCAATGATTGTTTTTAATAAGGTATACGCAAGAAACATGCCGCTTTGTGAGTTAAGGTTTATGTCTGCGATATCACCGTAATTCTTTTTTTTATCTTCATCTATTGTGTTTAATACAGCTTGCAGATTTTCTCTGTTTATTGATATTTCTTCTGATATGATATATCCGACAACTCCCAAAACAACAGTTACAAACCATGCGATTAGCGAAAGTATAAAAAAATCTAAAGCCTGTTTTTGAATATCGACTATCAAAACTTTATCAACAATTTTAATCTGTTCGCCGATGGATTTGAGTATCGAATAAGATTCATAGACATAGTAAGATGTGATTGAAAATAGGATAGTTAAAAGCAGTATGCCTACAAATTGCAATCTATTTTGTTGCCATAGTTTCATGTGTCAGCTCCCTATTTTTGAGATTTTTGAGATTATCGTATCAATCTGTTTTATAGCTTTTTCTACTACATCCATCTTCTCTGCGCCTATAATAGTTTCTAGCTCGGCAGTTAAATCAGAAATTCTCATGTTGTCGCTCATCCCTTTTAGTTTAATAGCATTTAATTTGCACATGCCAAGATTGTTGGACTCTATCGCGCTGTGAATAGAGTCGCAAAGAACTCCGCTCTCCAAAATATAATCCTCAAAAAGCTCACAAAAAGTTTCGTCATCCAAGCCTATTTCAGCCGCAGCCTGCTTTTTATTGTATGTTATTTCTTTTGGTACCTCTTCGAGTGTTAGTTCTATTGTTGGGTTGTCATCAATTTTTGGAGCCTCAATAACATCCTCTTTGAAGCTAATAATTAAATCATCATCATCTTTATCTTTTATATTAAGGGACGGTTTTGCCTCTATTGGAGCATCATCTTTAAAAGTGACAATAAAATCATCGTCACTGCTCTCTTGAATTTTTATCTCTTGCGTCGGCTCTAATCTAATCGGTTCTTCTTTTTTTGCTTCTTCTCTTTTTGGAGGCACACTCTTTTTTTGCAGATTGACCTCTTCGCCGGAGAGTTTCGCGATTATTTTATAGAATATCTCTAGATTTAATTTGATTTCAGCGAGACTGTCCGATGTGTTTATAGTTGTTAAAACATCTAAAGCGTCTTCGATTCTTAAATTGCTGGCAACGCCTTTTAGCTTATGAGACAATATTTTAATATTATTGATGTCTCCATTGTTCAATGCGGTATATAGCTCATCCTTAAACTCTTTTGTCTGGACGATAAAATCTTCAATAAACTCCTCGATTAAATCAACCGGCAACCCCAATTCGCTCGATGCTATTTTAGGGTCATAGTTGTACTCTTCATCCAATTCATCTTCGATTTCTTTTGCAACTTCTTTGTTCTTCTCTTTTATCTCGTCATTGTAAATAAATTCATCTATATGTTTTGAGTCGCCAACATCTAGTTCGCTACTAACAGCCACTTTTTCATGGACAACTTGAATAGGAATCGGTTCTATAACAATCTTTTCTAAGGTATTGTCTTCTAAAATTTTCAGGACTTCAGGAGCTTTCGGAATTTCAATGTCTATAACTTTTTCAATAACTGGTTCGGAAATTTTTGGAGTTGGAATCTCTTGAATTTCATCAGAAATTTTTGGAGTATTTACTATGTTGGGAGTTTTGTTTTGCACAATAGGGGTTGTTTTATTAAAAGAGCTACTGATAGAAATATCCTCTTGATTGCCTAGTTCTCTTAAATTTTGCAGAGTGACCATGTAGGCTTTAGAAGATGGATTGTCGTTCAGATAAAGAGTTTTTATATTCAGATTGCATCTAAAGGTTTTAGAGTTGACGCAAATAAGAGCTTTTTGGCTTTCAGAGTCATCTGCGCACTCCACAAAGTCTATCCAGTGAACATGTTTAAAGTTATGCACAAATCCCGGTTCTCTCACAAAAAAATCAGCAAAGTCACTTGTTTGAACCAAGAGGGAGGATAGGTCTGGGAAGCCGAGAGTTTTTAAATCTTGTTCGTCAATTCCAACGAACTCTTTTTTGTAATTATATATTAGCATTCACTTTTCCTATTTTTTATCATCAGATACAAGGACAAAATATATCATAATAGAATAAAAATGAAACTTAGTTATAAATTTTTTTGATTGCGTTCGCATCGTTTAGGTTTAATATCGCGGCTATCTCTTCAATGCTTAAACTTTTTAAAGCCTCAAATGTTTCAAAGTGGTTGAGCAGTTTTTTTACCTTTGCCTCCGAGATACCATGAAGAGTCAAAAGCCTACTCTCATGGTCAAGTTTTAGTTTCGTCTTTTTATGGAATCCTATCGCACATCTGTGGGCTTCATCTCTAAGATTTTGTACAAATTGGAGTCTTTTATCGCTGTTTTTGAGCTCAAAACTTTTCTCCTTTGTATGAAGAATGTCATTTGCCTTTCCTTTTGCACGGTGGGATTTCGCATCAATTTTCTCTTTTGAAATTGCGATAATATCAATAAAAACTCCATTTGAATCTATGATTTCACATGCCAACTTTAAGAGTGTTGTTCCACCATCGATTATCCATAAATCAGGCGGAGAGTTTTTTGAAAAACTCTCCACTCTTCTTGAAAGGGTCTCTCGCATCTGGGCATACTCATCTTTGGCTTCAAGATGATAAGTTCTGTAGCTTTTTTTATCAAACTGCCCATTTTCATACACTGCCATCGCCCCGACGGTTGCAACTCCCGACATGTGTGAATTGTCAAAAATTTCAATCCTTAAAGGGAGTCTCTCCAGAGACAGAAGCTCTTTCAGCTCCTCTAAAATTCCACTCTCCTCCTTTTTAGTATCACTCTTTAAAAGCTCATTCGCATTTAAAATCGCCAAATCTATAAGATGTTTTTTATCTCCTCTTTGAGGCACCTTTATCTCTGCTGTTTTTTCAAATAGAGTGCTTAAATGCTCCTCTATAATATCTAGCGATTCAAATTTTTTTGCGACTAAAATAGGTGCAATAATCGGCGGTTTTCCATTTGAATAGAACTCCATCAGCACTCTTTGGTAAAATTCATCTTCGTCGTAGCCCTCATGGAGTTGAATAAAATCATGTGAAGAGGAGATAATCTTTCCGCTTCTCATAAATATTCTCACCACTACCGCTCTAGTTTGGCTGTTTTGAACTACAAAAATATCGTAGTTCTCATCACTTGCAAAATCTATTTCACTCCTTATCTCCGAACGGGAGATTCTCTCGCAGCGGTCTCGAAGCTCTGCCGCCTCTTCAAAACGCAAGTTTTCAGCATAAAACTCCATCTTCTCTTGAAGCGTTTTTATGAGGAATTTTTTATTTACAATGAGCTCTTTTGCTAAGTCCAACTCTTTTTTGTATTTTTCTTGAGGAACTCTCAGCTCACATGGAGCAAAGCATTTATCTATCTGATGGTAGAGGCACATCTTCTTTGATTTTAGGCAGCTCTTTTTTTGGACAAGCTTGCATATCTCGTAAATGGAGTCCAGAATATCTCTCGCTCCGACAGAGTAGGGACCAAAGTAGGTGATGTCAGAGCTTTTAATCACTCTTCTTGTTATCTCAAATCTAGGAAATTCTGCTGAGTAGTCTATATAGATGTAAGGGTAGGTTTTGTCATCGCGCAGCAGAATATTGTACTTCGGATGAAGCTGTTTTATAAGTGAGTTTTCTAAGATAAGGGCATCATGCTCGGAGTTTACAACGATGTAGTTAAGAGTAATAGTCTGATTTATCATCTTTGTAATTCTAAGTGAGAGGTTAGAATTAGCTTTTATTTGGGGCGTGAAGACAAAATAGCTTTTCACTCTTTTGTAGAGATTTTTTGCCTTCCCGACATAAAGAAGATGCCCCTCTTTGTCAAAATATTGGTAAATTCCGGCACTTTGGGGCAGTTGTTTTATTGTTTCTTCTAGGGTCATTTTTTGGCTTTTATAATATTTTGAATGCTTTTTACGAGTGTGTTTAGTTTTTCATCGTCTATATTCACGCTAAATTCTCCGGTCGCTCTCTCCGGGTATCGCATCACTTTTTGTTCCGGTTCGACTGCTTTTTTAATCGGCGTATGGGTTACGAACGCTTTGATGTCATTGATGAGAGTCTCTTTGCACTCTTCGGGCATGTGGAACTTTAAAGCACTTTTAATACTTTGTATATTATTATCGAATTCTTGTTTACCTGCAGGATGCGTGAGAACGAAAAAAAGTGTGTCGTTTTTGATATATGAGAACTTTATCATCCTTTGCAAAGCAGGTATGAAAACAGATTCGATTCTCTTTATACATTTGTATTTTGAGAGTTTAGAAAATTGAGGTTTATTTTGAATAGAATTAATAATTTGACTAGCATTTTTCATCTAGCAATTATAGCAATGTTTTTGTTAAGTTTGAATGGATGCGGATATAAAAAAGCACCCTACTATTTAGAAGAAGCCCCAAAAGCGGATGAAAATGTAAAATTTACTATAAAACAGCCGGTTGAAAAATGATGCAGTATGATGTAATAATTATAGGTGCGGGAGTTTCAGGACTTTACGCTGCCCTCAAACTTCCAAAAGAGAAAAAAGTACTTATTATAAACAAAAGAGAGACCTTCAAGTGCAACAGTTTTTATGCGCAGGGGGGTGTGGCACTTGCCCGTGACACGGCGGATGTTCCGGCACATATTAAAGATACGCTTGAAGCGGGTTCAGGGCTTTGCTGCGAAAATGCCGTGGATGTTTTGTCCAAAAATTCGAGATTGGTTATCGATGATTTAATCAGTAGAGGCTTTGAATTTGACAAAGATAGTGAGGGAAATCTGCTTTATACAAAAGAGGCAGCCCACTCCACTGAGAGAATTTTACATGCAGGGGGCGATGCGACGGGGCGATACATGCACCTCTTCTTGCTTGAACAAAATCCGCATGCCATGCTGAGTGATGCGAGGGTTGTTGATCTGCTTATTAAAGGCGGTGAGTGCTACGGCGTTACCGTGCTTGACCACAGAGAGCGAAGAAATATCTATGCAAAAGATGTGATTATCGCAAGCGGCGGTGTCGGTTCGCTTTACGAGTATCATACCAATGCACCATGTATCAGTGCAGACATGCAGGGATTGTGTGTTTTAAAAGGGATTGAGTTAGAGCGAATGGAGATGTTGCAGTTTCATCCGACTGTTTTTGTAGATAGCAACAATGCCCAAAAGATGCTGCTTACAGAGGCACTTAGAGGCGAGGGCGCAACTATAGAAGATGAGAGCGGACGAAGATTTTTGTTTGATTATGATGAGAGAGGAGAGCTGGCTTCAAGAGATATTGTGAGCAAAGCCATCTATGAACATAGCAAGCAGACGGGCATGCAGACCTATTTATCCCTCAAAAATTTTGACCATGTCTATTTCACACATAGATTTCCAAATATTTATAAAAATTTGCAGATTCTGGGCTATGCTGTTCCAAAAGACAGAGTCCCTATCTCTCCCGCTTTTCACTATGCCATAGGCGGAATTAAGACTGATTTACATGGAAGAGTCCCGGGAGTGAAATCTCTTTATGCTGTCGGCGAAGTGGCATCTACAAAGGTGCATGGAGCAAACAGACTCGCTTCAAATTCACTTTTGGAGGGTCTGGTTTTTGCAAAAGAGGCGGTTGAAGATATTTTAAATACTCCGCATGATGCCAAAGAATTTGTAGAGTTTCCCGTGGGCGATGAGGTGATGAGCCTTAAAGAGGACAAAGAGAAGAAGAATCTGCTTCGTAAAATCATGTGGGAGAATGTCTCCATAGTGCGAACAAAAAAGGGCTTAACCAGAGCGTTAGAAGAGATTAACAGAATGCTCGGTGAAAAAATCGGCAAACTGCTTAAATTCCGCCTCCTCACCGCAAAAGAGATTGTTCTCTCAGCCCTTGCAAGAGAGGAGTCTGTCGGAGTGCATTACAGAGCTGATGTTACGCATTAAATGAGCTAAGCCCATTTAATGGCAGGGACGATCCGTCCCTTGCAACCCCCTAAAGCTACAAAACAAGAGAATCGCTTTTCGCAAAGCGAAAATGTTTCTTTAGAAAAAACAAGTTTTTTGAGATTTTTGGAATCAGACAACCTCAGATTGATCCTTTTTCTCATGATACTCGGCAGCCAATTTGAGTAAAAATGGAACGCTGAGATTGAGGATAAAAGCAATCAGTGAGATTAAAAGTAAATCGGCACTTGTTATGAGTTTCATAGAGAGTGCCGCCATGGCAACCAAAAAGGTTACTTCGGCGCGTCCTTGCATCGCAATTCCTATAAGGGACGCAGAACGCCATGGAAGCTTGTTAATATAGCGTGCCGTGAGTGCAGCGGCGATAAATTGTGCTGTGAATAAAACAGCTGCTAGAAAAAAGGCGTTGGAAAGAACGCTCAGCAGGAGTGAAAAACTCTCAATCTCCATTTGCAGTCCGATGCTGATAAAAAATATTGGAGCGAAAAAATAGAGGGTTAAAAAACGGAATTTTTCAATTGCCTCGTGAAAAAGTTTGTCTCCATTGTTCTTGTTTTCAAAATGGTCTTTGTTAATAATTAATCCCATAAAATATGCTCCCAATGCGACACTCGTAGCAAAATATTCAGCAATGTATGAGCCGACAAATGCTAAAAAAATCATAAAAACAATCGCCGCATTTATCTCCTGTTTTCCTAAAAAATGAATAGCTCCGGCATGTGAATAGATGCTGTTTTTAGTTTTGGTGATTAAGCTGAGCAGAACACCCTCTTCTTTAAGGGATGCCGTCGGGTGAAATAGAAAAAAGAGATAAGCGATGAGTGCCATAACAGTACTAAAAAAGAGAAAATTTGAGAGAGGTTTTATAGCCAATGACGCGATGGTTTCAAGCGAAATTCCAGCAGATGATGAGGCTTGCAAAGAGACAAGAATCCCCCCTAAAACTCCCCATAAAATAAGGGAAAGCACATCATCCGTCAATGCCGCGGCGACAATGATCGGCTGAAGTTTCGCTTTTGCTCCAAAAGAGAGGGTGTTGAGGGTCAAAAATGCAATTCCGATGGAAGTAGGGGCGAACGCCATTGCAAAAACGATGGATTTAATCATGTCATGAGAGAGAGAATACTCTGTCAAATAAATCATGGCAAAAGGTAGAATTACCCCGGCTATAGCAATTTTCCACCCTTTTTTAACACCCTCCGTAAATCCTTCGAGATTCTCTTCTAGGCCAAGATAAAAAAACAAAAAAATGGTTCCGATAAAGGCAAAGGTCTCAATCGTCGCCGAATGGGGAGAGAGAAGATGGAGATTGACCGCAACAAGTCCCCCTATGAGATAAAAAAGAACATCCGCAACTCCTGTTTTTTTGGATGCCCAAAGAGAGGCGATAATAATAATGAGCAGGTAGAGCAGGACAAGAGTGGTAATCATTTCCATGAAAAAAGCCTTTGTTGATTTGGTTGGATTATGACTAAAATAAGTTTACAGTTTACTTTTAGACAATAGATTTTCCAGTATTTATGCCGGAAGCTTTAGGGGATTGCAAAGGACGCTCGTGTCCTTGCCACTCAGATGGGCTTTGCTCATATGAGTGTGTAATAAATCGATTCTTAATTTATTTTATTGTATCCTTTCGACATTGAAAGGATACAATCCTTCTTAACGCCATTCTCGGCACTACAAAACACTTTTAAAGGCACTCAAAATGACAAATGTTAGCATCATAGTTTTAGATTTTGGTTCTCAATATACGCAACTTATAGCGCGTCGTCTTCGTGAAGATAAAATATACTGTGAAATTCTTCCTTACCATACGAAAGTAGCAGATATAAAAGCAAAAAATCCACAGGGAATTATCCTTAGCGGCGGTCCATCTTCGGTCTATAACAAAGATGCGTATGAGGTGGACAAAGGCGTTTATGAGCTGGGTCTTCCGATTTTGGGGATTTGTTATGGCATGCAGAGAATCGCTGTGGACTTTGGTGGAAGCGTTGTTCGTTCAAGTCACCATGAGTATGGCAAAGCAGAACTTACAATCAATAATATAGATGATAAATGTTCTCCTCTCTTAGCAGATTGTGATGATGGTCGTATCGTTTGGATGAGCCATAGCGATAAAGTAGATGTTCTTCCGGAGGGCTTCTCACCAATCGCAACTTCGGCGAATTCGCCTTATGCGGCAATATCCAATGAAGAAAAACGCATCTATGCAATGCAGTATCATCCTGAGGTTCAGCACTCCGAAGAGGGGTATTTGATGCTTAGAAACTTCGCAAGAAATATTTGCGGCGTGACTGAGAAGTGGAAAATGGAACACTTCTTAAAAGAGCAGATTAAAAGCATTCGTGCAAGAGTAGGAACGGGCAAAGTTCTCTGCGGGCTAAGCGGTGGAGTCGATAGCTCTGTTGTTGCGGCAATTCTTTATGAAGCGATAGGTGACCAGCTTATTCCGGTCTTTGTTGACAACGGTTTGCTTCGCAAGGGTGAGAGAGAGCAGGTGGAAGAGGTTTTCAAAATCAACCTCAAAGTGCCTCTGGTTACCGTAGATGCTAGAGAGAGTTTTTTAAGCAAGTTGGCTGGTGTGAGCGACCCTGAGACAAAAAGAAAAATCATCGGGCACACTTTTATAGAGGAGTTTGAGAAAGAGGCGAAAAAACATGACGGCATCAAGTTTTTGGCGCAAGGAACACTCTACCCTGATGTTATCGAATCTATAAGCGTAAACGGTCCTTCAGAGGTTATAAAATCGCATCACAATGTGGGTGGGTTGCCGGATTGGATGGATTTTGAACTTATTGAGCCTCTCAGAGAACTTTTTAAAGATGAAGTGCGTAAAATAGGGCTTGAATTAGGTTTACCTGAGAGCATGATAAACCGTCATCCATTCCCTGGACCGGGCTTGGCAATTCGTATCATGGGCGATGTGAATGAGGCAGATTTAACGCTTCTTCGTGAAGCAGATGTGATTTTGCTTGATGAACTCAAAGCAAGCGGCTATTACGCAAAAACATGGCAGGCATTTGTGGTTCTGCTCAATGTAAAATCGGTCGGAGTTATGGGCGATAACCGCACTTACGACAACACGGTCTGTGTCAGAGTAGTCGAAGCGGTGGACGGAATGACAGCAACATTCGCGCATCTTCCGCATGATTTGTTGGAGAGAATTTCTCGCCGTATTATAAATGAGGTGGATGGAATAAACCGTGTTGTTTATGATATTTCTTCTAAGCCACCTGCTACAATCGAATGGGAGTAGAGATTTTTAATCTCTAATCTCCTGATGCCAAAAAAAATTTACCTCTTTTCTATCTCCTCGCATCCAAAAGCAATCAGTATCAACTCCTTGGATATTAAATTTTTAAAACCTGCAATAAATTTTTCTAAATATGATTATCTGATTATTACCTCAAAACAAGCAAGCGAAGCCCTCAAACAGTATCATAAAAATGAGTACCTCGACATGCCGGCTCTCTGCGTATCGGTGCAAAGTGCACTCTCTTACGAAAATATCGGCGGCAAAATTTTAGCTATCGGCGGAGGGTACGGCGAGAACTTGGCTAACAAAATTAAAACATTTCCAAAAGAGACAAAGTGGCTCTATCTGCGGGCAAAAGAGGTCGCATCCAACTTTGTTGCTACATGCAGAGATGAGGGTTATCTCATTGAAGAAGTTATAGGTTATGAGAGCGAATGTTCAAAAGAGATAGAGCATGTGAGGGTTGAAGAGGATGCAGTTTTAATATTTACCTCTCCATCAAGCGTTACATGTTTTTTAAAAAACCATGTTCTATCTTCCTCAAATAAAATAATTGTAATAGGCAAAACAACGGCCTCCGCTTTGCCAAAAGGGACAGATTGTATTATCTCTGAGGAGACATCTATTGAGAGTTGCATAAATCTGGGTATTCATCTGTGATTTTTTTCAGATTACTCTGCATCTCGATACTTTTGAGCTTTGCTTTTTTATCAGCAGCAGAGATAGTCGCACATGACAAGGCGTATTACAAATACAATAAAGATAATATAGAGATAATCTACACGGAGGAGAATCTTCCTTTCGCACAACAAGCAGTCGGTATTCAAAAAGCACTCCATAAAGATTACGAGAAATTTTTTGGCTGGAAGTTGGATGAGACGCTTTATATCGGTCTACTCTCTTCTTACAATCAAATTGCAAACGGTGAGTCCTCCCAGTTCTCCGGCAATAGGCAGATTAACTATATTGGCGGAACACAGTTAATCGACTATTTCGCATCCTCCTCATGGCTTAATGTTTTGTGCTACCATGAAACAGCACACAATTATCAGCAAAATATGAAAAACAACGGAGTTTCAAAAACTCTGCACTCCTTCTTTGGAAGCGGCTCATTTTTACTTCCATTTGTAATTGTCCCAAATATTATGGAAAATTCATTTATGCTTGAGGGAAATGCCGTCTTAAATGAGTCTTGGCATGGTAACGGCGGAAGACTCTATAGCGGCAGATTTAAAGCAGAAACCATGCTCCAGGCAAAAGCCGGGAATATCAAGGCAGGGGATGTTTATAATGTAAAAGACTCCTTTCCCTATAGCGGCAGTATCTGGTATATTCAAGGCGGTTTTTACAATCTCTATTTGGCGCAGAAGTATGGACTAGAGAGGGTGAATAGCTATTTTAGATACCACTCGGAGGATTTTTTTTGGCCGGAATTTACGGATTTGAGTATGAAAGATGCCGTCGGAGTTGATTTTGAAACATCATTGGCGGATTTTAGCAGTGAATATGCGAAGATGGCTGAGCATATGGTTTTGGCTAGTGGCGAACCCATAGCATCCTCGCAGTTTTTTTACTCTTTGGGAAACAGTGAAGAGGAGCTTTTTTTTATAACAAATGAGAGCGGTGTTGAAACTCCTGAGTTGATTGTGCTTAATAAGAGAACTTTGAATATAAATAAGAGAAGAGAGAGCTGGCTCGGCGGCAAGGTTATAAAAGCTGATAAAACCTATTATACGCAGGGAAGCAGTTATGTCTCACCGACTCGGATATATCAGGGTCTTTTTGATAGCAACAGTTTTATAAAAGAGGGTAGCGAATCAAAGATGATTCAGGGATATTTAAGCAGCGGTAAAGAGGTCTATTTTGATGTGGCTCTCTCCTATTCAGAGGCACAACTTTTTGTCGGCAGTGAGTTTTATGCACAGGTAAACTCATCCGTTATAATTGACAGGGATGATAACCTCTATTACTTTGTTCAAAACGGTAAAAAGAGAACGCTTTACAAAAACAGAACTCCTCTCTACACATACAGTGGATTTTACGGAGTTGTGAGTGATGTTGATAGCAAGGGGGGCGTCTATTTTGTCGCCAATTCAGAGTTTGGTTCAACCCTTTACAGATTCTTTGAGGGTAAGGTAGAGCGTGCAAGTGAAGCAGATAATATTGTAGAAGCAAGACTTATAAATGATAGCGAAGTTTTGATAGCTGCAATCAGCGAGAAAGATTACTACTATGTTAAAAATGAGCTAAAAAAGATTGATGAGACTCCCTATGAAACAAAACTCTTTTTTGAAGAGAGGGAGTATTACGGAGGGTACGAGGATACAAACCGCTCCGAACATCTTGAGTTGGATTTGTCCAATCCCTACTACTCCCTTTTGGATATAAATTATCTAGGTAGCGATCTTTCCGTAGTATTTGGAGATGCCAAGCCGGCATGGGCATTAAATGCAAATTTTGGCGACCCATTGTCTCAGAACCAAGGAATGCTCCTTATTAACAAAGATGAGTCGAACACTACAATCGCAGGGGCTTCCTACTCAAACTCTCAATATCTGCTTGGGTACTCAATTGTAGGATATAGAGTAGTTGAGAGTGATAAGAAAGAGGATGTTCGGGAGAATGGATTTATCATTAGTTCTGAGTTGCCATTTTACAGAAGAGGGCATTACAGAGGTGTATTGGGCGCTAGTTACTATCAGGACTATAGTGCAAAACAGCGAGAGCCTCTGAGTGCAACGCTTAATTTTGCCGTAGAAGAGAAGTACGGCGTATCCATGTATGAAAATTACTTGAATAGTCTAAGTTTGTACGGAGCCAGAGAGAGAGATGACAAAATTTATGGGGCAAAGTATAGTTTTAAACATGATGTAATATATGAACTCTATTTTGGAGTAGAAGCAAAATACTCTGCAACCAATAGTGATTTAACAGAGTCGGAAGCTATTGACAATAGTAGGGGAGTAAAGATAACAAATTCCTCCTATCAACAAGACATGGATCCATCAACAATCCACATGCCAAGTTTGGATACTCCTTATTACTTGAAAACGGCTTCGTACAGAGAAGTTAATTTGGCTAAGGTTTTGAACCTCTCTAGCTATTGGTTCACCTTTCCCCTCTCACTGCAAAAAGAGGCAATATATACAAAATATAGACAGTATGAACTGGAAACTTTTGGATCTGCCAAAGTGACTTTCAGTGAAGTGACAGCCGGATTAACACTCTCAACAGTTTTTTTAAACAAATTTGTACTTCCGGTCAATTTTGAGTATATCACCAATGATGCCTATTTTATAAAAGATAAAACTAAGTTCAGATTTATGATTGGCAGTACATTTTGATATTACGCAATCCCTAAAAAAGAAAAATCAAGTATCCTTTTTGTATAATAACACTATAGTCTGGGTAGTTCGACATATCGCAATATGAGGGTTCTACATATTCAAATTGTGAACTAGTAGGGTTTTAGTGTGCCGGTGATTTCGTTTGAGGTATGTTCATTCAGCCGAGAAACTGCCGCCGTCATAAAACACTCGCTTCACCTAAATACGGCTTTTTAGAACCGAGCCAAATGCGTAACGGCTACCCGGGCTATTCAAAATATTTAATTACTATATTTGGATATATTAATTAGATATTTTAAAAAATTATGACGGAGATGTGAATGAAAATTTTGATACTAGGCAGTGGGGGCAGAGAGTACTCTATCGCTCTGGCAATTTTAAATGAAGAAAACGGCAGTGAACTTTTTTTTATGCCCGGAAATGGTGCTACTTCGGCGCTGGGAACAAACCTAAACATCAAAGAGTATGATAAATTAGCAGAGTTTGCAAAAGAAAATAGTATAGAACTCACAATTGTAGGTCCGGAAGGACCGCTTGTAGATGGTGTAGTTGATATTTTTAAATCTCATGGGCTTACAATTTTCGGTCCCTCAAAAGAGGCTGCCCAGCTTGAAGGTTCAAAAGTTTATATGAAAAACTTTTTGGCAAAATATAACATTCCAACCGCAAGATATATAGAGACAGATTCTATCGAAGATGCTTTTAAATTTACAAATACTCTAACAGCTCCAATCGTTGTAAAAGCGGATGGGCTTTGCGGCGGAAAGGGTGTAATTATTGCACAAAACCATGACGAGGCAAAGATTGCAATCAGTGAAATGCTCAGCGGAAAAAGTTTCGGTGATGCCGGTTTGAAAGTGGTCGTTGAAGAGTTCTTGGACGGGTATGAACTCTCCATGTTTGCTGTTTGCGACGGAGAAAACTATATTCTTCTTCCTGCCGCACAGGATCATAAGAGACTGTTAGATAACGATCAAGGTCCAAATACGGGTGGAATGGGCGCATATGCTCCGACTCCTCTGGTGGATGAAGTATTGTATCAAAAGGTAAAAGATAGAATTATCCGCCCGACGCTCGATGGCATGAAAAAAGAGGGTGCTCCATTTGAGGGTGTGCTTTTTATCGGTATTATGGTTGTAAAAGGGGAACCGATTACCCTTGAATTTAATGTCCGTTTCGGTGACCCGGAGTGTGAAATTTTGATGCCTTTAATGACATCAAGCGTGAGTGACATGTTTTACAAAGCTGCAACAAACAGATTGGCTGAGATAAAAGTAGAGTTCTCCAAACAGTTTGCAGTCGGCGTTGTTATGGCAAGTGAAAATTATCCATATAAAAATTCGACTCCTGCAGAGATAATAGTAGATGAAGTGCACCATACAGAAGTAGAAAAATATACGCACATCTCCTATGCGGGTGTGAGTATGGAAGACGGCAAACTTTATGCGGACGGCGGAAGAGTTTTGGTTTGTGTTGGACTCGGAGATAGCATAAAAGAGGCAAGAGATAGAGCCTACATGCGTTGCGGTCAAGTGCATTTCGCAGGGAAAAAACTCCGAACCGATATAGCCTATCAGGCACTCTAGTCATGAATGAAGAGATAGAAAATGTTCTTCATCGTGAAGGTATAACTCTAGCGGAGATCAAAAAAAGAGGTGTAGCTTTTTTTATAGATGAGACCCTTCTCTCTTTTTTACTTATATTTGCCCTGTGGGACTCATTTACAGCCGCTAAAAATATAGAAGAGATTATTAATTTAACAAACACTTTCGTTTTAGAATATATGGTTATGAAGATAATTTATCAAGCTTTTTTTACCATGCAGTACGGTGCAACGCTTGGCAAAATTGTGATGAAAATAAGGGTTATCGAAATAGCAACGCTTCAGAAGCCGACTGTTCTAAGTTCACTCAATCGTGCAATATTTCGTATAATCAGTGAAACATTTTTTTATCTTGGTTTTTTATGGGGTATTTTTGACCCATCCCGCCAGACGCTCCATGATAAAACTGCAAAAACACTGGTTGTAAATGCTTAGGCTACTCTCTCTCTTTATTCTACTTCTGTCGTTTGTATATGCAAACGATACGGTAGAAATCTTTGCAACTTCCATGGATTCAAAAGATAATATTGTAAATGCCTACGGGGATGTCGTAGTCGTTTACAAAAATTATCACTTAAGTGCTAAAAGTGCTCTATACGATAGAGACAGCGGTGACCTTGAGCTCTATGATAATATTCGTGCAACTCAGGGAAATGAGCTTCAACTCTTGGGAAATTATGCAAAATTAAATATTAAAAATAAAGAGAAAACATTTAAACCGTTTTTTATGCTTGAAAAAAAATCGGAAGTATGGCTTAGTGCAGACGAGGGTTTTATGAGAGATGAAAAGTTGGATATAAATTCAGGTTCCGTAAGCGGCTGTAACCCGAATGACCCGCTTTGGACGATGGAGTTCAGCTCATCCGACTATAATTCCGACACAAAATGGCTCAATCTTTACAACACTGTAGTTTATATTTACGATATACCTGTCATGTACACTCCCTATGTAGGTTTTTCACTTGACAAAACCCGAAGAACAGGACTTTTAACTCCTGCTCTTGGAGTATCTGATAAAGAGGGGTTCTATTTTGAGCAACCAATTTACATAGCCGAACAAAATTGGTGGGATTTGGAACTAAAACCGCAAATGAGAACAAATCGTGGCTATGGCGCATATTCAACTTTTAGATTTAAAGATAGTGCAATCTCCGGCGGTGAATTGACCGGTGGCTATTTTAAAGAGAATGATAGCTATTTTATAGAACATGAGTTGGCAAACAAGAGTCATAGCGGCTTTAACTTTAAATATGAAAATGGTGATGTGCTCAACCAATGGCTCAATCAAAATTTCGAAGGTCAATCCGGTCTATTTGTGAATATAAACAGCATGAATGATGTTGATTATATTAACTTGTCAACGAATGATCCTATAAAAAATGCTACGGCTACTCAGGTTTTATCAAGAGCCAATATGTTTTATAATACCGATGAGAACTATTTTGGAACTTATTTAAAATACTATCAGGATTTGACAAAGCAGAGCAATGATAACACTCTGCAAAAACTGCCTACGCTCCAGTACCATAACTATTTAAATAGCCTCTTACAAGGTCACCTATTTTATAGTCTTGACATGCAAAGCAGTAATATTTATAGAGATATTAATAAAAAAGTAGTTCAAACCAATTTAAATGTCCCTGTCACTTTGCAGACATCTGCGTTGGATGAGCAGTTAAATCTTTCCTATAAAACTACGCTTTATTCACAGCACTCAACTTTTTCCGGGGTAGAAGAGGTTCCAACAGATACCCAGTATCAAAATGGCTACATAGCTAAAAACTATAATCAGCTCTCTGCCTCCACGGAGCTTGCGAAAGCATATGAAGAGTATACCCATGTTGTTAGTTTTGGCTCCAACTACTCCTTTGCAGGCGGCGAAAGAAGAGAGGGGTTTTACGATTATAATAAAGAGTTTTGTTCTGATTTAATTAATCAAAGTGATCCAAGATGCGAATTTTATACAGTCTCTCAGATGGAGGATGTGCTAAAATTTGATTTTTCTCAATATGTTTATGACAGTTTAGGAAAGCAGATTCTTTATCATAAGTTATCTCAGGCTTTTTTTTATGAAGTTTATGGAACAAAAACCGGAGAACTCGAGAATGAGCTTGACTATCTTATTGTAGATGGTTTAAGTTATTACAACGACTCATTTTTTAATTATAAGGAGCAGTCATTTTCTAAGCTTACGAATCAACTCTCCTACGGTGTAGGCGATATGACACTCTCAATGGCTCACCTGTATAAAGATACATTTTTAGATGCAAACACGGGTTATACGCCCTATGCAAGTTATCTGACATCAAGTGCTAAATATAGTTATAACACACACTACTCCTACCATGTGGATTATGCCTATGACTTGGAGAGAAGTAAAAAAAAGAAGTCAGAGGTAGGCATGATTTATAAAAAAAGATGTTGGGATTTTGGACTGAGATATGTTGAAAACAATAGACCGGTACTTTCAAAAATTGGTGTTGCGGATAATTCTGTATTTGATAGGTATATTTTTTTCACAGTGGCTCTGACGCCGATAATGTCTTCCGGAAGAGGCTCATCAGAGTTTGGTATGACTCTTCCTAAGAGCTTTTAAAGGAGAAATAAAAAGAGAGTTGGTTTTGAGTTTGGTTCAAAATTTAAGAGTTTTTAAGATAATATAAAATTAAATAACAAGGAATATAAATTGAAATATGATACGAAAATAGAGTTAGAAAATAGGGTTGAAGAGTATTCGTTTGGTGCAGTTGCGAAGCAGGCAAACGGCGCTGCATGGGTAAAGTCTGGCGATACGGTCATTCTGGCAACAGTTGTAATAGACGAAACAGAGATTGTAAAAGATGATTTTTTGCCGCTTACCGTGCAGTATATAGAGAAGTCCTATGCATCAGGAAAGATTCCGGGCGGCTTTTTCAAAAGAGAGACAAAGCCAAGTGATTTTGAAACATTGACATCTCGCATAGTTGACAGGTCTCTTCGTCCACTTTTTCCAAAAGGCTTCGGACATCCGACTCAAATTACAATCATGGTATTCAGTGCGGATAAAGAGGCGGATTTACAAGTTTTAGCACTTAATGCTGCTTCCGCTGCGCTTTATGTCTCCGATATAGATATAAACACTTCTGTAAGTGCAGTAAGAGCTGCCAAAATAGGTGGTGCATTAGTTTTGAATCCTACTCTCTCACAGCTCAAAAGTTCTACTCTTGACTTGTACCTCTCAGGAACTAAAAATGAGCTTCTAATGATTGAGATGCGCTCAATCGGCGGTGAACATGTTGAAGTGAACGATGCTTTTATAGACCCCATAATTGACCCTAGCATGGCTATGGCAATACTCTCAACGCACACCTCAAATGCGATACCTGAAGAGGAGTTAATAGAAATTTTTCAAAAAACAGAGGTAGCTCTTTTTGCTTCAAACCTAAAATATGAAGAGAATTTTGCTTCTTTTAAAAAACCGACACAAACAATAGAATATAAGGCACATCTTGTAAATGAAGTGATGGTTGATTTTGTAAGAAAAACGCACATGGAAGATATAAAGTCTGCTATGAATCAGATGGCAAAATCAGAACGCTCAACGGCACTCAGACAGCTTAGAAAAAAAATACTTTTAGTAGAAGAGCATTGGGATGAATCAGAGCTGAAAGAGGCTATTGAGAAGGTAAAAAAAGAGCAGGTACGAGGGCAGATATTAAATGAGAGAGTTCGTGCGGACGGAAGAGGGTTGAAAGAGGTCAGAGCTATCTCAATCAGCACAAATGTACTTCCAAGCGCGCATGCATCATGTCTCTTTACAAGAGGTCAGACTCAGGCTTTGGTTGTTCTTACTATGGGTGGGGCAAAAGATGGACAGATGTTTGAGAACCTGACGGATGAGGGCACACAAAACGAAAACTTCATGGTTCATTACAATTTTCCAGGATTTAGCGTAGGCGAAGCCTCTCCAATAATGGGTACCAAAAGAAGAGAGTTAGGACATGGAAATTTAGCAAAAAGAGCGTTGGAGCCAATTGTTGACATGGGTGGTCAGACAATTCGTCTGGTTTCAGAGATACTTGAATCAAACGGCTCCTCTTCTATGGCTACAGTTTGTGGTGGGTATATGGCACTTAAAGCTGCTGATATTGAGACAAGCGACACAATTGCCGGAATTGCTATGGGTATGGTGAGTGAAGGCGATAGGTATGCAATTTTATCAGATATTATGGGACTAGAAGACCATGATGGGGATTTAGATTTTAAAGTAACCGGTTCAAAAGATGGAATTACTGCCATGCAGATGGATATTAAACTGGGCGGAATTAGTCTTGATGTGCTAAAAGAGGCACTTTATCAGGCGAAAGAGGGCAGATGTCACATTATTGATATTATGCAAGAGGCCGAAAAGAAAATCGAATTTAATGATGGAGTCTTGCCAAGCACCGACTTTTTTCATATTGACCCAAGTTTTATCGGTGATATTATCGGTCAGGCAGGAAAAACTATTCGCGAGATTATAGAAAAGTTTGAAGTTGCAATTGACATCGACAAAAAAGACGGAAAAGTAAAAGTAACGGGCAAAAGTAAAAGTGGAGTAGCGGATGCAAGAAAGCATATTGAGGGGATAGTAAATACACCAAAACAGCCTAAAATTAAGTACGAAGTCGGGCAAAAGTATGAGGGAATAGTTAAAAAAATAGTCGAATTTGGAGCATTTATAGAGCTTCCGGATGGAACGGACGGGCTTTTACACATCTCAAAAATTTCTGAAAAAAGAGTAGAAAAAATATCAGATATTTTCAAAGAGGGTGATAAGGTCATGGTAGAAATATTGGAATTTAAAGGGAATAAAATCTCTTTGGGCATTGCATAGGCAACCTCATTCGTCGAAACATGTGAAAATATTTTTACATGTCGAGATTTTTTAATCTAATATTTAGCAGAGTTTATATACAATTCCGACAGTCAGATTTTAGTAGGGAAATCTTTGCATTTATGTAAAGGTTGCTATATTCTTTAGGATGTAGTTACGTTAGCCGAAAAAATTTGAAACCAAAAAATGGAGATAAACATGAAAAAAATTCTTTTCTTAATGGTAGCATTCGCTGCTGCTGCATTCGCTGCTGATGGTGAAGTTGCAAACCAAACTCTTAAAGCATACTCAATGATCGCTGCCGGTCTTGGTCTTGGTCTTGCTGCTTTAGGTGGAGCTATCGGTATGGGTCATACTGCTGCTGCAACTATTGCCGGTACAGCAAGAAACCCAGGTTTAGGTGCTAAACTTATGACTACGATGTTCATCGCTCTTGCAATGATCGAAGCTCAAGTTATTTATGCACTAGTAATTGCTCTTATAGCACTTTACGCAAACCCATACTTAGCTTAATTAACTAAGTCATAAAGCACCTTTTCGGTGCTTTAACCTCTAAATGCGACCGTGGTGGAACGGTAGACACACTACCTTGAGGTGGTAGCGCCCTACGGGTGTGGGAGTTCAAATCTCCCCGGTCGCACCATATTTTAAATCCCCCAAAAAAACAACTTTCTTAAATAATCAATTTACATAAATTAAGTAGAATATATAACTTTAGAGTGTAAAATCAGCTCTTAAATTAGGAGTTTTAATGAAAATAGCACAAAATATAATAGAACTAATAGGTAATACACCACTGGTTAGACTAAATACTCCATCAAGACTTACAGGTGCTACAATACTTGGTAAGTGTGAATTTATGAATCCAACCAGTTCAGTCAAGGACAGAATAGGTTTTAATATGATTAGAAGAGCGATGGAAGCAGGTGAGATACTGCCAGATACTATTATAATTGAGCCTACAAGCGGAAATACGGGAATTGCGCTCGCCGCGGTTTGTGCTGCACAAAAGCTGAAACTTATTTTGACTATGCCTGAGTCTATGAGTATTGAGAGAAGAAATCTGCTTAAAGCTCTGGGCGCGGAACTTGTTTTAACTCCGGCTTCCAAAGGGATGAACGGAGCTATTTCTGAGGCAGTAGAGCTTCAAAAATATACTCCAAACAGCATTATCCTACAGCAATTTCAAAACAAATCGAATCCGGAAATTCACATGTTAACAACCGCAGTTGAGATACTCCGTGATACAGATAAGCAACTTGATGCCTTTGTAGCGGCAGTTGGAACGGGCGGAACACTCACAGGGACTTCCAAAGTTTTAAAAGCGGAGCTACCAAACATTGCGATTTTTGCAGTTGAGCCTGCCTCTTCGGCCGTTCTTTCAGGCGAAGCCGCAGCTCCTCACATGATTCAAGGAATCGGTGCGGGATTTGTTCCGGATATTCTTGATGTGACAGTGTATGGAGAGGTTATAAAAGTGAGTAACGAAGATGCTCTAAGCACAGCGAGAATGTTGGCGAGAGAGGAGGGTTTGCTTGTTGGAATTTCAGCCGGTGCAAATGTTTGGGCTGCCATGCAGGTCGCTTCAAGAGCAGAGTTTCAAGGCAAGACTTTAGTGACTATTTTATGCGATACGGGTGAAAGATATTTGAGCACGGCACTCTTTAATGAAGAGTAACAGCTATTTTGAGACTATTAAGGTTATTGATGGAAAGGCTTTACATATGGCATACCATCAAAAACGATACGAGAGGGTTTTAAGCGCTCTTGGAATAAAAGAAGCTGAGAATCTTGAAGAGCACATAAAAGCCCCGGAAATAGGTCTTTATAGATGCCGCCTCGTTTATGCTCCTCACACGAACGACCCTATTACAATCTCATACCATGCATACAAAAAAAGAGAGGTAAGTTCTCTGAAGCTAAGTTTTAACAATGAGATAAACTATGCGCAAAAATCTACTTTTAGAGAAGAACTGGATCTGCTTTTCTCCAAAAGAGATGGCTGTGATGATGTGCTTATTATAAAAAATTTATTGGTAACAGATACAACTATTGCGAACATAGCTTTTTATAGCAATGGTCAGTGGATAACGCCAAAAGAGCCGCTTTTGAAGGGTACGACCAGAGAGAGACTTTTGGATGAGGGAAAAATAGTTGAAACAGAAATAAAAGTCAGCCAGCTTAGGAGTTTTTCAAAAGTAGCTCTTTTAAACGCGATGATAGATTTCGAAATATTAGAAAAATGTGAGTTTCTGATATAATTGCAGCAATAAATATAAGGAAAAGAAATTGTTAGAAAATGTAATAGAAGACAAGCAATTTGCTTCGTTGATGCAAAAAAACATTCGAGATATGATAATCTATTTTTTTGAGAAAGAACAAAATTTTGGGATTTTATGTAGGATTGAGGAGATTAGCTTTGAACCTGAATTACCGAGTAAAATTAATGCGGAGTTTCGCCCGCTAACTCTTTTTTTCTTAGCCGGTTATACATTTGAAACAGCTCAAATTCAGGGGGATTTTTTAATTTTTGAGGCTGGTTTTGGAGTGGAAAATATTGGCAGTTTTGTAACTGTACCGCTTTTAAGCATTATGCAAATCATTATAGATGAAACACCTGTTTTGATTAATTTAGCTAGCTATGAAGAGGAACATCACGCTCATAAAGAGATTGATGAGCGAGGAGTTGAAAATTCAATGGCATCTTTTTTATCAAATCCGGAAAATTCAAAGTTTCTGAAAAAATAAGGGCATTGCCCTTAAATTATATTTTTGTAAGAGAGAGCAGAAAGTTTACAACATTATCAACAAAGGCGTCATGCTTTTTCTCTTTTGAGTAGGCTATGTAAAACTTTCTCTCTATTTTATAATTCTTAAGTCTTGCTTCAAAAAGTTTCCCCTCTGCTATTTCACTTTGAATTACATGTCTTGACATGACAGAAACCAAAGGTCGCTCGGAGTTTTTATCGGCATGTAGAATAGACTCTTTTATGGAAGTTGGGCTGCTTAAAACTGCAAGCACATTGAAGCTTCCGCACTGAACACCCATCTCTTCAAATATTTCTGAAGTTAGTTTTCTTGTATGTGAATTTTCATCACGACAAATCCAATCAAATCCCATTAAGTCTTCAACTTTGAGATGTTTCGGAATTTGCTGATTTGAAAATACTACAAGCTCATCCTCAACCCACTCCCTATAAACAATTCCATCCCTAATAACAGGCGATTCTATAAGAGCCACATCTATTTTTTTATCTTCAAGTTGATCTATAATTTCAACTGATGAACCGACTAACATGTGGACTTCATTACCAATTCTTTTTTTAATATCACAAAGATAATTTGGAAGAATATAATTACCTATAGCATAGGACGAACCCATGACAAAAGTGAACTCTTTGTTGATTATCTTTAAAAGCTCTTTTTCACTATTTGCAATAGCTTTGTCGAGCCTTTGGGCAATTCTATATAAATCTTCGCCCTCTTTTGTGAGTATAATTCCGTTTTTCTTACGCTCAACTATTCTTGTATCAAGATAATCTTCAATAAATTTAATTTGTTGCGTAACTGCGGGTTGAGAGATGCCCAATTTTGCCGACGCTTTAGAAAAACTCTTCTCTTTTATAACCATTAAGAATGTTTGCAATTTTGCAAAATCTTTTAACATAATAATTCCTATAAGTAATATTGATAATAAAATTATAACTCATAATTATAATTATTGCAATAGTTCTGTAATAATTTACTGGTATTTAGTTATAATAAAAATAATTAACAAATACTGGTGTCATAATAGTGGAAAAGATGGAAAAAATATTTAAAAAATTAAACGAACAACAGACAAAAGCCGTTAAACAGACAGAGGGTCCCGTTTTGATTTTAGCCGGTGCGGGAAGTGGCAAGACTACTACAATTGTTTCAAGACTTGCTTATTTGATTGAAGAGGTCGGTATTCCCGCTTCAAATACTTTAACGCTTACCTTTACAAATAAAGCTGCAAAAGAGATGAGAGAACGCTCTTTGGAGATGATAAGCGAAGTTGCGTATCCTCCTCTTTTATGCACTTTTCATAAGTTTGGCTTACTCTTTTTAAAGTTTAACATTCACCTTTTAAATAGACAAAATAACTTTGTGGTAATAGATACGGATGATAAAAAAAGAATTATAAAAACTATAAATTCAGAACTTCCTACACCTTTGATAGCAAGTGAAATTTCAAGATACAAGAACTCTCTTATGACTCCTGACGATGCCTACAAGCAGGCGGAGCTTTTTAATTATCAGCAGATTGCAAAAGTGTATGAAGAGTATGAAGAGTACTTAAGAGAGAATAATCTTGTTGATTTTGATGATTTGATAGCCTTGACATATAGACTGTTAGAACAAAATCCGGAGTTGGCACAAAAAACATCAGAAAAATATCAATACATAATGATTGACGAGTATCAAGATACAAACGAGTTGCAACTAAAACTTTTGCAAAAATTATGCACAGCACACTCAAATATCTGCGTTGTCGGCGATGATGATCAGAGTATTTATGGGTGGCGTGGTGCGCACATTAGAAATATTATGGAGTTTCATGAAGATTTTGCCGGCACAAATATTTTTAAACTAGAGGAGAATTATCGCTCAAAGGAGCCAATCTTAAAGGTTGCAAATGCACTTATAGAGCATAACCGTTCAAGATTGGGTAAAAAGCTCGTCGGTACTCGTGGCGGTGGAGAGGATGTGGCAATTTTAAACTCAAACGATGAGAGTGAAGAAGCGAGAAAAATAGCACTAAAAATAAATAAGCTTTTAAATTCAGGCGTTCGCGGAGTCGATATAGCTATTTTATATAGAGTGAATGTTCTGAGCCGCTCCATTGAAGATGGTTTAAACCGTGCCGGAATAGCTTATAAACTGGTTGGCGGTCTCCGTTTTTACGATAGGGCAGAGATTAAAGATTTGATAAGTTACATAAGAGTTATAACAAACTTTCACGATGATTTCTCATTTAAGCGAATAGTAAATAAGCCAAAAAGAGGTTTTGGAAAGGCGAGTATAGACAAGGTGGAACTTGCGGCTCACAAAAATGATACATCTATTTACGAATATGTAACAAATGCCTCTTTAGCAGAGTTGGAAGCATTGGTAAAGAAAAAAAATGCATTAACACTCAAAAAATTTATAAAAGATATTGAACATGTTGCTCAGATTGCGAAAGAATCAACATACGACTTTATTGATGTGCTCGAAGATACTTTTCACCTTAAAAACATTTATGCCGGCATGCAGGATGAGGCGGAAAGAACTTTGAACATGGATGAGTTTTACGGTTTGTTTCGAGATTTTGTAAAGAAATCACCGGAGTCCAGCCTTGATGAATTTTTAAATGAGCTTACACTCCAGAGCGAACAGGATCAAATGGAAGGTGAGAGTATCTATATGATGAGCATCCATGCTTCAAAAGGTTTGGAGTTTGACCATGTTTTTGTCATAGGAATTGAAGAAGGCTTTTTGCCTCTCACGGGTGATGGAAGCGATTTAGAAGAGGAGAGACGACTCGGCTATGTGGCTTTTACAAGAGCAAAAGAGACGCTAACGCTCTCACATGCCGGAAGCAGATTTTACAAAGGCAGAAGAAGTGATTTGCAGAAGAGCAGATTTTTTAATGAAGCCGGACTATGTGAGGGTTCACTTATTGTTGAAAAAAATACAGCCTTCAAAAAAGGGGATTTAGTCCGCCACAAAATATTCGGCACAGGGCGAATCGTCGGGGTTAGCAAATCGGGCAGAGAGTTTAAACTCAATATCAATTTCGCAGGTACCAAAAGAGATATCTTAGCATCGTTTGTTGAGAGACTATGAACAGGCTTTTTGTTGCGTATAAACCATCAGGAATCGGCTCAAATCTCTTTTTATCTAAGTTAAAAAGAAAATACAACAACAAAAAGGCTGGTTTTTCAGGAACACTTGACCCCTTTGCAAAAGGTGTCTTGCTTATAGGCTTTGGAAGTCACACAAAACTTTTCCGCTTTTTAGATAAAACTCCTAAAACCTACAGAGCAACATTGTGGCTCGGTGCCGTGAGTGAGAGTTTAGATACAGAATCTATAGGGCATGTGGAGATAGTAAAAGAGCTTCCACAAGCCATTATAGAAGAAGCAGTTCAATCATTAGAGGGCGAGATAGAGTATGAACCTCCTATATTTAGTGCTAAAAAGATTAACGGTCAAAGAGCGTATGATTTGGCTCGTGCAGGAAAAGAGGTAATACTAAATAAAATAAACTCAACTATATATGAGAGTAAACTTATAAACTATTCGCACCCATTTGTTACCTTTGAAGCGACTGTCTCCGAGGGGACTTATATCCGCTCTTTAGGACTTATAATTGCAAAGAGAGTTGGAGTAGAGTATGGAAGCCTGAGTGCCTTGGAGAGGTTGTCTGAGGGAGTTTTTAAATACGACAATGAAGAGCCTTTAGATATTAAAAAATCACTCAATATCCCTCAAAATTACTATTTTGGTGATAGTGACAATCTGAAATATGGAAGAGTTCTTGCTTTATCAGATTTACAGATTAAAGATGAGGGTTGCTATTGGCTAGACAATAGTGAAAATATCTCAATTATAAAGATAGAAAATGAAGAAGTAAAATATGAGTTAGGTAGGATATATACATGTTAGTTTTAGCTCGAAAAATAGAAGAGTCTATTATAATCGGTGACGATATAGTAATTAAGGTAATATCAATTGAAAAGGGCGTAGTGAAGCTTGGAATTGATGCGCCAAAGAGTATCTCTATAGTGAGAAGTGAGTTGCTCAGTGATGTAAAAGATTCAAATATTGCCGCTTCGAAAGAGATTAAATCAGATGCTCTTAGTCTGCTTAGTAAACTACTCGGAAAATAAAATAATGAAAAGATATAGGGCGTATGCTAAAGTAAACATATTTCTTAAAATAAGAGGAAAAAGAGATGGCTATCATGAAATAGTCTCTAGGTTTATGAGGGTGAACTCGCTTTATGATGAACTCTTTTTTATGCCAAAGCAAGAGAGAGAGTTTAAGATAATTGGTGATTTTTCTTGCGATACAGAACAAAATACAATTTATAAAGCATACTTAGCACTAAAAGTCGCCACTGGTTCAGAATCTTTGGAAGAGTTTATGGCTACGCATGCCGTGCATGTAAAGAAGCAGATTCCTGCATTCGCCGGTCTTGGCGGCGGAAGCAGTGATGCTGCTGCATTTTTAAAGATGTGCAATGAAACTCTTAATCTCGGGCTTAGTTTGGATGAACTTGCACATATCGGTTCAAAAGTCGGTGCCGATGTTCCATTTTTTATTTATAATTACGGCAGTGCTAATGTGAGCGGCATAGGAGAAATTGTAGAAGAATTCGTAGAGGAGATTTTAGATTTTGAGATTTTTACTCCAAAATTAGAGATAAGCACACCCAAAGTTTATGGGATTTATAGAGAAAACTTCTACAATCCGGTGAATGAAATTGAAGCAGAAAAATTGAAAAAAACAAGCTCTTTAAAGATTTTAGAAAATATGAGTATTGATGAAGCAAACGACCTTTACAAACCGGCTTTACAAGGGTATCCAGAGTTAAAAAATTATTACAAAGAGGGATGGCACTTCAGCGGTAGCGGAAGCAGTTTTTTTAGAAGTGCCGGTAAAATATATAAACAAGCGGGAGAAATTAGATAATGGGCGAGACGATAGCAAAAAACAAAAAAGCCTATTTCGATTATTTTTTAGAAGAGAAGTTTGAAGCAGGTATTGTTCTTGTCGGTAGCGAAGTAAAAGGCATCCGAGCAAAAAAGGTAAATTTAAAAGATAGTTTTATTAGAATTGTCGGAGAAGAAGCTTTTTTATTTAATGCTCACATCGGAAGATTGGAGACGACACACCACTTTTACGGACATGAAGAGAGGGGTAGCAGAAAGCTGTTGCTTCACAAAAAGCAGATTTTGACCATGCTCAAAGCTATAACAAGGGATGGATATACGATTGTCCCGCTGCAACTCTATTTTAATGACAGAAATATAATAAAAATTCAGATTGCAATTGCCAAAGGAAAGCAGCTCCATGACAAAAGAAATGATCTCAAAGAGAAAGATATGAAGCGGGATGTTCAAAGAGCGATGAAGGATAGAGAGTGAAAATAGTAGTGTCAACACTGCTTTTTATCTCCTCGTTGGCTGCCTATAATGTGCATGTCTCAGATTTAAACATCTCAAATGGAAGAACGCTCTTTGTAGAGTTTAAAAAGGAAAAAGATGTTGTTTATGAAAAAATTGTAGTAGATAAAAAGAGCTACAGAGTTTTTACACATCCTCTTGATAAAGAAAAAATGTATGCTCTGGTTGCAATCAATTATGATGAAAAGCCGAGCAGCAAAAAAATCGAAATTTGCTATAAAGAAAAAAATTCTAATCTGACTAAAAACATGTTTATAAAGATAGAAGACGGGAATTATGAAAAAGAGCAGATAGAGGTAGAGAAGTCGAAAGTAAATCCAAACGGTGAGAATCAAAAACGAGCCGAAAAAGAGCATAAAGAGGCTATGGATATATACAATAGCACGACAGAGCAGAGTTACATAAAGTCGGAATTCACACTTCCCATGGAGAGCAAAATTACAAGCACATTCGGTAAAGCTAGAGTTTATAACGGCTCTTTGAAGGGTTACCATGGCGGAACAGATTTCCGTGCAAATGTAGGGAGTCCGATATATGCCTGTAATGACGGTGTTGTAGTTATGGCAAAAGATAGGTTTTATTCTGGAGGCACAGTCATTATAGACCATGGGCATGGAGTTTATACATGTTATTTTCACATGAGTAAATTTGATGTTAAGAGTGGCCAAAAAATAAAAAAGTCGGCACCTCTTGGGCTCTCCGGAGTGAGTGGCAGAGTTACAGGACCTCATTTGCACTTTGGGGTTCGTGTTGCCGGAATTCAGGTTGATCCCCTCCAATTCATTGCAACTCTGAATAACAATCTATTTTTAAAAAGCACTAGTGCCTTGGGCGTCCCGCCGAGGGAAGCAAAGCGCTAGCGTAGCTATCGGAATTTACTTCCGATGGCGGTACAAAACAATGAAGGGCTTCCTTCATTTTATACAATAAAATTAAGGAATAAAAAATGACAGTTTTTCAGTTACTCATGTTAGGAGCATCCGCTTTTTTTGCATTTAAAATTTATGAGCATATTCAGACACTCAAGGATATTGAGCAAAAGCCGGAGAATGAAGAGGAGCAAAGAGGTGCAAAAACTTTTTCACCCTTTTCTCCGGAGGCTTTAATAGAAAAAGCTGATATCGCGTATGAAGAGAAAGATTTTCAAAAGGCTGTAGCACTTCTAGTAGAAGCAAATGCAAAAGAGCCGAACAATCCGGATATTGTCTTTAAAATCGGCTACATGTTACAACAATCAGGCGATGATGCCGAGGCATTAAACTATTATAAAGAGGCACTTGAGTTGGATGACGCAAATGAGTATATTCATAACTCGCTTGCCTCCATCTATAGAAAAAACGGTGAGTTTGCATCTGCAAAAATGCACCTCCATGCCTCTTTGGAAATAAATGATGAAAATTCGATAACTTACTATAACTTTGGAAATCTCTTGGTAGATATGCAAAAAAAAGATGAGGCGATAGAGATGTATCAAAAAGCAATTGAGATAAATCCTGAGTTCATTGAAGCAAAAGAAGAGCTAGAAAAATTAAAAGTGAAATAAAGAGATGAAACTTTTAGATATATATAACTTTTTGGACAATCTCTCACCTTTTTTACTTCAAGAAGAGTGGGATAACTCGGGGCTTTTAATCGGAGATTTTTCGCAGGAAATTTCAAAAATAGTTTTAAGCATAGATGTGGATGAAGCACTTATTGATTCGCTTGAGTACGACACGCTTTTAATCACCCACCACCCTCTAATTTTTGGAGGGTTGAAACAGCTTGATTTTAGTAAATATCCTGCAAATTTAATTCAAAAAATGATTAAAAAGAATATCTCAAATATAGCGATGCATACTAATTTTGACCAAACGCATCTAAACGAGTTCGTTGCAAAAGAGATTTTGGGCGTAGAGATTCTAAAAAAAGAGGGTTTTGTTACCTATTTTGAAGTTGATGAAGATTTCGATTTTTTTGCAAAAAAAATATCATCCGCTTTTGGACTTCCACATGCTAAGTGTGTCAAAAGTCATGAGAGAGTAAAAAGGGTTGCGCTTACAACAGGCTCCGGATGTTCGCTTATAAGTTCAATAGAAGCTGACTGTTTTTTGACAGGCGATATAAAATACCATGACGCAATGCATGCAAAAAGTATAAAATTATCCTTAATTGATATAGGTCATTATGAAAGTGAACACTTTTTTGCAGAAATTTTGGCAAAGTATTTGAAAAATTTAGGTTTAGCAGTTATAATTTCATCATCAGAAAATCCATTTACATATAATTAGCAATATTTATAGAAGATATGGCATATACGAAACACCTCAAAGGAGCCCAATGAACCAGCATCTTAAGCAGTTAATCGACCTCTCAAAAGTAGATAAAGAGATTGATGCATTTGAACCTCAGATAGAAGAAGCAAATTACAATTATGAAGCAGCTCTTGCAAAAACAAAGAGTATTGAGTCAGATATTGAAAATTTAACGAACGAAATTAGAGATGAAGAAGTTAAAAAGCAAAAAAATAATTTGCATTTAGCAGAACTCTCAAAAAAATTAGAAGATAACTCTAGAAAAAGCTCTGAAGTAAAAACTGAAAGAGAGATGAAATCTTTACAACTAGAAGAAGAGATAGCAAAAGAACAAGTAGCTTTTGCAAATGAAGAGATAGAAAGATTAGAGAGAATTATTGAAAATAAAAAAGAGCAAGTTGAAGCTGCAAAAACATCTTTATTAGGCTTGCAAGCAAACTTAGAATCTGTTAAAGCTGAAGTTGATAAAAAGCTAGAAGTTATCAATAAAGATAGACAAGAGGTTTTTGTTGCTAAAGAGAAACTTCTTGGGACAATAAACCAAAAAGGTTTGGCTTTTTATCAAAAAATTCGTCGATGGGCTAAAAATAGCACTGTTGTGCCGGTGGAAGAACAAGCTTGTATGGGTTGTCATATGCGCTTGAGTGATAAAATTTATGCTGATGTTATTAGAGCTGATGAGATTGTTACATGTCCTCATTGTGGTCGTATTATACATGTGGAAATTAGCGAAGAATAGGGCTTTTTAAGCCGTGTTCACTCTATTTTACTACACTCTAAGTGTTGCGCTCTATATTGTAGCGCTTCCGCTTTTAGTCTCTCTCTCTCTTAAGCAAAAATACAGACAATCAATTCCTGCCCGTTTTTTTCTTTTTAAAAATCCAAGATTTAAGCAAACAGATAAGATTTGGTTTCATGTATGTTCGCTAGGCGAGGCAAGAGCAATTAAGCCGATTCTTGATTTGATGGGTGACAAAGAGATAAATATAACCACTATAACGCATACAGGGTTTTCTGAAGCATTAAAGTATAAAGCGGATGTTCGGTATTTGCCTTATGAAATGTTTCTGCCGCTTTGGATGAAAAAGCAGAGAGTTCTTGTTGTTTTAGAAGCGGAACTTTGGTATATGCTGATAGTTGCGGCGGCCGCAAAAGGGAGTAGAGTAATACTGCTCAATGCTCGAATTTCTGAAAAAAGTGCAAAAAGGTATCTGCAATTTGCTTGGTTTTATCAAAAAATGTTGCGACATGTGGAGATAATATATGCACAAAGCGAAGCGGATAAAAATCGCTTCCTAGCTCTGGGTGCCAAAAATATTGAAGTAGTCGGAAATATAAAATTAGCAGCAAAAGTTACAAAAACTAAAGAGTATAAAAAGCCAAAACAAGAGTGTATTGTTGCAGGCAGTACACATGAGGGTGAAGAAGAGGCTGTCTTAAAATCATTTATAGAGTATAAAAAGCAGAGTGACGCAAAGCTTATAATAGTGCCAAGACATCCGGAGAGATTTGAGAATATTTACGAGTTAATGAAAAGTTATGCTGATAAAAACTCTTTAACACTGTCGAAACTTTCACAAAACTGTGAATTTGCTACGGATATGATTTTGGTAGATGCTATGGGCGAGCTAAATAATATCTATGCCATAAGCGATATAGCAGTCTTAGGCGGGGCATTTAGAGAGGACGTCGGTGGGCATAATCCATTGGAACCTGCCCATTTTGGATGTAAAATAATTACGGGCAAGCACTTTTTTCATCAAAAAGAACTCTTCAAATATGTTCATCATGTGCAGTATGTAGAACCAAGTGAGATACACAAAGCACTTTTAGCATGTAAACATTTACCATGTTCAATTGTAGAAGAGAAGATAAATTTAGAGCCGATAGTAGAAAAAATATTAAGACAAGGAGCCTTGCATGGCGACAGATAAAGCGTATAAGCTTGTATCACTTCAAGAAGGTGTTTCAAATACTCAAGCTAAATCTATGATAGATAGAGGTTTAGTTTATGTTGGAAATAAAAAAGTTATGATAGCTCGCGGTGAGCTTGATGAAAAAACTATGTTTATAGTTCAAAAAGTTCAGAAAATAAAGCCGATATTTGAAAACAGTGATTTAATCGTTGTAGATAAACCGGCATTCGTAAATTCAGATGAAATAGAGAGACAATATAAGGGTGCTCAACTTTTACACAGACTTGATCGAGAAACAAGCGGTGTCTTGATGCTTGTAAAAAATGAAGAGTTTCGTGAAAAAGCAATCGAAGAGTTTAAAAAAGATAGAGTTTACAAAGAGTATATAGCTTGGGTTGAGGGAATAATATCTGAACCTATTGATATTGATAAGCCAATTGTTACACAAAAGAAAAATAACAGAGCGTATTCAAATGTTTCCGGCAAAGGAAAACCTGCAAGAACAGAAGTTTTCCCTGATATTGTAAGTGCTAAAAAAACAAAAATAAAGTGTATTATCCATAACGGAAGAACGCATCAAATAAGAACGCACCTTCGTTATATTGACCATCCAATTGTTGGAGATGAGCAGTATGGAGGAAGACGGGCAAAAAGAGTTATGCTGCATGCGCATAAAGTCAGACTTCTGGGAATGGAGTTTATTGCACCTGAGCCTAGAGAGTTTGTTAATTTTGAATAGACTTAAAGAAAAATAAAAGTAAGATTTAGATATAATTCGCAACTTTTTACATCCATAACATTTTATAATAGGAGAGGCTATGTTTAACAGTTTAACTGAATCATTTACAACTGCGATTAAAAAAATTCGTTTTCATGATGACGACAAAGCCCTTTCAAAAGCACTTAACGAGCTAAAGAAAAATCTCTTAAAAGCAGATGTAAATCATAAAGTAGTAAAAGATTTAATAGATAAAGTTCAAATAGAGACTAAAGCAAATGGAATTGGAAAAGACCAATTTCTGGATGCCTTAAGAAAAACTCTATATGAGCTATTAGAGATTGGCGGAAACAGAGGCTTTATCTTCGCGCCGAATCCTCCAACTGTTATTTTGATGACAGGACTTCAAGGTTCTGGTAAAACAACTACTACAGGTAAACTAGCACTCTATTTAAAGAATAAACAAAAAAAAGTTTTAATTGTTGCAGCCGATTTACAGCGTTTAGCAGCTGTTGAACAGCTTCGCCAAATTTCGGCTAAGATAGAAGTAGAACTTTTTGAAGAAGCGAACACTACTAATCCAGTCGATGTTGTTACGGCAGCATTAAAAAAAGCTAGAAGTGGTATTTATGATGTAGTTTTAATTGATACTGCAGGTCGTTTGGCTATAGACGATGAACTTATGAGTGAGCTTCAAGAGGTTAAAAAAGTAGCAAATCCTAGTGAAATTTTTTATGTAGCTGACTCTATGACAGGTCAAGATGCAGTTAAAACAGCCACAACCTTTAAAGAAAAAATTGGTATAGATGGCATAATACTAAGTAAGTATGATGGTGATTCAAGAGGTGGTGTTGCTCTTGGTCTGTCATCACAGGTTCAAGTGCCTCTTCGTTTTATAGGTGCCGGTGAGAAGATGGAAGACCTAGAGATCTTTTTACCTGATCGTATAGTAAATCGTCTTATGGGCTTTGGAGATATAGAGGGGCTTGCTGAAAAAACCGCATCATTGATTGACGAAAAGCAGGCAAAAAAACTTACTAAAAAGATTCAAAAGGGTGAGTTTAATTTTAATGATTTTTTAGAGCAGATGGAAAGCATGAAAAAAATGGGTAGCATGAGCTCTTTGCTTGGAATGATGCCTGGCATGGGAAATGTCTCAAAAGCTATTAAAGATTTTGATTTTGAAAACTCAGGCGAGCTTAAAAATATTAAAGCCATGGTTTCTTCAATGACTCTCAAAGAGAGAGAGAATCCAGAGTTATTAAATAACTCTAGAAAACTTAGAATAGCCGCAGGTTGCGGACTTACGCAGGTAGAGATAAACAGGATGATAAAGCAGTTTAAGAATGCAGGTAAAATGGCAAAAAGATTTTCTGGTAAAAGCGGCATGAAAGATCTTCAATCAATGATGGGTCAAATGGGTGGAGCGGGAGCAGTTCGAAGATAAATCATAAGCTAAGAGAAAGTAAAGTTATGAACTCTAAGAGTTTATAACTTTGCATTCAAAATGCAAAATTTAACATATACAGTAAGTTGAAATATAACTTGCGCAGAGAAGGACAAAAAATGGCAACAGTAATTCGCCTTACTAGAATGGGCAGAAAAAAGCAACCTTTTTACCGTATCGCGGTAACAGATAGTCGTAAAAGAAGAGATGGTGGTTGGATAGAACTTATCGGTCACTACAATCCAATGGTTGCAGAAAAAACTATGGTAGTTGATAGTGAAAGACTAGACTATTGGTTAAGCGTAGGCGCTAAAATGAGTGACCGCGTTAAAAAGATAACAGGTCGTTAATTATGATAGCTGATTTTGTCGCACAATTTGCAAGACTTATAGCATCACATCCTGATGACATAAGAGTTGAAGTTAAAGAGGGCGATGAAGTTACAGAAATAGTTCTTTACGCTAATCAAACTGACATTGGCAAGTTGATTGGTAAAGAGGGTAAGATGATAGGCGCTATAAAAACAGTCATCTCAGGCTGTAAAGCCAAAGATGGCGTAAGTTACCGTATCAATGTCGAACCAGTTTAAAGAAAATAGCCTCATTCATATTGCTACTATCGGCAAAACAGTCGGTATAAAAGGCGATATGAAATTTCATATCAAATGTGATTTCCCAGAGCAGTTTAAGAACGGTGCAACTTTTTTGATAAACAAAAAAGATACCATTACTCTAAGTGAGGTAAATCATGATAGAGGTATTATTAAAATAGCTGGAATTAACACAGTTGAAGATGCTAAAAAGTTTACTAATGCAAGCTTGTACTCTACCTACGAAGATACTAAAAAAAATTGTCATTTAGAAGAAGGACAGTTCTTTTGGTTTGACATTCTAGGTTGTGCAGTTTTTGAAGAAGGAAAACTTTTGGGTAGCGTTAGCGAGGTTGAGAGAATAAGTGTAAGTGATTATTTAAGCATAAAAACTAGTGATGATTTGGTGCAAACCGGATTGTCAAAAAGTTTTTTAATTCCATATCATAAGCCATTTATAATAAGTACAGATATTGATAAAAAAGTCATCGCCGTTGTTGGTGCTATGGATATTTTAGAAGCTTCATAATGACTTTTACTTTTGTTACTCTGTTTGCTAACCTTATAGAGGGTTATTTTCAAGACTCTATTCTTAAGCGTGCAATTGACAAAAATTTGATTCACCTTGGTTATCTAAACCCTAGAGAATATAGTAGTTCAAAACATAGTAAAGTTGATGATACTGCTGTTGGTGGTGGGGCTGGGATGGTTATGTATCCTCAGCCCCTCTATGATGCTCTAAGAAATTTGAAACTGAGTGATAAAAATGTATATATAGTTTTTTTAACTCCTGTAGCAAAACCTTTTAGACAAAATGATGCAAAAAGATTAGCTAAAAAATCTCATATTGCTTTCGTGAGTGGAAGATATGAGGGTATTGATGAAAGAGTTGTCGAAGAGTTCGCCGATGAAGTTTTTAGTATTGGTGATTACATATTAACCGGTGGCGAGTTAGCCTCTTTAGTTATGTGTGACGCTATAAGTAGAAACATTGAGGGTGTTCTTGGAAATAGTGATTCTTTGAGTGTTGAAAGTTTTGAAACACCGCTTTTAGAAGCACCATCTTTTTCTAAGCCACAGAACTATGAGCAAAGAAGTGTTCCATCAGAATACTTAAAGGGAAATCATAGTAAAATTCGCTCACTAAAATTAGCCCTGTCCGAATGTAAGACTAAGTTCTTCAGGCCAGAGCAGCTTTTAAAGCATAGAATAAGGAAATCTTATGAGAAATAAGTACATAGAAAACTTTGAAAAAGCGCAAATAGCTGAGAAAACACTTCCAGAATTTCGTGCTGGTGATACTGTTCGTTTAGCGGTAACAATTAAAGAAGGTGACAAAACTCGTGTACAAAGTTACGAGGGTGTCTGTATTGCAAAAAGAGGTCAAGGAACTGGTAAAACAATTACAGTTCGTAAAATTGGTGCAAATGGTATTGGCATAGAAAGAATCTTCCCAATATACACTGACTCTATAAGTGAGATAACTGTTGTTCGTCGCGGTCGTGTTCGTCGTGCTAAACTATTTTATCTTCGTGAACTTGCTGGTAAAAAAGCTCGTATTAAAGAACTTAGAAGAAAATAATCTTCTGAGTTTACCCTCACCTTCTTCGAGTAAAATTAATAAACTTCTTACTCTTTATTCATTACTAATTAAAAACGCCAATTCAAGTAGTAAGTGCAATATCCACCTAAATAATAGAATAAGATTTTGTAATTGTATCAAAGAAAACTTCCGCAGGTGTTTTGTAATCCAATATTTTTCTAGGTCTATTGTTTAATCTGTTTTGTACATCAACTACCTCTTTATGCGTATGAGCTTTAATCGGGCGCATCAATTTAATCGTAGCTTGCGTTACAACTTCTGCTTGGTTACTTTGTACCTTTCTCATCAAAGTAAACTTTGAATATGTATCAACAATTGTCACAATAGCTTGATGATGGTGTTTTCCGATAATGAGATCTATCTGCCAATCACCTACACGCTCCTTCGTCTCTACAATTTTAGGACGCTTATTTATAGATATACGGTTTTTTATCTGTCCTTGACACTTCGTTTGGTGTATTTCTTGTTTTTGTGTCTGAGATATTTATAGAGTTTCCCACCACTTTTTTTTGATTATGATAACTATATTGATAGATTGTTTCATAGCTGACAGATTTAAGTTCATCAACCTATAATGAACCCATAAAATCAAACCGGTAAATTCTATTTTTTAATTCCAAATTGTTAGAATAAAATTATGAAAATATAGGGATTAATATATGAGTACAAAAAGAAAAACATATAGTGCGGAGTTCAAAGCTAAATTAGTTTTGGAAGTTTTAGAGGGTGAAAAAACAGTTAATGAAATTGCAAGTACTTATGAAGTGATGCCGGTTAGTCTCAATAACTGGAAGCGACTGTTTTTGGAAAATAACGGAATTAGTCTGGGAGACTAATGTAGACTTGGCATTTGACGTGGGAGGGATTTCTAACCAGAATCTTTACAAGAGTACGGTTGTCAAAGAGTGCGCCCGAACGAAGTGACAAAGTGCCCTCAGGTGCAAAGATGAGATAGAGTCTCTGCAAAAAAACAAAGATAATATGACAAAGAACGAAAAGTTCTTGTTGATATCAAGCATAATTTATCTCTTAATAAGCAGTGCCAACTGTTGCATGTGAGCAAGTCAAGTTTGTACTACAATCCCACTAAACCATTTAGTAGCGGCAGGGAGATCAAACTTTTGGATGCCATAATAACATCTATTCAGATTTTCCATCGTATGGATACCGAAGAATACATAAACAACTACTCAGAGATGGGCATAATGTAGGTAAAAAGTTTGTAAACAAAGCTATGAAATATATGGGGACAAAAGCCCTATATCCGAAGCCTAAGATTACTATAGCCAACAAAGAGCACTACAACCTTATTTACTTGAGGTCGTTATAAGAATATGAATATCTTCTAAAAGAGTTTACCTCTGTGCCCCTTGAGGGTAGGAACTGCGCTGGACAGGTGATTATATAAAAAATCAATCAAGTTTGGAGTACGGATATAATCTATAATTAAGCTCGAAAAAGGCTTTGTCTATTTGGCTGCAATTATTGATTGGGATAGCAAAAAGATACTTTCTCGGAAGCTCTCAAACACTATGGAAATATCTTTAGTCACAAGTGTGTTAAATGAAGCACTTGCTTTTTACCCTAAGCCAGAGATATATAACGCAGATCAGAAAAGTGAATATACTTCAAAAGTTCATACAGGTATTTTACGTGTGTTCTAAACCATAACAAGATTTAGAATAAAAAAATATGGCATTAAAATTTCAATAGATGGTGTCGGTAGAGCTACCGATAATATTTGTATTGAGAGATTCTGGCGAACGATTAAATATGAAGAAATTTATTTGAACGAATACAAAAACATCAAAGAGCTACAAAAAGTCATTGCAATCTATATGAATTCATACAACAAAAAAAGACTTCATCCAGCGATTGAATATAAAACTCCAAATGAAGTTTATTATCAAGCTGACAATAATTTAAACTCTAAAGGAACAAAACTGCCACTACAAGTATCATAAGTTGATGGAATTAAAAAATTGATTTACTGGTCTTGAAAAAAGGGTGCATTATACTTTCATCTATGAAAGAAACTTTGTGCTTTTTTTACCGCCTTGGTTATTGAAGAACATAATTGAAAAAGCTTGGCCGCATCATTTACCTCTCACTCTATTAGTTTTTTTATTTTATCGAATTGGCTCTGAAGGTTGGATGATTAATCAGAGGGTTCAATCAAATAGTGCCTGCAAGATACTGCTTTGCACATATTCTCCTTGCACTAGTGCATCAAGCAGTGAAAAAATAACAATAGTAATAGAGCCAGAAACAGGGTATGCATATATAGATGGGTAAGACTTAGAAAATCATATAAAATAAATTTTTAAACATATTACAAATCCCCATTAAATTTAAGAATCATTTAAGCAACAACCCCCTATAATTCCCGTCCACAAACAGACTGACCTTCACAAGAAGGACTAGAAAGACTTCGAGTAGAAGCTTTTGAAATTGTTTGAGATCATTGAAAACTAAGCAAGTAAATA
>JBAZSX010000012.1:0-77918 GCA_041662225.1 Sulfurimonas sp.
TCACGAACACATATACTTTGTTCCTTAATATCTTTTACACCAAGCTTTTCTTTAGTGTTTTCATCTCTCTCCCACATTACCAAGCGAGTTTTCATTCTTAATGAAACTGCGTAAGTAAGTCCTCTTTCCATACACTCTCTAACTGTGTATTTAGGCTTTCCAACTTCACTTCCAATGTATTCAACTGTTAATCTGTTTTGGGTGTCATGAATAGGAAAAACTGATTGAAATACATTTTCAATGCCACTTGCAGATCTATCTTTTTCATCCAACATTAAGAATTTATCATAAGAACTTTGTTGAAGTTGTAAGAGATTAGGTACTTCTATTTGTTGAGGAGTTTTAGAGAAGTCTACACGAAGACGATTTCCGGAGTATAAAGTATTTAACATAGGCTACCTCGATGAGTTGTTAATTAGGACTCAATCATTAAAGATTGAGTATATTATATCTAGACGTCTCTAGATAAATTGTAATATAGTGCTTATAAACGACATAAGGGCACTTTTACGGTGTGACATATATCACACCGTAAAAGCGCCCATAAACAGTAAGTTCAACCATAAATTAATATTTATAGTTGAACTCAAAAGCTAAAATTATTTAACTTCTACTTTTGCGCCAGCTTCTTCAAGTTGTTTTTTAGCATCCATAGCCGTATCTTTATCTACACCATCTTTGATGATTGAAGGTAAATTTTCAGTTGCATCTTTTGCTTCTTTAAGACCTAAGCCAGTAAGAGCACGAACAACTTTAATAACATTAATTTTTTTGTCGCCTGAATCAGTAATAACAACAGTAAATTCTGTTTGCTCTTCAGCAACCGGGCCAGCAGCAGCGCCACCAGCAACAGCTACAGGTTGAGCAGAAACACCAAATTTCTCTTCAAACTCTTTTACAAGTACAGATAAATCTAAAACAGAAAGTCCTGATATAAATTCTAATACATCTTCTTTAGTTACAGCCATATTGTTTCTCCAATATTAAATTTAATTTAACCTGATTATTCAGGTTTTAAAGTGATAAAATCACTACTAGTTAAAGAGAGCTAATTAAGCCTCTAGCTCTTTTTTTTGTCTTAATGCATCAAGTCCGATAGTGAAACATGCAACCGGTGCCATCCAAGTAGCAGCAAGCATTGCAAGCAACTCTTCACGACCTGGAAGTTTAGCAAACGCTTCAACTTTTGCAACATCAGAAACTTCACGATCAATATAAGCAGACTTAATTATAAATTTATCATTATCTTTAGCAAAGTCAGATACAATTTTAGCAGTAGCGATAGAATCTTCACCCCAAACCAAAATATTTGTATCTTTTAACTCTACACCAGTTAACTCAGCATTCTTAAGTGCTATTGTTGCTAAAGTATTTTTAACAACTTGAACTTTTGCTTCTTTAAGCTTTGCTGCTTTTCTTAAGCCTTCTAGTTTAGAAACTGTTAAACCTTTGTAATCACAAAATATTACAGATTGAGCAATTTTAAACTCACCAGAAAGCACTTCAATAATATCAGCTTTTTGTGTTTTTGTCATAGATTATCTCCTTTCCAGACAACACTTCAAATAGGAAGATTAAGCTTTCGCACCTATTATCTTCAGTCCATAAAATGCAGTTACTAAAGTAAATTAGAGTAACTTTAGGATACTTTAAAAATAAAGTATCCTAAAATCACTTTAACCCGCAAAAGCGGATTAAAATTTATTTCATGTCCATTAAAGACATAACATCCAACTTTAGAGCCGGACTCATAGTTAGTGACAATGCAGCATTTTTAATATATTTACCTTTTGCAGACGCTGGTTTATGCTTATTAATAGCTCTTACAAAAGATTTTAAATTCTCAGCAATTTTATCTGCCTCAAAGCTCACTTTACCTATTCCTGCATGGATATTACCTTTTTTGTCAACACGGAAAGTTACTTGACCGCCTTTAACATTTTTAACAGCTGTCGCTACATCAGGAGTAACAGTGCCTGTTTTAGGATTAGGCATTAAACCTTTTGGTCCTAGAATACGACCAATTTGACCAACAAGACCCATACAATCAGGTGCAGCAACGACTACATCAAAATTAAAAATTCCATCTTTAATTTGTTGCACTAAATCATCAGTTCCAACGATATCAGCACCTGCAGCTTTAGCTTCATCGGCTTTAACACCTTTAGCAAATACAGCTACACGAACCGTTTTACCAGTACCATGTGGAAGAATAACTGCGCCACGAACCATTTGGTCTGCATGTCTTGGATCTACATTTAAATTAAGTGCTATTTCTACTGTTTCGTCAAATTTTGCACTTTTTAGATCTCTAACTAATGAAGAAGCCTCTTCAGAAGAATACACCTTAGTTGTATCAATCTTTTCAATTAATTGTTTATATCTTTTACTCATTTTCAAATTCTCCATATAAAATTCTGCCACAAAATTTTAAATCATTGTGGTCGATGATTTCTTTCTTTTATAATATTAATCTATAATTTGAATACCTATTGAACGAGCCGATCCTGCAATTGTGTTAGCAGCCATTTCTCTATCAGTAGTATTTAAATCTTCAATTTTTCTTTCAACAACTTCCATTAACTGAGCACGAGTAATTTTTCCAATTATATTTTTAAGTGGATTATCAGTACCTTTTTTAAGTCCAGCTGCATGCATTAACAATGCAGATGCCGGAGGTTGTTTCGTAATAAATGAAAAACTTTTGTCACTATAAACTGTAATCACTACAGGAACTTTAAATCCCATTTTATCTTTTGTTTTTTCATTAAACGCTTTACAAAATTCCATTATGTTAACACCACGCTGACCTAGTGCTGGTCCAACTGGTGGTGCCGGTGTTGCTGCAGCAGCATTAATTTGTAGCTTGATGTAGCCTGTAACTTTTTTTGCCATTTTGATTCCTTTTTTTTGATTAAATTATTTTTTCTACTTGATTATATGAAATATCCACAGGCGTTGCTCTACCAAATATTGAAACATTCAATTTTAGAGTACCGTGTTCTAAATCATATTCGTCAACTGTCGCTGTAAAGTTTGCAAATGGTCCATCTGTTATACGAACCATTTCACCGCTATCAAAAAATACTTTTGGTTTTGGTGCAGCACGGTTATGAACACGATCTAAAATAACATTAATATCATGTTCACTTAGTGGTGTAGGCGTGTTTGCTTCTCCAATGAAACCAGATACTTTTGGCAATGATTGAATTAAATGCTGTATATTTGTGTTTAAGTCTATCTTTGCAAAAACATATCCAGAATAGAGTGATCTTTCAGATATCTTTTTTTTGCCGTCCTTCACTTCTATAACATCTTCTGTTGGAACGATTACCTCTTCAATGTAATCTTGTAATCCCATCTCTTGAATCATATTTAAGATAGCTAAGCGAACTGCTCTTTCACTTCCGTAGGTTTGAATAGAGTACCATTGATGTGCCATATTGACTCCTTAACCTAAAATAAGTGACATAATTGATGACATAAATAAATCAACTAATGCCAAAAATGTTGCTATCACAGAAACAACAATAACGACAGCAATATATGCCTGTTTAACCTGACCTTTTGTAGGAAAGATTACTTTTGTTAGTTCTGCTTTTGCATTTCTAATATGTATATTTAATTTCATTATCACTTTCCCAAAACTACATTAATTATAAATAAAGCTCTAAAGCTTTACTAATAACTAATGGTGGCAGGCGTAGAGAGACTCGAACTCCCATCACCCGGATTTGGAATCCGGTGCTCTACCATTGGAGCTATACGCCTACATAAATACAATAAGCTCAAATCAAAAGACTTGAGCTTTCATGCAACTATTATTATAACTTCATCTCTTTGTGAACAGTATGCTCACGACAAAATTTACAATATTTTCTTACTGAAAACTTTTCAGTATGTGTCTTTTTATTTTTACTAGTGTGATAGTTACGACGAGTACACTTCTCACATCCTAGGTGTATTGTTTCACGCATTTATTAACCTTTAGTTGGCAATTCGGGAACCCGAATTACGCAAGAATCTCAGCTACAACACCAGCACCAACAGTTCTTCCACCCTCACGAATAGCGAACTTAGTACCTTTTTCCATAGCAATTGGGTGAATTAACTCAGCAGTTATGCTTACATTATCACCTGGCATAACCATCTCAGTACCTTCTGGTAAAGTGATTGCACCTGTTACATCCGTTGTACGAACATAGAATTGTGGACGGTAACCATTAAAGAATGGAGTATGACGACCACCTTCATCTTTACTCAATACATAAATTTCAGCTGTAAATTTAGTATGTGGAGTAATTGTTTTTGGTTTACAAAGAACTTGACCACGCTCAACAGCCTCTTTAGCAATACCACGAACTAGTAGTCCACAGTTATCACCAGCAACACCCTGATCCATCTCTTTACGAAACATTTCAATACCTGTTACAGTAGTAGTTTGCGTATCTCTAATACCAACGATTTCAATTGCCTCACCGATTTTAACTGTACCACGTTCAATACGACCTGTTACAACTGTTCCACGACCAGAAATTGAGAATACATCTTCAACCGGCATTAAGAAATCTCTATCTACTTCACGAACCGGTTGAGGAATATATTCATCAACAGTTTTCATAAGTTTTTGTATTTTAGCTGACCACTCACCTAAAGTACCAGATTTTGCTTCTTCAAGAGCTTTAAGAGCTGAACCAGCTGTGATTGGAGTATCATCACCCGGGAAATCGTATTGATCAAGAAGTTCACGAATTTCCATCTCAACTAATTCTAATAACTCTTCATCATCAACCATATCTTCTTTGTTCATGAAAACAACTAGGTAAGGAACACCAACTTGCTTAGATAGAAGGATATGCTCACGAGTTTGTGGCATTGGACCATCAGCTGCAGAAACAACTAAAATAGCACCATCCATTTGAGCAGCACCAGTAATCATATTTTTAACATAATCCGCGTGACCTGGACAGTCAACATGCGCATAGTGACGAGCATCTGTTTCGTACTCTACATGTGAAGTAGAAATCGTGATACCACGCTCTCTTTCTTCTGGTGCATTATCGATTGCATCGTAATCCATCATTTTTGCACCATTTGTAACTGCAAGCACTGCTGTAATAGCCGCTGTTAAAGTAGTCTTACCATGGTCAACGTGACCAATTGTTCCAATATTACAATGCGGTTTATTACGCAGAAACTTTTCTTTTGCCATTGTGTCCTCCGACTTTATTTATGAATTGAAATGGAATTGTATCCAAAAATCATTCAATTATTGCTTAATTTTAAATATAAACTATATATGGAGCTCACGAGCGGATTTGAACCGCCGACCTCTTCCTTACCAAGGAAGTGCTCTACCCCTGAGCCACGAGAGCATGCAGCAGTTTATATAACAAGCAATAATTGAATGGTTCTTAAATAATATTAGTATTGGGTGTAGACAATTATATAGTAAGCTATATAACCATTTATGAAGTAATGTAGAAATTGTACTTCAGCTTCCAGATTTTCAATGGAGCGGGTGAAGGGACTCGAACCCTCGACCCTCAGCTTGGAAGGCTGACGCTCTAGCCAACTGAGCTACGCCCGCATGTGCCATTGAAATGGTGGTGAGAAGAGGAGTCGAACCTCTGAACCCGTAGGGAGCGGATTTACAGTCCGCCGTCGTTGGCCACTTGACTATCTCACCATATACATAATTTAAATGTTTTAATCTGGTCTAACACTGTTTCTAATATTCAAAATTCAATGGTGCCGACACGAGGATTCGAACCCCGGGCCTGCTGATTACAAATCAGCTGCTCTAGCCAACTGAGCTATGTCGGCATCGAATTTGAGCCAGAATTATAGTAAAACAGATTGTAAATGTCAAGTATTTTACAGCAAATTACATTTTATTTTTCAATTTTATTTTTTTGCTCCCTGATTTTCCCTATTTTATGACTTATACTGATACAATTCAAAAATAATTTATTAACATTTTTGCGAGGTTTTACATGTTAAAGATACTATTTTCACCATCTGAGGGTAAAAAAAGCGGAGGAACTGAAGATAAAAGAGAGTTACTTTGCTCAAACAAAGCGAGGGAAGAAATTTTAAATGAATATATGCATGTTATAAATAGCAAGAATAAACAAGAGATATTAGAACTTTTTGGATTAAAAAAATTTAGTGATTGCGAGCCATACTTGTGTGATATATTTTCTTCTCCATTTATGTTTGCGATTGAGAGATATCAAGGAGTTGCCTATGATTATCTTGGGTATACATCGCTTCGAGATGAAGAAAAAGAGTATCTCAAGCAAAATACTCTAATATTTTCTAATCTTTACGGTGCGATATTAGGAGGGGACACTATAGCAAACTACAAGGTGCATCAAGGGAATAGTATCGGAAAATTTGCACCTGATAAATTTTATAGTGACAGATTTACCTATCAACTGGATTTATATTTGGCAAAAGATGAGATTTTAGACCTTCGTGCAGGGTACTATGATAAATTTTACAAGATTACAAAGCCCTATACGACACTAAAATTTTTAAAAGATGGGAAAACCGTAAGTCACTGGGCAAAAGCTTACAGAGGCATTGTTCTAAGAGAGCTTGCAAAACATAATATCTACTCGATAGCTGAGTTTATGACTCTTGAAATTGATGGACTCTCTATTAAAGAGATTAAAGTTATCAAGAATAAAACAGAAATCATATACAATATCGTATAAAAAAAATAAGGAACTCCATTGCAAGACTCTCAAGAATATTTAGATAAAAAAGCCTATTTTGACAAAATAATTACTCTGTATGGGAGGAATGTAGTTGTTGAAGTTTTGCAAGATAAAAGCGTTGTGATTCACAAAATACACATGGCAAACTCTAATAAAACAGACGGTGCGATAAAAGAAATTCTCTCTCTCGCACAAAAAAGAGGAATAGAAGTAACCTACCATGATAAAGTAGCTCTCAGCCGTATTAGTAAAAATGCTCAACAGGATCAGGGTGTAGCTATTGATATAATCGCTCAAAGCTATAGAAATGCAAATGAGATAAAAGAGTTAAACTCCTACAAACTTATTGCGCTTGATGGAATTCAAAACCCACAAAACCTTGGCATGATTATCCGCTCATGTGCCGCTGGAAATATTGATGGAATAATTTTGCCGAAAAAAAACAGTGCTAAAATATCGCCGCTTGTAATAAAAGCAAGTGCCGGAACACTTTTTAAACTTCCAATCTACTACTGTAATACGATTGAAGAGGCTCTTAAATCACTTACAGATACAAAAATATATTCGCTCTCTTCACATGCGAAGCAGAGTATTTATAATATTGCTCCTAGTTCCAAGAGCATCTATGTTTTAGGCAATGAGAGTGAAGGAGTGAGCGCTGAAGTTGAGAAACATTGTAATGATTCACTGCAAATTCCAATGAACCGCGGAGTTGAATCACTTAATGTTGCGGTTACCGCTTCTTTGCTAGCTTTTATGAAATAAATATTCACCACTCTACTTTTATAATTAAATGTATTATTTTTCAACAAAGACTATTAAAAAAATAATACATTTACTCTTTTTTATTATATATTGGCTATAATGGCGCTCAATTTTAAAAAAATAAAGGATTGCTTTAAATGAATTCACTTAATTGTGGCGACAGGTGTTATAACTTCAAAAATTTTATTGGAAGTGCTATATGACACTTTTAATTACCTATCTTATCCTTGCTCTAACAGTCTCTTTTATATGCTCAATTTTAGAAGCGGTTTTGCTCTCTAGTACACACTCTTATATAGAAACACTCCCTAAGACAAATGAGAATGCTATTGCTATACTTAAAGAACACAAAGCCAACATCGATAGACCTATTGCTTCTATTTTAACTTTTAATACATTCGCCCACACAATGGGAGCGGCCGGAGTTGGTGCGCAGGCTCAAATACTCTTTGGTGTGGAGTGGCAAACCGCTATAGCTGTTATTCTCACGTTACTCATTTTATATCTTGCAGAGATTGTTCCAAAAACTATTGGTGCACTTTATTGGAAATCGCTACTGATTCCATCCGCTTATTTCATCGAATTTCTGATTCAAATCACATTTCCGCTTGTGTGGCTTTCTTCAAAAATTATAGATATGATTTCAAAAGGTAAAGCAAAACATACTAATTTTTCTCGTGATGAGATTATGGCGATTGTAACCATGGGGGAGAAAGAAGGTTCAATTCTCAGTAAAGAGAGTCATCTCATTGAAAATCTTCTTAAACTTAAAAATATAAAAGCAAAAGACATTATGACACCAAGAAGTGTTGTTTTCGCACTTCCTTCAGCCATGACTGTAGGTGATGCTATTGAAGATGACAAACTCTATATTCACTCTCGTATTCCTATTTATGATGAATCGATTGATCATATCAGTGGGGTAGTCTTTAATCAAACCATTCTTGAAGAGAGCCTTGAGGATAATAATGACAAACTGTTAAGCTCAATCGCGTTTCCTATTCACAAAGTTTCAGAAAACATCCCTGTATCGGCGATAATTGATGTTTTTATCAAAAAGAAAACGCACCTCTTTATAGTACATGACAACTATGGGCAAACAAGTGGCGTTGTAACGCTTGAAGATGCGATTGAAGCTCTTTTGGGTGTTGAAATCGTTGATGAGATGGATGAAGTTGAAGATATGCAGGCATTTGCAAAAGATAAAAGTAAAATTTTCCAAGATAGAATGCTACTCGATAAAAAAAGGCTTGAGAGAACCTCTACAAAATAGTTTCCACATGCAGTGGAAACTTTTCTCAAACTACGACATCATAATTTCATAAGGTCTTTTTATTTCTCTAACAACTTCGTCAACACTCATATGGCGAGACTTTCTCAAAAACTCTCTGCCATCCAAAAAAATTAGAACAGTCGGAATAGCAAATACACTAAATTGAGCCGCAATCTCTTGGCATGTAGAAGTATCAACACTAATAACTTCAAAATTTTCAAAATTTTTATCTATTGCCTCCAATAATTTTGGCTTGAGAGCATGACAAACATTACATGTCGGGGCTGAAAAGTAGAGCATTACAGCCGGATGCTCTTTTACTATATTTTGTATCTCTTCTATATTTTGCATAAAATACCTTTAAATTAAAAATGCAATTATATCCAAACGGGTATAATCCCGAGATGAGTTCAATAATATTTTCAGTTTTAAGCGTTTACATTTTCATAGTTTTGGGCTACATCTCAAAGATGAGTTTCAAAGAGCAAATAGACGATAAAACAATAACCCTTATAAATGTCTATTTCTTGCAAGTTTTTCTTACCTTTTGGGGGCTTTTAATCCGCCCTATTGATGTTACTCTACTTTATGCACCAAGCATATACATGTTTATCGTGATTTTAGTGCTTATATTCTCCGCCTTTGTTGCCAAAAAACTTTTTGATGACAATAAAGAGTACTCTATAGCTACAGTAGCAGCTATAATCGGGAACACAGGAAACCTTGGCATACCGATTAATATAGCAATTTTTGGTGAAGAGTCGATTCCCTACACGACAGTTGTAAATCTTGTCAATGTTTTTGTTGTATACACTTTTGGCGTTTTCTACTACTCCCGAGGAAATTTTGATGCTAAAACTTCGCTTATTAACATAGTAAAACTGCCAATACTTTGGGCGGCAATAATTGCGATACTCCTGAGTGCAAACCATTATGAGGCTCCAAAAATTGTAATAGATACGCTCATGATGGGAGCATACGCTTCTATGACAATGCAGCTCTTCTTATTTGGGATTTACCTCTACGGAACAAAGATAAATGAGATAAGTAAAACTCTCACCCTCTGGGTAATGGGCATTAAATTTATACTACTTCCATCTATCGCTTTTATAATCCTCTACTTCGTCGAATTAGACAAAATGATAAAAGGAATAATTTTTATAGAAATCATGATGCCCTTAGCCGTTGCAAATGTAAACTTAGCTTCGCTCTACGACTGCACACCAAGAGTAGTTACTGCGCTTGTATTTCTCTCTTCTGTTATATTTTTGGGATTTATTTTTATAGGAGTTTGGGGTTTAAAATTTTTATAAATTCCATCAAAACTATAATCTTGATATAAGTCAAGATTATATGATTAATAAAATAAACCTTAAATAAATTCATAATTCAAAAAAGGAAATAAAGTATAAAAGTTAAATCGGATAAAATTACTCCGATTTAAAATTTTAGAGGGTAATGCTCTCTTACCAAAGGACAAAAAATGAAAAAAATCATTTTATTACTGACATTAACACTCGTTGCTCTTCAGGCAGAAGATATAGTACATTACGATACACCTGATACTGTAAAACCGGGAATTGAAAAACCTAACCACCCGAACAACGATATTCACTCAGTTAAATAAAAAGTAGGGATTGCCCACATAGCTGCACATCATTTTTTGTGATGTGCTTATAAAAATCTCCACTTGCCCATCTTACTCTTTGGCATGTGGAGTTTAATTATTTGATTCTTTCTAAGATATTAGCAACAGAGAAACCGAACTTTTCAAATAGTTGATCCGCCGGAGCGGATGCGCCGAATGTCTCCATTCCGATTACCTCGTCAGCAAATTTATACCACTCTAAGCCTCTTGCCGCTTCAATTGCTACTTTCTTTGTATTTGGTTGAATGATTGAATCTATATATGATTTATCTTGCTCTATAAAGAGGTCAAAACATGGAACTGAGACTACATTAGCCTTAACGCCTTTCGCATTTAATGCCTCTTTAGTTTTAAGAGCTAGCTCAACTTCACTTCCTGAAGCCATCAAAGTTATAGTTGCACTCTTATCGCCTGCGACCAAATATCCGCCTCTGCTAGCCTCTCCGATTACAGCTTTTGGAAGCAGTGCGAGATTTTGTCTAGAACATACAAAAGCAGATGGAGATTTTTTCATGCTAAGTGCTGTTTTCCAAGCCTCGATATTTTCTGCACCATCCGCCGGACGCCATACATAAAAGTTTGGCAGTGCACGAAATTGGCTTAAATGTTCTATCGGTTGGTGTGTTGGTCCATCTTCACCCACTCCGATACTGTCATGCGTCCAGATAAAAAACTGCTGAATTCCAGTTAATGCCGCAATTCTGGCAGCCGGTTTTAGATAATCCGAGAAAACAAAAAAAGTAGCCGAGAATGGCAAAAGTGGTCCATAAAGAGCCATTGCATTTACGATTGAAGCCATAGCATGTTCACGAATACCAAAGTAGATATTTCGTCCCTTTGGATAGACTCCCATGTCAACAAGCTCAGTTTTGTTCGACGGACTTAAATCTGCAGAACCGCCCAAAAAGCTTGGAAGTGCTTTTGCAATTGCATTCATAATTTTACCGTTTGTGTTTCTTGTAGCATCTGCCTTATCAAAAATAGGATACTCTATGCGAGAAAAATCTGGATTCTGAAGTGCATAAAGTGCCTCATTCTGCTCCATCAAAGGAAGAGTTTTTTGTCTGTGAATCCACTCACGCTCCAACAAATCACCCTCTTCAATCGCACATCTAAAACGAATTAACACGTCTTCATCTACATGAAATGCTTTACTTGCGTCAAATCCGCATGCCGACTTTGCCTCAGCTATCACATCAGCCCCGAGCGGTGCACCATGAGAGTGATGCGAGCCTTCCAGCTTACCGGCACCCTTTGCAATTACTGTATTTGCGATTATAATAGTTGGTTTTTTGTTAGCTTTTGCTGTTGTGATTGAAGCATCTATCGCATCAAAATTATGACCGTCACACTCTAAAACATCCCATCCCTGAGACTCAAATCGCATACGGATATTTTCACTTATGCTTAAATCTGTTGAACCCTCAATAGTGATACGATTTGAGTCGTAAATAAGAATTAGATTATCAAGTCTATTGTGCCCCGCAATTGAACATGCCTCATAGCTAATCCCCTCTTCTAAGTCGCCGTCGCCGCATAAACAGTAAACACTATGATCGATTAAAGCGGCAGTTTCAGAGTTTACCTGAGCACCGACAAATTTAGAAGCCATTGCAAAACCAACGGCATTTGCAATGCCCTGTCCCAAAGGTCCTGTTGTAATCTCTACACCTGCAGTGTGTCCAAACTCCGGATGTCCAGGAGTTTTTGAATCCAATTGACGAAAGTTTTTAAGGTCGCTTATCTCAAGCCCATATCCCCATAGGTAATAAAGTGAGTAGATAAGTCCCGTCCCATGTCCGCCCGAAAAAACCAATCTGTCACGATTTAACCAAGATGGATTTTTTGGATTATGATTTAAATGCTCGCTTAAAACAACAGCAATATCTGCTAAACCCATCGGTGCACCCGGATGACCTGAATTCGCCGCTTGAACCATATCTGCTGCTAAGAACCTAATTGTGTTTGCCATTTTTTGACGCATTTGATTACTCATTCAATTTCCTTAATTTTATTTCATAAAATGAAGGAACCCTTCATTTATTTGTCCCACAAATGAACCAGTCCATTTGCTTCGCTAGCCGCTGAGGCACTTCTGTGCTAAAGCACGACGCAGAAAAATCACTAAATGATTTTTCGTGAAAGCCTGACACTTTCGTGTCAGATTTTATGTCTATTTATATATTTAATCAGTAATTCTGAAAGCTGTTTTTTTAAGTTGTCATCAAAAGTTTCTAATTCATTATGTAACTCATCCGCCAAAACATTGGCTTCACTTACTGCCTTTTCCAAACCCAAAATAGTTACAAAGCTATTTTTATCTCCATCATTATTTGTAAGTTTCCCAGCCATTTGCGAAGTTTGAGTCACATCTAAAATATCATCTTGAATCTGGAACAAAAGCCCAAGCTTAATTCCAAACTCATATAGTTTTTCTCCCAACTCCTCTCTATCAACTATTATAGCCCCCATTTTAAGTGAGGCTGCAATGAGTTTTGCAGTTTTATTTGTGTGTAAAACTTTTATATTCTCAATTGCCAGTGGTTTGTTTTCAAAATAACAATCAATGGCTTGACCCAAGACCATGCCATTTAACCCACCATTCTTTGCCAACTCTTTTATCAGTTGAACTCTTGTGTAATCCGAAAAGGGCGCATTGCACAAAACTTCAAAAGAGTAGGTATTGAGGGCATCACCCACAAGAATTGCAGTTACTTCATCAAACGCCACATGCAGCGTTGGTTCTCCTCTTCTTAGCGGTGAATTATCCATAGCAGGCAAATCATCATGGATAAGCGAATAGGTATGAAGTAACTCAATTGCCAATGCCGCATGCATGGCACCCTCTTCTAGAAGCGTATTATATGAGTTCACAACACCAAGCAAAAGTGCCGGACGGAACCTTTTTCCACCTGCTACAAGCATCTTATGGAGAGCTTTCTCGTAGGTTGGGTGGATACTTTTTGACATAGGTAAATTATCTAATAGGAATTTCTCAAACTTTTGCATGTGCGATTTTATCTAATTTATATTCACAAAAAACTGAAAATTGTCTCTCTCAAAGAGTAAAGTTGTACCATCTTTAGAGTCAGGAACTTTTTTCAGCAGCTCTTGCTGATTTTTAATATCTACTCCGTTAATTTGGAGCAGTTTGTCTCCTGTTTTCAGCCCATATTTTTTACTTTTTTCACTGATTTTTATAATTTTTAAATTTTTATCAAACTCAAAACCATATTTTTCATTCTTTTGCACTTTGGCTTTTTCTTTTTCTTCTAGATTTGCAAATTTTTTAAATGCACCAATCTCTCTTTTTTGAGCAACTACCTCTATTGTAACTATTTTAGAGTCTCTTTTAATCTGTACTTTATGAGAAGAGCCTATCTCCGCAAAAAGTATCTCTCTCATCAAAGTTGCACTATCTTTTACCTTGCTTCCATCAAGTGAAACAATAGTATCGCCGCCTTTAAATGGGTTATTTTTTACAAATGGACTCAATGCATCCACAATTACGCCCGATTTAGCATCACCAACACTCATTCCTATATCCGCATAACTCGTATCTTCAGCGATTAAGAATCTCTCTATGTACTCTTTTTCAATGATGCCTTTTGGGGTTACAATACCCTCAAGTGAACAGCAGCTGTTTGTAATAATAGCAGGGGAGGAGATTTTTTTGCTAAACTGAGCTAAAGATGTTAATCCTACCTGTTTTTTTATGATTTTTCCCTCTTGTGCAGAGGTTTTATTAATAGCTGCTACTCCCGATGAGATGCCTACATTGATTTTAAATGGGTATTCAAAACCCACAACATCTTCTACCAGATAAAGTCCTAAAAATGGGTCACTTTTGATTATTTCGCAGCTTGGAGTTTTTTCGGAGAAGATTAATCTTTGATTTCCTTCAATTGGAATCTCAATAGATTGCTCTAATATTGTGTTGGAGTCTAGAACTTTTTGCTTACAAGAGTCATATCCGCCTTCACATGCCAAGAGAGCCACAACAAAAAAGTTCAGGATTATAAATAAACGAAACATCTATTTTGCTCCAAAAGGATTTATGCCGCCAAGTATTCCCATGGCGCTATTTTGTTGATTTAGTTGAACCATCTTATAGGCATCATTTATAGCGCCGATAAGTAAAATTTGAAGGGTAATTTTGTCAGACATGGTAGAGTCATCAATTATCAAGTCGATAATTTCACCCTTGCCATTTATACTTACTTCAACCATTCCTCCGCCACTTTTAACACTAAAAGTTTTAGATTCTAATTCGGCTTGCAGTTTTGTCGTATTTTCTTGCATCTCTTCAAGCATTTTACTCATGTTGCCAAGATTGCCAAGATTAAACACTTTTAGATACTCTCAGCCAAATAATCTATATCATTGTTATCATCCAAAATAACAACTTTTGGCTTATAGCTTTCAAGCTCTTTTTCATCATAGGTTGCATATGCAACAATTATAATTTTGTCGCCTTTATGAACTTTTCTTGCAGCGGCTCCATTGAGGCAGATGTCTCTCTTACCTCTCTCGCCTAAAATAACATAGGTTGAAAATCTTTCTCCATTATTTACATTGAGTATTTCAACTTTTTGCCCTATTCTCATCTTTGCAGCTTGCATCAACTCTTCATCTATAGTAATAGAACCGACATAATTTAGATTAGCGTCCGTTACGGTAGCACGGTGAATCTTACTGTATAACATCTCTATTAACATTTTATCTTCCCATCTGCTTTTGCATATCAGCCGGAGATATAGGAGCATCCCAAAGTTCAGAATCTATTACAAACTCCTCCACTACTCTTCCGCCAATAATATGCTCTGTTATAATTCTGTCAATTTTCTCTTTTGTAAGTCTTACATACATTGTATGTCCCGGTTCAACCAACATAACCGGTCCAGCATTACATCTGTTTAGACAAGCCGTACGAATTGGCTGTACAGTTCCCATAATTCCATCTTGCATTAACTTTTGCGCTAAATATTGAAATAAATCCTGAGTTTGCGGAGTAACACACGAAGGCTTCGGCATGCCCGGAGGAGCTGATTGTTCGCATTTAAATATATAAAAAGCCGGTTGTGGGATTCCCATAAAATATAATCCTTAAAATTTTTGTCGCAATTATAGCAAAAAATATCTATCCAACCTCTTATATCTAAATAAGTTTAAATATTTAAGAGTTCTCTAACTACTTCCCTATCGTCAAACGGGAACTTTTCATCATATATTATCTGATATGATTCATCTCCCTTGCCCAAAATCACAACCACTTGAGACTCAGTTTGGTCACGCAGTGCCATTTGAATTGCTTTTTTTCTATTGATTTCAACTACGGTATTGCTTCTGTCCTCAATACCTTTTAATATCTCCTCTATAATTAATTCTGGGTCTTCATGTCTCGGATTATCGCTTGTAACATATATTCTTTTCGCTAAGCTTGCCGCTACTCTTCCCATAAGAGGTCGTTTTTCTCTGTCTCTATCTCCGCCTGCACCAAAAACAACCAAAAGCTCTTTCTCTTTGAGTGCATTTAAAACCTGCTGCATGCCGTCTGGGGTATGCGCAAAATCTACTATTACATTCGGAGATTCACTGACCTGTTCCATTCTCCCGCTCACGCCTGCAAAATTGTCAACTACTGCTGCAACCTCTTCGAGTTTTTTCCCTGTTAACATGTGAACAGCTCCAATCGCTGCCATCAAATTATAGAGATTAAAAAAGCCGTGAAGAGAGGCTGTAAAAGGAACCACTTCCTGAAAGTGCTGAATGATTCCACTCGTAGCGTCATTGAGCGAATACGCCATAAGTCTGTAAGTAGAAGGATTTTCAATTCCATATGTAAAAGTATTTTTAATATTAAATGAAGCTCTTGGCTCATCTTTATTGATGAGTTTTCTCCCATCATCGGAAAAAAAGCTATTTTTAACTGCTATATACTCTTCTATCGTTTTGTGAAAATCGAGGTGGTCTCGCGTGATATTTGTAAGTATCTTCAGTTCAAAACGAAGCCCCTCCACTCTTTTTTGAACGATAGCATGAGAACTAACTTCCATTATAAAAAAATCACACCCCTCTTCTACTGCCTGATAGATGTGCTTGTAGGTATTTAAGACGCTTGGGGTTGTTAAAGATTTACCCTCAACTATCGCATCATTCATAAAAAAACCGCGCGTTCCCTGCATAGCCACTTTGTACCCTAAATCTAGCAAAAATGAGTAGATTGCACTTGCTGTCGTAGTTTTTCCGTTTGTGCCGGTAATACCGACTATTTTAATTTTATCTACGCCGAAAAGCTCTGCAATATCTTCAATTTTTATAATTGAGTGTGCACCCTTTTGTTTGGCATCTTCTACATATTTTTCATTTTGGGTCGTCAATACAAAAGCTGTCTCTTTATCACACTCATTAGAATTTTCAGTTACATATAAAAACTCTTGGTTTGGCAGTTCTATTTTCACTAATTAACCTTTTTTTACTAATTTCTTAAGTAGTTTTCTAAGTGGTTCATCGCTTGGATAGGAGCTTAGTGCACTCTCGAGGTACGAGAGAGCCATATCAGAAAAGCCGTTTTCAATAAGATTATCCAAAAAATCTACAAAATCCTCTTTTTTTGTGATTATTACTCGCGTTGAGAACATAATATTTTCAAAAGTTTCTCTAAAAGCCTCACCGCTATCGATAATATTTTTAAAATCTTGATAAAGAATTCCATCCTCAAGCTCTAACCTGTCACGGAGCGGTGTAGCAAATACTTCGCTTAGCTTTTCTAAGGTTCCATCTATATTTTGAAGGATATCCCCCATTATTTCATCGGCTTGATCCGTGTCTTCTTCTTTCAACATTTCATAATAGTCAAAAAGAGCCTCTGCTCCGCCCTCCCCGCTCATTGCCATTTCAGAGAGGATAACACCGTTGTATGCCTCTTTTGAGTTTGGAAAGTTTTGCAAAACAGATGCGAATTGCTCTAATGCATTTTTAAATTCTGCTTTTGAGAAGCTCTCTTTGGCTTTTGTTAATACTTTATATTTACTTATGCTACTCATTTATTTATGTCACTTATTTTAATCTTATTATTCTATAAATTATCTATATCGTTTTCCATGCCCATTGGCACATTTATAACACAGAGTTCCGGATGTATATCCATGCGAAGCTGTCGCTCCACTCCATACTTCAGTGTGTTACCACTACTTGAACATCCGATACAAGCACCTTTTAATTGAACATATACATTCGATTTTTTAACTGTTATAAAAGCTATATCACCGCCATCTAGCGCTAAAGATGGACGAACTTTTTCTATTACATTTCGTACCGGTGTCATTAATTCTTCATCTGAGAATGGAATCATAAATTTTTCCTTTAATATTGTAAACATAAAATAGGACAAAAACGCTTAACAAGTCATAAAAATAATAACTAGCTAATTTATTTCAATATTTCAGTGCAAAAATTTCATTCACGTAAGATGGCTTCCGCATGCCAATTAGGATATAATCAATATTATCCCTTTGGGTTAAAAATTTTAGTGCACACTCCTGCATAGAGCCATTGCACTCTTTAAACAAATCTTTAAATTTTATCCTTGTATTTTTAGAACACTCATGCAATACCATTCTTCTATACTCTTGTAAAAAAAGGTCAATAAAAACAAGAACATTTTCTATATGCTCTTTGTTTATAACTTCTAAAAACTTTTTAAAGCTTGGTATTATTTGAGAGTAAAGAAAGAACTCATAGTCACCAATCCAGCCAAACTTGTGTTTATTTGCATCAAGCTGCTCTAAGAGGTTATGCATTGGTCTTAGTACCTTATTATTACATGCCAACATAAGTTCATTCAAGTGATTATAGTATGTACTGCTCTCATCATAGTCACAAAGTCTATATGATAAATTTTCAAATTGTGCATTAAAGGGTCTATTTGCCAAAACTCTCAAGCCGCTCTTTTTTGCCCATGATGCACATCTTAACCCGTCTCTCTCAAGTAAATTTATAGGCAGTTGTATCGTTGTAAAACTATGAGTATTATTACCAACGCTTTGTGACGCACTCTCGGCTAGTGTTAGTAAATCTTCATAAGGCAAAAATTCATCACTATTCTGAGGTTTAGAGAAGCTGTTTGAGCTTATCCCATAAGAGAGAATTCTTCCATTTTTCACCTCTTCTTCGAGTGCTACAAAGGATTCAAACAATCTTCTATACATCTCATCAAGTCTCTCATCTTTGTCTGTATCTTTATTGATAGCATCTAAAAGATAGTATTCCGGGTTGTGAGCCAGATAACATCCAATAGAGTCCATCTCTAATCTTTTTAGAGTCTCTGTCAGTTGATTATGGATAAATGATTTAGCAATAGAGTGATAGCAATCTGAGCTATACTCAACAACCTCTTCAAAGGGTGCATCTTTATGTTGCTCTAAATTGCTTCCCTGAATATATCCAAACTTACCGACAATCTCTATTTTTGATTTTACTTCATTACTAAATCCACGAAAAGCTAGTGCTATGGCTCTCTCAGCTCCACCATCCATATAATTTGATGATGTATCTATCATGGTTATACCAGACTCTATTGCCTCTTTTAATGCTTCTATATGTTGTGGATTATAATCACTTATTCTGTATGTTCCAAATGCGAAATTACTCATTATACAAATCCTATTTAGTAATAATAAATACATGCTCAAAATAGTTTGACATGTTTATCTTTTTTGTTTGAAGGTAAAAATAATTTTTTTGGGGAGTTTGAAGATTTTGGGCAGAAGCCCAAAAAAAGGTTTACTGAATTATACTAATTCAATAAATGCCATAGTAGTAGCATCACCACGGCGAATTCTAGTTCTGTTTATTCTTGTATAGCCACCTGGACGATCAACATACTTCGGTGCTATTTCATTCACTAGAGTTTTTGTTGCTTCTTTACTTTGAAGCGCTGCAAAAATTGCTTTGTGAGCATTTGAATCATTCTTACCGGCAATAGTGATAAGTTTTTCAACATAAGAACGAAGTTCTTTTGCTTTTTCAATAGTAGTTTCTATTTTACCGTGTTCAATTAATGAAATACTTAGGTTTTTAAGTAAAGCTGCACGATGTGAACTTGTACGACCTAGTTTACGGTATCCATGACGATGTCTCATCTGTAATTCCTCTTATTAAGCTTCTTTAGCTTCAATTTTCTTTTTTAGTGCACTTACTAAGTCATCTGAAAGATCAGCTCCAACTGCAAAACCAAACTCTTGCACTTTTTCTATAATCTCATCATATGACTTTTTACCAAGGTTTTTAACATTTTTCAGATCATTAGTACTCATAAGCACTATTTCACCTATCAACTTAATATTTGAGCGGTCAAGGCAGTTAAAACTACGCGCGCTTAAACCCAAACTGTCAATATTAGTAGCTAACCTTTTAAGGTTAGGGTTCTCTTCAACTCTTTCAATCGTTTTTGGTGCTTTGATACTAATCTCACTATTGAATACTGCTAGTTGAGCATACATAACTTCTAAAGAATTTCTAAAAGCATCTAATGGTGTTATTTGTCCATCAGTTCTTATGTTTATAATAACTCTCTCAAAATTAGGATTGTCTTCTACAAGCACATTTTCAATTTTGTAAGTTGCACTGCGAACAGGAGTAAAATACGCATCAAGCGCTATATATCCATCTTCTAATTCATCATGCGTCTCTTCACTTGGCACATAACCGATACCCTGAGCAATTTTAATCTTAAAATTAAGAGTTGAATCTTCATTTAAAGTTGCCAATGGTGCCTCAGGTGTCATAACTTCTACTTCACTATTTGAAAGATCAGAACCCTTAATTATACATGGACCGACAAAGTTATAGCTTATCTCTGCCTCTGTTACGCCACCATTTAATTTAAAGCGAATCTCTTTAAGATTTAGTATAAAGTCTGAGATATCTTCAAGCATACCACGAACAGAGTCAAACTCATGCTTAGCACCCTCGATTTTTATAGCGATTGGCGCATAACCAACTGAGCTACTTAATAAAAAGCGGCGAAGTGGATGAGCCAAAGAGATTGCAAATCCAGTCTCAAATGGAAATGCAATAATATTAGCTTCATTATCACTAAGCTGTTCTACCTCAAATTCTTGAGGAGCAAGCGGAGTAGTTTTAATTTTCTTCATTCTCAAACGCCCTTATATAATAATTATTTCGAGTAAAGTTCAACGATTAAGCGTTCTTCAACTGGAATAATAACTTCTTCACGCTCTGGCAAACGAGTAAAAATACCAAATACTTTTTCAGCATCAATATCAACCCATGGAGCTAAACCTGTTTGATTAGTTAATTCAATAGCACGAACAATTTGAACGTTTTTCTTGCTAGTTTCACGAACTTCTATCTTCTGACCAGGTGTAACACGGTAAGAAGGAATATTGACTTTTTTACCATCTACCAAAAAGTGACCATGTGTTACAAGTTGACGTGCAAAACGACGTGTCGATGCAAATCCCATTCGGTAAACAACATTATCAAGTCTTTGCTCAATCAGTGTAACAAGGTTTGTACCCGTATTTCCATCACGACGCTTAGCTTCAACGAATAGTGCTCGGAACTGCTTCTCAGAAACACCATACATGAATTTTGCTTTTTGCTTTTCATTTAACTGTAAACCGTATTCAGATACTTTCTTACGACGCTGACCATGTTGACCAGGTGCATAAGGACGCTTATCTAATGCAGATTTACCCGCTAAACGACGCTCACCTTTAAGGTTAAGACATACACCAAATCTTCTTTCGATTTTTTCTACTGGACCTCTATATCTTGCCATCAGTAATCTCCTTAAACTCTACGGCGCTTAGGTGCGCGACAACCGTTGTGTGGTAATGGAGTAACATCTTTCATGTATGTAACACGAATACCCTCAATTCCACCTACTGCCTTAGTTGCAGTCTCACGACCAGAACCAGGACCTTGAACTCTAATACCGAGCTCTTTTATACCATGTACTTTTGCTTTTGCTACTGCATCTTCAACAGCCGCTTGAGCAGCGAATGGTGTAGATTTTTTTGAACCTTTAAAACCAAGGCTACCAGCAGAACTCCAAGCAATCATGTTACCCATATCATCAGTAATAGTTACAAGAGTATTGTTAAATGATGCAGAAATATGTACAACACCACGAGCAATATTCTTTTTAATTACTTTTTTTCTTACAGCTTTTCTCTTTGCCATCTGCTAATCCTTATGCTGCGCCGACAGTTTTGCGTTTACCTTTACGAGTACGCGCATTTGTCTTAGTTTTTTGTCCACGACATGGAAGACCACGACGGTGACGAAGACCACGATATGAACCTAAATCCATAAGTGCCTTAATATCCATAGCAACTTTTTTACGAAGATCACCCTCTACCATATGGTTAGCACGGATTTCATTCGTAATAGATGCTACTTCATCTTCATTAAGTTCGTAAACTCTTTTATTATAGTCAATACCTGTAGCGTCTAAAATTAGACGAGAAGCATGAAGACCAATCCCATAGACATATGTTAGACCATACTCTATTCTCTTTTTCTTTGGTAAATCAACACCTGATATACGAGCCATGGTTATCCTTGTCTCTGTTTATGTTTTTTAACTTTGCAGATTACTCTTACAATGCCTTTTCTTTTGACAACTATACAGTCATCACACATCTTCTTAACTGAAGCACGCACTTTCATTGAAAGCTCCTATTTTGACTTTTCTTTACTGCATTTAGGTAGTTTGAACTTACCAATACTTTTAACTATATAGGATTATATAGATAAAAACACTCAACTTCTATGTTAAAACAGCAAAGCGGACGTGGATTGTACACAAATAAATGTAAAAATTTTATTAAGTGAAGATACTTTTGTTCATTTTATCACTATTTAAGCAAGTTCCACTCTAAATCTTGGCTTGGTTTTGATAAATAATACCCTTGCATATGTTCAACACCAATTGATTTTAGAACTTCATACACTTCTTGTGAATAAACGAACTCGCATATAACTATAATGTTATGTGCTTGTGCAAAGGTAAGAATTGATTGAACCATTTTTACAGCTTTATCATCTTCTACTACTTTTCTAATGATGCTTCCATCAATTTTTATAAAGTCAAAGTTATACGAGAGTATCGTGGAAAAATTAGCATATCCGCTTCCAAAATCATCTAAGGCAATTTTGAGACCCTTATCTTGCAATAATTTAACCATAGCGATACAAGATATTTCATCATCTACTTTATCATATTCTAACACCTCTATACTCATTAAATCAATCAATTTAGGATGTTTTTCAATGATTTTCAATACATAATTAATAATTTCCGGATTATTAAAATCTTGAAGTCCTAAATTTATACTAAATTTATGAACATTTAAATCTAAAAATTTACTAAGGGATATATCAATTATTTTTTTTGTTAAATCTGTATATATATTTGTATCTTTAATTATCTCAAGAAAAGAGTTTGGATATAAAGTCATTCCATCTGTATCTTTAATTCTCACAAGAGCTTCATACTTAAATACGCAATTAGAAGATGTATCAATAATAGCTTGATACTCACAAAAAACTCTATTCTCATCTATTGCTGATTGCACCGTTTGAAAACTACTTTGCTTCTCATCATTAATCTCTTCGGAGTAATAAACAATTTTATTTCGTCCGCTTCTTTTAGCATTGTAAAGTGCTAAATCTGCTGTTTTAACCATATCAGTAAAATGTTTGCATCTATATAAATTTTTATTTACACCTACCGAAATAGTAAATTTTATAGTTTGATTATTTATATTTATTACATGTTCACGGACTCTGGACATAAGCTCTTTAAGAAGTTTCTCAGAGTTATTTCTTTGAAATAAGAATAAAAACTCTTCGCCTCCATATCTAAAAATAAAGTCATCTTTACCTATAATTTTTTTAAATATATTTGAAATATCTTTTAAAACTATATCTCCTATATCATGTCCGTATTGGTCATTAATTTTTTTAAAAAAATCTATATCAACTATTGCGATATCATATTGAGCATAAGGAAATCTACTGTCAACAACTTTCCTCAAATAATTTCTGTTATTGAGTCCAGTCAGTGAATCTGTAAAACTTTCTTTTCGTGCAATAAAATACATTATAGTTTGAAATATACCAATAATAAATATAACAATTGTAATGCTAAGAATATATAACAATATCTCTTTAATGGGTGAAATAGTATTTTTAATTTTATTATCTAAAGATATTGAAAAATCTGTCACTAACATCATGTACGTTTGGTTATTTTCTACGAAGGGAGATAGGTATGTCAACCATAAGCCATCCGTTTGTTTATTTGAGGATAAAAGAGTACCTTCTTCTGAGGAGTAAGCTTCATCCCAGACTTTTTTGTCATCCGTATCAATTTTTTGCATAACTCTTGCAGGTTCCGATGCTCCATCAGCCAAAAATCGATAACGATTATTCTCATCCTTAAAAACTAAAAATGAATAACTTATATCTTGATTGATAGTCATATACAACATGGTATTTAATATTTTCGATTTGTCCGGATTCATCAAAATACATTCTCGTATATTTTGATTCTCTTGGCACTCTTCTTCTAGCCAGTTTTCTATCTTTTCATTCTGTATCAGGATTGTTTCTAGCTTATTAAAAATAATATTTTCTTTCATTTCATTCTCTTTTATTGAAAACGAAACATACAAGTAGAGTATCATTGATAAAATGCTAATTATACCGGTAACATATAACCAATAATGAAAATTCTTTACCATATATTTTCTTCTATAAATTCATCGAATGCGCTATCAAGGACTATATTTTGATTTTCCAACCTAGATTTTATAAAAACGATATTTGGTCTCCCTTTTTGCCAAAAAAATGACCCTATGCTGTTTGGATATTTTTTCAATAAATCATATTCTAAAGTTATAATAGATATGTCAGTACAATTTTTTTCTATTTTAGATTTTTCTAAAATTGCAAGATCTGCACCGCTGCAATCATCTACAAAAACAATCTTTTCCTTAGGCAATATGTCTTTCAACTTTTGACTGTTCGTGTAAACAGAAAGAACCTTATGATTACTCACTGCGTCTATCATACTCATAATAATTTTGGACTCTATCTTATCAGTTTCAGAACTAAATAATAATGATGAGAAAAAAAACAATAAAACTAAATATTTCAAAATAGATATTCCATCCCAAATATAAATGTTCTGTCTATGCTACCAACACTTCCTAAGCCAAGAATAGGGGTTTGACTTGCTTTATTAAATATATTTTCTCCTTTGAGATCAAAGGATAGCTTTTTATTGACTTTATAAGAAGTGCCTAAGCTATAATCATATCCAGCGTCTATTTCAATATTTTCTACACTGGTATAACCGGAACGGTAGGTAATTTCATTAAAAAAGTTAAATTTATTGTATTTATTTAAAAGCCTTATGGTTGCACCTCTAGAAGAACTGTATTGCGACTCATCCGAATTAAAGCCTCTGTAAACATTCAAATCAAATGAATTAAACAAATCGAAACTATATTTCAATTCTAAATATACATTTGTTGATTTTATTGTTTTGTCACTATTATCATAGTGCTTTGAAGCAGAGCTATAATATATCCCGTCCTCAAGCTCAAGGTAGATTGTTCCTAGTTTTACTTGAGTATCGTTACTTTTTATAATAAATTCCGTTGAGAGTCCGTTATAGTTGGATGGCAGAATTTCCGGATTAACTTGTGTCTTCCCTGAGTAAGTTGTTGTATAGAATAGCGATGGGCTAATGTATGTATGGTTGTAAGAGATTTTAGCTTTATACTCTTCGTCGAAATCGTGTGTATATCCCAGCCTAAACACCGGTTCAATTTTTGCTTCATTATTATAATTATTACTAAAATGGTCAAGCTTTGCGGTTCCGGTGAGCGTACTCGCTTCTGTAATTTTCAAACTATCTTCCGCATATAAAGAGTGTAAATTTATACTTGTTGGTCCTTTTACATTTAAAGCGTTCAGGTTTTCATATTCTGACACCTCCGGCTTTAATGTTTTTTCAGCATATTCAAACCCGTATTTGAAATTATTTGACGCTAGTATTTTGTTTCCTCTTATCCCGCCTTTGTAAACATTTTCTTTCCATTTAACATCAAGAGAACTGCTTAATCCTCCGTTATAGCCATGTGATTCATTAAAATTCATTCTCGACATTGAGTCATCAATACTCGCATACGCAGTTAAATCATCTAAAATATCATAAGAAGCATATATAAATTGATGATATTTATTTATCTCATTCGTACCTTCCGGTACCTTATGTGTTCCATACCCGGCAAAGCCATCTTGCAATGAGTCATAACGACTGGTAAGAATATTAAATCCTTTAGTTTTCAATGTCATTAAAACATGCGTTTTTTTTGTATCTTTTGAAAGATTGCTGCCATTATTATGAAAATCTTCTCTATTATTTTGATTGCCGCTCACATAAACACCATATTCTACATCATCAATTTCTTGACCACTGTAAATATGTTCAGAGAGTGATCCTCTATTGTCTGCTAAAATTTTTGCTTGCGTGTCATTTTCTCTATGAGGTGTTTTAGTATAAACTCGTATGGTTCTCAGGGATGGTTCAATGCCAAAGTCTAAGCCATTTCCACCTTGATAAACCTCAATGTGATCCACGAAACCCAATTTCATATCGCCATATATATAAAAAGCACTCCCAAAGTAGGTGGAACTCACTTCATGGTTGTCTATATATAATCTTGTATTTGGCATATAATTAAGAGCACTGCCTACATCAGCGATAGTAGGAGTACCGACTAATCCCTCTTGATACGTTAAAAATGGTATCGATTTTAATATATCTTTTAATGTATAGGCTTGCATACGATCTAAATCTTCTCTAGAGTAGATTGTGACAAATCCTGCATTTTCTTCTTTCGTTTTATTATGTAATTCACTTTTTTTTCGTAAGTTTTGTAGCATACTATCAACATTATCATCCGCCGCGACAAGGAGAGATGTATAAAACAGAGTTATGAGGAGGAAGAAATTCATTTTTATCCATTTGTAGCTTGATTTTTTATTGTTATGATAACCAAAATTCACAATTAACTAAAATTGTTTCATAGATTTATAAAATTTTAACAGCATTCTACTTAATGTGTTCTACAACAGAATTGATAAATGTCAAATACTCAAAAATTTCATTCCATCTCAATATTTAAGCTAATTTCGTCACAAACAATAAAATATTTTTCCAAAAGTAATTTATGTTTTTGATAATTCGCTACAATCTCTTTAACTAACTTTTACAAAGGATTTTTATGAAAAAACTTACTCCTCTCTCTTTTATCGCTGCTTCGGCTCTTTTTGTTCTACTCAGCACTGCAAGCGCGATTGCCGGAGGGATGAAATGCGGCGATGGAAAATGCGGAAGCGCAATGAAAGAAGCTGCCACTAAGTCTGATGAAGATAAAAAAGAATCTATGAAAGAGATGAAATGCGGCTCCGGTAAATGTGAAAGTATGAAAGCAAATGTTTCTGGTGACACAAATACGACTCAAGCAAAATAAGTAGATGAAAGAATATATCTATTTTGGTGAGGTTGTAAAGCCTTACGATGTGAGAGTGTTAAACGAGAGAGAGGCAAGAGCCGGCGCCGGAATCCTTTTTTTGTTTGCAGTCACATCGTTCATGAACTCCTATCTACTTCATGAGTTTATATTTACGCAAATTTTTGTAACGGTGTTTATGATAGATTTTATTATAAGAATTTTCATAAATCCAAAATTTGCTCCTAGTTTACTCTTAGGGCGAGTCATGGTGCAAAATCAAACACCTGAGTATGTCGGAGCACCGCAAAAGAGATGGGCTTGGTTTATCGGTCTTTATCTGTCAATCATAATGTTTTTTTTAATCGTTGTTTTTAATGTTATGACGCCTATTAAAATCCTGATTTGTTTGCTTTGTCTCTTGCTCCTTTTTTCTGAAGCAGCCTTTGGAATATGTGTAGGTTGCAAAATTTTCAACATTATCTACAAAGAAAACCCAAAACTTTGTCCCGGTGGAACTTGTGAAATAAGAACGAAAGATGAGATACAAAAAATTTCACCACTCCAAAAAGCAATTATCATAACTTTTGTAGTTGTTGTCTCGTTCGTCACTTACGAGTTGGCATTCAATAAACAAGAAGCGGTTAAGAAAGAGAATAAAAGCTCTAAATGTGAGACAGGGAAATGTGATACGGGTAAATGCGGAAGCGCAAAGTAAAAGTTTTGTAAAGAACACTTGCCGATGCTATTAAACTCTCGCAGAAGTTTTCTAAAAACTGCTATTTTTGGCAGTGTTATTTTTGGCGGTGCTGTTTTAATTATGTCTGGTGCAACTGTTTTTGGAGCAGTTGCACCGATGCAAACCATGGCTCTTGTTCAAGAAGATCTCTTTCCGCATGCCAAAAGTCTAGGTATCGAGACAGAAGCATATTTAGCTCTTATTTTAAATCATTCAAAAGTAACTCCCAAAGAAAAAAGTTTTTTAAGAAACGGTGTCCAATGGCTCAATGAAGAGGCTGTTGCTATGCACAAAAAAATGTATTCCAGCCTATCGGAAAATGAGAGACAAGCCGTATTAAAAAGTATTGCCAAGTACAAATGGGGTGAAAAATGGATAGATAAAATGCTTACTTATATTATGGAGGCAACTTTTAGCGACACGGTTTACGGTGTTTGCAAAAACTCCGCCGGAGAAGCATGGCTAGAGTTTGAAACTGGGTATCCCCGCCCCAAAGAGGCGTATCTGTGATGTATGATGTTTGTATAATCGGAAGCGGAGCCGGCGGTTCGCCTATAGCGTATGAGCTTAGCCATGCAGGATTCAGTGTCATTGTCCTAGAGAAAGGCAAAAATTATAGAGAAGAAGATTTCCACAAAGATGAGTTGGCAGTTTGTCGTCGTGATTTGTTCACTCCGAATTTAGCGGATGAGCAGCATGTTATAAATGAAAGAGCCGAGAATGGAACAATAGAGAGATATGTGGGAAGCGAACATGATTGGAGCTTTTGGAATGGTTCCATGGTCGGCGGCTCATCCAATCTTATGAGCGGTTATTTTCACAGAATGAAGCCAAATGACTTTAAACTCCTCTCGGTTTATGGTGCTATTAAAGGTGCAAATATTGCTGATTGGTGCATCTCGTATGAAGAGTTAGAGCCCTATTATGAAAAAGCAGAAAGAGTAATCGGAGTATCAGGCGAAGTAGTAAAACATAAGTTTTTAGAGCCAAGAAGCACTCCGAATTTTCCATATGCCAAGTTACAAGAGAGTGGTGTAACGAAATGGTTTGATAGAGCATGTGGAAGATTGGGTTATGAGAGTATTCCAACACCAAGAGCCATACTTTCGACTTCAAAAGAGGGCAGAAATAGCTGCTCCTACTCAAACTTTTGCGGAAGTTACGGCTGTGCTACGGGTGCAAAAGGGAGTGCTAGAGCGGCACTTCTCCAAAAGTGTGATGCAAAAATCGTTACGGAAGCTTTTGTCTATAAACTGGAGAGTGATTCAAAAAAAATCACAAAAGCCTACTATTACGATAAAAAATTAAATTCACATAGTGTTGAGGCTAAAATCTTTGTTTTGGCTGCCCAAGCCATAGAGAGTTCTCGCCTGCTTTTAAATTCAAAAAACAGATTCTTTCCGCATGGCATCGCAAATAACTCAAATCAAGTCGGCAAAAACCTTATTTTCTCAGCCGGAGGAAGCGGTTCCGGGCGGTTTAATTTTGAAAATTTGTCAGAAGAACAGAGAAAAGAGTTGATGCAAACAGGAGTGTTTTTTAACCGCTCTCTTCAACAGTGGTATGAGTATGAAGCATCTGGAACAAAGCGAAAAGGCGGGACTATCGACTTTTTATTTGAACATCAAAATATCATCCCAAGAGTTAAAAGAGAGTTTTATGATGATGAGGAAAATATCATCTGGGGAGAAGCATTGGCAAACAAAATTCATAAACGACTGACCACTTCAAGGGTTCTGTCTTTTGAAGTTTTTAATGATTGGCTACCGACTGACGACTGTTTTGTAAGTGTAGATGATGAAGTTAAAGACAAATTCCACATGCCCGTCGGCGTAATAAATCTCTGGGGACACAAACATGATTTGGAAGTGGGCGAATATTTGGCAAAGAGGGCTGTTGAGCTTTTAAGAGAGATGGGAGCAGAGGAGATTCACTCCGGTATATCATCAACTCCACCGCCAAATTTAGTCGCCGGAGGATGCAGATTTGGTACAAATCCGCAAACTTCTGTTTTAGACAAAAACTGCAAAGCCCATGAGCTAGAAAACCTCTATGTCACAGACGCATCCTTCATGCCGACAGGCGGAAGCGTGCCCTACACATGGACGATTTATGCCAACTCTTTTCGCGTAGCGGAGGTTATAAAAAAGAGCTTAGTTTTACTTTAACCATTTTGCTTTTAAACTCACTTCCAAGCTTTTTAAGACAAAAGATTATAAACTCCACGAATTCAATTTTTGTGGGTATTTTATGGAAAATTTAATGGTTATCGACAGCGTTTGTACATACTGTGGAGTTGGGTGTGATATTGCTGCGAATGTGAATGTGGCAGAAAATAAGATTGTCAATATTTTTGCTCATCCCGACGGTGTGGTTTCTCAAGGCAAGCTTTGTATTAAAGGCAAATATGGGTTTGACTTTGTCACATCACCAAACCGACTTCGAATTCCAAGAATCAAAAAAACATTTTTAGAAAAAAATCCTTCCATAAAAGATACCATTGCACACTCTTTAAAAGAGTATGATGCAATTTGGTTTGAAACAGACCTTGATTGTGCAACAACCGCGGCTGCTATGAAACTGAAAGAGGTGCAGGAGAAGTACGGACGAAAAAGCGTCTGCTCTATCGGCGGAGCGAGAACTTCATGTGAGAGCTCCTACCTTTTTCAAAAATTTACCCGTCACACACTCAACTCTCCCCATGTTGACAACTGTGCGAGAGTATGCCATTCACCGAGCCTAAAAGGCATGCGAACCACCATCGGAGAGGGAGCTGCAACCAACCCATACAACGATATTTACAACTGCGAATTTATGATTGTTATAGGCTCGAACACAACGGAAGCCCACCCTATTATTGCAAACCGTATTTTGGATGTTGCCCGTGAGCATGACAACTTAGCGGTTTTTGATGTGCGTGAAATCAAGCTCCACAGATTTGCAAAATATAAAGCGATTATGCCTCATGAGGCAAATCTGCTTGTTCTCAACATGTTGGCGTATGTCATCATAGATGAAGAGCTTTACCATGAAAACTTCCTACATGAAAGAACAAAAGGGTTTGATGAATTTAAAGAAAAGATTTTAAATGACCCATTCGCAAATCCAAAATATTTTGAGCAAATTGAGGGGTATCAGAATCTATCAAAAATGATTCCAAAAATTGCCCGTGAGTATGCACTCAAAAAGTCTATGATTTTTTGGGGGCTTGGTATTACGGAGCATCTCGACGGTTCCTATGCGGTTATGGCAATAACGCACTTAGCTCTCATGACAGGCAACATCGGAAAAAGCGGGGCGGGACTTATGCCGCTGCGCGGGCAAAACAATGTTCAGGGAACCTGCGACATGGGAATGCTTCCCTACTATGCACCCGATTACCAAGAGCCGAAAGAGATTGGTTTGATGACACCTCAACTCGTTGAAGAGATGCTTGAGGGGCGAGTAAAAGCACTCTTAAATATCGGCGAAGATATAATGCACATCCATCCGAATCTAAACAAAATCGAAAGAGCCATAGAGAATTTGGAGCTTATTTTTGTTCAAGAGCTCTTTATGACGGAAGTTGCACAAAAGGCGGATATTGTCGTGGGTGTAAAATCGGCATATGAAAAAACAGGCGTTTACATCAATGCCATGCGTCGTCTTCACCTTTCCCAACCGCTTGTACAATCCGACCTGCCGGATGATTGGGAAGTGCTTCAGATGTTGGATAATAAAATGGGCGGGAGTGCTGAGTATAAAAATTCAAATGAAATTTGGGACGAAGTGCGAGAGGTGGCATACCGTCGTTTTAGCGGTGCGAGTTATATTCGTCTTGAGAGACACAGAGTAAGAGGGCTTCAATGGCCTGTTCACACCGAAGATACGCCGATTTTACACCAATTGGATTTTAGAACAGAGGATGGCTTGGGAGAGTTTCACTACCACCAATACAAACTCCGAGGAATGGTCGAAGAAATAAGCTCTAAAACTTTAACAGGGTATCACCTCACAACGGGCAGAACTCTGGCACACTACAACAACGCAGCACAAACCAAAGAGAGCGAAAAGTTAAATAGCCGTTACGATGAGGATATTTTACTCGTACATGAGGGTGACGCTGCGGATTTTACCGGTGAAAAGGTTATTCTAAAAACAGAGTTTGGGCAAACAAATCCGCTCACTCTGAAATTTACAGATAAAGTACAGCCAAAAACACTTTTTGTGACTTTTCATCATGCTCAGTCGAAGATAAATAATCTCTTCGGTGACAAATGTGATGAACTGATACTCACGGCTGCCTTTAAATCTATAAAAGTTGAAGTGATTAACACTTAACATGAGCAGAGCCAAAGGAAATCTAGCCGAAGAGTCGGCATGTGGATTTCTTTATGAGAAAGGTTTTGCCGTTGTAGAGCGAAACTTCTACAGCCGTTTTGGAGAGATAGACATCATCGCTGTAAAAGATGAAGTGTTACACTTTGTCGAGGTAAAAAGCGGTGAAGATTATGAGAGTGCCATCTACAACATCACCCGTTCCAAGCTCTCAAAAATAATCAAAACCGCACAAATTTACATGAGCAAAAACTCTCTTGATTGTGATTTTACTTTTGACGCAGTTGTTGTCACCCCTCAAAAAATCTGGCATGTGGAAAATATAACTCTTTAATATTTTTAGTGTTCACTTGATGCTTTTTTTATCTTTCCATCAATAACACTTTTTGACCCATCTATAAAATATTTCGTTAGTCCATTATTATGAATTTCTTCATTAAAATGTCAAATCTTCTAATGAGCTTGCGTCAATATATTTGTCAATTTGTTGTTTTTCTTGTTCAGTTAAAATTTCGTCATGGTTTAGAGAGAATAGACTTAAACTTATTAAGACTAAAATGATAATTATTTTTATATATTAATACTGCCTCTCAAATTTTATGCATTATACATATAAAAAATTATAAGTAGTTGTTTTTTATCAGAACATTATTAAATTAAAATAATTTTATATGAAATAGTAGCAATTACAATGGTCTGATAATCTAACTCAGAATACAACATCCTAGGCAGCTATTTATTCAAGTAACTTTTCTTCAATCTTGATATGCGACAAACTATTATTCTGAAATATTCAAATGACAAGGGAAGTGAAATTTTAAAAGTTGGACAATTTGGCATGTGGAAAATATAACTCTATGATGTTATAATTTCCATATAAGCCCGAGCAAAGCGACAAATGCTCGTGGGGTGCCAAACTAAAAAATTTAAAAAGGGTTGATTATGCATACGATGACTTTAAAGGTTGAAGATAGTTTTTATCCTCATCTCAAAGCTATTTTAGATAAATTTGTAGAGACAAAACAAGTAAGTTTTATTGAAAATGACTTTCCTCAGGAGCTTGTTGTAAGTAGTGTGGAAGAGGTTAGGAAGAGGGTTTTAAGTGCAGAAGAGCGTGTGAATAATGGACACTATTTAACGCAAGAACAGTATGATGAACAGATTAATAAATTTTTTGCTGATAGTTAGATAGTAAGCAAATGACAATCATTCGAGATATTGAATACTTGACACAGCTATTTAAAATATTGGCATACATAAAAAAAGATAAACTTTCATCTGCAAAAAAATTTGAAAAAGAGCTTAATAATAAAATAAAAGCTTTAATACATTCTCCTTATCAACATCGCAAATCATACTATTTTGAAGATGAAGCTTATAGAGATTTAATCTATATCGGCTATACAGTAATTTATAAAGTAGAATATGAAAGAATTTTAATACTAGAAATTTTTAAATGGCAAGAGAGATAAAAACTCTTTAAAGATAAAATCTTAAACAAACACCATTTCGGAGAATTTTATGCAAGCAAAAATATTTTTTGGCTCGGTTGAAGCTACAAAAGAGAACCTGAGCGAGAGGAAAAGTCCATACAACGGTGAAGTGGTTTCTCTTGCACCTATTTGTGATGCAGAAGATGCAAAAAAAGCTCTTCTAATTGCCAAAGAGGCGGCATGTGTGGCTAAAAAATCCACACTTTCACAACGCTGCAACTGGCTTTTGGATGTTGTACAGAAGTTAAAAGAGAATAAAGAAGATATTGCAAAAACTATAACAGATGAAGTCGGTAAACCTATTACATTTTCTAGGATTGAAGTGGACAGATGCATTGAAACCGTAACTTTATCGGCTGAGACGATGCGAACTATGCATGGAGAGACAATAAATACCGATGCCATGAATAGCGGCAAAAAAGCTATAGCCTATTTCGTCAGAGAGCCTGTCGGAGTTGTCGTTGCGATTACTCCTTTTAACTTTCCGCTTAATCTCATCGCTCATAAATTAGCACCCGCACTTGTTGCAGGAAATGCTGTTGTTCTCAAGCCGACTCCCGAAGCTCCACTCACGGCGTACAAATTTGCAAAGCTTTTTATAGAGAGTCCCTATGCCGTGGAGAATGCTCTGAGTGTTGTTTATGGAGATGCCGAGGTTGGAAGCGCTCTGATTACAAGCGATATTCCACGGGTTATCAGCTTTACCGGAAGTGTTCCTGTCGGAGAAATCATCACTAAAAATGCTGGAATAAAAAAAGTCAGTTTAGAGCTTGGCGGAAATGCGGCGACCTTTATAGATAAGAGTGCAAACCTTTCACATGCCGCTGCTCGTTGTGCTCTGGGCGCATTTGTAAATTCCGGACAAGTTTGCATTTCGCTTCAGCGTATCTATGTGCATAAAGATATTTATGATACATTTGCAACTTTAATGGCTGAGGAGACAAAAAAACTGGTAGTTGGTTCTCCTTATAATGATGATACTTTTATGGGTCCTCTTATCGATGATGAAGCGGCTATCCGTGCGATGGGATGGGTAGAGAGTGCTATAAAAGAGGGAGCCGTTGCACTTCTAAAGCCCCGCAGAGAAGGCAGAATGTTCTACCCATGTGTGATGGCAAATGTAACGGATAACATGGCGATAGTGTGTGAAGAAGTTTTTGCGCCTATCGTTTCACTTGTAAAAGTAGATAGTTTTGATGCTGCTCTTCCACGAATGAACAATTCCCCTTATGGGCTTCAGTTTTCAGTTTTTACAAACGATTTAGCCCTTACAAAACAGGCAATAAGCGAACTTGATGCGGGCGGAATTGTTATAAACGACATGCCGACACTTAGGTTTGATATTCAGCCTTACGGTGGGGTAAAACTTAGCGGAGTAGGTCGAGAGGGTCCAAGATTCGCAATTGAAGAGATGACAGAGATAAAGAGTGTAGTCATTTGTTAAACTTTAGATAAGATACACATCAAAAGTTTAAACGATGCGACGGAAAAGTTTGGAATGGTAAATAGATGATGAGAAAAAAAGCGATTATCTCTGCTTGTTTATTGGGTGAATTTTGCCGTTATGACGGCGAAACGAAACAGGCAAACGAGGTAATTGAAGCTTTTTGTGAGTATGAGATTATTCCATTCTGTCCGGAGGCGCCTCTTTTTGGAACTCCAAGAGAGCGAATCAGCGTAATTCGCATAAACGGGGAAAACGCAATTGTTACAGATGAAACACATGAAGATGTAACAGAGACGTTAAAAAATGAAATTAACACATTTACAGAAAAAAATCCACATGCGGACGCTATAATTCTAAAATCGAAAAGTCCAAGCTGTGGGTTTGGAACAACTCCAATTTTAAATGAGCAAAAAGAACTCATAGAGTATGGAGACGGTATCGCTGCACAAATACTATCAAATCTGTTTCCTCTTACAAAGATTGTGGACGAAATAGAAGTTATAAACCTCTATAATATAGATAAACAAAAGGGCGCAACTTGTTAGAAGAATTAGTTACAACATACGGTTACATCGCAATATTTATTGGCACATTTTTGGAGGGAGAAACCATTCTTGTTATTGGTGGATACCTCGCGCATGAAGGGCATCTTAAATTAGAGTGGGTAATAGCTGCTGCCTTCATAGGGACACTCATGGGGGATCAGCTTTTTTATTTCATAGGACGAAAAAAAGGGATGAGCATCTTAGAAAATCGTCCAAAATGGAAAGCAAAATCGCAATATATTATAGATTTACTACATAAACATAAAGTATTATTGATTCTTGGTTTTCGTTTTTTGTATGGAATACGAAATATAACTCCTTTTCTTATCGGCGCAAGCGGCATCCCTCCAAAAGTATTTATTCCTCTTAATTTTATTGGAGCTCTTGTATGGGCAATAAGCGTAGGAGCCCTCGGGTATTTTTTAGGAAATGCTATCGAACTGTTTTTAGATAAAGCAAAGCAGTATCAAATAATTATTATCCTCTCTCTCATTGCCATAGGAACTGCTATGTGGCTATGGCGTTCTTTTAGAAAAAAAGAGGAATAAGCCCCTAAAATTATTTTTATAATCAGTTGGATAAGTGCTATTTTAAGGTATAATCGCGCAATTTTTACACTAAGAGAAATGATTATGGATATTAGAGAAGAATTTTTAAAATTTTTTGAATCAAAAAACCACGATAGAATTGCAAGCGCTCCGCTTGTTCCGGATGATGCAACTTTGCTTTTCAATAACGCAGGAATGGTGCCTTTTAAGTCTATCTTTACAGGCGAAATACCGGTTCCGCACAACCCTAGAGCAACTTCTTGCCAGACATGTATCCGTGCAGGCGGAAAGCATAATGACCTAGAAAATGTTGGACATACGGCGAGACACCACACCTTCTTTGAGATGCTTGGTAACTTTAGTTTTGGTAACTACTTTAAAGAAGAAGCAATTGATTATGCTTGGGAATTTATAACGGAAGTTCTTAAATTTCCTGTTGAGAAACTTTGGGTTACCGTACATGAAAGTGACGATGAGGCTGAAAATCTTTGGCTCAAACATGTCAAGAAAGAGAGAATTATGCGTCTAGGAGATGCAGACAACTTCTGGCAGATGGGCGATACAGGACCATGTGGACCGTGTAGCGAAATCTTTTTTGACCAAGGTGCTGAAGCTTTTTCCAGTTCTGAAGATTACATGGGCGGAGAGGGAGACAGATTTTTAGAAATTTGGAATCTTGTTTTTATGCAGTATGAAAGAAGTGCTGACGGCACTCTTACTCCGCTTCCAAAACCTTCAATCGACACCGGAATGGGGCTTGAGAGAGTTGTTGCAATAAGTGAAGGCGTTACAAGTAACTATAGCTCATCACTCTTTATGCCAATAATCAATCATGTAGAAAAATTAATAGGCAAAGAGTATGTTTATGCAAGCGGAGCTTCATTTCGCGTTATTGCCGACCATATCAGAACTGCACTCTTTCTTTTAGCGCAAGGCGTGAATTTCTCCAACGAAGGACGGGGTTATGTTCTTCGTCGTATTCTTCGCCGCGGTGTTCGCCACGGATATTTACTTGGATTTAGCGAACCGTTCATGTATAAACTTGTGGACGATGTTATAGCAATTATGGGCAAAGAGTATGACTATTTGGCACAAAAAGCTGAAGTCGTAAAAGAGCAGATTGAGTTGGAAGAGGCAAGATTTTTCAAAACTATCGAGTCTGGAATTGAACTCTTTAATGAAGAGTTAAAGAATACAAAAGATATTTTCAGCGGAGAGGTCGCTTTTAAACTCTATGACACATTCGGTTTCCCTCTTGATTTGACAGAGGATATGTTGAAAGAGAAAGGCTTAGGACTTGACAGTGCTAAGTTTGAAGAGCTGATGCTAAAACAGAGAACGCGTGCGAAGGCTGCTTGGAAAGGGAGCGGAGACGATGCTGTTCATGGCGATTTCAAGCAACTTCTTGAGAGATTCGGTGAAAATAGCTTTATCGGTTATGAGCATACGGAACACTCCGTTGAAGTTCTTGCCCTATTGGACGAAAATTATCACCATGTCGAAAAGCTGTCTGCCGGAAGTAAAGGATGGGTTCTTTTAGATATTACTCCTTTTTACGCAGAAAGTGGCGGACAGTGCGGTGATAGCGGAGAATTAGAGTATCTGGCAAAAGTGCTAGATACTAAAAAATTCTTCGGTCTTAACATGTCTCAAATTGCTGTAACAAAAGAGATATGTGTAGGAAATGTTATTGAAGCGATTGTTGACATAAAAAGAAACGAAATTACGAAACACCACTCCGCAACCCACCTTTTACACGCAGCGCTTTTTGATGTTTTAGGCGACCATATCTCTCAAGCAGGTTCGCTAGTAGATGCAGACAGGCTGAGATTTGACTTTTCTCACCCAAAAGCTGTTACGAATGACGAGCTGGCCGCTATTGAGAGAAGAGTAAATTATGAGATTTCAAGAGGACTCAGTGCTAAAACAGAAGTTATGAACATTGAAGATGCCAAAAAAAGCGGTGCAAAGGCTCAATTTGGCGAAAAATACGGCGATGAAGTGAGAGTTGTGAGTTTTGCAGATACCAGTGTTGAGTTTTGCGGCGGTGTCCATGTCAAAAATACCGCAAATATCGGCTCATTCATTATCACAAAAGAGAGTGGCGTAAGTGCCGGAGTTCGCCGAATAGAAGCCGTTTGCGGACATGCCGCATATCAGTACTTTACAGAGCAGAGAGCATTAATAAAACAAGTGCAGGCAGAGGTTAAAAACCTTGATGTACTGGCTGGAATCTCAAGACTCAAATCGAATGTGAAAGAGTTAAAAGAGGAGCTGCTCGAAACGCAACACTCGGCAAAAGTAGAGATTAAAGCGAATATCATCAACGGTGTTGCTGTTATAGTGGACGAGCTTGCTACCGGCGACATCAAAGAAAAAATTGATGAGCTTAAAAACCAACATGAAACACTTTGCGTAATGCTCTTTCAGGTAAAAGGCGATAAAGTGATGTTAGCTGCCGGTGTTAAAAATTCAGATGCAAAAGCCGGCGATTGGATAAAAAATATCGCTCCGATTCTTGGCGGAGGCGGCGGCGGTCGTCCCGATTTTGCTCAAGCAGGCGGAAAGGATATTACGAGACTTGAAGAGGCAAAAACTGAAGCTCTTAAATATATCACAGAGGTGCTTGGCTAATGCAAGAGATATTTCTCCAATATAAAACTGTAATTATTTTTTTGCATGTACTGAGTGCAGTTGTATGGGTTGGGGGAATGATTGCTCTGCGTTACGCTGCACATGCCTCTTTTATGGAGATAGAATCCCCTGCAAAAAGATTAGAGAGAGTCGCACACGCACTAAAAAGACTCTTCTGCATAGTAGCTCCCTTTACAATTATTTTGCTGGTTACTGCTATTTTTATGATAAAAGGGTATGGAATCTCCCAGAGTGAATTTGCTCCGTTTGGATATGCAAAAGAGGGTATTTGGACTCTTATGTTTATAAATCTTACGGTAATGATTTTAAGAAGAAACAGAGCCGTAAAACTTTTAAATATGGGTGATATGGTGGGTGCTAAATTTTCATTAGAGCTTATCGGAAAATTCATGGTTCCTCTAAATATAGTTTTGGGTGTTGTTGCAATCTTCTTAGGAACATTTCTCTCCAATACTTTTTAGTCTTTGAAGGTTTTTAAATGATTAGACTTGGCTCCTCTTCACAGACCCGTGCAGAGCTTTTAAAAAAAGCCGGTATAGAGTTTATTCAGCATAGCGTTGAGTTTGATGAAGAGAGTATAATCTCTACCTGCCCAAAAAACTTCGTTTATCAAGCAACCCTTGGAAAATATGAAACCAATCTCAAAGCTTTCGGATTTTTTGATTACCCGCTTTTAGTAGCCGACACAGTTGTCACTTCTCAAGGTCGGATTTTAAGAAAAGCGAAGTGCGAGAGTGATGCACGAAATATTTTGATGACGCAAAGCGGAAATATTACAAGCATAATAACCTGCATGATTTATCAAAGCCCCAAACTAAAACTTATAGACATCTCCTCTACCGATTATGTATTTAACAATTTTGACATGGACGATTTAGAGAACTATCTCAAAAGCGGAGAGTGGAGAGGAAAAGCCGGAGCCTGTATGGTAGAGGGCTTTTGCAGAGGCTACATTAAAGAGGTGAGAGGGTATGAGAGCACTGCCATGGGACTTAGCGTAGAAGTTCTTAAGAGGTTTATTTAGTGCTGTATGAGAATGAGTTAAAAGCACTCAAAAAATCTGGCAGATACAGAACAAGAGAGGTTGTAAATAACGACATTTTGGATTTTGCCTCCAATGATTATTTGGGTCTTGCCCATAAAAAAGAGCTTCACACATCCACATGTCAGGAGCTTTCCCTTCTTCCGCTTCACAGCTCCAAAGCCTCACTCCTTGTAAACGGCTATCATCAAATCCATAAAGATTTTGAAATAGCACTTTGTGAGGCAAATGGATTTGAGGACGGAGTAATTTTGGGAAGCGGATTCAATGCGAATATTGCACTTATCGATACTCTTGTGAGAAAAGGGGATGTACTTTTTATGGACGAGAAATACCACGCTTCCGGTGTTTTAGCCTCAAAACTGCGACATGTTAATGTTCACTTCTTTGCTCATAACGATATGAACGAACTCAAAAATTTATTTCTGAAATATTTTGCTACAAAGCGAAAAATAGTTGCCGTAGAGGGAATCTACTCTATGGATGGAGATATTCTAAACCGTGAAATTTTTGAGATTTGCGAGAGAGAGGATACGATTTTGATTATTGATGAAGCCCATAGCAGCGGAGTAATCGGTGATAAACTTATGGGCGTGTTTGATTATTATAACATCGCAATTCAACCAAACCACATAAAAATGGGAACGCTTGGAAAAGCATATGGAAGCTTTGGAGCATTTATTTTAGCCTCTGAGCATATAGTCGAGTATCTTATAAACCGTGCAAAACCTATTATTTATGCAACTTCGCTCTCTCTCTATGACACGCTTTTGGCTCACAACTCTCTGAAATTCATAGTGCAAAACAGAGAAGATTTAAAAGCAGAAATAAAAATCCGCCAAAGAATTATTTTTGAAGAGTTAGGCATAAAAATTGATGCCCTCATACTCCCTATTTTGGTGAACGATAACAAAAAAGTAATAGAAATAAAAAATGAGTTGCATCGTGATGGCTTTGCAATCGGTGCGATAAGAGAACCAACGGTGCCAAAAGCGATTGTCAGAGTTATCGCAAGATTAGGTCAAAGCAGCGATGAGCTAAGACGCTTATGTAAAAGAATTTCCGCTATTATGATAAAATAAACAATGAAAATCTCAAAATTATATATAACCCACAAAGAAAAAACTTTAGTTGATATAAACTTTGAAATAGTCTCATCTTTGGCACTTGTCGGAGAGAGCGGAAGCGGAAAAAGTTTAACACTTAAAGCACTTCTGGGAATGTTGCCAAGCAGTATGAAGTTAAAATTAGAGATAGAGTCTGGCTTTCAACTAAAAGCGGGGGAAAGTGTCTCATTTGTGCCGCAAAACCCTTTTACCGCTCTGTCTCCTCTGACGAAAATAGGAAAACAGTTTTTTACTCCACCAGGTAGTGTCAAAGAACTTTTTAAGAGAGTTGGATTAGACATAGAGCTTTTAGATAGATTTTCGCCGGAACTCTCAGGCGGGCAGCTTCAAAGGGTGATAATTGCAATGGCATTAGAATCAAAACCGAAACTGCTGTTGCTTGATGAACCGACGACTGCACTTGACTCTCATAGCAGAGTTCTGATTTTGAATCTCTTAAAAAAATTAAGTCATGAGTTTGATTTTAAGATTTTATTTGTTACACATGATATGATTTCTGCATCACATTTATGCGAATATATTTGTGTCATAAAAGAGGGAAGAATAGTTGAGAATGGGAGTATGCAGAGTGTTTTACAAAATCCTCATGCAGATTATACAAGAAGATTAATAGAAGCAAATTTTGCAAACAGGGAATTTAGAAAATGAAAAAACAGATATTTTTTACACTTTTTATGATTGGAGTTTTATCTCCTTTTATAGTTTTAGGATACTATTTAAAAGTTTTTGAGTATGATATCTCATCTTTGGTTGAGTATCATCCTGCAACAACAACAAGAATATATGATAGAAATGGCGAAAAAATAGCAAATATATTTGATGAAGAGCATAGATATTACGCCTCTTTCAGTGAAATTCCTCCAAGAGCCATAGAGGCTCTTCTAGCTATAGAAGACACAACATTTTTTGAACATCAAGGTGTAAATATAGATGCTATTTTTCGTGCCATTATTAAAGATATAGAAGCCGGAAAAATGGTTGAGGGTGCGAGCACCATCACACAACAGCTTGTAAAAAACAAACTTTTAACACGAGAGAAAAAAATATCAAGAAAAGTTAAAGAGCTAATCTACTCTGTAATTTTAGAAGCCGCTCTCACTAAAGAGGAGATTTTAGAGAGGTATCTCAATGAAATCTATTTTGGACACTCCTACTATGGCATCAGAACAGCTGCCGATGGCTATTTTCACAAAGAACTCGCCGATTTGACGCTCAAAGAGATTGCTATTTTGGTCGGTCTTCCAAAAGCTCCAAGTTCTTATGCACCTACAAAAAATTACGAGATCTCCATGGGCAGAGCAAACCGTGTAATTTCTAGAATGTACTCATTGGGATGGATAGATGAAGATACATACAAAAAAGCAACTGCTGAGAATCCAAAAGTGTATGATGAGACGCTTACCCAGAATATGGCGCCTTTTGTGGTGGATGAAGTTATGAGAAGATTGGCAGAGCAAGGGATAAAGGATATAAAAACCGGTGGGTATAAAATATACACAACTATTGATTTGAGACTTCAAAAAGCAGGAGAGGAGTCACTTAAATTTGCTTATGAAGAGTCGGTAAAAAGAATAGATGCAATAAAGAATAATGCTATAGAGTCGGCAAAAAAGAGAAAAGTTGCACCAAATCTCTCCAGTGATCTTAACACCTCTCTTTTAAATGGCGCATTAGTGAGTATTGACCCAAAAAATGGGGATGTTCTGGCTCTTGTTGGAAGCGTAGATTATAAACTGAGTTCATTTAACCGTGCCACGCAGGGAAAACGACAACCCGGTTCCGCCTTTAAACCGTTTTTATACCAAGTGGCTTTAGATTTAGGGTATTCAGGGGCAACCGAACTAACGGATGTTGCTAAAACCTATACATATCAAAAAGACGGGGAAGAACAGAAGTGGCAGCCTAGCAACTATGAAGACAACTACAAGGGAATTCTTAGTCTAAGAGAGGCACTTGTTCACTCAAGCAACCTTGCAACTATCAACCTTGTGAATGAAATAGGTCTCGATACCATTTTAAAAGATTTGAAAAAGTTTGGAATACAAAATGTGCCGCAAGACATGTCTCTATCTCTTGGTACTATCTCTATGTCCCCGCTAGAACTTGCCAAATTTTATAGCTCTTTTGCGAACTCCGGAGTTCAGAGTGAGGTAAACTTAATCTCATCTATAGAGCAAAATTCAAAAATTATATTCACGAAAGAGGAACATACCCGTACGATTACATCACCTGCTCAAGCGTATCTTATGACAACTATTTTAAAAGATGTTGTTGAGAGAGGTACAGCTACAAAAGCAAAAGTAAACGGGATAGAAATTGCAGGCAAAACCGGTACCACAAATAATAATGTAGATGGATGGTTTTGCGGCTATTCGCCTAGCATTGAGACTGTAGTTTGGTTTGGCAACGATGATAACACTCCAATGCAGCGATTAGAAACCGGCGGAAGAATTGCAGGACCGGCTTTTGCAAGATTTTATGAAAATGTACTCAAACTCTATCCTCAAGTTCCAAGGGTTTTTGAAGTCCCTGAGGGGGTTGTAGCTGTAGACATTGGCGGCAAGAAGGAGTATTTTACTGACACTTCAAAACCGCCTCGCACAGAAGCAACTCCAAATGCAGAACAGCAGTTAGTATTTTAGTTTACTGGTGTTTTACGCACTTTTATACAACTATGGAATAGCACTCCAATGTTGTTTGTTATGCAGGTTTTATCTGATTATAGAGTGCGTATCTGTCACCCAGAACTTTAATATCAGTTATTTTTTCATTCTTTATTGTAAAAAATGAAGCACCTGAGTAGTTAATTCTATTATCCGTCGCCTCATATTCAAAAAGTCTGCCCTTATGTGTTCCAGTGTATGTTACATAAACGGCAACTTGAGACCCTTCACCTATAACAATTTCAGTAGCATGGTAGAGGTTTGGGAAGGCAGTCAAAATAATATCTGAATATTTTTTGAACTCTTCTATTCCTTCTGTTTCTATGCCAATAGAGCCGCGAAAACGAAGATTATCACTAAAGATAGTTTCAGCTTTACTAAAATCATGCGAGTTCCACATGTCGTAGTATTTGGCGACTAGGCTTTTATTTGTTATCAAGGTTAATCCTCATAAAATTTAGATTTGTGTGGAAATTTTTGTATGTACCCAAACTCTTCATCTTCGTCGTCATCATAACTGTCTTCAAACTGATTTTCAAATATTCTATCATATCCTAACTTTACCAGTTCGCTGTCTATTTCATCGGTATCAACACCATTTCTCTTACCAAAGTCAACTAAATATTCAATATCTTGATTCATTACACAGCCAAGTTCTAGTGCAAATCGAAGGTCTTGAAGCGTCATTTTTTTACCTCTATAAACTTTATTTCAATATTTCGACTGGAATTATACTAACAATTTAAATTATTTTTGCTAAAACAAATCTTAAAAATATGCTATCCAGCGGAACATAAAAAAACAATATTACATAAATATTTATATTAGATTCTTCAAATTAAATTTAAAAAATTGAATTTATTATTTTTTCTTTTAAAATATTTGGGAGCAAGTTTAATAATAAAATAACCAGATAGAATCTAAAAGGAAAGGGATAGAACCTTTTCTCTTTTTCTATTGCATTGTAAATTATTTTTGCCCCATCTTCTGTACTTAAAAAGAATGGCATGTAGAAACTGTTCTTATCTGTCATCTCACTCTTTATAAACCCTGGCAGGATATTTATAACCTTTATTCCATCCTTTTTATACTTATACCTCATTCCTTCTGCATAGGCATTCAAAGCTCTTTTTGATGAGCTGTAAACTTTAGAGGTCGGCATAGAGATAAGTGAAGCAAGAGAGGAGATAAAAACTATTCTTCCACTTTTTCTTGCTAAAAAATGGGGGAGAAGTATTTCTAAAATTGCATGATTTGAGAGCACATTTACATCGTAAATATTTTTAAAATCTGAGAAAGGGGTAATTTCAAGAGAATGACCTACGGATATGCCTGCGTTCAAAATTACCATATCAACAGATCCGATTGCTACTATTTTTTCTTGAAGTTCATCAAACTTTGTTACATCAGCTACGACAATTTCAACACTCTTAGCATGTTGAAGTAACTCTTGTTGAAGCTTTTCAAGTCTGCTTTGTCTTCGGGCGAGAAGAATAAGCTCATTACCACTCTTGGCATATTGCCTAGCCAACTCTTCGCCTATTCCGCTACTAGCACCCGTTATTAAGATTTTCACCTCTTATTTACACTATCCTGATCATAACGGGTGTGAAGTTTACAAAATCTAATGAAGCAATTTGTTTTATCATGTTTTGAACATCTTTTTCAACTGAAATGTGCGTAGAGATGAGTAAATTTGCCGAATCAGCCGAACATGGTCGCTGAAGCATTGTCTCAATTGAGATGTTGTTATCCTCAAAAATTTTGGTAATACGGGCTAAAACTCCCGCTTTATCTGAAACATTGATACGAAGATAGTATTTTGACTCTATTTTATCAGTTGGCTTGAGTGTAAGTTTGCCCTCAAGCGGTTTGTCAAAGCCGAGCATCGGTCTTGTTTTTCCGCTTCTTGCTATGTCTATAATATTTGCAACAACCGCAGAAGCCGTAGCATTTCCGCCGGCACCCGCTCCATAGTAGAGTGTTTCGCCCACTTTGTCACCGACTACAGAGATGCCGTTCATCACACCGTCAATTTTAGCAATCATTCTATCTTGAGGGATTAAACAGGCATGTACTCTTAACTCAACTTCATTACCGTCTTTTTTAGCAATTCCTAAAAGTTTGATAGCATAGCCAAACTCTTTTGCGAACATTATGTCAAATTGAGAAATATTTTGAATTCCCTCAATCAAAATATCCTCAGGTTTTGCATCAATCCCGTACGCAATGCTAGCAAGAATAAGAAGTTTATGTGCAGCATCAAATCCGCCTACATCAAACGAAGGGTCTGCCTCTGCATAACCTAACTCTTGTGCCTCTTTAAGAATAGCGTCATATGCCACACCCTCATTTGTCATCTTCGTCATCATGTAGTTGCATGTGCCGTTCATGATTCCCATTATAGACTCAATGTGATTGGCTGAAAGCCCATCGCGCAAAGCATTTATGATTGGGATACCGCCTGCAACACTCGCTTCATACTCAAAAGGAATATCTTTTGCCATATCTTGAAGTTCATAACGATGGTATGCTAGGAGTGCTTTATTTGCTGTGACAACGGCTTTTTTATTTGCTAATGCTTTTTTTACAACTTCAAATGCCTCATCGACACCACCCATAAGTTCAACAACAATATCAATCTCACTATCATTCAAAATATCGTCTACATTATCTGTTAAAATAATGTCTAAGCCTCTCTCTTTTGAGAGATTTTTAACAACTCCGCTTTTTACTACGATATCCACTCCGGCACGAGCAGAAATTACATCGGCATTGTCTTTTAAAATTTGCACTACACTCGTTCCAACAGTTCCAACGCCTATAATTCCTACTTTTATCATATCAATTTACCTACTTTTTTTCGTCTATTTTTTCTTCAAATTGTTTCAAAAATTCTTTGACGTTTCTGCCTGCTTGACGGATACGATTGTCATTTTCGATTAACGCAATGCGGACATAACCCTCGCCGTATTCGCCAAAGCCAATCCCCGGAGCAACTGCAACTTGAGCCTCTGTTAAAAGTTTTTTCGAAAATTCTAATGAGCCTAAATGTGCTGCACACTCCGGTATCTTAGCCCAGACAAACATACTTGCCTGATTTTTTCTTATGTGCCAACCGGCACGGTTGAATGCATCAAGCAGTATATCTTGACGATGTTCATACTTATCCACAATGTCTTGAACACATTGCTGATCACCATTAAGAGCCACAGTTGCTGCAACCTGTATTGGAGTAAACATTCCATAATCGAGCCATGACTTGATTTTTTGAAGGGCTCCGATTAATTTCTTATTTCCTACAAAAAAGCCAACTCTCCAGCCTGCCATGTTATAGCTTTTACTCAGTGTAAAACTCTCAACTGCCACATCTTTAGCGCCTTCAACACTCATAATTGATGGTGTAACATAGCCGCCAAAGGTTATGTCGCCGTAAGCAATATCGCTGATGACATAAAATCTCTCTTTTTTAGCCATCGCTACAAGCTTTACATAAAAATCTTGTGTCACTGTAGCAGTGGAAGGGTTATGAGGAAAATTAACTAAAACATATTTTGGCCTAGGACTTGTCTCTTTAAAGACTCTCTCTAAATTTTCAAAAAATTTAGGTTCATCCACTTTGTAATCCTCATCGAACTCTAAGCCAAATTTAACAACATTTCCACCCGCTAGAATAAAAGCATATGAGTGAATTGGGTAAGTAGGGTCAGGAACAACGGTAGTATCGCCTGGGTTTGTAATTGCATAAGCTAGGTGAGCATAACCCTCTTTTGAACCAATAGTAGCTACACACTCACTCATTGGGTCTAAGTCACATCCATAACGACGCTTATACCAATCAGCAATAGCTACTAATAGTTTTGGGATTCCTTTTGATGTTGAATATCCATGCGTTTTAGTCTTTTGAGCCGACTCAATTAACTTTTCACGAATATGCTCCGGTGTATCACCATCCGGATTACCCATAGAAAAATCTATTACATCAGCTCCAGCTCTTCGCTCAGCCATTTTAAGTTCATTAACTTCTGCAAATACATACTTTGGAAGTCTTTTTATTCTGTCAAATTCTATTTCGTCAAACATGTTCAGTCCTGATTGTTAAAGCCATAAAAGGCTCTTAAAAGTATGAATGGTATTCTAGCGAAAAATATTTAGATTTAAGTAGTAAATTTATCGTGAATCAATTGGGAGAGAGGAGTAAATCATCTTTTATATTTTTAAGAGAATAGAGATCTGAAATTTTAATATATTTTGCATGGTTTGGTATTTCAAGCGTCATACTTGCAGTTTTTTCATCTTGCTTTATTACCTCTAAAAGATTAAGTGAAGCATCATAATAGACAATATGCGGGTACCAAGTGTTTTTTGAAGAACTTGTAATCTTAAGAGTTTTAAGAGCTGACACATCAAGCCAATGTGGGTTTAGTGATCGCTTCAGTTCAAACTCTATGCCGCCTTTGAGACTGTTTACAGCTAAATTGGCATTTGACAAATCAATTGTATATTCCCAGTCGGTTGCTGAGTTTTTTTGAATATCTGTGATTTTACAGCCACTCTTATGCAGCTCTTTTTGTAATATTACCGGATCAGTCGCATATTCAGAATTCAGTACAATACTCCAAGTAAATTGTGAACTATTAAGATTTGATTCTGTCGTTACATATCTATAATAGCCCATATTTCCAAGTGAGTCACCCATTATTTTTACAAAAAATTGGGGTGAAGCAGCAGTTTTAAAAGTAAGTTTAAGCTCTTGTGGCTTATTAAAAAAAAGATTCAAGAGTCCGTTATCTTTGAGTGTTTGAGCAACTTTTACTACATCAACCCTATTTTGCACATAAAAATTTGAATTCGGAGAAAAAATTATATCAATAAACGCTTTATTTTGTTGATAAGTACTCTCTTTAATAAATGTTTTTATTTTTTGTGTTAAAAGCGAATCTCCTTGATGTATTTCATCCCCTAATACGAACGTATAAAAGAGCAGAAATATAAAAAGTATTTTCACCATTTTTTATCTTTATTTAATTGTTTAAATTCTTCAAGATCAATTTGACTGAATTTCCCATCAACATACTTGAATCTTATGTTTTGAGTAGAATTAAACTCTTCTAATTTGCCATCAACTTCAATACTTATATTTCCGTGTCCAAACAGAAGTAACCAATTTTTATTGATATCTAAATTCATCTCTTTTTCAAGATTTTTTTCATATTTTTGATTTGTTTTTATATCAATATATCCCATCCAGACTTTTACTTTTGGGATAACTCTTAATGACTTAGTTCTCTCTTGAATATCTTGTTTTGGGGTTTCTATTTTAGCAACCGAGCTATTTATATTTGATGTAATGTTAACTTCTTGTAAATTATTATCTACTATACTCAAGAGAGATTCATTACTATCCTCAATATTTTTTTCAACAATGGGTTCTATATTTTTTTGAGCATTTTCAATTGCACTATTATCAATTTGCTGGATTAGATTATTATCATTTATTGATGGTGTCAACTCAAAATAAAAAAATGCTCCAAACAGTAAAATGGCTAAAGTAGTATAGAGAAACAAGTGACTATTTTTCTTTTTTCTCTGAGAAAAAACTGCACTGTTAAAGCTAACTTGTTTATTTCTAGAATCATTAAAATACGCCAAGCCCTTTACTTTTAAATCAGCCAAATCTACATCATACTCTCTTTCCAATATAGAGATAAATCCTAGAAAGTGGATTTTATTTAAATCATCAAAAGATTCATGTAAAACAGCCTGCACATGTGCTCTTGAAATGTGTGTTTTCTCATGTATTTTTTGAGCACCTATCTCTTTTAATCGCTCAAGCCCATAGCTCATATTCTCATCCTGTCCATTAAAATAGCTCCTGCCACACTTACATTTAACGAGTCAAATTCGTGTGACATTTTTATACTAACTACTTCATCTAGTTTTGAAACCACTCTTGAAGTTAGTCCCTCTCCCTCACTGCCTAGAACCAAAACTCTTCTTTGTTTTATTTCTACACCCCTGATATCTTGACCGCCCATATCAGCGCCGTAGATTCTAAAACCCGATGTTTTCAAATCGTTCAAAACATCATAAATGTTGTGCTCTACTGCTAATGGCATATCAAACAGAGCACCCGTACTCGTTCTTAAGACTGGCTCAATACTAAGATTCTTAACTCCACATACTACAATACCGTCAACCCCTAAGGCATAAGCACTTCTAACAATGGCGCCTATATTGCCGACATCCGTTAAACCGGATAAAACTAAGATAAAATCTTTGTTTAAAAAAGAGCTAAACGGGTGAAGTTCATAATCATCAACTTCAGCCAAAAAACCTTGATGATTCGCATTCTTACACATTTTTTGTGCAGCTTCTTGTGGAATTCTTTTGACCTCAAAGCCAAACTTCATAAGTCGAGAGTACTCTTTCTTATCAAGTTCCTTTGCAAGGTACAAAGTCTTAACCTTATTTGGATATTTATCAATTACATAATATATTGGTTGTTTTGCATAAATTAACATAGTGGTATTTTAGCCTAAAATATTTAAGATTTGTTTTTTTATCTGATGTTACGCACTAAAACGAACGCGTCCGTTCTAGTGGCAGGGACATCTTGTCCCTTGCAACCCCCTAAAGCTACGAAAAACAAGTTTTTCGAGAATTACAGGGTATTTTACACTCTTTTTATAATTCCAAAAGTCTTTGGTATAGAACTTTTGTATTTTCGCCCGTAATTTTGCTGATGAGTTTTGCTTGAACTTTTTTTGGCAAATCAAGCTCTAAAATGTCACTTTGAGTTATTGCTCCGCTTGATTGTGTTGCATGCGGTTCAATAACCACTACCCACTCGCCTTTGTAATTTCCGCTCAGTTTATCTAAAATCTCTTTTGCAGTTCCACTAAAATATTTTTGAAACTTTTTAGTAAGCTCTTTTGCTAAAAAAATTTTCCTGCTTTTATCCTCTTTATCTATCTCAAGAAGAAGTTTTTCTAACCTATGAGGTGATTCATATAAAACAGTGGCATATCCATTATAAAGAGCCTCTTGAAGCCCTGCACTTCTTGAGCCTCCTTTGTGGTCTAAAAAGCCTAAAAACAGCATTTTAGTTTCACAGAACCCACTTGCTACGAATGCAGTTAAAACAGCATTTGCACCTGGGAGGATATCATATTTTACATTTTTCTCAATGCAGTAGCTAACCAGAGCTTGTCCTGGGTCACTTATCCCAGGCATCCCTGCATCGCTTGCATAAACAACATTTTTTTCAAAAAATGATGGTTCCAAAGCTTCAATAAACTCTTTTTCATTATGTGAGTGAAGTGAAATAAATTTCTGATTTTCTATAGGAGAAAGATTGTATCGCTCTTTTAAGATATTTATGAGTTTTTTTGTAACGCGGGTGTCTTCACAAAGAAGTATTTCGGCTTCGCTAAGAGCGTTCATAGCTCTAAGCGATATATCGCCGATATTTCCTATCGGGGTAGGAACTAAAGATAGCAAATCTCTTCGCCTATTCCATGTTATAACGTTTTTTGAATTTATCGATACGACCGGCTGTATCTACCATTCTCTCAGAACCTGTAAAAAATGGGTGACACTCACTACAGATATCAATTCTAAGTTCATCTTTTTGACTTTTAGTCTCAAAAGTGTTTCCACAAGCACATGTTACAGTACAAGTTACTAATTTTGGGTGAAGATCTTTTTTCATTTTTTTGCCTTTTGATACGCGTCTTGAGTACGCACATCTATATATTTTTTAAATCCGTATGGGTGCGGATTTTAAGGGTGCAAGTGTATCCAAATATATCTAAATTTATCTTAAGTAGGAAAATTTACAACAAAATCTTAGAAGAAACAGCCATAACAGCACTCTCAGAACGAAGAACCATGGGTGTATCTAATGCAAAAATCTCTTGCTTACTCAGAAATTCTTTTTCAGATTTAGAAAAACCGCCCTCACAACCAATCAGAACAGTCTCAAAGTTAGCACCATCTTTTAAAACATTATCGCAAAAGTCAAAAACCTTCGTCTGCGGAAAGTCGAATAAAAAATCTTTTAAGTTTTTATAGGTGTTAAATTCTATAAACGAAGTTCTTCCGCACTGCTGCATAGAAGCTTCCAAAATTCTATCAAATCTCTTAAAATCAAGTTTAAAATTTCTTTGACTTCTATCACACTCTATAAAAGAGATTTTTTTAACTCCGATTTCACACAGTGAGGGCAAAACTTTCTCCACGGATTTTGTATCTATTATGCACCAAGCCACATGTAGGCTTTTTTTACTTTTTGTCTCTTTTACAGATGAAGAGATAAATTCAACAACTAAACTTCTATTGTCGATTGTTGCTATTTTATAATTATGAAGTGTTTCTATCTCATCTCTATTTCTAAAACTGAGAGCGTCTCCAACTTCATGGCGGCGAACTTTAATCAGATATTTATAAAGTTCACTATCAATTTTGAATGAATATTTACCGGCTTCATCATGCAAAATATATATCAAATAAGCATCCATGCAGATATTAATAAAGTTACAAAAAACTCTATATTTAATATTTTCAACCCTATCGACTTATAGGTTTGAAGAGCATCCTCTTTACTAATATCTAAATGCTTTAACTTCTTATATCTAGTAAGCTCTAAAAATATTAAAGAGACTCCAAAGATAATCATAATAATGTTTTCTGCACTAAAATTAAGATGCTTTGCAGCCATCATAACTATTCCTGTAAAAAGGATAACGGCTATCATAGTCGCACTCATTGGCATAAAGATTCTCACCCTTTTTGCATACCTGCGAATATCCTGTGCACCCAAAAGCATTACCAAATTCACTAAAATTACCGCCAAAATTCCCATAACACCCATGTTGTGTGTTACAATACTCATATCATACATTTCATTCATAGTGAAATCTTACTATAAATTTTTATATCTGAGGTAATTATGTCTATAAAAGTTGAAGAAGCATTAGAACTTATTTATAACAATATCACAAAAGTTTCCACAAGAATAGTACCGATTGAAGAAGCTCTGTACTCTGTATTGGCTCAAAACATAGTTGCTTTGCACAATCTTCCACCGTTTGACAACTCTGCCATGGACGGATACGCAGTAAAAATAGCTGATGCCGGTACATGTGTAAAAGTTTCTAGCACGATTCTTGCGGGAGACAACTCGAAAGATGAATTAACATCTGGGCATGTTATCAAAATCATGACAGGAGCTAGAATACCGCTTGGCACACAATGTATCGTTCCAATTGAAGAGACTAAAGTCTGTGAAAATGGGATTTCTCTTCCTGATAATTTGGTAATCTCAAAGCACATTCGACTTTGCGGGGAAGATATCAAATGCGGAACTACTATTTTGACCGCAGGGGAGAGACTTTATGCACACCATATAACGCTTTTAGCATCACAGGGAATAAGCCATATAAAAGTTCATAAAAAACCTCGCATTGCTCTTTTTGCTTCTGGAAGTGAACTAAAAATGCATTTTGAGAGCGTTGAGCCGCACCAACTCTACAATACAAATACTCCAACATTTACCTCTCGTGCGAAAGAGCTTGGATGCGAAGTTGACTTTATCGGTACGGCGGTTGACACGCTTGAAGATATAAAAATGCATATAAAAAGTGCTTTGAGTGCCGACTTAATCATAACCTCCGGTGGAGTAAGTGTCGGTGATGCAGACTTTACAAAAGAAGCTTTTAAAGCATTCGGATATGATATCTTTTTTGATAAAATTGAAATCAAACCGGGAAAACCTACAACATTTGGTCGTGTTGGAAATACCCTCGTTTTAAATCTTCCGGGAAATCCACTCGCAGCCGCACTCAACTTTGAACTTTTTGGGCAAAGTATAATTGCAGCGCTTAGCGGCGAGAGCAGCAAGTACCTTAATGTAATAACTGCAAAAATGAAAGAAGATTATAGAGTAAGAGCAGGTACAAGAACGCTTATTCCAGGTTATTTTGATGGAGAGTTTTTCAAGCCATGTGAAAAATTTGCCCCTGGAATGGTTTCGCCGCTAGCTATTTCTAACTGCTATATCATGGTCAATGAAACATGTACGTTCTTAGCAGGTGAGAGCAGTGTAAAAATAATCCCCACTAGGTTTAGTTTTAGAAGTCAAGAGAGAATCAGCTTGGTTACTTATGCTTAATAGGAACCGATGCCTTGGCTTTCGTATATGAGTTCACTCTATGAAGGCAAGCCATCGATTCCAAAATAGATATTTTTCATAAGGTTTTAAACATCTGTAGGGTTAACAAACTTCTCTCCTCTTTTTATCTTTTCCCACATTCTTTTATCGCTCCACTCTGTCATTATTTGGCTTGAGAAGATTATTTTTTCCAAATCTATATAGCCCATATCTTTCGAGTAGGCATCATTAGCGAAGGATTGAGCGTAACCTGTTTCCGTTTCATGAACTATTACGCTGTGAAGTTTAACATCTCTTTCTCCATTAACACTGCTGGTCAATTGTAAAAGTCTGTCTATCATCGCAAAAAAGATGCGGGAAAATTGCTCAGCAGAAGGTGAAACCGGGAGCAAAACCCATCGAAGAGAGTGTTTTTGCATATCTTTTATGTACTCTTTCTCATCAGCATCCCACATAGCTATAGAATGGTCAAAACTATCAACAATAGTTTTCATATTCTGCTTCATTAATCCAAAGTCGTAAACCATCTGCCCGTTATCTAAAAAGTTTGATTCAAAAAGAAGTTCAACCTTATAAGAGTGTCCATGTATCGAACTTCTGCAACGAACGGTTGAACATCCTCTCACAATATGTGCATTTTCAAATTTAAATAGCTTTCTAATAATCATCGTGTACCCCTAAACTCCCTTATTCTGATTCCAAATCCGTATATGAAGCCTATCACTAAAGTTATAACCTTTAGCTTTACAAAACTCTACCAAAGGCTCTGTATTGGCTTCCACTTCAGCTCTGTTTCCACCTAGTGGCATGCAGTAAACTTTTGTTTTTGGAGAGTGCATAATTATACTTGACATTTCTTCTTCTAACCCTAAATCTATTGAATCTGCATCAATGCTGAATTTAAAAAAAGCTTCTTTTGCACTGCTTCCAATACTGTAGATTACATCGCCTTTTATTCTTTTACTCAATAGCTCATCCGAGTTTGAAAGTTTTATAGAGAGTGCATAAATAAACTTTTTATAAATCGGGAATTTTTCAAAATCAATAGCAATAGAGCCATTTGTCTCAAAAGTCACCTGATGTCCATTTTTGTGAAGTGCAGTTAAAAACTCTACAAAAATCTCATCGTTGGCATAAATCAGCGGCTCTCCACCTGTTAAAACGATATCCACATGTCGAGGCAGCTCATAGAGATTTAAAATATTTAAAAGTTCTGTTGCATTTTTTATCGGAATCCAGTTTTTTGAGAAGTGTTCTCTGTTGACTGCATAAACAGTATCACAACCCAAAACCTCACTTCCATCGGGAGCAATTTCTACGCATCCAAAACCCTCACAACGCATATTGCAGCCGCCAAAGCGAAAGAAAAGAGACGGCGTTCCCGTGTATTTTCCCTCGCCTTGGATTGAGTAAAAATGTTCAACTAAATATAGCAAATCTCACCCACCCGTCTCATAAAAAGCTCTTTTTGAAACTTCTGCATCTTCTCCGCCCCAACGATTTTTTTCCGGTTTTGTTCGTACAACTTCTTTCAATACTAAAGCTGCACCTTTTATATCGCCTCTTTTTATCGACTCTCTAATACTCATTGCCTCATCAAAGTAGAGACAAGGTATGAGCTGTCCCTCGGCGGTTAGTCGAATGCGGTTACATTTTTTGCAAAAATCATCTTCATAAGGCTCTATTATTCCAAATCTGTAGCCATCTTTCATCTTGTAGTAATGAGAGGGTGATGCGCCATCAAATCCCTCATCTTCAAACTCATATTTTTCTTTCAAAATAGCCAAGAGTTCATTCGATTTTAAACCCTTTATCTCTTTCTTCGCAAAGCTATTTTCCATATACTCTATAAATCTTATGCTCATATTTCTAGCTTTACAGTACTCCAAAACATCAATGATTTCATCTGCATTTATACTTTTCATAGGAACCATATTTACTTTTACTTTTAAACCGACTTTGAGTGCCTCATCCACTCCCTCAAGGACATTTTTAAGAACATCTTTTTGTGCGATTTCTAAAGCAATCTCTGGTTTTAAAGTATCAATACTGACATTTATGCGTTTTAATCCTGCGTCTATAAGTTTTTGTGCTGTTCCTTTTAGCAGGTAAGCGTTCGAAGTCATCGCTAAATCAATAGTCGGTTCATAGTCATAAATCATCTTTATAAATTTATCTAAATCTTCGCGCAAAAGCGGTTCTCCACCCGTAATACGGATTTTTTTTACACCCTCATCTATTGCAATTTTCACAAATTCAAACAACTCTTCAAATGTAAGCAGATTCTCTTTTGGAACCCACGAAAAAGGTTTTTCCGGCATGCAGTATTGACATCTGAAATTACATCTCTCTGTAACAGAGATTCTCAAATAATCAACAACCCTGTTGTAACTATCTATTAGCATTTATTTTCCTATGCTTTATATATTTGTATTATAGCAATTGGAGCTAAAAAAAGATTGATATGAATCAGATAGTTTTGGAATTGATGGTTGAGTTTTCCACATGCAAACAGCATATGGAATAGATAGCAGTTATTTAGCCAATATCTCTGTTTTCAGAGCTTTAAACTCTTCTTCACTTAATATGCCCTTCTCCTTAAGTATATGCGCCTTTTCAATCTCATCGGACTTTGATGCTGAATTTGTATATGCACTAGGCTGAACTGTTGTTGTCGGTTCTATTTTCGCGCTTGTATCCTCTTTCTTATCTTCTTTTGAATTTACAAACTCAGTTATAATATTATTTCTATTCTCTTCTGATGAACCTGCTAGTCCTGTTTTTACTATCTCTTTTGCAGCTACTTCTTCGCTAATCTGCTCAAACTCAAATTTTCCGCCATCTAAATTATCTTTGATTTTTAGATAGTAGATTTGTCCTGCTTTCAAATCTAATTGAACAACCTTTTCTTCTATTTGTGCTCTTGTTGCTGAAATGCTCATTGTCTCAGGTTTGAGGTCAAATGCCATATATTCGCCACTTCTAATTCTTTGTAAATATCTTTTGTTGTTTATACGGATGTTAAAATAGGCACTATTCATGCCCTCCCCAGAACCCACGTCCGAGTCGGCATATACATATACCAAAGCTGCATTTTCAATTGGTTTTTGTGCCGAGTATGGAGTTTTATTTCCACATGCAGCAAGTAGGAGTAAGACGGCTGCTACTATGATTATTTTAATGTTTTTCATGGATTCTCTCTATTTTGATTTGAGCTGGATTATATCATAAAGCAATTTGATTTTAATTATTTAAAATTTCTTGTGGAAAGAATTTTAATTATTTTTAGAAGTTAAATTAATAGATTTTTGGTGGGGGAGTAAGTAAGTGTTTCACCTCAGAAGAGGTGAAACGAGTCTATAAGTTGTTATCTCGGTTATTAAGAAAAGTTCTTAATTAGAAGTTATAACGAGCCCATACACGAACTGCATTTAATGAATCCATGTTTGCAGCAGTTTTTTCACTGAATGATTGGTTAATGAAACCAGCTAGGTAATCAACACCGGCAGCTTTTACTGTATAAAGAAGTTCTAAATCAGTACAATCATTTTCAACACCAGCTACTCTATTATTTAAGTTAGATTTACCGGCAGTTGTTGAAGTACCTTGAGCAATAACAGCACCAAGTGTACCAAGGCTGTAAACACCTTTTAACATAAATGTGTTAGCATCAAGAGCGATAGCATCTTGGTTTAGAACCATTTGAGTATAAAGTGGTGTTTTAACACCTGTTCCAACGTTTTTAACAGCTACATTTACTTTAGCATCATCGCCACTTACTGATGTGAATGCTGCAGTTAAAGTAAGCGCAGAAGCTGGGACTATGCTAGCTTTGATACCCATTGCTGTTGTATCAGCAAGTGCAACCGCACCTAATGTACTGTCTGGAGTAATTTGACCAGCTTGAAGTCCTAAAGCAAGACCCATTGGTAAAGATTTATCAGCTACAGCTACATCAGCCCAAATTGCGTTAGCACCGATATCACTACCAGCAACTAAATTTGCACCAATATTTGCCATACTATAGTAAGAAGCAGTAATAGTACTCATTGGAAGTGATTTGTTTTGAGCAGTAAGCATATATGCCGTACCAGCTATTGTTGCAGCTCCAGCTTCACTTCTTGCCGAAGTATCAGTAAAATTAGTTAAATCAGCATGCTTGTTACTTTTACCAACATAAGCACCGACTAAAGTTGTGTTTGGAATGTCACTATTTACAACTAAAGCTGCTTCAAAAGTGTTTTTAAATACATTCCAATCTTCAGAGAACGCTAAAGGTGAAAGTGCCATTGGAAGTTCTTGACGACCAATTTTTACTGTTGTATTAGCAATTTTTTTAGCAATATAAATTTGTGTCAAAGCGATTTCGTCAGCAATGCTTGCTGTACTTACTGCTGTACCAACATTTTGCATAGTGTTAGCAACAAGATTTTTCTCTAAACCTGTAGTACCTAAGTATGTAAGTTGAGAACCAAATGTGAAATCATTTTTAAGATCTGCATCTAAGTTTAGTTGCACACCAACATTAGCTTGTGACGCTTTTTGATCAAGAAGATCTGCAGCACCAGTAGCATTTGTGCCTACTGTTTGGTAGTAAAGAGCTGTTTGACCAGTCGTTACAATATCAATACCCTTATCAGCAGCCACTGCTGATGCCACGATTAACGACGCTGCCGTTAAAGAAACTATAATTTTTTTCATTCATTTTCTCCTGTTTTGTTTTTTACACCACTGTAAAAAGTGACAGTAAAGAAACAGCAAAAGCCATTCCACTTACCATAACTTAATTACGAGATGCATTTGAACGCTCCCATTATATATTGAGAAAATTTAATCTAAGTTTAAAGTGGAATGTATATTTACAATTTGTTTACTATCTACTCATATAAGATTATTTTATGAATTAATCGCTCCTGTTTTGTGCTATTCAGGCGGTGTTTAATAGCTTTTTTAAGCGTCAGAATTTTTTAAATAAAAAAATTACATCTTATTCACGGGTGAGATGAAATAATTTAGGAGTGTGAAATTTTTTGAAGGGGATTAAGAGTTTTACATGCATTCCCATCGAGAATGATGGGAATGAGAGGTCTAAAGAGATTTAGTGTAAATCTCTCCAGATTTTTTGTTTCCATAATAGAGCAAAGATTGCTAAGATTGTTAAGTAGATTAGAACTTTTGGTCCTAGAGCTTCTCTTTCATCTTTTTTGCTATCTCCAATTTGAGTCATGTATTCTACAACTTGTGTTTGAGCTTTTTCATTTAAACCAACACGAGGCATACCGGTTCCTGACAGTTTTCTCTGTGGATCATTGATAAAGTTGTGTAAATAATGGTCACCACGACTTCTGATATACTGAGATAAATCAGGAGGTGTTGCACCAATATATTTACTCATAGCTTCTGCCGTAGTTTTAGCTTGAATGCCTGCATAATTCATAGAATGACAACGGACACAAGCTGTTTCGAAAACTTCTTTATTTGCAGCTTTTGAAATTTCAAACTCAGTTGCTCCCTCTTTTACTTTAGGAGCAGGAACTTTAGATGCCGCATCAGACAGGTATGCAACCATATCAGCAATCTCTTGCGGCTGCATAAAATCAGATGACGGCATAGGGAAAACTTTGTCTCCGCCAACTGGGTATTTATGTTCTATGTGCATAGCTTTTACAGGGTTTGATATAAATGCTATAAGATAGTTTCTATCATACACTCTTCCGGCAATTGACAAATCGGGAGGAGTTACACCATACGATGCAGCAGCATCAGCATCACTCATAAGTTGAGGGAATCCTTCACTTTTCATAGAGTGACAAGCAGTACAGTTAGCGGCAACTAACTCTTTACCGGCAACTGCATTTCCTTTGTGCTCAGCAATTTTAGCAACTGAGGCCCAAAATGCCTTCGTTGCTGTTGCGTCTATTTTAGCAGCTTCTAACATCTCAATATCTTGCTTACCATCAAATGCGTAAGAAGCATCTTCTACATGTGGATGCATTTCATGGTGAGCGAATGGCTCAAATCCCCAGTAAATGTATCCTACAAGAACAACTATAATAGAGAGTATTCTAGCCTCTTTAGGAACAAAAGAGAGCTTTTTAAGAACAATGTTTAATACTATTAACAGTATTGCTACTGCTAGACCTACATATAAAGCAAACATTATTTACCCCCTACAATTTTAGCTTCGATTTTAGTTAGGAATGGCAATGAAATAAACAATCCTAAGAATGTAATTGATGCAAAGAAACCAACATATGCATTAATACCGGTCGGCGGCAACTTACCAAAAATTGTAAGAACAAACAGGTCGGCCATTAATAACCAGAACCAGTATTTAAACACAGGTCTTTGATTTGCAGGTTTTACCATCGGAGATCTATCCAACCATGGCAACACTAGGAATATACCCTGAGCAAAACCAAATGCCATAAGACCTAAATCTTTACCGGAAACACCGCCGATTTCAAAGAAGAAACCACGAAGAACCTCATAAGACCATAAGAAATACCACTCAGGATAGATGTGAGCCGGAGTTTTCATACCGTCTGCTTTGTCAAAGTTTACAGGATCCATAGCAAAACCGTTATTGTAAAACACTAGATAAAAGAAGAAAACCATAAATATAGCAATAACCATAAAATCTTTAGATAAAAAGTCTGGCCAGAAAGCTATAACTTTAGAGTTTGCTTTATCGCCTGCTAAATATTTTTCACTCTCTTTTTTGTAGTCAAAGAATTCACCCTCTTCATTGTTAACATGTGGAAAACGAAGTGTATAGAAGTGAAATGCTATCGCACCGATAAGTACCACAGGAATTAAAAGTACATGTAACATAAAGAAACGAGTAAGCGTTGCATCCGCAACATAGAAGTTACCGCGAATCCAAACAACGAGATCGCCGCCTATAAAAGGGATACCACCAAAAATTTCAGTAATAACATACGCTGCCCAATAAGACATTTGACCCCATGGAAGCATATAACCTGAGAAACCTTCAGCTGAGAAAAGTACAAAAAGTAGCATTCCCGATAGCCAAATCATCTCACGACCTTTTTTGTATGAACCGTAGTAGATAGCCGTAAACATGTGGATATAGATAATCAAGAAGACAACAGATGCACCAACACCGTGAATATTTCTAAACAACCAGCCATAACCGACTTCTTGCATAATAGTGTAGTTTACACTGTCAAAAGCCATATTTACATCTGGCTTGTAGTACATAAGTAAAAAAATACCTGTAATTATTAATAACTTAAACAGCATTACCAACAATGCACCCATAGCCCATAAAAAGTTGATTTCTTTAGGAATCCAATACTCCGTCATCATCACTTTTGTAAAAGCTTTAACATTTAATCTCTGGTCAAACCACTCACCAATAGAGTTAGCTTTTTCAAATTCTGCCATACTCTGCTCCCTTACGCTTTGTTAATGTCAGTTGAAAGACTAGCTATCAACGCTTTATATTCTGCACCGGCTTCACCCAAAACAATTGTATTTCCATCTTTAATTGTAAATGGAGGAATATCTAACGGACGAGGAGGAGGACCAAATTTATGAACACCGGCAGCTGAAAACTCTCCACCGTGACATGCACACTTGAAGTCATGCGTTGTATCTCTATAAGCCGGAATACAGCCTAGGTGCGTACATAAACCAATCATCACCGAATAGTAGTTATCCCCGACTTTTACGCTTCTTTTTTCTACTGCCGGCATATCTGCCGCCATTTTAAGTATAAAAATTGGCTTACCCTGCCACTTTACAATTTCTAGTTTATTACCGGTAAATTTACTCAAATCTACTGTTGTGAAACCGGCTGCCATAACGCTTGGAAGTGGATCCCAAGACTTCTTCATAGCAACCAACGAAGCTACAGCACCCACTGCTGCAACAGCACCAAATGCTTTACCCATAAAACCTCTACGGCTCTCATTTATCATGTATGCTCACTTTATTGTGAATTTTAAAGGCTGATTATATACTAAATTACTTTTAATTAATTATAAAATTAAGGTTTCTTTTATAAAATTTGCTATTTTTTCCCCATACTGTGTAGGTTTTACATAGTTTTGTTTACTTATTGTTTGTAAAACTTGTGATAGTTGATTTACATCAAGATTTTCAACGACCGGAACATTAAGATTTTTAAATAATTCATTAAAATTCGTGCTGTAATCTTCCCTTTGAAAATAGATAGGTTTGCCTCCGCATGCCAAGCTCTCTAAAACTGCTTGCGGTGAAGCTGTGAGCAAAATTTCTGATTTTTTTATCATCTCTTCATACGCTTCAAATTCATGATACTTTGAAAATCTCTTTTTTAGGCTCTCTTCATAATCTAAAAAGTAGTAAAATCCGAGCTGCAAATCAGCACTTAGTCCTTCAATAAAAGATAAATTCTTCTCTAAATCCTTCTCATAATCATCATCACCAAAGAAGTAGGATATTTTTATTGTTTTCTCACTCTCTTCAAAAAAAGTGTCACTGATTGCGTAAGCGTTGCAGATTCCATCACCACTGAGATAGGGAGAGATTAAAAACTCATTCTCCTCTTTTATATCATTTCTATTGTCACTTACTCTGATAAATGTAGAAAAATATCTTCTCATGTCACCCTGCATAATCGGGTTGGCTTCTTCTGAATCAAAGATGAGTTTATCTCCAAATTTTGCAATTTGTGGAATATTTCTTACAACATCTATTCCGACGCTATTTTTTATTCCAAAATCTTTTGCAACCTGAGCGATTCTAAAATCAGAACATAGAAGCGTAATATCAACATCTCCGAGAGAGTTGATTATAGCCGCTGCTCGTCTAAATCTGTCTAGACCTATGCGGTGACCGGTGTGTACATAGTAATAAATTTGCATTCTCTTCCTTTATTTTATTTCCACATGTGCTGTGAGCAGGGCGAGGAGAAGGCACCCCTTGAGGGTAAATAGCCTCCGTGTACCAGTTCTATTATAATTTTCTAGCTGCGATTCTTATATAAATATGCAGAATCTCAATTGCTGCAGGAGTAATTCCGCTGATATTCATCGCAGATTGTAGAGTCGGCGGGTTGAATTTTTCTAGTTTTTCAACTATCTCTTTTGAAAGTCCGCTTACACCTTTAAAGTTAAAATCTTGCGGTATCTCAACTTTAAGATACTTCTTCATTCTATCTATCTCTTCACTCTGCTTATCAATATAACGGGCGTATTTTCCCTCTACTAAAATTTCATCTTGTATATATGCATCATACTTCTCAAACTCCGGCATAAGTTTTAGCATCTTTTCTACATCAAACGTTTTTCGTGCCACTAACTGCTGAGCGGTTGAAATATCTTTGATTGGCTGTTCATCCATACTCTCTAAAAAGGCAATAACCTCTTTGTTTGGAGTGAATTTGGTCTCTTCCAGTGCTAGTGCACCCTCTTTTATTTGCAGATTTTTCAGTACAACTTTTGCATATACTTCATCGCTTATCAGCCCTAATTCATGCCCGTAACCGCTCAACCTTGTATCGGCTGACTCTTCTCGCAATAGCAATCTGTACTCTGCACGAGAGGTAAACATTCGGTAAGGCTCTTTTGTTCCTTTTGTTACCAAATCATCTATCAAAACACCGATGTAAGCTTCATCCCTTCTTAAAACAAGAGGCTCTTTTTCCTGAATTGACAAAGAAGCGTTTATGCCTGCCATCAAACCTTGAGCTGCTGCCTCTTCGTAACCTGTTGTGCCGTTTATCTGTCCGGCTAAGTAGAGACCCTTGATTTTTTTAGTCTCCAAAGTATGTTTCAACTCTCTAGGATCTACAAAATCATACTCTATCGCATATCCATAACGAACAATTTTGGCATTCTCAAGACCTCTTACGGAGTGAATCATCTGCTGTTGCACCTCAGGCGGAAGCGATGTACTCATGCCGTTTATGTAGCACTCCGTGTTCTCCATGGTTTGCGGCTCAATAAAGAGATGATGTCTATCTTTGTCACGAAAACGGTTTACTTTGTCCTCAATACTCGGACAGTATCTCGGTCCTGTTCCCTCTATTTGTCCTGTAAAAAGCGGCGCTCTGTAAAAATTACTCTCTATAATGTTATGCGTCTCTTCGTTTGTGTAAGCGATGAAACATGGGAGCTGTTTTTTTGTTTGTCTAAATATTTCACGGTCTGTTCTGAAACTAAAAGGCGTTGGAAGCGCGTCGCCGTCCTGCTCCTCCATCACCGAAAAATCAATGGACGAACTGTCAATCCTTGCACATGTGCCGGTTTTCAGCCTTCCCATTTCAAGTCCGCATGCCAAGAGTGATGCACTCAAGCCCTCACTGCTCTGCTCTCCAAAGCGACCGCCCACCTGCTTTATCTCGCCGATGTGTATAACGCCTCTTAAAAATGTTCCGGTTGTAATGACGACTTTTTTTGCACCGTACTCGTTTAAGAGATTGGTTTTCACACCCATAACTACGCCATCTTCTACAATCAAACTCTCAACCATCTCTTGTACTAAGTCTAAGTTCGGAGTTGTCAAAACTGTATTTCTAGCGATGACACGATATTTGTCCATGTCTATCTGTGCACGGCTTCCACGCACTGCCGGACCTTTTGTCTGGTTGAGAATGCGAAACTGGATACCTGCTTGGTCAGTTATAATCCCCATCTCTCCGCCAAGAGCATCAAGCTCACGCACCAAATGTCCTTTTGCAAGACCGCCCACAGCAGGATTACAGCTAGTTGCTCCGACATTTTCTGCGAGCATTGAGACCATTAAAGTTCTGTTGCCCATTCTTGCAGCAGAGAGTGCAGCTTCTACGCCCGCATGTCCGCCACCGACAACAATTACATCATAATTCATTTATATTTTCCATATCAGGATTTTGTTTAAAGCGGATTTTATCATTTTTAAGTATAGTTTGCCTAAAATATACAAAATAAATCAAGGTTTTCAAGATGTCAGAGGATAAAAAAATTTCAGCAAAAGAGTTATTTAAAGATTATATTCCTGAAGTTTTGGAGTATGATGCAAGAGTAGATGCCTCTTATCCAAGAGAGACTCAAAAAATTAAAACAGAGAAATTAGAGACTCCGATTGCCGCGACAAAACAGAGAACTGCACCGATATATTCAGAAGATTTCTTGAAAAATTATGTTCCCGAAGTTTTAGAGTATGATGAAGAGATTGACGGAAGCGATGAGCATAAAATCAGAGAAAATCACCTAAGTATTAAAGAAAATCTGCTGGAACAGATTAGAAATGCAAAAGCTTCACGAAAATCAAATAAAACCACTTATAGACAGCCTATAAGAACAGAAAACGAGCAATAATGATACAAAAAGCACACGACGCTTACAATACGGGTAATTTTAAAACTGCCCTTGAGATATACTCAAAATTAGCAGATGAAGGCCATGCGGATGCACAAACTTCACTTGGCTACATGTATCAAAACGCTCAAGGGTGTGAAAGAGATGAGCAAAAAGTTGTAGAACTTTACACAAAAGCAGCCGAAGCTTTTCAGCCCTACGCGCTCTACAACTTGGCAATTCTTTATGCAAACGGTTTGAGCGGTGTTGCTCACAGCCAATTCAAGGCATATGAACTCCACATGGAAGCGGCTATCCGTGAAGTTTTACCTGCCATGTATGAAGTTGCACTCATGCTCGAACATGGAGTTGGATGTTTGCAAAACTTTAGCGAAGCCGCTTTTTGGTACGAAGAGGGAGCAAAAAGAGGAAATCTTGAGTGCTTCAATAATCTCGGTGTTCTTTACAAAGAGGGGCATGGAGTAGAGCAAAACGATGCAAAATGTTTTATCTGCTTCTCTCGCGCTGCCGAGGGCGAACTTGCTGAAGGACTTTACAATTTAGGCCTGCTGTACGACCAAGGCATCGGCTGTGAAATGAACAATGACATGGCATTAGAGTACTGCAGAAAAGCCGCATATAAAGGGCATCTAAAAGCCAAAGAGATTATAAAAAATTTGCAAGAAGATGGCAAAATTGTCTTCTAGTTTTTTAAACGCTAATCGGAACAAGTCCCGCTTAGCTGCGCTAGCCGCTATGGCACTTAAGCTAGCCTCTTTCGAGTCAGAAATATCAGAAATAAAGGAGTTATCATTTTTACTGGATTAATTAGAGAGATTGCACATGTCAAGAGTTTTTCCGGAAGCACTCTGAGTATTCGTGCTAAACACAAAGCAAAACTCGGCGACAGTATCGCTATTAACGGTGCATGCTTAACTGTAATACATGTTTTTAGCGATGGTTTTAGCGTAGAACTCTCACCAGAATCTCAAAAGCTTTTAGCGATAGAGAACTATAAAAACGAAGTGCATATCGAACCTGCCATGATGATGGGCGATAGATTTGAGGGGCATGTGGTTCAAGGTCATGTGGACACGGTCGGAACTATAACAGAGATTAAAAACAATGGCAACTCATTTGATGTTTTTGTAGAGGTCGATAAAAAATTTATAGCCTTCATTGTGCCAAAAGGCTCGATAACTGTGGATGGAGTGAGCCTGACGGTAAATGATGTTGCAGAAAGCAGTTTTAGACTTACAATCATTCCGCACACTATGAGAGAGACGCTTTTTAAGAATTACCGCAAGGGTTCAAAAGTAAATATTGAGACGGATATGTTTGCAAGATACCTCTCGCACATAATTAATCATCAAAACAAAAGCAGTTCACACAACCAAACTCTATCTTGGAGCGAAGTCGATTCTATGACTGCACAATTTTAAGTTGAAGCATAAAGTTTTAAAAGATGTCTTTGGTCATAACGACTTTAGAGTCCTGCAAGAAGAGGGTGTGGACGCTATTTTAGCCAATCGAGATTTGCTTATGATTTTGCCGACAGGCGGTGGAAAATCACTTGTGTATCAACTTCCAACACTTATAAAAGAGGGAATCAGCATCGTTATCTCTCCGCTTATTGCGCTCATGCAAGACCAAGTAAGAGCTTTAAAAGCGCAAAAGATAAGTGCCGATATGATCTCCTCTGCACAATCTCGCGAAGATGTGGAGGAGATAATTGCAAAGGCACAAAACGGGGAGCTGAAGTTTCTCTATCTCTCACCTGAGAGGCTCAATACCGACTCAACTGTCAATCTTTTAAGAACACTTAATATCAACTTTTTTGTCGTCGATGAAGCACACTGTATTTCACAGTGGGGGCATGAATTTAGGGATGATTACAGAGCATTGGGAAACCTAAAGGCCAACTTTCCGCATGTCGGAGTTTGTGCATTTACCGCAACTTCAACCAACCATGTAACAGATGACATTGTAAGAGAACTTCGACTAGAGAATCCTCTGGTTTTAAAGGGAAAAATATTTCGCAAGAACATCTTCATCTCGGCTGAACGACGCATCGCAAACGGGCATGCACAGCTGCAAATCTTCTTAAACCGTCATAAAAACGAGAGCGGAATTATCTATGTGAGTTCAAGAAAAAAGGCGGAGGAGCTAAGTGCATTTCTCAACATGAAAGGGTTTAGTTCGTTGGCGTACCATGCAGGGCTTCCAAACCATGTGCGAGAGCAGAATTTTAAAATTTTTGTTAATGACAAAGTAAACATTATGGTTGCAACCATCGCTTTTGGAATGGGAATTGACAAGAGCGACATCCGTTTTGTCGTCCACATGTCGCTTCCAAAATCACAAGAAAATTTTTACCAAGAGATAGGACGCGCTGGGCGAGACGGTGAAGATAGCGAAACACTCCTTCTTTTTAATGCCTCTGATATGATTTTACAAAAACGGTTTTTAGAGGAGCTTCCTGAGAGCGAATATAAACAGCATCTGGATGGTAAAATAGATGGGATTTATAAGTTTTCAACGAGTGAGATATGTTTTCATAAGCAGTTGGCAGAGTATTTTGATGATTCTCTTGATGCATGTGTAAACAGATGTGACAACTGTCTTCAATCAGATGCGAAACGACAAGATATTACAAAAGAGTCGCAAATGATTTTGAGTGCGATTTATAAGACACAACAAGGCTTTGGAAAGAACTACATAGTCGATGTTTTACGAGGTTCGAAAGAGCAGAAAATTTTAGCAAACGGTGCAGATAAACTCTCTGTTTACAACATTGGAGGGCATATTACTAAAAAAGTTTGGTTTGTAATTTTGGAAAGACTTATCGAACTGAAGGTCTTAGGCATGGGCGAATTTAGTGTTTTGAAACTCACAGAGAGCGCCATCGAGATACTCAAAGGACAAAAAACAGTGGAAATAAAATCCTCAAGACTTGAGGTCTCTTCTAAAGAAAAAGTTGTAAAAAGAGCGGAAGATTTTAGTTACGATGATACACTCTTTGAGTCCCTTCGTGCCAAACGCGCTGAGATGGCAAGAGAGCTTGGGATTCCTGCATATCTGATTTTTTCAGACAAAACACTCAAACATTTGGCCTCGGACAAACCGCATGATAAAGTCTCCATGCTTGAAGTAAACGGGGTTGGAGAGAAGAAATTTGAGCAGTATGGAGAAGAGTTTTTAGAAGTTATAAACTAATCTCGCAAGGGCTTTGCATCTGGATTGCAGGCTATCTTATGTTCCATATCCACAGCTTTCCCAAATGCATCTAGCTCACTCAGAGATGCGATTGTTGCATCTCTAAAATCTTTGCCGCTGTTTATGTAAATCTTAAAACCATTCTCATGCAGTGCCAATCTTGTTACAAGGGCTGTAGAGTAAGTTGTAAGCACTCCGTCGCATTTCATTATATTTTTAATATCACTAAAATACTCTTGTGTCCATAGAATAGGGTTTGCAGTTGGAGAGAAAGCATCTTGATAGACTATGTCGAACATCACATGTGGAAATTTCTTGATATACTCTCTTGCATCACCCAAAAAAATTTCTACATGCCAAGAACTTTCATCATAGACTCCATTTTCACAAAGTCCTAAAATAATATCTCTAAACTCCTCAAACTCTTTTGGATAAGTAAAATTCTTAAGTGATTCAACAAGTGTAGTATCGAGTTCTGGAGAATAGATATTTATTTTGGAATTTATATTGTTTTGTTTACAGTAGTAAAGTGTAGCCAAAGTGTTAAAACCCAAGCCGTAGCAAATATCTAAAATGTTTATCTCATCTTTATGCTGCATGATTTTAAAAGCCGGGATAACATGTTTTACAAGCGACTCATGTAAGGCTCCGTCTTTCGTAGAGTGGTAATGCTCGTTATACTCTTTAGAATAGGCTGTAAAACTTCCATCCTCGCTTAGGGTCATTGTATGCAATTCATCGTCAAACATCAGAGTCCATTTCCCCACATATGCATCTTCTTTGCCATGATCAAATCATAACCCTCTAAAACATCAATAACATTAGATGCACGAAACTCATAATCTTCCAGCATGCACTTTATAGCTTCGATATCCATAATCCCTTTCTTCTCCATGATGATAATATGTGCGGTATTTGCGAGAGTTGTATAGGCAATTTTCAGAATCATCTGTTTATTTTCATGTAAGTGAAATATATCTTTAAAAATTACCATGTCAAACTCTCTTGGAATTGCACGGAATGGGTCTTGAAGACTTCGTAAGCACTGAATCTTAGCATCTGGAAATTGTGATGAGTAACTTTGCTCATCATAGATTGCCAGAGAGAGTCCGCCATTCACGCCTTTGAGTATCTCATAAAGTGCTGTTGTTGTCTCATCCGGTTGAGTTGTAATTTGCAGATATTTATTTCCAGGATAGGGGTGAAAAAGCTGCAAAAACTGTTTTAAATCTGACATAACTTTTAGTATGCCAAATCATGAAGCTCTTTGAAGAGATAGGCTTCGACAATATCATCTATACTTCTTTGTGTATGGGCAACCAAAACCATCAATCCTAGCTCCATAAAAGGCCAAACATATTCGTTGTCGCTTATAACAACTACTGCGTCGCTGAATTTCTCAAATCCTCTCTGCTCGCTCGAGTGGTTTACCTCAATCAGCTCACCCTCTTCTATCAAAAGCTGTGTCCAAACTTTTACATCCTCTATTTTTACCAGTGAGGCTTCTTCGCCATTGTCACTATCCATAGCAAGTAGTATATACATCTCTATTCTACCCTTGAGAGGTCAAGTTTCAGTGCTTCATTATCCATAATGTCAATATCTTTGCGAAGAACTGCTGCTGCGATTGCTTTTGCATCTTCGAGCGAATGCATTTTATAGGTTCCGCACTGGTAAATATTTAACTCCGGAATATCCTTTTGCTCTTTCACATTAAGAATATCTTTCATAGAAGCTTCCCAAGCGTCAACAACTAACTCTTCGCTAGGATTACCGATTACGCTCATGTAAAAACCTGTGCGACAACCCATTGGGGACAAATCAATAATTTCTGTTACTTTAGAGTTTAGATGGTCTCTCATAAATCCTGCAAAAAGGTGTTCCAATGTATGAATGCCCTCTTGTGATAAAATCTCTTGATTCGGCTTCACAAATCTCAAATCAAAAACCGTAATATCATCCCCTTTTGGAGTCTTCATGCTCTTCGCTTTGCGTACTGCAGGAGCCGGCATGATTGTGTGGTCAACTGTAAAACTATCTAATAATGGCATGTGAAATCCTTTTGATTAATTGAGGTATTTTATCTTTTTTTGATTTATGTAGGTTGAAAGAGAGAAGTTAGGTTTGGGATTGTGGCACCCCAAGGGTATTTGTCGCTACGCTCGGGCACATGTGAAAAAAAAGCAAATCAAAAAAATTTTAGATTTGCTGTAGATTGTGCCTAACTAAGGCCGAATGCGTACTCTAGTACGCCGAGTGTCTTAGTTAGGTGCAAGATATAGTGAAGATAGAACTTTTTAAACGCGAGCTTCTTCTCGGCGGTTTAGATATGCCCAGTTTGCATCTACGCGCTCTTGCCACTCTTTAATTAAGTATTTATACTCATCTTTAAAGAGGTGCTTGAAACGACCCTGCGCTGCTAAATACTCTTCAACAGGAACTACATCTTTAGGTCTGTAAGTAATATTTAACTCATGTCCATCAATAATCTCATAAAGAGGAAATACTAATGAATCTGTCGCCAAATCTGCTAAGTGCATCGTGTCTTTTGGGTCAAATTTCCACTCAGTCGTACATGGAGAAACAGCATTAATAAATACCGGTCCATCCACTGAAAAACCGTGTTGAATTTTTTTGACCATGTCTTTCCATTTATTTGGAGCAACTTGTGCAGCGTATGGAATATGGTGAGCCGCCATAATAGAAATCATATCTTTCTTATTTTTTTTCTCTCCGTAGCTTTTACGACCTTCTGGGGAAGTAGTAGCACTTGAACCGATTGGTGTCGAGCTTGAACGCTGCCCACCTGTATTTGCATACACTTCGTTATCAAGAACGATATGCATCATATTGTGACCGCGTTCCATACAGCCGGAAATCCACTGGAAACCGATGTCATACGATGCACCGTCACCCGCAAAAGAGACAAATTTTGGATTTCTATCAGGCTGCTTTAGACGGCCTTTATTTTTCAATGCTTTGTACATAGACTCAGCGCCGGCAACAGCTGTTGAGCCATTTTCAAAGCCGATATGTATCCAAGAAGCATCCCATGAAGTATATGGATAAACCGCTGTACAAACTTCAAGACAACCCGTTGAAGCAGAAAGAATCAAATCATCATTCGTAGCATTTAATACTTCACGAACAATAATTGAGTGCGCACAACCAGGACATAAAAGGTTTGCTCCTTCAAAACGGTCTGCTGATGTCGAAAACTCTTTTAAGTTTTTAATTTTTTTCATTTCACTCATAGTTTTCTCCCTATAAAAATGATAGTTTCGGTCCACGAACACCGATAAACTGTTGTAATGGAGTTGTTACTTTGCCAGCATCAACATTTTTTTGAAGCTCTGTAAACAGAGAAACCAAATGAGCTTTTGTTAAATCTCTTCCACCTAAACCATAAACATATCCGGAAAGTAGCGCTTTTGTATCTGTGTTAAATAGACAACCTGCAATCTCGTTGAAGAGCATGCCGGCAGCACCATTTGGAGATGATCTATCAAGTGCAGCGATTGCTTTTACATCTTTTAGGGCTTCTGCAATTTCAAAGAATGGAATTGGACGAATTACACGAATTCCAACTACACCGGCTTTGATACCTTTTGCTCGCATTTCGGTTGCAACTTCTCTAGCTGTTTCAACAGAAGTACCCATACAAACAACACATACATCTGCATCACTCATATCGTAGGACTCAACCATATTATATTTACGACCGCTTAATTTTTCAAAATCATCAAACACTGCTTGAATTTTTGGTATAACTTTTACCATTAAATCGTTATGCTGACGCGCTTTATGTTCAAAGTGCCAATCTTCTTCCGTTTGAACACCATGCGTTACAGGGTGCTCAAAGTCTAGCATGTCATTCATCGGCTTATACTCACCAACGAAACCATACGCTTCATCATCTGTTAGTGTATGCACACCTTGTGCAGTGTGAGAAGTGATAAAACCATCTTGGTGCACCATACATGGAAGTCTTACATCATGATCTTCTGAAACTTTAAACGCTATGAAGTTTAGGTCATACACATCTTGCGGGCAGTAAGCATCGAGTTGAATCCAACCGCTGTCACGACCCAAATACATATCAGAGTGGTCACCGTTTACATTCAGTGGAGCTGCTAAAGCACGATTTGCAACATTTAGAACGATTGGTAAACGCATACCTGAAGCTTGATAGAGTACTTCAACCATCAATGCAAACCCTTGAGAAGAAGTTGCAGTTGCAACACGACCACCGGCAGCAGCAGCACCAACGCATCCACTCATAGCAGCATGTTCTGATTCAACCATTACATATTCGCCTTCTATGTAACCGTCTGCTAAAAATTTTGCATAGCCTTCAACAATAGGAGTCGATGGAGTAATAGGGTACGCTGCAACAACATCCACTTGTGACTGTCGCAGTGCTTGTGCCGCTGCACGATTTCCATCCCAAACTTCTATCTTTTGTAATTCCATTTTATCAAATGCCATTATTTTTTCTCCTCATTTTTAGCAGGCCATGCAGCCAACTCTGTCTCTTCATCTGCTTTTTCAGGAAACATCAAAAGTGATTTTGGGTTTGTAGGACAAACTTCAACACAGATACCACAGCCTTTACAGTGATCCATATCTATACCAATCATCTTTTTATCTCTTGAGATAATCGAAATATCCGGACAATAAACCCAACAAAATTGACAATCAATACAGAAGTCTTTATTGAACACTGGCTTATTAATTCTCCAATCTGCGACACTTGCTACAAATGAGCTATTTTCTGAGTATGCACGATTTTCTTGATGCGTTCCTGCGATGTCATCTATTTTACCGTTAAATGTACGAAGCATTGCCCCGATTTCAAACTCATCCCATCCTTTATTTGCCATCATCAGCTCCTTATTTCACTTCATCAAAAGCGCGTTGAATTGCAAGCATGTTTGCATCAATAATCTTTTGAGGTAATTTTCCGAGAATTCTTTTCATACTCTCTTTAAAAAACTCTATATCATACATTCCGGAAATTTTCATAAATGCACCCAACATTGGAGTGTTTGGAATAGCACGACCGATTGTCTCTTGGGCGATTTTAATACAATCAAGTGTATAAACTTTTTTGCCCGCAAGCTTTGGCTGAGAAGCTACTAGCTCCTCTGTGCTCATGTGCGTTGTAATAATATAAGTAGTATTTTCTTTATGATTAACGGTAACATCTGATGTATAAACTAGTGCAGGGTCAATTACAAATACAAAATCCGGTTCCATATATTTTTCATGATTCATAATAACTTTATCGTCAACACGGTTAAAAGCCATCATCGCTGCACCCCGTTTAGCCGACCCATAAAATGCAAATGCCTGCACATGTTTACCGGTTGTAGAAATAACATCAGCTAAACCTTTAGCACCCGTTACAGCGCCTTGTCCAGCACGACTATGCCATCTAATTTCTAGCATAAATTCTCCTTCATTTTTATCAAGAATATTAAAGAGTATCTTTTAAATTCCAATTTACTATATATTTTAGGTAAGTTGCTCTTAAAAATAGCTTGAAATAGAGTAACTCAGAGCTATAAGTTTAGTTATGTGATTTTTTTCTACTCTTTAGATGAATTACAGCTTCAAGAGCATCACTAAAAATAACATCAGTAAATTTTTCTATCACTTCTCGCGAATCATATCCGCTCAATACACCGATTGAATTTACGCCGGCACTCTTTGCAGCAATCAAATCAAGTTTTGTATCGCCTATCATCCAAACCTCTTTACCTTCAATTTCAAGTGCTTCCATCGCTTTAAGAATAGGTTCTGCATGCGGCTTTGGATTTTGAACATCCTCTCTGCCTATTAACACCTCAAAGTAACTCATTAGTCCAAAATATTCCATTAAAATCTTAGAGTACTCCGCCGTTTTTGTAGTCACAATTCCAAGCGTTGCGAATTCACTCGCCTCCAAAACAGCCTCTCTTGCATTCTCTATAAGAAATGTTTTTTGCGTAGAAATTTTGCGGTAATTCTCTTTATATGTTGCCACGAACTCCCAAACAACAGCTCTCTCAATTCCTAAGCCCTCAAACATAATATCAAGCGGATACCCGATAAGAGCTTTGATTGCATCGTCGCTCGGCTGTACAAAATTATGAACATCAAAAGCGTGATGAAAACTCTCTAAAATCGCCTCCGTTGAGTCTATAAGTGTTCCGTCTAAATCAAAAAGTATTATCATTTTATCTCTTCCTTTTCCCATTTTATGTAGTTGTGCCAAATACCGCTCAGGCTTGGCTCTACATTTTTTATATTTTTACTGACTGTTGTTATTGAGGTCGGAATGTATAAAAAGAGGTAGGGATTATCCTCTGCAATTATTTTAAACATCTCTCTCCACATGTCATTCAGTTTCTCTCTATCGACCATGCTTTGGGACTCTTCTATCATTTTATCCATTGTTGGATTTTTGTATCCAACGAGGTTAAATCCGCCTTTCTTATCACTGTCGCTATGCCAAAACATGTAGGGATCCGGCGTGGAGGAGAGTCCCCAGCCTAGCAAAATTGTCTCAAACTTTCTCGGAAAAACAACCATATTTAAAAATGCCTGCCACTCCATGACCTTAAGCGTTACAACTACGCCCGCCTCTTTTAACTGGCTTTGAAGTATCTCTGCGGCGTAAGGTCTGATTGGGCTGGAGTTTGATGTGGCAATCTCGAAGGTAAAGGGATTATTCTCATCATAGCCTGCCTCTTTTAAGAGTTTTTTTGCCTCTTCTATATTCTGAAGGGGAGCTTTCACATCTGCGTTATACGCATTCGTTCGCGGCAAAAACGGACCCGTACAGACCTTTGCATGTTTGAAAAAGAGAATCTCTACAAGCGCATCTCTGTTAATCGCTAGAGAGAGAGCTTCTCTCACTTTTGGGTTTTTAAACTTCTCCAATCTCAGGTTAAAGCCCAAATAGGTGTATGAAAAACTTATCTCTTCATAAATATTTGTTGTTTCTAAAAACTCTTTACTGAGCTGTCTTTCACACTCCATAGGCTCGATGCTTCCTATGTCGAGGGCATGTGATTTGAGCATCAGAAACCTTGTCATCGGGTCGGATATGACATGGAAGGAGACTCTCTCTATCTTTGGTTTTCCTTCAAAATAGTTCTCGTTTGCCGTCAAAATAATATTTTTTGAGTGTTCGAGCTGATGGAGTTTATAGGCACCTGTTCCGATTGGATTTGTGTTGAATTTGGAGCTCATAAGATTTTTTTCATCTTTCAAAACGTGGTACGGTAAAATTCCCATCATCCATGTCTCAAGAGCTTTAAAATAGGGCTCTTTGTATTTGACCCTTACCGTAAATTCATCCACTGCTTCAACGCTTTGAACAAACCTGAAATTGGCACTATAAGGGGAGACAACTTGCGGCGACATGAGGGTTTCATAAGTAAAAATAACATCTTTTGCGGTGAACTTTGCACCGTCATGCCATGTGACTTGCGGGTTGAGTTTGAAAACGAGGGTTTTGCTGTCTTCGTAAAAAAATTCTGTTGCTAAATCGCCGATGATTGTAGATGCATCTTTGTCATATTTTACAAGTCCATTAAAGATAAAACCTGCGATTTCTGAAGAGCTGGAATCGGTCGCCAAAAGGGGATTAAGCCTTGAGGGATTCGCCGATGTTGCCAGATGGAGCGTGGAGGAGAGGAGATTGAGAGAGAATAATAGAAGTAAAAAGTATCGCATGCGTCTTTAAAAGTTTAAAGGTTTGTCGTTGATTTTAAATGCACCGTTTATAAAACTAAAGTCATATACCAAACTGTTAGTTTCATCTTTTGCATACTCTTTTACCAAAACAACCATCGGATATTTTTCTACCGCCAAATTAAACATGGCTTTTGAAAATTTGAGATTTGTGCTCATGTTTACATCTTCTACCACAACGGTTGGAGTGTTTTTGATTTTATCTTTTAAGCTTCTATCCTCTTTCATAGTTGCTTTTGATTTTAGGCTAAAACCCCCTAAATCTTTTACATTGTTTATCAAAACTTTTTGAAGCGAGAAGTCATTCACATCAAGAGTTAGCCCATAAGAGAGAAGCTTTATAAAGCCATCTTGTAGATTCTCTGCCGCTTTGGAGGTATCATCTGTTTTTATTTTTGATGCCAACAAACGAACCTCTTCAAAAGAGTCTTTATCCATGCCATGCAGTGCGATATCGTAGTTAAAATTGGATGCGTTTATGTCTAACTCTTTTGAATTTATGATGATGGAATGGATAGAGCTTTTTACACTCATTTCACCCTTTACTCCCTGCATGTTTGAAGATAGACTAGCAACCATACCGGAGATATTCAGTTCTATATTACCGTTCTCACTGCTCATCATCTGCATCTGTAGTTTTTCAAGTTTTGCAGCTGACAGATAGGTTGTTTGTGACTCAAATTGAGCATCTGTACTAAAATTTTGTATGTTAAAAAGAAATTCGTCCTCACTGTCTGCAACTTTTACCATCATTTTATTCACACTGCTAAGAAGCTTTGTCGGTGCAATCAACTCTCCGCTTCCGCTATATATAGAATTCTGAAGATTGAGTGTTAAATGTGCGCCGCTTTTTAGACTCTGCTGCTCATTAATATCTTTTATGTATCCATCAAAATCTCTGCTTAGAAGATTGTAATTCACATGAAACAGAACGCCTCTGTTTTGTAAAAATGATTTTATGTATTCGCTGAATTTTGCATCTTTGTTTTGCATGTCACTCATCACTCTGTCTGAGAGTTTGAGTGGATATATATCTATCGAGAGAGCCTTACTGAGAGGAATATTGCTATAATCTAAATCTACTCCGACTAAAACTCCTTCTAACATAGGATTAATATAAGGAGGAATTTTTTCACTTGAAAATTTATTAAGATGTTCCACAAGTTTATTCGCGTCTTTGAGCAAAAATTCATAATGCTTTTTTGTTTGGAGATAGCTTGAGTCAGTTTTACTCTCTATTACCTCAATGCCATTTGTTTTTAAAACTTCTATATTTTCATCAAGTTTGTTTTCAATCAGCTTGTTTCCAAGGATAGGGAGAAGTGCTGCAATTGTGATAAATAGAGATAGAAGCAGGAGAATTTTTTTCACTAAGAGACCTTTTTTTGATTAAGAGGCGTATTATATAGAAATAAATTTAAAGGAGTGTTATTTTGGGGAACAAGAGAAGTTTACCAATGCAAAAAGCATTGGTAAAAAAGCGAAAATAAAGATTAACGCTTAGAGAACTGGCGAGAACGACGAGCTTTTCTCTTGCCCGGCTTTTTACGCTCAACGATTCTTGAATCGCGAGTCATCATGCCTTCAGGCTTTAAAATTGCTTTTAATTCTGGGTTAAACTTTACTAATGCACGAGAAATTCCGTGACGAAGAGCGTCTGCTTGACCACCGAAACCACCACCAGTAGTAGTAGCAACGATGTTTACAGATGTATCTTGTTTAGTTAAAGCAAGTGGTTGCTTAACACGAAGCTTTTTAGCCTCAAGACCACCTAACCATGCATCTAAAGAGAGACCATTGATAGTCATCTCACCATTTCCTGCTGTCAACCATACTTTTGCTATTGAAGCTTTACGACGACCTGTTGCGTATATTTTTGCCATATGTCAATCCTTACTTAGCAAGTTGTGCAGTGTGAGGATGTTCAGCACCTGCATAAATTTTTAATTTT
>JBAZSX010000013.1:0-76142 GCA_041662225.1 Sulfurimonas sp.
AATTCAGACATTTATAAGTTTGGAGTTAAATCTTCAAATAAAACAGTAGAAAAACAAGAGGTGGTTTAAGTTTCAGAATGTAACTTTTTTTAAATTTAACTGCCCAATTTTAGAGTTCGTTTGACAATCTTTTTTGGTTTCTAAACTTTCTTTAACCTCTATTTCATATATACTGGAAATTTTTTTAGAAATATCAATAAGCTCACTATTAGTCATACCATTCCTTTTAGCTTAATATTTTTATAAATTATCAATTGTGATTGTATGCTACAGTATTTGTAGTTAAACTTTTATTATTTTTCATATTAGCTACTTGGTAGCTAAAGATATATCTATTAATGTCTTTTTTTGATAGAAGAGAGAGTTGAAAGTAGCTATTTCATGTTCTAGATTTTCAAGTATTCGGAGCCATTGATAGGATAATTAAAATTTAATATGTATCTTAAAAATGCCACCTAGAGTGTCACCAAAAATTTAAAAATTCTCACTAATTAGCGTTAATTGTAAGTGACACAACCCCTATTTTAGCCTATTCTTGGGCTTCATTATCGTTCTCATAAGCCGGGGGTCGGGGGTTCGAGTCCCCCCTCTGACACCACTTATCACTTAACTCCCTAAAATACGAACTTCTAAGAAACCTAAAGATTACTCGGTGTCACATCGGTGTCATTCAGTGCACATAACATTTGAAATAAAAGTACCTCTCTTCTTAGTTTCACTCTTTACATATTTAGCATATTTGTCGAGTGTCATCTTTGGTGAACTATGTCCGAGCATACTAGCTACCCATATAATATCTTCGCCATTTTGAATCATTTGAGAAGCGAATGAGTGTCTTGTTTGATAGAGCGGTCTATATTCGATATTGGCTTCTTTCAAGGTTCTCATCCAACTATGTGCTCTTATAGTTTTGGCATCATAAAAACTATTATCTGTTTTAGTTAAAAAAACATAGCTATTTTTTGAACCCGTAAGCTCATATTGATTTTGAAAGAACTCAATCACAGCGTCAATCATTTCAACAGTTCTAATGGAACTTGTTGTTTTTGGCAGACTTTCTAAACCTTTACGAACGCTTCTTTGAATATGAAATTCTCTTTTTTCAATATCTTAAAGGATAAAAAATGAAAATAATATCAAGAAATAATAATTTATAATTACACTTTTCACACAACGGACAAATGGTTCGTAAGTCTATGAAGATGAAAGATACTGCCAAAAATAGAACTATTCTGCAAAAGCAGATAATTCCACAGATTCAGAAACAATTGTTGATGGGTGAGTTCTTTGAAAAAGAAAATAAGCCAACGCTTGATGAGTTTACAAAGATTAGCTTTTCTATGAATAAGAATAATCGTAGAAACTTATATCAGATGAGGCATACTTTTGCAAGTCAGATGCTTTCAAATAATGAAGATATACTTTGGGTCTCTAAAATGTTAGGGCATAAAGATAGTTCAATTACACTTCAAAAGTATGCTAGGTATATTCCGCAAAGAGATATCAAAAGAGCTGGTTTTTTAGAAAGGTAATGTCACAAGTTGACACAAAAATGACACAGTAAATTTTTAGATGGTTTAGAAAATGCTATTTTAGGGGATTATTTCTTCAGTGGTGGACGAGGAGAGTTTCGAACTCTCGGTACCGTTACCAGTACGCATCCTTAGCAGGGATGTGGTTTCAGCCGCTCACCCACTCGTCCATTTGAAGAGGGCAATTATAATCATTTTTTTATAATATTCAGCTTAAAAATAGTAAAAATAAATCAAATATTTTCTAAAATTCTTTTTACTACCTCTGCAGGATTTTCAGATTTATATATCGGGCGACCTACAACAATAAAATCAACTAAAGCACTTTGTGCATAGGCTATGTCGGCTACTCTCTCTTGATCCCCTGCATCTTCTCCAAAAGGACGGATTCCAGGGGTGAGTGTCATAAATTGTTTTGAAGTTATATTTTTTATAGATTTACTCTCATACGCTGAACAGACGACTCCATCAAGCCCACTCTCATACGCATCTTTTGCGAATTGGTCAGCTTTTTGTGCTATACCTTTTTCGTACACTTTTATAAAATCTTCTTCATTAAAGGATGTGAGGGCAGTTACTGCCAAAACGATTGGTCTCTTTTCATGTGAAGAGAGTCTATCCATAACCATTTTCATAGCCTTTACTCCGGCACTTGCATGCACATTGAACATATCCACACCCAGTCCCATAATAGATTCAGCCGCGTCTGCCATTGTGTTTGGAATATCATAAAGTTTTAAATCCAAAAATATTTTAAAATCAGGGTTTATTTTTTTTATATCTTTTAAAAACTCGGCTCCATCACGAATATAAGAACGAAAGCCAACTTTTAGCCAAACATCATACTCTTTTATAGCGCGAACTAACTCTAAATTCTCTTCTTTTGTCGGTAAATCAAGTGCTACACAAAGTTCCATAATTTCTCTTTCTTTTTTTGTGAAATTGTACCATTTTAACTATAATTTGTTTAGAGCAAGAGGCTGGTTTGTCTGCTCGCACACATGTAAAGTTAAAAAAATGAGTGTATAATAAGATGAGTGTATAATAAGAGCAGTTAATTATTCAAGAAAGTCTGTAGGGGCAATTATATTTTAAATGTTTCTATTATTTAGTAAATTATTGTCGGTGGTTGAATCTTTTTTAATTACCGCTTTTTTAAGGGGAAAACATGGCACTTAAAGTTGTTATTTCACATAAAACACACTACAAATATGATAGATATATCTCTCTTTCTCCGCATATAATCAGACTTCGTCCGGCTCCGCATAGCAGAACACCTATTGAATCCTACTCTTTAAAAATCACGCCTGAAAACCATTTTATAAACTGGCAGCAAGACCCGTTTGGAAACTATTTGGCTCGCATTGTATTTCCGGAAAAGGTAAAAGAGTTTGGAATTGATGTAGAGATTATTGCCGATTTAATTACAATCAATCCGTTTGATTTTTTTGTCGATGATTACGCAACAAATTATCCGTTTGAGTACAAAGATGAGCTAAAAAAAGAGCTTATTCCCTACCTTGAAATTACAGAAGACGGCAAAAAATTACAAAAATTTATTAAAACTCTTGATTTAAAAGAGAGACCTATCAACGACTTTTTGGTTTACTTAAATACTGAAATTTACAAATACCTCAACTATACAATAAGACTTGAGAGTGGTGTTCAACCTTGTGAAATCACTCTTGGAAACAAGCTTGGAAGCTGTAGAGATTATGCTTGGCTTTTTGTTCAGGTACTTCGCCATTTAGGGCTTGCTGCAAGATTTGTATCGGGTTATTTGGTGCAACTCAAATCAGATATAGCGTCACTTGATGGCCCGAGTGGTCCTGAGGCAGATTTCACAGACCTCCATGCATGGACAGAGGTTTATATTCCCGGTGCCGGCTGGTTGGGGCTTGATTCTACAAGCGGGCTTTTTGCCGGTGAGGGTCATATTCCACTTGCATGTACTCCGTCATTTGAGAGCGCACATGCCATAGAAGGGATGAGTGATAAGTGCGAAACAGAGTTTGAATATTCAAATACGGTTACTAGAATTTTTGAATCTCCCCGTGTAAGTAAACCCTACAGAGACGACCAATGGAATGCCATTTATAAACTTGGTTTTGAGGTTGATAAAGAGCTTGAAGCGAACGATGTCAGACTCTCTATGGGCGGTGAACCGACTTTCGTCTCTATAGATGACATGGAGTCGCCGGAGTGGAATACGGATGCGGACGGGGCACACAAAAGAGAGCTCGCAGATAAACTCTCACGAAAACTTTTAGCCTCTTTTACAAAGGGTGGATTGCTTCATTACGCTCAAGGAAAATGGTATCCGGGCGAGCCGATTCCAAGGTGGCAGACTTCTATTATCTGGAGAAAAGACGGCAAACAGATTTGGAAAAACCCGGAGCTTTTTGCAGATATGAATGAAAAGCATGCCTACACAACAGAAGATGCCCATGCCTTTATCAAGGAGCTTGCACTCACGCTGGGCGTAAGTGATAAAAATGTTGTGAAGGCGTACGAAGACCCGATTCATTACATCATGAAAGAGGCTGAGCTTCCTTTGGATATTGACCCGATGAAAGCAGATTTAAATGATTCGCTTGAGAGACAAAACATAGCCAAAGTCCTCAGTCAAGGGCTAAACAAAGAGGTTGGTTATGTTCTTCCTCTGAACTTTGGAGAGACAAAATGGGTAACTTCAGGATGGAAATTTAGAAGAGGAGAACTCTTTTTAATACCCGGAAACTCTCCGATTGGTCTTAGACTTCCTATGGATTCTCTCTCGCAAAAACCTAAAGAGGAGTTGCCGCTCCATTTTGAGCCAGACCTTTTTGCAGAGGTTGCAAAATTCAGCAAACTAAGACAGAATGCTAAAAAAAGACATGCGGAGATGAAAAAACTAGGGCAAACAGACTCTCAGGATGATGTTTTTGTACGAACTGCTCTGAATGTAGAGGTTAGAGACGGAAAACTCTATATCTTTTTGCCGCCGCTTAATCACACAGAGGCATTTTTGGATCTCACTGTTTCTATTGAAGCGGTTGCCAAAAAACTGGATATAAAAATTGTGTTGGAGGGGTATGAACCGCCGCATGATTTAAGACTTGAAACTATCAAAGTCACACCCGATCCGGGCGTTATCGAAGTAAATATTCAGCCGGCAACTTCATGGAAAGATTTGAGCGATAACCTTTTTACACTCTATGAGGATGCGAGACAATCCCGATTAGGCACAGAAAAATTTATGCTTGACGGAAAACACACGGGAACGGGCGGAGGAAACCATGTAACAATCGGGGCTATGAAACCCTCAGACAGTCCACTTCTCAGACGCCCTGAACTTCTTCGCAGTCTTTTAACATTTTGGCAGCATCATCCGGGGCTCTCCTATCTCTTCTCCGGTGCTTTTATCGGACCGACTTCGCAAGCACCCCGTGTAGATGAGGGAAGATTAGAAAATCTTTATGAGTTAGAGATTGCTTTTTCACAGATTCCTCAAGATCAGGAAGTCCCTTTTTGGCTCACAGATAGACTCTTCCGCCACATGTTAACCGACATAACGGGAAATACGCACCGTTCGGAGTTCTGTATCGACAAGCTCTATTCGCCCGATTCTAGCACGGGACGACTTGGAATTTTAGAGCTTCGTGCCTTTGACATGCCGCCACACTCTCAAATGGCGCTTCTACAGATGTTGCTTGTAAGAACACTAGTATCGCTTTTTTGGAAAAAACCTTACAAACATAAACTTGTTCGTTGGGGAACACAGCTGCATGATAAATTTCTCTTGGAGCATTATGTTAAAGAGGATATTCGAGACATTGTAGAGTTTTTAAATAATGAGGGGTATGCGTTTGAGCTTGATTGGTTCGACCCTTTCTTTGAGTTTAGATTTCCTCTTTACGGAATGGCAACGGTTGAGAACTTCCATCTCGAACTTCGCGCTGCGATTGAGCCTTGGCATGTGCTCGGGGAAGAGAGCGGTTCTCAGGGAACAGCTCGCTATGTTGACTCTTCGCTGGAGCGTGTGCAGGTCAAAGTGACCAACTTTGTACCTGAGCGCTATGTGCTCACATGTAACTCTGTTGTTGTCCCGCTCAGCCCGACTGGAGTTGAAGGAGAATTTGTTGCAGGTGTAAAATACAAAGCATGGCAGCCATGGTCTGCTCTTCATCCTACAATCGGAGTTGACACACCTCTGACATTTGATGTAGTCGATAAATGGAACCAGAGATCAATCGGCGGCATGAGCTACTTTGTATCGCATCCGGGAGGACGAACTTACGACTCCTTTCCGGTCAATAGTTATGAAGCGGAATCAAGAAGAATCAGCAGATTTTGGGATTTTAACCATACGCAGGGCGAACTTGAATATGTCTCTGCTGCGGTTGTAAAACAGAGTCTAATTGATGTAAACGGTGCTTCAAGAGCGGTGCTTACAAAAGAGAAACCAGAGGGCAAAAAGGTGTTCTATTTCCAAAATATTACGCCTAGCATGGAGTATCCAAATACCCTAGATTTGAGAAGAAAGTGGGCCAAACAGTAGATGCCGATTTTTGATAGTTATGTTTTAAAATCATCATGTGATGAGATGTTTGATAGAGAAAAAAAGATAAAAGAGCCTTGGAGAGAGGTTGCAGAGAGTCTAAAATCTGTGGGTTTTGAGGCTTTGGAAGTGAAGCAGTCAGAGATTGATTGGCTTCTTGAGGACAACGGCGTTACCTATAATGTTTACAACTCTGCTGAGGGAAACACAAACCGTTCTTGGAGTTTAGACCCAATCCCTTTTGTTATCTCAGAATCGGAGTGGAGTGAGATAACAAAAGGGTTGCAGCAAAGGGCAAAACTTTTGAATCTGATTTTAAAAGATTTATACTCTGAGCAAAAACTTATCAAAGAGAATATTATCCCTGCAGAGGTTATCTTCTCCCATAAAGGTTTTTCTCCTGAGGTGTATGATTTTGGGCTCAAAGAGAATTTTAATCTCTACTTTTACGCAACAGACATCGCTCGCGGCCCGGACGGGAAGATGTGGGTTATAAACGACAGAACTCAGGCACCCTCAGGGCTTGGTTATGCGATAGAAAACCGACTTACTATGAATGTTATTGCAAAAGAGTTGTACCCAAATATAGAGACAAAAAAGCTTTTCTCTTTTCTTGAAGAGTTTAAAAATATGTTTAAAAAGTTTAAACATGACGCGGATTCCATCGCTGCACTTCTTACTCCCGGACCCTATAATGAGACCTATTTTGAACACTCCTATCTGAGCTCTTTTTTGAATATTGAGCTGGTTCAGGGGGAGGATTTACTGACAAAAAATGGCTCTCTTTGGCTTAAAAATCTCGGCGGTCTTAAAAGAGTTGACACGCTTATACGAAGAGTGGATGACAGATATTGCGATCCATTAGAGTTAAAGAACAGCTCTAAACTTGGTATTGCAGGGCTTGTAGATGTAATCCGTCAAGATAATTTAAACATGATAAATCCTGTTGGGAGTGCAATTTTAGAAAATATCGGTCTCAACCCATTTATGGAGAAGGTATCCCAATATTTTTTAAATGAAACGCTCATTCTTCCTCAAATCGCTACATGGTGGTGTGGGCAGGAGAAGGAGCTTGAGTTTGTAGTCGAAAATCTCGACAAACTCATTATCAAGAGGATTGACAGAACGGAGAGTGTTCAGGTCTATTTTTGCAAAAAAATGTCCCAAGAGGAGAGAGAAACTCTCAAAATTCTCCTTCTTCAAAACCCGAATCAGTATGTAGCACAAGAGGAGATAAGTTTTTCTACCGTGCCCTATTATGCAGACAAAACTATTGAGCCTAGAAGTGCTACAATCAGAACCTTCTCTCTTAAATCAGATAATGGCTATTCCGTTATGAATGGCGGGCTTGTACGGGTTTCATCCATAAAAGATTCCCTGCTTGTTTCATCACAAAAAGGCGGAACGAGTAAAGATTTATGGATACTGGGCAAAGAGGATAAAGAGGTTAATTTTACCAATATTTTTGAAAATGCAAAATATTCAGATACTTTGATAAATAATCTATCCACACTCAAAGCAGAAAATCTTTTTTGGCTGGGTCGTTATCTCTCACGGCTCATCACAACTACCAGATTTGTTTTGCATATTGTAAAAAAGATGACTAATTTTTACAGATACGAAGGAATGATTTCAAAAGAGTCCCAAGAGATTTTACACAAAGCACTGACGCATCTCACCATGACCTATCCCGGATTTTTCAGTGAAGAGAACAAAAAAAAGCTAGAGAGAAATCCTATGATTGAGATAGCTTCACTAGTAAAAGACGCCTCAAGACAGGGGAGTCTCTCTTTTACCTTCTCCATGCTCTCCAATACAAATATTAATCTCAAAGATATTTTGGCGATTGATTCAACAAAAGTGTATGAAAAGATGAAGATAGAGTGGAGTGGTTTTGCTAAAAAAACAACACACTCCAATATTTCTATGGCAAATGAGCTTGAGCGCATGCTTATCTACATGCTTGCCTATAAGGGTCTTGTGAAAGAGAGCATATATAAGGAGCAAGGGCTTATTTTGTATGACATAGGATACAACATTGAGAGTGCTTTGCTACTGATTTCTGAGGCGAGGTCTATTCTCTGCTGGCATGTGGAGAAGTCGGTTGAGTACGATATTTTGGAGGGTTTGCTCAACTCTGTTGAAAGTTTTAACGCTTACAGAGCCAAGTACAAAAGCTCACTGCTTCTTGAAAATGTTATAGAATTCTTAATTTTTAACAGACAGTTTCCAAAATCACTTGCCTATAGAACGGAAGAGCTTTTGAAAGCATTAAAACTGTTGCCGAAATCAAAAGATTCGCTTAGCTCTTATGAAAAACCAATGACAGAAGCCAATCTTCTGCTAAAGTCACTCGATATAAAAGATATGATGAAAATGAATGAAAACGAAATGATATATTTTGAATTGGACGCTGCTTTGTCAAAATTATCCGAACTTTTCGTTGCATGCTCCAATGAATTTTCAAAAACCTATTTTTCACACTATGATGAGTAATTATGATTTATAACATATACCATAAAACGGTCTTTCATTACCAAAGCATGGTAACATTCAGCCATAACATAACAAGGCTCAAGCCAAAAGAGCTGCCGCATCAAAAACTGCTTGATTTCTCTATGGAGATTGAACCGAGCGTTTATGAGTCGCATGCGTTTATTGACATGTTTGGAAATTCAAACAAACATCTTCTCATAAGAGAACCGCATCAATCCCTCTCTGTTATCGGTAAATCAAGAGTAGAAATTTTTGGGGAGTTACTACAAGCGAACATTCACAGGCTAAAAAACAGCGGCATTACCTATGCCCAAGCCTTGGAGAGATTATCGAAATTTAATCTTGAAGATTTAGATGCAAAACAGTTTCTTTTTGAATCGGAACTCATTCCTACAAACTCAAAAGCAATTCAGCAATATGCACTCCAATCTTTTCATAAAGAGAGAGACATGTTTGAGGCAACCAACGAGTTTATGGGGCGCATATTTCATGACTTTGAGTTTCTCTCAGGTTTTAGCGATGTGACAACACCGGTCGAGAAGATATTTAAGGCGAAAAAGGGTGTGTGTCAGGATTTCGCACAATTGGCAATTTCTGCTCTTCGCTCCATAGGTTTACCTGCAAAATATATGAGTGGCTACATCGAAACTCTTCCTCCCGAGGGACAAGAGAAATTTTTTGGTGTAGATGCCTCCCATGCGTGGTTTGCGGTCTATATTCCAAATGCCGGATGGGCTGAGTTTGACCCGACAAATAATATTATTCCCAGCGGGCAGCATATACTTTTGGGTGAGGGGCGAGATTACAGCGATATTGCACCGCTCAAAGGGGTGGTACAAAGCAGCGGAGGCAGTTATCTTTCGGTGATGGTGGATGTCAAGAGAGAAGAGCCACTAAAACTCTCTCAGCAGATGCAAAAAGTTCAAATGCAAATGCAAACGCAATATTAAATTAAAATTTAGATTGCTGAAAGCTAACTTGTTGTCTTTCAGCTAAGATATTTTTATATTTGGCGATACTAGGAACATACTATAATAGAGCTATCAATGAGTAAGCATGGGGCCTTTTTGAATATATCAAAATCATTGATAAGTATAATTATGATAAAATCGTTAAAATTAAATTTCAGGAAAGCATTTCATGGGTGATAAAGCAAGAGACTACAAGCTTACAACAGTTAAAAGACTTTTCGCATTATCTGGAAATGAGTGCTGTTCACCTAATTGTACACGAAATCTTGTCGCCGAAGATGAAAAAACTATTGTTGCAAAAATATGTCATATTGAAGCTGCAAGTCCAAATGGACCAAGATACAATCAAAATATGTCAGATGATGATAGAAGAGACTTTAAAAACTTACTTTTACTATGTGATGAACATCATGAAATAATTGACAATCCATTAAATGAAATTGATTATCCAAAAGAATTCTTATTTGAATGGAAAAGAAGCCATGAGAATAAACTGCTCAATAAAAAAATGACACATTCAACTTTACTTTCACAGGCAGTTAGCGTTCTATCAAATCTTGATTCTTCCGACGACAATGATTATAATGAACAAAGTAATAATACATCATTTAATATTGATAAAAAGATTGACCATAATCATATTCAGGAGTATAAATATTTAATTGAAGAATATAAGGTTTATTCAGGGAAGATTGACTCTTTATATAATGAACTTGAAAAGTCTGGTTCATTTAAAAAAGAGAAACTTCTAAAAAAAATTAGAAATCTATATTTAAGAGTAAAAGGAGAATATACTGCTGGATCAGAAAATGAACTTGATACCATACAAAAATATTCAGATAAAATAATTGAAAAAGTAGAAAATTATCTATTTGAAGAAATAGAAAATACTGGCACCAGCACTAACGATGATGCCCTTATAGCTGTTCCAATAATTATGGTTGATGCTTTTATGCGATGTAAAATATTGGAAAAACCAATATCATGATAATGAATGAAAATACTAATCCAAGAAGAGAAATATATTATCTTGGAGCTTTAACAATAGAAGTCTTAAACAATTATAATGGGAAAATTGAATTATTTGAATTATTTCACAGAGTCAATAAAAAAGAAGAGATTACAATGAACCTTTTTTTATTTGTTTTGGATTGGCTATATCTCACAAATACAATTGAACAAAAAAAAGGAGTGATTAAATTATGTTCTTGAAACAATTATTAATAGGAAACAATGATTTTATTATACGTGACATAACTTTTCATAAAGGTATAAATCTTATTTTGGATAATACTAAATCTGAAGATAAAAAAGAATCTGGAAACAATGTAGGAAAATCAACGGTAATAAAGCTTATTGATTTTTGTTTTGGGAGTAAAGCAGAAAATATATATGTTGATTCTGAATTTAAAAAACCAAATATCCAAGTAGAGAATTTTTTAAAAGAGAACAATATAATTATTACGCTTAAATTAGTGGAAGACCTAGAGAATGAAACTTCTTATGAGGTTGTAATTAAAAGAAATTTTTTAAAAAATAGTGAAAAGATTCAAGAGGTTAATGGCGAAACTATAAGAGACGATAAAAAATTTCAACAAAAATTAAAAGAACTGATTTTTAAATCTTCAGAAGATAAACCAACTTTTAAACAAATTATATCTAAAAATATTCGTGATGATAAGAATAGAGTTGAACATACACTAAAAGTTTTGAATCCCTACACAAGTCAAGATGAATATGAATCTCTATATCTCTATTGGCTTGGTATAGATTTGGATTCGAGTGAAAGAAAACAAAAATTATTAGCTGCAAAAAAAATTGAAGAAAATTTACAAAAAAGATTAAAAAAAGAAAGTAATATTTCTCAAATAGAACAAGCTCTAATCATTGTTTCAAAATCTATAAATTCATTTGAAGTCAAAAAAGAAACTTTGTCAATAAATCCTAATTATAATGAAGAACTTGAGAATTTGAATCAAGTTAAAAGTAAATTAAATAAACTTTCTGCAAATTTAGGTAGATTAGAACTTAGAAGAGAATTAATACTTGAAAGCAAAGAAGAACTTGAAAAAGATTTTGCTGAAATAGATGTCCAAAAAATTAAAAATTTATATGATAATGCTAAAAAACTCATTCCAAGTATTCAAAAAAGCTTTGAAGAAACTCTTACTTTTCATAATGAAATGGTAAAAGAAAAGATAAGATATATAACAGAAGAGTTGCCTAATCTTGAAAGTCAAATTTTAATAATAAAAAATGAAATAGATAAAGATTTACAAAAAGAATTAAATCTTACTGCGAAACTTCAAAAAAGTAAGTTTAATGAAGAATTACAAGAAATTATAACAAATCTAACCAAACTTTATGAACAAAAGGGGAATTTAGAGGAAAAGAAAAGGTTATGGGAAAGTAGCTTAAGCAACCTAAAAGAAATAATTGAAGAATTAGAAAGAATTGATAAAGGTATTCAAAACCTTGACGAATTAATACAAAAAAGAATTACTAAGTTTAATGAATTTTTCTCAGATTTATCATATCGACTTTATGGTGAACACTTTATTTTAAGTTCTCAACAAAATGAAAAAGGCTTTGAATTAGTTATTGATAGTATTAGCGGAAAACTTGGTACAGGTAAGAAAAAAGGTCAAATATTTGCATTTGATTTAGCTTATATGCAATTTGCAGATGAACTTGATATTAAATGTTTACATTTTGTACTTTTAGATCAAATTGAAAATGTCCATGACAACCAACTCTCTAATTTATTGTTAGAGATAATTAATAATATTAATGGACAATATATTTTACCAGTCTTAACAGATAAGTTACCAGAAGAAATCAACGCTAAGCAATATGAAGTTTTATCTCTTTCACAAAATAACAAACTTTTTAAAATTAAATAATTCTTTCATGCTAGATTTTAGGGATAAGAACAATAACAAAGAGTGGGATTCACCCGCTCTTAATTATTCTGAAAGAGACCGCATTCTCAAAGATTAAACCGTTTTTATAGTGGCATGCTATTACACCGTTGCATGGGGCTACTATTTTATGAATCACTTCTCCCTCAATGGCATGGACTATCTTGCCGATTGTTTCATCTTTTATAACATGCGAGCCTATCTGCTTCGTAGGGATAAAGATACCGCTCTTCGGAGTTTTTACAATCTCGATGTCCTCTTTTGTAACAACCGTTGATTCAAATCCGTTCAAAACTTTGTATTTTATTATTTTGTTTTTACTCAAAAAACTGATAATTCCCTCTAAAACTTCATTAGAGCCGTTCATATCAATCTGCGTCTCATTCGGGCACATAATAGAGTATGCTTTTGTTCCCCAGAGTTGCCAATTGTATTGCAAAGAGACTGTATCTGTGGGTCTTAATTCTTTATGATGCACTATTTTATAACCAAACTTTTTAGCATTTTCTATATCTTCATACCCTGATTTAAAGAGTCTTACATAGGGAAAACATGTGGACAAATCTTCTCTATTTTCTAAAATAATTCCATGTGTGTAACCGCTGATTGCATCAAACAATCTCTTTGCTATTCTTTGCGTGGTTTCACCCTCAGCGTAACCAGGAAACATGGTGTTAAGATTTGTCTTATCTAATGGCCAAAATCGTTCGTTGATATTGAGTGCATAGTGATTAATAGAGGGAATTACAAGAATATTCCCGAGTATATTTTGAGAGTCGCTTATGCTGTTTTTCAAAAAATCAACCAACTTTGAAGCTGTGTAAAGAGGCAAAATAGTTTTACCCTCCATGGCTCCCACAACCGCAACGGTTGGGGCATCAGGATTGCTTCCTTCAAAGAGATACCCCTCAACAATGAGAGGTGCACGATTGAGTGAATTTATTCTTAATATTTCAATTTTTTTCATCATTATTTCCAAATATTCTCGCCAAAAGTGAACCCTCATATACGATTGGGTACTCTCTGAGTGTAAATAAAATTCCACCGCTCGGTGCATATATAGTCTCCAAAATTGCGCCATCAAGTGGATTTACAATGGTTCCTATCTTATCATTTTTATTTATTATTTCGCAGTGATTCAGTTCAGGTACAAAGAGTCCGCTTGTCGGTGCATTAAGATAAAAAACTTCGCCAACTTCTGACAAAAATGGCTCGCGTGACTCAAACTCCTCGTCCGTCGTTATGATGCCCTCTTTTTTCATAAGATTCAAAATCCCATTGAGAAGCTGCACTCCATACTCTTTTGTCAAACGCATGCCAACGCCCATCTCGACCACCAAAGTTTTCGTTCCCATCTCATTGAGCGTGTGCGAAAAAGTAGCTTCAAGCACTGTGACCGCGTCATGAATCCAGATAAAATCACAATTCAACTCTTTGGCATGCGGAAGCGTAAATGCTGAAAACTCTTTGTTGATTCTAATTTGTGGAATTTCACGCAAGAAGATATTGGAGGAGTGAATGTCTATCGCAATATCGCTCCCCTTCACATCCTGCGCCAAAGCATAAACAATCTGCCCTGGAAGGTACTCCTCTTTGCCACCCGGAAATGCTCTGTTTAAGTCCACTTCATAAAGCGGAAATCCTCTTGTAATAGAGTCAATTCCCAGAGCATTCACTGCGGGGTAGAGGTCTATAATGCCATGAATTAAACTTTGATTTTTGTTTAACCATGATGAAAGTAGGTAGATTACATATTGACCCTCAAGTTCGTCTCCATGCGTGCCGCTTACTATACTAATTCTTTTTAAATTATTTTTTGTTTGGGTTGGCTCGTACCTGCTTCTTTTGATGCTGAGTGTTTCGCCAACCGGGAGTTGTGAGGAAAAAATTTCTGTTATTTGCATGTTAATGTACGATTATACTCTCTATTTTTTTGTGAATACTATCCATAATATCCTCTTCGCTAGCACTCTGATTTTGTGATTGTTTCATCTCTTCTTCTCTGTCTGTGGCTAGAATATCTATGATTATATGAATCTCATCCACAATAATCATGGCAAGCTCTTTATCTGTATCAAACCTAAAATGAAAATCCGCCTCTTCTACCAGTTTGCCGAGTCTTAAAAAATAGTCGCTTTTTTTTCTAAGTTCTCTTTTTGAGAGCTGACCCCAAATTTCGCATATCAGTGATTGTGCGCTGTCTATAAAATTATAGTCAACCAGAATATGGCTTTTTGCTATATTTTGAAAAAGAGCATGCAGAGCGATAATCTCTCCAAAAGCCTCTGTATCTATGTAGTTACGACTGATTATTGTATTTTCTCTTGCATATCCCATAAGAACATTTAAGTTTGCTGCGTGGTCACCCAAGATAGATTGAGATAAAAATTCTTGCGCATTTTTATACTCCAAGTCGACACCTATCTTTTTATAAAGCTTTACTCCAGCCTCTTTATCTACATCTATAATACAATCATATGCCGTGATAATTTGGAGCAGCGTTGCTTCAATCCTCTCTATATATCTCCCCAGCCAATAAAGGTTCGTTGCTACATTTGCTGTCAGTAATTGTTCCATCTTATAACTCCATTACCCATGTATCTTTGAAACCGCCACCCTGAGATGAGTTTACAAGATAGTTTCCGGCTTCTAGTGCATAGCGTGTTAAACCGCACTGCCAAACTTTTACATCTTTGCCCATAACCACATAGGCTCTGAAGTCTGCTTTTCTATTATGCAGCTCTTTATTGAGGTAGCACTGTTCATCGTAAAACTCTATAAGCTCTTGGGCTATAAATCTTCTTGGATTTGCTTTGATAATCGCTTTTAAATCTTCAAGTTGCAGAGCTGTCATCGTATGACCGAAGAGCACCCCGTATCCGCCCGCTTCCGCCACATCTTTGATAACAAGTTTTTCTATATTGTCAAAAATATATTTCATATCCTCTTCAAAATAGGGCAAGTATGTCGGAGCATTTTTGAGTATCGGCTCTTCACCTAAGTAATATTGAATCATCTTAGGAACAAAGTAGTAAATCCCTTTATCATCTGCAACACCGTTACCAATGGCATTCATAAGAGCAACATTGCCGGCTAAGTAAGCTTCGACCAAACCGGGAACACCTATAAGACTCTCAGGATTAAAAAATGTAGGGTCAATAAACTCATCATCTAATCTTCTGTAAACCGCACCGACACGAATCAGTTTTCCGTTATAGTTTTTGAAGTAGAGCTTCTTGTCAACAACTACCAGCTCATGGGAGCGAACCAACTGTGCACCCACTTTTTCCGCTAAATAGCTGTGTTCGTAATACGCCGCATTAAATCTCCCCGGAGTGAGTACCACATTGATACCGCCGCAATTTACATAGTTCATCGCCTCTTCTATATAACTTGGATACTCTTTTATCGGTGCAATTTTAAGATTCTCAAAAAAGTCGGGATATATTTTTCTGTAAGTATCGCGAATAGAGAGTGGATAGCTTGAACCGCTTGGAACTCTTAAGTTGTCTTCTAAAATAACCCACTCATCATTGACCGTATCTTTCACAAGGTCGATTCCGTTAATGTGTGTTCTGATTTTTTGAGAGGGAGAGAAGCCGACGAACTCTTTTAAATACCCCTTTGCTTCATGAACAAACTCTTGCGGAACTATCCCGGCTTTTACTATCTTTGCATCCGTGTAGAGGTCTTCCAAAAACATATTGAGCGCCGTAACTCTTTGCTCAAGCCCTTTTTCTATTTTGCTAAATTCTTGTTTTGAGATGATGCGGGGAATAACATCAAAGGGAAGAGAGCGCTCAATAAAGTTCCCGTCTTTATAAAGGTTAAAATTTACCGCAAACTTATCCATGTAAGTCTGAAACTCATCTATCTTTTGTCTATCTTGCTTGGAAAAAATTTCCCAAAATTTTTTGTGTAACTCTGACTCTTTTTCTAACAAAAAACACCCCCGATTTATAATATAGCAATTTAGTAACCTGCATTATTATAGCATCAAATCTCTTTTATGGCATGTTAAATTTGTTTAGATGTATCGTAAGCAAGTTCATAATAGTTGTTATTATTATATGAAAATTCTTGTATAACTTCTAGCCCCAGTTTTCTTGTATGCGCTTCGTAAGAGCGCGGATTTATCTTGTTTATGAAAGTTACCAAGATTGGAAACCTTTTTGACATGTGCTCTCTTGCAAAATCAAAAATCTCCTCTAAAACACCACTTCCTCGCACACTTTTATCGATACAAATCGGACCGTACTGATAGGAGTTATCGACACTTAGTTGTTGCCCCAAATATTCCAACGCACCCAAGCCTTCTATCATAAAAGCGAACATCGGCCATCGCGACCAGAACTGCCATGAAGCCGACATGACATAGGCTACGACCTCATCATCTTTTAGCGCAATAAACAAGCCCTGCTCTTTTTCTATCAACTCTGTTAGCTGCTCTTTCGTAAAAGCAGTTGTCACAAAACCGTCCCTTCTATCTTCCTCTTTTATGAAATCTATCTGATACCTGAAATGAAGTTCTAAAACTTTATCTATATCGCTAAGTTGTGCAATTTTGAGTTTCATTTTACTTCCTTGTTGATTGATTCGTACGCTATTAAAATCTTCTTTCTCTCTATTCCCCATCTGTATCCGCTCATCGCTCCGCTTTTTGCGATGACTCTGTGACATGGGATGAGATAGCCTACATGGTTTTTGCCTATGGCACTCGCAACCGCTCGAACAGCTTTTGGCTTATCAAGAAAATTCGCCATATCTTGGTAGGTTGCAACTGCTCCGTTTGGAAGATTTAAAAGTGCTTTCCAGACATTGACCTGAAAGTTTGTGCCTTTGACGAGAAGGTTGTATTTTTTGTTTTTGATGAAGATATTTTCGAAATATTCGCGTGCTTTGTCATCGTCATGAATAAGGTTTGCGTTTTCCCAAAGCTCTTGAAATCTCTCAAATATCAGTTCTTTGTTGTTGTCGATAAAGCCTAAATAACAAATCCCTTTGTCGGTAAAACCTATTAAAGCTTCACCAAAAGGGGTTTTACCGTAACCATAAGTGATAAGAACATCCTTGCCCTTTTCTCTCCACTCTTTTGGAGTCACGCCTATGAGGTTTACAAAAAGTTCATGCAGACGGCTTGAGCTTGAAAGTCCTATGTCTAAACTGCTTTCTAAGATGGACTTGGACTCTTTGATATGCTCTTTTGCGTAGTTGAGTGTGACGGCGTGTAAAAACTGTTTCGGAGTTACACCCACATACTCTTTAAAAACGCGGATGAAATGGAATTTGCTCATGCCGATATTTTTGGCAATTTCCTCAATGGAAGGCTGTTCTTTGAAATTGTCGTCAATGTAACGGATAGCTTTTTCAATTTGACGGTAATTATCTGATAAATCGAAGAAAGAGCTCATCTATAAACCTTCACTTAATTTTGTAAAAGTATAACTCAAAGATGAGACGGGCACAATCTGAAAATTGCTAATTTAATTTTCTTACAAAACTTTCGAAATTTTTTTCATATTAAAAAGCATCACGGCTACAAATGCCAAGACACACCCTATTATCGTTGAAAGTGCCAACTCTTCGCCATATACCAACCAACTTGAGGCAATCGCACCGACCGGGACAATGAACATAAAAACTCCGGTTCTGTGTGCTCCAATCTTGCCTGCCGAAACGAAATAAAGCGCCGTGCTGAAAGTACCGGGAAGAATCCCTATAAATAAAATTGTGAACCAAAATGTATTATCATAAGCGGCAAAATCAAAGGGATGGTGCGGCAAAGCAAAAAGCATGTTTATAAAAGCGGTGATACCAAAAACGACAAAAGTATAAAACATCAGATTTGTTCTTTTGGCAGCTTTTTGAGAAAGAATGGTCACTAGCGACCACACGAATGCGCATCCAAGAAAATAGGAACTCTCCAAATTCAAAAATGCAAATCCTTCAAACGGCACACGGAGCAAAATTAGCGCACCTAAAATTCCAAGACAAAGTGCCACTATCTGCGTGGTTGAAACCTTTGTGCCAAAGATTGTTATTGATAACATGTAGGTGATGATGGGTGCAAGCGCTGTTACCATGGTTCCGCCATATCCGGCTTGTCCATGTGCGAGACCGGCAAAAAAGAGGTAGTTAAAAAGTGATGTGAGAAGCCCTGCCCCAAGCATATACAAAAAACCTATTTTGTCAGATTTGAGCGGTGTTTTCATATTCCAAACAACTGGAATGATGGTTATGAAAGAGATAGCATAACGCCAAAAAGCGGCTACTTCTGCGTTTGAATGCTCAGCTGCAACTTTGCCCGCAGTCCATGCAAACCCCCAAAAGAGCATCGCAATAATCATCCATATAAAGTATTTGGTTGTATCTTTTGAGTTTTGCATCTGAAATATTGCCGCCTTAAATTTGATGGGAATTATACATCCTGTCTTAGTTACTATTAAAATATTTGTAGAAAGTATAATTCAAAAAGCGAACAGACACAATCTGAAAATTGCTAACTTCTAGTGAAGCCTTTTTATCTGGCAGATATTCTCAAACTTTGCATTTGTTAATGAATATTTTGTATATTGTAATTCTTGACAAAATAAAATACTTGCTATATACTTGCGCACTCAAACATATAACAAGGAATAAACATGTCAATCAATGTAGAATTACTGTTAACTCTTTCATCAACATATACAAATGTATTTAAAACAATAGATAGAAATCTTAGTGTTCACGGAATTTCTTTTTCAGAATTTTTAGTAATGCATCAACTCTCTTTAGCATCAAATAGAACTGTTCGCAGAATTGATTTAGCAGAAAGTGTAGGTATGAGTGCTTCTGGAATCACCCGGCTTTTAAATCCAATGGAAAAATTAAAACTTGTCGAAAAAGAACAAAATTCACGTGATGCAAGGGTAAGTTTTGTCAAATTGTCTGATGCCGGATTTGAGCTTTTAAATGATGCCACAAACAGTGTACAACTTGCAGCTGATAGCCTATTTAAATCTTTTGATGCAAACGATCTAGAGCTATTTTTAAATTTAGCAAACAAAATAAGATAAAAGGAAGAGTAATAAATGACCTTATTAAACAGCCACAAAAAACATCCTATGGTTATGCCTGACGGCACTGTCATAAAACAAGTTGTTCACTTGAAAGAAGTGCTTAAACATCCTCGCATTAGTGTCGGTGAGTTTAGCTACTATCATAACTTTGAGGTGCTTGAAGATTATGCAGGCTATCTTGCTCCCTATCTTTTTGAACTAAGTCTTGATCGTCTCATCATAGGGAAGTTTGTGCAAATAGCACACGGTGTACGTTTTATTACCAGTTCTGCAAATCATAAAACAAGCGGATTTTCTACATACCCTTTTATTAACTTCATGATGACATCTCAAACAACCAGTGAAGATATTGTTGCAATGTTTGAAGAAGCACAAAACAAAGGTGACACTGTTGTGGGCAACGATGTATGGATAGGGCTTGATGCGACTATTATGCCGGGAATAAAAGTAGGTGATGGTGCAATTATAGGTGCAAAATCGGTAGTAACTAAAGATGTTGAGCCATATACCGTTGTCGCTGGTAATCCTGCAAGAGTTATCAAAAAACGTTTTGATTATAAAGTCATTCAAACATTACTAACACTTCAATGGTGGAATTGGAAAATTGAAAAGATAGAAGAGAATATCAATGTTATCACAGGCAATAATATCGAGGAGTTAAAAGCTTTACATGAAAAGCTGTAAATATTTCTAATACTCTTTAAGTGTAAGCTGAAAGACTCGTTTAAACGAGCGGTTGAGATGGCTTTGGTCGAAGAAACCACTCTTGAAAATCTTCATACAACTCTTTACTTTGCAGTCAGGTTAAAAAGAGTAGAAATTTGGTCTTGATTTAAGGGACATTATGTCCTTTTGATAGATATTTAGACAATTAACAGAACACTTTATCCAAATAACGGCTAGTTTCCTGCTAAAAGGACATTTTATATTTAAGGTTAAAATTACTAAAGATGAAAATTATTGCAATTTTTTACAAAATTAAGCAAATTTATACTTTTGAGGGGACATTTTATGTGTTCTGTTAATTATTCATATTAAGTCTTGGTTCACTATAATGGGAATTAATAAATAGTTATACAAATAGATGAGGATAAAATGAAAATCAAAAGTTTAAGCTGGATTCTAATTGGTGGAGTGATTATAACTGTTCTACTTTACGCTGGACTGCTAATTTATTTAACTTGGCCAATTAGTAATCTGTCTATAAGTAATTCTGGAGTCTTCGGGGATAGCTTTGGATTATTAACTTCTCTGTTTTCAGGATTGGCTTTTGCAGGGTTAATTATTACAATTGTAATGCAGCGAGATGAATTAGCATTGCAGCGCCAAGAGTTAAGTCTTACACGTGAAGAATTTCGTGCTCAAAAGCTGGAAATGAAAGCTCAAAATAAAACTCTAAAGATACAGAGATTTGAAAATACATTCTTCAAAATGTTGGAATTATTAGAAGCGTGTAGAAATGATATTTCCTACAAAGGGCATCAGCAGGCGTCTAAAGAAGGTAGAGATGCAATAAAAAGTCTATATGAGGTTTTTGTTGATTATTATCTCTGTATGTGGGTCACAGAAAATTTTGATGCGAAAAAAATCTTTAAAAATCAGTGTATAACTGAGAAAGGTGTTATTGAGGAATACAATAACTTCTACACAGAACATGGAGAAGAACTAGGGCAGTATTATAGAACCTTATATAATATATTGAAACTAGTTGATAGCTCAGAGTTCATTGATGAAAAATCTGTATATACAAATTTAGTTCGTGCTCAATTGTCTAGGTATGAATTATCATTACTCTTTTATAATAGTTTGAGTGACTATGGCAGAGAAAAGATGACCCCTCTAGTAAAAGAATATAAAATACTTAAGCATTTGGAAAAAAACACGTTGCCAGATGAAAACTTGGATCTTTGGGAAAAATTTAATGTATAACAAATCGCAGGAGCTAATATTTGACCCAAGAGCAGGTCAACTATTGCTCTCCTTAAACGTTCGCAGAGTTGATTTAGCAGAAAATGTAGGTATGAGTGCTTCTGGGATTACTCGGCTTTTAAATCCAATGGAGAAATTAAAACTTGTCGAAAAAGAACAAAATCCACGTGACGCAAGGGTAAGTTTTGTCAAATTGTCTGATGCGGGATTTGAGCTTTTAAATGATGCCACAAACAGTGTACAACTTGCAGCTGATAGCCTATTTAAATCTTTCGATGCAAACGATGTAGAACTATTTTTAAATTTAGCGAACAGAATAAAATAGAATGAAGCCTCCCTAACTCAAAGGTCGGGGAATTAAACCCTTCTTAGATTCAATATCTACTATACAAAAAAGTGGTATATCACTTATTTATATGCTTCATCATTTTCAAAATCATCAAGTTCTTTCTGACGCTTTTTATCTTTTATTGCCTGTAATTCTGCATCTGACATCATCATGGTAGTAACTTTTTTCATAAGAAAGGTTTTATTTTCAACTTGTGTCATAAACATGTATAATCCATAAACAATCATAATACTAAAAGAAATAGCTATAATCATTTGGGCGGCATTATATGTCTGGATTTTTTCTTTTCGCTTTATTTCACAAGCTCCGCCTGGGCAGTTTGTCGCTTTTTCTTTATAAATCATATTGTAAACTTTACAGCCGACACATATTGAAAATGCGGATTCACTCATAAGTAGTAACAAGCAGATAATACAAATTAAAACTTTTATAGGAGTAGGTGTAAAATCGATAACAAGTGTATAAAACATAGGCGCAGCCAAAATAAGTCCAACTGCCCATGCAAAGCGTTTTTGAGTTGCTCCTACATATTCCGGTACTTGATTTCTTACAAAAAATCGCCCTATCAACAAACTAGGGGAATAGCTTGGATTGATTACCCTGATTAAAAAATCAAATGTAAAGAATGTAATAAAATATTTTGTAAATATTACATGACCTAACATTGCACTATTGAGTAAACTTATAAGTCCAAAAGCAAAAAGTAAACCGGCAGCTGCTCTTGCTTCTCTTTCGTTCACAACTCGGACATCATATCCATCAACTTTTTCACCATATTTAAAAAATTCGTTCATATTTCTCTAATTCCTATATTTATTCAAATCAGCATGCTGAAATTTTTTAAATAATTCCAACATGTGCCAAAACGAAGTGACGACTAGCCTAACGGGCGTCAGACCATGTGAGCAACTAAATTGCGAATCGGTATGCCCTTAAGTGCCAAGCATAGAGTTCTTATCTTCTTACCATACTTGCAATTTTTTCAACTATGCTTGGATCTTCAAGGGTTGAAATATCTTGTGTTATCTCTTCGCCTTTTGCGATTGAACGGAGAATTCTTCGCATGATTTTGCCTGAACGGGTTTTTGGAAGCCCTACTACAAAAACTACATCATCACAGAGAGCAATATTTCCTATCTCTTTTTTGATAACATTATTTATTGCTTTGACCTCTTCTACTTCATCCGCTACGCCTGTATCTGATTTTAAAACTATGTAGGCAAAAATGCCCTCGCCTTTTATCTCATGCGGCTTTCCGACAACTGCAACTTCTGCAACATTAGGGTGTTTTTTGATAGCCGCTTCGACTTCAGCAGTTCCCATTCTATGCCCGCTTACATTGATAACATCATCTGTTCGCCCTGTGATTGTGATGTAGCCATCTTCATCATAAATGGCACCGTCGCCTGTGAAATAGACAGGTTTGCCATCTTTGCTTGCATCTCCAAAGTAAGATTTTACAAATCTATCTTTATCGCCCCAGATACCGCGAATCATCGATGGCCAAGGACGCGTTATACACATGAGACCCTTTTCACCAACCTCAGATTTGTTGCCGTTTTCATCCAAAATTTCAGCAATAATCCCAGGAAGAGGCATTGTTGCACATCCTGCTTTTATAGGCGTAGCTCCCGGAAGAGGCGAAATCACGTGCCCGCCTGTCTCAGTTTGCCAGTAAGTATCTACAATAGCGCATTTGCTTCCACCGACAGCTTCATAGTACCACTTCCATGCCGGAGGGTCGATTGGCTCACCAACCGTTCCAAGCACTTTCAAGCTACTTAAATCATATTTAGCCGGTTCATGTTCGCCCATTTTATGCAGAACTCTTATGGCAGTCGGAGCGGTGTAGAACTGATTTATTTTATACTCTTCCACCATTTTCCAAGGTCGTCCGGCATCAGGGTAAGTCGGAACTCCCTCAAACATAACCGTCGTTGCACCCATCGCAAGCGGTCCATACACTATATAGGTATGCCCTGTAATCCAGCCGATATCAGCAGTACACCAATAAGTGTCATTCTCTTTTACATCAAATACCCATTCCATAGTCATCTGCGCCCAAAGAATATATCCTGCCGAGTTGTGTTGCACACCTTTTGGCTTACCTGTACTTCCTGAAGTGTAGAGTAAAAATAGCGGGTCTTCACTCTCCATAACTTCCGGCTCGCACTTCGTATTTTGATGTTTGATTAACTCATTATAAGAATAATCTCTCCCGGCTACCCAAGTAATATCTTCGCCGTTTCTCTCAACAACCAAAACTTTTTCTACAGGGGTATCTCCCTTCAACGCCTCATCAACAACCGGCTTTAGCATGTACGGAGTATCTTTTCTAAATGCTCCGTCCGCTGTAATTACAACTTTTGCATCAGCGTCTATGATTCTATCCTTGAGAGCTTCAGCTGAGAATCCGCCAAAAACGATAGAGTGAATTGCCCCGATTCTCGCACATGCCAACATTGCGTAAGCACCTTCGGGAATCATCGGCATATAGATAACAACGCGATCACCTTTTTTTACGCCAAACTCATTTTTAAGTAGGTTAGCAAATCTGTTCACATTGTAATAAAGTTCAAGATAAGTGATGATTTGTTTATCACCGCGATCGCCTTCAAAAATAATTGCCGCTTTATTTTTACGACTGTTTAAATGTCTATCAATACACTGAACTGAAACATTAAGCTGACCGCCCTCAAACCAGTTTACTGATGGAAACTCTTTGTTATCCATGACATTGGTAAAAGGTTTCATCCATGTTATCTTCTCTTTTGCAAAGCTTCCCCAAAAGCCCTCATAATCTTCCGTTGCCCAGTCCATAAGATCTTGATATTCACACATATTTTTTATTCTTGCATTTTTAGCAAACTCTCTGTTTGGCTTAAATATTTGCTTTTTTTGTACTTCTGTCATTTTATTTCTCCTTAGTTAATTTTAAATAAATCATAGCAGTCATAATCGCATCATTCACCGCGTTATGGACTCCCATGTTTGGAACTGAACAATTTTTTAAGATTGTATCAAAGCGTAAATCAATATTTCCTTGTGGTATCAAAGAAATTGTTTTATCAAAATAGAGCTCCGAAACTTCTATCCTCTTGTTTGGAAGTGTAATTCCGAGCAAAGGTCGAATATATTTATTTATCATATCAATATCAAACTCCAAATAATAGCCCACCAAAGGGCGTGAACCGATAAACTCTAAAAACTCTTTTATTGCAATTTCAGGCTCTTTGGCATTTTTTAAGTCAATAGGACGAATTCTATGAATTTGAATACTTTTTGAACTAATCTCTTTAGAATTTTTAAGATACACTTCAAAAGTTTGAGAAATTAAAATTTTATTATCTCTTATTTTAACCGCACCTATAGATAAAATCTCATCCTTTTTAGGATTTAATCCTGTAGTTTCCGTGTCAAAAACAATATATTCACCGCTCTTATCCTCATCAAAAAGATAGGCAAAACTTCTGTCTTTGAGTTTTGCAAAATTTCTCTTTTTATTAAATTTTTCAAAAAATGAAAAAAACATTTATGCAACCATATTGAGGTGAAAATGAAAAATCATAAATTTTTTGAATTTGTTAATAATTTTAAAACTGTCTTTGAGTAAATCCATCTGATTTTTTTGTAATTTTTTAGGATTAATATAGTTACACTCCTCTAAATCTTTTGCCCCTAGCATCGCTTTGAGGCGAATGGAAGAGAGAGTATCAAAACTCTCTATCAACTCTGTTGCAAAATTTTTATCGATGACACCTCTGTTATTTAACTTTTTAATCCTTGAAATTGTGTTTGTCTCTTTTATCTCATATTGAAGAGCCAAAACTCTCACTCCATGCACAAGGGCAAAAATTCCACCCTTTTTTAAATCAAGTTTGTTGCTATGGCTTTTTTCCAATACAAAACTCGAAAACATAGATAGAGGCGTATCAAAGTTCAAAACTGCTTTTGCCATGTGCGCCAAAACATCATCTCTTGTATGAAAGTTGCTGTGCAGATATTCCGTAAGTTCTTCAAGCAGAGTACAATTTCCACAAGCACATTTTGCATCCAAAAAGATACTGAGAGCTTGCAAATTTACTTCATTTAATGAACGCATCCAAGAGTCTATAAGGGTTTTATATCCATCAACATCTCTTCTCCAAAATGGATTACTTACCATGACATCTCCCGAACATGGCGGAAAACCAAGCTCTAAAAGATAGCTGTTTAACTTTAGCATGGGTTCTGTAAAAAGTGCAACATCCACACCGTCTTTTACAATGAGTGCATTATCTTGGTCAGTCTTTACGCTCTGTTCTTCCCTGCCTTCCGAACCCATAACTATCAAAGCACACTTATCTTGCAAGTCTGTTTCTACACACATATCAAACACTTTTTTGTATATTTTTATATTAAGCGTTGATACAAGTTTTGTAATGTATCTGCTCTTTACACCCTTTGTATGCAGAGAGGTTAAAAGATTTTTTAAATCATTCTGTATGTTCTTTAGGTCTTCTACATTTTTTGCTTTGTCTATCTGAACGGCAACAAGATAGGAGTGATTCGCAAAATAACTTAGCAAATCCAACTGTTCTAAAACGCCTTTGACTTCACCTCTTTGCATAACTACAACTCTTTTAATTGTGTTGTGTGTCATAAGCAGAAGCGCATTAAATAAAAAGTCGTTTATACCGATGGTTATGGTTCGACTTGAAGCTATTGTCATAATCGCATCATCCACGCTGTTTTTGCCGAGTAGAACTTTGTTCCGCAAATCCGTATCCGTTACAATAAAAAGCGCGTCCTCTGCTTGAACCAAAATGGCGCTTGCTTTGAGCTCTTTCATCTTTAAAAGCGCATTATAAATTGTCTCATCCGGTGTAACAATACATGCATTATGAAGATACATGTCTGAGACTTTTGACATTAAAAAAGGTGTCAAACTGCTCTGAGCATCGTAATCTTTGAGGTGCTGATGGCGGGTTACAAAGTTTTGCAGAAAATAACTTTGAACTCTTTTATCCTGCATTAAATCTAGAAAGTCATCTTTTTTAATCTCATAACAGATCAAATCTTCATCAACAATAAATTTTCCCTCACAAGTACCGTAGATAAGAGCATTTGCATCGAAACTGTCGCCTGCTCCGAATACACTATGAATTTCATCATCGATATATTCTCCTACTGAACCTTTTATAATGATATAAAATGCTATAGAGGTAAGATTCTCTGATATGAGAAGTGTATCTTTTGGATAGTACGCTATGTCAATCTTTTTCATAAGATTATCAAGAGTAAGCGAGCTTAATAGTTCAAAGGGATGTATAGATTCAATAAGTTTTCTTTGATCTAAAATACTCATTTTTATTTCCCTATATTTTTTATATTACGCACTCAAACGAACTCGTCCGTTTAAGTGGCAGGGACAAATGTCCCTTGCATCCCCCTAAAGCTACGAAAAACAAGTTTTTCGAGATTTACAAGGTATAAAAGTGTTAAACGCATTAGTGACTCGCACCCTCTGCACCGATACCGGTTTGACTTCTGATATATTGCGCTTCAAAAGCCTCTTGTTCCTCTTTTGCATTTTCTGATTTATCAGTAATTGAGAAGAACCAAATAGCAATAAAAGCTACAGCTACAGAGAATAATGCCGGATGCTCATACGGGAAAATCGCCGTTTGGTATCCTAAGATTTTCACCCAGACAGTTGGACTTAAAATCACTAAAAGAATTGCTGTTGCAAGACCTAAACTTCCACCGACTACAGCTCCACGCGTTGTAAGTTTACTCCAATACATTGAAAGAAACAGAATCGGGAAGTTCGCAGATGCGGCAATAGCAAAAGCAAGCCCTACAAGAAATGCAATATTTTGTTTTTCAAACATAATACCCATAATGATTGCGACAATGCCCAAAATAACAGTAGCTATTTTAGATACTCTCATCTCTTTCATAGAGTCAACATTTCCTCTTTTGATTACAGAAGCATAAAGGTCATGGCTAATCGCCGAAGCACCTGCAAGTGTAAGACCTGAAACAACAGCCAAAATTGTAGCAAAAGCAACTGCCGAAATAAAGCCTAAAAAGAAGTCACCGCCCACGGCATGGGAGAGGTGAATCGCCGCCATGTTGCTTCCGCCTAGAATAGGTGAAGTTCCATCCACTGCATTTTTTACAACATCTAAATAAGCTGGATTTTTAAATACCATAACGATAGCACCGAAACCGATAATGAAAGTTAGAATGTAAAAATACCCGATAAAGCCCGTTGCATAGAAAACTGATTTTCTTGCCTCTTTCGCATCACTTACGGTAAAAAATCTCATTAAAATATGAGGAAGTCCCGCTGTACCAAACATAAGAGCAATAGCTAAAGAGATTGCAGATATAGGGTCGGAGACAAGCCCGCCCGGACTCATAATCGCTATACCTTTAAGCTCTGTGGCATGTGTAAAGAGTGCGCCGAAACTAAAATCGTAGTGCGCCATAACAGCGATTGCCATAAATGAAGCACCTGAGAGGAGTAAAAATGCCTTGATAATCTGAACCCAAGTCGTTGCAAGCATACCGCCGAAAGTTACATATAAAATCATAAGAACACCGACAAGGATTACGGCAACCTCATAATTAAGTCCAAAAAGAAGCTCAATCAGTTTTCCTGCACCAACCATCTGTGCGATGAGATATAAAACAACTGTCGCGATAGAACCGGAAGCCGCGAGTGTGCGGATAGGTGTTTGCTTGAGTCTATAAGAAGCAACATCGGCAAAAGTGTATTTACCCAAGTTTCGTAGAGGCTCAGCAATCATAAACAAAATTATCGGCCAACCGACCAAAAAGCCTATTGAGTAGATAAGCCCATCGTACCCCTTCATGTAAACAAGTCCGGATATTCCCAAAAATGAAGCTGCCGACATGTAGTCGCCCGCAATCGCCATACCGTTTTGAAAACCGGTTATTCCGCCGCCTGCAGTGTAAAAATCTTTTGCGCTTTTTGTGCGTTTTGCCGCCCAGTAAGTGATACCTAAAGTAGCACTTACAAAGATAAGGAACATTACAATTGCAGACATATTCAGAGCCTGTTTTTGCACCTCGCCCTCAATTGCACCCGAAGCCAAAACCGCTATAGAACCGAGTATTAAAAAAAGAAATATTCTATTCACTTAGTGCTCCTTTATCGCATTTTTAATTTTGTTCGTCAAATCATCAAACTCTGTATTTGCTCTTTTTGTATAGATACCTGTTAAGATAAAAGCAAATATGATAACCGCTATTCCAACCGGAATACCTACTGTTGTAACACTATCTGCTGAGAGCGGAGTACCTAAAAGAGCCGGTTTAAATGCAATGGTTAAAATAAAAGCAAAATATACAGCTAACATGGCAACACTCAGTTTTATTGAAAAACTGCTTCTTTTAGAAACCAACTCTTGGTAATTCGGGTCATTTTTTATTTTTTCTACGAGTTCTTTGTTCATAATCATTTCCTTTAAATTTATTTTTAGAAGTTGTAGTTTGCTATAAATCTGTACTCGTTCCAGCCGGTTGTAGCACCGCTTGCTGCAACATTAAAATCTTGTGCGTAGTTCGCACGAAGACGAAGTTGCAAGTTTTTAACAGCCTCCGGTTTATAGATAACATCAAAGCCGTTTTCACTCGCATCGTCAAATGTGTAAGCGTTATAATCCGCCATGGCGTAAGAAGCATGGTAAACATCTGTAGTTACATCTGAACCCAATTTTTTCCAGTTATAGGAGAGGGTAGCTTTGCTCGCTTTGGTACCTGCTAAAAATTGGTGTCTTGTTACCATTCCTTGTGTGTAAGCAGGCATTCCGCCCCATGGAGTGATGATTGCGTTTGCTGTAGCTGCGTCGCTAGAAGAGTTTTTAGAGGTATCCGAATATGCGAGAGTAGCCGTAAAGTTTTCAACTTTAAAACCGGCTTTTGCTGCCATATATGTGCCGTTTACATTTCCTAAAAGTTTATCGCCCACTTCACTCTCTTGTATAAATTGAGCCCCTACAAATGGCTTGACGCTATCATTTAGAAGACATGTCCATGAAAAATCGGCATCTGCGTAAACTGCATTTAAAATATCATGTGCGTAGTAATTCCAAGCCTGAACTTTTAAATTTTTAACCCCTGTGTAAGTTGCAGAGACGACTGAAACACCGTCCGTAGTTTTACCGATTGCGTAATCGCCCATATTTACAAAATCACCCACTTGGTTTTTTGCATCCACTGCAGAATAACCGGCCGTTGCCGAAAGAATACCGTTTGAATACGCACGACCAAAAGTACCTTGAGCAAACTTCGTAACATGACCGGCTATCAATGTTGTATCTTTAATATCTGTGTTGATTAATAGATACGCTTCAAAAAGGTTTGGTAACATTCTTGCATCATCTGAACCGGCTAATGGGGTGTCAAGTTTTTGACGACCGCCTTTAAAAGTTGTGTTTGAATTTTTATATTGAACATATGCTTCACCAAGCATAGAATAGCCCTCATTGTTTGAACCTAAAAGAGTAGGATCTACTTCTACATTTGTAGCCTTGCTTCCGCCAAGACCAAAACCATTGGTTGTATAAAATGCAGTTCCAAGACTTAAACCGCTATACGCTCCGGTTTCATACTTTAAATAACCGCCGATTGCATTAGCCGTGCGAGTATAATCATCTTTTGCCGCATCGCTGTAATCCATAGTTCTTGATATACTAAACTCTCTGACCTGCCCGCTCGTCTTACCCTCGGAAAACATCGAACTTAAATCTTCAGCACCGTAAACATTTACTGAGCTTAGCAGCCCTACTGTTATTATGCTTATTGCTATATTTTTTTTCATTTTCATTTACCCCTTCAATTCTTAAAGTAAGTAATCGTAAAACATATAAGTAGCATGAACATAGCAAAGTAGAATATTGTCAACAAAAGTGTAAGTTTATCTCTATATATTACGAAAAGTTACACTTTATAAGGATTTATTTCGGAGTTGTTACAATTAGTATTGTATTTCCAAAATATTTTTTTATTTTGATGCAATCTTCATCGCAAGTTTACGAGCCAATGGAAATACTATCAATACACTCGGAAATGCAATAGCATACGCAACAAGCCATGCATGAAACCAAATGCCGATAAAGTTCTCCACCCATCCCAAATTAATAAATGAAATCGCCCCTGACATAATCAAACTCATAAATCCTGAAAGCAAAAGCGCCTGTATCTGATGAAGATATTTTACCGAAACCATTTATTCTCCTTTTAATTGCTATCACATGCAATTGTTATATTTTTATCTTGTGCATACTCTATTCCCCATGCAATCATCATCTCCAAAATCGGACGAAGCGCATTGCCGTGTTCCGTCAGAGAGTATTCTACTTTTGGCGGAACTTGTTCATATATCACTCGCTTTACCAAGCCATTGTCTTCCATCTCTCGAAGTTGCTGCGTAAGCATTTTTTGAGTTATGCGCGGCATGAGTCTAAGCATTTCGCCATTACGCAATACTTTTTTGTCATGCAGATGCCATAAAATAAGTCCTTTCCATTTACCCCCTATGATTTCAATAGTCAGTTCAAACGGGCAGTTAAAGGGAGATTCAATCATGTATAGTTACCTTTTAGTATGTATAGTACTTTTTAGTGCGTTCTTGCATTAATGTAGTGCATTGTATATAATTTCTGCTTAAACAAATAAGGAGTTAAAAATGAGAAACGATTTTGAAAAAGCAATGCACTTTCGCCATGCATGCAAACTGTTTGACAATACAAAACAGATGAGTAAAGAGGATTTAGAGTTTATTTTGGAAGCAGGACGTCGGAGTCCAAGTTCATTTGGGATGGAGCAGTGGCAGTTTTTTGTGATACGAAATGAGCAGAAACGCCAAGAGATTCAAAAAGCGGCATGGGGTCAACTGCAGATTACAACTGCTTCGGAACTTATAGCCATTACTTACAAAAAAGGTGTTCGTAGCAGTGACGCGTATATCCAAAGTGAATTTAACAAATTTGATTATCCAGAGGGATTACGCAACATGTACAGTCAGTTCATCGACCCGCGAGATGATGCAACGCTAGAGTCATGGTCTGCAAAACAAGTTTACATTGCCGCGGCAAATATGATGACAGCTGGAGCATCTATCGGCATCGACTCTTGTCCAATGGAAGGGTTTGATAAAGAGAGCGTCGAGAAAATTATGGGACTCGATACCGACAAGTACGGTCTTGCTATGCTTGTTCCGTTTGGTTACCGAGTAAACGAACAGCCGCCACTTCATCGTTCAGAACTTTCTGAAATAGTAACATATTTATAAAAATATTCCGACGATATCGTCGTCGGATATAGTAAGCTATTCATAGATTCTTTTTTTCATTTTCATCAATTCATTATGTTCTACTAAAAATATGAAAGTTTCATTCATTAGAGTTCTTGCAGAACTCTATTTAAAACGCAAAATGAACAAGTCCATTTTACTACGCTAAGACCGCTTGATCACTAAAGCTTGCCTCTTCGAGGCAGACAACTTCTTACAGTTTTGCAAGAAGTCTATATAGTATTTTATAGTCTCTTTTGCAGTTTTATCGAGTTTATAGATTTGCTGCCCTCTTATTGTTTTGCCGTTTCCAAAGAGTTGATTGTATTTGTCGTTTATAAATCTGCCTCTAAGCCAGCCAATGTGAATATAGCCGTCATAAGCTTTTAGGTAACAAAATCAACCCTCTTTTGAAAAGAATGAAGTGATGTTTTCACTAGATTTCTCTTTAACATCATGTCCCATACATACCTTCACAAAATCCCGTACTTGCAAAAATAGGTCACCCACTTCTGAGTTGCTGTCTCTTTCAAATGCGCTTGATTTACACTGCTTTTCATAATTTTTAATCCCTCTATTTCCACATGCCACTAATTTGCTCATTTTTTCTCTTTCAACATCTTTGCAGTAAAATCAATCTGTTTTATAAAATCCTCTTCAACTTTTGAGAGTTCCTTGTTAGTTTTTTCTTTGTAGGCTAAATCCTCTTCATTTACTTTTTGCAATGCTTTATCATGACTTATTTTTCCTGCATGATTCAAAATGTTTTTGCCTGTCATCTTCAAAAAGTCATCTAGTCGGTCTATCCAGTTGCTCATGTACATCGGCGTTTGGCTCATGGCTTGGATTTCCGCCATCTCTACATACGCCGTAACCATACGATTGAGCATATTTAATTCATCCTCGTTGAGATAATTTTTTGCAATTTGCGTCTCTTGTTTTGTCGGTTTCGTGCCTTTAAAACTCAAAACACCCATATTTGGCTTTGTACTATCTACCCTCTCATAAACTATTTCTGCCGCTGTGTTGCCGTGAACCGCCCAGTGCATTTTATTTTGAACGGTTTGAAAAAACTCTGTCGAGAGTTCTGCTTTTGGGTCATAGTCGATACTTGTAGAGTAAATATCAAGTACCTTCCGCCAAAATACTTTTTCACTGCTTCGTATATCTCGTATGCGCGAGAGCAGCTCTTCAAAATAGTTCCCGCCACCGCCATTTTTGAGAAGCTCATCGTTCATAGCAAAACCTTTTACTATGTACTCTTTTAGCCTAGCCGTAGCCCACTGTCTAAACTTTGTACCTTGCAAAGATTTTACTCTGTAGCCTATGGAGATGATGACATCAAGGTTGTAAAAATTAGTCGGTTTTGTAGAAAAATCGGAATTTCCGATTTTTCTCATACTTTCATCTTTTCCTAGTTCATCTTCTTTGTAAATATTCAATATATGTTCATTAACAGTAGAACGACTTTTTTGGAAAAGCTCCGCCATTTGCTCAATTGTCAACCAAACTGTTTCATTTTCAAGTCTTGCCTGTATTTTCGTTTGACCATCTTCTGTTTGGTAAATTAAGATATTTGAATTACTCATTGTCCCTTCCTTTATCTAGTATTTTTGTCATGTAAACTATGAACAATTCTACTTCAAGCTATCTTTACTACATGAAGTTTTTTTCTTTTCGCTAGCGAGCTTTCTTTCAACTTTTTTTATATCTTCTTCGGGTTTTATATTTTCAGGAGTGATGCCACGGGAGATGAGTGTGTCCCTTACTGCTTTGTTATTCGTTATATGTTCGTTTGAGATTTGATTCTCATTTTTCATACTATTTTCTCTTGCATTGTAGATAGTAATTTCCGTTGCGAAGTCTTTTGCTTTGAGTAGAATTGTCGGCATGAAATCGGCTAAAGGTTTATTTTTGATATTCCATTTCTCTTTCATCTGTGCCGTTGTACGGTTAAAAAGTGCTTGATCACCTTTGCTTCTTATGAGCGCAAAATTGTCGTTGCTTCCTGTTTGTTCGTAAATCACTTTAGAGAGTTCTTTTTCCGTTTGTGCCAACTTGAGTCTGGCTTCTAGTCTCTCGTTTTCTAGCAATCTTTGTTCAATAAGTTCGGCTTTTCGTGTTTGAAGAGCAAAGTATGTTTGAGCAAAGGCGATTTGCTCTTTTTTGCTGTCTCCATTTTGAGCGATGAGATAACATGCATAGCGTGTCAGCATGATGTCATCGACCTCTTTTGTCGCACCTGAGCCTATTTCAACCATTTTCCCGACATCGGCAAAATGGTCTAATATATCTTGACCAGACACTTCACAAGCCGTTTTCGCTTTTGAAATTACATTTTGAAAATTACTCCATTTTGTGTAACCGAGCAGATGTTGCAAATCTCTTGCCAACCAAAACTCAACATTATCGTCTGTTTTACTTGCAAAATCTTCAAAATTTTTAGTTAGGCTGTAAATAAGTTCTTTTTCTATCATTGTGCACTCCAAATATCAAAATAATTACAAACATACTAGCGAGAAAAATGAAAAGTTGTGAGATATATGGCTATTTGTCATATAACTATCTTTTCTTAGATTCCAATAGTTTTCACCTATTTAACCTTCGTCTAACAGCTATAATAAATTGGTAAATGAAAATTGATTCTAAAAGTTTATGTAACATCCACAAAGCATAAAATTCACTATATTTCTCTGTATTTTTCATAAAAGGGTTCATAAACATTGAAAATTCATTAATATCAAAAATCATATTTGGATGTATTTTTTCATAAATAAAATACGAAGATATAAAAAGCCAGATTAATGGTAACAACCAGTTCTGTCCATAGTTAGAAACTAAAAAATTCCATATTAACAACAGTCCATCACTAAAAAAAGTTTTAACACTCCAAAAAAACTCTTTTATGCTTCCAAGAATATGCTTAAATCTCTTAGTCTTCTCATTATCATATTTGAAATATGATTGTGTATTCCTCACTATATTTTTCAAATTATAAAATGGAGAATAAACTATATCCTTGCAATATTCCTGCATTTCTTTAGCATAATAATAATTTGCATTGATGTTATCGGAAATACTATGATAATAACTTTTTAATATTCTAAATGTATGTATATTTCCAGAGAGAACCGTTATGTTTTGGAATGATGAATCTGAGACAACAGCATGTTCCAAGTTTAAAGTTTTAAAAAATGAGTTATTAAAATTTGATTCTTTAATTTTTGAGTACGTAAAACTCATATCATCTGTATGTAACCACTGAAAATTAGTTTTATAAATAGTATTTCCATCTAAAGAAGCACTTTCAAATCTACTTCCATGAAAACTGCAATTATCAATTTCTGATGCAAATATATGCAAGTAAGTAAAATTACATTGATTGAATTTACAATTTTTCAATTTTGAATTATTTATGTATAAGCCTGTAACAAAAGTTGATTTAGAAAAATCTAATTTCAACAATTGAAAATCTGATAAATGCGATTTATGAAGAACATCCCCTGATTCAACTTCTAAGTAATAATCAAACTCAGGAAAAATAAAATTTGTACAATCCTTGTTTTCTTTTATATGTAAATAGAAATCATGCCAAAATCTTTCAACTAATTTAGTATCCCAATGTTTGACTTTTGTTCCATTTTTACTTATCTGTTCTTCGTACCAGTCATTTTTTGACAATGAAAAACACAAGCTTCTTCATCAAATTTTTCTCTTTTACAATTATCAATGCCACAGGTGTTCAAGCCTCTCTCCTTTTAATAAAATTCACAATTTGTATGATAACTCTACCACAAATTATCTCTATTTTCATAGATAATACATGCCAAATCACCCAACCAACTCTTTTTTTTCCTAGTCAGTTTACCATAAACAAGCTCATACGAGTGGCCTATGACTTTTAAAAATTTTATCTGTTTAGAATCAATCATGGTTAGGTTTTTGCGCTATTTGATTGATTTTTCATTTGACATCAAGAGAGCGATTTTAGAAGTGCACTGATTTTAGAAATAACTAAGTAAAAAACAATATAATTTTAAAAAGGGGTTTTATGTTGAATAATATTTTATTACAAATTGCCAAAAGTGCAATTCTTAGTAGGTTTGATGGTGGAAGTGTCTTAGATAGAGAGTTGCTTCTTAAAAAATATCCATTTTTAAATAACAATGGTGCGGTGTTTGTCACTTTAAACTATGATAATCAGTTACGCGGTTGCATAGGTTCTATTGCACCTTACAGAACTTTGTTGGATGATGTGTTGCACAATGCCGTCTCAGCGGCATTCGGTGACCCGAGATTTACTCCGCTTACAAGTCGTGAACTTGCCGACTTGACACTTGAAGTCTCAGTTTTAAGTGAGCCTACAATTTTAGAGTATAAAGATTATGATGATTTACTAAAAAAAGTAAGACCCTTTGTCGATGGGCTTATTTTAAAACATGGCTCCTATCAAGGAACATTTTTACCTCAAGTTTGGGAGCAACTTCCTCGTCCCGAGCAATTTTTAGAGCATCTTAGCATGAAGGCGGGTGCGAATCCATCTATATTTGCTCAACACCCTACTATTTATCGCTATGAAGTTGAGCATATTAAAGATAATTTCAAAAATATAAAAGGGGTTTAGCTATGAAACGAAATATGAGCGTTGCGGGCAGTTTCTACCCTGCAAGAGCGGTTGAGATTCAAAGATTTTTTGAACATTTCAGTACAATTTATGACGAAGCTTTTACCCTGCCAGACATAAAGAGCAGAGCCGTCATAGTGCCGCATGCCGGATATATTTATAGCGGATATACGGCAAATGTGGCGTATAGAGTATTGCAAAAACAGGGCATAAATAAATTTGTTATTATCGGACCTTCCCATAGAGTCGGCTACGATGGGGTGAGTCTTTGTAATTTTCAAAGCTATGACACCCCTTTTGGCGAAATAACCGCTGCAACTGATTTAGCTCAAAAAATAAACGAGAGATTTAATCTTACATGTCTAAGCTCGGCACACCACGAACATAGCACGGAGGTGCAGTTTCCTTTTGTAAAATATTATATGGAGGATGCAGAGATTGTTGAGCTTGTTTACTCAAATGCCAATGCGGGTGAGATTTCTAAAATCATAGATTTTGTACTGCAGCAAGAGGATTGCGGAGTGGTAATCAGTACCGATTTAAGCCACTTTTATTCGCTGGAAGAGGCAAATCAGATAGATGAACTCTGTCTAAAAGCAATAGACAAATTAAATATAAATTCACTTCATAGCGGCTGTGAGGCTTGCGGAATGATTGGTGTCGAAGCCATGCTAATGAGTGCGAAAAAACTTGGTATGCGTTCTACTCTATTAGATTACAGAACAAGTGCAGATGCTAGCCATGACGACAGCAGAGTTGTCGGGTATGTGAGTGTCTGTTTTTCATAAATCTACTGTGCCCTCACCAGCCGAACTTCTCAAATAAGGAAGTAAATACTTCATCCAGAGAGGCAGTTATCTCTAACTTTTCATGGCTGTATGGGTGAATTATTTCCAGTTTACTCGCATGCAGAAGCAGTCTGTTGCAATTATATACTTCTCTTATGAATTTGTTGTGCTCGCCTCGTCCATATTTTGTATCGCCTAAGATATGGTGAGAGATATGTTTCATGTGTCTTCGTATCTGATGCTTGCGTCCAGTTTTTGGCATCACCTCTACAAGCGAATAACGGATGTTTTCGTAGCGACCTATAGCATGTGAAAGTTCAACTGTGGATAATCGTCTGTAATGCGTAATTGCCTCTTGTGCCTCTTTGTCCTCTTTTACTTTTTTATCTGCAATCTTGTCCAGTTTTTCAACCAAGGCATGCTCTATAATGCCATCATCATCGGTGTAGCCGCGAACAACTGCTAAGTAAGTTTTTTGGATTGTATGATTTGCAAACTGTTCTGACAAAACTCTTGCAGTATCGCTATCAAGGGCAAAAAGAAGTACGCCCGAGGTCGGCTTGTCAAGACGGTGGACAGGATAAACCCACTGCCCAAGCTGATCACGAAGCATCATCATGGCAAAATAGATTTCATGCCTGTCTATCATAGACTTATGAACTAAAAGCCCGCTAGGTTTATTGATAGCGACAAGATACGCATCTTGATAGAGAATTTCTAGTTTATAATCTTTCCACATGCCATCAAATAACTATTTTGAAGTTTTACTTTTTTTTGCAGAAAAAGTTTTTTTATTCGTAACTATTTTTTTTCTTGGCTCTGTTTTTTTCTTTGTATCAGTTTTTGTAGTTGCATCTGTTTTTTTAGTCACTTCCGCTCTTTTGTTTGAAGAGGGTTTTTTCATATTTCTTTTGTGGTAGGTTACCTCAGGTTTTTTATGCTCATTTTTGAGCTTTACCTCATCCGCATCGGCTCTTCTCAAAGTCGGGTCTGGCTCAAAACCTGCAACCGTCTCTTTTGGTATCTTCATGCCTATTACTCTCTCAATATCTTTAATATCAAACTTTTCATACACATCAAGAAGAGAAATAGCCTCGCCGTCTCGCCCTGCTCTTCCAGTTCGCCCTACTCTGTGAACATAATCCTCAGGCACGGAAGGAAGCTCATAGTTTATAACATACGGCAACTCTTCTATATCCAGACCTCTTGAAGCGATGTCCGTTGCAACCAAAACCTTAATGACTCCCTCTTTGAACTCGTTAAGAGTCTTCTGTCTGTTTGCCTGCGTTTTATCGCCGTGGATTATTCCGCACTTCAAACCATCTTTTTTAAGTTCTATCACCAACGCATCGGCACTTGCTTTGGTTCTTGTAAATACCAAAACCTGCGGATAGTTTCTTGAACCAATCAAATAGGCGAGAAGTGCCGCTTTTTTGTCAGTATCAACCATGTAGGCAATCTGATTGATAGTATCGACTGTTGAATTCTTTTTAGAAATCTCTACAAATGTAGGTTTCGTAAGCAAAAGCTTTGATAATTTTCTCACTTTATCGCTATATGTAGCGGCAAAAAGAAGCGTTTGATGTCGCTTTGGAAGCAATGGATGCACTTTTCGAAGCTCTTTAGCAAACCCCATGTCAAGCATTCTGTCCGCTTCATCGACTACAAAAATTTCAACTTGTGAGATATTAAGCCCTTTTTCCACATGCTCCATAAGTCGCCCCGGAGTGGCGATGACAATGTCAATGCCTTTTTTTAACAATCTCTGCTGAGACTCTAAATCTTTTCCGCCGACTAAAACCGCACACCCCAAACTCATATGTTTTGAGTAGCTCTTCATATCTTCAAAAATTTGAATGGAGAGTTCGCGCGTTGGAGATAAAATAACGCCTCGGATGACTCTGTCCTCAGCCGCAGTCGTATTTCTAAGCCTTTGCAGAAGGGGAAGTCCAAATGCAGCCGTTTTGCCGGTTCCTGTTTGAGCAGTGGCAAAAACATCCTCTTTTGCTAACACTAAAGGGATAGCTCTTTTTTGAATTGCAGTCGGGTGTTCAAAACCCAACTCTTTTATCGCGCCTAAAAGCGGTTTGATAAGTCCTAATTTCTCAAATGACATAAATTACCTTATAAAAATATGTGAAATTTTAACATATTAACCAAAAATTAAGCTATTTTATATCTAATTAATCAATATAACCTCAGAGTGTCTTGATATAATTTATGTACTTAAGAAAATATGAGCAAACATTGAGTAAGAAGAACTCTTAAAAGAACAAGTAAAAGTGAAATATTAAAATCATATTCAGATATTTAGTTTAAAAATATAATAAATTTATCATGTTTTCTCACAAAATGAACTACTAAAAATTGCAACATACTTGCAACACTAAAAAGCTAAGATTTTTAAACATGAATTTATTATGTAAAAAAATTGCGTATTTTAAACAAGGATGTGTACTATGAAGAAAGTGTTTTTAGGATTAGTATTGGGTGTAAGTATAGTTATGGCTGGTGATGTAGCTAAAAATGATTTACTCAACATCGCAACAGCAGGAAAGACAACAAGTGTTTCTTATGAGATGAAAAAAGAAGATATGCAAAAAGCTGACGGTGGGTATAGTTATATAACGTATACGAATCCTAATAGCCGTTACTACGCAGGTACATCCAGAAGTTATATCTATGCTAGAGCATTTTTAGGAAGATAATTGAGCTTTTCAATTACAGGAGTAGCCTTTCAGGCTATCTCTACAGAAACTATAGACAGAACAACCGATGAGCTTCGTAATGAGCAGATTGTTACGAAGGAAATGGAAAAGACGGCATCGAACATCGGTTATATGACTACGGAAAAAAATAACCTTGTTGCTTTTAACGATCCAGTAAGTGGAAAGTTAGCGGTCGTTTCTCTAAGCAGTACTACAATGGATAAATTAAAAGCACACTTTGGAGAAAATGATTTCTACCAACAAAAAGACGGTATTACGAGGCTAGACAATAAAGCAGAATCATTTGTCGGCGGATGGTTTGGAGATATTGCCTATAAAAGAGAATTTTTAAGTGCTGATCAAAATCAAGACGGAAAACTTGATAGTAATGAGTATTTAAATACGCGAAATGAGTTTAATGGGCATGCTGAGGAAGTTTTCTCAAATGGGATAGTTCTTTCCTCTCATGAAATGATTGATGAAGCTTATCAAAAAGTATCTCTTTCAAAAGTAAAAGGTAGCGTAAGTTATTCAGTTAATAAAGATAAAGTCCCGAATTCTATTGATGAAGAGTTAAATGATACATTAAATAATGACAAGAATTTTGATAGTCAAATAAGCCTTAGAGAATCTTATTCTCAAGCTTCTTTCATGTCAGATGAAAAAATGATTAAAACACATATTGAAGAGTATAGAAAAACCCATTTAAATTATGGATATGAAAATAATAAATTAATACCAATGGAAATAGAATCAAAAAAACAACAAGCCCTAGCAAAACTAATGCAAAATAACGGAGATGTTTCAAAACTTTCAGCAGAAGAGAGAAATCTTTTGGCAGGGGAATTATCGCAATACAAAAAAAAAGACGGAACACATACGGTAAATATGGATATTTTAAAAAAGCTAGATAAACAACTAAAAGATGAGAGTGATATAAACGTAAAACTGGATAAAGTTCTCACAAAAGTGCTAGATGAGAGTCTAACCAGAAAATCTGAGGTGAATACAAACATGAGAGATAAACAAAGTAAAAAGACAATAGCGATAGGAATGCTCATCAAAAATGATGGCGAGATCAGCAAGCTTTCAAAAGAAGATTATTCACTGATAAAAGATGAAATAGAACATTCAAAAGATAAAAATGGGAATATTGATACTGATAAACTCAAACAGATACAGGAGTATCAGAGAGCCAAAGAAAATTACACGGCACCCAATGTTCAAGCTTCTAAACTCTATGTGCAAAAGGGGTAGAGATATTTTTAGACGGTATACCGCTGTTTAAACTAAAAGAATAAATATCTAATTATTTTCCACAAAATGAACTACTAAAAACTTCAAATTGCAACATACTTGCAACACTAAAAAGCTAAGATTTTTCAACACAAATTTTTATTATGTAAAAAAAATTGCGTATTTTAAACAAGGATATGTAAAATGAAAAAAATGTTTTTAGGATTGCTTTTAGGGGCAAGTGCAGTAATGGCAGATGTGTCAACAAATCATCTTGATTTGTTAAGTGTTGCAACAGCAGGGAAAAGTACAGGTACTCAGTTTGAGATGAAAAAAGAAGATATGCAAAAGGCTGATGGCGGATATTATAGTTATACAAGAATAGGCAGTAGTTATTATAACAGTAATACTATTGCAGGATACTCTTCGACTACAACAAAAAGTAGTATCTACGCTAGGGCTTGGGGTAGTTATTATTGGGGTAGAAGTTGGTAAAAAATGATAACTAATATATCAGGTACAGCTTTTACGGCTGTATCGACTAATATAGTTGATAGAACTGCTAAGGAGTTATCAAAAGAGGTAATACCCTCTTTTGATAACTCTAAAACAAATAAAACTTCAAATATAAGCTATCAAACGACACAAAGAGAAGAAAATTCATCGTTAGTGGTATTTAAAGGCCCTACGAACGATAAATATGTAATTTTATCTTTAAAAGATAGCACCCTAGATAAACTAAAATCACATTTTGGAGAAAATGATTTTTTTCAAAGAGAAGACGGAACTACAAGACTTGACAATAAAGCAGAAGCGTTTGTCGGCGGATGGTTTGGAGATATAGCTTATAAAAGAGAGTTTTTAAGTGCTGATAAAAATCAAGACGGTAGCCTTGATAGTAATGAGTATTTGAACACTAAAAACAGTTTTTCACATCATGGAGAAGTTTCTGGTCACGGTAATGAAATAGATAAAATTTCAACTTGGATTGGTGGCATATATGAATCATCAAATGATAAAAGTAAAAATATTATAAATCAATTTAATGATGAAACTAATATAACGATTGATAAACAATTGGATACAACAATAAGTCAAGATAAAAATTTTAATAGCGAAATTAGTTTTAGCGAAGCTTTGACATCACACTACAAGAAAAATCTCACACTTTCTATTGTAGAACTCGCAGATGATATGGTTGGTTTAAATGCTCCTAAAAATGAAATGCCATGGTTTGAAGAAGACCTTATATTAAAACTTCTTAAAGAAACAAATGAGGAACAACAAAAAAGATTAAAAATGCTAGAAAACCTAAAACAAAGAAGTGGAGATACTTCACAGCTTTCAAAAGATGAAAAAGAGCTTATATCAACTGAATTGGAAAAAGTAACAAATAAAGACGGCTCTATAGATATAGATAAATTAGAAAAAATAATAAGTAACAATAAAGCTTCCATGATTTATAACGAGCTAGAGTCATCTAAAATGCTAGGTAAGTTTTATGAAGACAAAGGGTAAAAAGTATAAAGTAATGCTTAATCATTTAAGCTTTTACATGTGTAAAAAAATCCGTGTATTTTAAACAAGGATGTGTAAAAGGAAAAAGGGAAAATTTGAAAAAAATAGTATGGTTATCAGGAATATTGTTATCTCAACATCTTATGGCATCCGATGCTATTACGATAGACTCTATTTTTAAACATAATGATGGTCTTAGAAGTATGACGACAGTGGATTTTATAACATCGGGAAGCGGAAGAAAATTTAGTAGCTACCCCACACTTGTCAGTATAAACGATGGGGATGTTTTGGTGGATAGTAAAAGAACTTCTCTAAATCAGACTTTTTTATATGCCCTCAATGAAAAAATGGATTTCATCGTCAGTGCAAACGGTTCTTCTCAGAATTTGCAATATGTCGATGCTAATGGTTTTTCAAATACGACCGATACAAATTTTAACGCATTATGGGTGGGTACGAACTACCAATTTGATACGATTTTCGCTGAGTTTAAACCCTCAATCACTTTCCAAATACCGCTTTATGAGAAATCGCTTTATCAAAACTCAAACAGTGATGATTCATTAAAAGCATTGAGTACACGATTTGCTTTACGAAACTATTCTGACCCGTTAGTATCAACATTTTACCTCTCTACGACGCAAAACTTTGAAAGAAAAATCGGTGTAAAAGATGTAGAATATCCAGATATCTATAGTCTTGGGCTGGATTTATCTCTGATATTAAATCCTAAAGCTTCTATCAACTTTAATTTTGAGCAAAGATACCAGAGTGTTTTAAAAGAAAACAAAAGAGAAGTAAGTCCTTCTACGACACTCCCTACTATGGGACTTGGTGCAACTTATAGTATCAACCAAATGAATTCGGTTACCATCAGTTCAAGTGTCGGAAATAGTTCAAGTTCACCAGATAGCATCGTCTCTTTATCTTTATGGCACAAATTTTAATAATACTTCTTTTAACGGTATTTTCTTTAGAAGCTACCGTTTTTAAAGTAAAATCATTAAAAGAACTTAAATATGATGATGTGGTAGCCCAAACTTATGAAGAATCTTGCGGAGCTTCTTCTTTAGCCACTTTGATGAATAGGTATGGAGAAAATATAAGTGAAAAAGATTTACTCAATGATTTCAATACAACCGATATGGTCAATTTTTTGGATATACAAAACATTGCTATTAAAAAAGGGTTTAGAGCTAAAGGCTATAAGATTACTAAAGATATTTTTGAACAACTGAATATACCGGTAATAGCCAGAGTCTTGAGGCATAAAGAATATCCACATTTTATAGTAGTGCAAAACTTAAAAGGTGACTTTGTATTGTCTTTAGACCCGAGTAACGGTAAAAGCGTTATTAGTAAAAATGAATTTTACTCGGTTTGGAATCAAGAAGACAATGGATACATTTTGGTTGTAATACCTGAAGAGAATAAAGTATTAAAAAAAATAGAGCTTTTAAATAATTCAAATTTACTTATAAAATGATAAAACTAGGTAAAAAAAAAGTTAATAGAAGTGCTAAGAGCAACAAAAAGTAATTAGCTTGTTGGCTTTTTACTTTTAACATAAAAATAGACCCAAGCAAATGCTGCACCCAAACTCATTCCAAGGCTTAAAACCTGCCCAAATGTTATAGCATCGCAACAGATATAACCTATCTGTACATCGGGTGCACGGTAAATCTCTGCGATGAATCTGAAAATGCCGTAACTTATGGCATAGATTAAAATCAACTCTCCGCTAAATTTTTGAAACCTTCTGTAGGCGTAAACGACCAAAAATACACCAAAACCTTCTAAAATCGCCTCATAAAGTTGTGACGGATGGCGGAGAACTCCGTCCACATAAATTCCCCAGCTTACATCGGTTACACGCCCTATCAGCTCTTGATTTAAAAAGTTTCCGATTCGACCAAAAACAAAAGCAAGAGGAACGCTCAGAGCCACTAAATCGATTATCTTTCCAAAGGCAACTTTGTATTTTTTACAAAATATATAGGTACTGAGGACAAATCCGATAACAGCACCGTGGTAACTCATGCCCCGTATGCCTATAAATTCACCGTTTTGAAAAGGGTTGAAAATCTGCCATGGGTGGGATAAAAAGTAAAGTGTTTGCGTGTCATAAAAGAGTACATATCCAAGCCTTGCACCCAAAATTACACCGATTTCTACATAGATAAAATAGATATCTATCTGATTGGCGGTTATCTCCAACTTATCTTTTTTAATAAAGTATTTACCGATGTAGAGAGCACTTATCAGGGCTAAAACATACATCATCCCATACCAGTGAACCGGAAGTGAAAATATATGAAAAGCTACGGGGTTAAAAGTGTCGTAAATATGGTTCCAGCTACTGTTTGGCATCTTATTTATTTCCTTAGGGCTTCAGCTATCAGCTCAATCGGATTTTTGAAAATTGTCTCAACCCCTGCACTGCTCATAGAGTTATTTATCTGCATTCTACATGCGCTGCACTCGGCACTCACTATATCCGCACCGCTTCTTCCTATCATGTGTGCTTTTGGAATACCTGCTGCATGTGCAAAGTGATATTTCTCAGTCTGCATAGTTATTCCGCCAAAACCGCAACATGCGTTCGGGTCACTCATCTCCACTATCTTGTAGTTTTGTTTTATGAGGTTTCTTGGTTCTTGATGGATTCCCTGCATTTTTTTAGCATGGCAAGGGTCGTGGTAGGTCACAATGCGGGTATCTTTTTTCTTGGAAGCCAAAAGGTGTTCTAAATGGGTGTGGTGTTGCAGCCACTCTGTCGCCATAAAGATTTTACCTTTGAGCTTTTTAGCTCGCTCCAACCACTCAGGTTGGTCATGAAAATAGTGTTCGTAGTCGATTTTGAGCATCGCAGAACATGTGGCTTCGGGAACAATAATAGCTTCAATATCGTCGCCAAAACTCTCAAAATATTTGATATTGTGTTTTGCATTCGCATCCACCGTATCAAAATCGCCTGTAAAATAGGCAGGTGCCGAACAGCATTTTTGGTCTTTTGCTAAAAAGGCGTCAATCTCCAACGCCTTTAATATCTCCAAAAGAGAGTTTCCGATTTCAACATAGTTGTAATTGCCCAAACACCCTATAAAAACTGCTACCTTTCTTTTTCCGCCGTTATTTATATTCTCTTTGTGTGAATTCAAAAATGATGTTTTTCTAAGGCTCGGAAGGAGTCTATCTGTTTTTATCATAGGAAGGTTAAAACGGCTATTCATAGAATCTATTTCGGCTCTTATTTTAAACCCGCATGTCTGAAATGTCCAGCCAAGTTTAAAAGCTATGTCATTGAGCCAGCGGTGGCGAAGAAGCAAAAAGAAGGCTCTTTTATACCAAGCGATGCCGAATTTTTTAGCGATGTCAGAGCGAACTTGTTCGATTATCATGTCGGTAGGAAGTGCTTTTGGACAGACTTCTACACAGTTGGTACATAAAAAACAGCTCTCAAAAATATCTTTTACGTTTTTATCTAACTCCAATTTGCCTTGATGGTATGCCCCTAGAAGGTCTATAAAGCCCCTTGGAGAGGTGACTTCATCAGCATTTACATTGTGAATCGTGCAAACGGGGATACATTTTCCACACTTCACACACTCATCTGAGATGGCACTAAAATCAAAAATATTCTCATTCGCCATATCTACACCGTTTTAGAAAATGTTTTTGAGCTTTGTGAATGTTTCTTCATATAGGCATCAAAAGGCATTGCGATATTTCTTATAAGCAGCGTTCCTGTCTCGGAACACTCGATATGATTTTCATCCATTTTTAAAAGTGCATCCTCCTCAAAAGGTTTCAAAGCTTCGATTGCATCCGCAAAATATGTTTTAAATTCTATATTAAATAATTTCTCAAATCTTTTTATATCCAGCTTGAAGTTGCTCATAAGCTCCATAATGACGAACTGACGGATTTGGTCGTCCACAGTTAAAACTACACCTCTCTCAAATGGAAGTTTTCCTGCATCAATTGCCTCTTCATATTCATTCATATCTTTAAAGTTCTGGTTATAACTGTCCACACCCTCACCGATAGAAGTAAGCCCTACTCCGATTAAATCTGCTCCGCCTTTTGTTGTATAGCCTTGAAAATTTCTGTGTAGTTCGCCCTTTTCTATTGCTTTAAAGAGCTCATCTTCGGGCTTTGCAAAGTGATCCATGCCTATCATTTTATAACCATGCGATGTTAAAAAATCTATAGTAAACTGCATAATACTCAATTTTTCATCTGGCAGAGGAAGCGTTGTTTCATCGATTTTGCGCATCGTTTTTTTAAGCCAAGGAACATGCGCATAATTAAAGACTGCAAATCTATCAGGATTGAGGCTTAAAGCAAGGGAGAGTGTCTCTTTGAAAGTTTCTAGTGTTTGGTGCGGTAAGCCGTAAATCAGGTCAACATTCACTGAGTGCATATTGTATTTTCGAGCCAAATCCATTGCATCTTTTGTCATCCCATAAGGCTGAACGCGATGCACTGCAAGCTGAACTTTTTCGTTAAAATCTTGAATACCAAAACTTACACGGTTAAATCCCGCCTCGCTCATAACCCGCATCTGCTCTTCATTGATATGACGAGGGTCAATCTCACAGCTAATCTCGGCATCTTTTACAAAATTCGGAAAGTAGGATTTAATCTCTTCTATAATCTCTTTTAACTGCGGTGCGGAGAAAAAAGTCGGAGTCCCGCCGCCAAAGTGCATCTGAATAACTTCACGCTTACAGTTCAAATGCTTAGATAAAATTTTCAGCTCTCTTTTGAGATACTCCATGTAACGAACCATTTTGTCATCTCTTGAGGTAAATACAACATTACATCCACAGAAGTAACAGGCATTGCGACAAAATGGGAGGTGAAAATAGAGACTTAAAGGACGAGCCGAGTCTTGCGACTCCAGTTTTTTAATATATGTGTCATACTCGTAACTGTCGCTAAATTCAAGTGCTGTCGGATAACTTGTATAGCGAGGGCCGGGTTTAGAATACTTTGTAAATTTTGCAAAATCTAGCATTTTTAATCCAATATTTTATAATTTGTTGCGATTATCTCTAAAATGTGTTGAAAGAGTTATAAAACTATTTTTCAAACTCTCCGGCTAATCTTTGATAAATCTCTGAGTGTTCTAACAACTCTTTGTGATTTCCGCATGCAACGATTGCTCCACCCTGCATAACCAAGATTTTATCGGCATGTTCTATGGTGCTGAGTCTGTGTGCTATTGTGACGGTTATTTTATCTTTTGTGTATTCATTGAGTGCTTTTTGAATTCTTTTTTCACTCTCGTTATCGAGGGCTGAAGTTGCTTCATCAAAGAGGAGAAGTGAAGAGTGTTTATAAATAGCCCTTGCAATCGCTACACGCTGACGCTGTCCGCCTGAGAGATTTGCTCCGAACTCCTCCATTTTTGTGTGAATTCCATCTGAAAGTGCCTCCACAAATTTTGTTGCATCTGCCAGTTTGAGAGCCTCATGCACTCTCTCTTCATTTATCTCCTGTCCGTAAGCGACATTGGCAGCAAGCGTATCTTGAAATATATAGATTCTCTGCGTCACAAGTGAAATATGATGCTTTAATGAGATTTGATTCAACTCTTTTATGTTTGTTTTATTGATAAAAACATCGCCGACCTCAGGGTCATAAAAACGAAGAATCATATTTATAAAGGTACTTTTTCCTCCGCCGCTGTCACCGACAAGTGCAATGTTTTCACCCCTATTTATTACAATATTTACATCTTTGAGTGCATAGGCATCGAGATATTTGAGGGTTACATTTCTAAACTCCACCTGCCCTATATCCTCTTCTAAAAGCTTTGCGCCGTCAACAATTCTGCTTTGTGTATCTAAAACTTCAAAAACTCTCTCACTCGCGGCCACTGCATCTTGAATTTTTGAATAGATAGAGCCGATGCGGCGAACCGGCTGAAAAACAAGCCCGACAGCGGTTAAAAATGCGGTAAATTCGCCAACGCTCATTTTGCCCTCGTACACCTCTTGTCCGCCTACAAAAATCACCGCTGCAAGCCCTGCCGCTCCGACAATCTCCATCAAAGGAGAGACTATCTCCCCCACATAAACAGACTTCATATTTATCTTAAAGAAGTCCCAATTTTGCGTACTGAACCGCTCCACTTCATACTTTTCAGTCGCATTCGCTTTTATAATTTCGCTATTATTAAAAACCTCAGTAAGTCTAGTTACAACATCCGCGTTTTTTGCCTGCGAACGATGGGAGTATTTTTTGAGTTTTTTTGCTATCAGAATAAGCGGATAGATAATGAGAGGGACGACGATAAGAGAGTAAAACGCAAGCATTGGATTGAGATAAATCACATATCCTACAAGCGCAACAACAGTCAGACTCTCACGAAAAAGCTCAGGGAGCATGTTTGAGACAAAGTATTGTATGCGGTTTATATCGTTTGTAACGCGGGAAATAAGTTCTCCACTGCGGTTAAGATATAAAAATGTCATGTCAAGAGAGATGATTTTTTCTAAAAGCATCTCACGAAATCGTGTCACAATATGTTGACCTATGTAGTTCATGTAAACCGATTGAACATAGCGCCCGACCGATTTTAAAAAGTAGATTGCAACCAAACCAAAAGGGATAAAATAGAGCATCTCCTCTTTTTTGGCAATAAACATGTCATCCATAAGAGGCTTCATAATGTGAGCAGTTGCGGTAGTTGCACCGACTGTTAAGAGTATTCCGCCCAAAACCAGTACGTATTCCATTTTATACTCTTTTATAAAGGGCCAATAGCGTTTAAAAATTGTTTTCAAATATATCCCTAGTTTTTACTTTTTTTGTGATTGTATCAAATATTCTGTTACTGCGAGCGTTGCTTTATACTGCTCTTGACACTTCTTTTGCTCATCTGTAAAGGCTTTTCCCTCTTTAAAACCGCCCTCTTTTGCCATAATTACGCCTGCATCATTAAAGCCGCAGTGAAGCCTGCTTTTGTCTAACAGATTTGTGCCGATAGCCGTGTACTCTTTTTCATCCAGTGTCAAATTATAGAGTGTCGGAAAAATATCTTTGTGCGATGAAGACAGAGTTGTATCAATCGCCTCTTTTGGTTTCAAATAAGGTGGCAAATAAATATAAAACGGAATTTTTTTGGTTTGCGTGTAGTAATCATCGTATTTCATTATCCCCTCTATCGTGTTGTTATCGGCCGTAAATGCCACGACAGAATTTTTTGAGAGTTCTGAGTTTTTCACTCTGTCTAAAAATGCACCTGCCATGTCAAGAGCATAGGCATAATCTTTAAACCGGAGTTTTGCAAGCTCCAAATCACCTGTTATATGTTCTTTGAGGTTCTGTGAAATCTCCAAGGAGTTTGATTTGTAATCGCTTGGGACGGTGTATGGCGGATGATTATTTGTAGTTAAAACAAAAATAAATTGAGGTTTAGTGGCATGATTTAATTTTTCATACACATAATTATAAAGATGTTCATCAAAAACTCCCCAGTCATGCGAAATCGACTGAGCGTCTCTGCCGATACTTGCAGCAATGGCAGCTCTTCCCTCCACATGTTCAAACCCTTGACGCGGTAAAAAAGTGCCGATACCTCTCCATGACAAATCTCCGCCATAGACAAATGAAGTTTCATACCCGGCGTCTTGATACACCTTTGCACTTGCTTGTTTGAAGGAGGTGTTGAGATACTCGCTTTGAGCGAACGATGTTGAGTCCGGTCGCGCGGCGATATTTAAAAGCAGAGGTTCAAGAGAGACTATTGTACCGTTGGAGCTTGAGATAAAATTTGTAAAGAGTGTGTCCTCTTTAAAGTGCTTTTGAAGCCTTCCCATAATATTAAAACTTTCACTCTGGTAATCCAATATAGGCGCTCCAAAACTCTCAACCATGACAACAACGACATTTGGACTCTTTTCTTTTGCAACTTCGTTGTGAGAAGATTTATATCTAATATTGCTCAATAAATCCTCTCGATTGATATTCTCATTTTGCGTATGAATCTCAAATGCTTTGTCTATTTTGCCTTGATAGCCTGCCATTTTTATGAGGTCATAGTTTCCTGATTTACTCTTTGCATACTGCTCATAGGAGTTGAGCATTGCGTAACATGCAGTTTGTGGAAGCTTATTTATAAAGGGGTCGCGGCTCACATCCGGAATATCTTTTGCAAGAGGAAAAAGTCCTACGGAGCCTCTCCCCAAAAGTACAACAACCGCTATTACGGCTATAAAAAAAAGTGCTTGTTTAGGCAGGTTCCATAAAACACTGAATTTTTTTTGCTCCTTCAATATTTTAAAGATAATAAAGTAAAAGAGTGAGAAAAAAAGAAAAATCCCAACTCCGACAAGAGGAATATTATAGTTGGCAAATGCTGTTTTTACAAGCGCCTCCGTGTCGTCATCCGCAACACCGAATATCATAAGGGTTGAATGTTCCGCGAAGTATGAAAAGTAGGTTAAATCTGCAAATGTAATAAGAAATAAAAATGACAAAAAGAGTACGAAATAGGCTCTAAAAAAGTTATAAAGATATTTTTGCAAAAATTTTAGGTTTATAAGCCAAACCAGCAAAACTAAAAGAACTGCAGGTGCAAAAACATAGGCGAGAATACTCGCATCAAGTCTCAACCCAAGCAAAAAGGTGTTAAAAAGCTCTAAAAAAGTAAAAGAAGAAGATGCGCCGTAGCTCAAAAAAAGATAGAGGCGTGAAGCCAACATGAAAACTAAAAGAACCAAAAAGAGCTTTAAGAATGAGAAAAGCAGATTTAGTAAAAATGGGAAATGATTATTTGTCGGCATTCGGAATTATACTACTATTAATCATTAATTTAGTAGAATCACAGACTTTTATTTTAAAATAGGAACAGCATGAAAAAACGAATTTTGGTAACGGGTGGAGCAGGTTTTTTAGGCTCACATCTGTGTGAAAGACTACTGAATGAGGGCAACGAAGTCATCTGTTTGGACAACTTTTTTACGGGCGACAAAAAAAATATTGAACATCTTTTAGATAACCACTACTTTGAGCTTATTCGCCATGACGTAACCTTTCCTATATCACTTGAAGTGGATGAGATTTATAACCTTGCATGTCCGGCTTCGCCTCCACACTACCAGTTTGATCCGGTTCAAACCACAAAAACATCGGTCATCGGTGCTATCAACATGCTCGATTTAGCCAAAAAATGCAAGGCAAAAATCCTTCAGGCAAGTACAAGCGAAGTGTATGGCGACCCTGAGGTTCACCCACAGCCTGAAAGTTACAGAGGTTCGGTAAGTACGACCGGAATAAGAGCCTGCTATGATGAGGGAAAAAGATGTGCCGAGACACTCTTTTTTGACTACTATCGCCAGTACGGAGTGAAGATAAAAGTGATGCGAATTTTCAACACCTATGGACCCAACATGAACCCGTATGACGGAAGAGTTGTAAGCAACTTTATAGTTCAAGCCCTCAAAGGCGAAGATATAACCATGTACGGAGACGGCACACAAAGCAGAAGCTTCTGCTACGTAGATGACCTGATTGACGGCATGATAAAACTCATGAACTCTAAAGATGAGTTTACGGGTCCGGTAAACATTGGGAATCCTGTAGAATTTACCATGCTTGAACTGGCAGAAAAAGTTATAAATTTAACCGGAAGTAAAAGCAAAATGATTTTCCAACCACTCCCACAGGATGACCCGCTCCAAAGACAGCCAATTATTGATTTAGCAAAAAAAGAGCTAAATTGGGAACCGCATGTGAAGCTTGAAGACGGATTGAAAAAAAGTATTGAGTATTTTAAAAGTATTATATGAATAGCTTAATGCGTATAAAAGAGAGAATAAATTTTGATAAATTTTATCTTTATGCAACACTTCTTTTTGCTTTTACTCTGCCTCTCTCTAGAACTGCCGTAAGTTTTTTCATTCTGCTGCTGCCGATAGTTTTTATACTTGAAGGCAACTTTAAAAGTAAGTTTAAACTTATCTGGAGCAATAAACCTCTACAAGCAATACTGCTCTTCTTAGCTTTCAATCTCTTATCACTGCTCTGGAGTGAGGATTACAGCGATGCACAAAATGTTGTAAGACTTTACGGATATTGGTTAGTAATATTTACCCTCGCTCTATCGATACATAAAAACGATATTCAAAAAATTATTACATTTTTTTTATATGGGATGCTTTTAAGCGAACTGATTGCGTACGGTGTTTTTTTCGAGCTCTGGAGCTTTAAACATGCCACAATAAACAACCCAAGCCCCTTTATGTTCTGGATAGATTACAGTGTTTTTACTGCCTTTACATCTATACTTTTGCTAAGCCGTCTCTTTTCAAATAATTATCTCAAAAAAGAAAAAATCCTCATGTTTCTCTTTTTTCTCTCAACTACGGGAAATCTTTTTTTAGGATTGGGAAGAACAGGTCAAGTTGCACTTATCGTGGCTATTGTTGTCATGATTATTCTCTATCTTAAAATCAATTTCAGATCCATTCTCATAACTCTAGCGCTTCTCTTAAGTATCTACGGTGCAGGATTTATTCTAAGCGATACATTCAAAACAAGAGTAAACAGCGCCGTACATGATATAGAAAATATTAAAAACAGCAATTATGACTCTTCGTGGGGAATTCGAGTTGTTTATTGGATGATAACCTACGACATACTCAAAGAAAATCCATTATTTGGCGTAGGAATAGGAGATTATGAGAGAACCATTCAACTTTTTTTAGAAAAAAAGAGCTATCCAATTTCAGAAGCAACAGAAATTTTTATAGCTAAAAGTCATGCGCACAACCAATTTTTAATGATACTCATTCAAACCGGGTTTATCGGATTGCTTTTAATGCTCAATATTATTTATCAACTCCTCGCCATGAGAATCAAAGAGGACGAACTCAAAAAATTGTCTCTGCTTTTTCTAACTATCTATTTTGCAAGTGCAATGGCTGAACCGTTGTGGCTGAAACAGTTTACATTAGCACTCTTCATTCTGTTTATCGGTCTTTTTATAGCTGCGAATCAGACTAAAATTTATCCTTCCAAGTAATATTCTCTTTGACTACTTTGGCCGGATTTCCGACTGCCACTGATTCTTTAGGTATATTTTTTACAACAGTTGAATTAATCCCCACAACAGACCCGCTGCCTATTGTAACCCCTTTTAATATTGTCACATTATCAGCAATCCAGACATCATCTTCAATTATTATACTTTTTGCTTCATTTATTCTGACTCCGTCTTTATAGATAGGATGCCCATCCGATGTCATGATTTTTACATTTCTAGAGAATCCACAGCGCTCCCCGATAGTAAGAGAAATATTTTGCTCTCTCGCACTTATATAACTTCCTCTTCCAATCACACTGCCTGAACCTACCGTTATACTGCAATTATCACCGATGATTTGGATAAAAACATCTCTCAATCTTATATCGTCACCAAATCTTAGACTATTATTTTTACCGCTTATAAGCACTTTACAGCCACTCATTTTAAAATTTTTACCTATTGAAATATTACTGGTTTTGTCAGCTTTTATTTTATTTCTAAGTCGATGCATTATATTAAATTTCATGTAACTCCTTGTCAAGACCATCTCTGCAAAAAAACGCATTTGTTGCTTGGCGCATTCGCATAATTTCACTATTTTTTTTATGCGCCTCTCTTCTATCGTTTCTTGTATGATTCAGATGGATGAGATTTGCCGCATATTTACAGGATTTGTTTTTTACTCCAACGGCATTTAAGCGCCACTCGACATCGACATCATCGGCTATATCTCCACTGGGATAGGATTCATCAAATCCATTAATCGCCAAAAAATCACTCTTAAAAAGTGAAAAATTACACCCCACCAGTCGAGACTTTTTGTCTAGATATCGAATGATAAATCTGTAAAAAAAAGTTTTTGGAAACAGATAGAGACCCTGTTCAACATGTCTTGATTTATCTTTTTTAAATTTTGACCAGAAAGAGAAAAAATTGTGTTCTATCTGAGCAACAGAAATTTTTTTCTCTCGAAGCTGCTGCGATAATTCGTCTCCCGTGTTTACCCGTCTGCCGCATAAAACTCTCTTAGTTTCACTTAAAACAACATGTGATTCAATAAAAGTAGAATATGGCAAACAATCGCCGTCGAAAAAAACTAAATACTTTCCGCTTGAGAGTTTGACAGCACCGTTGACTGCTTTTGCTTTTCTCCAACCGTTATCTTCATGTGAAAAATGTTTTATCTCATAACCGGAACTATAATTTTCTAAAAAATGCTTGACTTCCAGAGATGCATCATCTTCGGCTACTATTACTTCAAAATTTTTATAAGTCTGAAGCTTCAAAGCATCCAGTATAAGTTCTAAAGCCTGAACATCTTTATATGTAGGAATAATTACAGATACAAACATCAAAATGCACTTTTAAATATTTCAGCCAATTTCACAAACTGCAGCTCATTTGAAAACATCTCTTGGCACTTCTTTTGACCGGCTTTTGAAATGCTCTCCAACAGTTCACTATTGTTAATAAGTTTCTCAACTCCACATGCCAAACTCTCAAAGTTTTGTGCTTCAAAAAGCAATCCTGTTTTTTCATCCTCTATTATCTCAACAACACCGCCGCTATTTGAGCCTACTACCGCAGTACCAACCTGCATCGCTTCAATTAAAACCAGCCCGAATGTCTCTCTTTTTGAAGCCAAAACAACTGCATCGCAAATCTGATAAAAGTGATGCGGATTTTTCATAAAACCTAAAAAATGGATATTGTTTTCTAAATTTCTATCTTTTATCTCTTTTTTTAACGCATCAAGGTAGGACTCTTTCATAGCATGTCCCACAAAATAAGCATTAACATTGAGCCCTTTTTTTACCAAAAAATCAACAGCTTTTATAAGCAGCCACTGCCCTTTTGCTTCGTTAATGCGTCCCACCATCCCGAGGTTAAAACTCTCATCTCTAAAATTCAAGCTCTTTTTTAAGGCTTCTGCTTCATCATTATTCAACATCTCAGGCTTATCAGAACCCATGTATAAAACTTCAATTTTTGGTCTAATATCGTGCGGAATGAATCTCTCCAACTGCTCTTTTACTTGGTACGTCACAGGCAGCATCAAATCAATATTTTTATACATCCATCTATGATAAAAATCATTCTTAAACCTTGTCATGGTCATATTTCTTGTTTGAACTATTTTTGGTTTTGATTTGCTGAGCATTTTTGCCAAAACTACAAAAGGAATATCTTTTGTCCAGTGCATGTGAATAATCTCCACATGCATACTGTCTATAATCTTTGCAAGTTCTTTAGCCGCACCAAACATAAAAAGATTATTATTCTTTTTGATTTTTATGTATTCGTGATTTTCATCGTAATACTGCTCTAATTTTGAGTTTGCATTGATAATACTTATTACATGAAACTCATCTTTTAGAGCCTTTGCCGCCCGCATCATGTAGAGCTCAAGCCCTCCCAAATCAGGCGACATGCAGAGTTCTAAAATTGTTTTTTTACTACCGGAATCATTGAGTGATTCTCTATGCTGCTCTTTAGAATTTATCATTTTCTTGCATCTCCAACATCAAAGCGTATTTCATATAGGAACTAAAAGCTGAAATTATTGCTACGTTCCACCCATTTACCCCGTGTAGCGCTCCGCATTTTAGAACCAAAGCTTTAAATAAAGCCCCGATTCCGTGCATAAACGGGTCAAATTTTGAAGCTATTTTACCCTCTGCATGTGCAATTTTAGCACCTCTGGTTATAAACTTATGGCTTGTTTTTATCATCTCGCCGTAATCCGCATAGGAGTAGTGCAACATGTCGGCATCGAGTGCTTTTACATTCTGTGTATCGACTCTGGCATGTCCTCCGGCCGTCGTAAATCCGCATGCAGAACTTTTGTAGAGCCTTGTCACACGGTCCGGATACCAGAGTTTTATAAAAGCTTTGCCCACATAAGTTTTTCTTGCAAACGAAAAAGCATCGTAAGCCGTACGCTCTAAATCCAAATTTTTTATGGCTTCTATTGCGTTAGAATCGAGTCTCTCATCGGCATCAATACTTAAAATCCACTCATTCTTGGCATACGCAACACCAAAAGCTTTTTGAGAACCATCCCCTAAATAGGCTTGTTTGATGACTTTCGCACCCAAAGACTCTGCAATCTCACAGGTTCTATCCGTACTGAGTGAATCGACCACGACAACTTCATCGCATACCTCTTGTACTGATTTTATAGCCGCTTCAATGTTCTTTTCTTCATTAAGTGTTATAATGTTCGCCGTTATTTTTTTTTTCATAAAAATCCTAAAATTATTGGCAAAATTTTATCTAAATATCAATTATACGCAACTAAAGGCTTTCTTTGTCATACAAATACACACTGAACCCAAAATACAAAAACTTTGAAAACAATCTGCTTAACATCAAAGAAATTTTTAAAACCTCTGACGAAAGCATCCATAAAGCTAGAAATGAACTTAAAATCATTGAACTCAATGGCATAAAATGTGTAGTGAAGTCATTTAAAGTTCCGCATGTCGTAAATAGAGTTGCTTACTCTTTTTTTCGTAGCGGCAAAGCTAAAAAATCCTACATCAATGCCATGAAATTGAACGAGCTTGGAGTAAATACGCCTGAAGCTGTGGGAGTTATAGAGTTTTTCAGTTCCGGACTTTTGGCAGAGAGCTACTTTATCTCGGTTTATGAGCCCTATGATTTTACAATCAGAGAGGTATTTCACCATAAAGTAAGCACATACAGAGAAATTTTAAAAGAGTTTGCAAAGTTCACCTATGAAATACACCAAAGGGGTGTCTGGCATGTGGATTACTCTCTTGGAAATATTTTAGTAACTCTGCAAAATGATACATATAAATTTTCGCTTGTTGATATAAACAGAATGGAGTTTAAAGCCATCCATCCCTATGAAGGTCTCACAAACTTCAATAAATTCTGGGCAAAAGATGATAATGACCTCATCATTTTGGCTACAGAGTATGCAAAACTGGCAAATATAAATGAAAAAAAAGCTGTTGAAATTGTAGTGAATGAAGCTAAATATTTAGAATCCAAAGTTAATTTGAAAAGAAAATTAAAAGGCACGAAGAAGTAGATGCTTTTTAACTCCTATGAATTTATCTTTGCTTTTTTACCGATAACTTTTTTTATCTACTTCTATCTCAATAAAAAAAGATTGACAGAAGCATCTATAGGGTTTTTAGTTCTGGCGTCGCTCTTCTTCTATAGCTGGTGGAATATAATCTATCTCCCTTTAATACTGCTCTCGATTTTATTTAACTACATCGTCGGCACATCCCTCTCAAGAGAGAGCGAGCAAAAAAGGGTATCTAAAAAGTCACTGCTTACCTTTGGAATTATCGGCAATATCGGGCTCTTGGGATATTTTAAATACAGTAACTTCTTTTTAGAAAATTTTAACGGTATTTTTGGTTCGAATATTCCGCTCCCTCATATAATCTTACCGCTTGGAATCAGTTTTTTCACATTCACCCAGATAGCATTTTTAGTCGATTCCTACAGGCAAGAGGTCAAAGAGTACGATTTACTTCGTTACATGCTTTTCGTAACTTTTTTCCCGCATCTCTTAGCCGGTCCGATTTTACATCATAAAGAGATGATGCCTCAATTTGCAAAGTTAAAAAACAAAGCAGTTAATTATAGAAACATAGCTTTAGGTCTCTTCCTCTTCTCTATCGGCTTATTTAAAAAAGTAGTAATTGCAGATACCTTTGCCACTTGGGCTTCAAACGGGTTTGATAAGACGGAGAGTTTAAACTTGTTAGAGGCTTGGGCAACTAGTTTATCCTACACCTTTGAGCTCTATTTTGATTTTAGTGGTTATACCGACATGGCTATCGGAGCTGCACTTTTATTTAATATAAGACTCCCTATCAACTTTGACTCTCCCTATAAAGCACTCAATATTCAAGATTTTTGGAGAAGGTGGCATATTACGCTCTCCCGCTTTTTGAGAGACTACATTTATATTCCTCTTGGCGGTAATAGAGGCAGCAGCTTTAGAACTTACAACAATGTTCTTGCAACTTTTATCATCGGCGGCATCTGGCATGGCGCCGGGTGGACATTTGTCTTTTGGGGCTTTTTGCATGGCATCGCTTTAGTGGTACACAGATTTTGGAGCAGATTTAATTTTGCGATGCCAAAGATTTTAGCATGGTTTATCACTTTTAACTTTGTAAATATCGCTTGGATTTTCTTTAGAGCTAAGGAGTGGGAGGATGCTCTGAAAGTTTTAAATGGGATGTTTTTCGGTGTTTTTATACTCCCTTATGAAATTATTGAAAAATTCCCATCCTTAAACTTTATAAATCAAGGCGATGTTTTTGCACAAATTGATGCGAGTGATGATGGCATTTTGTGGATAATCGGAGCTTTTATAGTTCTACTTGGCTTTAAAAACAGCTCCTATTATATGCTCAACTTTGTACCGAATATAAAAAATGCTCTATTAATGTATCTCTTTTTTGTACTCTCATTCTTGCACTTTACAAGAGTAAGTGAATTTTTATATTTTAACTTTTAGGTCGATAACGTATGTCATACATTAAAAAGTGGATTTTATTTACCTTAGCATCAGTTTTTTTTACTCTCTCTTTTTTTGTGGGTATAAACTATTTTATGGATCCGCTCTGGACCTTTGAGCACGAACATAAATATAATCAGTTTCAAAGAGGTAGAAAAGAGAGACAACAAAAAAGTAATGCTTTATATTTCAGGTCTGAGAAGTATGACACTCTGCTTTTTGGAAGCAGTCGAACAGCTTACATGAATCAGTACAAATGGGACAGAAAAACTTTTAATTATGCTGTTTCGGACATGAAGCCAAATGAGTATAATGCGTATCTCGATTTTGCAATCAATGTTGCCAAACAGCCTGTAAAAAGGGTCATTATTGGCTTAGATTTTTTTGGAGCTTTAACTTATACCTCGCTCATATCCAAAGAGCCTAGACTCATCTTAGACGAAATCACTCAGCCCTTTTACAGATATAAACTACTCTTAAGCATAGACACCTTGAGCTACTCAAATCTGAATATTCAAGATTATTTCAAAAAACCTTATTCAAAATATAAATATAACAATATAAAAACTTCGCCTCCAAAAACAGATACCAATTTAGAGAGTTATGAAAAACGCATACAAGGAAATATAGAAACTTACATCAGAGAGAGATATTCAAAAAAATATGATGAAAACTATAAAAAAGAGATTCTAAACCTAATTACTTCCCATCCTGATATTGAGTTTATAGTCTTTACAACTCCTATCAGCAGTCAACATTTCAATGCTCTGTTATCTCAAAATTTATATCAAGAGTATGAAAGATGGCTCAAAGAGAGCGTAGAAGTATTTGGAGAGATTCATCACTTCATGTATAAAAACGAGATAACCAAAAATGCAAATCTCTATTTTCAAGACTCAAATCATGGGTATGATACGACTTATGAGTGTTTAACAAACGAAATGTTACAAAAAGATTCTAAATGTCCGAAAATAGATATGATTTTGAAGGCAGAAAATATTGAAGATAAATTGAATTTACTTCAAAAATCAAATCTTTACTAATTCTTTTCTGACTCTTTCAAATAACACATCTCTTTGTTCTTTTGCACCGATAAGGTTTTTGTCGCTCTGCTCGGGCACATGTGGAATCATAAAATGTTGTTGCAATTTTTCATCTCCGACACCCTTCCAACGGGCAGAACTTGCAAAGAGCGTGTCGGCAAAAAATGTCATGGTCGCTGTTCCGACAAGAGATGCCAAATGGTAGGTTCCTGTTGAAGTGCTCACAAAAAGTTTGAAGCCGCTTATGAGTTTTGCAAAATTCACTATTCCCTCTTTTGAGATGAAAAAGATAACTTTTTCATTCTCAAACCTCTTTTGCATCGCATCATACAGAACCGCTTCATCCGGTCCAAAAGTAAGGACTACTTGATATTTTCCTTGAACTAAAACTTCACGGACTAAAATCTCATACTCATCCAAACTCCAGTTGGCATCACTGCTTCCGCCAAAACCTACATGAAAGGCTACTACCTCTTTTGTAACATCATACTCTGCACAAAAAACATCATAAACCCCTTTTGCATCCATAAACTCTAAAAGCGGTTTTTTATACTCCAAATTTATCTCAGGAAAGAGTGTTTTCGTAAGCTCCAAGTTATACTCAAACTCCGCCATTTTCACTTCGCTTCTTCGCTGCGAAACTCTGTGTGTGTAGAAAATTTGAGCTATTTTTGTTGCAGGTGCTATGCGTATTGGAATGCGTGCCAAAAATTGAGCAAGAGCCACACGGGTGTTTGAAAAAAGTGTTATGGAAGCGTCTATTTTTGCATCTCTTAATTTTGCTGCCAACTCAAAAACAGAGCTTTTTCCATCATCCACTATCACCTCATCAATAAACCCACACCCCGAGAGTACTTCCTCGCTACCGCTCACGGCGCATGCCAATGCAAGCTCTCTATTTAAAGGTGCAACGAGAGCTATAATTCTATTTTGCGGATTGTGCTGTTTTAAAACATAAATTGCAGGAAGAGCAGTTATAAAATCACCTAGCTTATCGGTACGGACTACTAAAATATTCAATCTTTTCTCTCTCTCATGTAGGAAGCAAACTTCGGCTTACCGTTTTTTGTAAAGCCGAAATATTTAAACGAAACCATCTCCCCTATTTTTGGAGGATTTTTTCTTATTGCATCACTCAATCCGCTTCCAATAAAAAACTGTGTGCCGTCTTCAAGTTCAACCTGCAGACTCCCCATCATGCCCGTAAATTTCCCACTTCCGTTTTTATATCCAATCACTTTGGCTTCCATGTCCTCTGCAAGTTTGACTTTTAAAACTGAGTCGCTTCTGCCCTCAAAATAGGCTTTTGAGCCATCTTTTATAATAACACCCTCGCCGCCAAGTGTTATAACGCTCTGAAAATAGTTATCCAACTCTTTTTTATCTTTACAAATTTTTTGCTCAATTATTGCAACATGGGTAAGTTTCTGCTCCTCTATATATCTTTGAGCCTGCTCAAGTCTTTTGCTAAAATTTCCCTCGGCATGCGGAGCTTCAAATATCATATATTTTATTTTGCTCCACTCCGGTTTTGGCGTTTTATCCATCACAATGGACTGAATATTTTCAAAATCTCCTCTTTTCGTCCAAAGTTCCCCGTCAAGCTCAAAGGGTGGAAGCTTTTGCGTAAACCAATCCGGGGCATTTATAGCTTGACCCTGTCTTGAGAGAAGCTTTTTTCCATCCCAGTAGGCTCTGACACCATCAAGTTTTTGGGACATCATCCAACCGGAGATATTTTGGTCACTGTATATATCTGCTTTTTGTAGCGTTAGCGCACTTAAATTAAGTACAAAAAGAATGGCAACTACAAAAAGCTTCAACATCTTAATTTACGCCGATTTGAAAGTACTCAAATCCGTATTTAGCCATTTTCTCTTTGTTAAACTGGTTTCTTCCATCAAAAAAGACCGGATTTTTGAGCAGTTTTTTCATCTCTTCAAAATCAGGACTTCTAAACTCCTGCCACTCTGTCACTAAAATAAGTGCGTCTGCGTCTTTGAGAGCCTCATATTTGCTCTCGACATAGGAGACTTTTTCATTCCCAACAAGATAGTGCGTTTGTGCCTCATGTATCGCTTTTGGGTCATACGCGACCACTTTTGCGCCTCTTGAAGTGAGTTCATTGATGATTGTAATGGAGCTGGCTTCGCGCATGTCATCCGTCTCAGGTTTAAAACTCAGTCCCCAAACCGCGAATGTTTTGCCGCTTAAATCCTCTCCAAACTTAGTAATTACTTTATTTGAGATTACATATTTTTGTGCGTAGTTTACCGCTTCAACGGCATCTAAAATTCGAGGGTTATATCCGAAATCTTTTGCGGTTTTTGCCAGAGCTTGAACATCTTTTGGAAAACAGCTTCCGCCATATCCACACCCTGGATAGATAAAACTGTAGCCGATTCTGCTGTCGCTCCCTATGCCATTTCTCACCTTGTTTATGTCCGCTCCGACTCTCTCACAAATCTGGCTCATCTCATTCATAAAACTGATTTTTGTAGCAAGCATCGCATTTGCAGCATACTTTGTCATTTCAGCCGATTTAATATCCATCGCAATAAAACGGTCATGATGCTTCATAAACGGAGCGTAGAGTTCGCGCATTATCTCCATCGCCATCTCACTGTCGGCACCGATTACCACACGGTCAGGATGCAGAAAATCGTTGATTGCCGCGCCCTCTTTTAAAAACTCAGGGTTTGAGACAACAGAAAACTCTATTGTTTTGCCTCTTCTGTCTAACTCTGCTTGAATAGTTGCTCTTACCTTGTCGGCAGTCCCAACCGGAACGGTCGATTTATCAACAACGACAATATAATCTTCCATCGCCTCGCCGATGCTTTTAGCAACCGCCAAAACATAACGCAAATCAGCACTTCCGTCTTCGCCCATCGGCGTTCCAACGGCAATAAAAGCTATTTTTGAACTTTTTATTGCACTGCTTACATCGGTTGAGAAATTAAGTGTTTTATTTTTATAGTTCTCTAAAGTCATATCCTCTAAGCCCGGCTCATAAATGGGGATAATTCCTTGTTTTAAATTTTCTATTTTTTTCTCATCTATATCTACACAGGTTACTTTGTTTCCCATCTGAGCAAAGCAAACCCCACTTACAAGCCCTACATAGCCTGTGCCGATTACTGATATTTTCATTAATAGTATCCTAAAATAATTTGTTTTATAGATTTTATCTTAAAAAAGATATAATCGCACTTATGAAAAAACCGTACCAATGGGATAATTTCTCAGATCAGCCCTATCAACTTAAAGATAAAAAGTACAAAAAACAGATAAGAAAAAAAGAGTTTTTCTCTCTTTTAAAAACTTTTTTTATAGCCCTTTTTATACTCCCTTTCTCACTTATTTTAATGCCATTTAGAAAAAGAAAACATGTGAATTCAAACACATTTTTTTGTATCGGAGTGGATTATGAAAGAGAGCCTGCGCTCACTCTGGAGCTTTTAGAAGAGCTTGAGGTGGAAAGAATTTTGATTCGCTTTAAACTCTGGGAGATGGAGAAACTTCCTCTTTTACAAGAGTTTATTTACGAATGTGCCCGAGCAAAGCGACAAATGCCCTTTGGGTGCAAAAATAAAAAAATAACTCTCAAAATCATGCAAGACAGAGAACATGTAGAAGATTTAGAACTGCTTCAAAAAGATTTACGCACGATTTTTACAGAACTGGGCGGACTTATAGAGATGTATGAAATCGGCTCTACAATAAACCGTTCCAAATGGGGATTTTTTAGCGTGGATGAGTACAACCGTTTTTATAAAACAGCGTATGATTTAAAAGTTGCAGAGTTCCCCGTAGTCAAACTTATCGGAAGTGGAGTCATAGATTTTGAATACCACTTCACCGCCCACACACTTTTCAACTTCTTTAAATACCGCTACGACGGGGTTTCTGCACTTCTCTATGTTGATAGACGGGGTGCACCTGAGAACACGCAAATGGGCTTTGATCTATCTGCCAAAATCGCACTTTTGAGCAGCATGGTTTGGCTAAGCCCAAAAAGTACAAATGAACTTTACATCACAGAGACCAATTGGCCCATTTCAAATACCGCTCCATACGCACCCACAAGTGAACATGAGTGTGTGGACGAAGAGAATTATGCCAATTTTATGCTTCGTTACTATCTTTTAGCTTTTGCATCTGGGCATGTTAATTCTCTCTCTTGGCATCAGCTCATCGCAGCGGGATATGGACTGATTGACAACCGAGACGGAATCAGAAAAAGAAAAGCCTATTTCACTTTTAAGTATATGGTGCAAACACTAAAAAATGCTCAATTTTTAGCGTTGGATATAAAAAAAGAGTATTACATATTTCAATGTTTTGCTGATAATCAGCTTCTTCAAATCCACTGGTCGCTACACCCAGCCACAATAGACAATGAGGAGTTCTTTGAAGTTTATTCAAAAGATGGGGAACGAGTAGAGGATAAAACTCTTAATATTGGCTCCTCCCCTCTCTATATTTACATAAAAGACGCGGTATAATTGCGTTTATGAATACAAAATACCTAAACATTAAACTCTATTTCTGGCTCCTTTTTTTGTGTGCATCTCTGCTATTTATCTTTTTTCCTCAGATAGATTTGTACATATCAGGGCTTTTTTATGATGGCAAAGGTTTTCCGGCAAACGGCACATGGATTGAAGAGCTGTTTTACTACTCGGTGCAACCACTTATTATCGCCTTTACACTCTCCACTTTAGCCCTCTTTGCCTACAATTTTTTCACAAAGAAGAGTGTTTTAAATGTAAACGCAAAAGTTGTTTTATATCTGCTTTTAGTTTTAGGAGTTGCTCCCGGCTTAATCGTAAATGTCACACTCAAGGATAATTGGGGAAGAGCAAGACCTTCCGAGACAACAAATTTTGGCGGGACAAAAGAGTTTACACCGGCATTTATTCCAAGTAATCAAGGCGGCTACTCTTTTAGTTGCGGTCATAATGCGGCGGCATTTTCACTTCTTGGCTTTGCCCTTTTGGCAAAAAGTAGAAGAAAATTTTGGATGGGGTTGGCACTTACCTATGGAATTTTAGTAAGCATTGCCAGAGTCGCAGCAGGCGGGCACTTTTTGAGTGATGTCGTAACCTCATTTTTTATAGTTTACATTTTTACCTATATAATTTATGGTTTTATGATGAAAGAACAAAAGGAACTCCAATAATCTCTCGTAACCAATTCACTCAAATATTTTTTGTACTTATCCTCAGTTTTATAACGCTTATGACGATTCGATTATCGCTCTATAATTTTTATACTGCTGACTTTAGCGACTTAACAAATCAGGAGTTTTACTCCTCTCTGCTTATGGGTTTTCGTGTTGACATGATTACTCTTTTTACATTTTCGTCCCTCTTTGTTTTGGCTCTGCTTTTTATTAGAACCCCTAAATACAGAGCCGTTGTTGCACTTCTTTGGGCGGTTATTTTAAACATTATTTTCATACTCAGTTTTAGCGATGTTCTCTACTACGACTACATTCACAGACACATGTCGAGCGAAATTTTCAACCTTGGCGATGATGGCGACATCATAGTTGGAATGGCGTTTGGTTCTATGCTTCCTTTTACCCTTGGTGCAATTGCCCTCAGTGGCATATTTTTATATACTATTTACAAAGTCTTTTCTCAAAAATTGGAGAGTTTCTTTTCAGGCAAAAAGCTCATACTATTAACAATTGCAACCATTTTAGCTCTATTTCTAGGCGTAAGAAACAATCTAGGAGGCAAGAGTTTTGGCAGCAGCGATGCTTACGCGGCAAACAAAGTAAGCAGCGGAAACTTGGCACTCAACGGATTTTTTACTATTTATAGGACAGCAAAAAGCTCATCTAAACATACTCTTTTAAAACTAGACGATGCCATAAAAATCACGCAAGAAGCGATGCAGACACCCAATGCACCTTTTATAAATAAAGAGTATCCACTTCTTCGCTCCTATGCTAAAAAAGAGAATCCGAAATACAATGTTGTTATAGTTTTATTAGAATCTTTCGGAGCCGAACATGTGGATGGTTTTACCCGCTACAAAGAGTTCAATGTGACGCCTTACTTCAAAAAGCTCTCCAATGAGGGGCTAAAATTTACCAATTTTTACTCCAACGGATACCGTTCCATTTTTGGGATAACCTCTCTTTTTACGGGAATAACAATCCCAACGGGGTTTGAATATCTTGGTAAAGGGTTAGAGCTTTCAAACCTCAGCTATCTTGGAGATGTGGCAAAAAAGAATGGCTACTCCACGCTCTCCATGCAAGCAGCAAACAATCGCTCCTACAGAGTGGATGCGGTGAGCCATTTAGCAGGATTTGACGACTACTACGGTGCGGAGGACATGCCCAATATTGAAGAGTGTGATGAGGGAAGAGCGCCACTTACGGGTACGTATGACTATAACATGCTTGATTTTTACCATAAAAAGCTCAATGCCATGAAAGAGCCGTTTTTAGGCTTTGCCTTTACTGACTCTACCCACTCGGATTTTTATCTCCCTAGTAAAAAGTTTGAAAAATTTCCGCATGACCTGCAAAATTATAACGGCGCACTCAACGCCTATATTTATGCAGATAGTGCAATCGAGCGCTTTATGGAGAGTGTAAAAAAAGAGCCATGGTTTGAGAGAACTATCTTTATTTTTACCTCAGACCATGGAAGCGGTGATGCCCTAAATGAGATTGCAAAAAGTCATGGCAGGGATGATAAGCCTCTGGCATCTATTGAACATTTTAGAATTCCGCTTATCATCTATGCACCAAAAATATTTAAACATGAAGAGATAGCAACCCTCGGTTCACACAACGATATTTTTCCTACTTTAATTGACATGCTTGGACTTGAAGCAAATATCACAACTATGGGAAGTTCACTTTTTGACAAAGATGTGAATGAGAGATTCGCCTACTTTTTTGCAGGAGACCTTATCGGTTTAGTCACAAACGATGGATATATCAAATATAATTTTAAAGAAGTTGTTGAACATGTCGGAAGTAAAGAGAGTGTAGAAAAGATGAAGAAGTTACTTTTTGCGGTGGACACAGCAGAAGCCGGATTATTAGAGAAAAACAGGTGGATGAAATAATGAGGATTTTAATCATACTTCCAAACTGGCTGGGCGATGCCATTATGGCGACTCCGGCTATTGAGCTTTTATCTCAATATTACCCGCATGCAAGATTTACTTTTGTCGGTAGTTTTGTAAGCATAGAAGCACTCAAATATCATCCGCAGTGTGAGAGAGCTATTGTAGATGATACAAAAAAAGCCTCCAATAGATTTTTGGCAACCTATAAACTAGCAAAAGAGTTAGGAGAGTTTAACTTAGCAATAAGCTTCAGAAATCAGCTCCATGCTTCACTTCTTTTGAGATTTACAAACACCGTTCTCTGCATCGCAAAACAGTCGTGGCACTCTATGTTTCTGCTCTCTCACACTCCGAAAATTTCTACGAAGCAACATTTAGTAATGCAGTATGCAAAACTTAGCATGACTAATGTAGATGATTTTGATGGAACTATCAGAGATTTAAAGCTCTACATTGAGCCAAAAAAGTTTGAGAAACCCACTCTTGGCATCAATGCCGGAGCAACTTACGGAAGTGCAAAAAGATGGCATCCTGAGCGGTTTGCAGCCGTCGCCAAAGAGTTCTCAGGAAAGTTTGACATCCTGATTTTCGGCGGACCAAATGAAGTAGAGATGGCAAACGAGATAGAGCGAAATTTGGGAGTTGCCTGCACTAATTTAGCAGGAAAAACAACTATTCAAGAACTATGCGCAAATATTGGCGGATGCTCTCTCTTCATCACAAACGACAGCGGACCTATGCATGTAGCGGCGGCATATAAAGTGCCGACAGTTGCTATTTTTGGACCTACAAAGCATACCGAAACCTCACAATGGATGAATGAGAAAAGCGCAATTGTAAGACATGAAATGGAGTGTAGCCCATGCATGAAACGCGAGTGCCCACTTGGACATCATGAGTGCATGAAGAGTATCACAGCTTCGGAAGTTATTGAAGTTGTTAAGGAGCTGGGAGTTAGTTAACTCCTATTTCCCCTGTATGCGTTGGATAGTTTGTGTCGTACTCTTCCCATCCACAAAATCAACAAGTTTTAGCTCACCGGAAAACTCTGTTCCGACAACCTCTTTGCCCTCATAATCACCGCCTTTTACAAGGACATCAGGTTGTATCATTTTGATAAGATTATAGGGCGTATCCTCCGCAAATGGCACGACAAAATCAACCGCTTCAAGCGCAGCAAGTATGTACGCTCTATCCTCTGCAATATTTACAGGGCGACTTGGACCTTTAAGACGAGAAACGGAGGCATCCGAGTTGAGTCCAACGATGAGAACATCCCCAAAACTTTTAGCAATTTGCAGATACTTCACATGCCCGACATGCAGAATATCAAAACAGCCGTTTGTGAATACAACTCTCTTACCGTTTAATCTGTAACGCTCTACGATGGAGCTAATCTCCTCAAAACTTTTTATGTGTGCATCCGAAGTACTTTTGTGAAGAGTTGCTTCGTACTCTTCTATCTCTGCAAGGCTTACGGTTGCCGAGCCGATTTTACCGACCACTACTCCCGCCGCCAAATTGGCAAACTTCGCAGTCTCTTCTATGCTTTTATTTGCACATAGAGCAAAAGCAATAGAAGCTATAACCGTATCTCCGGCACCCGTTACATCAAAAACCTCTTTCGCAACTGTAGGAAATCTCTTAAGTTTCTCATCATAAATCGCAATTCCATCCTCTGAGAGAGTGATAAGAGAGATGCCTAAGTCACACTCATTTTTTAGTTTAAGAAGTGCATCTTTGAGAGTTTGCTCATCTTTGATGTCTATCTTTGTAGCTAACATCGCCTCTTTTTTATTTGGAGTGAGAAGATATGCACCCTTATATTTTGAGTAATCACTCCCTTTTGGATCCACCAAAACTTTTACACCGTTAGCATGGCAAAGTTTGATAACGCCTTGGCAAAGTGCATCGGTCAGAACACCCTTGCCGTAATCGGAGAGAATCACCATCTCATACTCTTTGATATTCAAGCTTAAAGTCTCTAAAATTTTTGCGACAGATGAAGATAAAATATCATCTTTGCTCTCTTTATCGTATCGGAGTATCTGCTGGCTTACGGCAATAATGCGGCTTTTTTTAGAGGTTTTTCTGCCGCTTTGAGTAATTAAATTTTTTGTATCTACTCCAATTTTTACGAGCATATTCGTAAGCTCATCTCCATTCGCATCATCACCGATAACGCCACTCACGCTCACCTCTGCACCAAGAACAACAAGGTTATTGATAACATTTCCTGCTCCGCCCAAAACCGTAGTCTCTTTTGCGATGTCCACCACCGCAACGGGGGCTTCCGGAGAGATTCTCTCACAACTTCCCCACAGATAGTGGTCTATCATCAAATCGCCTATTACAAGGATTTTTGGCTTTGCGTTTTTTAAAGCCACCATTACTTCTTAACCTCTTCTTCGAATACTCTTTTTATCTCATTCACATAGGCTTTGATTCCATCTTCCATCTCATAAGCCGGTGCATATCCAAGAGCCTCTTTTGTTGTCTCAATGTCTGCCTCTGTATGAAACTGATAACTTCCGATAAACGGGTTTGGAATGTATTCGCATGTCAAAGAGGTTCCCAGTTCAGATTGTAAAATATTTACGATGTCTTGAAAACTTCTCGCTTTGCCTGTTCCGACATTATAAATTCCGCTCTCTTTAGGTTTCATCGCTTTCACATTTGCCTGAACAATATCTTCTATGTAGATAAAATCTCGAAGAATTTTGTCGCTATGCTCAAAAAGACGAGGATTTTTACCATGAAGAAGTTGGTGACCAAATTGCAAAATCATAGAAGCGGTCGTATTTTTGAAAAACTCTCTCGCCCCATAAACATTAAAATAGCGAAGCCCGACAATAGTTATATCGCTATTTTTCATGTACTCACGGCTCAGATAATCCATGCTGAGTTTTGAAAAGCCATACACATTCGCCGGAGCTTCGCAACCCACTTTTTGTGGAGAAGGAGCATTTCCATAGGTTGCAGCCGAAGAGGCATAAACCATATTAGCACCATGTGCCACGGCTAAATTTAATAAATCCTTGTACGCATTTACATTTGTTTTTATCATCAAATCTTGCTCTAATGCCGTAGTGTCGGAGATGGCCGCTTCATGAAAAATATAGTCAAATTTATAATTTATCTCTAAGTTTAAAAGCAAATCTTTATCATTAATATCTCCGCTAATAACTTCGCCTTTAAAACCCAAAAGATTTTTATAGTGACCGAAGCTTTTGAGGTTGCCATTTGAGAGTGTTTCACCGCTTCTAAAACTGTCTAAAACTACAATTTTTGCCTCAAGATGGTTGTTTTGAAAATAGAAAGCTAAGTTTGAACCGATAAACCCTGCTCCGCCTGTTATTAAAATAGTTTTTTCTTTTAAATCATCTTCAATATATCGCATTTTCCCATCCGCAGTAAAGTTTATTTGCCAAAATAATACCTTTTAATTCATTAACGAGTATTTAAGACTCTAAGCACTATAATTCACACGAAAATTTATCCAAGGAAATAAAATGAAAAAAATCGTTTTAACATTACTCGTTGCTGGTGCTTCTCTTATGGCTGCAGATGGTGCTGAACTATTCAAAAAATGTACAAGCTGCCATGGTGCAAATGCTGAAAAAGCTGCTCTTAACAAGTCTCAAATCATTAAAGGCTGGGATGCTGCTAAAACAACTGAAGCATTAAACGGCTACAAAGCCGGTACAAGAAACAGTGCCGGAATGGGTGGTCTTATGAAAGGTCAAGTTGCTGCTTATAGCGATGCTGATATCGCCGCAGTTTCTGCTTACATAGCTACTCTAAAGTAGTTATTTGTGAACTGCCTTTTGGGCGGTTCCTACTCTAAAAGTCTCATATAATTTGAACAAACTCCAAACTCTATTCAATCACTAAAGCTTCACCTCTATCGAAAAAACAACGCTATTCTGGTCTATAGTTTCTCTTTAACTCTTTTTTCTTTCTCTCTTGATTTACTGCATCATTTAACTCATCTTCACCATCGAACTTCGCAGCATTTAAAAACTTCTCTTCATCATCAAACTGACCATTTTTTATAGCCCAAAGAAAAGCAAATAAAGCAACTCCGCCAAGAAAAATAGATGCTCCAAGCATCATAGCAATTACCCAATTATCCAATATATTCTCCTACTTTTTATTCCACTTCAGACGAATCCGCATAGAGTTTCCAACTACCAAAAGTGAGCTGACACTCATAGATATTGCGGCAACCAAAGGTATGACAAATCCAGCCATTGCCATAGGAATTGTAACGGCATTGTAGAGCAATGAGATATAGATGTTCTGCTTAATAAGTCCGTAAGTTGTTTGAGATATTTTAAAAGCGTCTTCAAGTGATTTCAGTGAATCGTTCAGCAAAACAACATCTCCAACTTCAACCGCCACATCACTCCCACTTCCCATAACTATGCCTATATCGGCACATGAGAGTGCCAAAATATCATTTACACCATCACCGACCATTACAACTTTTTTGCCTTCACTATGAAGCTTCGTTATAAAATCTGATTTATCTTCCGGTGTCTGCTCATACAAGAAGGTATCAATTCTAACCTCTTTGGCAATTTTAGTTGCTATGTGAGCGTTGTCTCCGGTGAGCATAATTGTTTTTATCCCTTTTTTTGAGAGTCTCTCAATCACCTCTTTGGCATTCTCTTTTATCTTGTCGCTCAGTTCATAAACAGCTACAACTTTATCTTCTACTGCAAAATAAAAAAGAGTGTTTTCACCGCTGAAATCAATATCTATTTTATTCTCATTCATAAGTTTTTGATTACCGCCAAAGAACTGTTTCTTCTCAAAAGTAGCACTCATGCCACATGCAGGAATCTGCTTAAACTCATCAAAAAGTATCTCATTTACATCTTCGTCATTTTGCACAAGAAACTCCAAAACTCCACATGCCACGGGATGGTTGGAGGATTTAACAAGTGAATAAAGAACTCTTTTGTCAAACGCACTATAAACATGTTCTTTTAAAACTTTTGGTTTGCCTAGGGTTATCGTCCCTGTTTTGTCCAAAACAAGCGTATCTATTTTTGCCATAGTCTCAAGATGTGCCGCCTCTTTAAAGAGAATTCCCCTTTTTGCACCCAAACTAAGCCCAACAAGTGTTGCTACAGGCGTTGCAAGAGCCAACGCACATGGACATGCTATGATAATCACAGATATTGCCACCATAAAAGATGTCTCAAAATTATGTGCAGACATATACCAAAAAAGAAATGTTAAAAATGCGAAACTCAAAATTACCGAGGAGAAATATTCAGACAGCTTATTTGCCATCAACTGAATTTTTGGTTTCTTATTGATTGCTGTTTCTAAAAGTGCTACAAGATTTGATAAAGTTGAGTGCTGGAAATCTTTGGAGGCTCTAAAATGCACATCGGCATCTATACTTGTTGTGCCGCTTACTACACTATCTCCATGTTGTTTATAAATAGGTTCACTCTCTCCTGTTAGATTTGACTCATCAAAGGAGCCACTCCCTTTGATGATTTCACCATCAAGCAGAACTCTCTCACCGGTTGAAACTACAACAATATCACCCACGCAAACATCATTCAATTTACAAGGAACAATTTTGCCGTTCTTTACAATATTCACCTCATTTGGGATATGTTTCGTAATAATGTCGAGTGTGTCTGCCGCATTTTTTTTGCTTAAAACTTCCAAAAATTTACCAATCAAAACAAAAGTGATTATCATGCTTACAGAGTCGAAATAAGCTTCACCTCTTTGAGCAACCGTTATGTAAATAGAGTAGATATAGGTGAGTGATGAGCCGGTTGCAACAAGCGTATCCATATTTATGGTTCTGTTTTTTATGCCATAATAGGCACCTCTGTAAAAAACCCAACCGCTGTAAAAAAGGACAGGAGTGGCTAAAATTCCCTCTGCGATATTTAAAATTGTTTTAATATCTTGGGTTATGCCGCTAAAATAGCCTGCATATTGCGCAACTGCAATCCACATAATATTCATAGATGCAAAAATTGCAACCGCCATTCTTAGATAATACTCTTTTCTTTCTTTGTTGGCATGTGCCTCTTGAAGCGAAGAATCATAAGGATAGGCATTGTAACCAACAGCCCGAATCATGTCGATAATAGAAGAAAGTTTTAGAACTTCATCTGCCCAGACTATCACTGCTTTGTTGTTTGTAAAGTTGATATTCGCTTCAATAACTCCATCCATTTTGTGGAGCGCTTTTTCATTGAGCCAAACACATGCAGAACAGTGTATGCCCTCAATAATAAGTGCAACCTCACTAAAACCATCGTTATTTGTTTTTACAAACCTGTCATAAAAAGCCGGAGAGTTAAAGTTTGAAGAGTCCTCGTATTGTTCTATAGGAGGAGTTAAAGTTATATCGCCGGCTTTTTCATAGAAACTCTCTAGTCCCGAATCGTTCAAAAGATGGAACACACCTTGACAACCATTACAGCAGAAGTAATGCTCATTTTCTTTAATCATAACAGAGGGATTAAACTCTAAATGGCAGTGGCTACAAGCAATATCTTCAGACAATTTCAAACTTTCCTAAATCTCTATTTTTGACAATCCTATTCCACAACTCCACATGCCCGCTCATGCAGATATAAACTCCATAATTTTGCAATGATTTTAAAAATCCTATGGCTATGCCTAGATTTAAACTTGCCTCAATCTTGTCTATTTCAAATGGATTCATGGCACCCACTAAAACAATTTTTTTATTATCAAATATTTCATGAAAAAACTCAGCGCTTTTATCCATTGTATCCGTTCCATGTATAATTATAAAAGTATCATCTTTTGACTCGCCCATAATATTAGCAAGCATTTTTCTATCATTGAGGTCCATGTCAAGGCTATCTTTATATACAACGCCGGCTAGATCATATTCAAAAGTAACACTTTGAAGTATTGACTCTACTGCCGCATTATCATACGGAACTTCCAATTCGCCGGTTAAAGGATTGTATCTCTTGTTAAAAGTACCGCCACTATTTAAAATCAACATCTATTTTTCCATATATCTTCAAGTTTAGAGACTATTCTACTAGCTTTTGAATCTTTAACAGAGTTTGATACATCCAATAAATAGGTCTCATCTAAACCGGCTTTTAAGCCAGCTTCTATGTCTCTCTCTTTATCACCGACTAAAACGGAGTTTTCCAAATCAATATCAAACTCTTCTTTAGCATCTAAAAGCATTCCGGCTTCCGGTTTTCTACAGCTGCAATCTCCTGTGGTTTCCGGATGATGCGGGCAGTAATACACTTTTTTTATCTCTATCTTATGTTTAGCAAACTCTTTAACCATCCATAGACTAAGCTGTGAAAAAGCCTCATCACTGTAATAACCTCTACTAATTCCTGATTGATTTGTTATAACAAATATCATATAACCTAAATTCTGATAATAACTGCAAAGTTCAAAAATTCCATCCATAAACTCAAAATTTTTTACTTCATGTACATAAGCGTAATCCACATTAATAACACCATCACGGTCTAAAAAAAGAGCTTTTTTCGTAGTTTTTGGCATTGTTATTCGCCTACACCGTCACCAAATATCTCTTTTTCTATAATATCACAAAGAATATGCCCAATCAATATATGAGACTCTTGAATTCTTGGAGTGGAATCAGAAGGTACAACTATTGCGTAATCGGCAAGTTTAGCCATTTCACCGCCATCACGACCGACTAAAGCAACAGTAACAATATTTTTTTTCTTTGCACTATGAAATGCATTTATAATATTGAGTGAATTACCTGAAGTAGAAATTCCTATAAAAATATCACCGCTTTGCCCCATTCCCTCAAGCTGGCGAGAAAAAACTTTATCATAACCGTAATCATTCCCTATTGCAGTCAGATTTGAGGTATCGGTTGTAAGTGCCAACGACGGAAGAGAAGGCCTATCAAAACCATATCGCCCAACAAGTTCAGCTGCTATGTGCTGAGCATCTGCAGCACTACCGCCATTACCGGCTAAAATTGTTTTATTAGAACCTCTATATAATTCAACACATATTTGAGCAACTTCTTCTATTTTATTTAATAGTGCTTCATTTTCATAGATAGCAAGTTTTGTTTCATAAGATTTTTTAATTTGGTCTTTTATGTAGTTTTTCATTTTATTTTTTCCTAAAATTTTGTTCAAAATAATAACATATATATGATTATATCCGGCAATATCATATGGCAAAAAAGATGATTAGATAACAAAAAAAAGTAAATTAATAAAGGGAAAAGTTGTTGTAAAAGTCAATTTTTAATAAATAGATTTTTTGAAATGTAATAATAAGAATAAGGAAGAAAATAATTTGACGAACTAGGCAGCGACCTACATTTCCACACCTGAAAGATGCAGTATTATCAGCGATGAGAGGCTTAGCTTCTGGGTTCGGAATGGAGCCAGGCGTTTCCCTCTCTCTATAGCCACCTAGACAATCAAA
>JBAZSX010000014.1:0-71497 GCA_041662225.1 Sulfurimonas sp.
ACACGCACTATCTGATGAAAAAACAGTACGGCATGCACTGCGTAAGTAAAGAGCTTCATAACAATGTTGAGCTTTCATCGATACTAGAGTTCAAAAATGCAATGTTAATAGCAGAGGCGATGATACTGAGTGCATTGTCCAGAAAAGAGAGCAGGGGTGTTCATTTCCGTAATGATTACCCAAATAAAGATGATAGTAAATTCAATGATGCTTCTTACTTAGAACAGCTGAGCCCTCACTATTTCAGTGTTTCGTTTGACAGTGCCATGCATAATAATATATGGCATAAACTTAAAAAATTGTTTCATATCAATCACTGATGTTACACACTAAAACAAACGCGTCCGTTTAAGTACTTAATGTCAGTCAATCAATAAAAGGAAAATACAATGGCAACAATAATGTTAAGAGAAAACGATAAAGGGCAGGTGCTTTTTTATCTTGCAAAAAGAGATATGGAAGAGATTATTCTTTCTTTGGAGTTTGACACGGATGAGAAGTGGGGCGGTAATGTGAAGCTCACAAACGGTGATGTTTGGCATATTAAACCTGGTGTTAAAAAACTTCCCGATGAGATAGTCGCAACGATTGTTTCAAGAGGCGATAACTAAAATTTAACTTGTCTTACTCGCTCAAGGGCATGGGTGGAAGAAATATCAAATGTGATGAGAGTGTGTACAATCTACTTTTACACACTCTTCAAAGCGAATCAGACAGTTTTTATAACAAACACTCTTTCATCATGGGCTCTAACTCTTTCGCATCTACATCGCCGGTAATCACGATACTTGTTCCGTCGTTTTCGCTTGAAACTTCTATATTTTCGATTCTTTGCATCATCTGCGGGTCGCAATCGCAACTGCAAGAACCATTTTTACACTCCTCAATCTTTGCAGACAACTCCTCAGTTTTAAACCCTGTTATAAAGGCTTTTACCCCTTTTTCCGTATTTGTTACTTTAAACATAATTTAGCAAAGCTCCTTTTTTATTATTGGCAACAACTCTCTTTCGATGAGTTGCAATGTTTTTTCATACTCTTCTACTTCTTTACCGCTAGGGTCATTAAACCCTAAATGAATGGTTTTTATTGCCTTTGGAAACATTGGACATGTCTCCTTGGCATGGTCGCATACGGTCACGATTAAGTCAAATGCCGTATCTAAAACACTCTCTATCACTTTCGAGTGGTAGCTCTCTCTCCAGTACCCTTTTTTCTCTAAAAGAGCTTTGGCATGGGGATTTACTGCTCCACTGGCTTTGACACCGGAACTTTGAGCTTCTACGCAATTACCTAATTTTGCATTTATCAGAGCCTCAGCCATTATGGAGCGGCAACTATTTCCTGTACATAAAATGAGGACCTGTTTTTTTTGACTCATATTTTACATTCTCCTGTTTGGGATAATTTTTTTAAAGGTGGAAGTTCGATTGGCAAGTATCGAACCTCCTCTAAAGCTTCACTGCGAAAACGGTCAAGCGGCGTTCTGATTGAGTAATATGCCCATGTTCCTTTGCGCTCAACGCGTAAAAAACCGGCATCTTTTAAAATCTTCAGATGACGCGAAAGACGAGACTGAATCATCTCTAAAGATGTTTGCAAATCACACACGCAACACTCTCCATGAACATCGATAAATCGTAAGATTAACACTCTTGTTTCATCATTGAGTGCTGAAACACTTTTTAAAAAAACTTCCATCCATACCTCCATTTGGAGAATTGTAGCATAAATAAATTACAATATCAAGATATGTTGATATATAAATTTTAGATAAGCAACTTTATGGAATACAGAATGAAACAACAGTGTAAAAATCACTCTTGCTTTACTACTTCTGCTGTTTTACAACTTTTTAAAGTAAGATAAGTGGTAGCTGCTCGATGGCGACCACATCATCCAGCCGTTTGTTTTTATCTCCTCGGCAGCTCTTACCTGCTCATTCACTTCAAAATTTCCATAAATTCTTTTTTTGTGTGCATAATCTTTGAAGTATTGCAGCCATGGTCTCACTCTTTTTGGATCAACTAGATTGTCTATATGTTTTATGCTTCTGAAAATGACGGCATAGGGATATTCCGATGGGTATTGAAAATTAAACGAACCGCTTGCAAATCCGGATGGATAGAGCATCGGGGCAAGATAGTCTGCATGTTGCGCCAAAGAGGAAACTGTTTGCCCTATGTTATTGTCATCATCCGTCCAACAGATATTTCCATAAGTGTCCGCGGATATAAAAACACCATATTTTCTGAGTTCTTTTTGAGCCTCATCCAAAAATTCACCTATTGCTTTGATTCTATTTGATTGATTACACTCTTTCGAATATTGAAGTCCTTCTCTTGTAGGAAAGCGGATATAATCAAAGTTTATCTCATCAAATCCTACTTTTGCGGCATCCTCTGCAATAGATATAGCATATTTATGGGCTCTTTTGTCAAAAGGGTCAACCCATGCCATGCCATCTCCATCTCTCCAGATTTTACCATCCTTATCTGCAACTGCATAGCTCGGATTATTGATAGCTTGCAACTCATCTTTGAATGTCACGATTCTGGCAATTGTATAAATATTTTTCTGTTTCATAAGAGCCATGAACTCATCCATATTTTTTATGGTTCTGTTGTTCCATGCGCCGTAACTGTTTGCCTGCTCAAAACCGGTTTTATATGAAGTAGAACCATACTCATTTTTTACATCTACTACAATCGCATTTACCTCTTTTTCATCTATGATTTGAAGAATTTTCTTTAATGTTTTTGAGTTTATGTTTGCTCCCCAGAAGGTTAGGTAGAGAGCTTTTACATTAATCGGTTCAATTTTGAATTGTGTGGTTTTGAAATCCTTCTCGATTTCATACGGCCTATACCCATATGCTTTAATATGAAAGTTTTTTTCGTTACTTTGTATCGTAAATGAGCCATTTTCATCACTTCTTACGCTTTGTTTAGAATCACTGATTATTGCTTCATTTATAGGCTTTAAACTGTTTTTATCAACTACGACACCGTTAAAAGAAGCAAAAAGCAGTGCTTGAAAAAGTATGAAGAGTGTTGTAGCTGTTGTGAAAAAATCTTTTTTAATCATCAAATTAGTCCATAAAATCCAGAGTCAATTGTATGTGTTTTATGGGTTGTTTAATTAATATACTTTTATCAACACCGGCAATAAGAGCAAAATGAAAACTGCTGTTGTTAAGTATTTCAAGAATTTCTTTCTCATTGTTATAAACAAATAGAGTATCCATCCCCTCACTATCTATTATTTGTGGAATAATAAATATTACCTTTGCCCAATTTGCCTGCTTTTGTAAAAAAACTATCTCCTCTTTTATAAGAGAAAAATTTGGTTCAAAAATCAGCACCTTGTCGCTTGTTCCAAACTCTTTTATCTCAAATTTTTTGTTTGTAAAAACCGCTTCAAAGTGTTCTATCGGCGTAAATTTTTTGAGTCTAAAGTTTATTTTTGAATTTTTAAAGAGATAGAGTAGCTCTTCTAAATAGGGCATAAAGAAGGGAGAGATGAGTTGTCTTTCATAAAAAATATTGTCATAGATAAAAGATGTCTCAAAAAGAGTTTGTTCCATAACTGTAATAGCTTCTATCTCTATTTTTGGAAGTGTTTGGATGTTAGTAAATATATCTTCAGACAAAAGAGCAGGGCAAAAGAGTAAAACCGATTTTGGCTCCACTTGCCAGAGAGTTTTTGAGATTGATTTTATATCGCCGCCCAAAGCCATAAAATTTGGTTCGGTAATCACTTGAAGAGCCAGTTTGAGTATAATCTCGTTGCACTCATACACAACGACCTCTTTTTCTATAAGCCTGTAACGAAGCAGTCTCTTGAGTGCATCCTCAACATCTTCAACTTTTATCCAAGCAATCTCGTTGTCACTCATCTGTGTCGGTTTATCAAAAATAATTCCGTATGCACCGTTTAAAATAGCTGTTTGAATCATATTCTCTTCATAAGCAATAAAAAGGTCACCCCTTTTTATCTTATTTGCTTCAATAACAATATTTTCAAAACTATTTACAAATGGCTCATTTATTAGTTTGCCATACGTAAGTGCAAGGATATTTTCAAGTCTCATCCAATCGGTGTGCCCGCTTTTTTAGGTTTTTCCGGTCTTATTAAACATAAACCATCTTCATCTTTGGCAGCGAGAAGCATTCCCTCAGATATCATTCCCATAAGTTTTGCAGGTTTTAGGTTTGCGACTACGCAAACTTGGGTATTTAGAAGAGATTCTGCACTGTAAAACTCTCGTATTCCGGCTAAAACTTGTTTGATTACGCCATTACCCAAATCAACCTGAAGTTTTAAAAGTTTTTTACTTTTTGGAACTTCCTCAGCCTCGATAACAACACCAACCTTAAGAGACGTTTCAAAAAATTGACCTATCTCTATGAGGTTATCTTTCTCTTTTGCAGCTACGGTAATCTCTTTTTTGTCATCTTCTTGTTTGTTTGGTTCCGCAGCAGGAGCCTCCGGCATCAAAGGCTCTTCAACACGAGGAAAAAGTGGCGGAACTACTTTAATATTAAATAGTTTTAGTAGTTTTTTGTCTAAAATCAGCTCTTTATAGCTCGAATTGTCTATTGTGAAGTTGAGTGCATCCGCTACAATATTTGTAGTTTTTGGCATAACAGGGCTAAGCATAATAGAGGCTTTTGCCAAAATATTTGCAACAAGTGCCACAGTTGCAAGCGCCTCTTCTTTTTTATCCTCTTTCATCTTGACCCAAGGGGCATGCTCTTCTATGGCTTTGTTTCCTATAGAAAAGAGCTTCCAAAGCTCTTCTAAATATCTATGCGTCTGTAGGTTTTCCATGTAGGTATCGAGAGAATCTAAAACTATGTTCATAGCATCAATCTCTTTTTTATGGAATTTTTCTACATCAACACTGTTTATCTCATATTCAGAGTATTTTCCGCTCATACCGATGATGCGGTTTAAAAGATTTCCCAAATCGTTACTAAGTTCAGAGTTTATTCTGTCGATAAACGCGCGTTGAGAAAAGTCGCCATCTTGACCAAATGGAACTTCTCTGAGCATAAAATATCTTAAATTTTCAGCTCCGTAAACATCCGCAACCTCTTTAGGTGCGATTACATTGCCCTTTGATTTAGACATTTTTTCACCGTCTCTTGTCCACCATCCATGTGCGCCGATGCGTTTTGGAAGCGGCAAATCAAGGCTCATTAAAAATGCAGGCCAGTAGATAGCATGAAAGCGAAGAATATCTTTGCCTACAAACTGGGTGGATGCAGGCCAATAACGCATGTTAGCATCGTCTTTTCCATATCCTAGCGCCGTTATATAGTTCAAGAGCGCATCAAGCCAAACATACATAACATGTTTGTCATCATGCAGTGACTCAGGCATTTTAACGCCCCATGTAAAAGATGTTCTTGTTACGGAGAGGTCGCGAAGACCGCCTTTTACAAAGTTTATAACTTCATTTGCACGAGAGCGAGGTAAGATGAAATCTGGATTATCACTGTAATGTTTTAAAAGTGCATCTTCATATTTCGAGAGTCTAAAAAAGTAACTCTCCTCTTTAACCACACTTGTACTTCTCCCGCAATCAGGGCAATATTCGCCATCTATGAGTTGGGTTTCCGGAAAAAATGTCTCACAACTGACACAGTAGTGACCCTCATAAAAATCTTTATAAATATCACCCTTGGCATGCATAACTTCAAAAGCCTTCTGCACACCTTTTTTGTGATCTTCATCGGTTGTTCTGATAAATTTATCGTAGCTTATCTCAAACTCATCCCATAGGTTTTTAAAAGAAGCACTTATCTCATCCGCAAACTCTTGAGTAGGCTTGCCATTCTTTTGCGCCGACTCTTCAATCTTTTGACCATGCTCGTCTGTTCCGGTTAAAAAGTAGGTATCCTCACCTTTTAACTTCTCATATCGAGTCATTGTATCTGCTATAAAAGTCGTGTACGCATGCCCGATATGAGCCTCTCCGTTTACATAATAGATAGGGGTTGTTATATATTTACTCAAAGTTTTATCCTAATATTAAAATTCAAATCCGCCTGTCTCGCCTTTGGACATGCTGTTATATACAGACTTTACATAGTTGTTTCTTAGCTCACAAGCAAAATATTGTTCGCATCTACTGCAACTTTTTATACTTTTCTGCCCCAGGGCACCCTCTCTGGCTTCGCCATTCACCTTGTCTTCTTGACATTTTTGTATTTTGATTATCATCTCATCGAGATGAAGTTCAAATTTATCTAACTCTTGATTAACTGTGTTGTGCATAAACTTCTTTTACTCTTGCAATTTCATATTTTGAACCAAAAAAGCATGGTGATGTTCCGTGAATATGGTCATGTGAGAGTTTCATAATATCATCATGAATAGCATCAATTGCATCACCGCCAGCCATTTTAAATATAAATGCGAAAGGAAATACTTCAAAAAGTTTACGAAGTTTTCCATCGGGCTTATCTGATGTACCCGGATAGCTAAAAAGCCCGCCGCCTTTAAGAAGTATTTGATGCAAATCAGGAACCATACCACCTGAATATCTTAAGCGATACCCCTCTGCAAAGAAACTATCTACAAGCTCTTTATGATAAGGCTTCCAATTTTGTTGTGTTCCGCCCGGAGCATTTAGATTCCCTTTTTCTTTGAGATGAATCTCTTTTACAAATTCGAACTCACCCGCTTGAAGAAGATAGAGTTTTGTCCTAGTTTCCGCAAAAACCATCTCAACTCTTGGACCATACACAACATAGCACGATGCTACCATATTAACTGCACCCCAAGTTTTTTCATAAATACCAAAAATAGAGCCGACGCTGAGATTTACATCTACAAGTGATGAACCGTCAAGCGGGTCGTAAGCTATAAAATATTTTCCATTTTCACGAATAAGCACCTCATGCTCTTTCTCTTCGCTTGCAATTGTATGAACAGAAGATACTTTCGAAAGCTCCTCTTCAATGATTAAATCACATTGAATATCCAACTGAAGTTGTGTCTCTCCGGAGCTATTCTCTTTTTGTGAATAGCCTATATCTTTTGTATCGATAGCATCTTTAATTCTTATGGCACTTCTTTGAATTGCATCAAATATATCTTTCATTTACACTTCCTTTGCATTTTTTAATATCCAAGATATAACATCATCCGGATTGTTTAAATCTAAAATATCCACTCCGTATGGTATGTCATAGTTTCTAATATCAATACTTTCATCTACTGCTAAAGCATTCATATACGGAAAATAGTCACTATCTATTGAGTTTCTAAATAGACTTATTCTCGGTAACGGTAAATTTTTCAGTCCCTCGACAAGCAAAATATCAAATTCATCGAAAAGCCTAATCATTTCATCCAAATCTTTATTTTTTTGGGAAAAGTAGGTTGTTCTGCTAGGGGAGGTAACGATAACTTCTGCCCCTGTATCTGAAAATTTGTAACTATCTTTTCCTGCGACATCAAATCTGGCTTTATCTTTTGGGTCATGTTTAATAATGGCAACTTTTTTAGAATACTCATTTATAAGTTTTCTTGCAACCTTAAGGATAAGCGTTGTTTTACCACTATTGGACGGACCTGTAAATGCGACGGCTAATCTTTTATTCAATGTACTATCTCTAATTCAAAATTTTGCTGATTATACAAAATAGTCATTAAAAAGTTGTTTAATGAGCTATAATTCTTTGCATAATTAACAAGGATATGGATGAAATTTTTCTTTACATCACTCACTTTTATACTTCTTTTTAGTGCATGTGCAGACAAAACAGCTTTTAGCAGATTTGAAATGAGCAAAGAGCAAGAACTGGCTGCATCAAGCTTGCAAAGCTCCAAAATAGTTTCAGAAGAGGGAGTTGATGGAGTTTTTTCTGCAATATATTTGAATGCAATATATCCTGATATAGTCAATAAATATGAGACTTTTTATATATCTTTATACCTAAAAAAAGATAAAGAAAATTTTATTATTAAGCTTAATGGCAAAATGCCTGCCGAGATGGAAAGACTTTCACATGAGAACAAATTTTCGCATCTGGCTTCAACAGAAAATGAGTGGAATAGTTACTATCTTATTTCGTTTGAAAAAGGTTCTCAAACTAATAAACAACTCAGCCTTGTTCTCGAAAGCGGTCGGTCTTCTTCGGTTGCGTTAATGTATCAAAAAGATTAACAATAGAAACCTCTTCACCGAGAATTTTTTTGTACATTACATAATTTGCCAAAACTTTTTTTCCATACTCTCTGCTTTCACTATTTGACATCATCTCCATACTTAAAAATGGTTCATATTTACCCTTGCTAAAAGCACCTGTTTGAAGATGTTTTTGCAAGAATCCCATGCCGCCATTGTAAGCATAAGCTGTAAAAAGAGGGTGGTATAGAGATTTTTTCATCCACTCCAAATGCTTGAGAGCGTATCTAATATTGTATTGCGGAATAAACATGTCATTATAAGAAGTAATTGGATTTTTCATTGTTTTACTTAAATCATCCGTTACAAAAGGCATAATCTGCATTAATCCAAGGGCAAAAGAGTTGGACAAAGCAGCTGGAATTAACGCACTTTCCTGTCTCATAATCGCGTAAACCAATGCCTTCTCATCCGTAGGGATTTCGGTTAGATACTCATCATACGGCATAAGAAAGTTATGCTTTTTAGATTCATAAGCTTTTTCAAGTATATAGGATTGAACTGTAATCATATTTTTTTGGTTGTATTTCAAAGCAAGGTCAAAAAGTTTATCTTTTGGTGCTGCTTTCATTTCACTTAAAATATCAGCCCAGTCAAATGGATTTTCAATATTCTTTTTATTTTCGCTCTGGGCAAACTTAACGGAAGTAAAATAGTTTGTAAAATTTTTCTTTAACATGTCAGCCGCATAAAGAGAGTACATGTTTATGCTCGTGCTGGAAACTAACTGCGTGAGGTATTTTTTATCTTTTGTAATCTGATAGAGCCAAAAAGTCGCTTTATCTTTGTCTGCTTGATCATTTGATTTCAGTTTTGATAATTCAAAATGTTCTATAGCATCTCTTGTTCTTGAGAGTTTGAGATGATGCAATCCAAGTGTAAAATTATTCACACCATCCATGTGCTCCCCATTTAGAATCAATAGTGACTTTTGAAGCTTATCAAGTTTATCGTCATTTATAATAATTTTTATAAATGACGAAAGCTTCAATTGCGATGTTTCTGGGGTAGACAAGGAACTTAGAAATTTTGAATCTAAGTCTAAATTGAGATGCGTTCTTCGATGGTTTTGTGTTGTACTAACAAACATAGTCAGAATTGTATTTGAGTCATACGATTTATATGCCTCTAGGGAGTAGGGTTCACTCTGTATTTTTAACAACTTTTTAAAAGAGTCTGAATCTAATCTTTTTGATAATTCTTCTCTCTGCTTATTTGTCATAGCAAGTGTTTTATAAGGACTCAGAGCAAGTTCTAAACAATCTTTCTCTTTTATACTTAGTAAATCTTTGTTATTCTGACAATCTATAGTTCTCTTTATCTCCGGCGTAATCGATTTTTTAAGATAAGTATTTAAAAGATAATTATTTTTTCCAGCCACTTGAGCATAGGCTTTGTCCGCTTCTTTTGGCGTAATATCTTGTTTTAGAAACTGCCATATCATAAAATTTTTCATTCTGCCGGAGGGTTTGGAATCTATATCTTGCAGTGTTATTTCAGCATGCGCACATGCTAAGATAAGTGATAAAATAACAGTAATTCTGAACATATTTACTAATTTAAAGAGTGAAGAAGTGCATTGAATAGAACTATTAAAACTTCAAGAGATATAACAATAACGAGTGGTGCTAAATCGATGCCATTAATGTTCGTTTTTACATATTTTCTCACTAAAGAATAAGCTGGATGGGTTACTCTATGTAAAAATTGCACAATTGGATTGTATGGATCAGGATTTACAAAACTCAGCAGTGAGCTGATGATAATAACCCAAATATAGACATTTACTAAAGTCAGAAAAATGCCACCTAATCCTTGAATAATATTTATCATTACACTCATTTTACAATCTCACCTATGTAATTTTTTAAATATTTATATACTTCAGCAACATCTGGACCATGTTCAGCCCCTGTTAACAAAAGACGAAGCGGTTTAAAAAAATGTTTGCCCTTGAGACCCGATTCTTTCATAATATAATTTTTAAAATCTTCATACTCATCAAAGTAGGGTGCATTTTTAATGGTTTCACTCATGATTTTTGCTTCTTCTTTAAACTCATCAGAAATTACTTTTGGTGCAAAAATAGTGCTAATTTTTGCTTTTAGCTCTTTTGTTGTTCCTGCTTCTTCTAAATAAACTCTTGCTAATTCGCCAATTTCACTGTCTGCAAAACCAACATATCTCGAGAGTTCTTTAACATCTAACCTTTTCAGATGTTCACGATTTATAAATTTTAATTTATCCATGTCAAAGCGAGCAGGGGACTTTGAAATATTATCAAGTGAGAACCATTCAAGGGCTTCTTTCATATCAAAAATCTCGCAAGGAGGCTTATTCCCAATTAATATTAAATAGTTTGCTATAGCCGAGGGTAAAAATCCCTCTTCTAACAACCATTTAACGCTTGAAGCATCATCTCTTTTGCTCATTTTTTTGCCATCATCATTCAAAATAATAGGCAGGTGCGCATATTCTATTTTTTTGTTGTAGCCTAAAGCCGTTCTTATGAAGTCTTGTTTTGGAGTATTACTCATGTGGTCTTCACCGCGAATCACCAAAGAGACATCCCCAATCATATCATCTACTGCGCAGGCAAAATTATACATAGGTGTTTTATCTTGTCTCATAATAATAAAACTATCCACTTCATTAGGCTCAAAAGTGACAGAACCCTTAATATGGTCTGTTATAACTATTGCTTCTTCAGGTTTTTTAATTCTAATTGTAAAAGGATTCATGTTGTCAATAACAAGTTCATCCGGTAAAGAAGCACATGCGTCATCATATCTATATGCTATTTTATTCTCTTTTGCTTCTTCTCTTCTTTTCTCAAGCCACTCGGGAGAACAAAAACAGCTAAAAGCTTTTTTATCATGCAATAGTTGCAGTGCCATGGCTGAGTGGAATCGTAAATTTTGGCTCTGATAGATAACTTGAGAGTATTCTATGCCAAAAAGATTGAGAATATCCAGGATTTCTTGATCTTTACCCTCTATATTTCTCTCTTTGTCCGTATCTTCAATTCTTACAAGTAAATCTTCATTTCTCTGTTTTGAAACGATGTAGTTGAATAGGGCAACTCGTAGATTGCCTATGTGCATATCACCAGTTGGGCTAGGTGCAAATCTTAACATTAAAAATCCTAAATATTATTTTGTGGAATTCTAACAAGTTTTTGCTAATAAAGTTCTTTTTTTTGATTTTATTTTGAAGAGTAAGTGGTGACCCCAAGGAGAATTGAACTCCTGTAACATGGATGAAAACCATGGATCCTGACCGCTAGACGATGGGGCCACTTTCAGTACTAAATTTGAAGAAAGTTTCTTCATCTTGTTTTCCTGAGCCGAAATTATATAGATTTATTTCTTAATAATTTATTAAACTCAGGAAATTTTATTCTTTTTTTAGTCGAAAAAATTACGAAGAGCTCTAATGATGATTGCATTTTTTGAAATACTCTCAGCCTTAGCGCTATCGTTCACTATTTCATACACATCTAGAGGAAGAGATATGGAAAAAGTTTTTGTTTCTATTTTTTTCTTTTTTGTTACCATAGCAATAACGCTAATTAGTAATTCAATGATTTTTTTAGTATCTATCGGTTTTTGAATAAAGCTGTTTACGCCCACTTCAATAGATTCAGAAATTTTTTCAATATCATTACTAGCAGAGATAACTATAATAATTTGAGTAGGATTAATTTCGCGAATTTTACGAGATAAATCAATACCATCCATTCCGGCCATAATAACATCAACAAAAACAACATCAGGTTGAATTTTATTGTAAGTCGCTAGGGCTTCCTCTCCATTAAAACAAGAGTAAACTTTTGAAAAAAAGTTTTTAAAAGTTGAACTCAATAACTCATTCGTAACTTTTTCATCTTCAACTATCATAGCCGTCAACTTTTTAGTTTGACTTGTTAACTGTACTAAATCTACATTTTGCATTTTTTTATCCTTGAATTTAATTGCTTCCGACATTGTACATATTTTTCGGTAACAATGGTAACATTAATAAACATAATATTAGAAAACATCTGGTTTTGTATTTTTATTGAATTAAATTTACACGCTTAGTTTTCTTGTTTTTTAAATTTTTCTAGCCACTGCACATCAGATTCTTTGGCTTCTTCTTTTTGAACCAAGAGAGAGTCAATAATACTTATTAATGTGTCATCATCTATGAATTCCAATAAATCTGGATTTATGAAGGTTGGGTTCACACCGCTGTATGTATTAAGAAGGTTCTGTATATCTTCAATCAACTTCTTTTTTCTGCTAAGCATTATTTCTCCTTGCTTCTTTGTTAAAATGAAATAGGGCGGTTATAATTTTGATGACTGAAACTATATAGCAAAATACATAATACATAGGTTACAAATATATTGAATATATGGCATGAATCCAATATTGGTTAACATAATGTAAATTCTATTGAAAATACTATATTAACAACTTTAAAAGTTTCAGAACTGCGCAAGATGCTTAAGTACATCTTCGCTTGAGCCCCTAAATTGTATCTGCTCAGAGCGTTTTTGAATCTGGTAGTCATACATAGGGTCATAATATTCTATTAAAAGATATTCAACCCACTCTTTATACCCCTCAAGTGAGCCACTTCTCAGCTGCTCACTAAATGCATTTTCAAAAATATCGCTGACATATTGATGTCGTTGGCTGCCAAGTCTTCTCTTTATCCTATCCATTGCGCTTAGTATATCGCCCTTCCACTCTGATAGATTATCCTCGAGCCCTGCATTTTTATACATCTTCTGTGCTTCAATCACATACTCATTGAATGTTGTCTCTATTCTCTCTTTTATAGGCGTCTCCAGCACTACAAGAGGAGCTTCCTCAAGATAGCCTGCAAAAGCCTTTGGTATATAAACACCTCCAATACGTTTTCCTTCATCCTCAAAAACTAGATGTTTGAATCCCTTGTCAAGTTTTTGAATGAGTTCATAAGCTAGATTATTTTCAAAATTTATCTGTGCAGGTTGCGGTGTAATTTTTCTACCAAATGAAGAACCTCTGTGATTTGCCAATCCCTCAAGGTCGATAGAGTTGCGTAGATTTTTTAGTAATATTGTTTTTCCAGAACCTGTGCGTCCGCCAAGAATTATAGGTTTAAAATGTTTGCACGACTCATCAATTTCTTTTAAAAGATAGTTTCTAAACGCCTTATAACCGCCTTTTAATCGCGTAATTTCTAATCCGGATTCGCTTATCCATTGTTGCGATATCTTTGAACGCTGTCCTCCTCTAAAGCAGTAAAGTAGAGCATTTGGATTGACATGTATAAAGTCAGACCATGCTTTGACACGCTCTTCTTTTATTTTGCCTCCGACAAGTTTATAACCGAGTTTTACGGCTTCATCGTTGCCATGTTTCTTATAGCAGATACCTATTTCCTGTCTCTCTTTATCATTTATAATAGGCAGATTTACAGCGTGAGGGAATGAGCCTTTTTCAAACTCCACTGGAGCACGAACATCTATCAGCGGTATAGAGTTTAAAACAATCGATTTGAAGTCATTGCTCAAGATTAGGTTTGACATCTAGATGACCTCTATAAGGTTTTGACCCTTTGTAGAGGTTTCGCCGATTGCCTCAAGCTTTAGACCAGCTTTTTGTGCCACTTCAAAAAATGAATCCAAACCGCTTTTTTTTACTATTACAAGCAGTCCGCCGGAAGTTTGTGCATCGCATAATATTTCACGCTGCTGCTGTGTCATTTCGCTTATCTTGCTGCCATAGCTCATAAAGTTTTTACGTGCCCCGCCTGGTATACATCCGAGTTGTCGATACTTTTCAACATTTGGTAAAAGAGGAACTTTATCAAACCATACTGTAGCACTTATATCACTTCCTTCGCATATTTCGCTCAGATGTCCTAGAAGCCCAAATCCTGTCACATCCGTCATTGATACAACACTCTCAAGTAGTGCAAACTCTGCACCTATTTTGTTAAGCGTGGTCATCGCTTCGATTGCCGGTTCTATATGTCCAGGCTCTATCTTTTTCTGCTTTTGCGCCGTTGATAGAATACCGATGCCTATAGGCTTGGTAAGAAAAATCAGACAATCTTTTTGGGCTGTTGTGTTTTGCATAAGGTTTTTGTTTTCCACTATTCCTGTAACAGCGAGCCCGAAAATAGGTTCAGGAGAATCTATGGAGTGTCCACCTGCCAGAGGAATACCAGCTTCTTCACAAACAGCTCTTCCTCCGTCGATTACTGCGCGTCCAACATCTGCAGAGAGTTTATCTATCGGCCATCCGAAAATAGAAATAGCCATAAGAGGACGTCCTCCCATAGCGTAGATGTCGCTTAGCGCATTGGTTGCTGCAATGCGCCCAAAGGTAAATGGATCATCCACTATAGGCATAAAAAAATCTGTCGTAGAGAGAACCGATGTGCCGTTACCCAAATCATATGCTGCTGCATCATCTCTGCTCTCGTTGCCTACAAGAAGTTGTGGATAACTTATATTTGGTCTTGTGCTTTGAAGTATCTCATCAAGCAGCATAGGCGAGATTTTACATCCACACCCTGCTCCATGACTATATTCTGTAAGTTTTACTTGTTCCATTCTTCTTCCTTAATTTCACTCTTGAATAATTATTGATAGAAATATTTTTTCAAAGTATCATTACTTTAAAAAAATGCCAAATCAACATTTATAATTATATTTTTTGATATTTTGTAAAATTTTATTATTGCCTAATTATAGCCAAAAGATATGAGGGTTGTTTTTCGATATTCGGTCACGATACGGTTACTGCAGAACAATCGAAGAGTATTTAATCTAAAAGGGGTTTAATTCCCCCCCCCGACCCTTTGGGTCGCAAAAGCGCTATAATAGCAAACGGTCACGATTTTTAAAAAATATTTATGACCATATGTAGCTTGTTACGATAGTTGGCATTAAAAAAAATAAAACTATATCCAAAACAATAAATACAAATATCGTACTTTCTAAATCATTTATAAATATTTTCTCTTCCATATGATAATCCTTTAAATTGATTGTAAGAATTGTAGATAATTTTAATTACAAGACGGTCACGATTTTTCAATTGCTTATTTAATAAAAAAGGTGTACAATTATGCACTTAAGGAGTAACACCATGAATACTGTACGATTAAATATAACTTTACCAACCTCTGTCAATAATGATATAACTCGTTATGCTGAAGAACTCAATGAAAAGAAAAGTCATATAATAACTGCGGCTCTTGATATGTATTTTGATTATCTTGATATAAAAGTAGCGGAAAAAAGACTTAATGATAATGAGCCTACTATCTCTATGGAAGATATGAGAAAAGAATTGAGTTTATAATTTGTATATTGTTGAATTTGCTGGTTCTTCAAAAAAAGAATTAAAAAATATAGAGAAATCTAATCAAGCTTTTATTCTTGATTTTTTAGATTATTTTGCAGAAAACTTTAATGCTGACTATGAAATTTCTCTTATGGCTACGGGTAAAATAAAAAAGCTTCAAGGACAAAAAGAGATACTGTATCGTTTGAAACTTCGTTCTTATCGTATTATTTACAAAAAATACGAAGATAAATTAATTATATTGGTTGTTCATGTAACTACTCGTGAAGGTGCTTATAAATAATAGATACCGCTTTCTTTTTCTATGATATTTCTTTTAGTTGAACAAAACAAACTTCGTCTGATTTACTACCAGACACTTAAGAGATTAGGTTAAGGCTTTCGAGCCTTAGCCTTTTTTTTGCCAATTTTTTTGGTAAGGTAGGGATAGGAGTGGAACTCTTATAAAAGGGAGTTTTTTTGTTTACCAAACTCTTAATAGTCTTTTTAATGTTGATGGTGTTCGTACCCACTCTGCATTAATCAAAACAGAGGAATTAATCACTCCTCTGGCTATTATTTCTTCTCAATACTCTCACATCAAAACTCAACTCTTAATTCCATTACCTTTGATGTCATTGTCACTTGCTCTCGTGCAGAGTTCATCAACGACATCGCTACTTATGATATGCGTTTTGGGTAGTGATATTTAAACTTCTATCAAACTTCAATCCTTATCTAAACACCCTCTTCCAAGTAAAGTTCAAAGGACTTCAATTACTCTAGACCCTCGCCGAGTATTAAATCAGTTCTTGATAGTTGCTCCGAGAGATAAAAAAGAAGTTTTAATTAGCTTTGTTTATACATTTTCACACTACAATTATGAAACACTCCATGCTCTTTGCTATAGTCACACTCTAACATATAATTTTTTCTATCATAATTCTTTATTTCATTTTGTAAACTTTTTTTAAAATAAACGGTATTACTTATAAATGATAAATTGCATTCATATAACAATCGGTTGAGTTTGATATAAGTCGAGGATATCCTATGGAACATTGAGTAAGAACTCCATTCAAAACTAAAAGCTAACCTCACTACTCCCTAGTAAGTCACTTCTCTAGGGTTTAGGTTTTAATCAAAAGTGACAAAACAAGATGCTGGAGTACCAAAATATAAACTTTACTCTACTCGACATACATTCGCTACTTTGATGATGAGAGAAAATATTGTGAGTATAAATGAGTTAGCAGGTCTGCTAGGTCATTCAAGCCCTAAAGTTACACTTGAACATTACGCAAGTGTGATAGAGCCTAAGAGTATAAATTTAGGTGAGAATTTTTCATTGTTTGGACACAAAACTGACACAATGAAAAATGAAACACTAATTAAATCCCTATAAATAGGGGTTAAAACGAAGTTAGGCACAACATAAGCCGAGTTTTGTTTTGATAGCATTAATCTACTATACTATTTACATAGTATCTCTAGCGAAACAATAGCAATGTAAGACGCTAACCTTTTGTTTCTTGCTGCCATGTTGGGTTTTCAAGCTCTCCATATTGCTATAGAGACTGGTAGTCTCTTACACCACCTTTTCACCTTTACCACTTTGCAGCGGAAGTCTAATCTCTGTTGCACTTTCCCTCGTATTACTACGGCCATTCGTTAAATGGAACACTGTCTTACAGCAGATCGGACTTTCCTCTTGGTTAAACCAAGTAACTATCTGTTGTGCCTGTGAAATAATACTGTTTAATTCCTTTAAAATAGGTTCTAAACACCATAAGAACGGTTGTTCATCAGCAAGCTTTCTTATATGAACAACTGTTCTATTTAAGTAAGTTTAAATTAACGGTTGTTCATATACACTTCCAATTACATTATCAGTTATTCATATAACTAAAAAGGTTGATTTATGCCAGATATCACGACATCTAATAAAAGAATAGGCACAAAAGAGAAGATACTCAAAGTTTCTCGCACCCTCTTCTCCGAACATGGATATAAGGGCACAAGCGTAAGGAAAATAGCTTCTGAAGTGGGTATAAGAGAGAGTGCTATTTACAACCATTATAAAAATAAAGAGGAGATATTTTTAGAGATTTCTAAAGAGATATTTTCATCGCCATTCTCTTTTGAAGATGAAAATATTAGAGAATTAGCCCTAAAAGGAAAACCATTTTTACATAAATATGCAATGCAATATAAGCTTATTACCTTTGATAAAAACAACGAAAATATGTTTAAGCTGCTCCTAATCGAGTTGCTGCAAAACAAAGAGCTTAGAGGTCAGTTTATGAGTGATTTTCACGATAAGAATATTAAGCTATTATCAGAAGGATTTTTTGTAATGATGCAGAACAATGTAATTCGCTCATCTGATCCTATGATTATCTCTTATGAATTTTTATCCACCCTCTTCTATATCAGACTTCAAATAACACTTATGAGATATGATTCTATTTCTACCATAACTCTTTCAACACAATTTGAGAAGCATGTAGATTTTTTTTGGGAGAGTATAAAAGTCTAATATTTATTAATATTATTTAAAATAGCGAAATCTTTTATAAAAAAGTAAGGATTTTGGATATTGAATAATATTAAGGAAAAGGCATAAAAAAAGACAGCCCTGAGAAAGGACTGTCTTGAGTGTTTTTATTTTGCTAAAGCTTCTTTAGCATATTTTTCACCAAGATCATACGCTTTTATATTTGCTGCATGAACTTTTGCAGGTACTTTTGAAAGCATTGTATCTATAAGTGATTGTCTAGGAAGTACTCCTGTCATTGTATTAGTTATACCTAGTGCTACAACAGATTGAGTAATAACATTTCCAACCTCCTCTTTTGCAATCGTAATAATAGGAATCTCATGTATCACCCATTTTTTACGATCTTCGTCAGTCGGCTGGACAAGGTTAGGGTCAACTACGATTGTACCGCCTGGCTTTACACCATTTTTAAATTGGTGAAAAGAAACATTTGCAACTGAGAGCATGAAGTCAATTTCACCCTCGTTTGCGTATGGGTAACGAATAGTACCATCATCGAGTGTTATATCAACAACTGTCGCACCACCACGAACCTGTGATGTATAAGTTGCAGTTTTTAAACCTTCACCACCCTCTTTTATCTTACAAGCAGCCATGATTTCACCCGCAAGTAAAACACCCTGTCCACCTACTCCTGTAAAACGAATTGTATTTCTCATATCAGTTCCTTAGATTTTTTTCGCAAAATCATCTTGAGTGATTTTACCACGCTTACCTTGAGCAGCTGCAATTACCATATCGTAAAGATCACAATATTCAGCTTGTTCTACTTCACGTAGCACACCTGTTGGAAGCTTATTGAGTTGCTCCTCCGGAGAAAGGGCTTCCCATTTCTTAACTGGAATAGTAATACTGTCAATCCAAGCAAGATTTTCCATAGCACTATTCATTTTGTTTTTACGACCAAGATTAATATGACAATTTGAATTAACTTCTATGAAACTAAAGCCTTTATGACTAAAACCTTTAACTAAAACTTTTTCAAGTTTTTTAGGGTCTATCATAGTCTCACGGGCAACAAATGAAGCTCCGGCACCAATAGCTAAGTTACATGCATTGAATGTTGGGTCAATATTACCGTTTTGAGCAGATACGCACCACATACCTTGAGGAGTTGTTGGAGAAATTTGTGAATTTGTAAGACCATAAATAAAGTTATTAATTAAAATAAAGTTAAGGTCAATATTTCTACGACAGCCATGAATTGTATGATTTCCACCAATAGCAAGACTATCTCCGTCACCGGCAACAACAATTACATTAACGCCTGGATTAGCCAACTTAACACCTGTTGCATAAGCTATTGTTCTACCATGCGTTGTATGAATTGTATTACAGTTTATGTATGAAGAAAAACGCCCTGAACAACCGATACCGGAGATAACACATACGTTGTCCATATCCCAGCCCATTTTCTCAATAGCACGAATAGTCGCTTTTAAAATAACGCCATCACCACAACCCCAACACCAAAGTGTCGGCATTTTATTTACGCGTAAATATTTATCATAATTGAATGCCATTACATCATCTCCTTAACTTTTGCTACCATTTCTGCTGGAGCGATTGGACGACCATTTGCTTTAAACAGCGTAGTAAAATCATCTCTTTTAATAATTCTCTCAATCTCTTTTGTATATTGACCCATGTTAAGCTCTGTAATAAATATTTTATCTTTAAACTTAGCACCGATTTCAGCAATTCTCTTTGCTGGACTTGGCCACAACATAATTGGTCTAAACATACCGGCTTTAATGCCCTCAGCACGAAGTTTTTGTACTGCTTCATACGCTCCAAGCCCGATTGAGCCGTAAGCAATTATGCAAACTTCAGCATCTTCAAGCATATACTCTTCATAATCAGGTAAATCATCAAGTCCATCATTTTCTTTTGCAACTGTGTTGATTTTACCAACTAATCGTTCAATGTTAAATTCACATTGAACTGCATCTTCCGTTGGAAAACCTTCATCTCCATGGTGCAAGCCGGTAACATGATGTCTATACCCTTGAAACATCTTATTAATGACAGCAGGTTTATTCATAGCAACTTTATAAGGCTTATACTCATCAATCGGGCCATCAAAAGTAGCACGATTTACTATACTTGCTTTAACTTCTTCTAAATCTGGAAGAATAGCTTTTCCATGCATGTGACCAATAGTTTCATCTAAAAGTACAAAAACAGGAGTCATATATTTTTCAGCTAAATTAAATCCACGAACAGTTTCAGTGTAACATTCACTCAGTGAACCTGCACATAAAGTTATAGAAGCATAATCTCCATGAGTTGGATATTGCGCTTGTCCGATATCTGCTTGAGAAACACGAGTTGGAAGACCGGTTGACGGACCGCCTCGCATAACATTTATAATAACCAAAGGAACTTCTGCAATAAAACCAAGACCAATTTGCTCAGCTTTGAGTGAAATGCCGGGACCTGAAGTTGCAGTAAAAGATTTTACACCGGTCATTGAAGCACCAAGTGCTGCAGCTATTCCAGCTATTTCATCTTCCATCTGAATAAATTTTCCACCAATTTCAGGCAACAAATCAGATGCAACATGCATTACCTCTGAAGACGGAGTGATTGGATACCCACTAAAAAACATGGCCCCTGCATCTATAGCTGCTTCGGCGGCTAATTCATTTCCATTTCCAATTACTTCTCTTGCCATTATTTAACTCCTTGTTCACTAAGTGACATATAATTATTTGCAATAATTGCCGCTTGTCTTGCTTTAGACTCATCCGTTAATTTTGCAAACTTATACTCTTTTTTATCTGCTACATAGATAGCAAAATCTGGGCACGAAAGCTCACATTCACTGCAACCTATACAAGCTTCCGGATGTTCTACTGAAATCATGGCACCAAGTGTAGAAGTCACCTCATATCTCATTCCTAAAACACCTGAAGGACATACTGACACACAAATATCACATGCTTTACAGTTACTTGTGTTTACCCAAACAGGTTGGTTACCTGGATTTTCTGTTTTGAAAGTTCCCATCTATTCTCCTATTTATTTAAAATACAAACTAATTTGTATCATCTTTAATATTAAATTTTCCGACCGCACAAGAGACAAAACTCTTCGCTTTAAAAGTAGCTGCGTTGCCAAAACTAATCTCTTCTTCGCAAAGAGGATAACCTAGTTTTCTTAAAATAGCTATAGCATGTGCTTCAGACGCCTCATCTTCAACATCTATTGTTACTTTACGAGGCTCGCACGAGAGGTCAATTTCCGTGTTTTCAAAACCCTCTTTCGCAAGAGCTTTTTTGATTGTATTTGCACAACCTTCACAACGAATATTATTGACCTCTAAAGTTTTTATCATCATTATCTACTTAAAACTTCTTTTATAGCTTTACCAATTTCGGCAGGAGAAACAACAACTCTAACTCCGGCAGCTTCAAGTGCATCCATTTTCTCTTTTGCAGTCCCTGCACTTCCACTAATAATAGCACCGGCATGACCCATTCTTTTTCCAGCAGGAGCAGTTTGCCCGGCTATAAATGCAACAACCGGTTTTGTGATATGCTCTTTGATATAATGTGCGGCTTGAATCTCAAGGTCACCACCAATTTCTCCAATCATAACGATAGCATGTGTATCATCATCTTCTTGAAACATTTTAAGAAGTTGTTTGTATGAAAGCCCGATAATCGGGTCTCCGCCAATTCCAACCGCTGTAGTAATTCCAAATCCCTCTTTACAAACCTGATTTGCACCCTCATAAGTGAGCGTACCGGATTTACTAATCAATCCCACATGCCCTTTTTTGAAAATTGCACCCGGCATAATACCGATTTTGCACTCTTCAGCTGTAATAACACCCGGACAATTTGGCCCGATTGTCATCATGCCATGTTTCACTGCAAATGCTTTTGCAGCTTGCATGTCACGAACCGGAGCACCCTCGGTAATAACAACAGCTAGTGTAATTCCGGCAGCAGCGGCCTCCATTACCGCATCAGCAACAAATGCAGGCGGAACAAATATCATAGAAACAGTTGCACCGGTAGTTGCAATTGCATCTTTTACCGTGTTAAATACAGGAAGACCTAAATGCTCTTGACCGCCTTTATTTGGCGTAACACCACCGACAATTTTTGTTCCGTATGCCAAACACTGTTCAGCATGAAAAGAACCCTCTTTACCTGTAAAACCTTGAACTATAACTTTTGTATCTTTATTTACTAATATACTCATATAATTATTCTCCCTTCGCTGCGGCTACTGCTTTTGCTGCGCCATCCGCTAAATCTGTCGCTGCAATTACATTTGGAATGTTTGCATTTCTAAGAATTTCTGCCGCCTCCGGTGCATTTGTTCCATCCAGACGAACGATTACCGGAACATGAACATGCACAAGTTTAGTAGCTTCTAAAATACCGTTTGCAATTCTGTCACATCTAACAATTCCACCAAAAATGTTTACAAAAATAGCTTTTACTTTAGGATTTTTAAGAATAATTTCAAAACCTTTTGCAACAGTTTGAGCGTTTGCACTACCGCCGACATCTAGAAAGTTTGCAGGAGTTCCACCCATGTAGTTAATCGTATCCATAGTACCCATCGCAAGACCTGCACCGTTTACCATACAGCCAATTTCACCGTCTAAACTAATGTATGAAAGTCCATACTGGCTCGCTTCACGCTCATCCGCATCCTCTTCAGAAATATCACGCATCGCTGCAATATCAGGATGTCTTCCTAGTGCTGAATCATCAAATCCCATCTTTCCGTCAAGTGCCATAAAGTCACCGGAACCTGTTTTAATCAGAGGATTAATCTCAATCATCTCCGCATCATTTTCCATGTAAAGTGTATATAAAGCTTTTGCAAACTTGATAAGTTTATTCTGCTCTTGAGGGTCTGTAATTCCAAGACCAAAAACTAACTCTCTACCATGGAAACCCTGAAAACCGATAGACGGGTCAACAGCAATTTTGATAATTTTTTCCGGAGTGTTATGAGCTACTGTTTCAATATCCATTCCGCCTTCAGTAGAAGCCATAATTACAGGCATCTCTTTAGCACGATCAAGAACTATACCTAGGTAAAGTTCATCAACAATATCAGCACCCTCTTCTATATAAACTTTTTGTACAAGTTTACCTTCAGGTCCTGTTTGGTGCGTAACCAAAGTCATACCCAAAATTTCAGAAGCAAGTTGTTTCACTTCATCTGTTGAACGCGCTAGTTTAACACCACCGCCCAGCCCTCTTCCGCCTGCATGAATCTGTGCTTTAACAACCCAAACTTTTCCGCCTAACTCTTGTGCATTTGCTACAGCCTCTTTGGGTGTATTAGCAATAATACCTCTTGGTGTCGGTACACCATATTTTGCAAAAATTTGTTTTGCCTGATACTCATGTATATTCATTTATTCTCCTTATTTTAAAATGGATGTTACCATCTGATGTTACGCACTAAAACGAACGCGTCCGTTTTAGTGATAGGGACAAATGTCCCTACAACCCCCTAAAGCTATGAAAAACTCTGTTTTTCGAGAATTACAAGGTGTTTTAGTTTTTTTCTGCACTTATGCCTTGGGTGCAATCATATCTTCCGGGATAACATATTTATCAAACTCTTCTGCGGTCAATAAACCAAGCTCAATTGCAGTTGCTTTGAGTGTCGATTTATTAGCATGCGCAGTTTTAGCTATCTTAGCCGCATTATCGTATCCGATGTATGGATTTAAAGCAGTTACAAGCATTAACGAATTGTGTAAATAGTAGTCAATTTTATCAACAACAGGCTCAATTCCAACGGCACAGTGGTCATTGAAAGAGACAATCGAATCTGCTAAAAGTCTGCATGACTGTAAAAAGTTGTATGCAATTACCGGTTTAAAAACATTGAGTTGGAAGTTTCCTTGTGAAGCACCCATTGAGATAGCTACATCATTACCAAATACTTGACATGTAACCATAGTTACAGCTTCTGCTTGCGTAGGATTTACTTTTCCAGGCATAATAGATGAACCCGGCTCATTTTCAGGAATCTCAATTTCGCCGATTCCACATCTCGGTCCGCTTGCCAACCATCTTACATCATTCGCTATTTTCATCATGTCTGCTGCAAGAGCTTTTAGCGCGCCATGTGAGTAAACTAGAGCGTCATGACTTGTGAGTGCATGAAATTTATTCGGAGCAGTTATAAAGTTGTGACCCGTTAACTCTGATAATTTTTTAGCTACTCTCTCTCCTAGTTCAGGGTGTGCATTCAAACCCGTTCCAACGGCAGTACCGCCAAGCGCCAATTCACGCACAGGTTCAAGTGAATCTTTCGCCATTTTTTCGCATTTATTGAGCATCTCTACCCAACCGCTAATCTCTTGACCTAAAGTAATCGGTGTAGCATCTTGCAGGTGCGTGCGACCAATTTTTACAATAGACTCAAATTTTGCCGATTTTTCAGTTAAAGTAGCTTTTAATTTTGCGATTGCAGGAAGTACGCGCGTCTCAACAGCGATTACAGCCGCTACATGGAGAGCTGTAGGATAGGTATCATTTGAAGATTGTGATTTGTTTACATCATCATTAGGGTGCACTAGTTTTTCAATTCTAAAATCTCCGCCTAATATTTCCGTTGCACGGTTTGCTAGCACTTCATTATTGTTCATATTCGATTGTGTCCCTGAACCTGTCTGCCATACAACAAGTGGATAATTTCCGTCAAGTTTACCAGCTAACATGTCATCCGCAGCTTGAGCGATAGCTTCTGCTTTTTTCGCATCGAGTTTACCGAGATCCATGTTTACAAGTGCGACTGCTTTTTTAAGAAAAGAGAAAGCTCTTGTTATTTCATAAGGCATAGTCTCTTCGCCGATAGCAAAATTCTCTATTGAACGCTGAGTCTGAGCTGCCCAATACGCATCATTCGGTACATTAATAGGGCCCATTGTATCTTTTTCAATTCTTGTCTTCATCTTATTTTCCTTCAAAAAAGTTATTTTTATTTAATGTTTGAATTAATGCCTCTACTGAGGCACATGAGCTCTTAAACATCTCTCGCTCTGCAGCATTGAGAGTGATTTCAATTATTTTTTCTGCTCCGTTTGCTCCAAGCATTACCGGAACACCGGACACTACATCGCTAAAACCATACTCACCCTCTAAATAAACAGCGCAAGGATGAATCTGTTTTGTATCTTTTAAAATAGCTTCTACCATAATTGCCGTTGATTTTGCCGGAGCATAATAAGCTGAACCTGTTTTTAGATAACCGACAATCTCTGCACCGCCATGGCGAGTTCTATCAACTATCTCAGCAATTTCACTATCACTAAGAACATCCGTAAGAGGTACACCTGCAACGGTAGAGTATCTTGGAAGAGGAACCATGTCATCTCCATGTCCGCCCATAACCGAAGCACGGATTTGACCGCCGCCGTATCCAAGTTTTTCTTGTATAAATGCAGCCATTCTTGAGCTATCAAGAATACCGGCCATTCCAATAACACGGCTTCTGTCAAAGCCGCTCTCTTTTAGTGCCACATAAGTCATAGCATCCAATGGATTTGAGACCATAATAATAATTGCATCAGGAGAGTATTTGGCGATGCCTACTATTACCTCTTTTGTTATATTTGCATTTATCATAAGTAAATCATCGCGACTCATTCCAGGGAGTCTAGGACTGCCGGCCGTTACAACCACTACATCACAGTTCACTAAATCTTCCATAGACTCTGCAACTTTTACAACCGTATGACTTCTAACGGCTGAGGCAGCTTGCGACATGTCAAGTGCTTTTCCGCGAGCAACATCTATTTTATTGTCACGAAGAATAATTTCATGGCAAGAACCAAGCATTGCCAACGAGTAAGCTATTGTCGCCCCAACATTCCCAGCGCCTACAATACCTACTCTTTTTCCTTGCTTCATATACACCCCTTGATATAAACTATCACCCTAAAGACTTTCGCCTTTTGTATAAAACTATGGATTAGTTTCATATAAAAAAAGAAAAAGGGAGGGGAAAGCCCTCTCTTTGTTTAAATGCACTAAAACGAACAAGTCCGTTTTAGTGGCAGGGACTAAAGTCCCTACAACCCCCTAAAGCTACGAAAAACTTTGTTTTTCGAGAATTACAAGGTGTTTTGCGCACTTTTCACAAAAGTGCGCAAGGTCAGTAGATTATATAGAATCGATAATACTGTTTAAAGTAGCAGATGGTCTCATCGCTGCTTCAGCTTTTGCATCATTTGGATGGTAATATCCACCGATATCTTGAGCTTTACCTTCAATAGCTAAAAGCTCTTGAATAATTTTTGCTTCATTCTCTTTTAATGCTTTTGCAACAGGAGCGAACTTTGCAGCTAATGCCGCATCATCAGTCTGAATTGCAAGCGCATCTGCCCAAAATTGAGCTAAGAAGAAGTGAGAAGCTTTATTGTCCGGCTCACCTGCTTTTCTCGAAGGCTCTTTATTATTATCAAGGTATGCGTTATTTGCAACATCTAATGCAGCAGTTACAACTTCAAGATCTTTGGATTTATTTTTCTGTGCAATAAATCTTAAAGATTCTGCAAGTGCTAAAAATTCTCCTAAAGAGTCCCATCTTAGGTGACCTTCACTTAGAAATTGGTCAACATGTTTAGGAGCAGAACCACCGGCACCAGTTTCAAATAAACCGCCACCTGCAAGTAAAGGAACTATAGAGAGCATTTTTGCAGATGTTCCGAGTTCTAAAATTGGGAAAAGGTCTGTTAAATAGTCTCTTAAAACATTTCCTGTCACAGAGATAGTATTTTCACCTTTTCTAATTCTTTTTAAACTATACTCCATTGCTTTTTCCGGAGCTAATATTTCGATAGTTAAACTTGAAGTATCAAAATCTTTTAGGTACTCATTTACTTTTTTAATCATATTTGCATCATGCGCACGATTTTCATCTAACCAAAACACTGCCGGTTCACCTGTCAATCTTGCACGCTCAACTGCCAATCTAACCCAGTCTTTAATTGGAACATCTTTAGCTCTAGACATTCTCCAAATGTCGCCGGCTTCTACATTAAACTCCATTAGCGTAGAACCGTCAGTATCAAGAACTTTAACAACACCATCTTCTGCTATTTCAAAAGTTGTTGGATGAGAACCATACTCTTCAGCTTTTTGTGCCATAAGACCAACATTTGAAACTGAACCCATTGTAGTAACATCAAATTGACCGTTTTTAACACAATCATCAACACATACTTTATAAAATGTTGCATAACATCTATCAGGAATAACTGAAACACACTCTTGAACTTCACCCTTAGCATTCCACATTTTACCGCCGTCTCTTACAACTACAGGCATAGAAGCATCAATAATTACATCGTTAGAAGCATGTAAGTTTGTAATACCTTTGTCTGAATCAACCATTGCTATGTTTGGCTGCGTAGCATAAGTGTCCATAATAGCTTTTTCGATTTCAGCTTTTTTATCGGCAGGCAATTTTTCTAACTTTTTATATAAATCACCAAGACCTAAATTAGAGTTAAATCCAATTTCTTTGAAATCTGCTGCATATTTCGCAAATACATCTTTAAAAAATACTTCAACAGCATGACCGAACATAATCGGGTCAGAGACTTTCATCATAGTTGCTTTAAGGTGAATAGACCATAAAACGCCCTTCTCTTTTGCCTCTTCTATTGTATGAGCCAAGAAAGTTCTTAAAGCATTTTTAGATAAAAATGTACCGTCTAAAACTTCTTTGTCAACTGCATTAATTTCTTTAAGAAGTTTACCGTTAAGCTCGATTCTTACTTTACCGTCACCTTTTTTAATAACTGACTTTTCGTTTGCATAGAAATCACCGCTATTCATGTGTGAAACATAAGCTTTAGAATTTTCAGAGAAAGCTCTTAATTTATGAGGATTTTTCTTAGCAAAGTTTTTAACTGCAAGAGCTGCTCTTCTGTCTGAGTTACCTTCACGAAGAACTGGATTTACAGCAGAACCTAAGCATGTAGAGTACTTCTCTTTAATTGCTTCCTCTTCACTGTTTTTTGGAGCTTCCGGGAAATCAGGTAATTTATAACCTTGAGCTTGAAGCTCAGCGATACACTCTTTAAGTTGTGGAACTGAAGCAGAAATATTTGGTAACTTTATAATATTACCATCCGGTTGTTGCACAACTTCACCTAAGTAAGCCAAGTCGTCTGCGATTTTTTGATCGTCTGTTAAAAATTCCGGAAAAGTCGCAATAACTCTACCCGCTAAAGAAATATCTCTAGTTTCAACTTCTACGCCTGCTGCTTGAGTGAAAGCATTCACAATAGGTAGAAGTGAATATGTTGCTAAAGCCGGTGCTTCATCAATTTTAGACCAAATAATTTTTGACATCTTGTATCCTCTTTAAGGTTGATATTTTATTTTCAAGCCTATTTTTATTGCCTGAAAATTTACTCGGTAATAATAACACTAAGATGGATAAATATTGAGTAAGCCGATATAAACATCAAGTTATATTTACATTATGTTTCATTTAGTAGCACACTTTATATTGCTTAAATGTGTAGAATAGTTACATGTGAAGTCATGGGTTCCGCTCTTTGATTTCATAAAATAGAGATAGTCACTCTTGGCAGGAAATACAGCTGCTTTTATTGCGTCAAAGCTAACATTGCAGACAGGAATAGACGGAACTCCTGCATATTTGTATGTGTTAAAAAGTGACGCATCCTCTCGTATTCGTTCTGGCGTGACTTTTACATGTGAAAACGCACCATAGTTAAGAGTTCCATCCATCTGCAACTTCATGCCCTTATTGATTCTATTGTAAATCACAGAACTGACCAATGGCATCTCATCTGTATTGGCTGCTTCTTTTTGAATTACAGAGGCAATTGCTACATAATGAAACCATTTTGTTTCATTATAGTTTCCAAAAAGTTTTGTAGAGAACTCTTTCATCTGACTTAATGAAACATCTAACAGTATTTTAATAAGCTCTTTCTCTGTAATTCCAATAGGCATCTTATATGTATTTGGAACAAAGGCACCCTCTTTCTGTGGTGCAAGCATGTCGTATTCACTTTGTAATTTTTCTCTATCAAGTTGCAGATTAGTTGATAACTGATTCAAGAATATATAGGTTGTTTCGCCAGGAATGAGGGTTATTTCTTGAAGTGCTGCTTTGGCGGTTACTAATTTATATAAAAAATCACCCTTCGTAATTTTTGTTTGAGAAATATTTATCCAACCGCTCTGAGGAGAACCTAGTATCCTTAAAAGCAGAGAGTCGAGTTTACATACATTGTAATTTTCACTACGCAATTGTGTTATAATTTCGTTAATTGAACCTTTAGGTATATATATAACTTTAGAGGTATTTATAGGCTTATTTAGGTAATACATGAACGACAAAACAATTATCAATGCAATTTCGAATATATATTTTATTATTGTCAGCTTTTTATCTTTCATATTTTTACTTTTTTCCATGCTTTTTTTTGTTTTGCAAAATGGAATCCATGTAGAAAACATCTCACTTGCAAATATTAAAATCAAGCAATTATACATCAAGTGGAATGAAAAATTAAATGTTTCTATTGAAGAAACTGTTATAGTTCATAAAACAAAGAGCGATAACAGTGAAATAAACATTGAAAAAATAAATAAATTATTTAAAGAACTATCCATTTTTAACTACTGGTTTGAGAGCGTAGCTATAAATAAGATAGCATTCAATGATATCTCCGGCGCATTTAATTATAAACATGGAGAGAATGGATTTTTAGTTGCCTACTCACCCGACTTTTCACTCAAAACTTCACTCTATTTTGAGTCAGGTTTATTCAATGTACAAATAGATGAGTTCAAAGATTTTAAAAGAAAAATAGAGATTTTTGGAAATATTATAGTAGACAGCAGTAACCTAGAACTGGTTACTTCATTCAATGTAAATGTTAATAACGACATCTCTTTAAACCTGCTCTCTTTTGCTAATAGAGATAAACTTTTATATAAAGTCAACTCTCTTAAAAATATTAAAGATATTAACTACGCAATGAAATTACTAAACCTACATAAAGATGTTAAATATTGGGCATATGAGGCTATAAAGATCTCTTATTTAACCATTGACTCTGCGCATGGATGGCTTGATTTCAACAACATGGGCGAGGCATATAAAAATATTTATGTATCCGCTGTCGGACATAATTTAGCATACACATATAATCCAAAATTGGATGCAATCCATACAAAAACGACAGAGCTGGAATTTAAGGATGGAGTGCTTAACATCCACCCTAAAGAAGCCTACTCCTACGGTTATTTTTTAGATAAAAGCTGGCTAAACATAGACTTTACACAAAAAGAGGAACTCTTAACGCTTTATCTGCTCTTCGATGCAAAGCTCGACAAAGAGATACTCAATATTCTTAACAACTATAAGATAGAAGTTCCTTTTTTGCAAAATAGCGGGATAACAAAAACCAATTTGAAACTGACGGTTGGATTGCGCGATATTGAAGTCCAAGCAAAGGGTGATTTTTTTACAAAAAAGGCAAATTTTGACTATTTAGGACTTAAAATAGATATATTTGATGCCCATATTTTGTTAGATAATTACGATGTTTCAATAGAAAACATGCTTGCAAATTACAGAGATATAGCGAGTACAAATGTGAATGTAAAGTATGATGCACAAAAAGGTGAAGGCAAAATATATTTTGATGTAAAAGATGTAAATTTTAAAGATTTTAACATTTCATTGAATAATAAAATACCTCTTAGTATTATCTACTCTATAGCGCCGCAGCAGGACAATATAGAGATTGCGAATTCTTCATGGCTTTATCAAGAGAAGCTAATTCAAATAGATACTTTAAATATTCCCTTTAGCTTAGAAAAACTCATCTTCGATATACCGTCTACGAAGGTTGTTGCCCAGAATATTGGCTCTGCATATATATCCGGCACCTCTGAATTAAAGAGCAACAAGGTAAATTTGGAGATTGATTTAGTTAGCTTTTTATACAAAGGAATTAAATTATCACACTCAAATGCTCCCCTTCATCTTGACTATGAAGATAAAAATTTTAAAGTGAGCTTAGACGATAAAATTCAATTTGCAATAAACGGTCTGCCATGCGGACTTGCGGATGCTCTGATTGACATAAAAGGAGAAAAGCTACATGCAAGCTCCTCTCTTGCAGATATTGATGATATTGCATATGCAAAGCTTGTCGGTGATTATGATTTTAAACAAAACAGAGGCTCGGCTCAGCTAGAGGATTTAAAAATTGAAACTAAAAAGATGGGGGAACTCTTTTTGGGTGAGGAAAAAATAGATATCAATATATCAAAATCCAATGAAAATTTAAAAGTGACTGCTCCAAAATTTGACATAAACTTTCTGCAGAATAGTGAAAAATGGAGCTTATCCATAAACTCGCTAGAACAATTGTCCAAAAATTCAAAAATTCTGCAAGATTACAATGTTACAACCGGTGATTTCAATTTGTATCACGATTTTGGCGATATATATATGAAATTTAGGGCGAATATAAAACATCCATACAAACTGCTAGTTGATGGAGATGAACCGATAGAAGAGTATGTAATAGCCGGAAAGATTAATAATGAAACAAAAAAAACATTCCTCAATATAAACGATGGGGCTGTTAAAATCAACATTGACAAAGAGATAAGGGTAAAAGTAAAAGATGTTGGCGTAAATGTAAACTCTTTAATTGATTTTTTAAGTGACTCAAATAACTCCGACAAAAAAAGCTCTGATATAAATGATTCAGAGAGTAAAAACATCACTTTAAATGCAACAAATTCATTCCTCTTTATAAGCAAGGATAGACATGTCGTATCTGACATGATATATCTGCAGTACCATAATAAATCACTTATGTCCCAATTAAAACATAACAAAGGAAATGCCATAATTAAGTACCAAAATGATGAGTTACATATTTATGGAGAAGAGTTTAACGATATTTTTATGGATAATTTATTTGCTTTATCAAAGTTTAAAGGCGGTTCATTTGACTTTTCAATAGATGGCACGCTTAAAGAGTATGATGGTCTCTTTTATATAAAAGGGACCACAGTTATGGACTACAAGATTTTAAGTAATATATTAGCCTTCGTAAATACTGTTCCATCCCTAGTTACTTTTTCACTTCCGGGGTATAGTTCAAAGGGTCTGAATGTGAGCAGTGCTTACATGAATTTTCACGCAAAAAATAACAATTTTGATATTAGCGATATTTTTCTTGATTCCCAAGAGATTGATATTTTAGGTAAAGGAACAGCCAATATAGAGAGTGACACAATAGATTTATTACTAAATTTAAAAACTAATCTAGGAAGTAGCGTCTCTCAAGTTCCTCTTGTCGGCTACATTCTACTCGATGGAAATACAATATCTACAACTCTTAGCGTTACAGGCGATTTGAATGATCCGGATGTTCACTATCTGGTTGCAAAAGATATAGTTGTAGCACCCTTGAATATTATAAAAAGAGTTCTATTGCTTCCATATAATTTAATAAAGAGTGAAGAGGATAATAGTTCTAAAGGGGAGATGAAAGAGGATTAACTCCTCTTCTACTCATTTCTGAGTACAGTCAAAATATCAACTTCACTCGCTTTTTTTGCAGGATAGTAGGACGACATTATGACAATTGCAAAAGCACCCGTCACGATAAGTATAAAGTCTTTGAGACTTAAATCTAATGGAAGTGTTGATGTTGGATAGACATCTTTTGGCAGAGAAACTATATCGAATGTGCTTAGTACCCACATGCCGCTCATTCCCAATACAATTCCGGCTAAAATACCGCTCACGCCGATAACGATACCCAAATATAAGAATACCTTCTTTATTTCAAGCGGTGTAGTTCCAAGAGATAGAAGAAGTGCAATCTCCCCTCTTCTGTTCATAACGGTCATCAAAAGAGAAGATATTATATTTATAGCAGCTATCAATATAATAAGCATTAAAACTATAAAAAGTGAAGCCTTCTCTAACTCAAGGGCTGCAAAAAAGTTCAAATTATCTTCCCACCACCCTTTTACGGTAACACTTACGGGCAACTCTGCTTTAATCTTTATTATATCGGCATGTGGATCATTGGAAAATATATGTATTCCATCATATTGGTTGGAAGGAATCAGCATAATTGCCTGAAGTGACGCAAGAGTCGTATAGTTGTACGCTTTGTCGTATGCCGATAATCCGGAATCAAATATACCTTTAACATTAAACCGTTTTATCTTCGGCGTTACAGAGAGTCCACCCGGTTCAACATGTGTAAAAATATACATCAATTTATCATCAATCTCTAAAGCAAACTCCTCTTTGAGTGATTTTCCTACAAATATATCAAATTTATCGATTTCACTCGGATTCTTTATAGCCGCTTTTATAACACTATTTACCTCTGCTTCATCTTCAAAGTTCACACCAAATAGATATCCGCCCTCTAGTTTGCTGCCGCTTCTTGCCATAACAGCTGATTGAACATAGGGGCTAAAAGAGAGTTCTGGAAATTTTATTTTTAAATCTGTAAGTAACTCTTCATTAACAGATCCATAAAATTTAGGGATAATAGTAAGAGGATAATTCATAATAGTGAGTTTCTTTTTAAACTCTTTATCAAAGCCATTCATGAGTGCCATAGCTATTAAAAGTACAGTTACACCCAGGGATATTCCTAAAAATGCAAGGAGTGCCGATAAAAATATAAACGGCTGCTCATTGTCGAATCTTAAAAATCGCTTTACTAAATAGGGGACAATTGAGTTTTTCAAGAGGCAAATACACCTTTTTTAGGACCGCTTTTTCCACAGCAGAGCTTATATTTTATACCGCTTCCACATGGACAAAGATCATTTCTAGCCACTTTTTTATCAGTTGCCTCTTCTTGATTATTCGAGTGATTAAACATAAACTGAGCCTCTTCTAATCTCTGCTCTTCTGCTATTTTTTGTGCGATTCTTGCAGCTTCATCTTCTGGTGACTCTACTCTAAATTGAATAATTTGAAGTGTTTTAATAGTATTAAATTTAATATCATTAATCAACTCTCCAAAAAGGTTAAAGCTCTCTTTTTTATATTCAACTAATGGATCTTTTTGATTATATGCACGAAGTCTAATACCTGTTTTCATATTATCCATAGTATAAAGGTGCTCTCTCCAAGCCTTATCAAGCTCTTTGAGATAAAACTCTTTTTCTATTTCCTGTCGTATCTCATCTTCTAATACACCCATTTTTTTATCGTAAGACTCTTTAACGATATGAAGAAGAGTCGTCTGTAATCCCTCATACTCTAGCGAGGTTAAATCAACACCGTTAATATCAAGATTTATATCCTCTTTTAAAAGTTCAAAAACTTTTTTGAGATTAAAATCCTCTCTTACACCGCCGTAAAAAATATTTGACTCATTAAGCAGATGCGCTATATACTCTTCTCTGATATCATCAATTTTTGACGCAATATCATACTCTTTACTCAGAAGTTGGTTTCTAAATTTATAAACAATTTTTCTCTGCTCATTGGCGACATCATCATACTCAACAATCTGCTTTCTACCTTCGTAATGCATGTTTTCAACTTTTTTCTGAGCTTTTTCAACTGCACGAGTAACCATCTTTGACTCTATATATTCGCCATCTTCAACGCCAAGTCTTTCCATAATAGATTTAATCTTATCTGAACCGAAAATACGAAGTAGATTATCCTCTAAAGAGAGATAGAATTGTGTTGTTCCTGCATCGCCTTGTCTGCCTGAACGACCGCGAAGTTGATTATCAATACGACGGTTCTCATGTCGTTCTGTTCCAACAATATACAATCCGCCAAGAGCTTTTACTTCATCATTTACTTTAATATCAACACCACGACCAGCCATGTTCGTAGCAATTGTAACCGCACCTTTGGCTCCGGCATTTTTGATTATTTCACCCTCTTGCGCATGATTTTTAGCATTTAAAACCGTATGGGCAATTTTTTCTTTTTGAAGCACTGCATGGAGTGCTTCAGACTTTTCAATAGAGGCAGTACCAATCAAAACCGGCTGACCCGTTTTTGAAAGTTTTTTAATCGTGTCAATCACTGCACTAAATTTTTCTTTTTCAGTTTTGTATATTAGGTCATTTAGATCTTTTCTGGTAATAGGTATATTTGTAGGAATTGAGACAACATCAAGTGAATAAATTTGAGAAAATTCTGTTGCTTCCGTCTCCGCTGTACCCGTCATACCTGAGAGTTTATTGTACATTCTAAAATAGTTTTGAAAGGTAATATCTGCAAGAGTCTGTGTCTCCTCTTTTACTTCAACTTTTTCTTTTGCCTCAAGTGCCTGATGAAGTCCCTCTGAAAAACGACGACCCTCGCTTAATCTGCCGGTAAACTCATCAACAATGACAACTTCTCCGTCGTTTACAACATAATCAACATCTATCTCAAAAAGATAGTTCGCTTTGAGCGCTTGGTCTAGTGCATGCGGAAGTGAGGCATTTTCAGCACTGTAGAGGTTTTCCACACCAAAAAGCTCTTCTGCTCTAGTAATGCCTTCTTCGGTGATTAAGACAACTTTATCTTTTTCATCTACTGTAAAATGTTCATCTTTGACGAGTTGCAGAGCTATACGATTCGCATCGCTGTAATCTTGCATGCTTCTGTTTGTCGGTCCAGATATGATTAGAGGAGTTCTAGCTTCATCAATTAAAATAGAGTCAACTTCATCCACAATAACAAAATTGTGATTTCTTTGAGTCATGTTTTCTATTGAATAGCTCATATTATCTCTTAAATAATCAAATCCAAACTCATTGTTTGTGCCATAGGTTATATCTGCACTATACGCCTCTCTTTTAGCTTTAGAATCATACATGCCCTCAAGCACAGTTCCTACACTAAAACCTAAGAAATTGTATAAAGATCCCATCTCTCTTGCATCTCTTGAAGCAAGATAATCATTGACGGTCACAAGGTGAACACCTTTGCCTGTCATTGCATTTAAGGCTATTGCCAAGGTTGCAACAAGCGTTTTACCTTCGCCCGTTTTCATCTCGGCAATTCTGCCCTCATGAAGAACCATTCCGCCTATGAGTTGTACATCAAAGTGTCTCATATTTAAAACTCTTTTACTTGCTTCTCTTGTGATAGCAAACGACTCTTCTAAGACATCATCTAAAGTTTTTTCTTCACTCAAAATAGTGTTTTTCAACTCTAAAAACTTTGCCTTTAACTCATCATCACTTAAGATTTCATACTGACTCTCAAGTGCGTTTATATTTTTTACTCTTTTGAAATATTTTTTTAGTTCACGATCATTTGATGTACCAAAAATATTACCCATTAATGCTTGTAGCATTTTCAACCTTATTTATAACAATTATAATAATTGTCAAAGAAATTCCCGTGATTCTAGCACACTATAAATTATAATTTGCATAAAGAATAAAACGATTCTCTACGCTTAGCTGATACTAAACAATATGTAAACAAGCAGTCTGATATAATTTCGCCATTAAGGAGCTACATGAAACATATACTCATACTACTCATATCATTCACTTTAGGTTTTGCCTCACTCGATGAGATTAACTCTTTTGAGGCTGATTTTACACAGAGCGTAACGGATGAAAATAACAAAGTCTTGAGCTATAGCGGTTTAATAATGGCTGCTAAGCCACAAAATGTCATGTGGGATTATGAAAAACCGATAAAGAAGAATGTGTATATAAATACAGAGAGTGTAACAATTGTTGAGCCTGAGATAGAACAGGTAATCGTTAAAGAGATAGAATCAAATTTTAATTTTTTCAATATGATAAAAAATGCAAAAAAAGTAAAAGAGAATACTTTTGTGGCTACTTATAAAGAGTCGATATTTACTATAACGACAAAAAATAGCTTTATAAAATCTATATCTTATACTGATGAATTTGAGAACAGAGTAGTGATAACATTTGATAATCAAAAACAAAATGAAAGTATAAATTCAAATGTTTTTGTTCCAAAAATTCCTACTGATTTTGATATCATAAGAGATTAATTAAGTTAAAAAGATTTATGAAAAAAGAGGATTAACGACGCAGAATTGCGCCGTTATTTAAGTTTAAAACTTATACGGCTTTAATTGTAACGCCATACTTCTCTTCAGCCACACTGCGCGCTTCCAAGTGATAGTTTTTAATCTCATTAAAGTTAAGATATTTGTAAACATCTTCTGTTTTTCCTGCAAGTTTTTGAGGAACAATGCTCATGTACTCTTCTACCGTAGGAATTCGTCCAAGTTTAGCACATACCGCCGCAAGCTCAGCAGAGCCGAGATAAACTTGAGTACCTTTACCTAAACGGTTGTCAAAGTTACGAGTAGAGGTTGAAAATACGGTTGAGTCTGGGCGAGAACTTGCTTGATTTCCCATGCACAGTGAACATCCAGGCACTTCTGTTTGTGCAGCAATTGCTTTATAAACATCATAATACCCTTCGTTAATCAGTTGTTGCTCATCCATACGAGTCGGTGGAACAATCCAAAACTTCTCAACTGCAACTTTACTTTCACCACGCATTACTTCACCAGCTGCACGGTAGTGACCGATATTTGTCATACAGCTTCCTAAAAATACTTCATCAATCTTTTCACCGGCAACTTCACTTAAAAGCTTAACATTGTCAGGATCATTAGGGCATGCTAAGATAGGTTCTTTGATGTCATTAAGGTCGATATTGATTACCGCTGCGTACTCAGCATCCGCATCCGGTTGCATCAGAGATGGATTAGCTACCCACTCTTTCATTCTATCAGCACGGCGTTGAAGCGTTCGTGCATCTTGATAACCATCTGCAATCATCGATTCAATCAATACGATATTTGATTTTAGGTATTCAACAACCGGAGCATCATTTAAAAGAACAGTACATGCAGCAGCAGAACGCTCAGCAGATGCATCGGATAACTCAAATGCCTGTTCAGCTTTAAGATTAGGAAGACCCTCAATTTCTAAGATTCGTCCGTTGAAAATGTTTTTCTTACCCTTCTTCTCAACGGTTAAAAGACCCTCTTTGATTGCATAGTAAGGAATCGCATTTACAAGGTCACGCAAAGTAATACCCGGTTGTAATTCACCGCTAAATCTCACAAGTACAGATTCTGGCATAGTTAAAGGCATAGAACCGGTAACAGCAGCAAATGCAACGATACCCGAACCGCCTGGAAAAGAGATACCAATTGGGAAACGCGTATGGCTATCTGCACCCGTACCTACTGTATCTGGAAGCGTCAAACGGTTTAACCATGAGTGGATAACACCATCACCCGGACGAAGCGCAACACCTGAACGATTAGAGATAAATTCAGGGAGTGTGTGGTGCATGATAACATCAGACGGTTTTGGATATGCCGCTGTATGACAGAATGATTGCATGACCAAATCAGCTGAAAAACCAAGTGCTGCAAGCTCTTTAATCTCATCTCTCGTCATCGGACCTGTTGTATCTTGAGAACCAACCGTTGTGGTCACAGGCTCAACATACATCCCTGGGCGAACACCCGCGATTCCACATGCCTTGCCTACCATTTTTTGTGCAAGAGTATAACCTTTACCGCTATCAGCCGGTTGCTCTGCTGTTAAAAACACATCGGATGTGCCTAACCCAAGGACATTGCGAGCTTTAGCCGTTAAACCACGACCGATAATCAGAGGAATACGACCGCCTGCACGAACTTCATCCGTGATAGTGTTAGGGTTAAGTTTGAAGGTAGCGATACATGCACCGTTTTTGTGTGCTTCACCTTTGTATGGATAAATAGTAACTATATCGCCTGTTTCCATGGCTGTCACATCCATCTCTAATGGTAATGCACCTGAATCTTCACATGTAGCGAAAAAAATTGGAGCGATAATACCACCGATAACCACACCGCCCGTACGCTTATTTGGAACACCTTGAATATCTTCGCCCATGTGCCACTGAACAGAGTTAACACCTGATTTACGGCTAGATCCTGTACCGACAACATCACCGACATAAGCGATTGGATGACCAGTTTCTTTTAACTTAGCAATAGTAGCTATTGGATTTTCCATTTTAGAAGTTAACATAGAATTAGCATGTAAAGGAATATCTGAACGAGTAAATGCTTCGCTAGCCGGAGAAAGATCATCTGTATTTGTCTCGCCTGGAACTTTATAAACAGTTACAGTAATCTTTTCTGCCAATGCCGGAGTAGAAGTAAACCACTCTGCATTTGCCCAAGAAGTCATAACTTCAGTTGCGTGCGCATTGCCAGCCTTGTGTAACTCTTCTACATCATTAAACGCGTCATAAACAAGTAAAGTGTTCTTTAATGCTTCTTTTGCAGCTTCGACAACTTCGCTTTTAGCAGAAGTTAAAGCATTAATAATAGGTCTAACATTGTAACCGCCAAGCATCATACCCATAATTTTCACAGCATGCTCAGGAGCGATTGCACTAATAGTTATTTTTTCAGATGCAACATCATTCAAAAAAGCAGCTTTTACATATGCCGCATCATCCACACCCGGAGACACGCGGTTTGTGATTAGGTCGATATTTTGAACCATATCACCTTCGCCAGCTTTAATCATCTCAACTAATGCAGCGGTTTGTTCAGCTGTAAGCGGTAATGGTGGTACACCAAGTGCCTCTCTCTCAGTAATATGAGCTTTATACTCTTCAATAAATGCCATTGTCATTCCTGTTTATAAATTTCACAGGATTATAACTAAATATAAATAATTAATTTTAAGCATGTTACTAAAGTAAACACTTTAATTTATTTTTATCTACAATATGTTTAAATTCGTAACATTTAAAGATTTCTTTGTTTTAACTCTGCATCAATAATTTCTCTCTCTGCACCTCTGTAACTACTTTTGAGCCATAAGAGATAGGAGTCCGGAAGTTCGGAGTACAACATTCCCTTGTATTGTCCAAAGCCTATTTTTTTGTGGCTAATTACTTTTAGAGTCTCTTCCTCACAAATGGCATCAATCTCTACATGTCTTAACAATAAAATAAATTCATCAAAATCTATTCTTTTTGGAATAAAGAAACTGTAATTATTAAAATCAAAAATACCTTTTCTGATACTTACAAAGTTTTCAATTTTCTGTATCTCTTCTACGCTCAGTTGTTCCAGATTTTGAACAATAACATGAAAAGAGTCTTGATTTTTCATAAAGATAAGTCGTGCCTTACTCATCAAAGAATTTCACGAATTCCTTTAGAATTGGGAGCTGAAAGTATCCCCTCGCCTTCAAGCTGCTCTATTAATCTTGCAGATTTGTTGTAACCGATTTGAAGTTTTCTCTGTAAGTAGGAGATAGATGTTTTTCTATCTGTTAAAATTACATTTTTAGCCTCATCGAAAAGTGGGTCAAGCTCTTCATATGTGTCATTTGATGAAAACGAACTAAGCTCACTTTCTTCAAGTAAAAAACTCTTATCGTAATTTGGTGCTCTTTGAGATTTGATAAAATTCACTATATTTTCAATCTCTGTTTCAGTACTCCAAGGAGCGTGGAGTCGAACCAAACCAGTAGAACCCGGAGGGGTAAATAACATGTCTCCTTTACCTAAAAGCGACTCTGCACCCTGCTGATCCAAGATGATTTTACTGTCTATCTTTTGCCCTACTCTGTAGGATATTCGTGATGGCAGATTTGCTTTAATAAGACCTGTTACAACATCAACAGAAGGTCTTTGTGTAGCTACAACTAAGTGTATTCCGGAAGCTCTTGCCATTTGCGCCAATCTTGCGATAGAGTGTTCTACATCTTTACCGCTGGTCATCATCAAATCTGCTAACTCATCAATAATTACTACAATGTAAGGAAAGTGCTCGCCACCCTCTATCTTTACTTTTTCATTATAGTTTTCTATGTTTTTTGTTCTATTTTCACTCATAAGCTGATAACGGCGTTCCATCTCATGAACCATATTGTTTAATGCTACAATTGCCTGCTTTGGCTTTGTGATAACTGGGGTAAGCAGGTGTGGAATATCATTATATATTGAAAATTCCAACATTTTCGGGTCAATCATCAGGAGTCTTAGCTGATCAGGTGAATTTTTGTACAAAAGACTTAAAATCATAGCGTTTATGCCAACACTTTTACCGCTTCCCGTAGTTCCCGCTATCAATAAGTGTGGAAGTTTTTTGAGATCTGTTATAAAAGGTTTCCCAACTATATCTTTGCCCAAAACTATCGTGAGAGGAGAGGAAGACTCTTTAAAAAGCTTACTATCGAGTAAATCTCTCAAATAAATAGTGTCAACGGTTGCATTTGGTATCTCTATTCCTACAACATCTTTTCCGGGAATTGGAGCCTGAATACGGATACTCTCGGCTGAGAGAGCCATAGCCAAATCATCTTGAAGATTTAAAATTCTTGAAACTTTTACATTTGCAGCAGGTTTAAACTCAAATGTAGAGACAACCGGACCAGCATAAGTTCGAACAACATCACCCTCAATTTTAAAATGAGCCAGTTTTTCTATAAGATAGCGAATTTTGTCATCCACTTCACTTTCATCAACACTGTGAGCAGCCGCACTTGGCTTTTGTAGAAAATCTACAGACGGCAGAGTAAAGTTTTTTGGTTTTTCTACTTCACCTTTTTCTATAGTCTCTAAAAGCTTTGTATTCTCTTCTAACTCATCAACTATTAATGCACTTTTTTGTTCTTTGACTTTCGCAACTAATTCTAAAATATTATTTGTCTTATCAAATTTTTCAACTTCTTTAACAACACTTTTGACATGTGGAATCTCTATTTTCTCTTCAAAAATCTGCCCTTTTACAATAAAGCCACTTAAGTTATTTATTTCAGCTTTAAAAGGTTGCTCATAATTTTGTTCTCTTACAGGTAGCGGTTTTTCAACCTCTTCTTGGACTTTTTTATATCTTCCCGTGCTTAAATCATCGTCTACCTTTGGAAGTTTTTTTTTAATCTGGTCATTTGATATTTCTGCCGTAGCATGTGGCGTATTATTGTTATTTTCGATTTTTGGAAATTGAGCTTGAATAAAGCTATTTATTATCGAAACGATTTCGTGTGCATTTTTGTCAAGAATAATTACTACAGATAAAAGAGTGATTATAAGCCAAAATATCCATATGCCAAAAAGCCCGACAAAGGGAGATAAAAAATCTACAAAATCGCCCGCTATTTTTCCTCTAAAATTATTTTGAACTAGTAGTGACTGTGCAAGAAGAAATGAAAAAAACAGTAAGAATGATGCTGTCATTAGCTCAGTTTTTCTGAAATCAAACACACTATTTTTGTAAAAGAAATATAAAGGAACAAGCATAACAAGAAGATATATAAATGAAATATAGCCAAAATATTGATGGTTATATGAAGCAAAGATAGCACCATAGCTCCCCATTAAAGCACTATCACCAAAAATAGTTGCAAAACCTAAATAAATGAACAAACCAAAAACTACAATAAAAAGAGCATCTTTCAAGTTATTTTACCTTTAGAAATTTAAATAATTTTTTTAAAAATGAAGTATAGCCAAAAATATTCCATAACGAATTTTTTTGGCATTTTGCAATAAAAAGAGTCTTATTTTAGATAATTCACCAAATTAAGTTGGGAGATTTTGCCAACAGTTGAGAGCATTGCCTGATAATTTGTTGTGAGTTGGGTTAATGTTAGCGAAGCTTCAGCCAAATCTGTATCAATCACTGACGAGCGAAGAGTTTTACTACTCAGCTCTAGTAAATTTACTCTTTCCAATGAAGCTGTCAATGTGTTTGAATTTGCTCCGACTTTAGAGTGTTTTGTAAAAATATGAGTTTGTAAATCATCAAGCATAGCAATTGCATTTCCAATTCCAACATTTCTTCCATGCCCTATTGTACTATCAGGATGCTGTTTTTGGTCTTCTACAGCTGTAATAATCTCATTTATAGTTTTAAAGAAATCTGTTTTTGGATCCCTGACAGTAAGTGCATTGTTGGAATTAAATGATAGTGCCGGAGCGTCAGCAAAAAGAGTACTTGTGCTATCATACAAACCTATTGTAGCTTTTGTGCCTACAACATTTAAATCCCCGAATCTGATTTTCCCATCATAAGAGAGAGAAGTCGTTCCATTGAATTTTGAAGATATAACCGCACTATCATAGTCGGCAGCTGTATTAGTTGTTGTTGGAAGTTGATTTGTAACAACCATGTTTACGACATCCATAAGTTGCTGATATGTCATACTATCGGCATCAGCGGCTGTTCTTGGAGTATTTACATTAAAAATACTATAGTTTGTAACTCCGCCGTTCGTTGAAAAAGTTGAACCGCCATTTGCTGTATTTTTAAAATCTATTTGAACATCATAAGGAGTGCCGTTTACATCTGTACCGGATAATTTAAACTGAGTACCATCCAAAGTTCCGGCTGTTCCATGAGATAAATCTGCAACTTCAGAAATTTTTGTAGATGGGGTTGCGAAACTATTTGTTTCCTTAACTATTTGAGGAATATTTGATGATACCATATTGCCTTGTACGGTAAACTTTGTTTGATCATAGAGAAGCCCCTCGATATTCGCAAAACTTGTATCAGCCGAACTAAAAGAAGATTTTATAAATTCTTTGACATGTAAATTTGGATTAGTAGCCGTGCTCGTACCGAACATTATTTTATCAAAATTTGGCTCACCTATATCCAAATCACTTAATGTAGTTACATCAGCCGCTGCTCCACCACTCAAGTCAACTGCACCAACCATATGAAAATCTAACTTGCTGGAACCCTTAATTTTATCTGCAACAACTATCTCTCCTGCAGGATTTAGAGAGACATTTACAACTTTGTTTCCAAGTGTATTGCCATATGCATTTCCAATATGAGTTAATAGATCATCAATTTTTTCGTCATCTCTCATAGGTATTTTTTCGCTAAAAGAGGTTCCATCACTCTTGGTGCCTCTTAAATAAAAAAAGTGTTTTGCATTTACGGCATCAACAACATTATCGCTATCACCCATTAAGTCACGGATTGTATTACTTGGCAGCACAAAAGAAGAACTACCGGGAATTGCAGAATTTGTAAAATTTGGATATTTAGCGGTTAAATTTTCCTGTGCTACATTACTGGTAACTTCTCTTCTTACAAGAACTTCTTCGCCAAGGAATAGCTCTGAACCGCTTATATTAAACTGTTGTTGCGTTCTTGAACCTAAAAATGCATTCATGGCAACATCATTTCCGTTATAAGTTCCATCAGCGGATATTGGCTTAGTATCTACGGCAGAACCTGCAAAAAGATATTGTCCGTTTATAGATGTATTTGACAAACTTTTTAAGTTGCTTTCTATACCTCTGAGTTCGGCAGCAATTGAATTACGAGACACTTCATCATTTGTATCATTCACAGCAGAGAGGAGTAGTGTTCTCATTCGGTTTATATTTTTTTCAAATTCGTTTAAAACTTCATCTGTTTGATTTGAAACTTTATATCCACTCTCGGTACTTTTTTTAATTTGCCCCAATCCCACTATTTCATTGTCAAGTCTCATTGTTTCAGTAAATACGGATATGTCATCTTTCGCATACTGTATTTTAACTCCAGAAGCTATCTGTTTATTAACATCAAAAAGTTGACTATTAAGTTGATTATTTTGTTCCCCATATAAGCTCTTATAGTACATGCTAGGTGTGATTCGCATAATAACCTCCCCTACTCTTAAATTTATTTTAATATTATAGCAATAATAATTCCATGAGTGACAGAATCGACTAAATGTTATTTACTTTTAAGTAATATATCACTATTATTGCACTCAAATATATTTATTTAATGTATTTGCCTGCGTGGTGAAATGGTAGACACGGCGGATTCAAAATCCGCTAACGCAAGTTGTGGCGGTTCGAGTCCGCCCGCAGGTACCACTTAGTGATTTAATCATGTCTAATAAAACCTCAAGAACACCCTAAAATACGAGATACTTAACCTCTTTTTAATCTAAGTTAGTTCTAATATCATGCAAAGAATACCTTACAAAAAAGTAAGTCAAATTGTAAGGTTTTTATACCTTACTTTTAAAGGCAGATTATGGCTATTAAAGATTTGAAATATATTTAGTAAAACTTAATCCAACTGTCGGTTCAGAAATACAAAAAACAAGACCTTGCATTATCATTTCTCCAAATGAGATGAATGTTCTAAAAACTGTGATAGTCGTACCGATGACGAGCAAAGGGTTTGATTTTATTTTTAGACCAACAATCAAATTTGAAAACAAAAATGGACTCATCTTACTCGACCAGATACGAACAGTGGATAAGGCAAGAGTTATTCAAAAAATCGGTGAAGTAGATAAAAGCACAGCCAAAGAGATTTCTAAAATGTTAGTAAAGATATTTGAGTATTAAAAAATTTGGTATTTCTAGGGCATTTTTTTGCTTTGCCCACCGTTGATCTGGCTACACTTAATTAGGACATAGAAATGATAGAATTTTTATATAATAATGAGAGAGGTATAAGATTTTTATACTTATCGAGACCATCATTTACTAAATCAATACTCAAACTTCCCATCATTAACACTAAAATTAATATTATTTTTATTTAACACCTTGTTCATTTAGCATTTTATAACCTTTACAACCATTATAATTTCCATCATCACATGCTTTACCAAACAATTTTTTTGCTTTTGACTTATCTTGTCTCACACCTTCTCCCGTACTGTATAAAACTCCTAAATTTAGACAACCACCCATATTTTGTTCACTATCACACACTTTGGTATAAAGTTCACTTGCTTTTTTCTTATCTTGTTCTATCCCATCTCCATTATCATACAAAATAGCTAGATTATAACAGCTTCTCATATGTCCGCTATCACATGCTTGTCCAAATAGTTCTTTTGCTTTTGACTTATCTTGTTTTACACCATCTCCGTTATTATATAAAAGACCTAAATTAAAACAAGCTCTCATATTCCCCAAATCACATGCTTTTGTCCATAGCTTATTTGCTTTTTTAAAATTACCGTTTTTCACTTCTTTGATTCCATCACTTAGTAAATCAGCACTCGAACTTCCTATCATTAACACTAAAATTAATATTATTTTTTTCATTTCATCCCTTCTTTATTTAACGAAAATTATAACTAAAAAACAATTTAAATTATTAAATACACATTATGTATTACTTTATAAGTTTAAAAGGTGTGGCTTTACTTGATATTTTAAGATATGGTTTAGTATTGGTTTGAATTTTTACGCACAAAGGTATGATATACCAAGAAAAGCAATATTAAGAGCTACTAAATATAGCTTACCAGACATAAAAGGAAATTGATTTATAAAAAATGTAGTAGATAGAGGTGGAAATGAATTAAGCTGAAAAGTTGTCTGGATTTTTCAGGTCATTATATTCCACCAGACCCCCTAAAACAGAAACTTCTTAAATATTTTTCCACTCATGATTAACAGCCTGAGCATCTTCTTCACGCTTTAGTTGAGTGAATAATTCATAAGAATTAGCATACTTTTCATCAGATTCTTTTTGATTTCCATCCATTCTATAAGCACGTCCATAAAGACGAAGTATTTTAGCTTGGTCAGATTCAAAATTATTGTTTTTAGCAATCACCTCAGCCTCCGAAATATACGCATAGGCATCTTTAGTATTTTTCGTATCAAGTAGTATATTAATTAATGAAATTAAAGTTGCAACAGCGCGACGATCCATATTCATCTCTTTAAAATTATTTAATGCTGTGATTAACGCAATTTTTGCTTCATCAAGATTGCCCATATCAGCATAATTACGCCCCTTGGCAAGCAATGCATTCGCACTACCTACAAGATTTCCAATGCGACCCATAGCATCAGTAGAGTGTATAAAATGTTCAAGTGCCATCTCCATCTCACCGCGCTTACTGCGCAAATAACCCAGAGATAACTCTACATTACCTATTTGACGACGATTTTTTAGTTTTTTAAAGAGCTCTAAACTGCGAATATTATATTTTAATGCAGTATCTAACTCATTTTTATTTTCATAAAATACTGCAATATTATTACAACATAATGCAATATGCTCTTGTGAATTTTCTTTTTCAAAAAGCGCAAGAGCTTTAAGAGCTTTTTCCAGCGCTTCATCCGTACGTCTAAGTCTATTAAGAACCCAAGATAAATTCATCAGAAGATGCCCATATTCAAGATGATCGGTATGATTTATTAGAAGTTCAAGAGCATTTTCATAAAATTCTATAGCTGTCTCTTTGGAACCGCGCTTTTCTTCAATACGACCAATATTTCTCACAGCATTTGCTTTCTCAAGCTCATTATCGGAGACTTTTGCAATATACTGCCATGCATTCATAGCTCCATTCATATCACCGAGGAATTCTAGAACATCAGAATACTCTTTATAAATTGTTTTTAATGTCGGTTCTATATTTTTCAAATCTTTACCAATTGCAATTGCTTGATTAAAAAAATCCCTCGCTGTTTCATTTGCAAAAACATTTTTTGCCTTAAATCCGCTGCGAACTAAAAACTCATAAGCATTCTCCATATCATTTGCTTCAAAATAGTGATGAGCAAGTGATTCTACATGCTCTTGCAATCTATCTTTAAATAGTTCTCTGATTGTTGTTGCTACTTCAAGATGTAAAGAGCGCCTACGCGCCAACAATAAGGTTTCATAAACAGCTTCTTGAATAAACGAAGTATGGAAAGAGTATTCAACTTCCGGGAATGATTGGGATTCGAAAATCATTTCACACTTTAGCAAAGCATCAATATTTTTATCTATGTCTACTGTACCTATAAGTTTCTCGATTAATTTACGGCTAAATGTCAGTCCTACAACAGAAGCTTTACTTATTAGCTCATGCTCTTGTGCTGAGAGCTTGTCAAAACGGGCAATAATTAACCCTGTGATTGAGTTTGGAATAGAAACCTTTGATAAATCTTTCACAATCTCAATTGCATCATCGTTTCTTTTAATTATCTCTTCATTGAGAAGCGAATGTACTATCTCTTGTATGAATAGCGGATTTCCATCCGAGCGTGTGCCAATTAAATCTATTAAATCTTTTGGAAGGGTATTCACTTTTAAAATATTTTTAACAAGCTGTTCGCAATCATTACGAGTAAGGCGTTCGAAATTGAGTTCAATCGTTCTGTCTCCCAGTACTCTTCGTGCAAGTGGAAGAAGCTTGGCAGAAGATATATTTTTATCCGGACGCAACATAAGAAGCAACATAATCGGCGATTTTTTTGCTGCATGGATAAGTGAAGCTATCACTTCTACAGAAGCAGTATCTGAATTATGAAGATCTTCAATTGAAATAATTGTAGGTTTATGTTTTGCTAAAGTAGAGAAGATCCAGCCAATCGCCTTAATCGTAGCTGTATTCATCTCCTGCGCTGACATCTCTACTAATGGCACATTATATTGCTCAGATAAATCTAAATCAAGTAGTTTTCCAACCAATACAAGTGCATTTTTTGCCATATCCGATAAAACATCTCTATCCTCATTTAATAAAAGCGGTATTGCTTCAACAAATTTTTGAGTCATTGTATCTGCCATATCATCCGAATCTATACCGCACAAATGTTTAAAGATATCAATAAATGTATGGTAAGGAGTATTGCGTCCGAATGAGTGGCAACGCCCCTCGACAAATTGTAAATCACCTTGTTTAAATTTGCTTTTAAGTTCTGCATGTACACGACTTTTTCCAAATCCTGGATCAGAAATAAGAAAAATAGCCTGTCCCTCTCCACTTTTAAGGCGCTCAATACTCTCCGTAAGCATAATTATTTCCTGATTTCTGCCAATAAGAGGAACTTCATCCATCGCACTGCCGCCTTTTACTTCAAAGTCTTCAAGAGCACGCACAACTTCATAAACATTCACCGGGTCATGTTTTCCTTTTACCATGATAGGCTCATGTTCAATAAATTCAAACAAATTTTTTGTTTGATAATAGGTGTACGCGGAGATAAAAATTTGTCCATTTACTGCCTGTGATTCAAGTCTTGAAGCAAGATTAACAGTATCGCCCATCACTGTATAATCCATGCGTGCATTAGACCCCATCTCTCCGGCAATAACAACACCGGTATTTATCCCGACATGCAATGTTAAGGGTTTTTCAAGTTTCACAGGAAGATTTTTATTAAACTCTACAATTTTTCTATTCATCTCCAAAGCAGCACGCAGAGCAAGCTCAGGGTCATTCTCATGTGTAATTGGAGCACCAAAAATTGCCATAATACAGTCTCCTATAAACTTGTCTATATATCCTTCATACTCGATTACGGTATCTCCCATAATTTGGAGACAAGCATTCATAATAGTTGTAACTTCTTCTGGATCCAGCTTTTCACTCATGGCTGTAAAACCGGATAAATCAGCAAATAAAACAGTAACCATTTTGCGTTCTGAATGATGGCTTTCTTTTGGTAAATTAGAATTGATTATATTCGTTTGTACTGGATTTATTTCCTGATAACTTGAAATAGGAGTATTATTGATGGGAAGTCTGAATCCACAATTAGCACAGTATATATCACCCTTACAAGCAACTGTCTGACATTGATCACAAACTAAGATTAGGGGAAAACCACACTCAGTACAGAAATGAACATTATCACGATTCTCATGATTACAAGATTTGCATTTGATAACAGACTCCTCTATTAAATAAATAATAGTAACAATTATAAACTTTATTCCTTAAATAGTACTAATTCTTTGTACATAACAATTAGAGATAGAAAATCTGCTGATAAGATAACAAGAAATTATCTAAAATATTTTGTTGTCAAACAAAGGCTAAAAATAGATAATTCTTCGACCCTTAATATGGACATAGCCTAAATCTTTATAAATCGGGTTAGGAAGGTAAAATACAGATATAAATAAAATGACATCCTCCCCGACCCATTGGGTCGGGGTATCCACTACATATCAAATTTTAACTGACCTTGATGTATTTTGATATAATCTTTCTCATTGTGACCTTGATTTTTTATATAGTTTACAATCGCATTTTTACTAGCATACATCCCAACTGTATTTGCATAATACCCGCTTATCCATAGGCTCGAATCCCACATGGCTTTTTTTTAATTCTGGATATTCTTTAAACACTGCTTTTGCTGTTATACTCTTGATTACTGTAACAATTCTTGTCACAGTCAATGTCGGCACACTTTGCACTAACATATGTATATGGTCTGAATCATTTCCTATTATAGCGCTTTTGCGACCCAGAGGGTCGGGGAATTAAACCCCTTTTAGATTAATCAATAAAAATCAGGCACAAAATTTTTGAGTGTTGTGGTTTAAACTTGAATTGGCGAAAGACATCTAACTTGTATATAGATATCTTTTTATCTTTTTGGTTGGTGTTTTTACAAAAGGCTCTATCTGCTCTACAAATTTCACTATTTTAGAATAAGATGCGAGTTGCGAATTAACCTCATTTCTCATCTGCTCTAAAAATGTGTTTATCTCCTCTTTTACTTTCGCATCAGGATTTGTATTTGCTCTGAATTTTTTATCCAAAAGCTCATAATCTAAATGAATTCTGGCTATAAGCCTATCCTCTTGCTGTAATACAAGTGAGTCTAAAACTGCCTCTTGTTGATTAATTATGGCTTCAATCTGCTCTGGAAAAATATTCTCGCCGCCTGCTCCTATGATAACATTTTTGCTTCTTCCGCTTATGTAGAGATAACCATCCTCATCTATGTATCCTAAATCTCCGGTTAAAAACCACCCATCCTCCATAACTTCGGCTGTTTTTGCTTCGTCTTTGTAGTAGCCGAGCATGACACTTGGGGATTTTACTATTATCTCCCCTTCACCTGTTTGAGGGTCTTTATTTCTTATTTGTATCTCTACACCGCTGAAGGGAGTTCCTGTGGATTTGAACCTTGGCTTATCTCCCAACCTTGAGCCTACAATAAGAGGAGAAGTTTCTGTTAATCCGTAGCCAATAATGTAAGGAAACTCTGCCTCAATCAAAAACTGCTCAACAAACGGAGAAAGCCCGGCTCCGCCGATACCAAAAAATCTGAGTCTTCCGCCAAAGGATTTGAGAAGTTTTTTACCTGCAATATTATTTAGTATTTTCCTAATAATCGGTATTTTATAAAGGAGCCTCATAATAAAGGAGCCTGTAAATTTGGGTAGAACTTTGTTTTTATAAATCTTCTCTATAATCAAGGGAACGCTGAACATCATCGTAGGTCTTACAACTTCAAAAGCCTTTAATAGCACGCTAGGCGTTGGTACTTTGTCAATGTAATAGACGCTGCTTCCATGGAGAATAGGTACAATAAATCCGGCAGTGCACTCAAAAGTATGTGCTAAAGGAAGAATAGATAAAAAAACATCCTCTTTTGTTATCGTGACTTTATTGTATGCAGAGAGTGCATTTGTGACAAGGTTTTTGTGAGAAAGCATAACGCCCTTTGAGTGTCCTGTTGTTCCTGATGTATAGATAATAGCCGCCAAATCATCTTCTTGAGGCTTCTCAACACTGTTAGAGATTCTTTGAGTCATCTCCTTTGTTCTCTGTTTAATAGCGGAGAGATAATCTTTACTGCTAAGTTCAGACACAATCTCTAATGTATCAAGATTTATAACAAGTTTTAAATTACTTTGGGCAGACTCTTCGATGGTAGCGAGATATTTTTCAGAAGCGAATGCAGCTTTTGCTTCTGAATGTCTTAGGATGTGATGTACATCCGAGGGATGAAAATCGGGAAGGATTGGAACAACGACTGCTCCAAAGTAGGTAATACTAAAATATGCTACTCCCCAGTTAGGCATGTTTTCACTAAGCAGAACTACTTTATCACCCTTAGAGATGCCGTTTTCTTTGAGTAGTTGTACCATCTCTTGAACTCTCTCCTTTAACTCGCCATAACGCATTGCTTCTTTACCGACTTTAGCTAAAGCAGGTTCATTTTCATACATATTAACAGAACGATTGAGCAAACTAGGAAGTGTAAAGTTTTCTAAATTTTCATAAGGGTAATTCATCTGTAATCTCTTATTTTGATTTGATTAAGTATTATTATACACATAAAAAATCTTATTTTTCTCAAAAAACTTTGTTTTTTGTAGCTTTAGGGGGTTGCAGGGACAATTTGTCCCTGCTCACAAAAACGGACTTCTAAAGAAACATCGCTTCGCGAGCGATTCTCTTGTTTTGTTCGTTTTTGTGTGTAACATTAGTTAAAAATTTTTCAGATGCCAAGAAGGTTTACAAAGTGAGTAGAAGAAACAAAAATAAGCAGTCGGCACAAAAAGAGACACACACATTTAGCCAAAAAGATTTTTTACCCACAACAAGAGAAGAGATGGATACTCTTGGTTGGGATTATTGTGATGTTATTTTAGTGAGTGGAGATGCCTACATAGATTCGCCTTTTATCGGTGTGGCTATGGTTGGGCGAATGCTTGAGAGAATGGGTTACAAAGTAGGCATGATAGGGCAACCTGACATAAGCAGCGATGTGGACATTTCTCGTTTAGGCGAACCAAAACTTTACTGGGGCGTGAGCGGTGGAAGTGTCGATAGCATGGTAAGTAACTACACAGCGACAAAGAAATTCAGAAACAGCGACGACTACACTCCAGGAGGAAAGAACGATAAAAGACCTGACCGTGCCCTGAATGTTTACTGTAACCTAATCAGACGCTACCATAAAAATACAGCACCGATAGTTTTGGGCGGAATAGAAGCGAGTTTAAGAAGAGTTACGCACTATGACTACTGGTCGAACAAGCTCAAAAAACCTATACTTTTTGATTCTAAAGCAGATATTCTTATCTATGGAATGGGCGAAATAGCTTTAGAAGAACTGACTCGAGCCTTAGCATGCGGAGATGATTATCGGGATATACGGGGTGTTTGCTACATTTCAAAAGAGCCAAAGGAGAAGTACCATCAACTCCCCTCCCATCAGGAGTGTTTAGATGATAAAGAGAAATATATCGACCTTTTTGACCTCTTTTATGACAACAATGACCCAATTGCGGCAAAAGGGCTTTGCCAGCCTGTAGATAACCGCTTCCTTATCCAAAACCCTCCATGTGACTATCTGAATGAAGCGGAGATGGACGCAAACTCAAATCTTCCTTTTACGAGAGAGCTGCACCCCTACTACGCCAAAGATGGAAAAGTAAAGTGTTTGGAGACTATCAAGTTTTCTATTATGACGCATCATGGCTGTTGGGGGGAGTGTAACTTTTGTGCCATCGGTGTGCATCAAGGTAGAAAAATCAGAACCCGTTCGGAGGAGAATATTCTCAATGAGGCAAAAGAGTTTAATAAATACAAAGATTACAAAGGCGTTATCTCCGATGTTGGCGGACCTACTGCGAATATGTATGGTTACGAGTGTGATAAGAAGCTAAAAAAAGGAACTTGTGACCATATGCGATGTGTGGATGCAGAGAGATTGTGTCCTGTCATGAAAGTTGACCATAGCAGAAATATAAATCTTCTTCGTAAAGTAAGAGAAGTTGAAGGTGTGAGACATGCTTTTGTGGCTTCGGGTGTGCGATATGATTTGATAACTGAAGATAAAAAACATGGGTATGAGTACCTCAAAGAGATGGTAAAGCACCATATATCCGGACAGATGAAAGTAGCACCCGAACATACAGAACAGCATGTTCTTGAACTTATGGGAAAACCGGGTAAACAGACCCTTGTTGACTTTAAAAAGTTGTATGACAGATTAAACAAAGAAGAGGGAAAAAACCAGTTTTTAACCTACTATCTCATCGCCGCGCATCCTGGGTGTGAAGAGAAAGATATGCATGAGCTCAAAAGATTTACCCAAGATGAACTACACATGAACCCAGAACAAGCTCAAGTTTTTACCCCGACTCCAGGAACCTACTCCGCTGTCATGTACTACACAGAGATGGATCCAAAAACTAGAAAAAAAATCTTTGTAGAGAAAGATACGATGAGAAAAGAGAAGCAGAAGCAGATAGTAGTTAAAAAAGATGGATTTAATAGCGGGTTTGCTTCTTAATCTTTTCGTATAGAAGTAGCTGTCAAAAAAATATACTCTTTTCCTGTAAGCGTCACTCTAAACTTCTTCTGCTGAAGATACTTTTTGCAAAAAATTGCATCTTTGTAGAGGTTAGACATCTCAGAAAATGGGTAGTGTTTTGCCTTTGCTCCATAGACCATCTCTCCATCCATCCAGCGACAGTTTGGAAAACCAAGTATCATGGCTCCATCTTTTTTAAGATAATTTTGAACAATATTCATAAAAAGCGGATTAAATTCTAAATTTGAGCTTTGAAGTGTTCCTATGCTGATAATCAAATCAAAAGCACCCAAATTTAAACTCTTTAAATCATTGATATTATGAACTATGAATGAAATATTTCCACACCCCAAGAACTTATTTCTAGCTTCATCTATCGCAGAAGCAGAGTAATCTATGCCGACAAGTTCCATATTTTCAAAGTTTAAGGCATATTTTTGTATCACTTCAAACTCATCACCGCTGTTGACCCCAAGATTTAATACTCTAAGCCGTTTATTGATTGTTACATTTTTTAGAGCCCTTAAATAGTGAGCTAAAAAGGCTGGTTCTTCGTTTTTGTGTATCTTTGAAAATTTAGAAGCGGAGCCATATTTTTCTTCTTTTGCCTCTAAGCTTTTATGAAAAGAGTCTTCTATGTCAAGTTTTTGAAATCTTATTGTGACAAAATCTGGAGTTTTAACTGCGGGAGTCAGCATTTTGCATTGAAGTATCTCGGCTAAATCAACCCAAGCTTTGTAGCCTCTGTAAATATACGCTTTTTCATCCACAGTTATGAGCGTGCCGGAATAATCAGAGACAAGAATATCTGGGTTTAAAACCTCAAATTCAACTATCTCTTTTGCATCCATAAAGTCGATTTTGTTTTGTAAGAATTGGATAATCTCAAACATACTTTGAGTTGTGAATTTATACATAAGAAGTTCTTTTAGTAAAACATGCAAAAAATGTTCCAATTCTTACATTTCTTTCAGTTTTATTACTCTACAATACACGAAATAATAAAAAAACTTTAGTGCCAAAGCGGCTAGCGTAACAAAAATGGGCTTCGCTCATTTTTGTATTTAAATTTGAAAAGTCAAAGAATGAGAATAGATAAATTTTTAAATTCAGTAAATATTACAAAAAGACGCTCTGTTGCACAAGACATGATAAGCAATGGTGTTGTCCTTATTAACGGCGTTGTGGCGAAGGCTAGTAAAAATGTTGAAATTGGCAGCATTATTACAATCAACTTTTTAGAAAGTGTCAAAAAATATGAAGTGTTGCAGATTCCTACTGCAAAATCAACGCCAAAATCTTTACAAGCAGAGTATATAAAGGAGCTTTCATGAGTTATGAAGAGGCAAAAGTTCTATTTACTTCACTTTTCAGACATGAGATGAGTGATGCGCAGATGAGAGAGTTTCTGATTAATATGACTCTTAATGAAGAGACCACTGTCGGTTCTATTGCAGCTGCTGCGGAGGTTATGCGTTCCTATGCGATTACTTTGCCTATATCAGACGAACTTCGACTCAAGTGCATCGACATAGTAGGAACAGGTGGCGATAAAATAGGAAGCTTTAATATCTCTTCAACGGTATCGATTTTAGCAGCGGCATGCGGAAGCTTCGTTGCAAAACATGGAAGCCGTTCTGTTACTTCAAAATCAGGGAGTGCCGATATGTTTGAAGAGCTTGGCGTTAGGCTTGATTTAAGTATAGAGAAAAGCGCAAGGCTTCTGGAGGAGTGCGGATTTACCTTTATGTTCGCGCAGAATCACCATCCGGCTATGAAATTTATAATGCCAATCAGAAAAACGATACCCGATAAAACTATTTTCAATATTTTAGGACCTCTTTCCAATCCTGCAGGGGTTACAAAATCACTGCTTGGTGTTTTTAGTAAATCGTTTGTACCGAAAATGGCAGAGGCACTGAAGATGAACGGAGCAGTTTCAACAATAGTTGTAAGCTCTCGTGAAAACATGGATGAGATAAGTATCAGCGATATTACCTATGCTTCACAACTGCGTGATGGCAAAGTGCATGAGTTTGAGATTGACCCGCAAATGTATGGTATTAAAAAAGCTCCACTTGAAGCTATTATCGGCGGTGATGCAAAAGAAAATGCAAAAATTCTTTATACAATTTTTGATGAAACTTCGAGCGACGCACAAAGAGATATCGTTCTGATAAATACGGCGGCTGCCTTAATGGTGGATGGCAAAGCGCGTGATATTCAAGATGGTTTAGAGATGGCGAGAGAAGCTATAAAAACAGCGAAAGCCAAAGAAAAACTCAAACAAATTATAGAAATATCAAATAAATTATGAAAATTTATAACCTCAAACTTGATGAACTCCACATTTTGGTGAATGAAATAAGCAAAAATTTCAGCCATGGAGTAGTGCTATTGCAAGGCGATTTAGCAGCAGGAAAAACTACTTTTGTGCGAGAAATGGCAAAAAAGTTAGGTGTAAAAGAGGATGTCACTTCTCCAACCTTTTCACTCCAGCACTGCTACGGCAACAAAGTTTTTCACTATGACATTTACAACCATGGCTTAGAACATTTTATCTCTTTAGGTATGTTGGAAGAGTTAGAAAAAGAGGGCTTACACTTCATAGAATGGGGCGATGATAAACTTCTCGAACTGCTCAAATTTGCAGGAATAGAGACCATGAAAATTGAGATAAAAAAAATCTCGGAAGACGCAAGAGAGTACAGGATAGAGCATGCATAAATTAAAAGCGGTTAATTTAGTAAAAAAAATTAAAGATTTAGAGATAGTAAAAGGAATGAGTTTAGAGGTTTCAAGCGGTGAGGTTGTAGGACTTTTAGGACCAAACGGGGCAGGAAAAACCACTACATTTTACATGATATGCGGTCTAGTAGAGTCAACCAGCGGAGAGGTGTTTTTTGATGGCGAAAATCTCTCTCATATGCCGCTGCATGAACGAGCATTGAAGGGCATCGGCTATCTTCCGCAAGAGGCCTCTATTTTTAAAGATTTGAGCGTTGAAGACAATCTTATGGTAGCAGCACAAGTCGGCATAAAAGGAAAAAAGGCACAAGAGGCAAGAATATTAGAACTGCTGGATATGTTCAACATCGAGCCGATTCGCTATCGCAAAGGGATTAGCCTCAGTGGCGGAGAACGCCGTCGTGTTGAGATTGCAAGAGCACTCGTCAATCAACCTAAGTTTTTGCTGCTTGATGAGCCTTTTGCCGGAGTTGACCCAATCGCGGTTATGGATATACAAAAGGTCATAAAGCAGTTAGTTTCCTATGATATAGGTGTTTTGATAACCGACCACAATGTGCGAGAGACTTTGGCGGTCTGCGATAGAGCGTATGTTATCAAATCCGGTTCACTGCTGGCATGCGGAACCAGCGATGAGATAGGACAAAACGCAGATGTTCGTACTCACTATTTGGGAGAAGAGTTTAAACTCTAAACACAGAAAATGGCAGGATTAAAACAGACCGCAAGCGTAGAGAGTAAACATAAACTATCAAACACGCTACGAAACTGGCTGCCGATTTTACACTCAAGCCTAAGCGATTTGGGCGAAGCGATGGCTCCTTTTGTGGAGTCCAATCCGCTTATAGAAATTGAATCCGGATATGAAGAGGATTTTGAGAAAAGGATTCCAAAAAAAATAATCTCAGGCGAAGTGAGCAACTCAAGCACTGATAAAATAGAAGCGCTTACTATTCAAAAAAGATCTCTTTATGATGTTTTAGAAGAGCAAATCTCCAAGCCGCTTTTCCCTACTCCACTCTCACAGAGTGTCGCACTCTTTGTTATCTCAAACCTTGATGAAAATGGCTACTATGAAGGGAACAGTGAAACATTTTGTAAAAACAACAACATTAGCTTACCGGAGTTTGAAAAAATCCGTAAAAGGTTTGCTTTTGTTGAACCGGTGGGAATAGGAGCAAAGGATTTGGCAGAGTCTTTTATATTTCAACTTGAAAACTCACAAATTAGCGATGAAGCCTACCCTTTGGCCGTAGTGGTTATTAACGACATGCAGGGTATCCACAGCCACTCCGATGATAAATATTTTAGTGAAGTGATGCGTATTTTAGGTACATTTCGCAACCCTCCATCCATAGATTTTCAGGAAGATTCTGCTCAGGTTATTCCGGATTTAATGATTTTTTTTAATGACGATGAGCAAATCGAAGTAAAACTTAACGATGAATACTACCCAACCATATACATAGATACAAATTACGGGGTCGAGCATGAGTTTGTAACCCAAAAATTTAAAGAGGCGAAGGGTCTCGTAGATGCCCTTGACATGAGAAAAGCTACACTTTATAAAGTCGGGCTAATGATAGTTGAATACCAATATGAGTTTTTTACTGGCGGAGCGATTATGCCTCTGACACTCAAAACTTTGGCAGACGAGTTTGGACACAACCCCTCTACCATCTCAAGAGCCATCGCAAACAAATATATAGCCTGCAACAGAGGTGTTTTTGCCATGAAAGAGTTCTTCACAACCGCCATAGACGACGATGTATCAAACGCAGCTATAAAGGAGTTTGTTGTGAATTTAATTAAGAAAGAAAACCACTCTAAACCGCTGAGCGATATGAAACTTTTAGACATGATTCAAAACAAATTCAAAGTGGTAATGGTAAGAAGAACCATAGCAAAATACAGAAAACAGCTCAATATTGCAGGCTCAAGCGAGAGAAAGAAGCTTTATAATTTGCATTAAGGTCACTATTTGGAAAATATAGAGATAAGAATACTATTAGATTTAGAAGTGCAAAAACGGAATCAAGTCGGTGAAATATCTGTCGATAAGCTTGACCCGATTTTAGTGGCTCATCGCTACAAAGACCCTGCAATCTCACTTATTTGTGCCTTTTTTGCGTATGGAAATGTAAAACAGATTGTAAAGTTTTTAGATTCATTAGATTTCAGTCTGCTTCAAAAGAGTGATGAAGAGATAAAAAAAGCTTTGAAAAACCACTACTACCGATTTCAAAAAAGTGAAGATGTCATAGCTCTTTTTATAGCACTCAAACGGCTCAATGAAACAACAACTCTTGAAGAGATTTTTAAGAGCGGATACCTGAAAAATAGAAGTCCCATTGAAGGTATAAATGAGCTTATAAAAACAATTTTATCTTTATATCCGCATGCTACGCAAGGGTACAACTTTTTAATCTCAAAAGTCACCATTAAAACAAAAGGTGCCGGAGCACTAAAGAGATGGATGATGTTTCTCAGGTGGATGGTGCGAGAGGACAACATTGACATGGGGCTGTGGAGTGGAATTGACAAAGCAGATTTAATTATGCCGCTTGACACGCATACTTTTAAAGTATCTCAAAGATTGGGGCTTCTTCAGAGAAAAACTTACGACCTGCAAGCTGCGATAGAACTTACACAAATGCTAAAAACTTTTGATGAGAAAGACCCGCTGAAGTATGATTTCGCTCTGTATAGAATCGGGCAGGAGAAAATACTATAACTCTTTACCGTCCCCAACTACCTATCTTTTTTATAATTTTCTGAAATTCTTGCATTGAATTCTGCAGGGTCGTACCAAAAGCAACCAACACAACTACCATTATATTCTTTATTACCAATCCATTGTGAAACCGCATACCCAAGCCTAAGCGCATCAAATCTAATGTTGGTATCTTTGCAGAGTTTACAGTGTTGTCTTTTAGCTGTATTCGCGTTTTTGTGAAGTGGTTGAAAATCATTTATAGTTTGTTCATTTGGCATACCAAAATCATCTTTTCGTCCATCTTTATGGTCAATCTCAATAAAATTTCCACCAACTGCCAAGACTCTGCAATCTAAGTTTTTATAGTGATTTCTCACTTCATTATTTATTTTACTTGAGAATGTATTTTTCTTATAACCCATTAATTGAACGCCAATTATTCTGCCTTTTTCTATTACTCTGTTGATATTAAAATATTTTCCTAAAGCTCCGTCACTTCTACACCAATCGCCACCGTTTATAGTCTTTAAGTTATATTCATCTAAAACATCAACAGGCACTAATACAGAATATCCATTTGCATAATCTAAATTACAAATTTCCAGATACTGCCAAACTTTGCTACCTTTTTTATAGGGATTAGCGTCTAAGATATTATCATTAGCCATTATTTTACTTTTAATTCTTTCATAATTATTTGTTTTGGTAAGAAGTTCCAACAAAAGAAGCTACTGCTAAAAGTAATTTTTGAGTTATCTCTACCATCAGGACTTATAAATTTCATTCTCTTATCAAACATTAATAGCTGGAGGTCTTTATCTTTAAATAGTTGTTTCGGTGCGGAGTCGTTCAGCCAAGTGTTTGCCATTATAAGTGCAAACGGTTTATTAAAACTCAATGCTCGCTCAAAAAACTCTCTTTTACTTGTAAATGGAGGGTTTGAAACGATTACATCCCACTCTTCTGGTTCATATTCAAAGAAACATTTCCCATCTTCTAAATGACTGCTTACTACCTTGTTATTTTTAGAGATTTGCTTGACAAATTCACTTTCTTCTTTATCAAAAGGACACCAGACAATAGCACCCTTTGGAATGAACTCTAATATTGCCTCCACAGCATAATGTGGAGTATAACATTCGTCATTGTTGCCTGACGAATATAAAACATCTTTACTATTTATTTTTTTATTCATTTTTATATTTCCTAAAGTCCTCTATGGATTTTATGTTGAATTATACTGTTTTTCATCTTTTGTCAAACGAATAGTTAAAATATTTAGACTTATTCGCTTAAAAGATAGCTATACCTTTAGATGTTTGCTAATTTTTCTATTCGTTTAAAAATAGAAAATGTACTATAAGGATTTTATACACTGAATGCGGTCGGTGGAATCCCTACTCTCACAATCACACAACTTTTTTTTCTGGTTTAACAAATTTTGTAAACACTTTTTCTATTTTATTTAACTCAACCACAGAAGGATTTGGAAGTTGCGGATATGCCCGTTTGACAGCGTCCGTCACCCACTGAGGATAGACTCTGAAGTTCAGTTTTACAGTAGCGGTTAATGGATACTGCAATCTCTCAGCCTCTTTTAGTTCATAGCTCTCTACTCTTCTCTCCCCTGCAGGTATTCTGGTATCGCTTAAAAGTTTTTTATATCTCCAAAAGAGCAAACCTACAGGCACACCGTTTTCATCACCGAATATTTTCATAAAAGGTCTTGCATCCTCTCCTAGGTTATTATCAACTTTGAGTTTTCCGCTTTCAAAAACAACTTTATTATCTTTATCTTTGAGTGTTATATCGAGCCACAACTCTCTAAAATCGGCAACTCCGGTTGGTAAATGATGCCCTGCTCCTACATTTTTTACACCCACTTTGATTTTACCCTCTTCTATCTCTACATCAAGTTTTGCCGATGTTTTGAGTAGCTGAATTGTCTGCTCCTCATTCACTTTGTTTTTAAGCCCTGATAAAAAGTGATTTGAACCTGAAAAATAGTGAACTTTCACATCCTCTTTTATTTTTCCACCATCAGTTGAAGAATCTTTTAAAGGTGAAAATTTATTATCTTTTAAATTTGTCATATGACAATCTATACAATCTTTGTGCTTACTCAAATCTGTAGGATTATTAAACGGAGATTTCTCCCACTCTTTAAAAGTTGCTACCACGCTAAGATTGCTATCGGGTAAAAACTCATCATGGCAAGAGGCACAATAGGCGCTTTTTTTATAAATAGGATTTGAGTAACTCTCTTTATGAGCTTTTGGATTTGAATTTATAAACTTTTCATTAAGCCACCGGCTGACTTGTGAATTGCTATCTTCAAAAACATATTTTTTTCTGTTTGTTAAATCTAAACTATAAGAGCTATTTCCTTTTGATTCTGTTTTTGTGATTCTATGACATGTTATACAAGAAATTCCCTGTTCAAGCTTTGCATTGCCATGGGTTTTTAGCTCATCAATGAGAGCTGCAGAACCGCTCTCAAAAAGAGCATCAGGCATAATATTGTCATTCATAATGTGGGTTGTTTTATCTTGCCCGGTCGTAACTGCACTAGGATTGTGACACCCCATGCACCATTTTCTGAACCCTTGTCCTTTGTCTTGTGCAGCTAAGTTTTCCATAACCATGTAGTATGGATTTGTCTCCGCCATATGTCTATGATTGGAGTCTGCCCATTGATTAAATATTTCGGCATGGCACGATTTACATTTGGCAGAATTTGTCCAATCTTCAATATGGTATCTCTCTACATTTTCCTCAAGTTGCATATTTGTCAGTTTGTTACCGGTGTCACCAAAAGAGAGTGTTGGATAAACAAGAGTACCGATAAATAGGAGTGCAATCCCTGATACAATTGTTGAGTTTACTCTCTTTTTGGTATGCATAAACAGAGCGATTAACAGAAGAAGTGAACCATATAAGTGTATATTAAAGGAGTAAGTTCCAAACATGTCCCCACCGCGATTTCCAACCAAAAATAGATAAAATCCGCTAGCAGTAATTAAAAAGAGTACAAATCCAAGCAATAAGCCATTTGTAGAATTTTCTTTTTGAACAATCAGATGTTTATACACATGAATGTTGACCATCGGTACTAATAAAAATAGAGTTACGATAACAGAACCTAGGATATGCAGCGCTTGTATATGTTTAAAATATCCCCACTCGATATTTAAAATATCTAATTGTAATAATCCTGTTATAAATAGCAAGAGTATATATATTTTTATATGCTTAGTTTTCATAGCTTTCCTTCCTCTTCAATAGAATAATTGACAATATCCCCTTCCAAGGTTTTTAAAAATGCCACGATTTCATCCGTTTGTGTGTCGGTAAGATTCATGCCAAGTTGATGTTTTGCCATGATGCGTACGGCGTCTCTCAGCTTTGCAACCGAGCCATTGTGAAAATAGGGTGATGTTTTAGTAACATTTCTTAGCATCGGAACCCTAAACAGTCGTTGACTATTTTTACCCATGAACCCACCTATATTTTCAAACGGATAGGGATGACTCATACTGAAATTAAAACTAACTTGGCTAACAGCTCTTCCCTTCGTATTTTCACTGAAAGTATTTGTCAAATCAAGAAAACTATTGTAATCTCGCAATGGAAACTTCTGTATGCTCTGCCCTCCGACACTTTTACCTGTATGACACCCCTTGCAGCCAAAATTCATAAAATTTGCTAAACCTTTTTTTGCCTCTTGGCTTATTGCACTATCATTGCCATCTAAAAATCTATCATAATCACTACGAGTTAAAAGTGTCCTGACATAAGCACCGATGGCTTTTTGCAGATTTTCAAAAGTGAGAGTTGGAGCTGTTGGATTTTTTTGATCTTTAAAGACCTTTTCAAACATTTGAACATATGAATTATCTTGTAATAATCTCTGCTGCGCCTCTTGCGCACTCAAATTCATTTTATATGGGTCTTGTATTGAGTTACCTGCTTGTTGTTCCACGCTCTGAACCTCTCCGCTCCATGTTTGATGTTTTGCCAATGCAGAGTTTAAGATGCTGAGTGTATTTAGGTGTAAAGGATTTACTTGTTGATTATGTCCGATAGCGGCTCCCAGCCTATCTGTACCGCTTTGGTCGGATAAATGACATACGACGCAATCTTTTGCGGAATCTTTGTTTTTTGAGAGAAGCATATTTGAAAATGTATTGTTCTCTTTGTTGTCTTTTTCTATCATGTGGCAGGTATCACAGCTTATATCTCTATTTTGAGATAAAGTTTTATCAAAAAACAGACTTTTACCTAATTCGATTTTATCTTTACTTAATCTATTTTCAGGAGTATCAACCACCTTCAGAAGTTCATTGTATGTAGCTGGAACACTCGACATGTTCCTAGAGAGTGCAGTTTCTCTCAGCTCACCGTCACTATAATGCTTATCTACTTTTTTTGTGAGCAGATACGATAAAACTTCAAAAATTAATATCACAACGACAACTATTTTGAGAAATGTTTTTATATATACATTCATGCTAAAACCATTTTAATCACAATATCCACCCTCTTTTTGAATAAGGATGATGATAGCTTCTATTAGCGGTAATTTTATTGATATAGATTAATTATACAACTGATGTTACGCACTAAAACGAACGCTTCCGTTTTAGTGGTGGTTAGAAGTTTAAAACTGTGGTTGAAGAAAAGGAATAACTTGCTTTTTACGGCTTAAAACGCCTTCAAGCCATACTTGGTTATTTTCTACTTTTATTTTAAATGCTGATTCTACTTTGCTCATATCATCACTTAAAACCAAAAGTTGTGAGCCCTCTTTCATGATATCTGTTAAAAGAATTGCGATTGTGTGAAGGCTACCCTCTTCTTTCATCTTTTGCATATCTTTAAAAAGCTCATTTATTCTGTTTTGCAGCACAGAAATATCTATCATCTCAAGTTGACCGATACCGACTTTTGTACCGTTCATGTCAAACTCTTTATAATCTCTTGTGTTTAAATCCCTTGCACTCGCACCGTCAACTTGTGATTTTGCTATAAACATCTCCATTCCAAGAGCTTTATAGTCTTCAATACCACAAATTTCTGCCAGCTCTTTGACAGCTTTTGTATCCACTTTTGTACATGTAGGAGATTTGAAAATTACAGTGTCGCTTAAAATTGCACACATCATCATGCCTGCTATCTCTTTTGGAATTTCAACTTTGTGGTAATCATACATCTCTTTGATAATAGTATTTGTACAACCAATTGGGCGTATCCAGCACTCTAACGGTGTATCCGTCGTTATATCACCCAATTTATGGTGGTCAACTATGCCCAAAATTGTCGCTTCTTTTATATCTTTTGGAGCTTGGGCAAGGTCTGAGAAGTCAACTAAATAAACGCTCTCACCTGCATAAGAAGTTTTAAGCTCGGGAAGTGTTCCACCAAATTTGTTAAGTATAAATTCTGTTTCAGGTGATATTTCACCTTGACGCGTAGCAATACACTCCTCCCCTAACTGATTTTTAAGATAGGAGAGCGCAATTGCCCCGACAATAGAGTCAGAATCCGGATTTGTGTGACCAAAGATATATGTTAGCATAGTAATAACCTCTGTTTTTTTCGTAATAATATTTAAAATTTGATAAAATTAATTTATCTTATAAACTTGTGCAACTTTTGAACCGTCTTTTACAATTCTTACACGGTCGCCTGCAAAAATAGTAACACCTTTTGCAACTACCACCACATGTTCGCCATTGTCTAAATCAACCGTAAGTTCCATAGCATTTGCTTTTGCAACTTGGCTTCCTGCATACCCGCCGACTAAACCACCGCCAAGTGTTGCCAATGTATTTCCGGCACCACGACCCATTGTAGAACCGACAACTCCACCGATAATAGCACCCAAAAAGGTACCTGTTCCATCATCCGTAATAACCACCGGTTTTGCATCAACAACTACGCCTGTATCATATTTTTTTATCTGATTATAATCTTTACCGCTGTACTCTGGAACTCCGCTTGTAGCACATCCACTCAGAAGCAGTAGAGCTGTAACCGGTATAAATAGTAACTTTTTCATCTTTTTTCCTTGTAAAATAAATTTATTTTAGTAAAGATTTTGCTATGCTTCTTGCCGCTTCACGACCGTCAAACGCTGCCGTTACAACCAAATCTGCACCTCTGTAACAATCTCCGCCCGCATATATTCCCGCAGTCGTTGTCTCATGTGTTGCTTCATTTATGATGATTCCGCCCCAACTGTTTGTCTCAATGCCGTTTTCTGCCAAAAATGAGGGAACAGCAGGGTCAAATCCTAATGACATTATAATTACATCTGCGTTTACTCTGTATTCACTTCCTTTAACTTCTTCCATCTTTTGGCGACCGCTCTCATCTTTTGCACCGAGATTTGTTTTAACAACTTCAACGCCTACAGCTTTGGAGTTTTCATTTTGCACTATCTCTTTTGGCGATACAAAGAATGTAAAATCAACACCCTCTTCCATCGCATTTTTGTACTCTTTTTGGCTTCCAGGCATGTTATATGCATCGCGGCGATAAAGACAGGTCACACTTCTTGCACCCTCTCTTTTTGCAGTTCTGAGACAATCCATAGCAGTATCTCCGCCGCCGATTACGACTACATTTAAATCCTTGAAATCAAACTTTTTATCGTACGATAATTTAAAGTTTTTTCTCTGAATTTGAGTTAAATAGTCCATGGCTGCATAAACGTTAGGAGCTTGTTCTCCTGCAAGACCGGCTTTTTTAGCCTTTGTAGCACCGACACCTATAAACATTGCATCATGTGTATCTGCTATCTCTTCAAAGGTAATATCCTTGCCCACTTCACAATTCAAAACCAGTTTGAGACCGGCCTCTTCGAGAAGTTTTACGCGTCTCTCAACTATCTTTTTATCAAGCTTAAAGTTAGGAATTCCGTAAGTAAGAAGTCCGCCTGCACGGTCACATCTTTCATACATGGTTACGGAAATACCTGAGCGAAGAAGGTAAGTAGCTGCTGATAAACCGGCCGGTCCGCTTCCTATAACTGCTACTTTTTTATTCGTAGTAATTCCAGGGAATTCAGGTTTAAACCCTTGCTTGAATCCCTCTTCCGTAATATGCGTTTCTATCGAGCCGATAGTAATGGCGCCATGTCCGTCATTGAGACTGCAATCGCCCTCACAAAGTCTGTCATGCGGGCAAACTCTTCCCATTACCTCAGGAAAAGGAGAGGGTTCGTTCGAGAGTTTAAATGCAAACTCCAAATCTTTTTCGGCAATAGATTTGAGCCACTGCGGAATGTAGTTGTGAAGCGGGCATTTGTTGAGACAAAATGGGTCGCCGCACTGAATACATCTTTCACTCTGAGTGCTTGCATCATGAGGATTAAACAGTTCATAAATTTCACCAAAATCTCTTGTTCTCTCAACTACCAATCTTTTTGTTGCATCTACTCTTTCAGTTGTTAAAAATTCTTTCATATTAGTCTCCATTCTCAAGATTAAGAGGTAGTTTTGTTAAGTTTTTAGGACGGATAAGCCAGAAGTTTCTTACTTCTACTCTAAAGTTAGCAAGTAACTCTTTTGCTTTAACGCTATTTGTCTCTACAACATAATCTTTTAACAGTTTTTTCAGAAGATGTCTTGCATCTGCTCCCTCATCCGTATCAATGCGGATAGCTTCAACCAACTCACGATTTACATTTTCTACAAAGCTGTGATCGGCATCATAAACAAAACTCACCCCACCCGTCATACCGGCACCAAAGTTAAGACCTGTTTTGCCAAGAATTGCAACGATTCCGCCTGTCATATACTCACATGCGTTATCTCCGGAACCCTCAACTATTGCCAAAGCACCGGAGTTACGAACTGCAAATCTCTCTCCGACACTTCCGGAGATGTAGAGTTTACCGCCTGTTGCACCATAAAGACATGTATTTCCACCGGCACTAAACTCTTCACCCTCATTTTTAGAGGTAATGATTATTTTTCCGCCATGCATCCCTTTACCGATGTAATCATTCGCCACACCATTGAGATAGATAGAAACACCCGGGATTAAAAATGCACCCAGAGCCTGACCGGCTATGCCATTAAGATTTATTTTAATAGTGTCTGCTTTGAGACCTTTGTCACCGTAGTAGTGCGCTATTTCTCCACTCACTAAAGCACCAAAACTTCTATGAATGTTCGTTATCTCTCTACTAATTCTTATAGGATGTTCAGGGTGCTTAATAGCGTTCATGGCCTCTTTTAAAACATCTTTTTCAAATTCATTATTATCAAAAGGAGGATTTGATTTTTGTTGATGTGTATTTACGCCGCTCTCTTGGTGTAAAATAGCAGAAAAATCAAATTTTTGCGCAAACTTATCATCAACGACTTTGAGCAAATCTACACGACCTACCATCTCCTCCATTGTTGCAAACCCTAGTTCAGCCATGATAGAACGAACATCTTCGGCTAAGAGTGTAAAGTAGTTAATAACCTGATCGACATGTCCTTTGAAAAATTCTTTACGAAGTTTTTCATTTTGTGTTGCGATACCTACAGAACACTTGTTTACATGACAGATTCTAAGCATTTTACAACCAACAATTGTTAAAACACCCGTACCAAAAGCATAACTCTCAGCACCTAGAAGTGCAGCCTTGACGACATCTAAACCGGATTTAAGTCCACCGTCTGTTTGAAGCTCAACCAAACCTCTGAGGTTATTTGCTTTGAGAGCATTGTGTGCTTCACTTAGACCGATTTCCCAAGGATTTCCGGCAAATTTTATAGACGTTAGTGGAGCAGCACCCGTTCCGCCGTCCCCGCCTGAGATAATAATTTTATCCGCATACGCTTTTGCAACACCCGCGGCAATTGTTCCAACACCAATCGTTGATACCAGTTTTACAGCAACTCTTGCATGTGGATTAACCTGCTTCATATCGAATATAAGTTGCGCCAAATCCTCAATTGAGTAAATATCATGGTGCGGTGGAGGCGAAATAAGCGTAACCCCCGGAACCGTATGACGAAGTTTTGCAATAAGAGGTGAGACTTTATGACCCGAGAGTTGTCCGCCTTCTCCCGGTTTTGCACCTTGAGCAACTTTTATCTGAATCTCTTCTGCACTTCTTAAATACGCCGGAGTTACGCCGAATCTTCCAGATGCAACCTGTTTGATTTTAGAGTTTCTGTTTGTACCAAATCTCTGAGAATCCTCTCCGCCCTCGCCTGAGTTTGACTGCGCGCCTATACTGTTCATCGCCATCGCAATTGTCTCATGTGCCTCAGGGGAGATTGAACCAAGACTCATGGCCGCCGCTGCAAATCTTTTAAATATCTTCTCTTTCGGTTCAACTTCAGATATATTGATAGGCTTTCTGTCAGATTTCAGTTCAAAGAAGTCACGAATAAATCTGAGACCTCTTTTATTTATTAAATCTTTTAATCTGTCATAATCTTTTTTCTCTCCGCTTGCTGCAACCGTGTGGATAGCATGGATAACATCAGGACCGAAATCATGGTGCTCCCCGCCATTATAAAATTTATAATATCCACCGATATTAAGTGGGAAAATTTTATTAAATCCATCTTCGTTAAATGCTTCTTTATGGTATCTTGTAATTCTCTCATCTATATCTTCATAATCAAGTCCGCCAAGAGCACTGTTTGAACTCTCAAAACACTCTCCTACAACTCTTTTATTGAGACCCAGAACATCAAAAAGTCCTGCGTTACGGTAGGATGCGATTGTTGCAATACCCATTTTAGAGATAATTTTGAGAAGTCCGCCATTGAGAGCGCTATGGACAGATTTTAGAGCTTCATGGCAATCAATTTTTATAACTTTTGATTTTTCAAGAATATCAACTGCAGTTGCAAAAAGTAAATTTGGATAGATAGCACTTGCTCCATACCCTATCAAAACCGCTGCACTATGCGAATCTGTCACTTCTCCTGTTATAGCAACCATAGAAACAAGGTGACGGATTTTAACTTTAAGCAGAGCAAAATTAAGACGACCGACAACCATAGCCATAGGAATAATTTTGTTACTCTCACTAAACTCGTAATCATCTAAAATTACGACCCTTGTTCCCTCATTTTTTACAGAATCTATCACTCTTTCTACTAAAGCATCCAGTCCTTCTTTAAGAGTGCCGCTATAGGCTGTTGAGAATGTTGCATTGTGATAAAAAGCTTGATAGCGAGGTGATTTTCTATCTCCGAAAGATTTTAAAACCTCAAGTTTCTCGCTTGTAATAATCGGTGAAATTGATTTCAGGCGGTGCGCATGGGATGGATGTTCATTTAAAATGTTATGCACTTCACCAAAACCTGTATTTAAACTCATTACAATTTTTTCACGGATTGGGTCAATCGGTGGATTTGTTACTTGTGCAAATTTTTGTTTAAAGTAATCAGAAAAAGCTCTTTGACTGTTTGAAAATGCAGCCAAAGGAGTATCATCCCCCATTGAACCGACAGCTTCTTTGCCTTCAACGAGCATCGGCTCAATTACCTGCTCAACAACTTCTTGAGTGATATTGAAGAATCTCTGTCTTTTTATAAAGTTTTCTCTATTGAAGTCACATTTTGTGATGTACTGCTCTTCCACATGCTCTTGAAGATAGACCATGTGCTCATTTAACCACTTCATGTATGGGTTTGAGCTTTTGAGATAATCGTTTATCTGCTCATTTTTGAGAATTTTTCCAAATTTCAAATCAAGCCCTAGCATCTCACCCGATTGAAGACGACCTCTCTCCTTAATGTTCTCTTCTGCAATATCAACAACACCGTATTCGCTTGCAATCAGAAGATTATCATCTTTAGTAATTATATATTTTGAAGGACGGAGACCATTTCGGTCAAGCACACATCCTACATAACGACCATCAGTTACGGAGAATGCAGCAGGTCCATCCCATGCTTCAAAAACAGTTGAGTGATACTCATAAAATGCTCTGAGCTCCGGATCCATGTGCGGAGCATTTTGCCATGCCGAAGGAATAACCGCGCGAACGGCTTTAAAAAAGTCCATACCGTTTACAATCAAAAACTCAAAGAAGTTGTCTGCAGAGGCACTATCGGATGAGTTGAGTTGAAGAATCGGTAAAATTCTCTCTATCTCTTCGCTTGTAAAAACTTCACTTTTTATAGATTCGGATTTTATCTCAACATTGATGCGGTTCCCCTCAACTGAGTTAATCTCACCGTTATGGGCAACTGCACGAAAGGGCTGTGCGAGTCTCCATTCAGGCAAAGTATTTGTAGAAAATCTTTGGTGAAAAAGTGAAAAAGAGATTTTAAAGTTCTCATTTTGAAGGTCTTTGTAGAACTCTTTAATATGTGTAGGCATGACAAGCCCTTTATAGGAAAGAACTTTTGAGCTCATAGAAGCTATATAAAAATTTCTGTCTTTAACAAGTGCATGTTCGCACTCTTTACGGGAAAGATACAAAAGCGCATCAAATCTGTTTGTTGCCATAATTGAGTTTGGAGTAATAATGAGTTGCACAATATTCGGCAGTGAAGCTAAAGCTTGGTCGCCTAGTGCTTTTGTATCCACAGGAACATCACGAGTAAAAACAATTTTTAAATCATTGTTTACACAAATCTTCTCTATTATCTGCAAATGATTTCTATCTTTTGTAAAAACAGATGCCACTGCAAACTGCTTAGGCAGCTCAACTCCGCTCTTTGAAGCTTCCATTCGGATAAACTCTTCCGGCATAGAGAGCAACAATCCGCTTCCATCGCCTGTTTTTCCATCTGCTGCAACTGCACCGCGGTGCATCATTCTCTCTAATGCAGTAACTGCATCATCTAAAACTTTATGAGATGCTCTGTTTTTAATGTTTGCAATGAGACCAAAGCC
>JBAZSX010000015.1:0-64706 GCA_041662225.1 Sulfurimonas sp.
AATTCAGACATTTATAAGTTTGGAGTTAAATCTTCAAATAAAACAGTAGAAAAACAAGAGGTGGTTTAAGTTTCAGAATGTAACTTTTTTTAAATTTAACTGCCCAATTTTAGAGTTCGTTTGACAAGTGTCCTCTTTACAAGTATAATAAAGATTTCTTTGATAATTCAATTGCAAAATTTGACCAACGTTAGATAAATGATATTTTATAAAAAAATATCATTTTAAAATTGTTTTAATTGAGTTATAAAAAGCTTTAAAGCTCCTAAAGTTGTAGCAATACTTGATACTAGTGTTTATTAAAATATTACGATGAAAGTATAAAATAAAATTGACTATTACAGCAGGTAGATACGATTTTTACTACCCATTACTTATTTATAATTCCCAAATATGTATCCACCGCATTTTTAGCCATCAGTTCTTTTTGATTTGAATATCTTTGCGTGGTAGTGATTTTAGCGTGACCTAGTGCTCTTGAAATGCTCTCAAGAGGTACATTGTTGTTTACGAGTGTAAAGCCTAGTAAATGTCTAAAATCGTGTAGTGTCATATCGGTTACGCTTGCATCTTTTTTTATGCGTTCCCATTGTCTTTCTGGAAATGTAAAAAAGGCTTTTTTAGTTTTAGGGTTTACAAAAATTAAACCTTTGTCTTTTTTTTCTAAAAATTCAAAATGTTCTAAAAGTTCTTTATCAAGTGAAAAAGTAAGTGTTTTTCCAATTTTAGATTGACTATCAATTATTGTGTAAGTGCTTTTCTCAAAATTAACTTTTTCCCATGTAAGACTAAGGACTTCCCCAGCTCTTCTACCTCTTAATAAAAACATAAACATTATTCTATATTGATTGTTAGCAAGATTCATTATTTCCTGAACTAGAGCTTTGGCTTTTTCATCTGATAGTGAAAAATATTTGTTGGAGTCGTAATCTTGAAATATGAGACCTTTAATAATATTTTTTTGAATCATTGATTTTTCTATTGCGTCGTTAAATATTGGAGAGAAGCAAGATTTTATAGTTTCTATGTAACTTGGTTTATAATTTTTATTTAGCATGTTATTTATAACTTTTTGAAAATCGTCTTTTGTAATTTGTTTTAATTTTTTTGTTTGAAGTGATGGCGGAATATGGTTTTCAAAAACACTTCTATAAATAACTATTTTTTTTGCAGATAAAGTTTTGCCGTCTTCTTTAAATTGCATATACGAATTAAAAAACTCTTTGAGAGATGGATTATCGTTTGCTCTAATAGACTCACCATTTTTAAGCTTGTTAATTAGCTCATTGCGTTTTTGATATGCCATAGTTGGATTTGTGCGAATGGCATCATTAGAATATCCTACTATTTGCTCAGTGTTGATAAGACCTCTTATATTTATTCTAGCGATGTATGTTTTTATTTTAGTTTGAGTATCTTCTTTGTAATAAACACCAGCAAATTTTGTTTTGATTAAGTCAGACATACCGTCGCTCCAAACCTTTGAAATCTTACCGCAACATTTACCGCAACATTTTAGAAGTAATTGGTAGTAAATAGGTATGTGGTAATTGTAACAAGTAGAACATAAAGGGAGCTGAAAGTGCCTAAAAGAAGTAATTGGTAGTAATAAAAGTGGTGCTCACAACAGGACTCGAACCTGTGACTTTTACCTTGTCGAGGTAACACTCTACCAACTGAGTTATGCGAGCAAGATTGAAATTTTAGCGAAAAAAACTTAAAGTAATTTTTTTCTATAAAAGGGTCAATTGGAGAGATGTTTTTATATATAATTTAGGTGTAGTAAGTGTATAATTCCACAAATTATTAAATGATTTTACATATAAAAATGCCAGAAGGTTTATTATGAATTTAACTGAGTTAGAAGAGTTAGGATTAAAAAATGTTAGTAAGGTTTTTCATAACCTAAGTTATGAAGAACTTATTAAACATGAACTTGACAACGATGAGTGTGTCCTTACGACAAAGGGTGCAACAGCAGTTGACACTGGTATTTTTACAGGTCGTAGTCCAAAAGATAAGTATTTTGTGGACTCTGACCCATCAAACAAATACATAGCATGGGGCGATGTAAATAAAAAAGTATCGGCAGAAGTTTTTGCAGAACTTTTAGTTGTCGCAAAAGAACAATTATCAGAAAAAGATATATATGTAACGGATGTTTTTTGTGGTTCAACTCCAGCTTCAAAAAGGTCCGTTCGTTTTATATCTGAAATAGCTTGGCAATCCCACTTTGTAAAAAATATGTTTATTCGTCCTACAGCTGAAGAATTAAAAACATTTAAGCCACAATTTACTGTTTTAAATGCTTGTAAAGCAGTCAATGAAAAATGGAAAGGACACGGTCTAAACTCTGAGGTATTTGTACTTTTTGATGTTGAAAATAATCTTTGTATTATAGGCGGTACTTGGTACGGCGGTGAAATGAAAAAAGGAATTTTTTCTATGATGAACTACTGGCTGCCGCTTGAAGGGAAACTCGCAATGCATTGCTCTGCAAATGTTGGAAAACGAGGTGACACAGCACTTTTCTTCGGACTAAGCGGAACCGGTAAGACAACGCTCTCAACAGACCCACACAGAAAACTGATAGGTGATGATGAGCATGGCTGGGATGAACATGGTGTTTTTAACTTTGAGGGCGGATGTTACGCAAAAGTAATTAACCTTGATGCTAGCAGTGAGCCAGAAATTTATGGTGCTATCAAAAAGGGTGCACTGTTAGAAAATGTAGCGATGAATAGCGATGGTGAAGTTGATTATGATGATGGAAGCAAAACGGAGAATACTCGTGTTTCATATCCGATTGAGCATATTGAAAACCATGAATCGTCTTTGAGTGCGGGGCATCCGGAAAATATTATTTTCTTAACTGCTGACGCTTTTGGTGTTCTTCCTCCTGTTTCAAAACTTACAAAAGAGCAGGCGATGTACTACTTTTTAAGCGGATACACTGCAAAAGTTGCCGGAACTGAAAGAGGAATCACAGAGCCTGTTGCAACTTTTTCTGCATGTTTTGGAGAGGCTTTTTTACCTCTTCATCCGACAGTTTATGCAAAACTTCTTGGCGAAAAAATTGATGAGCATGGTGTAAATGTTTATCTGGTAAATACCGGTTGGACTGGTGGTGGTTACGGAGTCGGTAAAAGAATGAGCATTAAAGATACCCGCGCATGTATCAATGCAATTCTTGATGGAAGTATTAAAAATAGTGAATTTGACACTACCAGAACATTCAGACTTCATGTTCCTAAAACTTTAGGCGATATAAATCCAGAGATTTTAAATCCAAGAAATGCTTGGAGTGACAAAGAGTTGTTTGATAATACGAGAGATAGATTAGCTGAAATGTTTATCAAAAACTTTAAAAAGTATCAAATTCAAGATAGTAAATTTGACTTTTCTGAAGCCGGTCCAAAAGTAGGGAGTTAAAAAACTCTCTGCTTCTTAACTCTTTTTGAAGAAACTCACTTCTTTCGTTTTGTAGCATGTGTTGCATAAAACCATAAGCTACTCCCAACTGCAACCAAGATGAGTGGAGCTATCCAAGGTTTTTGACCTACGCTCTCTGCGAGTTGTATTAAAACATCTCCTGAATAATAACTTCCAATACCTATCGATAAAGCCCAAACCGCAGCACTCGCTACATTTAATAGAGCAAATTTTTGAAATTCATATTTTGTAAGTCCGATAGCAATAGGTATAATAGTTTTTGCACCGTAAATAAATTTTTGAAGTAAAATTATCCAAGAGCCATATTTTTTTATCATAATATGTGAAAATGCCAGTTTTCTTCTGTGTTTACGAAGTCCTTCCATCATCATAGTTTTTTGGTATCGTGCCATATAAAAAAGTAGCATGGCACCAAGAGTATTGGCTACAAAAGCTATAAAAATAGAGAGAGACAAATCCATTTTTCCCATATATGAGAGAACTGCCGCCCCGATGAGTGCCACAAACCCACCGCCGAGCGAGTATAAAAAAAGTCCTATATACCCGTAAGTTGCTAAATTAGTAAATGTATCTTCCACATGTTGTCCTATTATTTAATCTCATAAAATCCGAACTAGTTCAGATTTTATTCAGTCACTAAAGCTTCACCGTTGGTGAGATTCTAAAGTTGTTTTATTTTTGCTATCTCATCACGAAGTCTTGCCGCCTCTTCAAAGTTTAGCTCTTTTGCAGCTTGCTTCATCTTTAACATGAGTTCCGTAGTGAGAGCTTTTTTCTCTCGTGGCGGCATTTTATCCATTTTTTTGTTCTTTTGGTAAATAGCACCGTGGTCTTCTACTTTTAAATTTTCATCAAGTTTTCGTATGGTTGTGGTAGGCGTTATTCCATGCTCTATGTTGTGAGCCTCTTGAATTTCCCTTCTTGCCGTTGTTTTATCAATAGCTCTTTGCATTGAACCAGTAATTTTGTTTGCATAGAGAATTACTCTTCCCTTGGAATTTCTAGCACCGCGCCCGATGGTTTGAACGAGGGCGGTTTCACTTCTTAAAAATCCCTCTTTATCCGCATCTAAAATCGCCACCAAAGAGACCTCCGGCAAATCTAAACCCTCTCGAAGAAGATTTATTCCGATGAGTACATCAAAATCACCCTTTCGGAGTGAACGGATGATTTGATTTCTCTCAATCGTATCAATATCCGAGTGCATGTATTGAACTTTGATACCCAAATCTGCTAAATACTTTGTGAGTGCTTCCGCCATTTTTTTTGTTAAAACCGTAATGAGAACTCTCTCGTCGTTTACTATAACTTTTTTTATCTCATCATGTATATCTTCTACTTGGTTGCCCGATGGTTTTATCTCTAAAATCGGGTCAAGAAGCCCTGTCGGACGAATGATTTGATGTGCCGTAACGCTTGACATCTCCAACTCGTATGCCGAGGGCGTGGCTGAAACAAAGAGATAATAGGGTGCTTTGTTGATGTACTCATCCGCTTTAAGCGGTCTGTTGTCCAGCGCACTAGGAAGTCTAAAACCATACTCAACCAAAACTTCTTTTCTGGCTCTGTCACCCGCATACATACCGCGGTACTGCGGCAGAGAGACATGCGACTCATCCACAATAACCAGATACTCTTTATGGTGAAGTGCAAAATAGTCAAGCAGAGTGTAAGGTGCTTCTCCCTCTTTTTTGTTTGTAAGCAGTCTCGAGTAGTTCTCTACGCCCTTGCACATGCCGGTCGTTTGCAACATCTCGAGGTCAAATTCGACCCTCTGTTTGAGTCTTTGGTGTTCTACGAGTTTGCCTTGCTCTTGAAAGTAGGCAAGCCTCTCATCAAGCTCTTCCTCTATTCTTTTGATTGCAACCGCCATCTTCTCCTGGCTGACACTAAATTGTGAAGTTGCGTAAATGGTGAACTGTTTATGCTCTTCTAGCCTTTTATTATCGATGATGTCGAAGGTGTAAATCGCTTCTATCTCGTCTCCAAAAAACTCTATGCGAATTGCTTCTTGTTCAAAATAGGGAGGATAAATGTCAAGTGTTTCACCGTTAACTCTTATGTGTCCGCTGTCAAAGTAGGTATCATTTCTGCTGTATCCCATCTCGACAAGACGAAGAAGAAGTGTTTTTTGCGAAATCACATCTCCGACTGCCACAGATTGAACCATGTTTTCATACTCTTCAGGGTCTCCCAAACCGTAGTTTGCAGAGACTGAGGCAATCACAATAACATCATCATAGCTTAAAAGATTTGCAGTGGAAGAGAGTCTCATACGCTCAAGCTCTTCATTTATGGCACTGTCTTTTTCTATAAAGAGATCTTGACGGGGAATGTACGCCTCCGGCTGATAATAATCATAGTAAGAGACAAAGTACTCCACATGGTTATTTGGAAAGAACTGACGAAACTCACTGTAAAGCTGAGCAGCTAAAGTTTTGTTATGTGTCATGATGATTGTAGGCATCTGAACATTCTCTATAACACGCGCCATGGTGTGCGTTTTACCGCTCCCCGTGACACCTTCGAGTGTCTGGTAACGATTACCTTTTAGAATGCTGCTTGTGAGTTCTTTGATTGCAGTCGGCTGGTCTCCCGCAGGAGAATAATCTGATATTACTTTAAAGGTTGCTTCTTTTTTCATGTTTGAAATTATAGCTAAATGTAGAAAATGGATGAGAAAAGTGATGATTTTGAAGAAGATGACTGCCTATAAGCTGCCGAGGATTATTCTGTATTATGTGTGTAAGGTGGATATGGTGTTTTAGGTGTATACGTTAAAACGACTTGTGATTGTGACTATATGTGTTATAATAATCGCACATCCTAATTAAAGATTGCTATATGAATATAAAAGATTATGTAAAACGATTTAATGAAACATTTGAAACAATAAAAAATACTTACTCAAGTGATTTTGAGAAAAATTTTGAAGAAGGAAGGGAATCGCTTGGGAACCTTGAAGAGAAGGTTCATTTGATTAAAAATGATGATGATAATCAAAAAATAAAAAAAGTTATAGAAAAATTAAAAAGTGATGAAACTTTTACAATACAAGATACCGAAATATTATCAGTATTTATAAGTCAAATCAACACTATAGTCGGAATAGCAAATAGAATCAATAACTTTAAAAATGAAACAATTTTGGAAGATAATTCGAAATTACAGCTTTTTGAATTGTTTAATCAAATTAAACATTCTAGTAAGTTAGGCAATCTTAATATTCGACTTAACTCCAATCTTAACACTTTCCTTCCACATTTATATTCTGTTGTAAAGCATTGTCAGGATCCAAGTAACTATCCAATATATTATAAATATTGGAAAAATATTATTAGGGAAGTTTTAGAATTAAATGATGACTATGATAGTATATGTGAATTTTATAGAACTTTTCCAAAAGAAGATAGACAATTAAATTTTGCTACTTATTTAGGTACCATAGGAATTGAAATAGCACAAAATATAGGAAGTTCAGGCGTAAATTTGGATATGTCTTCAAAGGACTACAAATACCTTACTACAGACGTTCTAAATCTTGAAAAATACAAGTTAATATTAGATAAAAATTTATCTCAGGCGAATAATAATAATAAAGAAGCATATATTCAATGGATGAACCAAAATAGTAATGATAGTAGCGGTAAGCTTAGCTCTTATCTTAGAGCTATCGAAATACTTTCAGAACTTCTTTCATATGATGTATTTGAAGTTAATGATCTTGATCAATTAACATCATTATATAAAGACTTATTAAAAGAACAAAAGAATACAGCCAGTAAATATTATTACGAAAATTCTCCATCATATGGAAACGGTGGCTTTTTATCAGCATCCATTAAGTCTTATATTGATTTTTTGAATGTATCAAAAAAAATCTCGTTGCCTAATGAAAAATATGAGAAAAATAAAAAGGATTCAATTTTGAGCTTAAACACAATACTTTATGGACCTCCAGGAACTGGTAAAACTTACAACACTATTAATAAAGCACTTGAAATTATTGATGGCTATTCACCAGCAAATAGAGACGAAGCAAAATTAAAATTTAAAAAGTATAGACAATCTGGTCAAATCGAATTTATTACCTTCCATCAGAGTTACGGATATGAAGAATTTGTGGAAGGGATAAGAGCTGATCTAAATAGTGATGAGATTAAATATAAACTAGAACAAGGAATTTTTCAAAGTTTGTCTAATCGAGCTAAAGAGAATTATTTAAATAGTACAAAAACAGCAGCTCAACTCTCACAAGAAAAATCATTAATTCAAAAAATTGAAGAATTTGTCAATAGTTCTATAGAAGATCAAATTGAGTTTGAAAAAACCAAAGGCGGTAAGTTTTCTATTAAAGATATAAATGAAAAAAAGATTATTATATATGCTAAAGACTCAAACTATAATGAAAATACATTAGAGCTAAATGTAGATGAGCTATATCAAATATTAGCTTCCCCATTAGAAATAAAAACATCTAGACAATTAGCAAAAGAGATATTTGGCATAAGTAACCAGAGACAAAAAGATACATATTATTTTTCAATTTTAAAAGAGTTTCAGAAAATTAAGTTTGATGTTGTTGACGAGATGGAAGGTCAAGAAAATGAAAAAAAATATGTATTAGTTATTGACGAAATCAACCGTGGAAATATCTCGAAGATTTTTGGAGAACTTATAACACTTATTGAAACATCTAAACGAATAGGTGCAGATGAAGAAATTCAGGTGCAGTTACCTTATTCAAATAAGATGTTTGGTGTACCAAAAAATTTATATATTATTGGAACAATGAACACAGCTGACAGAAGTATCGCTTTAATGGATACTGCACTTAGAAGACGATTTGACTTTGAAGAAATGATGCCACAGTACAATCTAGATAGTATCAGCACAAGTATAGAAAATAGCGGAGTGAATCTTCAAGAAATTCTGAGAGTAATTAACAATAGAGTTGAATATTTGTATGACAGAGACCATACAATAGGACATGCATATTTTATAGGTATTGAGACTTTTTCGGAGCTTAATAGTGTAATGAAAAATAAAATAATTCCATTGCTACAGGAGTATTTTTACGATGATTGGGAAAAAATACAAATTGTATTGGGAGACCACTACAAACAGCTTGCAAAATTAAATTTAGAGCAAAATGACATACATGGTTATCAATTTATTCAAAGTGAAAAGCTAGTAGAAAAAAATGTTCTTGGCTTTAATCATGAAGATATAGAAGATAACCAAATTGGGTATAAAATTAGTAAAGAGTTTTCTCCTAAAATGTATGAAAAAATATGTAAATAATATAGATGGCAATTTTAAAAACGCATATAACTCTTAGTGAATTTAGTTATATATTTATTGGTAAAGAAGATATCGGAAGTAATCAAGCTGTTGATGAAAAAACCTTTAGAGAAATAGAATCATTTGTGTTGCAAAATAGTGATACTGTTCAATATTTAAAATTAGGTCAAAATAAATTACATAAGTATTTGCAAGCCCAAAATTATGTAGGTGTAATTCAAACGAAAAGTGGAGTTACGATAGAGATACTTCCAAAAATAGCTAGAAATACTGATGATAATAAATCTAAAAAAATCATGATTAATATGTTGAAAACACTTAAAAAATCTCCTTTTAAAAGTTTTAATATGGCTGATTTAAAATCTACTAACTTACCATTACTTGAAATATTTATTACAATGTTTTTAGTAGAGTTAGAAAAGTTAATTCAAAAGGGAATTAAGTCTGACTATATCTATAAAGAAGAGAATCTGGGCTTTCTAAAAGGTAAACTCAATATCAAAGAGCATATGAAACATAACTATGTTCATAAAGAACGATTTTATGTTCAGTATCAAGAGTTCATTCAAGATAGAGTGGAGAATAGATTAATCAAAACAACACTAGAGTATTTGTACCAAAAGTCAAAAGCTAATAGTAATAAAAAACGGATCAGAGAATTTTTGTTTGTTTTTGATGATATCAAGACATCTCATAATGTAAAAGAAGATTTTAAAAAAGTAAGAATTGATAGACAAATGAATGATTATGAACTTGTCTTACAGTGGGCTAAAATATTTTTATATTCTAACTCATTTTCTCCATATAAAGGTAATGATGTTGCTTTTGCATTATTGTTTGATATGAATCTATTATTCGAATCATATGTTGGATATATGTTAAGGAAAAAGGGTCTAGAGGTTGCTCTTCAAGATAGAGAACATCATTTAGCATATTTAGAGTCTTATGAGGGTAAATTCCAACTAAAACCAGACATTATCATAAAGCATGAAGATGAAGTGATAATCGCTGATACAAAGTGGAAATTACTTAATGAAGATAAAACGCATCAAGGTGTAAGTCAATCTGATATGTATCAACTATATGCATATGGAACTAAATATACAAACCCTAAATGCGAAAATATGTATCTGATATACCCCAAAAATGAGGATAACTTACTAGAACAACAGTACCATTATGAAAAAGATTTAGATGGCTTGAAATTAAAGGTATTATTTTTTGATTTAGAAAATCCAGATGAAGAAGCATTTTATGCAAATTTTAAGATTTTTAATAAATCCCCTCAACAGCTGATACCTTATTCGCCTCACTCAGCTTCATATACCGCAACGTCATATTAATATCTTTGTGGTTTAAAAGTTTTTGAATCTCGAAGAGCGGTACTTGATTAATTGCAAGATGTGAAGCAAATGTATGACGTAATGTATGGTTGCAAACTCTAAATTTATAATCATCCTCTGCTAAACCAACATTAAACATCTCATTATAGATTGGTCGAGTGTGATAAGCGATAATACGATGCGTTAATTTTCTTCCATTGTTGTAAAAAATGTAATCACTGTTTTTAAAGCCCTCAATAAATAAAAAATCCTCAGAGTTAAATATTTTGGAGTTCATATACGCGGTATACCATGACTTATTCTTTGTATCGAATATTTGTACTGTCTGAGTCTTTAAATCGATATTTGAGCGCTTTATGTTGATTATACTGCTGGCTCTGGCACCTGTTGAGAGTGCAAACTTCACAAAGTAAAGCAAAAGCTTAGCTATTGCAGGTTTATTTTTATATTTATTGGATTTTAGAACTTCTATTAATGAGTGAATTTCTTCTAAAGTAAGATACCTCTCTCTAGCGTTATCTACATGGATTGTACTCTCTATTCCAAGTGCAGGGTTAGACCCTTTAAATTTTTTAGTTTTTAGTGCATGGTTATAAATACTGCTGATAAAACTGATTTGCATCGCTACTGTTGCTGGTGCAAGAGATTTCAACTTTAAAATTTTGTATTCATTTATCATTATTGGTGCGATGTCGTAAATGTTTATATTTCCAAAGACGGGTTTGATATGGTTGATATATTTATTCTTTGAGTTCCTTGTATCTGAACATTGGTTAAGTTCCATGTTGTAATAGTAATCGTTTGCTATCTCATCAAATTTGATGATTGTTTTTGAAGAGAGTTGGATTTCATCGCCTAATCTTATCTTTGATAATTCGTTTTGTCGGAGGTTTGAGCAAAATTGTTCAGTGATGGTTGAGGATTTTAAACCGACTTTATATTTAGAGTAGTTCCCGTTATTATTCTTATAAGCTATATACATCATTATCTGGTTGTTCGGGAGTTGTTTAGAGTACACACCTTGGTACTTTTTTGAGAGAGTCATTTGGTTGTTATTAGGGTTAGTTGTTTCCATTTGAGATTATCATTAGATTTTTTGTAAGTGTTGCTGACGATGGCAGATAAGAGTTTATGTGATAGAATAAAAATAAATTTCTTACAAGGGTGCATTTATGAATGAGCCTATGTCAACAGAAGATATGATCAAAGAATTTGAGAACAAAAAAGTATTAGAAAGTGATAAAAAGGTAATTAGACAAAAAAAACCAAAAAAAACTTTATGTTCATCTCAAATTTCAGAGAATATAGAAAAAAAAGTATCAAATGAAGAAATTGGCGCTGATTATAATTATTCTACTGGCAAATATCATAATCAAAACACAAAGAGAAATATAGAAAAAGTCGAAAAAGCTAATTTTGCATTAAGAAGTAAATTATTTTTAAGACTTTTTACGGATGTTTTTTTATCATTTGATATATACAATAAGTTTGACGGACATTTTGAAATCCTACTAGTAAATCCAATTAACGAGGTAAATTTAAACACGAATGTAAAATCTTTTTATACTAGTATTAAAGCTATCAATTTATGTGGCACAACATTGCCGTACAAAATAATATTAAAAGATTGTGAAGATTTAATTCGAGCAGAAGCATATAGGTATGCTATTAATATTCTGCAAAATACAAGCTCTACATTAAAAACATTAAATAGTTTAGTTAGAAAATTTAAACCATATTCAAAGCAAAAAACTATCTTTGGAGTTTTTTCAACAACATTAAATGAGCTATTGTCAGATGTGATAAATTGGAAAAAAGACAAAGAATATATTTTTAATGACATTTCAAATGAAGATGATAAATTAACAGTCATAAAAAATACAATACAAAATTTTGAGCAATTAGATTTAATGACATTAAATCAGGAACTAGTAGCTGATTTTGAGATTACAAATGAAGAGTTTAGTGATGTCTTTTTAGGCTCTGAAATAGGTGATATACTAGTTGGTATTTCCGAAAAAGCAGAAGAAAATTATGTTAATTTATATCAAATACTGAAATACGATTTTATGGTTGAAAATTTTCAGGCTTTTAAAAAAGAAGATAATGATTATGCTTTAATTTCAGACAGAAGCCAAATCACTAATATTAGTAAACTTTCCTTATACCATTTTTCGCAGGGAGTAATAGATGGATTAACTATGTTAGTTCTAATTGAAATTTTTTATAAACGAGAAAAAGACTCAAAAGATAACAAAAGTAAAAACATCATTCACTATTTAGAAAAGTGTAAATCTAAAGCAAATGTTGAATTTGTTGAATATTTAGAATATTTAGTCTTTAACAATAAGTTTAAAAAGATAACTTTTTTGGTTTACATATCAAGAGCATTATGTTTAACCAGAAGAGAAGCTTTTAAATTGTCGGAAGCATTGGGCTTTGGAAAAGAAACAACATTTAGTGAACATTATGATTACATTTATAGTAATCTTTTCAAAAATCACTTTTACATAAAATAAATATTTCCCTCTTTGTTTTTTTAAAAATAATAGATATAAAATCCCCTATTTTAAGGCTTAATTGGCAGTAGTAGTGTTCTGCAAAAAAGTGCCAATATTTTTGTGTCACATCTTCTTATAATTCTCGTACAAGTTCAAAAATCACCATTGGGTTTTAGGGCGAGGAATAGAAGCAGATGGTTTGTGCACAAACGCTCGAGCTTCTTTAAGTTATAGAATTTGAGCAAAGGCTCTTACACACAAGCCAACATAGGACTTGCAGAAAAAACGAAAGGAACTACTATGAATAACCAAAACATTACAGCAACAAACACAGATTTAAGCAATACACAAATTGAGATAACAATGAGCATTGCAAATGACATCGATAACACACAAATGAAAGATACGAACAGTACAGCTGAAGCAGCAACAGATGCTTTTGAAGCAGTAGTTGAAGTAGAAATTGTTGCAGCTGAAGTTGCTGCGGAAATGGTAACTGAGAGTATTACAGCTGAAGCAGCAACAGATACTCTTGGAGTAGCAGTTGAAACAGAAGAGTCTGTTACAGCTGAAGTTGCTGCGGAAATGGGAACTGAGGGTGTTACAGTGGTGGTTGAAGATACTCTTGAAGTAGTAGTTGAAGCAGAAGAGTCTTCTACAACTGAAGTTGTTGCAGCAATGGTAACTGAAAGTGTTACTAATGATGCATCTACAGATACTCTTGGAGTAGCAGTTGAAATAGAAGAGTCTGTTGCAGCTGACGTTGCTGCGGAAATGGTAACTGAAAGTGTTACAACAACTGTGGCTGAAGATAATCTTGGAGCAGTAGTTGAAGCAGCAACAGATGCTCTTGAAGCAGTAGTTGAAACAAAAATTGTTGCAGCAACGGTAATTGAGTCAGTGAATAATAAAAGCGCGCGAGCAAATAGTCTCATGCGTGAAGTTATGGAATATACAAAAGAGTATGAGTGGGCAGAACAAATTACAAATGATTTACTTCTAAAAGGACATATCAATGCTTTTATGAAAGGTACAACAATTGATGGGAAATTTGACCATATTGCAAATTTGATTTTACTTCATAGAAGTATAGAAATTATGGATATGATTGAGTCAGAGGGGACTGGCATACTATCTCATAACCATTATTTTGATGCTACCTATAAAACAAGACTGAGAGATAGTGAAGTTTACCTTATTTTGTTTCCAAAAGAAGTCGTAATACCCTTGTTGTCAGATACGAGAATACGTGGAGGAGCACAAAATAAAAAGTTTCTTATAGATGCACTAGCAAAAAACATAGCTTTATCAGAGATGCCGCAAAAGGACATAGTAGTAATAACTGAGAAACTGATTAGTTTGCATTTTCTAGAGGTATCAAACAGTTTCAGTGCTGATATTAAAGCCGCTAAGTGGAAGAATAAGCAACAAAAAATAGGAGGTGCAAATGAACATGAACTGCAAGCACTTGAGTTCCTACAAGACTATGCTGTTTTGAATGACAAAGGCACCCTAAAATTTATTGACACTACGGCAGATAGTTATACAACTTATTCCAAATCTTCTCTTATGATGATGTTCGAAAATATGAAAATAGAAGTATTAAATGAGGAAACCAATAGAACTAACATGGTCAACCCTGTTGCAATATGGATGCAAAGCAGACATAGAAAAGAGTACGATGGGGCTACTTTTGACCCAAGTAATGCATGCGATGCCAGAACTTACAATCATTTTAAAGGCTTTAAATTTGGGGAGGGTAAATCTGCAGTTAGTATTGATGGGTTCAAAGATTTCGTAAAAGTTGTTATCTGTAGCGCTAACGAGCAGATGTTTATGATTGTGTGGTCTTTCTTCGCCCAAATCTTCCAAAAACCATCTCAAAAAATGGGGACTGCTCTCGTACTTATTTCAACTGAAGGAGCAGGAAAAGGGACTCTTATGAGGGTTATGGGAAAACTGATGGGTGATTACTATATGTCATCAACTGACCACAAACGGATTGTATCTCCGTTTAATAAGCACCTCGAAAAAGTTCTCTTATTCTATGCTAACGAGGCTAAGTTCACAGATAGCTCGCTTACAGTTAATAAGCTAAAAAATATAATTACCGAAACAGATGCAACATCTGAAATTAAAGGTGGGGATACATATGCGTGTAACAACTACACGCATCTTGTAATAGATGGTAATGATGATATACCCGTACAGCAGACATCTGAAAGTAGACGTTTTATTACTATCTATGTTGACCATGCAAAGATAGGAGATCTCGAATATTGGGCTCAGTTAAATGAACTAATTGCAACAGATGGCTTTTATGAGTCGCTGATGTATGATTTGCTAAACTTTGATTATTCAGAGTGGGAACATTTCTTAAGAGTTCCACCTAAAGAAGAAGTGTCTATTGAGCAAATTCAAGCAAGTTTTTCCGCTATTGAAGCATGGTGGCAACACTGTCTTGAGGAGGCTCGTATTCCTTTTGTTTCATATGAATTAACCCCTGAAGACAAACTCAATATCAGAAACGAGGATATGTTTCAAAGCTTTAAGAAGTGGTGTTCTGCAAGTAATCACAAACATAGCATGGATAGTTCAACATTTGGAAAAGCTTTTAGAGAGCATGCTCTAGGTACGGACAGTGAACTTGATACAAAAGGTAAAATTTCAATTGATGGAGAGAGAAAACATTCTCATGTATACGAGACAATTGATAAGTGTCGAGATAGATTTGTGAGAATGAAGCAACTCAATAACATGGACTTTATTGGTAAAGAATGGAAAATGTGCTCTTAATTTCTACAAAAAAAGTCTAGTATTTCTGCTGGACTTCATTTTTTTGCTTGGACAGGCTGGACTGCTTGGACAAGCACTCTCTTCAGGAATACACTCTCAACAACTATCAAATAGAACAAACTGTATTGATTTTACTACATAATAATCAATTAATACTACTTAAAAAGTTTTAAACAACCCTCATAACAAATAGATATGAAGTTATGTGAATTCACTTTTTACATACTTTAAATACTGGATTATAGGAGGGGTTATGAACTCCGAAGAAAAAATACTAGCAATGCTAGAGGAAAAATATCAATCGATATTGTTAACAAAGAAAGATTTAGCAGGGGTGATGAGTTGTAGTCTGAGTACTATAGATAATTTATTGAAACATGGGAAGAACATCCCAAAATATATTAAATTTGGAGACACCAAGAACACTTCAATAAGGTTTTTAAATACAGATGTTGCAGAGTTCTTAGTTGGTGCAGGTACTGTTAAAGGAGTAGAAGCATGAGTTTTCTATATACAGTAGTACAAGCAAATGGTACTAACCTAAACAAAAGTTTTGATAAAGATGGTAACAAAACAAGTAACGCTCTTTTATCATATGGTTTATTCCAAGTTGAGAGTGTAGATAATGTTAGAAACTTGCTTCATAGATTTAAAAACTTACAACCAAACCAAGCAATAATCCCTGCAGTTCCAAAAAATGGAAGTTTCAATGGAATCATAGGTTCTCGTGACATTAATATCCCAAACTCACTGACACGAACTAAAGAAGATTTTGCTTTTAATGGTAACAATATATTATGTTTCGATTATGACCCTGATGAGTTTGGATATACAATCAATAACCCTGAACATTATGTTCAAGTTTTAAGAGATATAGATACAGCGCTTGTAAATTGTGAGATTGGTGTTACATACGGTTCTAGTTATGGAATTCATAATGGAGACGCTTGTATAAATAACAAATTATCGTTTCACGCATATATTTTAGTATCAAACGCAAGCAATGAAAAGGTTAAAGAGTATAAAGAGAGTTTTAAAAATCTCTGCTGGGTTAAAGGGTATGGACATGTAAAAATTTCAAAATCTGGTTCCTTACTACAAAGACAGGTGTTTGATGAAGTAGTATTTTCTCAAGAGAGATTATTATTTGAAGCAAGTCCATCATTAGCAGAAAATATAACTCAAATAAAACCTAATGATTATTTTACTCAAGAAACAGGTGCAAGAAATTTGGATGAGATACCTCCGAGCGATGGTAAAGGTAAACTATTATTTAAAGAATCAAAAGAATCAAAAAAAGCAGAAGCAAAAATTATAAGAGATAAATATATTGATGAAAAATCTGATGAACTTGCAAAAGTTAAAAATATTTCAAAAGAAGTAGCAGTTAAAGCTATAACTAGAAAAGTTACGGATTCTGTTTTAACTGCAGATGATGTTCTATATTCAAAAACTGGAATCGTAAAAGTATCAGATATTTTTCTCAATCCTGAGCAGTACAAAAACTTTCAAGTCCAAGACCCTATAGACCCTAAACCAAATGAATACATAGCAATGGTGTATGTAAATGAAAACAGTATTATCGTTCACTCATTTAAAAGTGGTGGTATAAATTATAAACTGGTTGCGAACGAAGAAATCATTAATACTCTTTGTAACAATGTCGTCACTATGGGTGATGTTGATAATAAAAAATTCGCAAGTGAAATTACTAAATTGTGTGATGATGCAGAAATAAGTAAAGAGGTTCGTCAACAATTTGCACTTACTCTAAAGTCCAAAAAGATTGTGAGCAATATCAAAGAGTTAAACTCAAAAGTAATGAAAATTCCATTTCCAGATTATAGGTACGTGGATGGTGAGATAAGGCTCTTAAATACTATTGATAATTTAGATATTTTTTTAAAATATATGAAGATTGATGTGAAGTATGATGAGATTTTAAAAGAGGGGATGATTCGTGTTGAAAATGACAATAGTGATTTCAACAAAGATACCGATGATAAGATAAATTCACAATTTATTAAAATCAAAAGTGAAGCTATCAAGGTTGGTTTACCTGAAAGGATAATTGAATACCTTCCAGCACTGATTGATAATAATTCTGTAAATCCAATAATGGATATGGTTAAATCTAAAGAGTGGGATGGTAAAGATAGAGTAAGTGAAGCTATCTCTTGTTTAAAGAGTGATGATGAGGGAGTATATGTAACACGTATAATAACACTATGGTTTTTGCAATGTATTGCTGCTTGGGATTATATAAAATCTACTCCACTTGAAAATGCATTAGCAAGATTTGAATCAGTTTTAGTGTTTGTTGGAAGTCAAGGTTTATCTAAAACTAAATACCTAGAGGGTTTGATTCCAAAGGATTTAAGTAAATACGTAAAAGCTGGTGTTTGTCTTGATGTTCATGATAAAGATTCCATAAAAATCGCAATATGTTCAGCAATATGTGAACTTGGTGAATTGGATTCAACTTTTTTAAGAGACATTGGAGCATTAAAAGCGTTCATGTCTCTTGCAAATGATAAATTTAGATTACCTTATGCAAGAAGTGAATCAAATTTTAGAAGAAGAACTAGTTTTTGTGCAAGCGTGAATGATACAAGTTTTTTGGTTGACCCAACAGGAAATAGAAGATTCCAACCTATTGCTCTTATAGGAATAGATTATGAAAAATTTATGAAAATTGATAAACAACAGTTATGGGCTCAAGTTTATACAATGTATTTGAGTGGTGAGAAGTGGTGGATTGATGAGTATCTTGATGCAGAGTTGTATGCAATGCTGAATAAAAAACACATTGAACATATGAATGTAACTGCTGTTGAAGACATCATAGAAAAAGTAATTAGAGATACTAAAGGACCAGCAAATAATTTCATATCAGACCCGCTAGGTCTTGGTATGACTCCACCTCCTTTTCCTACTGATTCAAATGGGTTAGTTTATAGAACTGCTACGGAAATTGCAAATCACTATAAAATACCTTCAACTAAAAGAGGTGTTATTGGTAAGATTAAACAATCTTTGTTAGCAGCTGGCATTCAGAACAATGGTAATACGTTTAACGTTAGGTTGGTTGGTTAGAGACTTGCTCTCTAACTTACTAAATTACTGTAGGTAAAAGGAATTTACCTACTAATAAAATTAAGGATTTTTAAAAAAATGAATACATTATATTTCCCTCCAAGCGCTCTTGGATTTAACAAACACTTACTAGTAGCTGATACCCTTGCAATAGTGCAACAGCAGTTGGAAGCAAAAAATCCAAATACAGGATTAGTAAAAAATAAACTACAAATTGTTATAAATATACTTCTTGAAGCATTTAATCAAGATTCACCAGTTATGAAAACTCTAAAAAAGTGGAATCAAAAAACAAAAAATAAAAAGTTTCGTTTATTTGTTGCAGCTCTAGCTGATGACTTTGCTCATCTAAGTGATGCGGAGTATCGAATATATGGTGATATTTATTATGACTTAGATAGCAGATATTTAAGTGAAAAAGAGTTCAAAGCGTCTAATAGCTCTATAAGCGGGTGGGATTGATTTTACTTGCAGTTGATATTCAATAATTTGTTATATCAACTGCATCTACTCTTGTGTGAAATTTTGTGCAGAAAATATGGAGTGAAAAAAATAGGGTTTAAATGTTTCCATTTTCAATCGATAAATTGGATATTTTTTTATATATTTGCTGAATAAAATGTATAGATTTTTACGATAGGTACGGTATTTGCAACCTATTCTAGTGATACAGCGCATTAAAATCTATAAAGCGATATATTGGATAAAATCACAACATAATATAAAAACTTTTTTTATTTTTATTTTTTACAAAAGGTTTAAAATTATAGATTTATCGATTTATAGATTTTATAAAAAAAAATATTACTAAAGTGTTTAGAATCCTTTAGTAAAAGGGGTTTCAACACAAAGTATTACTCAATCGATAAAAAAATCTATAAATTTATCGATTGTAAAAAAAGCTAGACTCAGGCATAACCTGAATCTAACTTAACTCTTTTATCGCGCGTACCAGTCCTACTGGTACCGCAAAGATTTCTGATAATGATTTTTCATCACCTGTGCTGTTGAGAATATTGTTGTAAAGCGTCTTTGCTTTTAATCTATACTCATCCTCAGCAATAATCTCTTCTAACCACTCTTTGATGCGCTCATCAGCCTCTTCATACTCTTTCATCTTATTTTCCTTTACTATTATCGGTAGTAATTATGTAGTTACAAACGCAGCCACCCTGAGAACTTCTATCTCTATGACTCTCTTTTTTTGCGTCACCACTTTTTTGCGTTTTATTTCTTCGGCTGTAATAAGCCTCTTTTGGGTTGTATTTACTCATCTTAAATCTCCTATTTTTATAATTTTATTTTTGAAATACTGTTCTAGTATCACCATGAACTCATCACATCGTTCGTAATAAGCATTATCTAAATCTCCAAGATATTCTGTGTTTATAACTTCGCCATAATTTTCATTATCAACTATTTCGCCGAAGTCTTCATCAATCTCTATGTAGAACTTTTGAAGTATCTTAAATACTTCTAGTGAAGTCTCATCATTTAATCCACTTTGACTAAACAACACCACTAGCTCTTTATGCAATATAATCTCACTTGCATAAACACCATTTCCATCACAATAGCCATTGCGAAAATATTGGATAAAGCCACCGTTCGTCACCTGTTGATTCATCTTCCCAACAAGTACGCCAAACTTGGCTAATTCACCATATTCATTTTTGTACCACTCAAGTATCTCTTTATATGAGGCGCCATCTTTTCTACTTTGCTTCTCCTCATACATTATGTTCAATATCACTTGATGGTACCCATCTTTTTCTATCTCTGAAGCTCTTTTTAGAACTTCATCTTTTAATTTTTGAGATGCTTCTAACATTTCAAATCCTTAAATTGGATTTTGATAAATGTTTCATCTCTTATTATTGTTGGTATATCTTCCATCTCTGTAAGAGAGAAGTATCCCCACTCTTTTTCAAATCCTTTAACGAATCCGAATGCTATTTTTTCCTCTGCATCGAATTCTGTAAGATACCACTCCCAACCACTTTTAACTTCCATGAACTTCATCTGTAATGTCTTATTACCAGTTTTTATGTTCTCTGTTTCGTATAGTTTTGGGAAGGTATTCATCTCTTCATCTTTTATCAATCGCATTTATTCTCCTTTATATATGCTCTTAATCTATTAATTTCTATGGTAACTATTGGTATTTACAAAAGTTAGTATAGAAATAAGGAGCAATTATCCAAAGAGCGTTTTAATAGAAGTGCTTGGTTTGACTTTTTTAGGACTTAACAAATCTACATGAGAAAGAAGTCACCTTGCAAGGATTAATCTCGTGTTGGACTAAATAATGAACTTCTATATGACAGCATGAGGGTATTGAGTATTTTTAGCGGATTACTCTTTACATTTAAATTTGATGGAAAAACCATGCCCCCTCTTTGGCTCAACAAGCTGTTATAGAGTGGATTTAGATATGTGGTTTGATATATTCATTTATATCAACCGCATCTTTTCTTGTGGCTTGATTCAATGAGGTATTTTTTCTTCGTCAAATGTATGGCACATCTAAACAAATACATATATCAAAACAGAAGGAAATACAAATGCAGTATAAAATATCTAAAGAAAAATTAAAAGCTTTTTTAGAAGCAACCGAAGAGATAGATATTCCACTCATATCCACAATTACAGATGATAAAGAGGAAATATTATATGTTCAATCCCCAAAAACAAAATTCACCAAAAAGATAAAATACTCTCCAATAGTTATAGATAAAAATAAAAACAACATTGAAGTTGATAAGCAAAGAGTCCTAAAACTATTAGGGTTGCTAGATTACTGAACCAGCATTTAGAATTTATTTTGCAAGCTGCAATATTTTTGCACTTGTAGATATTTATATGAGACAATCATGAAAATACAAGGAGTAATAATGCAAAGTTTTGAGAAGAGATATAACGATAATCCTAATTATCACCATCTTGAAAATGATTCAAGTGAAACTTACTCATATCAAGGGAATATTGTTACTTTAATAACAGTTTTTAAAAATGGAAATAATAGTGTTGCTATCGTTGAGGATGAAAATGGAGAGCAGTTTGAAGTGTATAGAGACCAGCTTTATTGAGTTTGAAGCGATTTATTTTTAATTTAAAAAGAAGATAATGAGGGTGAAAAAATTACCAACCAGATATGGTTGGTACCATTCTTGTGTCAAAAATCACATCTATATTGAGCTTATCAGCAGTGAAAGCTATTTAACTTTTTGCTTCGGCTGTGAGTTAGCAGAGAGCTTAGTAATTTTATAAATCTTGGTGTGTTTTCTTATAAGTTGCAACATATTTTAAAAGTGTGCTGCGAGCTATATCAAACTCTTTGGCAATATCACCATTGGTCATAGTTGTATTGTTTTGAAAGTCCATAATTCTTAAAACATCTTTTTTTTCAAGCTTTGGAGTTCCACCAAACTTAACCCCTCTTTTTTTAGCTGATGCAATACCATCCGCTTGTCTCTCCGCTCTTAAATCTGTTTCAAACGCTGACACTATAGATAACAACCCAATCATCAATCTACCAGCTGAAGTTGAAGTATCAATTTCCTGTTCTGTCGCTTTAAATGAAACCTCTTTTTTATTGAGTGTTTCAATAATTTGGTGAAGGTCTTTTACATTTCTTGAACATCTATCAAGACGCGTCACAATTAGTGTGTCTCCATTTCTTACAAAATCCAGAGCGTTTTGTAACTCTTCTCTATTTGCATATTGAGTACCACTTTTCTTTTCCATAAATATCTTTTCACATCCAGCTTTTTCTAATGCTTCAATTTGACTATTGAGGTTTTGTCCTGTACTTGAAACTCTTGCATATCCTACTAACATGATAAATCCTTCTATTTTTGTGATATAGATGTATTATCATCACTTAAAGGTTCAGATACACTACCATAAGACACTTTCAGAGACATATTGATTGGTAGGTTTGAGGATTTTATAAAAAGTGTATTTGTAAGTTGACTTTGCGAGATAGGTAACTCATTTAAACTGTAGAGGTTTATAAAGAAAAGCTTATTTTTAATTTCTTGCATGTATTCCAATAATTAGGCTGCAAGTGAGAAATTTTTAACTTATTAAAATTGATATGGCAGGTCGTACACTTTATTAGATGCAAACATAGTCAGATTATATACTAATAATATATATGTATTTTTATTATTTATGTTAAACTATTCTTATAAAAATAATCTTAAAATTTATAAAAGGTAAATATAAAAAATGTTTGTTACAGAATATGCTGAGTTTGATGGAGATAGTTGGGAAAAATTCTGTGATATTGCTCTTAAACAAAAATATGATGAATATCAGACTGTAACTGCTCATACTAATGGAGATTATGGAATAGAAGGCTATATTGAAAAAGATGGTATTGTATATCAATGTTATTGTCCAGATGAAAACCTTTCATCGTCTGCACTTTATGATGCACAGAGAAATAAAATAACAACAGATTTAGCAAAATTAGTAACTTCTAAAAAAGGACTGGAATGCTTAATCAAAGATAGTAAGATAAAGCAATGGGTATTCTTAACGCCTCGTGTGTTAAATAAAAAATTAAATGAGCATTGTAATACCAAAAGAGATGAAATTAGAAAAAAATGCCTTTCTCATTTAGCTTCTGATTTTAGAGTTTTATTCCAAGAGATTGAATATTTTATAAATTATTTACCTCACGAAACTATTTTAAATGTATTTAAAATTAGTGGTTCTAAACTTAAGCTAAATTCCTCTCCTGTTACTCACGAGGATATTCAATCTTGGAAAGATAAAGATATAAATCTAGTACAAAATATTGATAGAAAAATTAATTCATTATTTCCAGATGATGAAAAGTATAAAAAGAGAATTGAAAAATTGATTCTACAAAGAATCGAATATTATTTAAATGGTCAAAAAAAAGAAACCCTACTTAAAAGACATGAAATATTATATGAACAGTTTATTAATTTACAAAGCACATTAACTGATGAAGTTGAAAAAATTTGCAATATGGCAGTTAGTGAAACTCCACAGGAAGTACTTGGTAGTATTGACTCTTTACTTATGGGTCAACTTAATAGTTATCTGGGAGACTCAGTAGATGGGATGGAACTAATAAAATTAAAAGAATATATCATATCAGATTGGTTTGCTGAATGCCCAATAGAGTTTGACTAGAGAAGTGGGATGAATATATTCAAAGAGAATGATATCTCTATTAATCAGGTGAAATTTTCAAAAAAACCAATTTCTATTCCAGCTAGCTATAGACCAGTATACAAAATAACTTTAATACTTATTATTATCTATTATACTGGACGTGGTGGTAAATGTAGTCTTTTAAAATTACACTTTATTTCATATTTTCTAAAAGATGCAATATTAATGGATGAACTAGTAAATAGTTTGGAAGGTGAAGAAAATTTATTTACTTACTTTAGTTGGAGTATTGAACCATCCTTAATACGAGCATTGAGATTAGCCTTAGCAGATGATTTTATTGTAGAAAAAGAAGGTAATTATGTAATCTCAGATAAAGGTAATATCTTTTTAAAAAAAGTTTTGACTAATATCGATATTTTAATTCTTGAAAAAGATACTCTAAAAAAGATTGGTAAAACAAAAATAAATGATTTTAAGATAGAAAAATATATTAAAGAGAGAAGCTACTAATGTTAAAAATTAAAGCCTTAAAATTCAATATTTTAACCACTGAAGATATTGAGTTTGGAAATTATATTGAATTTTCAGAAAATGGATTAAATATAATAAAAAGCTCTATAAAGAAAAATACTACTGGTAAAACGACATTAATACAGTCTATTTTATATTGCTTAGGAATGGAGCAGGTAATCGATGGAACAAGCAAAGGTCCATCTGCATTAAAGCCTGTTTTACGAAAAGAACTTGAATATAATAATCATAAGTATCAGATTAAAGAAAGTGAAATTTACTTAGAAATCATAAATCACAATCAAGAAGTTATTACTATAAAACGTTCAGTAAAGAATACTAAGCAGTCCAGTGATTTATTGACAGTTTATTATGGTAATAAGCTAACTAATGATAATAAAGAAATTAAATTTGAAGATATGTATGTTGGAATGAACAGTGCAAAAGTATATAGAGGTTTCTATAGATACTTAGTAAGTGATTTTTTAAACCTAGAACTTCCTAATGTTATAAAATATGACGGCAAAGAATCCAAATTATATTTAGAGGTCTTTTTTTCTGCTTTTTATCTAGACCAAACAAGAGGATGGACCGATTATCTAGTACCAATTAGTAATTATGGAATAATAGATGTAAAAAAGAAGGTAATAGAATATTTATTAGATTTTGATATTTTGAAAAATTTAAATAATTATCGTAAACATGAAATAGAGATGAAAGTAATTGAACTAGAATGGAAATCTAAAGTTGACACATTAGTTAATACTTTAAATTGGAGTGAATTTAAGTTAGAAGGTATTCCCGATAAAATATCCAAGAAGCCACTTGATATTTCGAAGGTTAAAATATATACAAAAGAAAATGATGAATATATATTAATTGATGACTATGAAAAAACATTAATGAGTCAACATTTATTTTTAGTAAAAAAACCCATTAAGAATATTGGTGATCAAATAGACAAACACTATGAAAGATTGACAAAGCAAGAAAATTATTTTGAGATAACAACACTTAGTTATTCAAAATTAAATTCAGAAATTTTTTTAGAAAAAAATGAGATTTCTATAATTAAAAATCAGTTGAAAATTATAGAGGAAGATTTAGTAAAAAATAAAACAGAAAAGAAATTAGAAGAAATGGGTTCAGAGGAAAATTTTTCTATCGCGAGCAACATATGTCCAACATGTAAAACAACTATATCTCATCTGTTATCTGCTAATTTACCTGAAGAAATAATGACATTAGATAAAAATATTGACTTTCTAGAAAGTCAAAGTAAAATGTTTGAATTACAGTTAAAGTCTAAGCATAAAAGAATATCATTATTAGAACAAGAGTTGAAAATATTAGACCGTGAACTTCGAGACACCTCCAATAGTATTCGGCTTTTAAAAGAAGAGTTGACGGATAGTAAAAATACTCCATCAAGGTATGATATAGAAAAAAGAGTCAAGCTTAATTTTAGAATCAATCAAATAATTGAAATTAATAAAACATTGACAACAATTATGGAGGAGTTTAAAACATTATCAGCTGAATATATAAAAGCACATGATAATAAAATTAATTTAATAGCAAATGACTTTCCAGAAGCTGATAAAAATAAATTAAAATCTCTTAAAAAATATCTACAAAAAAACATTGAATTATTTAATTTTACTAGTGATAATGTTGATAATATATTTATTGATTTAGAAACATATTTTCCAAAGATAGATACTTTCAAATTGAAAAGTGATTCTTCCGCAAGTGACTATATTAGAACTATATGGGCATATTATATTGCCTTATTCGAAGTTTCAAAAGAATTTTCATTAAATCATTTAGGCTTGTTAATTATTGATGAGCCAGCTCAACAGCAAATAGACATTAGTGATTTATCCGAATTATTTAAGAAAGTATCTACTTTAAATGGGTGCCAAACTCTTATTACTACATCATTGGACAATACTCAATTAGCAAATATAACAAAAGGTATCGATTATCATGAGATAGATACAGGTTTACAACTTATTAAACATCAGTAATTATATAAATAAAAGGTAAATAATGAAAAAAAAGCAAATTAAACAATTACTCGATATAAGAAGAATACTTAAGATAAATACAGAAATTAAACAGTTTACAAACTATAAGACTTTAAAAGAATTTAATGACAGCTTTGCCCCCCCATGTACAAATCTAGTATCTAATATTATTCAGGATACTGATGAAGAATATATAAACAATATAAGAAAAGAACAGTTTTATTACCAAATAAAAAATAAAAATATCAATAAAGAAATTATACAAGATGTTAAAGTCTTTCTTGTAGATTATTTAGTTAAAAACAAAGCTACACCGAAAAATATAAATTTTTTATTAACACTAGTACATAAATATAATGATTTTTTTACGGATTCGTATCGTGATACATTTCAACAATCAATTAGTGATAAATATGACTCAATATATAAAGAAAATAATATCACAGAAACATTAATATATTTAAATACTATGTTTGCCTTAGAACTTGAAATTGCTCTGCTATTTCATAAAGGTGCGTCATCTCATTTATTAAATTCTCACTTACTACTTTTTAATGAATTAACATCAACAAAACTCAGTGAATATTTCAATAGTTTAGAAATCTATTATCAAGTATGTTTGATGGGACTTCTTTTTATTTATGATTTTACTTCTGATGATTATGTTAATATTTTAGAAAAGGGTATAGATTCTGATACCCTTTCACTAGCATACAACATATTTGAATCTGCAGAAAATTATTATTCTAAAAAAAATAATTATTCTTTCGAGGAGTTATTTAATTATAGTGTTTCAAATTTAGCAAACCGTTTATTCTCACTGAAAATGAAAAAGTCTTTTAACTTTAATCGAAATGAAATGCATTTAATATTAAATTTATATGAGAAGTGCAAACACTACCGTTATAGTATTTCACTTGATCATATAGTTTATTTTTTAAACCAGTTTTCTAATAAGTCAATAGCATTATCTGCATTGAAAATTTTGAATTCAGAGTTACAATTCTTTCGTTTAAATCATTTAAGTGAATTAATTGAATGTGCATTTCAAAAAAAACAAATCAAAAATTTTAGTTTCGCAATATTTGGCGACCATGGCGGTAGTTCATCAATAATAAATTATCTTATAGCTCATTCCACAATTGATGCCAATGATTCACATTTCATAGAGCTTGATAAAGCAATTAAACACAAGAAAACTATATGTTTTGTTGATGATTGTCTATTGAGTGGTACACAAGCCATAGAAATACTTGAAGCTTATTCTACTAAATATAATTTTACAAATATCTCTATTGTTTTCTTGTTTGCAATTGCTATGGATGAAGGTATAGATAAATTGAATAATTATTTAGCATCAAAAAAATATAAAAATTATGATGTTTTGTTTGGAACTAAATTAATAGCACATGATAGGGTTTTAGAATGTTCCAAAAATTATCTTTATGAAAACAAGACAGAACGAAGTAATTTAAAAAAAGAACTTAAAAATATTGGCAAGTCGATACTTAAAGATAGAGCAATTGAAAAAGAATGGAGTAAAAATAAAAGAAAACAAAATGCCTTAGGGTATGGAGACCAACAAAAAATCTTAGTTTTTGAATATGGTGTACCAAAGTCTACTTTAGTTTGTCTGTGGGAAACAGGAACTTATAATGATAAAGAATGGATTCCATTGTTCCCACATTATAAAAATATTTGAATTATTAGCTATCTAGTCTCTTACTAGATGGCTGCCGTATAGCTGCCGAAACCATCTCACTCAAAAACCTAAAACACTCTAAACACCTTAGTAACAAACGGTTTTAAAATATTTATGCTGCTAAAGTAGAGTGCCTGTACGCCTCAGGCTGATAATAATCATAATAGGAGACAAAATACTCCACATGGTTATTTGGAAAGAACTGACGAAACTCACTATAAAGCTGAGCGGCTAAGGTTTTGTTGTGCGTCATAATGATGGTCGGCATCTGAACATTCTCTATAACACGCGCCATAGTGTGCGTTTTACCGCTTCCCGTAACGCCTTCAAGTGTCTGATAACGATTTCCTTTGAGAATACTGTTTGTGAGTTCTTTGATTGCAGTCGGCTGGTCTCCCGCAGGAGAATAATCTGATTTTACTATAAAATTTGCTTCTTTTTTCATGTTTGGAATTATAGCTAAATGTGGAAAATGGATGAGAAAGTGATGATTTTTGAAGAAGATGACTGCCTGTAAGCTGCCGAGAAATATAGGGAATTATTTGATAAGATGTTATATATAGTGAATTTAAGATAGCATTGCTATAAAATATTGAATAAGGGTAGAAATGAGAAAGTTGTTTTTAATAACAAGTTTGGTTACTGCTTTAATTGTCACAACATCATCAGCAAAATTTGGAGAAGAAAGAGTTGTTCTTACAGAGAATGTTCTTAAGGAATCAAAAGGTGTGGCTTGGTACAGCAATAGTATGATTAGCGCAGTTGCAAATGGTGTACACGATAATATCGATTACCGGACAGACTACTGCATATAAGTTGTTACATGCGCAATGGAAGATTAGTTCATCAACTGCTGGAGGAGATAAGCTTATATTAATTTTTACAAAATAGAGATTAATAAATCCCCTCAACCGCTGATACCTTATTAGCTGTCAGACGAAGAGTCGAAATCAGCATTTACTTTTCTATTTAAATATACAGAATAGGATTGAATAATTTGTCTAAACTTGGCATTCGTTTGACGGCTGAGAGCTATTTCTCTGTCCCTTGGCATGGAATAAGAGCTATTTATGCTCAACATTGGTATTATTTCGAGACAATTAAACAAATAGAAAGAGTAGAATGAAGGTAAATAACATGGTTCTTAAAACGATTTTTTTTAAACTGTTGCTTATAATAGGGCTAATAGAGTTTCTCTTAATGAGTATGTTTTACTTTGTTGTTCCCCTTCCTCCCTTTATGGAAGCTTTGGTGGATGTGTTTTTATTGGCGCTGTTGAGTACTCCTTTCATCTATATTTTTGTACTTAAACCGATTGAAGTGGTCTTTATAAGACAAAAGAAACTTGAAGAATCCATGCTCCATCTTTCTAACCAGTTCATTGATAATATTGATTATGAATTCGATAAGAAAATTCAGTCGGTTTTATCTGTCACGGCAGATGCATTTGAGACTATCTCATGTGGAGCCATATATGAATTAAAGGATGAGGCTTATCAGCAATATTTCCACTATGTTAAAGCTAATAGTGAATCGGAAGTATTTCCTTTAAAAATCGGGCAAAGTGATTTCTCTTATATTAATGAAATACTTCTCAATAAGCAGAGTCTCTTTTTTTGTAAGAATAACGCTACCGATAAGAAGATAATTGAATTATTTAATTCGGAGTATGGGTGCATTATTATCATCCCTATGTTTTCGAAGGTAGAACTTGAAGGATTTATCTGTTTTAAAACCACCTCTGCACAAGAGCTTCACCATGATGAGATTCTAATCCTTATAATTGCCGCTCAGATGATTGTTAATGCAATGAAACGTCATGAAATTGATGAGCAACTTAAAAAGTTTTCCAATGCCTTGATACAAACTAACGATTCTGTTTCTATTACGGATAGAGAAGGAATTATTGAGTATGTGAATCCAGCCTTTGAAGCTTTAACAAAATATAGCAAAAATGAGCTGATAGGAAAAAAATCGTCGATAATGAAGTCAGGTTTGCATGAAGATCTGTTTTATCATGAAGTATGGCAAACCATTGTGCATGGAGAGCCGTTTCATGGAGAATTTATAAACAGAGATAAAAGTGGAATTTTGTATTATGAAGATAAGATAATTACATCCATCAAGAATGATGAAGGCGAGATAACTAATTACCTTTCTACCGGTCGCGATATTACGCAAAGAAAGGCGATGGAACATGCTTTGTGCGAGCTTGCAGCTAAAGACAACTTGACGAATGTATTTAATCGAAGCCAATGGGATATTTTCTACAATAATTTTATAGAAAATAAAGCGACGGAATATGAGTTTTACCTCCTCTTATTTGACATCGATAATTTTAAAAAAATAAATGATACATTCGGTCACCAACAGGGTGATGTGGTTCTGAAAGAGGTCGCATCCCGCGTACAAGAAGCAATTCGTTCCGAAGACATTCTCATCCGCTGGGGAGGGGAAGAGTTTATTATTATGACGCTTTTAGAAAATGATCAAAAAGCACTAAGTTTCTCCGAACGAATCAGAGAGGTTGTTGCATCTTGTAAATTTGAAGAAATCGGGCATGTCACTGTCAGCATCGGTCTTGCTCGGCATGATGAGTGGATGGATAAAGATACACTCGTAGAAAAGGCAGACCAAGCAATGTATCAAGCCAAAAAAGAGGGAAAGAATAGGGTAAAATTTCTATAAGAAATTTTTTTATTAGATTTTTATTCTTGCCTCTCATAAAGATGCGTAAACAGTTCGTGTGCAATTGAAAGTTAAATGTTTTTTAATACATTTTCCTGAATCATTAATAGAATCTCGCCGTCGAGTGCTTTTTGCCATAAGTCCGGCTCATCATCTTGTGAAATTCCTTTGCAAAATTGCAGCGTAAAATGGATGAACTTTTATACTGTTTTTGAAGCAGATGACGACATATAAGCTGCCAATAAATTCATGTCTAAACCATCATATTCAGTTAGCATTTATAATTTAACTCCAAATTTATCAAGAAGAAAGATAACACTGTAATAAGCAACAATAGTCATAAAAATTGAAATAAGCATACTTGGGTAAAAACTGAGGCCTTTTTTTATTAAGAAAGGAAAAGCGATAAACAGTGTCATTGATGGAGCAATTAACCAAACAATCCTGCTTGAAAACTCTACTGCAGTGCTGCTATCATTTGTATCTATATACATCCAAGTCATAGCTAAAATTGACACCAAAGGAATAGCTGCTAACATGGCACCAATCAAACTGCTTTTTTTAGCTATTTCAGAAATTAATACAATTAAAAGTACAGTAATAATTAATTTTATTATATAGTAAGCCAATCGTCATCCTTGTACATATTACTTCCTGTAACACCCTTAAGTGTCTGGTAACGATTACCTTTTAGAATATTGTCAGTGAGTTCTTTGATTGCAGTCGGCCGGTCTTCCGCAGGAGAATAATCTGATTTTAGTTTAAAGTTTGTTTCTCTTTTCATGTGTGGAATTATAGCTAAATGTGGAAAATGGATGAGAAAAGTGATGATTTTGAAGAGGATGACTGCCTATAAGCTGCCGAGGAATTAAGACCTCATTATAAGTATTGAGGTCTTGAACTACTTAAGTTCTATATGTATGTAACTCGCGCTGTAGTTGTTGAGAACTATTGAGCAATGTGTCTATCGTATTAGCAATTTTTTCAACATGAGAGTTACTGCCGATAGTTAGAGATTCAACACCTTCAATCATTGAGACTAATTTGTCAAGTTTAGTTATATTTTCACTCAAACCTCTAGATGAATGTTCTGAAAGTTTTGCTGTTTCATTCATTATTTCAACTGTTTTTTCAATGATGCTATTCACATTACGAGAAGCAGTACTCAAGTGAGTGATATTATCAGCATTATCATTCATTTTCTCGCTTGTTTCATTGATAGACTGAACCACAATATTTACACTACCATGTATTTCAGTTAATGATTTCTGAGTACGTTCCGCAAGTTTTCTTACTTCATCGGCAACAACCGCAAAACCACGACCGTGTTCCCCTGCACGAGCAGCTTCTATGGCTGCATTAAGGGCTAAAAGATTTGTTTGATCAGCAATATCTGAAATAACAGTTAAAACATTTTTTATCTCTTCAGCTGAATGTGTAAGCTCATTTAGTTTTGCCGACATAGATTGTTCAATTTCTGCTGTATTTTCAACATCACTATTAAATTTAGAGATTTTCTCGCCCATCTCTTGAAGATTATGGTTTGCCTCATTAACTTTTTCTTTAGCTAATGATGTATCATGATTTGTTTGATGAAGTTGCTCTTTCATTAGGATGCTATTTTTTGTTATTTCAACTATAGTAGCTTGTTGTTTATTAGAACTCTCTTTTAAAGAATTACTTGAATTATGAATATTTTCAGCAATTTCTGCTGTTTGTGTTGAAGATTGTTTTGCAGAATTTAAAGTATCTCTGAGAGAGTTAATAAAGTTAAAAAACACTTCTTCTTGAGCAGAATCTTTTTTTATATCTATAGTGAAGTCATTGTTTTTAGTTATATCACTTACCTCTTTAACTATTCCCATAGAATTAAGGTATTGACTTGATATCATATAAACTATATATATGAGTACGGCAGCTTCAACTATAACAAAAGCAGCATGTAAAAATGCTATATCCCAACCACAAGCATAATTAAAAATAATAATTTGTGCATCACCTATGGATATACCATTGAGCTGAAGATATGTAAACAGAAGATGATGTACTGCTATAGTTAAGGTCGCTGCTATCGTAGGCATAATATCTTTATATAAAGACATAAATGCAAGTACTACAAAGACATGGAAGTGCATCTCTATACGACCTAAATGTTGCTGAATCATGATGATAGGAAAACCCATAATGAGTATGCCGATAAGTATCCGTGAGGTTGATGTACCTTTAAACATTGCATATGATAAGTATGCCAAACCTGTGATTGCTCCACCACCAATAATTCCAAGCATGTATGTTCCATATGTAAGTGATGTAACAAAAGAAACTATTGCCCAGTTCGCAAGAAAGATATACATAAACGCTTTATCAGCATTTTTTGCTTCATCATGAAGATTGTCCTTTATGATTGTAGATAAAGCGTCATAGTTTCCGAAAAGTGTGGCTATATTCATTGTAATTCCTTTGTTATATCTTGCACTATTGAAACTGAATCAAAAGGGCGTGTGATATATATTATTTTTAGTTCAAAACTCTGTTTCTGAGTTTGTTTTATCAAGTATAAATAACCTGTATGAGACATATCACCATTTCCGGTAATGGAGTCACTGCTATAAGCTCTTAAATCCGCCATAAGCTTTGCCGTTGACTTGGTGTCTAAATCCAAACCGATAAAGCTATCGTTAAAATAGTGTGCAAACTCTTTAGCCATCTTGCCATTTTTAGTGATATCTATAAAATGGAAACTAACATCATCTTTTTGGGTGTCTGCAAGCCCCTCATAAACAGATGATATCTCTTTGAGTGAAGGTTCACAGATAGTTCTGCAACCTACATAACCGAAGTATAACAATATTATTTTTGTATTATCCTTTATCTCAAAAGGCAAATTTACTTTTTCATTGAGGATCACTTTACCTTGCTTGTTTCCACTTAGCATAGCTAATGGAAAACCTAAAGAAAACACAACCATTAAAGCTGCCAACATCAATATAATCTTACTGTACTTGAATCTTTTCTTCATGTTTCTAAATCTGTGAGAAATTTATTCAACATAGGCAACCGCTTCTTTTCACATTTGGACTTATAGCTAAATGTGGAAAATGGATGAGAAAGGTGGTGGTTATAGTCTGGAATCGTCATAGTTCTGTCTCAGCAACACTGTTTAAACTTTCTGGCAAACTTATTTTAAAACAGACACCATCTGCAATATTGGTGACTGTCAGCGTACCTTTTAAATGTTTCTCTATAATGGTTTTACTCATGTAGAGTGTCACCATCAATGAGAGATTCAATAAGCGTTTTATATGCTTCCTTCTGCATCTGTATCCAACCTTCGCATCTTTGTGATATTGTAACATGTAATAATTTGAGTTTAAGAATGAAAAAAGTTTGTTATGCAAAAGTTGAGAGTTAAACTTTTTTTAATATCTCCTCTTTGACAATAATACTTTTTTCATCACTAATCAAAGTAAGCTCACAATCGCTAATATTACATTGCAGAGACATGGTTCGCTCAACCAGCTGCTCTATATCACCATCAATGTTAAGATGAATTACAGAGAGGTTTTTAAAGCGTTTGAGTGAACTCTCTACATGCTTGTACCAAGCTAGTGCACTTCCCTCTTGGTAAGTGTAGATAATAACTTTTTGTGAGCGTCCGCATGCTTTTCTGATTCGTTTTTCATCCGGTTGACCCAAATCTATCCACAATATAATCTCACCATCGAGTGCTTTTTGCCATAAATCCGGTTCGTCATCTTGTGAAATTCCTTTACAAAACTGCAGCGTTTCATTAGCATTAAGTACAAATGCCGCTAATCGCACCATCAAACGCAAATCATTTTCAGATGGGTGCTTGGCCAAGGTTAAATTGTGCTCTGCATAATAGTGAGAATCCATATTTGCAATATTGAGTGAGGCTTTATGGATAGTTGCTTTAGTGGACATATTCTTCCTTGATTTTATGATGGAGAGTATAGCAGATAGAGGCTAAAAGCTGATTGTTTAAGTAAAACTATGTGACAATGCAAGGAGAGAAACAATAACACTTTACAAGGCATACACATGAAACAATCACCTAAAAAATATTATAGCAATACAACCAAAACACCTCATAATAATAGAAGAAAATTGCCGCCAAAAAGTAGCAGTACAGATATCTCTCCTAAAAATGAGGTGAAAGAGATGTTTATGAAATGGTTTAAAAAGAATAATGTCGTCGGGCAGATTATGAGTAAGCAGGACGTAGTTCAAAATATCTTGACTAAAATAAATGCAAAACAAGAAGATGCTTTGGGCAGTGCAATAAATGAACTCAAACTTGAGGGTCTAATAGAAGTTAAAGAAGATGGCGTGACATTAGTTTTGACTCAAAAAGGTACTGACTTTATCCTATAAGTTTCGTGAAGCTGTTATTGTAGTTCTTTTACTTTTTGTGATAGAATTATATTTATATAAAAAATAGGAATTAAGATGCAAAGTTTGACAAGTTTAGAAAGATTAAGTGAAAAAATATCGCAAATAGTAAAAAATCAGGATTCTTTGAAGAGTGAGAATGAGGCTATTCGTAACGAACTTATTACATTGAAAGCTGAAAAAGAAATAAAAGATCAAGAGATAGAGAAGCTTATTGAACAAAACGCTAAAAAAGATTTAGAGATAGAAGAGATTGTAAGCAAAATAGAAAGTGTTTTAGGCTAAGAGTAGATGAGTAAAAAGATTTGCTTGGAGATAGACGGTCATCGTTTTGATGTTAATCTTGAGGAAGAATTTGCTTTTTATTTGGAACAGCAAATGACAAAAGATTTTAACATGGATGGCAAAAATGAGTTAAAAATCTTGCTTCAAGCATATGTGAGAAAAAATCATGATTTTTATATGCAAGAACAAGAAATAAAAGAGATATTGAAAAAAATAGAAAATTAGTCCCCGTTTTATAATACTGTAAGCTAAAGGTGATATAATTTCGTCCTCTTCATTATGGAGATGATGTGCGCTCGTAGCTCAGTTGGATAGAGCATTGGTTTGCGGTACCAAAGGTCACAGGTTCGACTCCTGTCGGGCGCACCACATTTAAAACCCATTAAAATCAACTTTAAGACTATTACTCAAATAAAATATTTTGCCAATTCTAAAAATAAGTGTAATTTTCACCTACAACTAACTAGCTAATTTTTTACTTTTTTCACTGAAAAGCACAAGCCCTATAATGAAGTCAGAAAATTAAATAGTCTATTACCACTGAAACATCAAAACTCTCACAAACTTTAAAACTTGGTGTTTTTTCACTCAAGTGTTTGATGAAACAAATATGGAATTGAGATAGAGAAGAATAAATCTTACTCTATCTCAACATCGATAACATCTTCGGCTATTCTAGATGTCCTAACTTTATTCTATCTCAGCGTCTATTACGTCGTCGTCGTCTTTTTTCTTTTTAGTGTCCGCTTCGCCGCTTGGAGCACCTTCTTCTTTTTTGTACATCTGCTCTGCCATTTTGTGACTTGCCTCTGTGAGTGTTTTTACTTTTGCTTCAATTTGCTCTTTTGTAGAATTTTCATCTTTTAAAGTATCTTTTAATTCAGTTATCGCAGTTTCTATTTTTGCTTTTTCCTCAGCAGAAATTTTTTCACCGATCTCCCCTAGTGATTTTTCAGTCTGAGCTATAAGCGCATCTGCTTGATTTTTAAGGTCAACTAGCGCTTTTCTTTTTGAATCTTCAGCCTTGTGAGCCTCTGCATCTTGAACCATTTTGTTAATCTCTTCTTCACTTAGCCCAGAACTTCCGCTAATTGTGATTGATTGAGATTTGCCTGTGCCTTTATCAGTTGAGCTAACAGTTAAAATACCGTTTGCATCGATGTCAAAAGTAACTTCGATTTGAGGAACACCTCTTGGTGCTGCTGCGATATTTCCTAGTTCAAAAAGACCTAAAGATTTGTTATCTTTTGCAAACTCTCTCTCACCTTGAACAACCGAGATGCTAACAGCCGGCTGATTGTCCTCTGCAGTTGAGAATACTTGAGATTTCTTAACAGGAATTGTCGTACCTTTTTCGATGATTTTCGTAGCAATTCCGCCTAAAGTTTCAATTCCAAGGCTTAGTGGAGTAACATCTAAAAGAAGAACATCTTTAACATCTCCTCTTAAAACTCCACCTTGAATAGCCGCACCGGCTGCAACAACTTCATCAGGATTTACGCTTTTGTTCAGGTTTTTTCCGCCAAAATAGTCAGAAACCATTTTTTGTGCCAATGGAACACGAATAGAACCACCAACCATGATAATCTCTTTGATAGCATTGTTATCTAAACCAGACTCTTTCATAGCTGTTTTTATGTGGTCAATCGTCTCTTTGATAAGAGGCTCAATCATCCCTTCAAACTTTGCACGAGTAAGTTTTAACACTAAGTGTTGTGGTCCGGCTTCTGTCATAGTTATAAATGGTAGATTAATTTCTGTTTCAGTAGATGAACTTAACTCTTTTTTAGCATTTTCAGCAGCATCTTTTAATCTTTGAAGAGCCATTTTGTCATTTTTGAGGTCGATTCCATGTGAGCTTTTGAACTCAGCGTTTAGATAATCTACGATTTTATTGTCAAAGTCATCTCCACCTAGGAATGCGTTACCATCAGTTGAAAGAACTTCAAAAGTACCGTCAGAAATTTCTAAAACCGTAACATCAAATGTACCGCCCCCAAGGTCATAAACAAGTACATTTTCTTCAGCTTTGCTCTCTAAACCATACGCCAGTGCAGAAGCAGTCGGCTCATTGATAATACGAAGAACATTAAGCCCTGCAATTGTACCGGCATCTTTTGTCGCCTTTCTTTGTGCATCATTGAAGTATGCCGGAACAGTAATAACCGCATCCGTTACAGTTGAACCTAAATAACTCTCGGCATCTGCTTTTAGTTTTGATAAAATTTTAGCGGATATCTCTTGTGGCGTGTAGACTTTACCATCTACATTCACGGCAGCCATCCCATCTTTATCAACTATATTATAAGTAACTTTGTCATGTGCTGCTTTTGCATTCTCTTCACTCATCATCAAACCCATAATTCTCTTGATAGAAGAGATAGTTTTATGTGGGTTTGTGATTGCTTGACGTTTTGCAGGATCGCCTACTAAAACTTCACCTTTGTCCGTAAACGCTACAACTGAAGGAGTTGTGTTTTTACCCTCTTTATTAGGGATGATTTTTGCTTCCCCTCCCTCATAAACCGCTACACATGAATTTGTTGTTCCTAAATCTATACCAATAACTTTACTCATTATATTTTCCTTAATTTTATTTATTTAATTTTTCTTTGTTTACGAATTAATTCGCGACTACAACCATGGCTTCACGTAAAGGTCTCTCTTTATACTTATAACCTGTTTGAAAAGTTTGAACAATCTGCCCACTCTCAACCGTATCACTGTCAACACTCTGAATGGCATTGTGAATGTTTGGATCAAACGGTTCATCATGTGCAACCATTGTCACACCATGTTTTTCCAAAGCGGTAGTTAGCTGCTTGAGTGTTAACTGCATTCCCTCTTTAATCTTTTCAATTAATTCACTTGGCTCCGCGTTAGATGTTGCAGAAGCTATTGCCATCTGAAGTGAATCCATAACCGGAATCATGTCTTTTGCAAATTTCTCGTTTGAGTACTCAACGGCCGTATATTTTTCTCTCTCTAATCTTTTTTTGATGTTATCAAAATCAGCATGAACCCTAGCATATTTATCTTTTAATGCTACAAGTTCCTCTTGTAAGAGGTCGAACTCATTTTCAACAGCCACCGCTTCAGCTTCAGCCTCATCGCTACTTAGCTCTTTGTTAACCTCTTCTTGCAGGGGTTCTTTTTGTAATTCATCTTTTTTTGCTTGTTGTGACATAATAGTTTTTCTTCTCCTTTTTTATAAAAGATAGCATTATTATACATATTGAGCGTAACAATGTCAAGTATAACTTTAGTGTAGTAAGTAAGACAAGTTTAGTCCATCTTTATCAAGTGTATCTTTTACTGCGATATACTCAAACTAAATACAATATATTAACATAATAATTCATTTTTAGAATAAAATACATTTGCATTTTATTCTAAGCCAACATCTGCCAATGCTAAACATATAAGTACATTTTTGCCGTTATGCGACATTGTATTTATGGCATGTGTGAATGTTAATCCTGTTGTTATAATGTCATCCACTAATATTACATCTCTCTCTTCAAAATTTTTAAATTCAAAATTTCTTGGATTTAATATTCTAAACTCTCTGCTTTTTCCTGCATAAGTGAGTCTGTTTTTGTCTCTTAATCTGTTGAAATAGGGCTTTATAAATTTGGCTTTGAGCTCTTTGTTTAAAATAGCCGTGTGAGAATAGCCGCTTCTTGCATTATCATCAATCGAAACAGATGCAACAAGAGTAGAAAATTCAAACTCGGATGCAAACTTTTTAAAGCTGTTCTTTGCCAAAATTGTGTAGATATAAAAGCCTATGTCAGTGTGTTTTGTAAAGAGTAACTCTTTGATTTCGTTGTATCTGTAAAAGGAGATAACTTCTATGTTGTTTAGGATTTTTCTTTTATGAATGGAGGGGGTTAAAAAAGTCTCTTGGCATGTGGGGCAGATATGCTCAAGCGAAAAGCTCTCGCACATCATGCAACGCATTTTAATCCATTTTTAGAACTGACATAAAAGCTTCGCTTGGAAGTTGCACTTTTGTCATGTAAGTCTCCTTCTCTTTAGAACAAGTCCCAAAGAGAATTCCTCTCACTAAAGATTTGAACAAAAACATTTTCTAATCCATCTTTAAAACAGACATAAACGCTTCGCTTGGAAGTTGCACTTTTCCTATGGACTTCATTCTTTTTTTACCGGCTTTTTGTTTTTCCAAAAGCTTGCGTTTACGGGTGATATCTCCACCGTAACATTTTGCGGTAACGTTTTTGCCCATCGACTTCACAGTCTCACGGGCAATAACTTGTGAACCTAAAGAGGCTTGCACAGCAACTTCAAAAAGTTGACGAGGAATTATTTCTTTCATGTTTTTAACTAAAATACGACCACGAGATAGAGCTTGATTGCGAGGCACAACAATGCTAAGTGCGTCAACGGCTTCTCCGGCTACTTTGATGTCAAGTTTTACAAGATCGCCTACTCTAAAATCTATAGGTTCGTAATCGAACGAAGCGTAACCTTTAGAAATTGACTTTAAGGTATCGTAAAAGTCAACCACTATCTCATTCATGGGAACCTCATACTCAAGCATCACTCTATTTTCGTTAAGATAAGTCATCTTACTTTGAGTACCGCGTTTATTTATCAGAAGAGTTATAATATTCCCAAGATATTCACTTGGGGTAATAACGGTAGCTCTTACATAAGGCTCTTCAATTCTGTCAATTTTGTTTACTTCCGGAAGCTCTGAAGGATTATGAACATTGACTTTTTCACCATTATTGAGATAAACCTGATAAATAACAGATGGCGCAGAAGCAATTAAATCAAGGTCAAATTCACGCTCAAGTCTCTCTTTAACAACTTCCATATGAAGCATACCTAAAAAACCAACACGAAAACCAAAACCAAGAGCGAGTGAGGTTTCAGGTTCATAAGAGAGAGAGCTATCATTTAGTCTTAGTTTATTGAGTGCATCGCGTAAATTTTCAAAATCATCCGTATCTATTGGATATATACCGGCAAATACAAAAGGTTTGGCCGGTTCATATCTTCCAACAGGCTCGGCCGTAGGGTTCTTAGCATCCGTAATCGTATCGCCAACATTAATGACACTCACTTCTTTAAGTCCAAGAACAACTATACCAATTTCACCGCATTCAATTGAGTCGGTTTTGATACGTTTGAGTGGATGAGGATACATTAAATCAAGAATATGGTGCTCTTCTAGATTGCTCATAAGTCTAATATTCTGACCTTTTTTAATATTGCCATCAAAAACACGAACAAGTGCAAGAGCACCAAGATACTGGTCAAACCAAGAGTCATAGATAATTGCTTTTGTGGTTGCACTTGGGTCACCAACAGGAGCAGGAATTCTATCTACAATCGCATCAATAAGTGCGCGTATGCCAACACCGGTTTTTGCCGACACTAAACAAGCATCCGTAGCATCTATGCCGATACTTGTTTCAATCTCTTCTGCAACTTTTACAGGGTCTGCCGCCGGTAAATCGATTTTATTTATAACAGGTATAAGCTCAAGATTATTTTCCATTGCCAAATAAACATTTGCAATAGTCTGCGCTTCAACGCCCTGAGCAGCGTCCACAATCAAAAGTGCACCATCGCTTGAAGCTAAAGATTTACTTACTTCATAAGAAAAATCGACATGTCCCGGAGTATCGATGAGATTTAAAATATAGTGCTGACCATCTTTTACATAATCAAGTCTAACACTCTGCGCTTTAATGGTGATACCGCGCTCTTGCTCGATGTCCATAGTGTCCATCATCTGCTTTGTAAGCTCTCTATCGCTCACCGCACCACACTCTTGAATAATGCGGTCGGCTAAAGTACTTTTACCATGGTCGATATGCGCGATAATAGAGAAGTTTCTAATGTTTTTCAATAGTGGTTTCCTTAATTAAGCAAAAAGTGAGTTTACGCTTTCGTTGTGATAAACTCTGCGGATAACTTCGGCAAAGAGAGGAGCAACAGTTAAAACTATGATTTTATCATGAGGTTTAGAGAGAAGAGTGTTTGTGATAATCAGCTCATCAAGTTCACCATTTTCTATATTTTCATAGGCTTTTCCACTTAAAACCGCGTGTGTTGCACAAGCCATAACCGAAGTCGCACCCTTGTTTTTAAGAGCTGTAGCGGCTTTTACCATGGTTCCTGCCGTATCCACCATGTCATCTATCATAATAACATCTTTGCCGTTGACATCACCGATGATGTTCATAACTTCGCTCTCGTTTGCCTTTTCACGGCGTTTATCAACGATTACCATCTCTAAACCCATTCTTGAAGCAAAGTATCGCGCTCTTGCAACACCGCCGATGTCCGGTGAAGCGATGATAGGATTTTTGAGATTTTTGCTTTTGATGTAGTTTTCGAATGTCACGGAACCATAAAGATTATCAACGGGAATGTTGAAAAAACCTTGAATCTGTCCGGCATGCAAATCAATGGTTACGACTCTGTTTATCCCTGCCGTTTCATACATGTCTGCCACAAGTCTTGCTGTAATAGGTACACGAGGTGCAGCTTTTCGGTCTTGTCTTGCATAACCGAAGTAAGGGACAACGGCTGTTATGCTGCTTGCAGAGGAGCGGCGAAGCGCGTCCGTCATAATGAGCAGTTCCATTAAGTTGTCATTGGATGGAACTCCTGTGGATTGAATAATAAAAACATCGCGTCCGCGAACACTCTCAGCAATTTGAACCGAAATTTCACCGTCACTAAATCTTTTTATGTCCGCCTTTGCTAGGGGAACATCTAAAATCTGGCAAACCTCTTTTGCAAAATCAATACTTGCAGAACCTGCAAAAATCTTATAACCACGCATGGGATTCCTTCTTGGAAAAATTAATACGCGATTATACAAAAATTGTTCTGAGGGCTTATTAAAATTATTGACAGTTTTTGCAATTGCCTGAGAGAACAAAGTCTGTTTTATCTATTTGGAACTCAGTTTTTTTAGAAATTTCATCCACAAGCGTTTCTAAATCGACAGATACATCTTCAATTGCACCGCAATTTTTGCATAAAAGATGGGAGTGAGAAGTTTTGGTAAGTTCATAAACAGACTTTGCATGTGGAAGTTTTACCTCATAAATCAGGCTGTTTTCAAGCATAAGATTTATGTTTTTATAAATAGTAGCCAACGAGATAGAGCTAAATTTTGCTAGCATTATTGAATATAAAGATTCTGTGCTTATATGCCCATTTAGAAACAGAGCATCGACAATCGCTATCCTTTGCGGAGTAGCCTTTAACTTATGTTCTCTGAGAGTGTTTGTATAGTTAATCATATGCGAATTGTACAATAGGAAAACTTAATAGATAAAGATTATTCTTTATGTACAATTTTTTTATATGTTGTGAATAAATTTGTAATAAATTCGTAATAAAAATAGCTGAATCTAAAGTTTGTTGTATAATCCATTGCTTTTAATTAAGATAATAAAAAAATAAATTGGAGTGTAAAGAATGAGCAGTATAGACGAAATTTCTCAGAGTGAATTAGCTATACTGAAGCAGTACTTTAAGATTGTAGATGCAACAAATATTGTTTCAAAAACTAATTTACAGGGTGCTATCACCTATGTGAACACTAAATTTTTAGAGATATCTGGATATACGCCGGAAGAGCTTATAGGAAAACCTCATAACATTGTGCGAGACCCAGAAATGCCATCGAGTGTATTTAAAGAGCTTTGGCAAACAATAAAATCTAAAAATGTATGGAAGGGTGTGGTAACAAATCTGCGAAAAGACGGCACTAAATATACAGTTGATGCTTCCATATTTCCTATTCTTGATGCTATGGGCGAAATTGTAGAATATATATCTATTCGCCATGACATCACACAAGTGTTGGAGCTCAGCAGCAAAATTGAAGAGATGAATGCTTATAACATGCAGCAGGAACATTTAGCAAAAGATAAACTTGAAGCAGGAATTGTTAATGATATGGATGAAAGCGAGTGCAGTGTACTTCATCTTGCTTCGGATATATTAAGCGGAGATTTTTACTCTATCTATAAGATGAAAGACGGCTCTATTTTTCTCTATCTTGTTGATGGGCAGGGACATGGTGTCTCTCCGGCTTTGACGGTTTTCGCAATATCTTCCATGCTTAATCAGTTCGTATATAGTATGAAATCTATCGAAGAGTTGATAGAAAAACTATACCCGATAGCAAAAACATTTTTAGGGGAGATAGAACAACTCTCTTATACTATGATAATGATATGCCCAAAGAAAAAATCGCTCATATATTCTTCAGGGGGAATGTATCCGTTTCTGATAAAAAAGGGTGAAGAGATTGTAAAAATAAAAGCAAACAATATTCCGTTTATGAACTTCTCTCCAACACCGATTTGCACTACGATAGAGATTGACAAATGGGACTCAATTATGCTTTACAGCGATGGTATTCTAGAACATGAAAATGATGATTTAAAAGAGTATATGCCGGAAGCTATCATGAAGAATCCTTCAATAATAAAGGATGCCATGAAAAAAATATCTGAGCATAAGTTTGAAGATGATGTAACTATGATTTATCTGAAGAATGTTGAGTAAAATCACTTCCTCTCATTCAGCAAAAGAGGAAGGGGTCTTTATAAAAAATTGATTAAATCCAAGTCAAGTTCATATTTGCTGGATGTAACTTCATCTATACTTTTAAACTCAAATCCTCTTTTTGAGTAGCAGATTACGCTCTCATCTTTGCCCTCAAGAAGCCCGTTTATTGCATGTGTAACAAACTTATACGCCATGAGCCTGTCATAAATAGTCGGGTTTCCGCCTCTTTGAAGATGCCCTAAAACACTGACTCGTGACTCTATTCCAATACTCTTCTCAAACCAATCTGCTATCTCCTGCGAATCTTGTTTGATTCCTTCAGAAGCAATGGCTATAAAATATCTTCTCCCGTTTTTAATCTGCTCTTTAAAGTCCTCTTCATAAGATTTTAAGTCGTACTCAACCTCAGGGATAAGACAAAGTTCCGCACCCGAGGTTATAGCCGAGATAAGTGCCAAATATCCGCAATCTCTTCCCATAGTTTCAATAACAAAAGCCCTTCTAAATGCAGAGGCTGTGTCACGAATAGAATCAATGGATGTTTTAATTATGTTAAGAGCAGTGTCAACGCCCAAACAGTAGTCTGTACCATGTATGTCGTTATCGATAGTAGAAGGAATCCCGCAAAACTTAATTCCATGCTCTTTGTAAAAGACATCGAGCCCTCTAAATGAGCCGTCTCCACCTAAAACAACCAGCATGCCTATGTTTAGGGCATCAAGATTTTTTTTCGCAACCTCTCTAAACTCCGGTTGCATAAACCTTTTGCTTCTAGCCGAACCAATCTGGGTTCCGCCTCTGATAATAATCCCTGAAACATCTTTGTAGCTTGCCTGTCTGATATTATTATCAATTAATCCCTCATATCCATCATAAACAAAATAGGGAATCAAACCCTTTTTTAGTGAATACTCTACAAAATGCTTCAAGGCAGGATTCATCCCCGAAACATCTCCGCCGGAACATAAAATGGCTATATTTTTACTCATCACAACCCCTCTTAATAATTATACATATTTTATATTAGCATTGTATAACACAAAATCTAAAATTTAGAACTAGGAAAATTTATTATGCATTATTGTAATCAATCAGTAGCAAAAAATTCAGAATTTGGTTGATTTGTTTTTAAATAATTTAGATAAATTCTTAAAAATATGCAAAACGTTTAGAGATATTTAGGTTAAGCCTTCATAGTTTCATAATCTCTTTTAGGCTAAAATTCCACAATTTAATTCTTCTAAGCTATTCTTGCTACAAGGCAAAGCTTTAGTGAGAGGAATTTTTATGAAGCTTTGCTTTAGAAAAAGGAGAACAATTTGGTAAAAAGAGCATTAGTAAGTGTGAGCGATAAGAGCGGAGTGGTTGATTTTTGTAAATCACTCGTAAAAAACGGTTATGAGATAATCTCAACGGGCGGAACTTATAAGATATTGATAGAGAGCGGTTTAAGCGCCATTGAAATAGATGAGGTTACAAAATTTCCCGAGTGTTTTGAAGGTCGTGTTAAAACACTTAACCCTTTTGTACATGGAGGTATTTTGCATCGTCGTGACAAACAGTCGCACTTAGACCAAGCCAAAGAGTTGGGCGTTGAAGCGATTGATTTGGTTTGCGTAAATCTTTACCCGTTTAAAGCGACAATAGAAAAGACGGATGATTTTGAAGAGATTATAGAAAACATCGACATCGGCGGACCTGCCATGGTTCGCTCTGCTGCGAAAAACTTTGACAGCGTAATTATTGTTACGGACGTAAAAGATTATGATTCTGTGATTGATGCGATTGAAAACGAAAAAAATACGGTCGAATTTCGCCGTGGTTTTATGATAAAAGCGTATGAGCACACTGCAGCGTATGATAGCATGATAGCAAACTACATGAACTCTCGTTTCAACGGCGGTTTCGGCGAAAAACAATTTATCGTCGGAAATAAAGTTATGGATACGCGTTATGGAGAAAATCCTCACCAAAAGGGAGCTTTGTATGAGTTTGACAGACACTACTCAGACAACTTTAAAACACTCAAAGGCGAGGCGAGTTTTAACAACCTGAATGACCTAAGCGGAGCGGTAAAAATCGCTTCTGCATTTGGGGATGAGAATGCAGTTTGTATCACAAAACATGGAAATCCATGTGGATTCGCAATAAAAGATACACTCCTAGAGGCGTACGAAGAGGCACTCAAATGTGACCCTGTTTCTGCTTTTGGCGGTGTTGTAGCAGTGAATGGTGTTGTAAACAAAGAGTTAGCACTTAAAATGAATGAGATATTTTTAGAAGTTATTATAGCAGGCAGAATTACCGAAGAGGCACAAGAAGTTTTTGCTGCCAAAAAGAGAATTAAACTTTTTGAGATGGGAAGCGACAAATTACTTCTTGCAAACGATGTAAAAGATTTCAAACACATTGATGGCGGTTTTGTTTATCAAGATGCTGATAAAGTCGGTGCTGATGAAGTAAAAAATGCAAAACTTATGACTACAAAAGCTGCAACTGAGCAAGAGCTAAAAGATATGGAGATAGCATACAAAGTAGCAAGTCTCACAAAATCAAACTGTGTTGTGTATGTGAAAAACTCCGCAATGGTAGCCGTAGGCATGGGCATGACAAGCCGCGTGGATGCAAGCCAATGCGCACTCAAAAAAGCAAAAGAGATGGGTCTGGATGTAACAGGTGCCGCACTTGCGAGTGAAGCATTTTTCCCGTTCCGTGACAGCATCGATGCAGCAGCGGCAGCAGGTGTAAAATCTGTAATAGAACCGGGTGGAAGCATAAGAGATGATGAGATTATAGATGCCGCAAATGAGTTTGGCATGAGTCTCTATTTTTCAGAAGTGAGACACTTTTTACATTAAATTTTTTAGTTTTCACATGCCAGCTTTTTCTTGGCATGTGAGAAATTCATTTAAGCAATCTCTCAACAACAGCTTTTAACTGCTCTTTATAACTATAAATATCTTCTAATTTATCAATGGCATATTTTGTCTCTTCCTTATCTACCTCATGTATAGAAATATATTTTTGAGCCGTATTAAATCGTAATCTACAAATCCATTTTCTATTGTTATCATCTAGCAGGATACCAAAATAGCTTTTTGTATCTCTTCCAATTATTCTTGATAATGAGATTGTTTCCGCCAATATTGACTTAACTATGAAGTAACCTTCAATTTCATCTTCAGTTGTAACAATTCCATCTTCTTTGACACTTGTATCGACAATATTCTCACTAATTTCAACAGATAACTTTGATTTAAGAGCATTAATTTTGTCTTGTGCCATGTCATTTACAATGTCTGAAAATGCTATTTTAATATACTGTCGGAACTCATCTACAACATTTTGAGTAAGTCTTTTGTCTGTAATTTGTGTAGCAAAAAATTTTGTAAGTTCATCGCTTGGCTCTACTACTTCTTTTTTAAAAACTTTTTTTATTTGAGTGATGTATTTTTGTTTGTTTGCCATTGCTAATATTTTATCAACATCAAGATTTTCATTTGTAAATTTTTCTAACTCTCTTAAATCTCTATCTTTTAAATCAAGTAGATTGATGATTAAAAAAGGCTTGGCATCCATTTTATTGACTTTATCGAGGTCGCAATAAAATCTGTATTCTATACCGTTGGTTAATATCGCAAACTTACTATCTGTAACAGTAAAGTATCTTTCAAGTTGTGTTGCGTGCCTGTCTAAATTTTCCGTATGGGTTTTTACTTCTATTAATATCAGAGGCTGTCCGTCTTGTAAAATGGCATAATCAACTTTTTCACCTTTCTTTTTACCGATGTCAGCTGTAAATTCTGGAACAACAATATTAGGATTGAAGACATCATAGCCCAACAAGCCAATAAATGGCATAACAAAAGAGTGTTTAGTCGCCTCTTCCGTGAGTACACTATTCCTCAAACTTTGAACTTTAAGTGACAACTCTTTTATACGCTCAATAAATTCCATCTTTAACCCCTTTAAACCACTATAGTGGTTTGATAAACAATTGTAATCAAAATAAACTTACATATCACTATAGTAGGTTTGAACATTGAATATTTATGAAATCACAGAACAAAATGTTTCAAACACTTACAAAACTATAGGTATGAATGTTAAAAAAATTCGTGAAAAAAATAATATTTCTCAACTCGAATTATCTTATAAAATGGGCTATAAATCTGTTAGTTTAGTTTCTGCAGCAGAGTTGTGTTCAAGTGATAAACATTTCAATATTGAACATTTATATAAAATGGCAGTAATCTTTAATGTAGAAATTTGCGAGTTCTTTCAAGATATACATACAAAATCAAATATTTAGTTATCATGTGGAAATCTACGCGTTTATCTAATATCCCCCTTATTTGACAATAGTATTTCATAATAGTATAATAAAAACTATTTTAAAATAGGAATTATAAATGATTACTATAAACTCAAGCGATTTTATCAAAAAACCTTCGTATATTACGCAACCTTTGGATATTACATTTGTAGAAGATGCAAAAAAACACATTATAAAAAGTGTTGTTATACCTTATGAACTCTATGAAAAACTCAAACTGAAAATTGAAGATGAACTTTATCTTTTGCAAAATGCAGAGGCTTTGGGAAAAAAATCTTATCAAGAATTTTTGGAAATAGAAGAAGTTGTGGAAGATTTCTCATGAAAAGAGGTGCAATCTATCTTGTCAATTTTGGTAAAAAATACAACAGTGAATTTGGCAAAATTAGACCGGCTCTTATCATCCAAAACGATATAGCAAACAGAAATATTGACAAAGTAGAGTTCAAAGGCGTGACAGTTATACCGCTCACAACAAATATAAGTGGCGGAAATTTGAGAATAAAAATAGATGCAAGAGATAAACTCATACATGAGAGCGAGATATGTATCAATGAGTTATGCACCCTCGATATAAGCAGAATAGAGCTTCAGAATATCGTTACAACGCTTACAAATAAAGAGCTAGAAGAGGTAAATTCAAAGTTGTTGCAACATTTTGGGCTTTGATTTTTCTCTATTAACTTGATTGACATCCACTCAACCCTTATGATATAATCCTACTTAATAAACAGATAAAAAATATAAATTTTAGGATAAAAAATGGCTAAATCGTTATACGAAACACTTGAAATAACAGAGAGTGCAACAGAAGCAGAGATAAAAAAAGCGTATAGAAAACTTGCAAGAAAGTACCACCCTGACATAAATAAAGAGCCTACGGCGGAAGATAAATTTAAAGAGATAAATGCAGCCTACGAGATACTAAGCGACAAAGATAAAAAGGCTCAGTACGACAGAGTAGGCGATAACATGTTCGGCGGACAAAATTTTCATGATTTCTCCCGTTCACATAGAGGAGCCGGAAATGCCGATTTAGATGAGATTTTAAGAAGCATGTTCTCAGGCGGCGGCGGTTTCGGCGGAGCTAACTTTGGTAGTGGTTTTGGCGGTGGAGGTTCTTCTCACAAACAACCAAATCTTGACATAGAAACGAATGTCACCGTACCTTTTGTTGTCTCAATTCTTGGAGGTTCGCACTCAGTATCCGTGAATGGAGAGAGATTTGACATAAAAATTCCAGCTGGCATTAAAAGCGGTGAAAAGATGCGTGTAAAAGGCAAAGGACATGCGCAGGGCGGGCGAGCAGGGGATTTGTTTTTAAAAATAACAGTTGCTTCAAACCCTGAATACGTAAGAGAAGAGGATGACTTGGTGAAGAGTTTTGATGCACCTCTCTATGCTGCGCTATTTGGAGAAAAGGTCACGATTGCAACTTTAGAAAAAGAGATAAAACTAAATATTCCGGCAAATACTAAAAATGGACAGAGATTTCGTGTAAAAGGGATGGGTGCTATGAACCGAAAAACTAACCTTCGAGGCGATTTGTACTTAAAAGCAAATATCGTACTGCCGAAGGTTGAAGATTTGGATGAAGATTTGGTAAAAGTTATGAAAGAAAAACTGCCTAAGGAGTAATCAGTGATGCATCAGTATGAAGAGCCGGTATATCTTATAAGCATAGTTGCCAAAATTTTGGAGATACATCCGCAAACTTTAAGACAGTACGAAAGAGAAAATCTTGTTTGCCCCTCGAGATCCAACGGTCGCATTCGGCTCTACTCTCAAAGAGATATTGACAGAATTAAGCTAATTTTGAGACTAACCCGTGAGCTTGGGGTAAACTTGGCAGGTGTTGATATTATCTTGAGATTAAAAGAGAATGTGGATGAGATGGAGCAGGATATTTTAGATTTAAGACGCGAAGTTATGAAAGCAAAAAGTGGACCTTCAGTCTCTCCTGATAAGGCGCTCGTTACTAAAAAAAGTATTTATGACATGATTATATTTGAAGAGAAGAAGTGATATCTTCTACTCTTTAAGTCTCTCTATCTTCGCTCCGACATGCTCAAGTTTTTTCTCTAAACTGTCATATCCGCGGTCAAGATGGTAAATACGGTGTATATTTGTCTCTCCCTCGGCAACAAGCGCAGCTAAAACCAAGGCGCTCGAAGCTCTTAAATCCGTAGCCATAACGTCTGTTCCGCTTAGCTCTGTTTTACCCACAACCGTAGCAATATTCCCATGCAGAGTTATGTCTGCACCCATTCTTTGTAGTTCGCTCACATGCATAAATCTGTTTTCAAAGAGTCTTTCTTCTATGATTGAAACTCCGTTTGCCTGAGTCGCAAGAGCCAAAAATTGGGCTTGCATGTCTGTTGGAAAAGCCGGATATTCTTGCGTTGAGATTTTTACGGGTTTTATGGTGCCTGATGGGTGAATTGTTATTGAATCTTTTGTTATTGTAAATGAGCTTCCCATCTCTTCGAGTTTAGCCAAAACAGAACCCAGATGCTTTGGTTGGGCATTTGTAATTGTAAGTTCTGATTTTGTAATCGCACCGGCACAAAGATATGTTCCGGCTTCTATACGGTCCGGAATTACAGAAAACTCTTTTATATCAATCAGCTTTCCACATGTTCCATGGATAGTCAATTCACCGGTTCCTATGCCATCGATTTGTACGCCGTTACTGTTTAAAATTTCGCATAGCTGGACAACTTCAGGCTCTCTTGCCGCATTTGTAATTGTAGTCTCTCCACATGCCAAGGCTGCAGCCATTACGATGTTTGCTGTTCCTGTAACCGTAATTTTGTCAAAAATAATGTCACACCCTTTAAGTCCGTTTGGAGCAGTTGCTTCAACATAGCCGGCTTTTATAGTAATTTTTGCACCCATATGTTCAAGTGCTTTCAGGTGCAAGTCAATTGGTCTCTGCCCTATAGCACAGCCACCCGGAAGCGAAACCTCACAGTGACCAAATCTAGCTAGAATCGGACCCAAAACTAAAATAGAGGCTCTCATAGTTTTTACAATATCATAGGTTGCTTTAGTCTCTTTGAGTGAAGCCGTGTTTACAACAACATGATCCTCTTTAAACTCGCACTCTGCTCCAAGATTTGATAAAAGCTTTAACATGGTCTTGATGTCGGCAACATTAGGTAGATTTTTTATATAAACACTGTTTTTCGCTAGTATCGTCATAGCAATAAGTGGAAGAGAGGCATTTTTGGCGCCAGAGATTTTAATTGTTCCGTTGAGGGATTTGATGCCCTGTATCTTTAAATAATCCATAAGTCTCTTTGTGTAGGTAGTTAAAATTTTTGTAATTATAGCTTAATATTTGCTGCTCTTTGGAATAAAAAACTTTTTTGATATACTTTTGCCAAAGGAAATTATTGATGAGCTCAGCCCTAGATAGATTAAAAGTATTAACAACTAGAATGTCTGGCTATGAGATGGCCAGAAAAGAGAATCTGAAAATTTTAGAAGAGCTGTATGGCGAGATTGGCATAGATAAAAAAGTAGAAAATTTTGTAGAACTTTTTGAATTTAAGGCAATTAATCTCTCCGGTGCATCCCTCCTTAGTGAGAGTTTGGGTGCAATAAAAGAGGGGAAATATCTTCAGATATTAGCAATAGGATATGATAAAGATGCAGTTGTAAAAAGTAAGAACAGCTCTCTTGGGTACTTTGGCAGAGCTGAGAGCGTCGATGTAGAACTTAAAAATAAAATAGTAGAATTTATTATTCGATACAGATTTGAGAAAAGTTTTATAACATTAGAACACTACTATGAGATGCTCGAAAATTTTAAAAAATAAAATTTTACAATGTTAATATTCCTAGATGTAGAAACAACCGGACTAGAAGCTCAGGATAAAATCTGCTCTATTGGCTTGGTTGCAGTTGATGGTGACAAAGTAGTTGCAAAGTATGATTTAGTGAATGAGGGCAAAAAAATATCTTCAAAAGCTTCAAGTATAAATCACATAACAAATGAGATGCTCGTAAATAAACAAAAAGTTGTAGAGAGTGAAGCTTATAAATTTTTACTTGACCATAACGATGAAACAACAACACTCATTGCCCATAATATTAAATTTGATTTGAAAATGCTTTTGGCATGCGGATTTAATTACAGAGGACAGGTTATAGATACTCTGCGAGTAACAAAGCACCTGATTCCCGAATGTGAAGGTTTTTCACTCGGCTTTTTGAGATATGAATTAAAGTTCTATCGCAGTGAGAAGAGAGAACTTTCAGCATTCGCTGTGAGCGATAGCGAGGAAGTACTCTTGGGGTATGGACTTAAGGAAGCAATAACACCACATAACGCACTGAGCGATGCAGTGGTTGTTAAGCTGTTATATGAATATCTTTTGGACATGGCTTCAAAAGAGGAAATGTATGAGTTAAGCAGACAGAATGTGTTAATGCAAAAACTTAGTTTTGGAAAATATGCCGGGCAATATATTGAAGAGATTAGTATGCACGACCCAAGTTATTTACAGTGGATGCTTGCAAATGTTCTAGATTTAGATGAGGATTTGCGATATAGTATCAATTATTTTTTACAAGGAAGAGTATGAAAGTAGCCGTTGAGTGTAAATCTCCATTGCTCCAAAAGTCTTTAGAAATTTTTTTATCCAAATATTTATGTTCAGTGAAACAGTGCGATATTGTCGTTCGTGATGAAGAGTGCATATATGATGAGAGATGCTTTTATATCTCAAGCAGTGCTGATTCAGATTTGGTAAAACCATTTTCAAAATCTCAACTTATTCTTGCACTTGAAAATAAGTATAGAAAATCTATCTCCGGTATCAGAGAGGAGATTGAGAGAGAGTATGGAGATGAAGGGCTTAATTTTGATATTTTAGAGAGACGGATAGAACTCCTGACGCAAGAGTATAAACAAAATATTATAAGGGCAGTGAAAGCATTTTATGAAAAATAAACCTGTAATAAAAAAAATAGTTTCCGGAAAATTCAAGGGAAAAACTATAAAACTTCCATCTAAAACTACAACAAGAAGTTCAAAAGCAATTGTATTGGAATCTTTTTTTAATACAATAGGGTTTGATATAATTGAATCATCATTTGTTGAGGTCTTTTCCGGAAGCGGTTCTATCGGGCTGGAAGCACTTAGCCGCGGAGCTTCAAGAGTTTTTTTCATGGAGAAAGATGGTGATGCAGTTAGAGTTTTAAAAGAAAATATCTCACAAACAGACCCAAGCAGGTGTGAAGTGTTTATAGGAGACAGTTTTTCAAATATAAACGCGGTGCTAAAACAGCTAAAAAAAAGTAGCGAAGAGGCATTTTTTTATATAGACCCACCCTTTAGCACAAGAGAGGGGATGGAAGATATTTATGAGAAGATGATAGCCATGATAGCTTCCCTGCCAAAAGAAAATGTAAAGCTGATTATTATAGAACACATGAGCGGCTTAGAATTACCGTCTCTTATTAATGAATTTGCCAAAATAAAAACGAGAAAATTCGGAAACACCTCAATAACATACTATTCTATTCCCTCATAGTAATTAACTGGAATAGCTATTGCTTAGTCCTTTTACAATTCAAGGATTAGTTATGATAAAAATTACTCTATTTTTACTTCTTGCAACTTCTATTTATGCTACTAAGATAAATGATGTTGCAAATATAGTAGGTGTTCGTGACAATCAAATTATCGGTTACTCTTTAGTAGTCGGTCTTAATAAAACAGGCGATGGAACAACCTCCAAATTTACCCTTCAGTCAATAGCCAACATGTTGAAATCTATGAATATCGATATGAGTCCGGCAGACATAAAATCAAAAAATGTTGCGGCAGTTGTCGTAACTGCAGCACTCAAGCCATTTACAAAGCAGGGCGATAAGTTTGATATTTCAGTTTCATCTATCGGTGATGCAAAATCTTTAGAAGGCGGAACGCTACTCATGACTCCTCTCAAAGGGGTGGATGGAAAAATATATGCGCTGGCTCAAGGCGCTGTGAGTATTGGCGGCAAGAATTCAAAAGGTGCCGGCGAATCTCATCCTACAGTCGGTGTTGTTTTAGAGGGCGGTTTAGTTGAGAGAGAGATTAACATAGATTTATTTAATCAAGAGAGTGCAATACTCTCTTTGAAAGAGTCGGATTTCAAAAATAGTGTGGAGATTCAAAAAGTTATTAACTCCTTCTATAAGAGTCAGGTTGCTGTTGCGATGGATTCTAGAACCATTAATCTAAAAAAACCTCAGAATAAATCTATGATAGAATTTTTGGCTGAAGTTCAAGATATTGAGATGAACTATAAAGTTAAAGATAAAATTATCATAAATGAGAGAACGGGAACTATTATTGCTGGTGTAGGAATTGAAGTTAAACCTATAGTTATGACACATGGCGATATAACTATAAAAATCAAAGAGCAAAAAATACCTGATAAGCCCGTTGGCTCAATGGTTGTTGATGGCGATATGGTCATCGGAATAAATGAAAAAGAGCTCTATACGAAAGAGGGAACAACGACTGTTGCCAACTTGGTTCGTTCTTTACAAAAATTAGGTGCTACTCCAAAAGATGTTATCTCTATTTTGGAAGCTATGAAAGCTGCAGGTAGTATATCTGCTGAATTATCGGTGATATAAATGAGTTTTAGCAGCACGAATCCATTAAATTTTTATACCCAAACAGCGATGCAAGAGAGCATAGCCGTACCTAAATTAGAGAGCAGAGCGGAATCTAAACAGGCTCTGAGTAAAGACCCAAAAGAGGAGAATAACGCACTTCGCGAACAAACAGATGCTTTTGAGTCTGTAATTTTGAAAATGGTCATGGATAATGCGATGAAAGATGAAAAAAATCTTTTTTCAGAGCAGAATGATCCGGGCGATAAAATTTATAAGTCCATGTATAGAGATGAACTCAGTAAAGCAAGTGCCGGAAGTTTTGGTTTTTCTCAAATGCTTTATGATTATTTGAGTCGTAAAAGTTAATTTTTTTGCTTTGTATGTCGATATAGCTTTATATAAAAATACTAAAGCGATTTAGATAAGGGTTTATGATGATTTCACAACTTAATAGTTCAGCTCTTTTTAATGCTTACACGAGCAATAATGCAGAAGCAAAAGAAGTTACAAAAAAAGATACTACGAATATTTCAAAACAAGGTGATACAAGCAAGGTTGAGAGGATAAAAGATGCTCTTGAATCCGGCGAGTATAAAATTAATTTACATGCTTTATCCCAAAAGATAGCGGATGAGCTGCTGTAAGTTTTAAAAATATAGAGGGGTTAAATATGTTGTCTCATCACTTAAATGGAGCATTAAAAGATTTAAGAGATTTAATTGAAATTACTGAGTTGGATATAGCTGATATACGAGAAGCTAAAAATGATCCTCAGTTTGAGAGACTCTCACTCAAAGATGAAAAGTTAAAAAGTTTTGAATCTAAAAAAGCCATGATAGATTATGAAATATCTGCTTTGATGAGCACACACCCCGAAAAAGATTTACCTCAGCTTTTGAATGAAGAACAACATCAATCTTTATCGGAACTAAAAGTTGAATTATCAAAACTTAGAACGGTAAACAAAAGATACGCAAAATTTGTTCTGGCAGTGAGCAGTTTATATAATTCATTTTTAGAAAGGTTGGTTCCCACAGAGATGAATGGCTATCAAAGAGTAGCATCTAGGGATTCCTCTATTTTGGAAATAAGAGTATAAAATGGCATCTATATTTAATTCACTTAGCATAGGATATTCAGGGCTTAATGCTTCTCAGGTAGGCATTAACACTACAAGTCATAATATTTCAAATGCTGAGACGGATGGCTATACAAGACAAAAAGTAGTATTGGGTGCTGCAGTTTCTACTGACTCATTATTAGGGCAAGCCGGTAACGGTGTTGATGTTCTATCAGTCAAAAGAATTTTTGATAGTTATGTTTTTGATAGATACACCGGTTTAGCTTCAGATAAAGAATATACAGATACTGAAAAAACTGCACTTGAACAGCTATCAACATACTTTCCGGAGATAGATAATGTCGGCATTAAAGCAGATTTGCATGAATACTATAACATGTGGCAAACATTTTCAGACAATCCGGATAATGATTCTATAAAACTTGCTTTGGCAAAACAGACAGAAGTTTTATCTGATCACCTAAAATATACGCAGGGTATGGTTAAAAATCTGCAATCTCAATTAAATGATCAACTACAGGCGAATATAAATGAAGTAAACTCTTTGGCAAAACAACTGGCAGATACAAATAAAGCAATAGATACTGCTGAGGCAGGCGGAGTTTATAATGCAAATGATTTAAGAGATAAAAGAAATGTAATGGAAAGAGATTTAGCAAAGTTAATAGGAGCTACTTCTATATCAGGTCAAATAACATCGGACATGCAGATAAGTAGCTCATCCTACACCAAATCAGGAAGTTATACTCTTAATATAAACGGACTGAATATTGTAGATGGAAGTACCTATCATCCTTTACATGCTTCAAGTTCAGAAAATAAAAATGGATTCTTTGAAATTACTTATGAGAGACAAGATGGTGTTTTAGTGCCTATTGAAGACAAATTAAAAGGCGGCAAGATAGGCGCTGTTCTTTCGTTAAGAGGTGGTGCGATTGACTCAACAAGCGGTGTTCCTGTGGATGGCACTCTGCAAAATACAATATCAGAAATCAACGCATTTGCAACGGGCTTGATAGAGTCAACAAATAATTTATATGCGGCAAGTCCAACAACAAAAATGACATCGAATGATTTAACCATCTCGCCAACTAATTCACTTTTGAATTCCGGATTAAACTTCAAAGAGGGAGCATTTGATTTGGTCGTTTACGATGTTGACGGCAAGGCTGTAGCAACGCGAAAAATCAATATAGATGTAGCAACCACTATGACCGGTGGAGCAGGGTCAAATTCTATTGAGGGGCAAATGTTAGCTCAGGGCGACGATAACTCTGACGGGAATGCAAGCAATGATATAGATAATTTTGTTAAATTCAATTGGGCTACATATGCTAATGGCGCACATGCCGTAGATTTTTCTTTAGATCCGGCTGCAAAGGACAAGGGGTATACTTTTGCTATCAAAGATATTGAAACAAATGCTAGCTTCTCTTCCGGTTCAAATTTTGCGGGTGCTTTAGGAATGGGCAGATTTTTTGATGGAACAGATGCAACAAACATTGATTTAACTACTTCCATGAAAATTAATCCAACAACAATTTCTGCCGGTTTAGCTCCGGTTGCAGGGGATAATAGAGTTGCTTTAAATATGATTCAGCATCAATTTGAGAAATTTGATTTCAAAATCGGTAATAAGACATATAACACGACGGCAAGCGGGATGTATGATATAATCGCCACCGGCGTAGGTACAGCTGCAAACTCAGCAATTTCAAGAAATGAAACGGCGACAGCACAGTTTACTGCAGTAGAGACGGAGTATTTTTCAACTTCGAAAGTAAGCGTGGATGAAGAGATGACAAATCTGATAAAATATCAGACATCTTATGGTGCCGCAGCAAAAATTATAACAACTATCGATCAGATGATGCAGACACTTCTCGGAATAAAAACATAATCATTATATGCCGACTACTCTAACATGAAGCCGCCTCTTTTTAGTATTTTCATACTCGTTTTAGTATTTATTTTTTCGTTTTTAGGTTCATATATTTACTCTTTCTCCCCGTATACACTTGATAGTGACGCTATCTTGCTCTCCCCTTCATTTGAGCACCTGCTTGGAACCGATAGATTAGGTAGAGATATCTTGGCAAGGCTGATAGAGGGTGGAAAAATATCACTCATTATCGGTATAGGAAGCGCATTTATAGCCTCTTTAATCGGTCTTATTCTGGGTTCTATGGCTGGTTATTTTAGAGGTAGAGTCGATAAAAGTTTTATAATTACGGTTGATTTATTTTTAACATTTCCAACCTTCTTTTTGCTTTTGGCGCTTGTGAGTTATGTAAATGCCTCGGCTTGGGTTTTAATAGTTATTATCTCTATTACAGGTTGGATGACTACGGCTAGATTAATCCGCTCTGAGAGCTTTAAAATTACCGAACAGCCATTTATTAAAATACTCAATATCGCACATGTAAGCAAAATTAAAATACTCTTCAAATATTATGCACCGATTCTCGCACCCATATATTTTGTAAGTTTTACTTTTGGAGTGGGCGGAGCAATACTTTCAGAGTCCGGTCTGAGTTTTTTAGGTCTTGGAATCGTTGCTCCGCAGATGAGTTGGGGAACGATCCTTAGCAGTGGCAAAGATGTTATTGAAATAGCATGGTGGATTACTTTTTTTCCTGGGCTTATGATATTTTTAGTGACATTTTCTTTAATAAATATTTCTAACTATCTGCAGCAATTAACAAACCAAAAGCAGATTCAATAAGTAAAACAAAAGAGCAATATAGATATGCTTCTAGCATATGAAAAAAATAATTTAATAGATAAGTGATAAATAGATGATTTTAATGATAGATAATTACGATAGTTTTACTTACAACATTGTTCAGTACTGCAGAGAGCTTGGAGCTGACCTTAAAATAATTAGAAATGATGAGATGAGTGTAAAAGAGATTGAAGCCCTTCATCCGGAAAAAATTATTATCTCTCCCGGTCCGGCAACTCCGGATGATGCAGGCGTAACTTTGGAAGTTATCGAGTACTTTAAAGACAAATTACCGATTTTGGGCATCTGTTTGGGGCACCAGAGTATCGCACAAGTTTTTGGCGGTGAGGTTGTGAGAGCCAAAAAAATGATGCATGGAAAAACCTCTAAAATGAAGAGAGTCGGTGAGTGTGAAATTTTTAAAGGTTTGCCGCAAGAGTTTACCGCTACGAGATACCACTCTCTGATAGTCAAAAAAGAGACGCTTCCAAAAGAGGTTGAACCGGCGGCATATAGCGAAGATGACGATGAAATAATGGCATTTAAAATAAAAGATAGAGATATTTACGGGGTTCAGTTTCACCCGGAGTCTATCATGAGCGAGTACGGACATGAAATCATCGGAAACTTTTTAAAAATATGATTTATAGAGTCATCTTATACCTAATATTAGGGGTAGATGCTTTAATTCTTATTCTGCAGACATCCACAATCTCTATCTCTTATCATGAAGCATCTCTGCTTTATGGTGACTTTTCATTACTGCAACTTATTATAAAATCTTCACTCTATTTATTTGGGCAAAATGACTTAGCCCTGCGGCTCCCCATGATTGTTTTTCATATATTAAGCGTATTGCTGATGTATGCAATTTCTAAAAAATATTTAAAAGATGATAGAAATAGGGTTTGGCTTGCACTATTTTTTATAGTACTTCCGGGAGTTTTAAGCTCTGCATTGCTTGTTGATAGTGCAGGGTTTATTATATTCGGACTCCTTCTTTTTGTTTATGTCTATGAAAACTACTCGAAAAAATATAGCTATATTCTTTTGACAGCATTGAGTATTTTGGACGGGGGATTTATATACCTCTACTTCAGTTTACTGTTTTTCTCATTTTACAGTAAAGATAAACTATTTTTTATATTGAACATGGTGCTTTTCCTGTTCTCCATGTATCTCTACGGCATAAGAACAGAGGGTCTTCCGGAGGGCTATTTTCTGGATTCTATAGGATTATACTCTGCCGTCCTCACTCCAATCGTTTTTGTCTATATATTTTATATTTTATATAGAAGGTTCCTAACAAAAGAGATTGACATGTTGTGGTTTATTTCAGCCATAGTTTTTGTATTTTCACTTCTACTCTCTTTTAGACAGAATATATACATAGAAAATTTCGCTCCCTATGTTATTCTAGCCTTGCCATTGGCTGCACAAACATTCTACTCTTCCTATAGAGTGAGACTAAAAATGTTTAGAACAAGATATAAAACACTCTTTACCATATCTCTGATTTTTCTGATTTTCAATAGTTTGGCAGTCTTTTTTAATAAGGAGATATATCTTTTTATCGATAACCCTAAAAAACATTTTGCATATAAAATGCATGTGGCAAAAGAGCTAGCAGAAGCGCTCAAAGAAAAAGGCATAGCATGTGCAAACACGGATAATGACATGTCAAAACGATTGAAATTTTACGGTGTAGAAAAATGTGACATGTATGATGTAATTGAGCAAGATATAAAAAATTTAAAAGCTGAGAATGTAACAATTCGTTACAAAAATATACCTATTTATACCGCAAACGTTACTAAAATCAACATAAAATAAATCTATTGAATGCTAAGTATAAACTGATGATATGAATTAAATAAGGATATGCTAAAATAATCCACAAAAATATCAAAGTAGGAAGTTTAATATGGCTCAAAAAGCGATACGAGAATATGATGGTAAAGCATTATTTTCTAAGCAATGGGAAAATTATTTTAGTGGATTTCATTATGGATTCAAATCTGTTTTAGTTTCAAGCGGAGCAGAATTATTAGAAATTGCCAACAAACACGGCTTTGAGTGGCTAAAACAAGAAGCTCTTGTTGCAAAACCGGATATGCTTTTTGGTAAGAGAGGCAAGAACGATTTAGTTCTCTTTAGAGACCAAAAACCGGGAGATGTAACACTTGCCCAGGCTGCAAAGTGGATAGATGAAAAATCTGCTCATAATACAACACTTTTATCCGGTCAATCAGGTATTTTAACTCATTTTATAGTTGAGCCGTTTACTCCACACTCTCAAGAGCAAGAGTACTATATTTCTGCAACAACGGTTGGCGAAGACGATGTGCTTTACATGTCAGCTGAGGGTGGTATGGAAGTTGAAGAGGGATGGGATGAAAAAGTTATTGAAGTTGCAATCCCTATCTCTATGAATGATGCAGATATGGAACATGCAGTAAAAGCAAATATTCCGGCAGATATTCCGGCAGTAAATAAACAGGCTTTTGCAGCTTTCGCAATACAGTTTTTTAAATTTTATAGAGATATGAATTTTGCATACCTAGAGATAAATCCAATCGTAATGTTAGAAAATAACAATATGGCTATCTTGGATTTAGTTGCAAGACTTGATGATACTGCAGGTTTTATGATGAGAGATACCTGGGGGGATATAGAGTACCCAACTGCTTTTGGAATGGAAGACCAAACTCCTGAAGAAAAGGCTATTGCGGATGCTGATAGCAAATCGGGTGCTTCGCTAAAACTTACAATTCTAAACCCAATGGGAAGAATCTGGACCATGGTAGCCGGTGGTGGTGCTTCTGTTGTTTATGCAGATACAATCGCAGATTTTGCTGAAGCAAACGGCGGTAGCATAAGCGATTTAGCAAACTACGGCGAATACTCCGGCGGTCCTACTACAAGTGAAACTAAGTTTTATGCAGATACAGTTATTGATTTAATGACAAGACATAAAGACCCACATGGCAGAGATAAGATATTAATTATCGGTGGCGCTATTGCTAACTTTACGGATGTTGCAAAAACATTCACGGGAATTATTCAGTCATTTGAAGAAAAAGCTGAGAAGATGAAAACACACAATACGAAAATATATGTTAGACGCGGTGGACCAAACTATGAAAAAGGTCTAAAAGATATAAAAGAAGCTGCAGACAGACTTGGTCTTTATATTGAAGTTTATGGGCCGGAAACGCATGTTACAGACATCGTGCGTATGGCACTAGAGAAGTAGGGAGAGAGACATGGAAAAATTATATACAAAAGATACACAAGCAATTTTTTGGAATAACAATACATCAGCAATTCAAAGAATGTTAGATTATGATTATACAATTAAGAGAAAAAAACCATCAGTGGCAGCTATTGTAGCTCCAACGAGTGGAAATAAATTTGAGAAGTTTTTTTACGGACCGGATGAAATTATGATACCTACTTTTAAAACTACTGCAGCTGCAAAAGCGGCACAGCCACAAGCTGATGTGCTTTTAAACTTTGCATCTTTTAGAACAGCGTACGATGTAACGATGGAAGCTCTAAACCTTGGCGGATTTAGCTCAATAATGATTACGGCAGAGGGAATTCCTGAGCGATTAGCGCGTGGCATGAATGAGTTTGCAAGAAATAAAAATGTTACTGTAATCGGACCTGCAACAGTTGGTGCTATCGCTCCGGGTGCATTCAAAATTGCAAATATCGGTGGAACAATCGAAAACATCGTTCAATCAAAACTTCACCGTGCTGGTTCATGTGGACTTGTAACGCGTTCAGGTGGTTTATTTAATGAGTTAAGTAACATCATCGCAATTAACGCAGATGGTATTGCAGAGGGCGTTGCTATCGGTGGAGACAGATTTGTCGGTTCAGTTTTTATTGACAATCTACTTAGAATGGAAGCTAATCCAGAAGTAAAATATATGATTTTACTCGGAGAAGTTGGCGGTACTGAAGAGTACAAAGTAATTGATGCTATTAAAGCAGGAAAAATTAAAAAACCGATTATCGCATGGTGTATCGGTACAATTGCGAAACATTTCAGTTCAGGTGTTCAATTTGGACATGCGGGTGCCAGTGCGAATGCAGAGGCAGAAACAGCAGCTGCAAAAAATATTGCTATGGCAGAAGCCGGCATGTTTGTACCTGAGAGTTTCAATGCCCTCCCAAGCAAAATTAAAGAAGTGTATGAAAAATTAAAAGCTGAAGGTATCGTTACTGAAATTCCTGAGCCGGATATGCGTACATGCCCTACTGTTAGAAAATCTAAAGAGTTTATCTGTACGATTTCTGATGACAGAGGTGATGAGGCTACATATGCAGGTTTTCCAATCTCTTCTCTTGCAACTCCAGATACCGGTAAAGGCATCGGCGATGTTGTTTCATTACTGTGGTTTAAAAAACAGTATCCAAAATGGGCAACTGATTTTATTGAAACTGTAATTAAAACAGTGGCAGACCATGGTCCAGCTGTTTCGGGTGCGCATAATGCAAAAGTTACGGCTCGTGCTGGAAAATCTGTTGTTGAGTCACTTGTAACAGGTCTTTTAACAATCGGTCCTAGATTTGGTGGAGCGATTGACGGTGCGGCTGAGTATTTTAAATATGCAGATGATAATAAATTAACTCCGGCAGAATTTTTAAATCACATGAAAAAAGTGGGTGTTCCTATCCCAGGAATCGGACATAGAATTAAATCTCTTAAAAATCCGGATTTGAGAGTTGAAGGTCTAAAAAAATATGCTAACGCACATTTTCCATCCACTTCACTTCTTGACTATGCACTTACTGTTGAGCAATTAACTACAAGTAAAAAAGAGAATTTAATTCTTAACGTTGACGGAACAATTGGTATATTAATGGTTGATATGTGGAGAGCTTTGGGTTACACGGAAGAGGAAATCAATGAATTCATCTCTTCAGGAACACTAAACGCATTCTTCATAGTTGGCAGAAGTATAGGTTTTATCGGTCATGTACTTGATGAAAAAAGACTTCAAATGCCAATGTACAGACATCCAATGGATGATATTTTATACGATGTACAATTAGCAGAAGAAATTTAAAAATCACTATCTAAAAAAAATAGTAAAACTCTTGCTCAGGGAATTAATCTTCCTTGAGTGAACTTAAAACCCCACCCCTTACTTTTAATTATAACTTTCTTCGATATACTTATTGCTTATTATATGACAAAGGTATAAACTGTGAAAAAATCATTTACTTTATTAGAATTAGTCTTTGTGGTTGTAGTTATTGGCATATTATCGGCAGTTATTATCCCAAGCACAAGGTCGAATAATCTGCGAGAAGCTGCTATTCAAGTTGTTTCACATATAAGATATACACAGCATTTGGCAATGATTGATGATAAGTTTGATACAAGTGACAGTAATTGGTATAAAAATAGATGGACAATAAGATTTAAACAAGACTTAGTTTTTGCTGGTTCTTATACACCAAATGGGACTTACCCTAATGAATGGGCATATACAGTTTATAGTGATGAATCCAAGGATGGAAATCCAAATCCGAGTGAAATGGCTAAAAATCCTTTAAATAAAGGGCAGTATTTAAGTGGAGGATACAATAATACTCTGCATATAAAAGATTCACAATCCATGCGAGAGTTAAGACTCGGTTCTACTTATGGAGTTGAAAGCGTTGTTTTTAGTGATGGATGCAGATCGAATGTTTTGTATCTTTATTTTGATAATTTAGGCAGACCATTTAATTCAATGAATACTTCAAATCCATATGAAACAGCATCAGCAGGATGGCATAAGTTATTGACTTCCAATTGTAAAATTACATTAAATAGTAATGAGGGAAGCGTATCTATAATAGTGGAACCTGAAACAGGGTACACATATGTAAGTGGGTAGAACTTAAATAAAACATAATAAAAAAACAAGCAAGAAAATATTTTCATTTTCTATTTAATTTAAGAACCATTTAAGCAACAACCCCCTATAATTCCCGTCCACAAACAGACTGACCTTCACAAGAAGGACTAGAAAGACTTCGAGTAGAAGCTTTTGAAATTGTTTGAGATCATTGAAAACTAAGCAAGTAAATA
>JBAZSX010000016.1:0-62847 GCA_041662225.1 Sulfurimonas sp.
TGATAATACGACCAAAAGTTTTACCCTCAGCATCAATCAAAACCCATTTTTGATCAATTTGTTCAGAAGTTGCAATTTTTGTAAATTTCATTCTTGAACCTTTTTTAGTAAATTTATTAACAAGCAGTCAGACCGCTTATTTAAGTGGCGAAAGTATAGCGATATAAACTTATATATTGCTTAATTTATGGTTTATTTAAGGTTTGTATGACTTTTTAATTACAAAATAACTATATGCCTGTTCACTCTCTTTTGGTGTAGTATGAACAAAATCCTCATGTCTTATAAGTTCTAACCCTGATGGCAACTCTTGGAGTATCTTTTCATAATCATACTGAACTATTTTTAGTCCGGCACACTCTGTTTGCCCGCCGAGGGCAAAAGTATTTATGATTGCAGTTCCACCCAAAGTCAGGCTCTCTTGGAGTACTTCAAAATATCTGGCTCTCTCTTTTTTAAGCAGTAAAAAATGAAAAACTGCCCTATCATGCCAGATGTTAAATTTTTCAGTAGACTCAAAGTGCATTATATCCGAGCAGATAAAGTTTGCGTTTTCCGACTTAGTGCCAAGTCTATTTTTGACGATATCCAGTGAAATTTTAGAAGTATCAAGAAGAGTGATATTTTTATATCCCATGTCAGTTAGATTATCGACAAGAAGTGAAGCGCCGCACCCTACATCAATTATAAAATCCTCTTTTTTTGCATAACTGTTTATAAGTTCCAATGAAACTGTTGGAGTGTTTTGATGCCATAACACCTGCGTATAATCTTTTGTCTCAAAGATAGTATCCCAGTGTAATTGTCTGAGTCTGTCGGAGGAGATTTTTTTTGCCCTAAATGTAGCACCATAGGTCGTATCTGAGGTTTTGTAATGATTAATACCCGTACACTCAATAGCACCGAACCCTGCTTTGCGCATAATGTCAATAAGTTTCTCTTTTTTAAGTGTTCCGGCAACACAATTTGCCCAATCGCCTTCCTCTGCAACAGCACTGCAACATGTATTACATGCCTCTTCTTCTGCAATATCTATCATATCTGCAAACATAAGTTTTCCATCCGGCTTTAAAACTCTATATATCTCTGCAAATACGCTCTCTTTACATGGAGTGAGGTTTATTGCGCCATTTGATATAACGACATCAACACTCTCATCTTCCAATTCCAGATTTTCAAAACTGCTCTCTAGAATTTCTACATTTGTAAAGCCTGCCAACTTTACATGTTCTCTTGCTTTTTGAACCATTTTAGGAGTTATATCTACTCCTATTACTCTGCCTTTTTCACCGACCAACAAAGCACTCACTAAAACATCAACTCCTGCGCCACAGCCTAAATCTAAAACTGTTACGCCCTCTTCTATAGTTCCCTGCTCAAAAGGATTACCCACTGCAGCGCAATACTTCCAAATCTCTGATGGAAGTTTCTCGAACCATGCATCTAAGTAATTATGTGCCTTAGCATTATCCAACCCTTTATTCCAACCAAAATCTTTATTTGGCTGCTCCGCTAACTCTGAATATAGTTTTATTATTTGTTCGTTATCTGCCATGATTGTTACTCCTTATACTTTTATAACTTTAACTTCATCTTCCAAAAGATAACATATATAGCCATCAACCTCATCATGAGTTATTTCTTCAACAGCTTTAACATAATAATTCACCTGCTTTATATGATGACTCGAATATGCAAATGAACTTTTATAATCAATTATATTCCACATGACGCTAGAAAAAAGAGACAATGCTTCTTTAGGTTTTTTTTGTACCAAAAGGTCAATATAGCGTAAATTATTTTTATATCTTACTGCCTTTTCTCTGTAACACTCGCCGTCCACCAAAGCCATAAACTCTCTTGAATTCAGGAGTAACGATACCCTTTTTGTAATATCTTCTATCTCTGTATCTTCCAAAATTGTGCCATATTTATTAAGCATCAAATACGAAGCATGTGGAATATTTTCTGTTTTAAATTCGCCTAACATCTCCAGCATATAGTGCATCGCAAGACCGAAATTAATAGATTTCAGATCCTCTTCCACACTCTCTTCAAGAGCTAAAATATCGCTTTGCGTTCCGTAATAGAGGGGTTTGTACTCTAATGGTTTAAGATTAGTATCGCTTGGAGAAGTTAACATTTTTTTTCTGCAAGCTAGAGTTCCGTGACTAGCCGGTACCAAATCTAAAATATCAAACGCAGAATCTTTTAATTTTAAAATCACAAACAGGTTTTCTCTTGCTCTCGTAAATGCAACATACAAAGCGTTTAAACTATCATCTTTCACCAATGCTTTTTCTTTTAAGAGTGCATTTGCATAATTCTCATCCAACTCGTCTCTGCCTTTGGTACGCAGATATACATTCTTCAGAGCAATTCCCTCATACTCATAAATGATTGCATCTCTTGCCGGCGGAGCTTTTTTTATTCTATCCAAAACTATGACATGTTCATACTCAAGCCCTTTTGATTTGTGAATTGTTAAAACCCTTACACCTCTCAAATCAGAAGCAGCCGCTGAGATATCAAGCCTTTCATATTCAAAAAGAAGGGCTTCAATATCTGCATATTTTGTAATGGCACTCATGAATCTAATAAGATGAAAATCATCACTGAAAAGTCCATATTCATCAATCGCTTTTTTTACAACATCCAAGAGTTTAACATGCGTAAAATTGACTTTTTTTATCTCTTGAACTTCTTGATTTATGAGTGCAAAAAAGTTATGTTTATATATTTCCTCTTCAAAATATAAATACTTCAAGTACTCAAGCATGGCTTTTACGCTCTTTTGATTTATAAGCTTTGTAGTTGTCTCTGTTACAACTTCAATTTTCTCTTCCTGAAGCTTCTCTTTTGTAGCCTCACCGTCGCCGTTTGTTGCACATAAAATCGCTATCTCATTCATCTCTGCACCAAGAGAGATGAGCCGCTTTACCTGAGTAATCGCCTCTTCCAAAAGCTCGTCATTTTGAATAACCTCAACAAAACCGCCCTGTGCATCCGCTCTTACTATCTGAGGGAGATAGTTTTTAATTTTATTTTTAAAAACTCTGTTTACAAACTCGATAATCTCTTTTTGTGAGCGGTAGTTCGTAAGAAGCGGCTCTACATGGGTGTTGCACTCCTTCGCCACTTCGCCAAACAAGGCACTCACCCCGCCGCGAAATCTGTAAATAGACTGTTTCACATCTCCTACAAAAAAGAAGCTTCCGTCACTGAAGACCCCCTGCCCTGAGACTATCTCCTCTATGAGCGGTTTTAAAATCTCATACTGCAAGATGCTTGTGTCCTGAAACTCATCGAGCAACATGTGTTCTATCTGTGAATCAAGCCTAAAATACAAAAATTCGCTATCCACACGCTCTTTTAGCAAATAATGCACAAGCATCGTTACATCGTTAAAACTGAGTTCACTGTCATCGCTGTAGAGTGCTTTTTTGGACTTTACATAGATTGAAACGAGTTCACTAAGCGCATAAAAAAAGTTCTGCTCTTTAGCCTCTTGATAACTCTTTATGGCTTCTTGAATTTTATGGAGATGAATATCCATCTCGGGGGTAAAACATTTTGAAAAGGTGCTGTAATTGAGCGAAGCTCTTCCCAGCCAACTCTTCTCCAAAAGTGCATCAAAATTTTCTGCAACTACTGCATTTTTAACGGTTGATAAGGCTTTATCACAGTTCTCAACTAAGTTCTTAAGTGCTTCAAAGCTATCCATCGCCTCATTTTCGTAGTGCCAAAACTCCTGCTTTGTAAATTTAAGATGGCTCAGCTCATTCTGTTTGATATAAAACTCATCGAGTAACTCAAATATGTCTCCAAGTCTCTTTTTAGATTGGAGGGAGAGCGTAATCAAAGTCTCTTTTTTCCCTGCAACACTCACCTCTTTTAAAAATCTTGAAAGAAGTTTCAGCTCATGTTGTGAACTCATAACCAAAAAATCAGGCATCAGAGAGGCGTAAAGAGAGAACTTTCTGAGTATTTGGGTAAAAAATTTATCGATTGTCATAATTTTTGTATTTGAGTTTAAAAACTCATCCAGAATCTTTTTACGGTTTTGAAGCAGATGTTCTTTTGACAATCCCGTAACTTGTGCAATCTCGTCAAGCTCGCCGCGATGTTCCAGCTCTTCAAGGGTCAAAACAATTCGCTCCTGCATCTCAAAAGCAGCTTTGTTTGTAAAAGTAAGCGCCAAGATTTTAGAAGGAGTTGCACCCCCATAAAGCAGACTAAGATAACGCACAACAAGCATAAAAGTCTTCCCGCTTCCCGCGCTCGCCTCGTAGGCTAGGTTATTTATAAATGACATTACTTACCTAACTCTTCAACCATTTTGTCAAAATCACTTTTATATAGTTTATCCTGAACTACTCGGTATTTCTCAAACTCACTTAGTGCAAACTCTTTAGCCAACTTTGCCGATATTTTCCCATTATCTTGTAAGATTTCTCTATCATCAAACTCCAAGAACATATCTAGTCGTTTAGCCCAATCTTCCATTGTCATGGGTATATTTCTTTTTGCTCTGTTTTCAGCAAGATCCAGATAAGCATTGACAATTCTTCCAAGCGAATCAAGTTCATCTTTGGTAAGGTAGTTTTTGGCTACGGCTATATCATTTTTAAGGATTTTTCCATCTGGCGCATTCTCCCATGAAGTTAAACCCATATTTTGGGCATCACTGTTTGCTCTTTGTTTTATGAGTTCCGATGCGGTGTGTCCGTGGATTGCAAAGTGAAGTTTGTTTTGAACTTTAGCAAAAAACTGTTTTGTCGTAGTATCATCTTTGTTGTAGTCAATACTTGTGGCATAAATATCTGTAACTTTTTGATAAAACTTTCTCTCACTAAGTCGTATCTCTCGTATTTCAGATAGAAGCTTTTCAAAGTACTCTTCACCCAAAAATGAACCATTTTCCAGTCTCTTTTTATCTAGCACAAACCCTTTTATAGCGAACTCTTTTAACACGCTTGTGGCCCATTGTCTAAACTGTGTCGCTTTTTTTGAGTTTACTCTGTATCCTACAGATATGATTGCATCGAGATTATAAAATTTTGTATTATAACTTTTCCCATCTTCTGCAGTGTGTCGGAATTCCCGACACACTGATTTTTCATCCAGTTCATCTTCTGAAAATATTTTTTGCAAATGATCAGCTATTGTGCTTCTAGCTTTACCAAAAAGTTCAGCTATAAGCCTTTGAGTAAGCCATACTGTCTCATCTGCAACTTTTACTTCTAGGCTATCTTCACCGCTTTGCGAAGTAAATATCAAAAATTCTGCTGTGGAGTTTCTTATTTTTAGATTTTTATTCATTTTGCTTTACCTCATGTACTTCGTCAACTTAAAAATGCGCCAATTGCAGATATGATTGATGCAACCTCTGCACCACGACCTAATAATGACATAGTATATTGTTTTAATAAAGCTTCATTGTTTTTATTTTTGTTTAATTCCTGCAAAATCATCTCTTTATCTTGAATATCAGAAGTAGCAATAGAATTTATTAGGTCGCTTAATTTTTGATTAAATTCAGAGTTAATAGTATTGTTATTGCCAGTAATTATATTACCGCTGTTGTTACCAACATTGATATGATTATTGTAATTAACTTCTGTTTTTTCAATCTTAGAGTACTGTTTTTTATCACTACTCTCTAAAAAATTACTTCCCTTAAATGTTAAACCTGTAAATATATAACCACCACCTAAAATCCAATGACCTTTTTTAAACAAACCATCTAACTCAATTTCATCAATAATTCTTTTAAACTCATACTTATTCAAGCCGAAACTTTCAGGTTTTATGTTGTCATTTTTAGATTTCGCAATTTCATACACTAATATATTGTATTTGTCGTTTACACTCATTTTCAAGCCTTTAAGAATAAAATTTATTTATTTTATCTTAAAAATTTATATTCATTAAAAAATATGCCATTTTAAAATCTACTCTCTTTGACAAATAATTTTATACTCACAAAAAATACAGTTCTTCAACTCTTCACACTTATCAAATTCATGCGTTTCATGTGCCAGAATATCTTTGATATTAGATTCTAAAACTGCAAGTTTCTCTTCTAAAAATGCTTCATGGACGATTTTGGACTCTTTTAAATCGTAATATCCACACCCCGAAATATTGCCTAATGGTTGAGCCAAAAGATAGTAAAACTCTAACTGAAAATCTGTGGCTTCTGTGAAATTTTTGGCTGTGTATATTGGATAGGAACCTGTTTTGTAGTCGAGGACAAAAAGCTCATCACCTCTTTTGTCGATTCTGTCAATCACACCATGTAAAGTTAATCCTGCAAACTCGCATGTCAAAGGTTCTTCACACATTTGTACATGCCAAGCGTCTTTAAATCTTTGCACTTCATTTTCGCAAAATGTGTCCATTCTTCTCTTTTGCAGACTGATAAGATACTTCTCTAACTCATTGTTTCCGCATGCTATGTCAAGCTCTTTATGCAAATCTTTTTTGAGTTCCTCTACGCTTAGATAGCTGCTTTTTTTGCTGTAAAGCTCTTTGAGTGCGAGGTGAACTGCTGTTCCTATCTCCCACTCTTGCGGCATATCTTTTGGTATTTCATGCGAAGAGATATTTTTTATATATTTGTAGTAGAACTTTCGTTTACATGTTAAAAAGGTTTTTAGCTTCGTGCTTGAGAGTTTTTTATCTCGAAAATTATACGCACCCACAATTTTTTCATCGCTTTTAGTATGTGGAACTGCTCTTTCAAAAAGTATTTTTGCGTAATCAAGCTCAACATGTATGGTATTCTCTTTTATATTGAGTTGTTTCAAAAACCTTGAAGCACTGCTCTCGCTCGATTTTACATAGGAGAGTGCCACCTCTTTTGAGCGATTTATCAGCATTTGGTAGTAATGTTTTTGAAGATTTTCTCTGTCACTCATGGTTGGCAGAGATGCTATCTCTCTTATTTGAGTGTTTAAAAACATATCTTTGTCGCTACGCTTTGGAACATTCGAGTCGCTGAAATCGACTATGATAACCGCATCAAACTCCACTGCGCGCGTTTCAAGTACGCCCATGACAGTTATCCTGCCGCCTCTTACATCATCAATCGTTCTGCTTGAGAGCCTCTGCATAAAGACTGAAATCAGCGATTTTATACTCATCTCCTGCATGTACGGCATAACTGTTTTAAAGCTATAAATCTCCTCTTCAAAGATTTTTAGCTCTATTTTTGATGCGATGCTCTCTTTATATAGATTTAGGAACTCTATAAAATCCACTTCAAAAACTTTCTTATAATACATGCTATAAAGCTGCATATAAAGCTCTTCGCCGACTCTCTCTACTCTTGCTTCATTCTCCTTTGAGTCTTGTTCTATGAGTTGGCATGTGGAGTTTAGCTTTTCATATGTTTTTGTTTTAGAATATGGCTCACCCATGGCGAAGTTAAAATTTGAATTATCATCAAATGTTTTTAATATTTGTGCCGTTTTTTCATCTGGTAAAATGACTGCAATATTTTCAGCATTCAACCCTTTTTTTATAAACTCATAAACTTTTTTCTTTATAAATGCAACTTGTAAAATTGACTCGCTAAACGATTCACAGCTGATATTTTTATTTCTATTTATTTCTATTTTTTTAATGATTGTTTTTGAATTCAGTGATATATCGTATTTAAAATTATTCTCTAATTCTATGCCTAAATCTAGGAGTTTACTCTGCATCTTTGTATTAAACGCAGAAGTGCTAAAAACGAGATTTACACTGCAAAAGTCGCAACATTTTAGGAGAAGTTCCAACTCAAAGTTTGTCAAATGCCCTTCGATATGGAGTTCAATATTTTTATTGATTTTTGCAAACTCTGTATTAAACTTATAGAGCTTTGGTAAAAAAATCCTATCTAATATTTTTCGCTCACTGCAAAGTGTTTCATATCTTTTATAAAGCTCTTGGAGTATGGCTATATGTTCCTCATACTCGGCATAAATATCGGAAGTATCAAGCTTCGTGATGTCATACATTTCAGCGCTCAACTCTTCAAAAAACTTAAAAATGTAAGTGGAGTTTTTTGTAAATGTAAAAAAGTTTCTCTCTATTTGCAGATTTTTAAATGAGCTAAAATCGGATGCTTCTAAAAGCAGCAAAACTCTGCTGTCTTCATCTGCGATTTTAAAATCTTTCACTATGCAGAGCTTGGTTATGAATTCTGACATTGTTATGTAATTTGGTAAGAAAAGTGTTGATTCTTTGATAAGAAGCTGCTCATGCCTTATGGCACGAGCGGAAGGTAGAACTACTGTTTTTTCATTCATCTATTTATTTTGACTAATACATGAATAGCTTTCATAACACTTAATATTCGAAAGCCTCTTTAACTCTGGTATCTGCTTTGACATTGTAATATCTTTGCAAATCACCGACGCTTACTTTAGCCATAATATCCCATCTACCCTCTTTTTCAAGGTTGATAGAATCGAATGAGTAAACGCCATTTTCTATGGTTGGATTACTTAACTCTCTGTCAAATTGATGACTATCCGGTCTAGTAACCACCACTGTGATATTTGCATCACTCACTTTATTGGAGTTCAAATCACTTACTTTATACTTAACTACACTGCCATTACAATTGAGAGAATCAGTGATATATTCGATTTTGTATTTTTTGTCAAACGCTATGCGAGCTTCTATAAGCTCATTTGCTTTAGCATCCGCTTCATGGTAATCCATCATATACGCGTCACTTTTCTCAACCGGTGATGAAGTTGCAATTACAACCGTTGCAACAGCAGCTCCAAATATCAGTGCAATCGATATACTAATTGCATAGGGCCAAATTTTTCCGCTATTTTTGTTCAAGCTTTTGCCTTCTTATATATAATTTTCTTTTAAAGTACACAAATAGCATATACAAAATAAAACCATAGAACAGTGTTTTAATAAGTAACATTGTGTTCTTATTTGCATTACCGGCAGCATTTTCTAAAACTGTATTTTTGCTTGAAGCTATCTGTTCAGCGATATCAGAATATCCATTAAACATAGCAGCTGAATATTTACCCAAAGTTTCACCATCTTTCGCTTTTCCAGCAAGAAGAGGCAAAATTGTACCATCAGAATTACTCATCAACTCTTTAAAACTCTCAAAACTTTTACTATATAGTACAGCCATCAAAAAAGCTTGAACCGGAGATGCAACAGGACTTAAAACCTGTTTTTTATTAAAATACTCATATAAAGAGGCATCGTTTGCCAATATATCAACTTGTGAATCTAACTCTGAAAAAGTAAGTAGAATTGTAGGTTCACTGAACTCTTTTAAAAGCTCTTTTTCATATTCGACTATATTTATGCCATGTGGTAACTCCCTAAGCATCAAAAGTCTTAATGATATGCCGGTTTTATCATGTAGTTCGGATCCGAGTTTTTCAACTTCTGCATTAAATTTAGGATTAAGAATAAGTTCATCTTTATATAAATATTCTGCTGTGAGTGTTGTATGAAAAAATAGTGTGAGGATGAGGGCCGCAAGCCCTCTTGAAAATTTCAATGAAATCTTCCTAACCGATATAAAGGTGATTAGGTGTTAACACCACAAAAAGAGTATAAGCGGCCATAATTACTAGGCTAAGTGAAATCAATTTTTCCATTACTTACTCCTTTACTTCACGTCAACTAGATGGTTAGCGTTTTCTGTGCTAAACATCTTAATTGATTGTTCATCTTTAATATCGTAATAGTTAGCAGCATTTGCATTTTGCACGCCAAGACCTAAAACTGTAAGACCAGCTAGGATTGTGAGCAATAATACAGTTGCGATTAACATACCTGTAATACCATCAAGAGCAAAAACACTTCTATTTTCATTCATGCTAATCTCCTTATTTACTTAAGTTAGTGATGTATGCACCAACAGCTTCTTTTTGCTTAGCATTAAGTCTATCAAACTTAGGCATTTCACCGATTGCACCTTTTTTACCATGTGCAAGTACATTTCCAACAAGTGCTGGAGAAAATGAAGCTATATTCGGAGCAACTGAATCCATACCTTTTCCATCTGCACCGTGGCATGAAGAACAAACACCGGCAAATACTTCAGCACCAGCTCCAGTCATTCCATTTGCAACATAAGCGGCAACTGTATCAATCTCAGCATCAGTAATTAAAGCGCTAGTGTTAGCGTTGAAAAGACCGTTACGATCAGGCATTGGCATTTCCATACCAAGTAAATGATTGTTTGAACCGTTTGCAATTACATGCTTAACAGATTTAGCTTCAATTCTTTTATTAAGATTTGCAGCTTTACCCTCAATACCATCAGCATTAATACCGTGACAAACTTTACACTCTGCTAAGAAAACAGATTCACCCATTTCTACTAATCTGTCACCAGTAATTGATGCATATTCTGCTTCAAATTTAGTATTATGTGCAGCTGTATCTTCATTGTATTCACCAATTTGTGAATATGCATTTAAAGGGTAACCTACGGTAAAATACCACATACCCCAAACAATTAGAAGGAAGAACATAATTGCCCAACCCATTGGTAACTCGTTTAAATACTCACCGATACCATCCCACTTCTCATCAGCTAACTGACCATCAGCAGTATCTGTCTGCATTTGACGAACATACTTGGTTACTACAAAAACTGTAATAATAACAAGTGCTACTGCACCCGCAACTGCAAGCATGTTGACGATATCACCATGTAAACCACCCTCTGAACCGGTCACTGACATGTAAGTGAACAGTAACATTAGAGCGGTAAAGATAATTCCCCCAAGATAAAGCTTATTCATATATCTCTCCTATTTCTCTTTATCATCAGACATAGGTGTTACCGGAGCATCACCTATATCATCATTTAGTGCCATATTGCTGAATTTTTCATAATCATGACCACCTTTTTTCTTGTCTGTACTGTATAGATGATATATATAACTATAAAGTACAACTACTAGAAGTAAAACTAGTGCGAAGTAACCATAAGCCTGAAGTTCTGCAATATTCACTACAAACCTCTACTATTTAAGACTGTTCATGTATGCAATTAATGCTACGATTTCAGGAATCTGACCGTTTGCAACTGCATCTTTTACATCTTGATCTTTCATATCCGCTGCTATAACTTTTGCTTCAGCTAATGCTAAAGCGTTTGCTTCAGCTGTACTAGCTCCCATTTTAACAACTTTAGTTGACCCATCTTTCATAGGAACCGGTTTGTTATAAGGAGTAGAAAAGAACTGAGCAACAGTTAACTGTTCTGCATAAGCAGTATTTATATCTGCATTATTTTTGAACATCCAAGTGTATGCAGGCATAATTGAACCCGGAACAACACCTGAAGGACTTTTCATGTGATTTTCATGCCAGTCAGTAGTTCTATAATTACCAACTCTCATTAAATCTGGACCAGTTCTTTTTGAACCCCAAAGAAATGGTCTATCATACGCATACTCACCACTTAATGAGTAGTGACCATAACGGTCAGTTTCTGATTTAAATGGACGAACTAATTGTGAATGACATGCATTACAACTATTTTTAATATAAACATGACGACCCGCTAACTCTAAAGTAGAGTAAGGTGTTGTACCGATTACAGGACGAGAAGCCTGTGCAAAGTTTGGAAGTATTTCCACCAAACCAGCGAAAGCAATCGTTACAAATATACCTACCGCAAAAAAGAACGGATGTTTTTCTAACCAATGAAACATATTAAATCCTTTCTATTAAGCGCCCATAGGCGAAGCATTTTGTAGCTCAGACTCTTCAACAGGACGAGCAGACATAGTTTTATAGATGTTATAAGCAAACATCAAGAAACCAACTAAGTATAATAAACCACCAACACCACGAATAGCATAGTATGGATGTAAAACTGTAACCGTATCGATAAATGAGTAAGCTAGGTTACCGAATTCATCGTGAGCACGCCACATCATACCTTGAGTAATTCCGGCAATCCACATAGAAGTGAAGTATAAAACAACACCTAATGTTTGAATCCAGAACTGAGATACCATTAATGACTTAGAGTAAATCTCTCTTTTGAACACACGAGGTGCCATGTGATAAAGTGCTGCCATAATCATAAATCCAACCCAACCAAGAGTTCCATCATGAACATGTCCAACAATCCAGTCAGTAAAGTGAGCAATCGCATTAACTGATTTAATCGCTTGAATTGGACCTTCTAATGTTGAGAACATGTAGAATGTAGAACCAAGAACCATAAATTTAATCAATGGAGACGCTGCAACTTGCTGCCACTCACCCTTCATTGTAAGAAGCATATTGATTGCAGAACCCCATGATGGAAGAATAAGGATTACTGAGAAGACAGAACCCATAGTTTGCATCCAATCTGGAACAGTTGAATATAACAAGTGGTGTCCACCAGCCCATAAATAAACAAACATTAAGCCCCAAAAAGAGAGTAATGATAATTTATATGAGTAGATTGCTTGACCTGATTCTTTCGGTAAGAAGTAGTAAATCATCGCAACAATAGGCACTGTAAAACCAAATGCAACTGCATTATGACCATACCACCACTCAACAAGAGCATCATTAGTACCGGCATACATTGAAACTGAATGCCACCAATTACCAATTCCAGATTCGCCGGCAGCATTAGTTGCTAACATTGTAGGAATTTCCATATTGTTAAATAGATAAAGCATTGCTATACCTAAAAAAGAAGCTATATAGTACCAAACTGAAATGTATAATGACTTCTCACGGCGAATACCGATAAGACCAAATATACTTACACCAAATAGTACCCAAACAACAACGATAGCAATATCTATCGGCCATTCAAATTCAGCATACTCTTTTGAAGTTGTAATACCTAAAAACAGTGATGCAACAACTGCTACAACACCAACTATATATAACCAAAAATGTAATTTACCAATGAACATCAAAAATTTTGATTCTGCCATTGACACTTTTAATACACGCTGACCTACATAATACCAAGTAGCCCAAATACCACTTAAAGTAAACCCGAAAATAACTGCATCAGTATGCAGTGGACGAAGACGACTGTAGTTAGTATATTCAGCTAACCCTTGACCCAAGATTGTGTTAACCTCTGGAAAAGCAAGCTCAAATGCTAATATTACACCGATGAGCATACCAACAATTCCTAACGCAATTGTTGTAAACATGAACATCTTAGCAACTGTGTAGTCGTACTCTAATGGACGATTCTCCATATATAGCCTCCTTAAAGATTCAAAGCAATTTGCCTAATTAATCGAATATAAATTAATTAAACTAATTAACCTTGTATAGTATCAATACAATTGTTTAAGTAATCTTAATTTGTGTTAAATTCGTAATAAATCTTGATATATGTTATTTTCTTGTTTACTTTTGGAGTTTTATAAATTTTTTTAAGTGAGAAATATTTATTGTTGAGATTAAGGTAGAAGATTACCTTAATCTATTAAAAGTAAGTTTATTATCTTTTAATCAGAGAGAGAAATTCGTTGAAGATATATCTGCTCTCTTTCGGTCCGGGACTCGACTCTGGATGGTGTTGAACAGAGAAGATTGGAGAGTCATTGTATTTTAAACCCTCTATCGTATTGTCAAAAAGGTTGGTATGTGTTACTTCTGCTATCTCTACTATATTGTCAGGCACATTATAATTATGGTTTTGTGCGGTAATTTCTACTAAACCTGTTTTTTCATTTTTTACCGGGTGATTTCCGCCGTGGTGCCCAAACTTAAGTTTAAAAGTATCATATCCATGAGAAATTGAGAGAAGTTGGTGTCCCAAACAAATTCCGAACATCGGTATTTTTGCAGCAATAAGTTTTTTTATCTGCTCCTGCTCTTTTTTTAACACAAGCGGGTCGCCTGGACCATTGGATAAAAATACACCATCTAAATCTTTAGCTTTATATCTGCTAATTAATTCATCTGCACTAAAATCATTAGGAAGAACTTCCACCGCCATTTTAGCCTGAACTAGTTCATTTAAAATATTTCTTTTTACACCAAAATCTATGACTGCTATATTTGCCTCTGGAACCGATGCAACCTCATATTCAAATGCAGTTTGAGAGTAGGTTCCGCTTCCATGCTTATACGCTTTTTTTGTACTGACTTGCTCAATATAATTCACATCTTCAATTCTCGGTGAGCTTTCTAAAATCTTTTTGAGTTCTGTTTTATCGCTAATAACTGTGGAGGCTATCATCATCATAGCGCCCTCAGTTCTAATCATTTTAGTTAAAAACCTAGTATCTATATCGCAAATTCCAATAATATTGTATTTTAGTAAGAAACTTTTTAAAGAGTTCTCTGCTCTAAAATTTGAATATCTCTCTTGATATTTTCTGACAATCATGCCTTTTGCATGTGCCTTGCTACTCTCCATGTCTTGCTCATTTACGCCGACATTACCAATCTCCGGCATTGTAAAGGTAACAAACTGTCCGGCATAAGAGGGGTCAGACATAATCTCCTGATAACCGCTCAAAGATGTATTAAAAACTATTTCGCCTACGCTCGTACCCTCAGCACCGAAACTTTTAGCTTCTAAAAAAGTGCCGTTTTCCAGATATATCCAGATTTTACTCATTATTCCATACCCCTTTTTGTCAACTCTTCTCTATATAAGTTTTCATGTAAAATATCAAATTCATCCGTTCCGGGAATATATTTTTTCTTATAACTTCTAATTTTAGTCATAACAGCGTCTTCAATTTGTGAACTGTCAGCTATAAATGATGTTATCGCATTGTATATAATATTTTTAATTCTATTTTCTGTTACTTCAAAGTGAATTAAATCTTCTTCATAAAGCTCATCTAATATTTTATGCGATATGTCTGAATATCTCTCTTCATAATTTAAAATCACACCGAATTCAGGGGCTAATTTCTTTTTAATCATAAAGAATAGTTGTCTCTCATCTACCAGCATAAAATCTATCTCTTCTTCATTCTCTTCACATATCTCATGTACTTTCTCTTCAAGTGCCAGCTCTTTTTTTATAGTGTCTGTCAATATTTTTTCTGCTTCATGTGCGACGGCTTCAAGCCCTTTTGTCATAGTTACTGCACCACTAAGGTTTAAATCAATTGCAATCTTATTAGATATATGCGGTACAGTTTTTAGTGATATTTTCATGAATAGACCCTGCTTGTTAAAATGAATTTTTGTATTTTACAATAACTAAGGTAAAGATACAATTAGGGCTGAATTTGCGAACGGCTATTTGCTTAAAATTGCTGTCAATTCTGATGCTTTTTTAGCATCCATTTTTGTTAATATTTGACCAACTGTTTTTGGTTGGAGCGAGCCCAATATTGTTATAGCTTCTGTAGCATTCATATCTGACAAAATAGCTGCTGCAGACGCTGCTTTCATTTTAGCAAATGTTTGTGAGATATTATTCATTTTCAGATCTTTAATCTCTTTTAACGTCTCTTCATTTTTACTCAGCATTGACTTTATAGATTCCTCTTTTTGAGAAATTTCTTTCAGTTTGTTATTTACACTTTCCTCTTTTTGAGTTATCTGAATTTCTCTTTTTTTTAACAGCTCTTCTGTTGCAGATTTTAAAGCATCAAGCGCCTGTTTTTGTTCATCTATTCTCTCTAGCTCTACAAGAAGTTCACTTTTTCTCTCTTTAAATATTTCTGTGCACTCAAATAGTTTTTCACTAGTTTGCAGAGAAAACAAGGATGAAAGCGTTACAACGAGAAATAATAGAATTTTCATTCATTAACCTTTATATGTTGCTTTTTCTGGCATGTGTCATAAGAGCAACTTCATCTAAAATTTTTGCTTCTTCGATTTTTCTTTTTTTAAGTATTATTTTAATCTCTTCAAGTTCTAAATACTTAAATTTTTCATGCTCTATCATATCAGATTTTAGTTGCTCTCTGGCTAGATGAACTTGATTTTTTGAAAACTCCACCCACTCTTGATTATGTTTTATTACATCTCTTTGGGAGTGCAATAGTGTTCTGTTGGCTATCATCTGAGACATACTTCCACTTTTTGGTAAATCAATATTCTCTAGGGATTTATATGAGAGATCAAGCGCGATTGAAGCACTATTTAAATCTGCATTTGCTTTTTGCACAACTCGTTCACTCTTATCCATAGTACTTTTTTTTAAAGTTACTAAAGAGCTAAAACGAGTTTTCATTTTCTTATGCCTCTTATAGGATTATAGTGTCATCTCTTTCCGGTGAAGTAGATATAATGCCTACTTTTGTTTTTGTTATCTCTTCTATTGCCAAGATATAATCTCTAGCCTCTTTTGGCAGCTCTTCAAGCGTTCTAGCACCGACAGACTTATCCCAACCCTTAAATGATTTGTAGATCGGTTTTACATCCTCTAAATTTGCTGGCATGTAATCTATCTCTTTGCCATTAAGCTCATAAGCTACACAAACCTTTACTTCAGCAAATCCATCAAGAACATCAAGTTTCATAAGTGCCAACTCGTCACATCCGTTGAGTCGGCTTGCATATTTTGTAGCGATTGCATCAAACCAGCCACATCTTCTCGGACGCCCGGTTGTAGTGCCAAACTCATGTCCTTGCTTACGAAGAATCGCACCATGTTCACCTAAATCTTCACTTGGAAATGGTCCATTACCGACACGCGTACAGTAAGCTTTTACTATGCCGGTCACTTTACCAATGTCTTTAGAATTAATTCCAAGACCTGTACATGCACCGGCACTTACAGTTGCGCTTGAAGTTACATAGGGATAGGTTCCATGGTCAATGTCTAGCATTGTTCCCTGCGCACCCTCTAAAAGAATTCTTTTATTGTTATCGAGTGCGTTCCATATCATCTGAGTCGTGTCAGTAATAAATGGAGCCAATTTAGCTTTGTAGCCTTCGAGCTCTGCTAAAAGTTCATCTTTTTTTGGTGTGCTAATTTCAAGTATTTCAAACATAGCTCTGTTTTGTTCAAAATAGCCCAATATTGAAGCACAAAGTTTAGCCGGATTTAAAAGTTCACCAACTCTAAAACCAATACGATTAATTTTATCAGAGTATGCAGGTCCAATTCCTTTTCCTGTTGTACCGATAGCCTTGTCGCCTTTTAGTTTTTCGCGAGCTTGGTCGATCAGAGAGTGATACGGAAGATTTAAGTGTGCTTTATCTGAGATAAAAAGACGACCCTCCAACCCTTCAAATTGAACCATCTCTTTTATGATAGACTCAGGAGAGAGCACAACGCCATTGCCTACAACATTTATTGCTTTAGGATTCAAAACACCTGAGGGAATAAGGTGAAGTGCAAACTTTACACCATCTACCCAAATAGTATGACCGGCATTGTGACCGCCTTGACTTCTACAAACCATGTCATACTCTTTGGCAAGCCTATCAACTATCTTCCCTTTTCCCTCGTCACCCCATTGGATGCCTACAATTAAATCTGCCTTCATTATTCCTCTTTTTTCCATAATCTATTATTTAGTAAGTGCTTCGCAAAGTGTATCTGTATAGATTGCAAAACCTACAGAAGTTAACTCTTCATTTTTATATCTTCCACCGCGCGCGTATACTTCATTTTTATGTATAACTCTAAAAAAGAGTTCATCATAATAGAGCATTTCTGCATAGTACATCGGAGCCAAAACGCTACTTTCACATGACATCTCTGAGCACAACTCTTTCATTTTTTGAAGCTCTGTCTTTATCTCATTTGGTACCATTTCTAAAAGTTCATCTATCTGTTCTACATGCTGAAGATAGACAAGTTTTTCTAGCCATTTTACTTTTAGGTTCAAAAACTTTTCTATGTTTATATGGCGAAAGTCATCAATACTTAGCTCATCAAAAAGAGAAGTTAATATTTGCGGTATTTTCATATTCGAAATCTGGATTAATGGTTTTAACTCAAGTTTATCAAGTATGCTAACCGCTATTTTCATAACAGATGAGAGCTTTTTTTCACCCATAAACTCAACACCGACTTGATACTGCTCTATGGATGGGTAACGAAAAACAGGCTGAATATAAAACCATTTTTTATGCTCTGTGTTTCGTCCTAATCTTTTATCAATAATTCTAACAACATCAATAGTAGAATCTGCTCTTAAACTCATGTTGTTATTTTTGGCATCATTTACTCTGACTAACTCTCGTTCGTTCGCAATGCTAAGATGTTGGTGATAAGAAAATACTGGAGTAACTATCTCTTCAAAATCGTTAGCATAGAGTATTTCACTAGCGACTCTTTCTATTTCTCTTTTAACTTTAGCAGATTTGCCAAAGTAGAGTTTAGAACCGTTTGGTATTTCATGTTCCAGAATCATTTATACACCAACCTTTTTTCAAACATTACTTAACTTCTTTATTTTCAAAAAGTGTTTGATTTAAAATTTTATTTGCTCTTCCATCATAAGCTCTGCGTCCAAGTCTACTCAGCGCCAACTCTATAGAATTAACAACCCATGCCATCTCATAAACAGGAATTAATCCCATCTGATTTATGCGAAAAATTTTGCCTTCTAAGTGATCCTGTCCACCGGCTAAATTTACATTAAACTCATTTTTTAACATTTTTCTAATAGCTGATGCATCTTTATCGACAATGGTTGTCATAGATTTAGCCGGAGTTTTTGGATATATATGTAAGCCTATCGCCTCTAGCGAAAATTGAACTGCTTCTGCTCTTAAAGCTGTATCTTTATAAAGTTTATCCAAACCGCCATCTCTTTCTATTGTTTCAAAAATTTCCAATAGACCTATAATGAGAGTAGTAGCCGCTGTCCAAGCCGTTGTATTTTTTCTTTGTGATTTAATCTCTGTCGCTAAGTTAAAATAGTAGCCTTTTCCGCTTCCTATCTTCTCTAAAGCTTTATTACTAAGTCCTAAAATTGATAGCCCTGGAGGGAGCATAAGTGCTTTTTGACTTCCTGCAATTAGACAATCAATATCTGTAATATCAATTTTTTCCACTCCAACCGCAGTAATTCCATCAGCTATAATAATAATATTTGGATTAATCTCTTTAACCGCTTTTGCAATCTCTTCAACCGGATGGCGAAGTCCTCCTGCTGACTCACTTATTTGTATTGCTATTGCGTCTATATCACTGTTATTTTTAATGGCTTCAACGACTTCACTTACATTTACCGCCGTATCCCACTCATTTTTAATTTCAACACTTTTAAGTCCATTCGCTACTGCTATTTTTCCAAAGCGCTCACCGAACTTTCCTGAGTTAACATTCAGAAGAGTGTTATGGCATAGGTTGATTACAGCCGCTTCCATGGCACCCGTTCCGCTTGATGAGAGCATAACTACCTCGTCACTTTTAAAAAGATTAAAAAGATGCTTTCTTGTCTTTTCAAAAATAGCTTCAAATTCTGGAGTGCGGTGATGCATCGTCTCATCAGACATTGCATTACGAACATTTTGCGGTACTGGAGTTGGGCCAGGAGTGAAAAGTAACATTAAATAGTTCCTATAATTAGTATATTTTAAAGTCTCGAATTATATCTAAAAAACTTAAATTCTCTCTTTTTGTATCTCGATATCACTCTTTAGATTGTGGATAAAATAGTCTTAGCAAGTGCTAAAGCTTTTGCTCTGTGTGAAAGTTTTTGCTTAATGTTCTCTTCTAATTCACCCAAAGTTTTATCATACCCCAGCGGTATAAACATCGGATCATAACCAAAGCCTCCATTACCGGCAGCTTCTGTTATTGCAATTCCATACATCCAGCCATGAACACTATATTCGCTAGTAGCTGTAACTATAGCAATTGCTGCCGTGTAGTAAGCAGGTGATGAAGTCACATTTTTGGCTTTTATTTCAATTATCAGTTTATTGAGGTTCTCTTTATCGTTTGCATTTTGACCTGCATATCTAGCACTGTAAATTCCTGGTTCGCCGCCTAACACATCCACGCTTATCCCGCTGTCATCAGCAATAACTATAATATTTTTATCATTTAAGGCATTAAAAACTGCTCTTGCTTTTATGAGGGCATTCTCTTTAAAAGTGCCACCATCTTCTATTATTTCAAACTCATCCATTAGCTCACTGTAGGGAACAACCTCATACTCTTTACATAGTGCTTTAATCTCTTTGACTTTCCCTTTATTTGATGTTGCCAAAACTAACTTCAAAGTGGCTTCCCCTCTATTTATCTTTAAAATTTTAACTTATTGCGAAAAAAGCTTTTTTATGTAAGCCTCTTTTAAATATAATCGCGACATTATATACTAAAATAGAGGACAACTCATGTTTAAAAAAGTTTTTCCACTCTCTGCAATTCTCTCTCTTAGATTTTTAGGTCTATTTTTAGTTTTGCCTGTAATATCAGTTTATGCGATGGAACTTCAAGGTGCAACACCATTTTTAGTTGGTGTTGTTGTTGGAGGTTATGCGCTAACGCAAGCTATTTTTCAAGTTCCTTTTGGAACTATGAGTGACAAAATAGGCAGAAAACCTACTCTTTTATTAGGTCTTATAATCTTTTTTGCAGGTTCAATTATTTGTGCCTATTCAACTGATATATACACTCTTATGATAGGAAGATTTCTTCAAGGTGCCGGTGCAATTGGTGCTGTAATTACTGCTATGATTTCCGACTTGGTTGAAGAGGAGAACAGAGCAAAAGCCATGGCAATCATGGGAGCGACTATTGCCGTAAGTTTTGCACTTGGCATGGGAATCGGTCCTGTTGTAGGCGCTAAATATGGAGTAAACTCTCTCTTTATTATAACTGCCGTATTGTCGGTTTTTGCCATGCTACTTCTATTTACAAAAGTTCCTACTCCTCCAAGAATTAGACATATATACCATGATAAATCAAAAATAAGTGATATTCTAAAAGATTCCAATCTGCTTAATATGATTATTATCAATGGCATGCAAAAAGGTCTTATGACTGTGGCATTTGTACTGATTCCTATTATTTTAACAGGTGAGGATTTTAATTGGCACAAGTCTGACCTTTATATGGCTTATCTTCCTGCTATGCTTTTAGGTCTTATAGCAATGGGACCAGCGGCTGTATTTGGAGAAAAAAAGAACAAACCTAAGGAGATATTCTTAATCTCAATTCTTTTCTTTATTGGCTCTTTTTTAGTTATGGGGCTTACAAATGATAGTACTATTTTCATCGTTGGCGTTGTAATGTTTTTTATTGCATTTAACATGATGGAACCCCTAGTTCAATCAATGATTAGTAAATTTGCAAAGGTTCATCAAAAAGGGGCAGCCTTAGGTATCTCAAACTCTGTTTCCTATTTTACGACTTTTTTGGGTGGTACTTTAGCCGGCTTATTTTTGGATATAAGCGATAGAGAAACGATAGGTATTTCTGTCGCAATTATTGCAACTCTATGGTTTTTATGGACTTTAAGACTACAGAATCCTACAAGATATTCACATCTTTTTGTCCCTCAAGAGAGTGTTGACATGGATAAGTTGGAAAATTTAGAACATGAACACATTGCAGAGTGGTACATAAATGAAACAGAAAATCTTATAGTTGTGAAATATGTGGCTCAAAGTATGGAAGAGGAAGATATAAAAGCTAAAATTCTTAAATAGAATTTTAGCTTTTTCTACATGCCAACTCAATAAGTTGGCATGTGGAAATTATGTTTATAAAGATATTTATCTATTTAGGAAGAACAAGCATGTTGTAGTAGCGACCCTCAAAGCGAGGTGTTTTATCCATAACTCCGACATCTTCAACCATTTCCCAAACTCTTAAAAGAACATCCCTTCCAGCGTCTGGATTCGCCATTTCACGACCTCTTAAGAAGACACGAAATTTTACATGTTTGCCTTCTGCTAAAAACTCTCTTGCATGCTTTACTTTATAGTTAACATCATTCTCGGCAATTTTAACAGACAGTTTAATCTCTTTTACATCTACTTTGGTCTGATTTTTTCTCTGCTCCTTTTGCTTTTTCTCTTCTTGATATCTATACTTGCCGTAATCCATTATCTTTGCAACAGGTGGTTTAGCCTCAGGAGCTATCAAAACTAAATCTAATCCAAGTTCATTTGCTTTTGCCATAGCTTCATCAGTAGAAATAATCCCTAAAGACTCTGCTCCATCAACATTACATCGCACCTCAGATACACGGATATCATCATTCATTATGACACGGTCAGTTTTTTTACTCAAAAATTTACCTCATTTATTTTAGTTTGTATAAGCGATAAAAATTCTTTTTCGCTTAGATTGTATTGTTCCCTCGTTCGACGGTCTCTAATTGCTACGGTTTTTCCTGCAATTTCTTCGTCGCCTATCACAACTATCATCGGAACACGCGTTTTTTCGGCTGTTCTAATTCTTTTATTTAAAGAATCATTTTTCGCGAATATCTCACTATCAGCACCAATGTCGATAAGTTTATCTGATAATTCCTTAGCATACTCTTTATGTGTATCTGCAACCGGAACAATTGCAACTTGTGTAGGAGCAATAAACATCGGGAATTCACCGGCATAATGCTCAGTCAAAATACCTATAAAACGCTCAAATGAACCAAGAATTGCTCTGTGAATCATTACTGGCTGTATTTTATCGTTATTTTCACCATTATATTGAAGCTCAAATCGCTCAGGCAAATTAAAATCTAACTGAATCGTTCCACACTGCCACTCACGACCGATTGCGTCCGTAATTTTTATGTCAATTTTTGGACCGTAAAAAGCTCCGCCACCCTCGTCTATCTCATATGGAAGGTTATTTTTGTTCATGGCATTTTTAAGTGCCTGAGTTGAAATTTCCCACACTTCATCACTTCCGACAGCTTTGGCAGGTTTAGTAGAAATCATCATCTTGTAGTTGAACTCAAATGTGCTCATTATCTTATCGACAAAATCAACAACTTCTATAATCTGCTCTTCAATCTGCTCAGATGTACAAAAAATATGTGCATCATCTTGAGTAAATTCTCGAACACGGAAAAGTCCATGAAGTGCACCCGTCATTTCATGGCGGTGAACCACACCATATTCGAAATATTTGAGTGGCAAGTCACGATAGGAGTGCAACTCCTCTTCATATACTTTAATATGCCCAACGCAGTTCATCGGTTTTACACCGAACTCAAGCTCATCTATGTTTGTGAAGTACATGTTTTCACCATAATTTTGATAGTGACCGGATGTTTTCCATAAATCACTTCTAAGCATTTCAGGGCCACGAACAGGCTCATAACCACGCTTACGATGTGCTTTAAACAGGAGTGATTCTAATCTTGCACGAAGTCTTCCACCGGCAGGAAGCCAGATAGGAAAACCGGCACCTACCTCTTCACGGAAAGTAAAAAGTTTCATCTCGTTACCAAGTTTTCTATGGTCTCTTTTTTCAGCTTCGGCAATCATGTCTAAGTGAGCTTTTAACGCCTCTTTATCGGCAAAAGCGATACCGTAAATACGCGTCAGAACCTCGTTTTTAGAATCACCTCCAAGGTAAGCACCCGCTATTTTCATAAGTTTGAAATAACGAATTAATCCGATATTTGGCAAGTGAGGACCACGGCAAAGGTCTTCAAACTCGCCTTGTTTATAAATAGAAACTCTATCGCCTTGAATTCTTTCCATTACTGCCAGTTTCAGGTGGTCATTTTTAAACTTCTCTTTTGCTTCTTCTATAGAAATATCATATTTTTCAATTTCGTATTTCTTTTTAGCAAAAGAAAGCATCTCTTTTTCAATATTTTTTAAATCTCCCTCACCTATCTCGTGCGAAGTTTTAAAATCATAATAAAATCCCTCTTTTACGGTTGGTCCAACATAAAACTCTGCATCTGGGTAGAGTGACTTTATAGCTTGAGCCATCAAGTGAGCCGTCGAGTGACGAAGAACTTCTAAAGAATCAGGTGAGTTATCAAGGAGTATCTGTTCTCCTTCAAATCCAAGTTCTTTGGCAGTTTGTAAATCAATTATTTCATCATTATGTTTTATTGCGATTGCATTCAAAATTTATAATCCTTATTTAAGTTTCTTTCTTGGCATGTAGAAACTTAAAAATAAGTTCCACATGCCAAGATATTTTATAGCTCAGTCTTTAAAACTGCGCCGTTTGAAGCGTTAGAAACTAAGAGTGCATAACGCTTTAACCACTTGGATTTTACCTCATTTTTATGAGGTTTCCAGTTAGCTCTTCTTTTTTCAATCATATCTTCACTTACATTGAGTTGCAGTAAATGAGTATCAACATCAAGCTCAATCTCATCGCCATCTTCTACAAGTGCAATTAAACCGCCCTCTGCAGCCTCAGGGGAAATATGACCTATACTTGCTCCACGCGTAGCTCCAGAAAAGCGACCGTCTGTGATAAGTGCAACACTCTCACCAAGACCCATTCCCATAATGAGTGAAGTTGGTGCAAGCATCTCTTGCATACCAGGACCGCCTTTTGGACCCTCATAACGAATAACTACAACATCGCCAGATTTTACTTTGTGAGCCATAATCCCGGCAAGTGCTTGTTGTTGAGAGTTAAAACAAATTGCTTTACCTTTAAATTGTCTCATGTTTCCAGTGATACCTGCAGTTTTCACAACCGCACCCTCAGTAGCTAGATTTCCGAATAAAATCGATAGACCACCTACTTTAGAGTAAGCATTTTCGTTTGTATGAATAATAGTTTCATCTAGAATTTTTGCATCTGCTATTCGCTCTCCAAGAGTTTCACCCGTTACAGTCAAATTGTCAAGATGAAGCATTCCACCACGACGGCTCACCTCTTTCATAACAGCATTCACACCGCCGGCACGGTTAATATCATCCATGTGAACAGTCGAGAGAGAAGGAGAAATTTTTGCAATATGTGCTACATTGTCAGCGATTTCATTAATTTTTTCTATTGGAAAATCAACTTCAGCCTCTTTTGCAATAGCTAACATGTGAAGAACTGTATTTGAACTTCCGCCCATCGCCATGTCAACAACAAAAGCGTTATGAATGGCTTTTTCATTTAAAACATTGCGAATATTATATTTTGGATCATCTGCTTTAGCCATCTCAACAACTCTTTTAGCAGCTTTTTTCACTAACTCAATACGAGCAGGCGTCATAGCCAAGATAGTTCCATTTCCTGGGAGCGCAATTCCCATGGCTTCACATAGAGTATTCATGGAGTTTGCCGTAAACATGCCAGAACAGCTTCCCCCGGATGGACAAGCCTCACACTCTATCTCGTAAAGTTCTGCATCACTTATTTTGCCCTCGGCATGTTGACCGACAGCTTCAAAAGCAGTAGCCAAATCTATCGGCGTACCATCTTTTTTGTGCCCAGCAGCCATTGGACCGCCTGAAACAAAAACCGTTGGAACATTGACGCGAAGTGCCCCCATAATCATTCCAGGAACGATTTTATCACAATTAGGGATACAAATCATCGCATCCAACTTATGTGCATTCATCACAGTTTCAATCGAATCCGCAATTATTTCACGAGAAGGGAGCGAATATAGCATGCCATCATGCCCCATAGCAATTCCATCATCTACACCAATGGTGTTAAAGACAAATGGAACTCCTCCAGCTTCACGGATAGCCCCTTTCACTATCTCTCCATATTCATGTAAGAAAAAATGTCCTGGAATAATATCTATATAGCTATTTGCTATTCCTATAAACGGCTTATCAAAATCTTCATCTTTCAAACCTGTAGCTCTTAAAAGTGAGCGATGAGGAGCTTTGTCAAACCCCTTTTTTATAGTATCACTTCTCATAAAAATCCTTATACTATATAATTGTAAATGCGATTATATCATTATTTTACAAATTTGTTTGAAAAACTCTTTACAAACGAAAATAAAGTGGCTATAATTCCGCTCACTTAAAAATAAGTGCGTAAAAATTGCGGGAATAGCTCAGTGGTAGAGCACAACCTTGCCAAGGTTGGGGTCGCGAGTTCGAACCTCGTTTCCCGCTCCATTTAAAATTATAAATTGTTGAAAGACACCCAATGCCCGGGTGGCGAAATCGGTAGACGCAGGGGACTTAAAATCCCCCGGTAGTAATGCTGTGCCGGTTCAAGTCCGGCCTCGGGCACCATTGGAAAAATTGATTGACTGGTGCCATCGCCAAGTGGTAAGGCCGCAGCCTGCAAAGCTGCTATCCCCAGTTCAAATCTGGGTGGCACCTCCAATTTTATAATTACTTTTACAACTACACATGTGGATCTTTGGCAGAGTTGGTCGAATGCACCGGTCTTGAAAACCGGCGAGGGTTATACCTCCCAGAGTTCGAATCTCTGAGGGTCCACCACTTCAAAACCCCTAAAACAAGAGCTTTTCACAAAAAATCAATAAACAACAACTGACTTAAAAAAACTATGGTTCCCGACTTTTTAACCGCCCATTCAACAATTAAGTGCAACAATCTGATTTTTATAATGCAGTTTCGAATCATTAATCCACAATTTTAAAAATTAGTGTCTTTTTTATATTCTAATATTTTTTTGTTTAATTCATCTTCGGTAATAGAAAATACTGGATAGTCGGTACTCTATTCCATATACCATGTATATCTTTGGCTTCAGAACCAGCAATTAGTTCCTTAGATTTGTCAAAAACGCAGAATCTAAGGAATTTTGATAATATAGAGTGAAAAACTTTAAGAGGGTTTTAGAACATTATATTTATTAACTAAAAGATGAAACAGACTTAATAAACCTCTTAAACATAAGCATCTCTTTTGTGAGAGAGGTGTCTTCTATAATCTCTCTGAGTATTTTTGTGCTGTCTCCGAAGCCAAAAATTCCCTTCTTATTTTCGCACTCTCTTTTAATTGCTTCGTAGTTTTTGAGTATAAAAGTGAGATTCTCTTTTATCTCATTCTTGTCTAAATTGACATCTAAAACATTATTTGCCTTTTTTCTGTTGCCCTGTCTGTCGCCGATGTTGAGCGTGGGTGTTTTGTACAAACATGTTTCCAAAAGTCCGCTGCTTGAGTTGCCTACTACGATTGTGTCAAAATTTTTGTAGAGGCTGAGCATGGTGAGTGTGCCTAGATTTTTTACAAGTGCAATGTTCTTCTCAAATGTACTATTTTCTAAAAACTCTATGATTTTTTCAGAGCCTGTGTCGTTGTTTGGGTAGGTTAAGATAGTGTTTAAACTGAATTCATTCAAAATTTCAAGCAGATTTTTGAAGTCCTCATAGTTTGCATTCGGTGTTTTATATTGCGTTGCATGGTAGGTCACGATGAGTGTTTTTTGGGTGAAATCAAAAGTTGGAAATTTTGCTTCAATCTCCTCTTTGGTCGGAAGCAGACCCAGCCTATCGTAATCATAGGTGGAGATTCCTACATTTCTGACTCTCCATGCTTCTTCGCCGAGCTGCTCTACAACATCCTTTGAATCCTCCGAGAGTGTGAGGTGCAGATGCGCCATTTTGGTTATCACATGTCGGATATTTGAGTCCAGGTAGGCATTGTCCGTTACATCTCCGCCTGCATAGTGAATAAGCGGCGTGTTGTGTAAAAACACGGCAGATGCAAAAGCAAAACTCTCCGGTCTGTCACCCAAAACAAAGGCGTAGTCATAGCTTTTTTCTTTGAGAATATCTACCGTTTTTTGATGGATAAGGGCAAAAGAGTTTATGTGCGCATTTGGGATATTGGGTATCTCTATATTGATAAGATTGACGCGCAAATCATGTTTACGTATGCTCTCTTGTATCTCAACACTTGTATTCCATGGAGGGAGCAGATGTGTGCCGGAGATGATGAAGTCGATTTCATGGAGAGCATCTAGCTCGATTAAAAAGGGCAGAAGATACCCAAACTCTGCACGGTTTCCGCTAAAAAAGAGGATTCTATTTCTCTTCATAGTTGCTTCTTGTTGCCCAGTCATGTTTGTAGAGATAGAGTGTGAAATCGTTTGGAAGGTAGTCTTGGCGAACGACGCTAAAAGGTGTCAATTTTTTGCACATCTCCATCACTTTTGAGAGTTCGTAGCCGTAAATATGCTCTGCCAGAGAGTTCTCATACGTTTTGTTTATCATGTTGGTTGCAACGCCGTAGTTGCATAGTTCAAACATTTTGTTCAGCATCCTCTCCAGAAGTTCATCATTTTTTTCAACTTTAATATTGTGGATTCCGGAGCCAAAAACATAGTCATGCTTTTCTATCTCCTCGCTCAAAATATCGAGTTTTACAATGTTTAGATTAGGATTTCTCTCCTTTGCCTGTGCAACGATTTTGGATGAGATGTCAACGCCGGTGTATCTGACATTCAACCCGAGATTGATGTTTAAAAAATCAAAAAAATCTCCAAATCCGCAGCCGACATCGAGTATGGATTTGTTCTCCAGCGAAGCAATCTCGCTAAAGATATGGAACCGAATCTGCTGTGTTCTTCTGCTTCCCCAATCAAGCGACTTGATGCTGTATCCGTTCAGCTGGGTTTTTTCATTAAAAAAGTTCTCAATTCTCTGTAAATCATCCATCTTTTGCACCTATATGTAGCTGTGAGCCAAATTTCTGCCGACATTAAAAAGCAGATCCAAAGAGGATAAACCCTCCGTAAATGTGCTACTTTTATACTGCTCATACGGAGTTTGCTTAAAATCCTGATAGAGAAGCTTTATGCCCTTTTGTTCAAACTCCTCATCCTCTTGATACCCTTTTGCTCCGGTTCCGGAGAGATAATTTTTTGAATCACTACATTGGAGCAGTTCAAAAATCAAATCACTCTTTTTACTCTCTTTGTTATATTCTAAATCGGATTGCAGAATGATTTGCGTCTCTATCTCAAAGAGTTTGCAACAAAGCAGCATAGAGTCCATCAGAATATCCACCAGAAAGCTATACTCTTTTGTATATAGAGGCTCAATCTCTTGCAGAATCTCTCCAAAATAAGGGTGTCTGTTGTAGTTCTGCATTAAAAATCTGAGATGTTTTTTTTGCCATCTTTTGTCTGCGATACGCATCTCTTTTATGGTTTTGTCAAAGTAATTCTTTTTCTCAATCGGAATTGTGAGCATGTGGACATTGAAATTTTTATCCAAAAAGATATTTCTGTTTTGATATCCGCCATCCAAAAACTGAACTCCATCCATAACTATAAACTTTTCGCTCGCATTTATTTTGTTTAATAACCCCTGCCATGGGAAGTAAGATGGTTGATGGATGGAGGTTAAACTCATCCTTGCACACTTTTGTTACTGTTTGCAAAATCTACATACTCTTGGAGTCTCTCTTTGTAGTGGGTGATAATTTTTGTGAGTTGCGGGATAAAGAGTCTGTTCAAATCTTTCATCAATTTCTTTGGATTCTTTATCTCTTTTGTATTGATAATATCAAAAATATACCCTGAAGTAAACTGAAAATAGAGCGTTAAAATGTGCGATAAGTCTTGATTTTCTACACCTTTTTGAGAAGTGAAACATGCTTGAAACATTCTTAAAACACTCCCATGGTAGGAGTTCAAATCTTGATGATTTTTCTTTTTAAACTCATTTAAAATATCGATTTTCATATCACACTCTTCTATATCTATCTTAATCCTATGAAGTTCATTTTCAGTCAAGAAACTCTCTGAATTCTCACGAAGAAGAGATTTAAGTGCATCATAAAACGCATCTTTATCGATAACTTCAAATTTGGAGTAGTCTATATCCTCCACTTTTAAAGGGAGTGTATTTTCTATAGAGGCACCGTTGCTTAAATTATAGATTTTTTTCGTATGCATAGTTAAAAAGGATTGATAAATAGCAGCAAGTTCAAAGGTCTGATTTCTGTAAAGAATTGTCGAATAGACCTCATCCGAAAAATTACCCTGCACTTTTACAACCGCCATTTCATAATCTAAAGCTCCGCCAAGATCTTCATCTTCTTCAAGTTTTGCTGTTTTGAGATGTTCATGTGATTCTATATGCGTTGCACCTGTTTCTTGATCAAGAGCAAAGTCAATCCCCAGCATGTAAAACTCTTCGACTTGGAGTTGCAAGAGTAATTTATAAGATGTAGAACCAACATTCTCACTGACTAAATTTCCAAAATTATCTTTGTAGCTGCTGTTGTTTTCAAAGATAAAAACATTCTCCTTTTTGAAATACTGTGTAAACTCCATAAAAGCCATACTTGCAAAAATAGATATAGATTTATCAAAAAAGGAGATGTCTCTTACCTTTTTTATATGTGGCATTGCTTGATAATCACCATGTATATGCGTTATGATGTCTGGTTTTATGTTGTGTTTTTCGAGTTCATAGAGGATTGTACTGATAGATATAATTATGAATTTATCCTGATTTTTCTTAACCCACTCTATATTCCTACCCAGAGATGGGCCGGCAGCTAGCAGTAAAATAGGCTTATTTTTGACAAGTTGTTTGTTGGATAAACTATTTAAGTTCAGAATAGGATAGCCACTTTTAAGATAATCTAAGGGTCGTAAAAAGTTTTTGGTCATGGCGGCAAAATTAAATGCAAGATAGCCCTGAGAAACAATAATCTCTTGAATTGCTTTTAATTTTTTTTCATCATTCATTGAGAGATTAAGAAATTTTATATAGTGATTGTAAATAAAGAGTGTTTCTAAAAACTTCTGAGTACCCAGTTGAAACTCATTTGCATCATCAAATATGGAAAATATAATTTCTGAACCATCGGCATGAATTTTGCTGTAGTTTGTAACAAAGAGCGAGAGTTTGAATAGCTCCAAATCATCTTCTACTATAAAGTACGCACCGGAGCGAAGTCGTTGGTGAACCGCTTGAATATGCAAACCAAGCCCCGTTCCGATAAAAATAAATTTATATATTTGCTTCATCGATGTGTTTTTATGATTTGCATATTTATTTGAATAGTTTAACAGATGCGCAGAAGCGGAGAGGGAGCTCTCTTCTGTACTTGTACTCTCATGTATAGCAACATTTGTATCATCGATATCAAAATGCAGGTATGTCTCATAGACATTGTCTTTTTTATTATAGTTGATTGATTTTGCAATCTCTTTGGCATGTGCATTGCTGTCTGTATCATAAAACCACTTCTTGGACCCTATATCCATAACATCAAAATATCCATTTTTATACTCTAGGGAGTATCTCTCTTGAATGTATCCATTGTTGATAGCATTCTCAAGAGCTGTTAATTTATGAAATACATCGGGATGATTTATCTGTAAAAACAGTATATTCTCGTTATAAATTTGGAGTGCCTGTTCTTCGATATCTTGCATTACTATCCTTTGCTTATCTCTTTTAAAAGCATGAAACTCTCCGCATGTTTGCAGCCTGAAGAAGCGCCTCTAAAAGTTGCCAAGGCTTTTATATTCGTAGTACTTCTTGGAAAGGGCGGTTCTTGAATCTCACTTTTATATATTTTCATTATATCAATTTTTTTATCAATATATTTATCTATGTTTACAAACATGTTGGGTATAAAAATATCATCTTTAAATACCGGTGCAAACTCCGTTTCGCTCAGAGTCTCCATCATATATATTTTTTCTATGAATGGGTACCGAAAAGATTTCGTACAGCTGTATGCGGCATCAAAGATTACTCTGTGGTCGCTATGCACATCGCCTCTGAATGGGAGGTAGATTATATTCGGTTCTACATCTTTGATAACCCGTGAAATTTTTTGCACAAGCTCACTCATTCTGTACTCATCCACACGCATGGTATCGAGCATTAAATTTGTAACCGAATCAAATTGATAACTCTTTAAAACCTCTTTTATCTCCTCGTCGCGAATAGCCGCAAACTCTCTGTTGTTATTTACATGGGTGCAGATAAGCCAGTGCGTTTCATCTCCTGCGTCTTTATGTTTTAGGAGTGTACCGCCGCATCCCAGCGTTTCGTCATCGGGATGCACGGATACCACCAAAACTCTATTGATTTTCGGTGCAAGATTGTAAAATGATTTTTTGAGCAGGTTTGTAAGCACCGTTGATTTTAGAAGCTCTTTTATTTTATAACTTGTATCTCTTCCCTGATAGGGATTGCTATTTTCTCCCAGAATATTTTTAAATTCGGGTGTGTAGAGAGAGTGGATTGCATTGAGTATCTCTTTTTTTGAAGCTGTTACATCCATTATGCTTTTTGCTTTTTCCCGCCCCTTTTGTCTATCGCCTATATTGATTGTCGCGATGTTAAAACTCGGTGCTTCTATGATTCCGCTTGAGCTGTTTCCGACAACGGCGTCCACAAATTGCAGGGCGCTCAAATATCTGAGCTGTCCTAAAGAGGTGTGGCATGTTGCGCGAGAGGGGTGCTTTAAAACATAGGTATCAATCATTCCGTTTATTGTTTTTCCGTTCGTGTCGGCATTTGCTTTTGTAAAAATAAGGGTTGTATCTTCGAGTAGATCAAGAGCATCCAATATCTCTTGAAACTGCTCTGCGGAGTTTTGAGACTCGAGCGTCGTCGGATGAAAAGTTATCAGCAGATTCTTTTTGCCTAGCTTAAAACCGATAGATTTCTCAAACGCCTCTTTTGATAACAGCTCTGTATTTTTGATATTTTCAACACCAAGCGAACCGACATTATGGACGGTATTTGGGTTTTCTCCAAGCTGAATGATTCTGTCTCTGTAAATTTTGGTTGCACAAAAGTGCATGTGGGACATTTTGGTTATAGAGTGCCTAATCGCTTCATCTTGCGCACCTTCCGTACTTTCGCCGCCATGGATATGCGCTATGGGAATGTTTAATAGCATGGCAGATATGGCAACTGATAGCATCTCATATCTATCTCCGAGTATTACGACAATATCGGGCTGAAGCTCTGAAAATGCACTACTCACATCCGACTGCAGTTTTGCCATGGATTGAGAGATGACGATAGGTGTGTCTTTTGATAAATCCATAACAATTTTTTTGTCAATTTTAAACTTTTTTTCTATCTCTTCATAGGTGTTTCCAAACTCATCCGATAGGTGTGTTCCGGTCACCACAAGTTGCAATGTTAACTCTTTATCACTCTCTATCTGCTCTATCAAAGGCTCCAACAGACCATAATCCGCTCTTGTTGAGGTTACTACGCATATTTTTCTCATATCAGCTCATCTTCTCTATAATCTTTTAAAGCTAAAGTTCCAATTATCGCATCCCATATCATAGGACTCATTCCAGTTCCGGGTCTTTTTACCGTGATATTTGCTTCGCTGAAAATTTCGCCCTTTTTTATATCCTGCTTTGCAACAATTGATTTTCTTGAGATATTTATATTTTTGCTCTCGCTTTTGCTTGGAGTTTTTATGCCGTTGCCCATTGCTTTTTCTATATTCCGGATTGCTTTTACCATGGCTATGAGTTCATGAGGCTCGAGAGAAGCTTTATGGTCGGGTCCTTCCATGGTGTTATCGAGGGTAAAATGTTTTTCGATGCACTCGGCACCCAGAGCGACTGCGGCAATGTCCACCTCAATTCCAAGAGTATGGTCGCTGTATCCGTATGCCACATTCAGGGTGTCTCTTATGCTTAGCATTGCATTGAGGTTTACATCCTCCATCGGAGTCGGATATTCGGTGTTTGCATGAAGCACTGTAATGTTCTCTTTTTTTGTGCCCGAAGCGGTTAAAATCGCCACTGCATCCGCAATCTCATTCATGTTTGCCATTCCGGTAGATAAAATAACCTTTTTGTTTAATGCTCCGATTTTTCGCAGATAGGGGAGGTTTGTTATCTCTCCGCTTGGGATTTTAAATATTTCAAGACCTAGAGTATGGAGTAAATCCACACTGTCTAAATCAAAGGGGGTGGAGAGAAACATGATGTTTTTTTCTTTGCAGTAGGCTATAAGTTCACGATGTGCGGAAGCGTCGAGCTCGAGCTTTTTTATCATGTCAAACTGGCTCTCATCCGCATCGGTTGTGCTCTTTTGGTACTCCGCTTTTGCTGCACTTTTGCTCACGAGATTTTCGGTTCTAAAGGTTTGAAATTTTACGGCATCTGCCCCTGCCTTGGTCGCCACATCAATGAGTTTTTTGGCTAACTCTAAACTTCCGTTATGGTTCACTCCCGCTTCTGCGATGATAAATACTTTTTTCATTTTACAACACTCCCGGCTTTTATAAATCCATTTGCCGTGCCATACTCCCGTATCACAGCACCGCTTCCAAAAAATGTGTTCTCTTTTACAGTTGCGCCGCCGTTGATAATCGCACCCGTAGCAATGTGAACGAAATTCTCAATAACTGCGTCATGTTCAATCAGAGCTTTAGAATTTATGATGCAGTTTTTTCCAATCTTCGCATGCGAATTCACAAGAGTATGGTGCATAATCACGCTTCCTTCGTCCACAAATGCATGTTTTGAAACATAGGCGTGTGGAGAGATTATGGTTGGCATGTGAAAATCCAACTCTTTTAAAAGTTCAAAAAGTTTTACTCTAATTACATTGGATTTTATATGCCCGACGGTAATGATTGCATGTGAGAATTTTTGTCGTAAACTTTTTAAATCTTCGTCGCAACCGATGATTTTATAGCCCAAAACTTCGTCTCCGATAAGCTCTTTTTTGTCGATTATTCCGGCAATTTTATATCTCTTCTCTTGCTCAATCACATCTATTACGGATTTACAATGACCGCCGCCGCCGATTAATAAAATCTCTTCCATTACATTCTCACTGAACTGGGGATATTGACAACTCTCTCTTCTAAATATTTTGCATTTTTTAAACTACTTGTTTGACATGACACAAACATCTCAAGTTCATTCATAAGCCGCCATATAGGGCGTGACATAACACCGTTTTTGTTTGTAAACTCTAAAAATGCATCTCTCTGCTGTTTATTTTCTAATAGAACTGCTTGAAGCCAGTAGTTTGAGAAAGCATCTTCCGGCTCTTTTATAAATTTTATATCGGTAAATTTGCTAAAAAACTCCGTATATTCATCTGCTAACGCTCTTTTATTTTCTAAAAAACCATCCAGCTGTTCGAGTTGTGCGACTAGCAGAGCAGCATTGAGGTTCGGCATACGGTAGTTGTAGCCAATCATGTCATGCACAAATTCATAGGCATGCGGCACTTTTGCGGTAGTTGTGAGGTGTTTCACTTTTTTTGCTAAAACTTCATCATCGGTAACGATTACGCCGCCGCCGCCTGAAGTGATAATTTTGTTGCCGTTAAAACTAAAAGCTCCGAGTTTACCAAAAGTGCCAGTATGCTTCTTTTTATAGAAGCTTCCTAAACTCTCCGCCGCATCTTCTACGAGTTCGATATGCCAAGCATCGCAGATTGTTTTTATTTTATCAATTTTGCATGGATGTCCAAAAGTGTGCATCGGGACACAGGCCTTTATGGTTTTACCTGTTGTTTTGTTGATACATTTATTGTTTACTATTTCACAATTGGCTTTTAAAAAATGCTCTAAAGAATCAGGGCTTAATCCCATCGTATCCAAATCCACATCCACAAAAACAGGCTTCGCACCGCAGTAGCTTATAGCATTGCATGTGGCTATAAAAGTGAGCGGCTGAGTTATCACTTCATCACCTTGTTTTACATCTACCAAAATGAGAGCAATGTGCAATGCCGCCGTGCCGTTTACCGTAGCAACCGCATATTTTGAACCGACTTTCAGGGCGAACTCTTTTTCAAAACTATCCACAAATTTGCCGACACTTGAAACAAAAGTAGAGTCTATACACTCATTCAAATATTTCTTTTCATTCCCAAAAAATCGTGGTTCATGGAGAGGAATAAACTCGTTTCGAGGAAAATTTGCTTCGCAATCGCTATTCGCTATTTTTGTATTAAAAGTTTTTTGAATGAAATCTACTATTTCCTGCATATCACATCTTCCCATCAAGATATTTGCCGGTTTCTACATGTCCGAAGTCCGGAATAAGGTCAAAAAATTCTCTTACAATATCCTCTTTTGTCCATTCAAGGGTTCGTTTATAGTAATGCATCGTATCTTGAAAGTCATTGAGCTTCTCTTCATTAAAGAGTGCTTCATTTTTTATAACTCCAATGGACTCAAATCTCTCCATATCCAAAACCTCTTCCTCTGTAAAAAACTCTTCAAAATCTTTTTCACCCGTCGTATCGCTTAAAGTGAACAAACAAGGCCATTTTTTTTCATCCGGTAGTGTTTTGCAAAGCTCTCTCGCCTCATCCTCATCTTTGCACAAATAAGGCTCATAACCCAAATCTTTTAAATATTTAACGGCAATGTCGGCGAAGGAGATAAGATGCAGATTATCGTCGAGTTTTGGAAAGAATATATCACGGTTTTGTCCGAAAATGCAGCTCGTCAGGCATAACTCTCCGCTCTCCTGAGGGGTTACAAAGTAGCGTTTAATATCGTTGGGTGCGACAATCGGCTGTCTTTTTTGGATGCGCTGATTAAAGCTGTGCAGAAGCGAGCCGTCACTAAACGCTACATTTGCAAATCTGGCGGTAGAAATCTCTATTTGCAAAGAGCGACGCATCAAGAACATCTCCATAATTCTCTTGCTTGCACCCATCATGTTTACCGGGTTTGCGGCTTTGTCCGTGCTTACGCAAAAATATTTTTTAGTGCCGTTGTTTATGGAGTGTTGTAGAGTTTTTTCTGTATTAAAAATATTGACATCCACCATTCGCATAAGCGTAAAAGCATCTTTTTCACTTCGTACATGTTTGAGTGCGGAGAGGTTTAAGACATAATCATATTTGCCGTCACTCTTTATAAAAGCATCATATTCCACACTTCCGACATCAAGTGCGAATGTGGCAAACTCTCCGTCGATATAGCCGAGTGAACTTCGTATGTCACGCACCAACTCGACCATGTTGTTCTCAGAAATATCCACGACATGCAGCTTTTTCGGGTTTCGTTTAAATATCTCTTTAGTAACCGCCTGCCCGATAGTTCCGGCACCGCCGATGACTAAAAAAGTGGATGATGCAACAACCAAGTGAAGCTCTTTCTCGTTTGTTTTCATGTCATTATAAAAAAGCTCTTTGCTTCTACCAATTAAATGTAATATATTCACAATAGCTCTCTTGTAGAAAATAGTATTTGTATATTGTGCTAGTAGCAAATTAAGTACCATTAAATTTTACTATATTACTAAAAAGTTAATGAAATTTGCCGATATAATATTCAATATAAATGATAATGAAAGATTATTAAAAAAAGGATTTATTATGGGTATCAGTTCACTAGGCGTAGGTTCAAGTATTTTAACTCAGAGTGTATTAGATCAGTTGAGAGCAGCTGATGATGCTAAGTTTGTTACGCCCGTAACTTTGGAGATAGCGAACGAGGGCGACAAAAAAAGTGCATTGGACTTAGTCAAGGCAAGTATGAAAAATCTTATAGACAGTCTTACTGAGATTAAAAGCCCAACTCTTTATAGTGAGAGAAAAGCTGCTATCACAGGCACTTCTGTGGCTGTTACTTCTGCTGCAAACAGTGACCTTCAGGATTTTAGCTTGGAAGTTGTAAATTTAGCTACAAAACAGATAGAACAATCGGGTTCATTCGCATCCAATACAACTACCATCGCGACAGGTGCGGGAAATATGAACTTAAATATTAATGGAACGGATTACACAATCGCTTATGATGCAACGACAACTTTAGATGGTTTTAAAAAGCTTATCAATGATACTGCCGGCGATAAAGTGGATGCAACCGTAGTTCAGATAGCTAGTGGGGATTATCGTCTTTTTATAAGTTCGGTCAGTACAGGCACAACACAAAATATTACAATGACGGACACTACGGGTAATCTCACACCTGCTGCTTCCACTGCGCTGACTACTGCTTTTGACGGGGCCCCGATTCAAACAGGTGTTGCGGCAAACTTAAAATTTAACGGGCAGGCAATAACGCGACAAAGCAATACGGTAGATGACTTGATAACAGGACTAAGCATAACCCTAAAAGAAGTTGGGACATCCAGTGTAAGCGTACAACAAAATCGTGATACAATCTTAACTAAAATGGATAGTTTTGTAAGCAAATATAATGACACAATAACAGAACTCGGTAAGATGACTAAGCAAAGTACAGACAGTGCCACAAGAGGTATCTTTTCTAATGAAAGCACTATAAAAGCTATGCAGAGAACGGTCTCTGACATGTTTGCATCCATAAGCGGAACCTCCGGTACAATGATTGATTATGGCTTTGATGTAGATAAAGACGGAAAATTATCTCTGAATAAAACTACTTTTGGAACGAAGATGGATGCAAGTGCCGCAAATGTTGAAGCATTTTTTGCAGGTGGAACTTTTACACAAACAGATGGAACTAAAGTTGCAGTTACAGGGGCATTTGATGCATTTGCTACTCAAATTGAAGGATACACTACATTTAATGCCACTCTTGACCAGTTAAAAACTTCTATAACGGATAAAATTAGTACATTAGAAGATAGAAAAGCTACGGCGACTAAAAGGTTAGATGACAGATATGCAATAATGAAAAAACAGTATGCCGCATATGACTCGATTATCAGCAAGATTAATTCAGCATCATCTATGTTTAAGCAGATGTCTACTTCTAATACTTCAAATAATTAAGCTTTTAGTAAAAAAAAGCTAAAGAAAATGGCTCGGGTGTCGATGTATAAGGGATGAATAAATTGAATCAAAACAATAAAAAAGGGTCTGATATGTATGGCAATGTAGCTCACGATATTTACGCACAAAACAATCTCGGGATAGAATCTCCGGCTAAACTTATAGAGATGTTATATGAAGGTGTCCTTCGTTTTAATGCTCAGGCAAAAAAAGCTATTAAAGGCGGTGATATTGAAAAAAGAGTCTATTGGGTAAACCGTTCTATCGCTATCATTACAGAGCTTATTGCTATTTTAGATATTTCTCAAGGCAAAGTGGCTGAGTATCTTGAAGGTCTTTATAATTATGAGATACAGCTTTTAAACAGTGCGGGATTTACAAACGATGCAGCAAAGGTTGACGAGGTAAGCAATGTTTTTAAAGGTCTTTTAGATGCATGGCGAGAAAGCACAAATGTGGCTAACTAAACTAAAAATAGCCATAATAGAGAAGAATGCAGATTCGTTAGATAAGCTTTTGGATGCTATTCCAGAGCTTACAAAAAAAGCAGAGATAGAAGAGGCAATTTACCTTTTAGAAGAAGCTAGTCGAGTATTTAGCGGATTAAAAGATGAGGTGCTCAAATCTATGAACCAGATTCAAAAAAACCTGCAATTCTTACGCTCAACCGATATCCCCACTTCACGCAACCTTGACATGATGTCATAACTTTTTTTTAGAAATCCCGAAATTTAGACTTCTTATGGTGTAATCGCTCACAACTGCACCTTTTCTCATGCTGATTATATGCTCCACCGCATCGGCAATATCTGAAACCAAGAGTTTCTCCTCCTCTTTAATACTTGTCTCAAATCTAAGTTCACTGTAAAAAGCGGTCTCAGTCATGTCGGGATTTATATTGCTTATGCTGAGTCCGCTTTTTCTTGTCTCTTCAAAAAGTGAATCACTGAATGCCTTTAAACCAGCCTTTGTTGCGCTGTAAACACCCGCAAATTTACTGGCTCTTATCGCTTCAATTGAGTTGATGTTTATGAGATAGCCATTATTTTGTTTTAAATCTCTTAAAAGTGCATTTGTAAGAAGCATCGGTGCAGTTAAATTTAAAAAAGTCATGTCGGAGATAATTCGGGTACTTAACTCCTCATGCGGTTCAAACTTACCAAACCCTGCACAGTTGATGAGCATGTAGACACTCTCATTTTTTAGAGCTCCACATGCTAAGAGTGTTGAGACTTCATCCGACAAATCTGCCTGAAGAGCGGTGAAATTCTCACTCTCGAAACTCTCTTTGTTTACGCTTCTGCTAATGCCGATAACTCTAAATCCTAGAGACAGAAGTCGTAAAGAAATTTCCCTTCCCATACCACTGCTTGCACCCGTTACTACTGCTGTTTTAGGACTCGTCATTTTAGTGCCTCGCTACATTGAATTTCAATTTTTATCATCTACAAGTCCTTATTCTTTGGCTATACTTTCTTTATGAAAAAAATATATATAACAGACCTTGACCATACATTTTTGAGAAATGATTTATCTCTAAGTGATTATACTAAAACTATTTGGAATGCAAAAGCGGACTCGGCATTGCTGAGTGTTGCAACTGCTAGAACCTACAAAAAAACAGCAGAGTTTTTAAAAGGCATTCATATAAATACTCCCATGATACTTCTTGACGGTGCATTAATTGCGACGATGGAAGGAAAGATAATAGAGACAAAGTTTATAACCCAAGAGGTAGCAGACACTATTATTGAAGAGGGTGGAAAGTTTGGAATTTACCCTTTTGTTTTAGCTTTGGCTGATCAAAAACTGAATGAAGCTTTCCTTTACTCTTCTATTTTAAATGAACATCAAAAGAGTGTTTTAACCAGATATTCTCAGGATGACAACCTTCAAGAGTGCCAAAATCTCAGAGCAATGCGTGACAACTTTAAGATAGTTTACATGGGAGAAGAGCAGTTACTTCGAAATCTTGAAAAACACTTAAAGCAGATATTTGGTGATACTCTTAAGTTTATTTTAGCACCCGAAGCGTATGTTGGATGTTACTTTTTGACAGTTCTGCATAAAAATGCAGACAAATCACATGGAATTTTGAGCGTGAGTGAGCAGAGCAATTTTGAGCTCTCAAACCTTACCGTTTTTGGTGATAATTTCAATGATTTGGGAATGTTTGAGTTGGCAAACACCGCGGTAGCCGTGGCAAATGCCCAAGAAGAGGTAAAAAAGTTCGCCGATATTGTCCTGCCGCACACAAACGATGAAGATGGCGTAGCTAAATATTTAGAAGGAGTCTAGTTTGAATGAAAAATCAACAATTTTACCGATGATAATCATTGGCACACTCTTTTTTATATTTGGTTTTGTGACATGGCTCAATGGTTCTTTAATCCCCTTTTTAAATGTTATCTGCGATTTAACAGAGTTTCAGTCGCTTTTTGTCACTTTCGCTTTTTATATAGCGTACACCGTTATGGCTCTGCCGATGTCCTTTGTTTTAGAAAAAACGGGATACAAAAATGCCATGGCAATCGGTCTTGGCATTATGGTAATCGGGAGTCTCATCTTTATTCCGGCCGCTTTAGGTGCAAACTACGCACTCTTTTTACTGGCACTTTTTACCCTCGGAACAGGACTCACTATGCTTCAAACAGCTTCAAATCCCTATGTTGTTTTAATAGGTCCAATCGAGAGTGCTGCCATGCGAATAAGTATTATGGGGCTTATAAATAAAAGTGCAGGTGTTTTGGTACCTTTAGTTTTTACGGCTATTATTCTCTCCGATATTCCAAACCTGCTGTACGCCGACCTCTCGGCAGCGAATATCGAAGCCCTGGCGCATAGATTGATTGTGCCCTATAGTATTATGGCAGTTGTTCTTAGTTTTCTGATTCTTTTGATCAAATTTTCATCACTTCCCGAACTTGAGTGCCATGAAGAGCATGAAGATAAAGAGAGTATATTTCACTTTCCGCGGGCAATTTTAGGGGCAGTTGCACTCTTCTTTTATGTTGGAATAGAGGTGATTGCAGGCGACACAATAGGTCTTTATGGACAGAGTTTAGGTGTTGAGAATGCAACAGCACTTACCTCCTACACTATGATTTTTATGGTCTTTGGTTATCTTATAGGGGTCTTATTTATACCTAAATTTCTCTCACAAAAAACGGCATTAATGGGCTCTGCTGTTTCTGGAATTCTATTTTTATTGGGCGTTGCACTTAGCTCAAACAGCAGCAGTGGTGTCTCGGAAATTTTATGGGGATGGAGTGGAATTCCCACTCTTCCGGACAGTGTAGCTTTTGTAGCTCTTTTGGGCTTTGCAAATGCCCTCGTCTGGCCTACTATATGGCCTTTGGCACTTGAAGGCTTAGGAAAATATACTGCACAAGGAAGCGCCTTGCTTATTATGGCTATAGCCGGTGGGGCAGTGCTTCCTCTGTTATTTGGAAAAATTTCACAACTGAGCGGAGATATGCAATTTACCTATCTAATAGGCATAATCAGTTATCTCTTTATATTTATGTATGCCCTAAAATGGCACAAAATGAGTTCGTGGAACTGACATGGTAGAGTTTAAAAAATTTGAAAATGGATTTGAGTATGTAGAGGTGAGCAACAACGTTGGATGTGCAAGAATTGCACTTCAAGGTGCACACATTTTTCATTTTGCACGCATAAATGAAGAGCCGATTTTGTGGCTCAGTGATACAAGTGATTTTGAGATCGGCAAAGCTTTACGAGGCGGTATTCCTCTCTGTTGGCCCTCTTTTGGGATGAATAATCCAGATTTGCCACAACATGGATTTGCGAGAGTCGGCATGTGGAGAGTAGAAAATTACAGAGAGATAGATGAAAACAGTACGCAAATTACATTTACATTAAACGACACTAAACAGAGCAGAGAACTTTGGAATTACAGCTTTTTATTAGAGCTGAGGGTGACAATATCTGAGAGATTAATTATGGAGCTTACAACCACAAACCTTGATGATAAACCCTTTAAAATCACGCAGGCGTTCCACACCTATTTTCAAATATCCGACATCTCAAATATAGCTATTGGTGGGTTGAGTGATAAACCTTATTTAGATGCCCTTACAGATAAGCACCATGTGCAAAAAGGTGATATTACATTCATTGAAGAGTTTGATTGCGTTTTTCAAGAGGTAGGAAGTGAGATTTTACTTATCGATAAAAACAGTACCATTAGCATTAAAAACGAGGGATCATCCTCAGTGGTTGTGTGGAATCCTTGGATAGAAAAATGTAAAAGAATGAGTGGAATGCGAGACGATGCTTACAGAGAGTTTGTCTGCATCGAATCGGCAAATGCTTTTGAAGATTTTAAAATTTTGGAGCCTAAAGAGTTTCACACTCTAAAAGCTACGATTTGCTAAGCCCTAGGTGTGCATTGTAGGCAAGTTTCAAAATTTCAAGAGCGTAATCTGAGGAGTTATTAAAGCTCATAAGTTTTTTTGCATACTCTTTGACATAGGCTGTCTCGCCGGTTTCACATCTGAAGCAGTTATACTGTGTATCCTCTTTCTCACTTTTCTCATAAACAAAAGAGCTATTTTTATGAGTTGCACTAAACTTTTTCCAAGCTTTTTCAGTTTCTGCTATTTTTGGTGTTTTATCCCAATTTATCAGTTTCTTAAAGGAACCTCTTTTATTGAGGTAATTACTTGTTGAAACTATAGCATCTTCCATTCTTGTCAAATCACCGACTTTTGTTTCATAGCCGGCAATGTAACTAAAACTCTCCGGCATAAACTGAGGTATTCCAACAGCTCCGGAGTGGGAACTCGGAAAATTGCACTCCTCAGGTTCAATACCTTTTTTATAGCAGTAGGTAATTATATTTACTAAATTTGTTTTGCCGCTGTCAACTACAGCTATCTGTTTTGTGTTCTCAGGACTCTTTTTTGTAGCCATAGAGTTAAAAACAGTTAAAGCATCGTTTGTGAGTTTTATTTTGCCGAGTTTTGACTCTTTGAGCAAAATTATTGCGACAATTTCACGATTTACACCATACTTTTTTTCAGCATAATCGTAAACTTCTTTGTACTCATGCAAATGAGCTACGATTTCACTCACATGTTTGGATGACTTTTTCTTAACTTTTTTTTCGTTTTTTGCATAAACTTTTGCATGTTTCTTCGGTATATTTTTAATGTCGGTGCCATCAGGCTTTTGCGAGTTAAAGTTTGTAACAAGAAACTCATTCGCATAAGCGGAAGGAACTCCATTAACAACAACTTTTTGGCAAATCTCTTTGTAATTTTTGTTTTCAAAATTACATTTTTTGAGATTTGCCCAGATTTGTGTTGTAACTAACAGTAGTAAAATAACTCTTATCATATCAGACCTGCCTATTTATGAATTGAAGTCTTTGCGGAGTGCCAATGTCGTGCCAAATGCCGTCATATAACTCACCACTCACCTTTTCTTTGTCGATAGCGTCACGAATAATGGGAGCCAATGCCTGTTTCCCATAGTATATTTTATCGAAAATTTCTGGATTATAGTACCCAATTCCGGAAAATGTGTAATTTGTTGCAGAATTATTAAGAACTAGGGAGTCTTTAAGAGCAAAATCACCCTCTGGATTATGGGCTGGATTAGGCACTAAAATGAGGTGTGCGAGTTTATTGTGAAGCTCAAAATTTGCATCAAATCGGTAGTCGCAAAAAACATCTCCATTCACTACCAAGAAGGTTTCACTCCCTAACAGAGGAAGAGCCTTTATAATCCCGCCTCCGCTCTCTAATGCGCCCTCATGTTGCTCATCAGAGTATTTTATCTCTACTCCCCAAGCTTTTCCGTCACCGAGAAATTCCGGTATTTTATAGCCCAAATGAGCAATGTTTATAATTATCTCTTTAAATCCGCAAGAGGCCAGTTTCTCCACATGCCAAACAATAAGAGGCTTGCCTCTAACCTCCAAAAGAGGTTTCGGAAGAGTGTCTGTAAGCGGACGCATTCGCTCTCCCCTACCGGCTGCCAAAATCATCGCTTTCATTGAATTTCTTTTAAAAACTTTGCTAACTTTTTTGTCTCGTCATATCTGTCAGCCGTATCAAGCACATATTTGAGAGTGAGCGGAATATCTTTGAGATATCCATCTTTGCTATCGCGAAGAGAGAGCCTAGAGAAGATACCGAGTACTTTTATGTGTCTTTGCAAACCCATAAAATCAAACCACTTTATGAAAGTTTTGTCATCCGTTTTTAGCCCTTTTTTATCGCGAAACTCTAAAACCAACTTCTCAACTTCATCTCTTTGAAACTCGATATAGCAATCCTTCAAAAGCGAAACTAAATCATAGGTAATCGCCCCGTTCATGGCATCCTGATAATCAATCACGCCAATCTTATTTTCATATGTAATCATGATATTTCGTGAGTGAAAATCACGATGTACAAATACATCTTGAGGCTGTGCAAGAACAACATCCGAAATAGTATTGAGGGAAGTTTGAATCAGCTCTTTTTGAGCTTCAGAAAGTGTGAGATTCAGCAGTTTTTCTAAGTACCAATCCCGCATCAAATCCATCTCAAAATGCAGAAATCTTTTGTCATAGAGTGGTAATCCTGAGACTTCCGCCTTTTGCATGGTGACAATCGTATCTAGCGCATTTGTATAAAGTATTTTGTAATTCTCACTATTTAAAACATTTAGGTAATGAACATTTCCAAAATCTTTGAGTATCAAAAAACCCTCTTCAAGGTTTTGCTCTAAAATAGAGGGTGCATTCACTCCTGCATCTAAAAGCCTCTTCGTTACATCCAAAAACGGAGCCAAAGAGTTTTTTTCTAAAGATGAATCCATTAATAAAACACTCTGATTTTCGAACGAAAGTCTATAATACATCCTAAAACTAGCATCCGCCGAAGCCACTGCAATACTATGATTTCTATACGCCGTTGTTTGCAACCATTTGCTGAATTTATACATAAATACCGCCTAAAATTGAATCTTTTTTTGAGCCTGTCACGGAACTTAACTCTACTTTTTCATTATTGACTCTTTTATATGCCAGCCATGCAAAAGCCATGGCTTCCAGGAAGTCGCTACTTACACCAAAATCGTCACTTCTTTTGACTTCTATTTTGCAAAACTCTTGAAGTTTTTGCATTAGGAAGCTGTTTTTTGCTCCGCCGCCGCAGACTATGAGTAAATCTGTGGAAGTTTTTGTCACCTCATTTGCAATGCTTTTTGCGGTGAGGTCTAGGAGTGTTCTTTGGATATCTTCATCGCTAATAGTTTGGAATATCGGCAGATGAGATGAGAGCCATGTTGCGTTGAAATACTCTCTGCCTGTACTTTTTGGTGGGAGTTTTTTAAAGTAGCCATCACTCAAAAAACTTTTCAATAGTTCCTCGTTTACACTTCCACATGCCGCAAACTCTCCATCTTTATCAAAGGGTAGATTTTTGCACTCTTGAATCCAATAATCCATCAAAACATTGCCAACTCCCGTATCGAAGCCACGAAGTTCGCCCTCTAAAAAGGTGATGTTTGCCATTCCGCCTATGTTTACGACTGCTGTTTTGCGTCCAAGCGAGCCAAAAATCTCCTTGTGAAAAACGGGTGCAAATGGTGCGCCTTGACCGCCGTTTGCGATGTCTTTGCGTCTAAAGTCGCATACAACACTGATACCTGTTTTTGCAGTGAGAACATTCGGATTGCCAAGTTGCATAGAAAAAGGAAAATCGCCGTTTGGCTGATGCCAGAGCGTTTGCCCATGCAGACCGATAGCAGTAACTTCTTCAGGAGAGATGCTTTTATCTTTTATAAAAGTTTGAATGACTTGAGCATAGAGTTCACCTAATCGGGTGTCGAGACAACCTATAAACTCAAGCGTAATCGGTGCGTTGATTGCATGTAAAACATCCTCTTTAAGCTCTTTGTCAAAGGGGTACTCGTGCGACGCAATAAGTCGACACATGCTACTGTCAATCTCACAGAGCACAACATCCACCCCGTCAAGGCTTGTTCCGCTCATAACGCCGATATATTTTTCAGGCATCTTTTGCTCCTGACTGCATTACGCCAAATGCGATGATTGTGCCGATAAGAATCTGCCAAGAAAAATCCATTGTAACTCCAAAAGTGTAAGGTTGCAGAGCCAAAACACTCAAAAATCCTGCAGAGAGCGCCCATGGAACTGTTTTTGCATTTCCGCGGTTTGTAAAAATTGCCGAAAAGTAAACCCCTAAAAGTCCCGTGTAAGCAAACGCCATCACTCCAAGGGCAAAACTGATGAGGGAGAGGTCGCTGTATCTTTGCCAAAAGTAGCTCGCCATTGCCATAAGGGATAAAGCGAGGGCGAAAAAGAGTACTGCAACTCTTGAGGCTTTTACAAAGTGCATCTCTTCAACTCTGCCTTTTTGGAGTTTCCACGGTTTGTAAATATCTTCGACCGCGACGGATGCCATCGCACCCAAAACAGAGTTTGTGCTTGAGAGTGTTACGGCTATTGCCCCGATTGTTACAACTGCACGCATGCCATCGGGCATTTCGTTTAAAATGTAGTACATAAAAATAGTTATTTTCTCGCCTTCAAAACTCTGTACAACTCCGCCCTGCATGTAAAAAAGATAGAGTAAAACGCCGATAGTTAAAAATACAAGAACAACAGGAATAGTGAGAAGAATGGAGAGAATAAGCGATTTTGCTGCCTCTTTTTTATTTTCGCAGCAGAGAACTCTCTGTGTCATATCTTGGTCAAGTCCGAATGCAGCAATATTGAGAAGCAATACTCCCGTAAAAAGCCCGAAGATGTTGAATTTCCCATCGAATGATGTGTCTATAAATTTGAGTTTATCATGCGCATTGAGTGTCTCCAATATGTTCACATGTTCAAGCGAGTTGAAGAGAAATAGCATAACGGCAATCGCCGCACCGATATAAACTATGCCCTGAATAACATCGCTGATAATTATAGATTTTATTCCGCCAAAGTAGGTGTAACCCAGAGAGCCCGCCATTAAAAGGGTGATAGAAAAAGCGACATGCAAAAAGAGTATATCTCCAAAAAGTATCATGCTGATTGCTATAGAACCGATATAGAGTCTCGCTCCACTTGCAAAAATCCGCCCTATCAGAAACATAACTCCAGCCTGTTTTTTTGCACTCTCTCCGTAGCGTATTTGTAGAAGTTCATAGACCGTAACAGCTTTCATTGCATAAAACTTCGGAACAAGTACGAAGGCTACAAAAATGACAGCGACCAGGGCTGAAAAGTAAAAACCTATGAAGGTGAAATTATTTGCATAGGAGTACTCCGGAACTCCCAAAAAAGTTGCAGCCGATTGAGAGGTGGTTAGAACCGAGATGGCAACGGCGAGCATCGGCATGGAGTTAGAACCGATAAAATAGTCTCTCGTAGAGGTGATTTTGACGCGGCTTAAAATAAGAGAAGAGATGCTCAGAAGCAAAAAGTAGGCTGCAAAAATTATCCAGTCAAGGGAGGAGAAAGCGCTGTTCACTCTTTTGTACTCTTCTTAAGTAGCTGCTCAATCCGTTTGTTTGACTCTTTAATTCTTGCTTCCGGAATCTCTCCGCTTTTTACCTGCGCCAGTATTACATCCACAAGTGCATCAATGTCTTGCGTCGCTAATTGGTTGCCGAAAAGCAGCATGTCAACGCCCGAATTTATTGCTAAGGCAACACTCTCTTTGAGGGAGTAGTTCTGAGAAATCGCCTTCATCTGCATGTCATCACTCACAATTACTCCTCTGTAGTTCATCTGCTCTCTGAGGAGTTTTGTATTTATTTTGTAGGAGAGTGTGGCAGGGTATTTTTTATCCAAATGAGAGTTGAAAACATGTGCCGTCATTATCATGTCAACATCTTTTGAATCTATAAGAGTTTGATAGGGTCCCAGCTCTTTTTTACTCCAACTCTCACTAATATCTACATACCCCTGATGCGAATCCCCAAGGGATGAACCATGTCCAGGGAAGTGTTTGAGTACACTGAGTATACCCTCTTTTTTTTGTGCATCTATCATAACTTTTGCGTATTTGCTAACCTGCTCGGGCGAGCTTCCATAAGAGCGTTCAAGTCCTACAATAACGCTGTTCTCTGGATTGAGTGCCAGGTCAACAATCGGGGCGAAATTGCAGTTTATGCCGTTCTTACTCAGCATTTTTGCCATTTTTGTGTATGTTTGTTTGGCATATGGAGCACCATCTTTAGATACTTTGAGAGCGGATGGAATTTCATCAAATCCATAAGAGGGCTTTAATCTTGCAACTTTTCCACCCTCTTGGTCCACCGATATTAAAAGCGGTTTTGCTGAGATTGATTTTAGCTTTTGAGTTAGCTCTTGTAGCTGTTTTGCCGAGCTAATGTTTTTAGTTATAGTTTTGTCGCTGTAAAAACGGTCAAAAAGAATTACACCGCCCAACTCATACTCTTTTATTTGTTTTACTATCTTGCTTTTTTCATTGATTTGCTCATCTTCAAACCCTACAATCAGCATTCTGCCTATCATTTTTTTAAGTTTTATATCCTCTTTATTTCCATCGTTTGCACTAAGAGAATAGGTAAGAAGTAGTAGAAGTAAAATAATAAATTTCAAGATTGAGCCTTTGTAAAAATTATATTGTTTATAGCGTCTATCACATTGAAAATAAGTAATTTCGTGCCATCCTTTGTAACTTTGTGAGGTTCAAAATGGTCGGATACAACCTTAAAAATATAGCTACTCTTGATAGCGGGAGAGTGAATGACTGCGTCATAAAAACCAAAAGATTCCATGTCGACAATTTCATATTTTTCATTGCTTGCCTCTTCATCAAGACACTCTATTGTTGTTGGAATCTCTTGATTGATTGTGTAGGTTTGGTTATGATAGTTAATTCCACCTATCTGCAAAAGCTCGCCGATTTTATATTTCTTAGTTGATGCGCAAATGCCGACATTTATATAAATATCCTCATCTGTGATGTCGAAATGGTTAATGAGAGTTTGCGTGGCATGTGCAGCATTTTGAGTGCCAAGACCGCTAATTATAAGAGTGATAGTTTGGCAAATAAATATGGCAAAATCACCCAACTTACTTTTTTGAAGTTTGTGTTTGTCAATAAATGCTTGAGCTTCAGGTTTGAGTGCAGTTACAATATATAGCATTCGTAATTGTATCAAAATTGTTTTGTAATTTTAGCTTTTTAGGCTATAATTGCGCCGCTTCTCTTTAGACCTGTGCAATGGCAGTTCGAGATATTGTGTCAGGGTAGGAATACAGCAGCACGCCTTTAACTGTTATGTGCCGCAGGTATCTGGAGGGGAGCACCTCTAATACAACATTTTTTCATCGAAATAATTTTTCAATCTTCCCTATATTTTGAGATTCCGCATGCCTGATTTAATTTTGGCGGGTTGTTTTTTAAGTATGTCAAATCTTCCAGCGTTTGGGTCAGAACCCTTTTTTGCTGAAGTATCGGCAGCATTAAATTATCTTTTTCATTGAGCGGAATGCTCCAATCAAGCAGTATTGCTTCAACCTCTTTATCTAGCTCCGCAAGTGCATTTTCTATGTGTTTTATTGAATTCATAAAGCTATTGTAGCAAAATTTTATAATAATTCGGGTATAATCCGCGCCTCTATAATGAGAATTTTACAAAGGAGTTATCGATGCCAAAAATGAAATCTGTTAAAGGCGCTGTAAAGCGTTTTAAAGTTAAGAAAAATGGTACTGTTAAGCGCGGAACAGCGTTTAGAAGCCATATTTTAACTAAACAAGATGCAGGCACTCGTCGTAAGCAAAATGCACCTAAAGTGATTGCTAAAGTAGATGAGAAAAATGTAAAGGCTATGATTAACTAATTTTAGTTAATTATAAATCTCCAATTATTTAATTGGGCAAGACCACAAAAGTTGTGGCACCTCTGAGACAAAAAGTATCACGGGTAAAGAAAAAGGAAAAATATGCCAAGAGTAAAAACAGGTGTTGTTCGTAGAAGAAGACACAAAAAGATATTAAAATTAGCGAAAGGTTTTTACAGCGGACGCCGTAAGCATTTCAGAAAAGCTAAAGAGCAAATTGAACGTTCATACTATTATGCGTTCCGTGACCGTAAGCAAAATAAACGTGAATTCCGTAAATTATGGATTGTTCGTATTAATGCTGCTTGTCGTTTAAATGGAATGAACTATTCAACTTTCATAAATGGACTTCATAAATCTGGTATCGAACTTGACCGTAAAATTCTTGCTGATATGGCGATGAATGATGCAGCAGCATTTACTGCAGTTGCAGAAGCTTCAAAAGCAGCACTTAGCAAATAAAGCATAAAGACCTTTTGGTCTTTAGCTTTGCTAAATATTTCTAACCCTCATTATATTAAATCCATTTTAAAAAATATTTTCTAGCCCAATAGTTCTGTTTCCGCATACCGTGGCATGCACGGAATGAAGAGGAGTCTGAGATATTAAACTTTAAATTTATGTAGTGTGTTTTGAAGTTTTTGTGAATCTGAAGAGAGCGTTTTAGCAGTCTCTTCTACCGTCACTCTTAGTTTTGTATTTTTAGAACTTATCTCTATGACCTCGTCCATATCAGCGATTAACTCTTTGGTTTTTGTAGCAATGTATGTGCTTTGGTGCATTACGTCAGTTGATTTGTCTCGTGTAATAGATAGATTATTTTTTGTCTCTTGCGAAGAGGCAATGAGCTCTTGAGCTGAATCTGCAATGTTGTGCATATTTTGTGAAGTTTTATCGGTTTCTCCGGAAATCTCTATAACATTCTGCGTAATGAGGTTAACATTTGCGCTTATCTCACTTAAACTCTTTTGTGTTCTCTCCGCTAGTTTACGTACTTCATCTGCTACAACTGCAAATCCTCTTCCATGCTCACCTGCTCTAGCTGCTTCAATTGCGGCATTCAATGCTAGAAGATTTGTCTGTTCTGCAATATCGGAGATAATACTTAAAACCTCTTTGATGTTTTTAGCCTGTTCGGTTAAGGATGAAACCTTATGTGCTAAATCCTCCTGATGGATACTCCCTTGTTCTATAGAACTAACTACCAAGTCTAGTTTACCTATGAATCCATCTAAGACATTATATGTTTTTTCTAAATCCTCAGTTACCGTTATAGAGGACTCTTCAACATTATCCAATCTGCTTCCAACTTCAGAAACTAAAATATTTATGCTAGAAATTTTGCTCTCTGTTAATTTGCTATTTTCAGTCAGCTCACTAACAACTTCATTTAGCTTATTGCTCTCAGAAGAGGTTGAAGTAGCAACATCAATAGAATCATTAACACTCTGCTTAAATGCGATTATCATTACATGTATAGCTTTTGAAATCTGTGATATTTCATCTTTACCGGGGACGATGATGTCACATGTTAAATCTAAATCACGAGATACGCATTCAATTTTTTCTAAGCTTGTGTGAACACTTTTATTTACTCCTCTGCTAATAAATAAAATTATCATAAATATTATAATAGTAAAGAGAGTGTAGCTAAAGAGTGTTACAGTTGTTCTAGTTTGTGAAGCTGATTTTAACTGCCCAAGCAAGAGAGAATTTTGCAGAGAAATCTCATCATCCACCTCTTTTAATAAATCAATTTTCTTTGAAATTGTTTTAAACCAAGTAACACTATCCACGCCAAATTCACCGGTAATTGCTTTGCTTTTTGCGATTTCTCTCATCTTGTTAACTTCTTCTATAGAAGAATTGTTGAGTTTATTTTTGTAAAAAGCTTTTGTGCTATCACTTGCCATAACAAAAGCTGCGTCAAGATAGCTATCTTGTTCTGCAACAAGAGTTATCCATTTAGCAAACATTCCCTCACCAAATTTATCTGCTGCAAAAGTTCCACTTAACACTGCTCTCTCTATTCCTGCCCTCTCTTTAGATTTTAAAAAGTTAGTGTACGTGCCCAGTGCTTTAACAAGCTCCGGAGTATTTGCCAGTTTTGCTGTCAAAGAAACGATATTTAGAATCTTACTATTCATATTTGTGTAATAAGCTACCGCATCTTTAACGCTTATACCGAGTGCATCCACCTGTGAGCGAATAGTGTCTATTTTAGCCATCTCTATTGAAAGATTCGAAATTTCTTTTTCTAATTCATCAGGGAAAGAGGCTATATCAAGAGTAGCAAGATAAGAGTTTAAAGCTTTATTCTTTTCTGCTGTCAAAGGTCTCTGTTTAGGCAGAATATCAGCAAACTCTTTACCTTTAGAACCGATAAAACCGGCACTTGCCCCTCTCTCTTTTTGAGTTTCATGTATAAGAAGACTTAGTTTTTGAGAGAGAACATTCAGATCTTCAGCTTGTGTTATGGAAGCTCTATCACTCACTGCATTTTTTATGCTTAGTCCTATAATCACTAAAGAAAAAGCTAAAACCATTGCCAATATGACATTTAATTTATATTTTATAGTCATAATTAAACTTTCTTAAGGTTAAAAACAGAGGTGAGATTTAAATCATCTAAAAGCTCATAAAGTTGTTTGTCTCCAACATTAACCTGCACGCCTATTTTGTCTTTTAAGATAAGTTTATTAAAATAACCTATCACGGCAGAGGTAAGCGATAAAGAATTTTTTATATCTATAACTATACTCTTATTGCTTGCAACCAGAGAATCTATACTGTTTTTTATACTCTGGAAATCACCGATACTTTTTATATTTCCATCTATTGTGACTCTATTTGAGCTTGTAGATATATTCATAATATAAATCCTGACTGTTAATTTAAAATGGACTTATATTATCAAAATTTTATTCTTTCTCTCTTGACCTATGTCAATACATATCAAACAGCATGTCAATCCACTCTTTCATTTTTTTCTCATAGCCGATACTTTTTAGTTCAACAAACTTGAATGGCTTTGAGAGATATTGCTGTTTTACAAAACCGCCAAAGTCATGCGGATAGAGATAGTTTTGATGGTTATTTGTAATGTTTTTTGGAATTTCCAGCATGACTCCGTCGTTAACTGCTTGAAGTGCCGAGTTTATTGCTAGATATGCAGAATTTGATTTTGGTGAAGCACACAAATAAATAACTGCCTGAGCCAAAATAATTCTGGCTTCGGGGTAGCCGATTTTTGAGACGCTTGTCATGGCAGAAGTGCAGAGAGTAAGAGCCTGCGGGTTTGCGTTTCCAATATCTTCACTCGCTAAAATTACGAGTCGTCTAGCGATAAATTCTGCACTCTCTCCGCCATCGATGAGTCTCGCCAAATAGTAGATGGCGGCATCCATGTCAGAACCTCTTACGGATTTTATCAAAGCACTTGCCAAATCATAATGCACCCCTGCTTCACTGCTTCCGGCACTGAGCGCGCTTGGTCGAAGTGATTTTAGTAATGCAAGTGTTACATGCGTGCTTATATTTGATGCAAACTCTAAAAGTTTTAACATTGCCCTTGCATCACCGCCGCTGCTTGCAACAAGATACTCTGTTGCTTCCTCATTTAGAGTTATTGTGCTGTTTTCGCATGCCAAGAGTAAAAGATTATGTAGTGCATCATTTGTTATGTGCTTTATCTCAAAAAGCATAGAACGGGAACGAATAGCAGAGGTAAGCGAAAAGAAGGGGTTTTCTGTCGAAGCACCTATAACCAAAACTGAGTTGTTTTCCATAACAGGAAGCAGAACCTCTTGCTGATTTTTAGCCAATCTATGCACTTCATCTATGAAAATAAGAGGTTTCTCTAAGGTATTTTTGTATTGGAGAAAAATTTTTCTTAAGTCTTCAATTTTGATAGAGGTAGCATTAAACTCATAAAACGGGAGTTGCATGCTTTTGGCAATCACTCTGGCGATTGTAGTTTTTCCACACCCCGCAGGTCCATAAAAAAAGCTATGTCCTAGAACACCCTTCTCGCAAAGAATGCGAAGAGGGGCATTTGCACCGGCTAGATGTTCTTGTCCGACTATCTCATCAAAGTTTTTTGGTCGCAGTAGTAGAGTGAAATCCCGCAAGTTTACTTCACTCCCCTCTCTTTTGCCTTCTTGTTTTCCTCTTTCATAAATGTAAAAAGAGCTGAATATTCACTTCTTGTTAAAAATCTTGTTTTGCCTGTCGGAAGGTTATTTAACTCAACCTCTGCAAAACTGATTCTTTTGAGGTCGGCTACTTCAGCACCGAAGTGAGCAAAAAATCTTCTGATTTCACGGTTTTGACCCTCTGCAATTGCTATTTTCAAAATAGAGTAGTTGTGTTCGCTTTTTTGGATTTTATAGCCCAAAAAAGGTGCAAAAGTCATAGAAGTAATCGTGCTATGAGAGTGACCTCCGGCAGATGCATCTTCAAGCTCCAAGCCGTTTTGCATCGCCCCTTCCATCTCATTTGTGACAGGACCTTTAATTTTTACCTTGTAAATTCTCTCTAAGTTTGAAGTCATAAGAGCTGTTGCAATTTTTGAGGCATCTGTAAGAAGCAGAACTCCCTCCGTTGCATAATCGAGTCTTCCAACCGGAACAAAGTGTTTGTACTGTTTGTCTAAAGTGTCGTAGATTGTTCTTCTTCCTTTTGGGTCGGTTTTTGTTACAAGCTCGCCCTTTGGTTTGTTATAAACAATAACCGTATATTTATCCTGCGGAGTTACAGGCTTTCCGCTTATGTAAACTACATCTTTTTTTTCATCCACCTGCGTTGCAGGGTTCTCCTGTATCTCACCGTTTATTCTTACATAACCGCTCTGGATAGCAGCGTCTGCTTCGCGTCTTGAGTAGCTCGAATTGTGAGCAATATATTTGTTTAATCGCATCATTATGATATGCCTTTTTCGATTAAAGTGTGAATATGAAGTACACCTTTTATCTTTTTATTTTTATCTGTAATTACTAAAAGTTGTATTTTTTTCTCTTCTATCAGAACGAGTGCTTCACTTGCCAGCATCTCTTCATCTTCGCATGTTGTAGGGTTTTTTGTAGCATACTCCAAAACATTTGCTTCAAGTGAAAAATCATCTCTCAAAAGCGCACGGCGAATATCGCCATCACTTACAAGTGCCACAAGTCTCTCTTGTTCATCTACGACCAAAACTGTACCTAACCTGCCATGGCTAATTTCAAGAATCGCTTCTTTAACTTTTGCCTCTTTGCCCACTATCGGTAAATCTTTGGTTCGCATAAGGTTGCTTACTTTTACAAACAGCTTTTTGCCCAAAGCTCCACCGGGGTGGAACGAGGCAAAATCACTCTTCTTAAAATTTTTTGCTCGCATGAGACAAACCGCAAGTGCATCACCTAAAGCCAGAGTAAGAGTAGTTGAACTGGTCGGTGCGATGTCCAGCGGACATGCCTCTTTTTCAACCACTACGGCTATAACCAAATCGCTAAATCTGCCAAGTGTAGAGTTTGAATCTCTCGTCATGCCGATAATCGGAGTGCCGAATCTTTTTATATGGGGCAAAATAGAGCTAAGCTCTTCACTCTCTCCGCTGTAGCTGATAGCAATAATTGCATCCTCTTTGCTAATCATTCCCAAATCGCCATGAAGGGCTTCTGTAGGATGAAGAAAAAAGCTGGGAGTTCCGGTAGAAGCAAAAGTTGCAGCCATTTTTGCACCGATAAGCCCACTCTTTCCAACGCCGGTAACGATTAGTTTACCTTTGCATGCGAGTATCAGCTCCACAGCTTTCTCAAAAACATCATTCATGTTTTTTGAGGCATTAAGTAGAGCCGATGCTTCAATATTTAAAGTTTCTTGTGCAATCTCTTTGTAATTCATAGCGAAATTATACCCGTTTTCATTTCATATTTGTCGTTTAATTTGTCGTTTAAATAGTTTACGCAATACATAAAGTTTAAGAAACCGATAGATAAGATATAATCACTGTTAAAATTTTTTTGGAGAAAATTATGAGAAATGTTATAGGAAAATTTGAGAGTAGCATAAATGCACTGAAACTTGAAGAGCGAGCGCTTCGTTATAATACTCTGATTTTGGCAGAAGAGGGTGCAGGCAAAACAAATCTTGCATGCAAAATAAGAAACTTTGTAGTTGACAGCGGAATAGCGACACTGTATCTTGATTTTGCAGATTCTAATGTAGATGAGATTGAATCAAGATACAAGGATGAGCATTTTAATTATATAAGATTTGATGAAAGTGATGCGTTTAAAATAGAGCTGGATAAATTGATAGCAGACAGAAAACACATCTACATGGCGGTTGACCCTCGCCACTTCTCGAACAAAAGAGATATTACAAGTAAACTCACACAAACTCTTCAAACGCAGGGGCTTTTAGAAAATTACTACTACTTTTTTCATGATATTAAAAATTTGGATGGTTTTTATACAAAATTTGAAGACTTTTTGCTCTACATGCTTGGATTTTTAAATCTCAAAAAATATGGTTTTACTTTCTTGGCACAGCCGCATGAAATTTTTGAAAACCCGCAACTTAAGCTCCTATTCACCTTTTTGTATCTCGGTAAATGCTCAAATTTAGAGTATTACAATACGGCACAGCTAAAAACTTTAGCAAAAAATGAGTTTTTTCATCAGTACCGAACATCGCACCGCACGCTTCTTTTCAATAATATCATAAGCAATTTAGTCAAAATTGATGAGTATGTAGCAAAAGATTAGAGATGCAAAAGCTTTTTGATGAAGTTTCATCGTTAGACAAAAGATGCTACGAAGAGTTTGCTTTGAGCGAAGATATTTTGATGGAACATGCAGCCAACGGAATCGCAGAGTTTATCCGTAAAAACTTTGCAAAAGGGTCGTCGATTATCGTGGCATGCGGAAGCGGCAACAACGGAGCAGACGGTTTGGCATGTGGAAGAATTCTGTATGGTGACTATGTTGTCTCTCTCTTTTACGCGAAAGAGCCAAAGTCGGATATGGCAATTTTACAACACAAAAGAGCCAAAAGTATCGGTGTAAATGAGTGTTTTGAACTTGTGGATTGCGATATTTTAGTGGACGCTGTTGTTGGAACTGGCTTTGATGGCGAATTTAGCGATGAGCTTAAAAAAGTTATGTCTGGGCTCAATGCTCTCAAAGCTTTTAAAATTGCATGTGATGTTCCTTCCGGTCTCAAACAAAGCGGTGAATGCACCGATGCGTGCTTTGTGTGCGATGTAACGCTTACGATGGGTGCTTTGAAAAAAAGAATGTTTCTTGACGGAGCAAAAGAGTTTGTCGGAAAAATTGAGGTTTTGAATTTGGGTGTGTCACGAGCGGTGTATGAGACACAAAGTTCGTGGAATTTGCTAGATTTGGAGGATTTGAAACTTCCCTATCGAACTAAAAAAGATTCGCATAAAGGAAGTTTCGGGCATCTAGCCTTGGCATGTGGAACTAAAGCGGGGGCAAGTATCATGAGTGCGGAGGCTGCTCTGAGATTTGGAGCCGGTTTGGTAACACTTGTCGGTTATGAAATCGTGCAAGTTCCGCAGACAATTATGTACTCGCATGAAGTTCCAAAAAATACAACGGCACTGGCAGTTGGTATGGGTTTGGGAGAGGAGTTTAGCGACAAAGAGCTTCATAAATTTTTGGATAATTCCCTTCCTCTTATAGCCGATGCGGATATTTTTCATATGCCGATACTCACGGAGATTTTAAAAAGAGAAGAGGTGGTTTTGACTCCACATGCTAAGGAGTTTACGGCACTTTTAAAGCGTGTGCAAATAGCAGATATAAGTGTTGAAGTTTTGCAAAAAAACCGTTTCAAATATGTAGAACTCTTTTGTCAGAAATTTCCACATGTCGTGCTTTTGCTCAAAGGAGCAAATGTCATTATTGCAAAAGGGGATGAGTTTTTTATCAATCCACATGGTACGCCAGCCTTAGCAAAAGGGGGAAGCGGCGATATTTTGAGCGGCTTGATTGGTTCACTTTTGGCGCAGGGGTATGCTCCGCTTGAAGCTGCAAAACATGGGTCACTCGCGCATGTGAGCTTGGTATGTAAATACAGCGGTGCTGATTTTTCGCTTACGTCGTATGATTTGATTGACGGCATTGCAAGATTATAAAAATAAAATAATAGGATATAAAATGGATACGAAATTAAAAATCGGAAAATATGAGTTAGGTTCTCGTTTAATAGTTGGAAGCGGAAAATATAAAGATTTTGAGACAACGAAACAGGCGACGCTTTTGAGTGGAAGTGAGCTTATTACAGTCGCTGTTCGCCGTCTCAACATTACAAACCCTGACCAGGAGAATCTTCGCGACACATTTAAGGGAACAAATGTAAAATTTCTGCCAAACTCCGCAGGGTGTACAACTGCAGAAGAGGCGATAACTACATTTCGTCTGACTCGCGAGGCGACGGGAATTGATTTGATAAAACTTGAAGTTATCGGTGACACTCTAAAAACTCTCTATCCAGATGTTTTGGAGACTATTAAAGCATGTGAAATCTTATCAAAAGAGGGTTTTACAATTATGGCTTACACTTCGGATGACCCGATTATGGCAAAAAGACTTGAAGATGCCGGTGCGCATGCCATCATGCCTTTGGCTGCACCCATCGGAAGCGGTTTAGGGATTCAGAACCCATACAACATAGTCTTTATTCGTGAAGCCGTAAGTGTTCCCGTAATTGTTGATGCGGGAATTGGGTGTGCGAGCGATGCAGCATATGCGATGGAGTTAGGGGCGCATGGTGTTTTAACAAACACGGCAATCGCCTGTGCACAAAATCCAATGATTATGGCTGAGGCTATGAAATATGCGGTAATCGCAGGAAGAATGAGCTATCTTTCCGGAAGAATTGCTAAACGACCTTATGCGACTGCCTCTTCGCCCATTGACGGAATGATACAGTTTTAGTAAGTTACCACCCTATTTCTGCCGTTTTGCTTAGCTTCATAGAGTGCTTTATCAACTCTATCTGTTAAGCTCTCTCTGCTTTCATTGTGGATATATTCTGTAACACCAATAGAAATCGTCTGATTTGCTGCACTTTTAAAAGTATGTTCTTCTACTTTTCTTCTGATTTTCTCTGCTAAAGTTATTGCCTGCTCTTTATTTGTACTTTGAAGCGTTATAATAAACTCTTCGCCGCCCCATCTTGCAACAAAATCACCTTCCCTAACAGCTGAAGAGATGATTTCAGCTATCTCCACTAAAACTTCATCACCTACATTATGACCAAGAGTGTCATTCACGGTTTTGAAGTGGTCTATATCCAAAAATATTATCGACAAAGGAGAAGAGGTTGTTTGGCTAAGCGCCATTGATTGAGTTAAAACATCATTAAATTTACCTCTGTTGAAAAGTTTTGTTAAGGTATCTCTTGCAACTTCCTCTTTAAGCTGTTGAATTTTTTCGTAATTTTTTGTAATATCATTAAATATAATCAGATAGAGCGTTTCATTTTCAACTGATATTTTTTTGGCATGTGGTTTAAAGTATCGATTTTCAGTATCTTTTTTTATTAATACTTTTAGTTCTTTAGCATGCTGTTTTTTTTGCAAATAATCTATCCAATAATGACCATCTATATATTGCTGCAAGAAATCTTTTTTATCTGTTTTTTCAAAAATATCTGAAATGTGTTGAAATTTATCTTTAAACTCTTCTAATGAGTTCAGTCCAAAAAAATCAAGTGCAGTCTTATTTGTAAAAACAAGATTGTCCCCATCTGTAACTATGAGTAAACTAAGGTCGGCATCTAAAATTTGTTGAAGAAGCTCTTGAGTCAATTTTATCTCTTTTGTTCTTTTTTCAACTTCTAATTTGAGATATTCATTGTTTGCAATCTGTTTTTTTATCAAAAATGTGATTGCTAACAAAAAGATTAAAATTAACAAAATAGTCAGAAATGATTTGTTTTTTGTGTCTGTAACAAATTGATTATATTCGCTGCTGTCTAGGCTGACACTAATTCCACCTCTAATATCACCAACTTTATATCCTTGAACTTCATGACAAACTAAACAATCTTTCGTCGTTATGAGAGAGCCCATGTAGTTAAATTGATTATTTTCGGCTAATTCGTAATATTCGGTTTCTCTTGTTTTTTCAATATATTCAAGCGCTTTTTTTTCAAATGGTGTTGCTTTATTGTTCGGATTTATGGGCTTAAGACTTGTAATACGAAAGTGAAAATCTTTTATATTTGAAATTTCAGAGAGCTGTCTTGTCATCCATGCCGGATTTATTTTGATAAGAGTTCTATTGTCATCAGTTTTTAAAGTATTGTTTTTTAGATAGGGATTTGGCTCTTCCCCGACCTTAGCAAAGGCATATACCCCACCATAAGAGGCATTCCACTTTCTTGTATTTATTTGGTCAAAGTAGTGAGTTTGAGCCTGTTTAACAAGTATCTGCTTCTGAAACTCTATACTTTGCATAGAAAACTGATAAACAGCATAAGAAAGTCCAATCAACCCTATTACAGCAATAACATAGAGTGCAATATATTTTGATAAATTGTTCATGAGATTATTTTATCAGATATTTATAGCTATATGACTTAAAATTATATTTTCTCTGAGAGATGCGTCATAAGTAATAGTTGGCCCATGTTTTCAAAAAATCTATCAACGCCTATTTCTTTAACATCTAATGATTTTTCTAGAGCAGTGAAAAAAACAGTTTGTGATGTATTTGATGCTTCCATAAATGTTTCGATGATATAAAGAAAGCTGAGCGTATGAACCTTTCCGTTTACATCAAAATCTATCTCCGAATTTATATCGATGCCCTCTTGAGTTAAAAGTTTTTTGCATCTATCTTCTGTATTATTCATATATAAACTCCTGAAAAAATTGATGTAATCTTATAGAATATGCTTTTTTAGTAACTCACAATCCATGTATATTGAAGTTATTATACATAAAATCGTAAATATATAAAAGAATTGGCAAAAAAGTATTGACATTCTAAAAGTTATTGACTATAATTTCGCCTCATTAATCAGCTATTTGGCTGGATAATGTGTTAGGTCGGGGTGTAGCTCAGTATGGTTAGAGTACCTGGTTTGGGACCAGGGGGCCGAAGGTTCGAGTCCTTTCACCCCGACCACTTTTAAAATAATTTTAAGTTTATATTTATTACACATGGTGGGATTAGCTCAGTTGGTTAGAGCACTGGTTTGTGGTGCCGGGGGTCACGGGTTCGAGCCCCGCATCCCACCCCATAATTTAGAATATATACTTAAATAAAGATAATAAATATAGTAGCGTTCGTGGCTCAACTGGATAGAGTTTCGGATTTCGGCTCCGAGGGTTATAGGTTCGAATCCTATCGGGCGCACCATCTATCTTTAATGATAAATGAACGAAGTCCATTTATCTTAGCTAGACGCTTGGTCACTAAAGCTTTGATTTTTTGTAAAATCAAGAATTAATCGGGTAAAGCTGGTTAAAATTTGCGTCCTTAGCTCAGCTGGATAGAGCAATGCCCTTCTAAGGCATAGGCCAATGGTTCGAATCCATTAGGGCGTACCACTTTTATATATAGCTAGTCGTTGAGACAGTAAGGCTTTAACTTTTAAAGTTAAGAAATTAAAATATTCAGAAACTTACTAAAATAGTGCGCGGATGTGGTGAAATTGGTATACACGCCAGACTTAGGATCTGGTGCCGCAAGGTGTGGGAGTTCGAGTCTCCCCATCCGCACCATTACCTGAAATAGGTACTTTCAAAGACTTCTTCAACAACAAAAACTTCAAAATTTAAAAACACTGGGTACGGTCTAGGGTACGGTTTTAGATTTTAAAATACACTTCTTAAAATTAAATTCTTTCTCAAACTAATTTATAAAATTAATTAAATATTCCTTAAAATAGATAAAAATAACTTCCTATATAATTCCATATAACTTCATATAAGATAAAAACCTCATTATTGCCTTTATGGTTTTTTTTTCTCAAAAGAGTAAAATTTCTGCATACAAATTACTGTATGCAGGGAGCCAAAACCTAGCTACAAGGACTTTTTATTTGAGTCCTTGCATAGAGTAATTTTGAAGCATTAGTTTTGGCTCTCTTATGCTTTTTCCCAAATCATTATTCAATTCAAAAAAACAGAACCAACACCACAATCAAAAATGAACGATATATTACTACAAGTTTTAGGCGATGATAAAAAATTAATTGTCTATCGAAAAGAACTCAATAAAATAACAGGTAGTGTCACAGCCACTATCCTTCTGCAACAATTAATATTTCATGCCTCAAATAATAATTATGTACCTTTTTATAAATTTATTGAGCCATGTAATAATGAACTATATAAAGCAGGTGACAGCTGGATAGAAGAGCTAGGCTTCACGATTCATGAATTCAGAACCGCATGTCAAACGAACTCTAAAATTGGGCAGTTAAATTTAAAAAAAGTTACATTCTGAAACTTAAACCACCTCTTGTTTTTCTACTGTTTTATTTGAAGATTTAACTCCAAACTTATAAATGTCTGAATTG
>JBAZSX010000017.1:0-51261 GCA_041662225.1 Sulfurimonas sp.
CAAGCATCGCATCTTGAAGTCTTCCTCGCCATCTTTTTATGGATGGTTTTGGCTGAGTTTGTCGTATTTTCATCAGAGCTGCTACAAAATTGTCGCTATTTTCTTGTCCTAAGAGGTGGTCAAAATGCAAGTGTAGGATGTTTGGATTTTTGCCAAGAAGTGCCGTTGCTGCAACTTGCATGGAGGCACCGATGCTCACGACAGTTGCACAGCTTGCAAGCTCTCCAATCTCTTTAATCCCAATCGCTCCGGTTCCAAGTTTGCCTTGATTTTGGCTCAGATAACCATCAAGAGAGGTAGATAAATCTGGTAATGCGTAAGTTTCAAACCCAAAACTCTCACAAAACTCTTTTATTTTTTCCACTTCAATGGGTTGCATGCTGACATGCGGAAGGAGAAGAAGTTTATTTGCTTGCAGCTCGGTTGTCTCTTTTGTATGCTGTTTGATAAGTGCTTTTGCTGTGAGTGCCCAACCACTCTCCAAACCGCCCTCATAGTCGGGTGTATTTACAAAACAGTAAGGAATCTCTATATGCATTGCAATATTACGGACATCGTCACCTTTTGTTTCTGTAAGCCCCGTTGTACAAAGCCCTATAAGTTCCGGTTTGAGCGTTGTGTTTTTCTTTGTAATATTCTCTACCGCCATCAAAATCGAGTAATCTCCACCGTCCAAAATAGCGGTAATATCGCCGACAGAAGTATTATAAAGTGCAATCGGCTCGTTAAAATGGCGGGTATAAAAAACTTTTGCATAGGAAGCACACCCTTGTGAACCGTGCATAAGCGGCATGCAGTTTCTAATTCCCATAAAAGCCAAAGCGGCTCCCATAGGTTGAGAGAGCTTTATAGGGTTTACTTGAAGCGGTTTATGTTCATGTTTACTTAGTTCTATTTTTGTCTGCATTACTCTGTCTCCCATGGTGCTTTTTTTGAAACATTGGCAAAGACCGGATTGGCAAAGGCATACTTCAAATCTTCTGCCAAATTCAGAAGCCCTGCATATCCGCCATAACTCACTTTTTTCTCTTGATTGACATCGATAAAAGAGATTTTTTTCTTAATCGCCGTGTAAAGACTTCGCCCTCCTGCGAGCAAAATATCTGCATTTTTTTCATCAATGATTTTAGACTGTTCTGAAGCGGGAGCCATCATTAAAATGCCCTCAGCTCCGAGATATTCTCTCGCTTTTTCTTTATCTTCTGCGGTAGATTTACGAACGGAAGTAGCAACTACTTCAATGCCTAAATCCTGAAGTCCTGAAGCAATCGACCATGCCTTGTTTCCGCCTGTGTTGAGAACTGCTTTTTTCCCTGCAAAGAGCTTTTTATAGGGTAAAAGTTTCTCTTCTAGTTTTGCTTCTTCTTCGACTATAATCTCTTTCGCTTTTTGGATTAATACTTCATCGCCGAGTGCATTTACTATCTCCATAATTGCAAAAGAAGTATCGCGTTTGCCGTAAAACGAGACAGAAACCCAAGGAATACCGTAGTTTTCCTGCATTTTACGACACAAAGTTATAAGTGATTTGGCACAGACGATGACATTGAGTTTTGCACGGTGCGCTGTTCTGATGTCACCCACACGCCCATCACCGCTGAGTGAACTTAAAACCCGAATGCCGATTTTCTCAAAGATTGGAAGATATTGCCACATGTCGCCCGTTACATTGTAATCGCCGATAAGATTGATGTCAAAAGGCGTTCTAAACTCAGGCTCTTTTGTGCCGATAAGATGCTCCAAAACCGCCTCGCCTGCAAGACGGGAGCCAAGGTTTTTGCCGCCCACGAATCCTGGAGCATGCACGGGAACAATTGGGATTGCATGTTTTTGAGATGCAAGTTTGCAAGTCATGTCAATGTCATCGCCAACCATCGCAGTTACACAGGTTGAATAGACAAAAATCGCCTCTGGATTATAATGTTCTACTATGTAATTTATGGAGTCTGCAAGGCGTTTATCTCCGCCGAATATGACATCATTTGTAGTAATTCCGGTCGTGAAACCCATAACGGTGTGGTTGTGTCCGGCATAAGAGCTGAGCGTCTCGCGGGTCTCCCAAGATGCACCCAGACAGGTTTGCGGACCATGCACCAAATGCACGGCATCCGCATAAGGGAAAAGTGAAATCTGCGCCCCGTCAAAAGCACAACCGCCCGCCGCCATTCCGGGTTTAGGAACATCACACCCCTCGCCTTTTTTCTTATCTTTGTTATGAGAACAGGCACTCTCATTCATAAGTTCTTTTATTTTTGCACGACTCACCATAATCTACCCCTTTGGAGTTGTATTAATAGTGCTACTGCAAGTTTTGTTCGAGGAGGAAGCAAAGTAAGGTGTGTGACCTGCATTGCTAAAAAATGTAAGTAAATCATATTTAATTAGGATAGCAACTTTCATAAATAATCCTTATTTTTATTATAAATGTAATCTAGTTTATAAAATGCATATAGGTATTTAACAAACATTGTATTTGACTGATTAAGTTCTTCTAGTGGACTTTTTTTGCTTTTGTAGAATACAAAAAGGATTTCTACATGCCACAAGAAAAAGCAACAGATACTCCTATGGAACCAGAGTATCACCTAGTAAATCTCAACAGAAATGCTTATATAGACTCTATCACAACTATCGCCGACCCTAGAACTCTTAAATTTGCAAATATGTCACTGGATTGGTGGGATAAACACTTTAGCTGGGAAGTGCAAGGCTGTGTAGCTTTATGTGATTCTGAAAATATGCACCTCTGTTATATCTTCTACAAAATAGACCGCTACCGAATGTACCTCACGATTCACAATATATTTACTCCTCTATGTGAGAGACGAAAAGGATATGCGCATGAACTTTTAAAGATGGTTTTTGATATTGCGATTTTAGGACATGTAAGCAGATTTAAAATAACCTCTATCTCTAATTCTCTCGACTTTTATTTGGCTCTGGGTTTTGTCTATTGGGGAGTGAACAGTGTTGGTGACTACTACTGTGATTTGCCTATACCGATACATGGGCTAGACACCCTGAATAATATGGTGAGTTCCTCTGATGATTTTACTTTGATTGGTAAAAGTATTGAAGCTATTAACAAAAAAGTACATGGCTATAATTTTACACTTACTGCGGCGCAACAACCTATTTATGACAGCGACAAGATTAAAATGGGGAGCAGGTATATGTCTGAAAATCTGCTTAGGATGAACAGTTGCATAAATTGACTACATTTCCGAACGATACGGCTTACAAATCAGTCTCAATCCAAATGTGGCGAGACACTACGCACTTTGGGTAAAAAAATGAAGACTCAAAATTGAGATATAAATAATAACAGTATAATACGGAATAATTTTTTATTATTAATATTTCTTGATTCGTTATGGTCGTTTTGACTATAATTTTCACCAAGGGGATTGCATGTCAAACAACAAAGAACCTAAAGCCGCTTCAACAAAAATATCAAGAAAATTGCGTACGGATGAAAAATCCGATAATTATTTTATAGTCGGCATCGGTGCTTCTGCCGGAGGACTAAGTGCGTTCGAGTCATTTTTTTCCGGCATGCCGGCTGACAACTTTATCAATATGGCTTTTGTAATTGTTCAGCATTTAGCCCCAAATCACAAAAGTTTTTTAGCGGAAATCATACAGAGATATACAAGTATGAAAGTTTATGAAATTGTAGACGCCATGCAAGTTGAACTTAACTGCGTTTATATTATTCCTCCTAAGCATGATTTGAGGATGTCTCATAGAGTCCTTTATCTTGTGGAACCAACAAGCGAACGAATGCAGTATTTGCCTATCGATCTTTTTTTTCATTCTCTCGCAAACGATCAATTGAGTCACGCTATAGGCATTATTCTCTCAGGGACAGGGCATGACGGAACAGAGGGGATTAAAGCTATTAAAGAAGCCGGCGGATTGGTAGTTGTTCAAAGTATAGAGTCTTGCGAGTATGACGGAATGCCAAGCAGCGCGATTGCGACTGCTGTTGTAGATGATATTTTAGCCCCAAATGAGATGCCGAGGCAACTTATGAGTTATTTAAGCGGTGATTATAAAAAAAATACGATAGCTCGTCCTACCTCGCATAATAATACCCTTAAGAAAATATTCATATTGCTGGAAAGTCAAACAAGTCATGATTTTTCTATGTATAAGAAAAGCACCATGCTGCGCAGGATAGAACGCCGTTTAGCGGTCAATAATATTGATGATATTGCAAAATACTATCAATATTTGCAAGAAAATAAAAATGAAGTCCAGTTACTTTTCGCTGATTTACTTATAGGGGTCACTAGTTTTTTTCGTGACAAGGAAGTTTTTTTATCCTTAGAAAAAAATGTAATTCCAAAACTGTTTTTAGGAAAATCTTCTAGTGATTCAATACGAATATGGATTCCCGGATGCTCTACGGGTGAAGAAGCATACTCTATAGCCATCCTAATTGCGGAGTATATGCAAAAGATTAAACAGTTCTTCACAGTACAAATATTTGCTACAGATATAGATGCGACGGCAATTGCAACAGCAAGAGCGGGGATTTATCCTTTAGGCATAGCTGCAAATATTTCACAGGTTAGATTAAAACATTATTTTATAAAAAACTCTGATAATTACATCATACATAAAAATATACGCGATATGCTTGTATTTTCATTACATGATGTTGTGAAAGACCCTCCATTCTCAAGGCTTGATTTAATAAGTTGTCGCAATCTTCTGATTTATATGAATGTTGAATTACAACAAAAGCTTATCTTCAACTTTCATTATGCACTCAATATGGATGGAGTACTGCTTCTTGGAAGTTCAGAAACTTTAGGCGAGCTTGAAAATCTTTATACTGTTTTAGATTCACAATCAAAATTGTTTCAATGTAAAAAAAATTTTGACAGCACAAGACGAAGAATGATAAATCAGTTTACTTCAATGAGTCAATTTTATAAATCCACAGAACTTGCACACAAATTAATTCCTAGCGTAAAGTTGCCGCTTGGTGAATTAATTGAAAATGCGATACTTGAGCAGATTGCTCCGGCAGCGGCATTGGTAAATGATCAAGGAAACATTTTGTATCTTTATGGTGAAATGGATATGTATTTAAAATTACCCTCAGGAGATATTAATAAAAGCAATATTTTAAAAATGGCTCGAGAGGGTTTAGTGACTGATTTGACAATAGCGTTTCATAAAGCAAAAATCAATAAACAAATTGTACATGTATATGGACTGAAAGTTAAGAAGAATAAGCATTTTATAATTACTAATCTCACTATACGCGCAGTTACTCTTGATTCTAGACTAAATTCGGAACAACCTTTGTATCTTATTCTTCTAGAACAAGATTTGTGTGTAGAAAAAAAACTATTAGTAGAAGATGTATCTTCTACTGTTGTTCAAACATTATCAAATGAAAAGCTACAAATAAAAGCACTCAAGAAGGAGTTGCAAATTCAAAAAGAGTTTTTGCAAGACGCAAATAATCAGCTAGAAATTTCAAATGAAGAATTAAAGTCCTATAACGAAGAGATCCAATCCATAATTGAGGAGTTTCAATCTACAAACGAAGAACTTGAAACGTCAAAAGAGGAGTTGCAGTCCGTCAATGAAGAGCTCTCAACGGTTAACTCTGAATTAAATATGAAAGTAATGGACTTATCACGCTCCAATAACGATATAAACAACCTTTTATCAGGCACCGGGATAGGAACTTTTTTTGTTGACCATCGGCTCAGAATATTACGCTTTACTCCGGCGGTTACTCGCATAATTAACCTGATTTTAAGTGATGTGGGAAGATCAGTTGGAGATATTGCTTCAAAAATAGTTGGTTATAATAGTTTGGTTACTGATATTCAAACTGTTCTTGATACCCTTGTTCATAAGGCGATGGAAGTAACAACCATCGATGAAAAAACATATATGATGAGGATACAACCTTACCGCACATTGGAGAATGTCATTGAAGGGGCAGTTGTATCTTTTGTGGATATAACAGAAATGCGTAATGCTAGAGAAGAGTTAAAAAAAGCCAATAAACTCTCTCGTTTGGCAACGGTTGTAAGAGACTCCAGTGATGCTATAACCGTTGAGGACTTAAACGGAAGAATTATTGCTTGGAACCCCGGAGCCCAAAAACTTTACGGTTGGAGTGAAGATGAAGCACTTAATCTGCATGCTAAGGAGAGAATACCCCCTGAACTGCAAGAAAAAGAGGCTAATAAAATTCGTGAACTTAGTGCTTCAACAGTTCTGGAAGCTTATAAAACAAAGCGTTTATGTAAAGACGGCACTATTGTTGAAGTCCACATTATTTCTAGTGCTTTGAAAGATGATGATGACAATATGTATGCGATTGCAACAACTGAACGCCGGCTAAAGAAAGCTAAATAATGACTTATGAAGAGAAAAATAAACAATCCATCCGTATGCGAGCTGAAGCCGTAATAGATTCCAAAAATATTCAAATGTCTCAGCAGCTACAAACACTCACCCTGAATGAAGTTAAAAAAATAGTCCATGAACTACAAGTGCATCAGATTGAACTCGAATTGCAAAATGAAGAACTACTGAGTGTGCAAAAAGAACTTGAGAGAAGCAAAAAACGCTATTTTGATTTGTATGACATGGCTCCTTTGGGTTATTGTACTATAAGTAAAGACGATGCAGGGCTTATACAAGAGGTCAATGTTGCAGCGTCTAGTTTATTGGGTATAGCGCGTAATAAAGTAATGAAATTACCTATTTTTAATTTTATATTCCAAGAAGACCAAGACATTTTTTACTTCTTTCATAAAAAAATTTATATGTCAGATACAGATGAACAACATGTCTGTGAATTACGAATGCAAAAAAAGAATGGAATGCCATTTTGGGTACGCCTGACTGCATCATCTTATGTTTATGATGATAGTACCCCACTCGTTCTTTTAATCATAAATGATATTAATGAAATTAAGAAAAAAGAACTCGTGTTTGAGAGTGAAACACAAAACAATATGTTATTTTTACAATCTAAATACGCTTCTATGGGTGAAACGGTCGGTAATATAACACACCAATGGAAACAGCCGCTCAATGCGATAGGGAGTATCCAAAACAGTATTAAAGCCTCACTTATTTTCAAAGGTGAAATTCCAAAAGAAAAACTTTTACAATCCGTTGAGACAAGTTTTAAGTTATTGCAACATTTAAGTGAAACTATCGATACATTCTACGGCTTTTTAAGTCAAAAAAACAGTATTAAAAATAACTTTCTTATTGCAGATGAATTTGAAACTATACGAAAAATCACAGAATACTCATTCTACAACAGCAACATCAAACTCATCTTTGAGCTTCATTCAAATCCAACTATTGAGGGAAATGCAAATGAATTTACGCATGCCATGCTCAATCTAATTCTTAATTCCAAAAATGCACTGGACAATTTAAAACCGGATGCACCGATTATTACCGTTACGGTTACGAATGAAGAAAAAAACTGCGTAATCAGACTCCTAGATAATGCAGGCGGCATCTTAATGGAACCGATAGAGAGCATATTTGATTGGCATATCAGCTCAAAAGAAAATAGTTCAGGAGTAGGTCTGTATATTACAAAAAACATCATCGAAAAACGCTTTAGAGGTACTATTAAAGTTGAAAACAGAGAACATGGGGTATGTTTTACGATAGAATTGCCCTATACTAAGAACAATGAAAATATTGCTTACATAGCTAAGCCCTATGAAAGATCTACTTTAGAGCAGATTCAACGCTTAAGTAAAAAAACTATTGAACTCGAAGAGCTTGATAAACACTTAAAATAAACTAGACGCTTGCAAAACTCAAAACTAAGTGAACGACTCTGCAGCGTAAGCGAAGCCTTAGTGAGCGTGTTTTGAGTTTTGCAAGAAGTCCATTTCATTTTTATCTCGAAACTTTGCTAGTTTCAAGCCGATACCCGATACCCCTTACAGAGACAATGATATCAGCATTTATTTTTTGGCGTATTCTTTGAACCAATTTTCTGACTACCGAACTATTTACAGGTTCAATAGACCATAAGGTTTTTTCTATTTCATTTTTTGTAACGGTTCTGTCACGGTTATCTATTAACAGCGTAAGTATTTTATGCTCTTTTGGTCCTAGTGCCACAACAGCACCCTTGTTATAGAGCTCTTTTGTATCAAAATTGTAAAAATAATTTCCACTCAATTGCAACAACTCTATATTTTTATAAGTTCTCTTCAGAGCTCTGCACAACGAAAAAGTCAGTTTTTCAAGAGTTACAGGTTTTACGAGATAACCGTCAACCGAGAGATTGGCCGCATCAATAAGCAACTCCTGTTCTGCAAAACTGGTCATTAAAACAATCGGTGTTTTGTAGTCATGTGTGCGTATTTTTTTTATAAAGCTTAGACCGTCTCTTTTTGGCATTTTGATGTCCGTTAGAATAATGTCCGGAGATTGATTTTCATAAATCTCATAAGCCTCTACTCCATCCCCTGCCGAGTAAACTTTATTAAAGAGCATTCTCAATATTTCCACCGTTTCTGTTCTGCTTATGATGTCGTCTTCAGCAAATAAAATACTTTTATCTTTAAGTAATAGAGAATTATTAATCATGCTTCACAACTTATATATAGTTTTATTTATTATATCCATTATGCGTCCAATACTCCCTATTAAATTATTCGAAAAATACTTCATAGGGAACTTGAATAACAAAACCTTGCATAAGGTCAATCTTTGCTGTTTGTAGCAATTTGATTTGGTCTATATTTGAGATGTTTGAAATAATAACCTTAGAACTTATAGTATGTGCAATCTCTATTATTTTATGAATCACTGAGACCATAGAGTCATTTTGTAATTCTTCTATAGTATCCGCCTGAAGTCTTATAAAGTCTGGGCTAAGTTCTAAAAGATTTAAAAAATTACATTGTGACAAACCAAAATTATCAAGGATTATTTTATATCCCTTTGCCTGGAGTTCTTTAATGACTTTAAAAATATACTTATTTTCTAACATGTCAATTTCATTCCTAATTTGGAATGAAATATTCCTAGAAAATATATTATAACGCTCTGCCCAATAGCTGATATATGAGAGTAACCCTTCATCATTCAAATCATAAAAAGACAAAGAGAGAGAGATTATTGCATTCTCAGGTAATGTACTATACAGTTTAAAAGTATTTCTTATCATTGAGCGCGTAATCATAGGCATTTGCCCCATACTCATAGCAAGATGTAAAAATGTCTCAGGTCCATAAAGTTGATTATCTTCACGAATTCGCATAAGACTTTGATAAATTATGAATTCGCGAGTGTTAACATCCGCTATAGGTTGCAGAAAAGGTAGTACATTCTCTTCCGTCAAGGCATTAAAAATCATCTTTAAAATGTCACGGTCATCTGTGGAAATATGATTTTTGTCTTCTTTAGTCTGAGAAAAAAAAGAAATACCGCCAATATGATTATTTGTTTTTGCTAATGCTAATTTTGATTGAAGCAGCGTATTTTCTGCTCCATGAGCGATACCAATTGATAGGGTTGAGTTGAGTATAATTCCTTGCTCATACTTATAAAAGTATCGAACAACTGATAACATATTATTGGCTAAACTTGTAGCATATTCTATTTGTTCACCATCCAAAAGTAGGCACAGTTCATCTTTAGCTGTTCTATAAAATTCACCCTTTGTTTCAAATAGTAAGCTTTCAAGGGTGCGCGCCAAGTCTGATAAATATTCATTGGTAAAAGCTTTTCCTGCAATATTAAACATACTTGCTAAATGATTTATCCTTATACATAGAATGGTTGATGAAATCAACTTAATTGAATTCATCTTATCTGTAAGAGCAGAATACTTTTTCCAACCTGTTATCTTATCTATTTCGGTAGCAGAATTCATATTTATAATATTTTTATTGTTAAAAATTTTATCTAAACTCTCAAATAATTTTACCATATCCAGAGGTTTTAGAAGATACCCTTGCACATCCATTCTAATTGCCTCAGCCATAAACTCTGATTCATCATGCGCTGAAAGAATTAGAATGGACTGATTTTTAGAAATAGCTCTTATTTCGCTTATTACGCGTAAACCTCCTATCTTTGGCAATTCAAGATCTGTAATAACAAGAGTAAAAGGATTATTAGTTTGAAATCTTGTTAGAAAAATATCTAGTCCGGATTCCCCATCTAAAGCCGTAATGCACTCTTTAAAAAATTTTTTTAATATTCTTGCTAGTGATAGTGCTACATCTCTATCATCGTCTATTATTAAGACGGATCGAAACTCATATCCTATTTTCAATTTTTGAATTATCTTATGCAATTGCAATCCTTGTCATAATATATCCAAAACCACGAATATTCTGAAGTAAATCTTCTTTTAATTTTGTACGCACTCGGTTAACGAGTGAACGGATTGTTGAAGCTTCCACTTCCTCTCCATTCCATATAAACGACTGAATGCTCGCATCCGTCATAATCTGACCCAAATTGCTTATAAATAATACAATTAAAGAGTACTCTTTTTTTGTGAATTTCTGAATTTCACCATCATAATAAAGAAAATTCAATTCCTTATCAAAGGTATAATGCTTACTTAAATGTATAAGGGGGTCTTTTACTTCCACAATCGTATTATCACTATTCGAAGTAAGGTGTTCTATGCGTATTTGTAACTCTTTAAGATTAAATGGTTTTTTAAGGTAATCACTACATCCTATGTCAAATGCTTCTGAAATATGTTCTATATCATTATAGGCACTTATTATTATTTTTGGTATATTTGGATACTTAGATGTGATGACTTTAAGACACTCTAATCCGCCTATTAAAGGTGTATTAATATCTAAAATATAAAAATCGTGTTGTTTTCCTTCAATAATATCAAGAATATCCTTTCCGTTATCATAGTGCTCTACTAGATGCCCTCGCGCGACTAGATAGGTTCGTATTGAACGAGACAATAAAAATTCATCTTCAAGAAGCAATATTTTCATTTAATGTCCTCCTTAATTTATTATTGTAATTGTAAACTAATTGTGTTGCAAGTGTGTTTCATTTTTAAATATATATCGAAAAGCAGTTCCTCTTATGAGTGTAGAAGAAATTTCTATATCTATATTTTCTTCCTTGCATATCTGGGATACTATACTTAATCCTAATCCATACCCGCCTTTTTGTTCCGCTTCTCTATAAAATCTTTCAAATATTTTTTTCTTGTCTTGTATTATCGGTCCATGGTTTCTTACTTCAAAAAATATATGCCCTCTTTGTAAACCGATGGTTATGCTTATCTCATTGGGTCTATTTGAATATTTAATAGCATTTGATAAAGTGTTATCAACTATCCTGGATAATTTAAGTTCTGAAAAATATATAGTTGGAAGGTTCGGATGACCTACCCTCAATGAAAAAGAAAGTTCGTTTACCTCCGCAATACAATTAAAATAATTTATTCTACTTTGAATAAAATTGACAGTATTAATATGAGTTTTAATGACCGGCATGCGGTCATGCTTCATGAGATATGTCATATCTTCATAACTGTTTTGAATAATCCTGGCACCGGCTTCTATAGAATTAAGGGATTCGTTTTCAATTCCATCAATCCGTAAAAGATCAACATTTGTTATAATAATGGCGAGAGGTGTGTGTATTTCATGGATTGAATTTTTAAGAAACTTGTCTTGCTCATCGAGGAGCTTAAGGGCATACTCTTTAGACTGCTCTAAAAGTTTTCTACTTTCTTGTAGTTCCAAATCATAATCAATCTTCTGGAGTACGCTAATAATCGCATCAAATAGCTCATTTCTCACTATAGGCTTTATTACAAATCTATCAATACCGCATCTAATAGATTCTATAAACACATTTTTATCTTCCGTTCCGGAAATTGCAATAATTTTTTGGTAAGGATTAATATTTTTTAGGCTGTATGTAAGATCAATACCACTTTTTTTTCCAAGATTTATATCTGATATGACAATAATTTTGGTATTTACTCTTAACATATCCGTATAAATTTTTAATGCATCCTCTACATTTGTTGCTTTATAAATCGTAGTAAAAAAATTTGATAACATTCTTGCCAATCCATCTAAAATAAGCTGTTCATCCTCTACTAATAGAATAATCTTATCTTTAGCAAGCTTTTTTAAAATTGTTATTGGATTTCTCAATTAAACACCCTTTTAAGAAAAATTTCAAAAACATTATAACTTTATATTCACTTATTATATAACGTGCTTGACTGGATATACTTCATTGAATCGTTATAAGGGATAGGCTCTCCAAATAGAAATCCTTGAGATTCATTAACTCCGATTGAATTTACTATGTTGCTTATTAAATCACTTGAAACATATTCTGCAATTGTTTTAATTCCCATTTTTAAAGCAAAAGTAGAGAGCATCTCAACAATTGTAAGTGATAAAAACTCATTTTCAATTCCTAAAATCAATGAGCCGTCTATTTTTATATAGTCCACATTTAACTTTGCAATGTGCTCAAAGTTCGCATATCCTGAGCCAAAATCATCTATTGCGATTTTGCATCCAAGCTCTTTAAGTTTTGTAAAAAACTTTTTCACTTCCTTGTATGATTCTATATTTTCAGACTCTAAAAGCTCAAAAACGAGCCTTGACGGCTCAGGAAACATAGTAATTTGTTCAAAAATAAATTCACGAGTCGCTTTATGGTTAATATCATCCATTGAAATGTTTAGACTTACACTACACTCAGAGTCACGAAAGTCTTCAAGTGCTTTTCGTATTATTGCCACCGTAATCATATTATAAGTTTTTGTTTGCTTGGAAACAGGTAAAAAACAGCTAGGAAAAATAACTTTCCCATCAAGCATAATCAGTCTTGCCAAAGCTTCATATTTTTTTATTTTATTTGTTTTATTATCAACAATAGGATGATAGAATGGGATAAAACGATTCTCTATTAAGGCACGCTTTATCATGTCATTGCACTGTAATTGCGAAGCATGCAATTTAACTAAATTTTTATCTTTTTTATAAATAACTATTTTTCCACTTTTTTCTGCCATTCGTAAAGCAGAATCAGCGTGAGCAAGCGTAATCTCATCTTTACGGCATACGATTCCTGCGTTCATTTCAAGATACATGAGTTGATTATTTATATCTACCTCTGTAGATTCAATTTCCTGGATTATTTTTTCTATATACTGCTCCAAATGCTCTCCATCAAGAGGTGAAAGTATCGCAAAATGAGTGCCGCTAAGGCGATAAAGTATACTATTAACCATAAATTGATTTTTTATAACTATTTTATTTAATAAGTCTGCAGTCTGTCTGAGTATATTGTTTCCAACGTCGTACCCATAAAAATCATTCATTACTTTAAAATTTTTTATTTTTATTACGGCTAATGAGTTATTATTTAGTTCAATAATATCCTGCTGAAATTTAGCAAGTGAATATAATTTACTTACACTGTCAATCGTATATGTTTCAATTGCCTGACGACTTTTTTCAATGACAAGTTCCTCAAGGTTTTGCTTATATAGCCTATTTTCTTTTTCCATTAAAATCTTGGAAACAATTTTATTAAGAACTTCTAGGGCTAGTTTAATTTGAATTGGTTTAAAAATATACCCATCCACTCCAAGCTTTACGGAACTATGAAGAATATCTGAGTCATGACTAGCAGATATAAGTAAAGTCGATTGATCCGGATTTCTCTGTTTTATTTTATCTATCATCTTAAGACCGTTCATAACCGGCATCTGCACATCTGACATAATTAAATCGTACTGTTTGTCTAAGGTCGCTTCTAGACCTTCTTTTCCATTATTTCTATTATCGATATTGTCAAATATTCTTCCAAAGAAATTCATATACTCTTTCCTGATTAATGGGTCATCATCAACCAGTAAAATTTTCAAATCCTTTGACTTGGCTCTAAGCAACTTAATTGATTCAGCAGAATTTTCACTATTAATAAACACGATTAACCCCTGCAATATCAATTTTTGGAATTTTGATGTAAAACACCGTCTTATTAGAATCGCTATTTACTTTTATACTTCCATGTAACTGTTTTTCAATAATTATTTGAGACATATAAAGACCGAGACCCGTTCCTAGTTCTTTGGATTTAGTACTAAAATAGGGATTAAAAATATGCTCTATAATATCTTTTGAAATTCCACCTGCGTTGTCTTGTATAGAAAATAGTATTTCATCTTTTTTGACATTAGTAGTAAAAATTATTTTTGGGGATTCAATATCTTGTTCTAAAAATGCATCTTTTGAATTCGAGAGGATATTTAGAAACACTTGCAAAAGTTCATTTTTATATGAATAAAACACATCATCAAGGTCTCCTTCAAAAGAGAGAGATATATTATTACTCTCAAAATTTTTCCCTACCATATTTGACAATTCTCTGGAAATGTCACTTATATTTATATTTTGGGGTAGCTTGTTAGGACGAAAGAAATTGCGAAAATCATCTATAGTTTTAGATAAATAGTGTACTTGCTCATCAGTGGAAGCCAAGTCTTCTAAAATTTTATCATTACTGAATTCACCAAATTCTATATCAAGAATAATATTATTTATAAGCATTCCGATAATTGTAATGGGCTGTCTCCATTGATGAGCAATCATACCAATCATTTCACCCATAATTGCCATACGGGATTGACTTATCATTATTTCTTCATTTATTTTATTTTTGTTTATTTCTTCTGCAATTTGCTTAGTTAAAGATCGTTTCATCTCATCACATTGTTCTGCCATGCGGCAAGCCTCAATCGAATTTATGAGTTTTGTTCTAAAACTTGAAAACATATTTCCCAAAGTGTCCAAATTTTCATCTGATTTAAAAAGAAATAAAAAGTGCTCTTCTTTCATGGGAATATCAATCATTAATCCTCCCTCAGCTAAGACGATTATTTCATAGGAGTCAATGTTTTTAGTTAAATTTGGAATAAAAAAAGTTTCACCTATGCTTACTATACTCTTGCCGTTAACTTCTTGAGAAACAAATTGACCGCCAATTGCATCCGTTTGAGAGAGAAATGTGCTAATTACATCTGACAGCATCTCATCAAGTTTAAGAGAATTCCCAATTGCATTGATACACTCATAAGATATTGAAGATTGTTGCATCATAAGACTGCCCCCTCCCTATCGTGTAAATTTTTGTTAAATGATTCTTTGTATAAAATGATTATACGAATATTGTATCTTTTTTTTCTCACAAGAAAGTTACTTTTCCTTTATTTTATTTTCATAATATGTCACTTTCGGTTGGTTACTCCGAGCAACCCTACCATTTAAAAACAACTCTTCGTTTTTTATTATAGATTTTTTCAACATTCTTCATAATCGTATTTTGATTTGCAAAAATATCAAAGTTTATATCTTGACTCCCGTTAAATAGCAAATTGGCCATAGAATGATCATCTATATTTTTATTTGAAGCTAAAGCTATTTTAGTATATTCATTATTTATTTCAAATATTTTTTTTTGCATATCAAAACTTATAGAGTTATTACGAGCTAACTGTGATGAGTATTTTTTTATTAACATATCAAATATTTCATCGTTTAGTCTAATATATTTAGCAATATTTTTAGCATATAAATCATTTTTCACTAGGAGTTTAACAATCTTTTTATCAAGATTCACATTATGAGAAAGTGCCTCTGTTACTATCTCATCACCATCTTCATATAAGGTTGTCTGCATAGCATCATCACAATCCGTTCTCATGGCTATTAGAGTTTTTACATAAGAATCTGCGTTTTTTATAAGCATATTTAGCACTGAGGAGGATGTCAAATTGTGAGTTGCAATTGCAGTTATGATGCTATAATTTTGATCTTTTGCATCACTTTTAAAACTCTTTTGCAATGGCTCAAGATAAGCGATAGCATCTAAAAGCGAAGGTTCTTTGCATCGCAAAATCATTTGAATAAAACCTTGCGTTGAATATCTAATATGTTCACTTCGTTCTATATCTACATAAAATCTAGCTATGATGGCTGCACTCACATCACGGTTGTCACTATTTTCAAAAAAATTTTCACTTGACCATGAATACATTTTGAGTAACTTCAAGAAAAGCTTATTACTTACTGTCCTATTTTGCAACATACTTTTTAATTTATACTTGTTATGACTAAATTTAAGGGTCATTAAAAAGGTGCTATCATAAGTTTCACATGCTGCATCGCTTTCTAACAAATCTATAGCTGCGGACTCGATTTCTTCCTCTTCATAATTTTCTAATAGTTGCAACTCACTTATTTTAGTTCCATGCATGATATTTCCTTGTATTCTTGTACAGAGTGTCATTAAAACATAATATTTTATTGGTATCTTTTTTACGCTTATCTTCATAATTTTGACATTTTAGTGTTGCAAGTTTGTTGCAATTTTATTTACGGCTGTTCCCTATAAATTCCGCACCGGTAAAATCAGTATCCTTATTTTTTAGAAGTATCGTTAACTTTTAAACTCATTTATTGCTACATGTAACGATAAAGCTATTTTTACCAACTCCTGTAAATCAGCATCTATATTTTTTACGCTTGTTCTATTTGCATTGGATAGTGTTTCTATGTTTGCTATATCACCTATTATTTCATTCATTTGTAATGACATTTTCATACTGTCATCTCTAAGCTCATTTGCAACATTACTAGACAAAGTAATAGCATCTGAAGTTATATTGATTTTATCTTCAACATCATTAGAAATAGTTGCTAGTTTTTCTATCTTTTTTGCATTTAAATACATTTTGTCACTTACATCATTTATAGATTGAACAATTACGCTGACAGATAAATCTATTTCAAACAAACTTTTTTGAGTACGCTCAGCTAGTTTACGCACTTCATCGGCAACAACAGCAAAGCCTCTTCCATTTTCGCCTGCACGCGCTGCTTCTATAGCAGCATTGAGTGCTAATAAATTTGTTTGTTCTGCAATTTCTTTTATTACATTTAACACATGTTTCACTTGATCAGCATCCTGTTTTAAAGCAGATAGTTCACTTGAGAGTTCATTTTCTGCTTCAACGAACGAACTCACCTCTCCGCCAAGTAAAGTGAGTGATTTTTTTGTTGTGTTAAGTTCATTATTTGCATCTTTAACATTTTTTTGAGTCTCCTTTGTTCTTTCTATATTCTGCTCTAATAACTCTTTTATATATCTGCTTTTTTTAGTAGTACTACTCACTATCTCTTGTTCTTTTTGCGTGCCCTCATTTATAATATGACTTGACTCTTGAATTTTTGAAGCTATTTGTGTGTTTTTAGCACCAAGCGTTTTCACATCATTTACCGTAATTTGAATCATGTCTATAAATTTATTTACTTCCATCGCTGCATCTGTAAATTCATCTGCTTTTTTAGTGTTTAATCTTTTCGTTAAATCTTTATTTCCACCGACAAGTTCTGATATATGAATTTTTAAACTACACAATGGACTAAAAATCTCTCTTTTAAAGAATACACCGGCCAAAAGAATAAACAGCACGCTTCCTATGGCAAAATTAATTCCTAAAGTTGTTTGAGTAGAAGATATATCAGCATCATTATCATCCAAAGATATAGTCAAATCCATTGTGCCGAGTACATCGTCGGTCTTTGCATTATAGTGACATGTTAAACAGCTAGTCTCAGCTATCATGGGTTTTATCATACGGATAGTATGATGATTGTTTTGATTTATTTCTATTACATCTATTTTCTTACTTTCAAATACTTTTTGTACTGATACATCAGATGTAAACTTTTCATTCGGTGCAAAAACATCTATAACAAATTGTGATTTTAAGACTTTTAACGACTCTATGCCGCTAATCTTACTTGCTGCATGTAATGTTGACTCAACTATTTCCGGGTTACCTGTTAACATGCTTCCTGTGAGTGTTTGAAATATTGACTCGCTTAACATTGTAAGTGACTTCTCGGTTGTTTTATGAGAAAGTTTATACAAAGTGTTTGATAGATAGTAATTTGTACCTATCATGACTACGATACTCAAAGAGATGACTGAAAAAATTACTTTAGATCTGACTTTTTTTAACATTATAATTCTCCGTGCTATATTTTTTTGTTTTTAAATTACTTGTAGGCATTTTGACATTTTAGTGTTGCAAGTTTGTGGCAAAATAAAAGGTATAACATCTTGGTTTACTCTGGGGCTTTGGATTTATACTAAAATTCGAGGGATTATCCGATGCTGATACTGAATCTTGAACACTCTCTAAATTCCTTGAGTTACTTGTGTAAGCAAGCAAAAATAACCTTGATTATCTATTATGCTACTATTTTAACAATTCCAAAAAACTTTATCATAAATGTTTTTTTCATTCAGTGGATTTAATAGGATATTGTATTTTAAATTGTCTTTGTTGTGATGAAGTAGCTCTACTTGGTCTAAAGAAGCAAGTAAGTATAAGTCATTATTTTCTATTAAAGTATCAATGCTTTTAGAGTGTTTTCTTAGACTATTGATAAGCTGCAAAACATTATTAAAAATACTGTCTGCGAAACTTAAGTCGACTATTAGTTTATCTACTATTCTATGGTCAAGATTACTCTTTAATAAAGAGTATTTAGAAAATATGACTATTTCCCAAGATGGTAGATTTTTCAAGAGTGTTTCCTGAAATAGTTTTGATGCATCCATTTGTTTTGTTAGCACATAGACCGTCGTTTTATCATATTTTTTATATTTTCCCTTTTCAATCGTATTTAACTCGCCAAAATGTGCTAGAAGATTATGTGTATTTGGTGTTATAAATTGAAGTTTTTGTTTGATATATACTCTTATTGCAAATGATTTTTTTATGCTAGCCCACAGTGCAGTATTGATTTCATGTACATATCGTGGAATAACTTGTCTATTTAAAGTATTAATAAACTTTCTAAAATATTGAGTAATTGTTGCAAGTGCCATTTCATCATAGTTATCTGAATCCTTTTCTAAAAATGGGAATATTTCAATAACCTTAGAAGTATCTAATAATGCAATAATCATATCTCTCATACTATTGATTTCATGAATATGAGATAGAATTAAATTAACATGTTTTAGTTCTACATTATTATCAATTTTATGAAGTTTTTCAATTAATGTTGGCATGTATGGAATAAAATCATCATAAGGAAGTGCCTGCTTGCTTTTTGACTTATTATATACATTTGAAATAAGTCGATGGATTGGTTGCAAAATCGCATATCTTAATTCTTCTTTAGTTGAATTATTATTTAGAGAATTTTGAGCATCAATCATAATAGTATTAAAAATTTGTTTTAGACCCAATTCTGAATATTCATCTGAATTATTCCAAGAGTGATATATATCTTTTAAGAGATCTATATCTAAAACATGTCCCGTTAACCTCTCTGAAACATAATTATCCACAATAGCATGCAATAACATAAATAGTTCATCGCTATCAATTTTACTAAAGTGGTCAAACTCTATATTAATCATTCTTTCAAATATAATCTCATAAATAGTAAGATTTTTTTTCGTAAAATATGTTTGAGACCATATTTTAATATGTTTTTTTTGTTTATCATGTGTAAGTTTTATTTTATTTTTTTGTTCTTGTTTTTTTAAATGCCGCGCTTCCAGTTCGTTGTATCTTTCACAAAAGGTATTGTTATTAAAAGGTTTATAAACAATGCCTTTGATATTATCCTTAATGATTGGTTTAAGATAACTTGCACTGTTTTCAGTAGTGACAAAAATAATCTCTAATAAATGAATTTTTCCGATGTCAATAAGCATTTCAACCAATTCATCACCGCTTAAGCTTGGCATCATGACATCCGATATAATTAAAGTAATTTCCGGATGTCTACTCAACATTTCAAATGCTTCCATTCCATCATAAGATATAAAAATATTATTTTCACTAAAATAATGATTCTTTATATTATTTGACAAAAGAGCTTTTGTAATTATTTTTGTAATAAGTTTGCTGTCATCTATCACTAAAACATTTGTTACATTCATTCACTACCTTGTTCTATTTTTATATCTTGTAAAATGAAATTTTGGATTATTATGCGTTTTAAAAGCAATATTGATTATATTCAAAATACGCAAAAAATAGACACCACTTGTTTATTATACCTCTTGATAAACTGCTATATTTTTTAAGAAATATTAAGCAATTTATTAAATTTAGAGTTTATATCATTCATTTTAGACATCTCTTGTAAATTATCTGTTATAAACATTCTCTCTATCTCTTCTTTAGCCTTAGCCAAACTTTTAATATTTTTTATGTTTCTAACAGCATGTCCATTGAGTGATTCATTTTTCATCTGTTCTAATACTTTATTAAATACACTCATTTATTAACCTTAATATGTAAGATAGTTTTTATATATTTTCATGCAAATTTTAACATCAAAATGTTGCAAGTATGTTGCAAACATTCTCCTTTACCGTGGCAAGTTTCTTGCAATTTTATGTCACGAAGTTTAGTAATCTAATCCATATTTTTTAAGCAAATTTTTATATTCTGCATCTCTCCCAAATTCTTTAAGATAATAAGACATAATTGTTTTAGCTGCTCCCATATTACTTTCAGATAGAAGATTCGATAACTTGTTGTAGCATGATTGGCGTATGCACTCTCTAATTTTTGGTTTAAATATACTAATATCAGCATAAGAAGACAAAATCTGTTGCGTCAATTTTATTTCCCCTTTTTCGACGGCAACCATTGCTTGTGAAAGTATTTCATCAAATGTTGCATCAAATTCTATAAACTCGCGCATTGTTTCAAGTTCTGGATTTGAATGAACCAGTTCATATACCGATTCCATATTATCCGAATTTATTAATTCAAGAAATCTCTTACGAAGATGTATTTCTCTTACCATGTCCGAAAGAGTCTCTTTGTAGGGGAGAAAAATTGCAATTTGTTTAATACCAAGCATAGACTCATCGTATTGATAATTTTCAATCATATTTTTGATTTTCTTGATTGCGGATTCGGCCAGTGCACAAACTCTTGAATATACCTCTTCGGATGTTAAAAAAGTGTACTCAGCGGTTAAAGTGAAATATTCTTTAAACTTTTTTTCTTTGATATAGCCGTCTGCTTGGAGAAAAACTTGATAATTTTTAAACAAAGAATAAATCATCTCTTTTTTTGTTGAAACACTGCTATAAGGTTTTAGCAACTCTTGTGCTTTAGGAGTGTTATTGAGCGAATCGGCTACAATCAGCTTTTTTGCTTCGGCAAATGTTCTGTTAAATAAGTGTTCAAGCTTTCGTGCACTATCGGTTTTCTTGAGATAAGGAGATTTTTCTAGCATTGCATAGGCTTCAAAAATTTTTTTACTTTGTACAATATTTGCAAAATCCTCAAAATCTTTTTGTTTTTTAAGTAAAAATTCAAACTCTTTTTTGTGCTCGTCATCGGATAGAAAAGGAGCAGCAAATTCAAGTGCAGAACTTGCATTGCCGGTAGAAAATTTATCGGTAATTTCTTTAAGAATTTCTTCCCATGCATCTTGAAACATTTCTGACATTGGATGAATTGTCAAAAACAAATTTTGATCTAGATACCCTTTAGCCGCTTTATAATTTTTTACCGATAATGCTTGAGAAAAATCATCAACAAAGGCATTCATATCGATGATATAGGTCCACCCATTCTCAAAACCGACCAACAAAGTTGAACCGTCAATGTAGAGAGATGCTATTCCCTCTTGATCAAGTTTGAAAGTAGTAAACTTTGTATTATCGGAAAGTTTGACGATATGAAGATCACCGCTTCGCGTACCGACAATAGCAAAACGATTACTGGCTTCTACAACACAGCAGCTTGGCCAAGACGGGAAGAGTGCTTTTTCGGAATACTCTTTCGATTTTAAATTATAAGTGTATGAAACGCCGTCCCTTCTAATCGCATAGAATGAATTAGAGCGATTATAAAAAAAAGAATCAATTACAACATCTCCGAGATAGGTCATCAATATCTCTTTTTGGTATCTAATATCAAAAATGGATAATGATTTATCATAAGAACTGTAGGCTAAATGGCTTCCCTTATCATTGAGAGTAAGATGAGAGATGTAATCAGGATTAGGTTTAAGAGACATGATTACAGCCGCGGACTGAGTGCTATACATAAACACTCTGCCATCCGTTCCTCCTGTTAAAACATATTTACCGGTATCTCCGCAGAATGCCATTACTACTGAACGCTGATCATGCCCCCGTAAAAAAGTTTGATTTTCAACAAGCGGTGTTGGGCGTTCATTTGTCGTACTGACGGAAGTCGTCGGAGGAGATTCCGATAATGCGGGGAGTTTTAAGCATACCGAACAACTCCCTTTTTCACCGGTGGAATACCCTATATGTCCGCCTTTACTGAAAGCAGCCCCTTTTTGATACGAATGCAGCGGAGATTGTCCTTCTGCAATAAGCGAATAGCTCTCCATGCTCCACAGTGTTTTGTCAACCGTATAGAGTATTCCCAAGGTGCTTGTAAAAAAAATGGAAGATTCATCGGCATGAAGTGCAATAACACTTCCGTCAACTTTATACGATTGGATAATTTTTATCATGCTGTAGGTGTTTCAATTAAGCAGATTACATAAAAATGTTTCTGTATATTTGACAGTAATCGTTTTATTTTTGGGGTGTAGGATTCTCCCTCAATCATAAAAATGAGATTATCATTTCCGATATGTAAGAATTCCTCTTTCCAATTACAGAACATGGCTTCATTTTTTATCGAACACTCATCAGGAAGAAGATCTTTAAAAGTAAGCTCTTTTGCAATTAATCTGGCATAGTAAGGCGACCCTGCCACGATATTGAGCATTTCATCGTTGCACATGACCATGGTGTCGTGCTCATCGACGATGAAAGCCGGTAAGGGGATGTTATTAACTAAAGATTCAAAAGAAAAAGTAAAAGCTCGATCGATTTGCTGCCGTTTATCAAGTAATTCCATCTCTTTTTGAAGACTTTCCTGGTCAATTCGAGTTGCCAGATCCGCGATGACTTCATCGAGTTTATCAAACGAAATTGGCTTGGTTAAAAAATATTCAACTCCCACTTCTATGGCGCGCAGCATATATTTTGCTTCAGAGTGAGCGGTCACCATAATGCATTTTTGAGAAGGGTTATGCTCTTTTATTTTTGTGAGCATATCGAGCCCATCCATCACCGGCATCGTTTGATCCGAGATGACGATATCGATAGGGCGAAGGGAACTGAGATAGAATTCAAGCCCTTCTTGTCCATTGGACGCTAAGGAGACATGACCGACAGAATCCAAGAGCATATCCGAAACCATTTCTCGAATTAATCTTTCATCATCCACAAATAAAACATGAAGTCTTTTTGTTAGCGTTATTGTGTTTTCCATCAGTTGTCCTTAGTGATATTTTGTATAGGAATTGAAATATTAAAATTTGCACCGATATCGGTATTGCTTACGCTAATCGTTCCGCCAAGACGCTCTTCAACGATTCTTTTTGACATGTATAAGCCGATTCCGGTTCCTTGTGATTTATGTTTTGTTGTAAAGTAGGGTTCAAAGATTTTGTCGATATGCTCATCGCTAATACCGCCGGCATTATCGGAAAAGTTGATAGATATTTCACTGTTTTTAGTGATTAGAACGTCAAATCGGACTACGCCTCTTAGAACATTGTTTGATTTTATAGCATCTTTTGTGTTGTTGAGTAAGTTCATTAATACTTGCTTCAAATCTTCCGGATAGGTATGAAGAGTAATTTCCGGCTGAATGTAGGTTTGAATTTCAATATTGGCTATTTTGAAACTCTCCTCCACGATAGAAATCACGCCTTGAACAACGGAGAGTACGGTGAAGTGTACTTTTTCTTTATTCGGCTCAAAGTGTCCCCTAAAATCATCAATCGTTTGCGACATATGATTGATCGTTTCCATCGCCTGATTGAGAGTGGACTTCATCTTCAAAGTATCAAGTGTCCCTTTTTTCTGTTGACGATAGACTTTTTGAAATAGCATTGAGATGATATTGAGCGGTTGGCGCCATTGATGGGCAATATTGCCGATCATCTCTCCCATTGCCGCAAGTTTTGCCTGCTGGAAGAGAAGAGAGTCTTTCTGACGATTTTTTTCAATTTCATCTTCGACCCTGCGTTCCAAATCGCTATTGAGCCGTTGAATTTTTCGTGTCGCTTCATAGCTGATAGAGAGAGAATATACCAACTGATAGATCTCTTCGCTGTTGAAAGGTTTGCGGATATAATAAATGTTATTTTTCAGACATGCCAAAATTTCTTTGTTGCTTCGGTCTGAATACGCGGTTGCGATAATAATATGAACATCGGGGTCAATTTGTTTAAGCCACAACGATGTTTCAAGCCCGTTTATCCCGTTGGGCATACGCATGTCGACGATGCAAACGGGGATATTTGACCCTTCTTCATATTTTTGACGAAAGATATCTATTCCATCCATTCCGTTATTGGCTTGGTAAAGGTTAAAATTGAGTAGCTTTTCTCCGGAATTGACCACACTGCATTCAATCTCATGCAGCTTTTCCAATTCCAAAAGGGCATCCTCAAGACTTGTCTTTTTATTGGGAACAAGAATCGACTCATAGGCCGCTAAAATACTTGCATCATCGTCAATGGTAAGGACATTCGTATGCGCAATCATAATCGGCTCCCCGGTATAATCGAAATCAAAAACAGGGTTCCATCTCCAATTCCTTTGGATGAGCAGGTGATGGTATGACCGTTTCCGGTGAGAAAATTGGCAAACGAATGAAGCCCAAGTCCATGACCGTCTTTTTTCGTCGTAAAGCCCTGCAAGAAAATATTTTTAATGGTTTCTGCATCCATTCCGATACCGTTATCATAGACTTCGATGACGATTGTATTTTCATCCATGACTATTGTGTCGTTCGCCATCATATCGAGCTCAAAGAAACTTCCCTCTACGGGGATACTTTTAGCCGTAATTTGAATAAGTTTTGGAAAAATATGGTTTCCCTTATATGTGGCATTCACTGCATGTATCGAGTTTTTAAGCAGATTTAGCAATCCGTTAAATAGATGAATACGGTTGATTTTGAACGCAAGTTCCGGTTCAATATTGAGAAGCAGAGCAATATTATGCTTGTAAAGCTGCGGTTCAATTACGCTCCGAATCTCGGTCATAAGTTCTGAGAACTTGACAACTTCGTCCATATTATTCTTGGTGTTTTTATAGAGATCTTGCTGATACGCTATGGTCGTGGCAATATTGCTGATTGCTTTTTGAAGATTTTTCATATCGCTGTCCAAAACATTTTTGATGGTGTCGGTCAGCGACGACTCGATAATGTTAAGGCTCATTTCGATTTTTTTATTGTTTTTGACATACTCTTCGAGTTCATTCTCTTTTACAAGGCATTTATTTCCTTCCAGCTGTTCTTTGATATGGTCAAAAAATTTGAAAAAGAACTGCATCGGTTCAAGATTCTTGATAATCCGATCGGAGAGGTGCTGTGCCCCGGTTACGATATTGCCGATGTTGTGAATGTATTCGCTGGTAACGTCAAAAATCCCTTGTTTATACGCAAGTTCTTTTGAGATGCTGATTTCATTTTTATGCAATTCAACGACATTCGTAATATCGGTGAGTGACAAGATATAGCTGGCTCTATATTTATCCGAATCTCCCTCTTTATAGTCGATTACGGTGGACATGACGGTAAAGTAGAGTAGTTTTCCGTGGATAGTCATTTCCACTTTTGGAAGCATTCGTTCGTCTTTAAATGTTAAAAATTCGAACCATGTATCTGCGGAACAGGAGCCGTAAGTGTTGCTGATAGGGAGAGCTTGTATTTTGCATGGATAGATTGGTTCCATGACCGAGTCAAATATCTGGTGAAAATAGTTGTTTGTTTGGAGAAGTTCACCTTTATGGTTTACAAGCAAAATCGCAGTGTGCGCGGTAGCATCGAAAAGGCTTTTATTGATTTGATCTAAATCTTGTTGAAGCTGATGGATATCCGCTTCATATTGAAGTGTGATGGGTGAGTTGCCGGTGTGCATCAAATTCCTTGCTTTACTAAATGAGTGTGCTGAATTATGACGGCTTAATGTTGCAAGTATGTTGCATTTCTAACTTTAATCGGCGAGTCTCTTACTCCGCATTATATTTATAAGATTAATTTAAAGAATTTTTTTGAAAGCTAATATCACACCCGGCGCGCCAAAAAAGAATATTTAACCATTCTTTGATTAAAAATCAAAAATATCATCCATATCAACAGGTACATCGACGGATTCATTCTCGGTTAGCATACTTCCTAGCATTTGGGAATTACTTATAATTGTATCATCCATTACATCGACGCTTGTTGCACCGTCATGAAAAATCATTTGTACCCAATTCACTAAATCAACACCAAAAAATTTACACAATGATCCTAAAGAGGATGACTTTTCAATAAATGTATGATTATTTGCTTGGATAATAGAGGATAATGACCCTAAGGCTCTGGAAATTGGATAGCTTTCATGATAAGCTGAAGTCGATTTTCCTATACTCTGAAGGTAATAAGAAATTTCTGCTACTTCATTGCTTGTAATATCTCCACCGCCAACAATGAGCAAAAGAGAGTTTAGACGAGCAAGATTCTCTTTGATATCTTCTAAGTCATCCGGCTCCATATAATCATAAACATAGATTTGTTGTGCTTGATTATTGAATTCTTCTACAGGAACAATTTCCGGCGTAACCTCTGAATATTTTGAATTATTATCAACAATAGGTTTTGGTTGTGAAATCGGAACTTTCATAATTTTATGTTTCACAATCGGTGAATAATTCCCTTTCAGTACTTCATACATTAGCCTATTTTTTTCTTTTAATATCGTTAGCTCTTTATTTAAAAAATGATTTTCTTCTTCGATTTGTTCAAATTGCTGTTGCATTATTTTGGCATCACTGATACGAACACTAAGACGGTAAAATGAGCTTACTGATGTTTTCATATTGAACGGTTTAGGTAAGAAGCTGTCTGCTCCTGCATTTATAATAGTTAGCATACGATCAAAATCCGTATATGCCGAAAGAACCACAATAGGGATGAGTGCATCATGTTTACGTATTTCCTTAATCATTTTGATACCATCTGTATTAGGCATATTAATATCCGTAAGAATTAAATCATAAAATCTAGGGTTAGACCGAAATATTTTAAGCCCTTGCGCTCCATCTGCAGCTTCATGCACGACAGCAAATAATCTTTTAAAGAGTGCCACGGTAGCTGAGCGTATTTGTTCTTCATCCTCGACAATTAATAAATTTAAATTTTTAGTGTAGGGGGTTAACTCCGTAAATGTCATACGACTTCCTTCTTGTGCAGATTTGGTACTATTGAAACAATAAGATTATTTTTAATAGCATATTTATCGATGATATGTTGTACTTGCGAATCAGTAATTACATGCTCAAAAATAGACTTTTGAAGTTCTTTAATCTCCTTGGCAAATTGACTCAATCTCATGCTAATGCTCCGCAAATTTTTGAATATTAACAGAGATATCCTCTAAATCAACAATCTTTGTAACTGCGTTTGCTTCTATAGCTTTGTTCGGCATTCCGAATACTACGCATCTTTTAGAGCTTTGAGCTATAGTTATGGCTCCCGCGTCATACATCTCTTTCAAACCTATTGAGCCGTCATCACCCATTCCTGTTAGGATTATTCCCATGGACTTAGAGCCTACTGCATTGCAAACACTTCTAAACAATATATCAACACTTGGTTTGTGTCTGCTTATTCTTGGACCGTCAAGTAGTTTTATGTACTGTTTTGTTTGTCGATTTTCTAATGCTAAATGGCGATTACCCGGAGCGATATATACCGATGAGTTTTCAACGGCTTGTCCATCCTTTGCTTCATAGACATTTAGCGCGCAAAGTCTATCTAATCTTTGTGCGAAGCTTCCCGAAAATCCAAACGGTATATGCAGCGTTATTAATATCGGAGGAAGCGGCGGAGTTAAATGAGAAAATATTTCCATTAATGTCTCAACTCCGCCTGTCGAAACACCTATTGCAACAACTTTTGAGGTCGGAATAAATACCGGTTTCAACGGTAAAAGAATATCCGGATGATTCTTAACCATTTCTATTTCAATTGTTGCGGTTTTTTTAGTTCCTGAGTTTGTTTTATATCTATCAATTAAAAATACTAATCTTAAAAGTGTATCTTCCAAGCGAGAAAAAAATGTTTTATCATCTTCGCCTATCTTTTTCTTTTGGATAAAACCGACAGCTCCGTCATCAAACACTTCATGATGTCTTGTGACATCCGTCGATATTACGACTGCCGGCATTGGATGAAGACGCATAAGATTTCTTAAGAAAGTTACACCGTCCATTTTAGGCATATTTATATCAATGGTAACAAGATCGGGTTCATGCAGCTTTATCAATTCCCGTGCCTCAAATGCATCTGATGCAGTTGCTACAACTTCAAAATCATCTAACTGCGAAATCATATCCGAGAGGATGCTTTGCATTAAAGGCGAATCATCTATTACTATTACTCTATACATTTTAATCCTAGAATAAAGTTACATTTTTCGAAGAAGAAACATCATTATCAATTGCTCTGTTGACAATTTTTGCAAGTGAATCATCGGCTATTGCAATGCGTTCATCCATCATTCTATTGGCAACAAATTTTGATATTGTATTAAACTCATTATCTACCATTACCACACGCCCGTTATTCCCAAGCGTGTTCTCTGCTACTATACGAATTTTCTCAGTACGACAAAAATTTCGTGCAAATAAAACATTCCTTTCTCCTATATTATCTGAGAAATTTTGTAAAATTGTAGCGCCGCCGGCAATTTTTGCACTAATATTTTCTTTACGGCATCCAAGTTTATACATTTCATTCAACATAGCTTCCATGGCATACAAGCCGAATCTGCAAGACTCTCCTTGTACACAGGAAGACGGCAATAAAAAGTGATTCATCCCTTTTAAACGCATTACATCATCATAAAGCATGACGGCAACGCAAGAGCCTAAAAGTGTACTTATGGGTAAATTATCGTCATCAAATGTGATTGCAAATTCCCCTCCGATAATTCCAAGCGTCTCTTTGTTTTGGATAAACTTGACTGCATCCGGGCGAGTTAGCTTCAATATTTTAGAATCTATCGTTCCTTTGATTATTCTCATTAAAAATTATTCCTATTTGTCACACCGATAGGTGCAGGGTTTTGAGTTATTATTCTCTTTAAAATTCTTTCGTTTTTATAAATATGTTTTGTCCATATCTTTCAACATACGGAGTAAGTCCGAGTGGGCTCTCTGAGTGACCGAGATAGAGTGTTCCGCCTACTTTTAAGGTGCTGAAAAGTTTTTTTAAAATATTGTTTTGATCCTCTTGATTAAAATATATCAGGACATTTCTGCAAAACAGTACATCAAATTCATTTGGCTTAAATGGATAGGACGGCGACATCAGATTCATCTGCTCAAATCTTACTTTACTTCTTAGTGCATCTTTTACTTTGATAAGGTACTCCCCATCTTTATTTGGATGGCTTCTTCTTTTAAAATATTGTGATGGTCTTATCCATGACGGGAAATCATCTGTATTTTTTCCAAGCTCATACACTCCGTTTGAAGCATGGTCTAATACCTGTTTATCTATATCCGTCGCTATAAGAGAGTGGTTAAGAAATGCATTGTCATACTGCTCTTTAGCCTCTTGTATAGTCATTAAAATAGAGTATGGCTCTTCTCCGGTTGAAGCGGCTGAGCAATAAATTTTTAATTCAGAAGATGTCTCTATCGCTTGTTTTACAATCCTATCTTTTAAATCTTCAAAGTGAAAGGACTCACGAAAAAAGTTTGTCTTATTGGTTGTAAAAGAACTTACAAATGTATCCGTATGCTCACCCTGCTCTATTTGGGCTAAAACTTCATCAATATTTTCATTTCCTAAAAGCCGCTTCAGTTTATCCAAGCGGTTAGATATCATAACATCCTTATTTGCAGCCAGCGTAATGCCGCTATGTGCATAGGCTAGTTTTCTTGCTCTATCAAGCTGACGCGGCGAGTACATGTGAAGCTGCTTCTTGCGAATGACGAGATAAACGCTGCATCTCTTCTTTATCCAAGATTTTATCTATATCAAGAATTACAATCATCTTTTCTTCTTTTTTAAAAAGACCTTTAAGATATTTAGGTGCTATAGAAGCTCCCATATCAGGAGCCGGATAGAGTTTATCTAAATCAACATTCTCCATGTCGGAGACTTCGTCCACTACAAGACCTATCATTCTTGCATCTTGTGTTCTTACCGCAATTACAATTGTTCTTTCGTTATATACGGGTTGGGTATTGATATTAAATCTTACTCTTAAATCAATGATAGGTGCGACTTCTCCTCTTAAATTGATAACCCCTTTTACCCAACAACTAGCATCGGGTATCGGCGTTACAACAGGATAGGTAAGAATCTCTCTTACTTTATTTATCTCGATGCCGTATGTCTCATTTCCAAGTTTGAAAGTTAACAACTGATTTATTTGTGTTGTGCTCATGATGCTCTCCTAGTGCTATTTTGCGTGATATTCATGGTGTCTATGATTAAGCCGATTGTTCCGTCTCCGCGAACGGTTGCCCCGCCGATTCCTTGTGCGTTTCTAAAGTTTTTATCCAGCGGTTTTACAACAAACTGCTGCTGGTTCATAAACTCATCTACAAACAGTGCTATCTTTTTTGCTCCCGAACGAACAACGATTAAAAGTCCATCGGATAACTTATGATTCTCCGGGGTAATGTTAAATGTTGTATGAAGTCTTATAACAGGTATAAACTCATTTCTTAGCATTAATACCTCTGACTCTTCATCGCCGATTTGCTTTATCATCGCTTCTTCAGGTTTTAGCGTTTCTATAATTGCAGAAAGCGGCAATATAAACTGCTCTTTGCCTACTCTTATGTTTAATCCGTCTAAAATAGCTAAAGTAAGCGGCAGTACAATTGTAAATGTTGAACCCATCCCTTCTTCTGTCTCTACTTTAACAACTCCGCCTAATTTCTTAATGTTAGACATAACAACATCCATACCTACGCCGCGACCCGATATGTCGGTAACTGCTTCAGCCGTACTAAGCCCCGGTGCAAAAATAAGCATTGCTTTGTCATCCTTGCTCATCTGCGAAACTTGTGACTCTTCTAAGATTCCGTTTTGAATGGCTTTTTCTGTAACTTTTTCAAGATTAATTCCGCCGCCGTCATCCTGAATCTTGATTATCATCTGTCCATTCGCCTGTTCAGCACTCATAATAAGGGTTCCGGTTTCACTTTTGCCGGCTGCTTTTCTTCTGTCGATTGACTCTATGCCATGGTCCATTGCATTTCTAACAATATGGGTAAGAGGATCTGTCAAACCTTCAATCATCGCTTTATCAATCTCTACGCTATCACCGTAATGACGAAAATCTATCTTTTTATTTAGTTTTTTAGCAGTATCTCGTATAACTTTTGGAAATTTAGAAAAAACCGTCTCCATCGGAATCATACGAACGCTCATAACAGACTCTTGAAGTTCTCTGATGTAACGGTCCAGCAAATCAAGTCTTTCGCTTAACTCTGATTTTATCTTTTGGTCTTGCATCATAAAAGTATATTGGGTAAGCATGGAGTGGGCAATAACTAACTCACCGATATTATTCATAAGTCCGTCTATTTTAGATAAATCCACTCGGATTGAGTTAGATACACTATCGGCTTTAAATTTTTTACCGTCTTTTGCTTCATTATCTTTAACTTCACTCTCTTTCTTTGCTTCTGTTAAAGGAGCTTGAACTTTTTTATATTCTATAGTATTCGGCTCATCGAAGAATCCGAATCCTTCATCATCAATGATTTCAGTATCATCAAAGAATCCAAATCCTTCGTCATCAATGATTTTTGTATCATCGAAAAATCCGAACCCTTCATAATCAATGATTTTGACATCGCCGAAAAACCCGAATTCTTCATCATCGACAAGTTCCATTTCATCAAAAAATCCAAACCCTTCATCTTCGTCAAGGTCCATTATACCGCTGCTCATAGGTCCATACGCATTACTCTCTCTTGGAAACAGCATCCCAAAAGCAGGAACTTCTACCGTCTCTTTAACAAAAAGCTCTTTTTCTACTTCAATTTCTATGACTCTTATTGCTTGAATATGAGAATCTTCATTTAAGAGTTCAATCTCTTTTATATCTTGACTGAAGTTATCCAGTTTATAAAGAAGATCTTCTTTAGTAGTCATAAAATAGTCATGTTCCAATTCATCCGACAATTCTAATTCTAAGATATGTTTTAGCGTATCGACTCCATCTATGAGTAAGCTTGCCATACTCTCTTCAAATGAGAGCTGCCCGTTTCTGAGCTTATCCATGAAAAATTCCAGTTCATGGGCTAAGGCTGCAAACTTTGATAACTCTACAGATGCAGAATTACCCTTGAGCGTATGCACTGAACGAAACAGAGAGTTTATCGTTTCATTGTCCATGTCGCCCGCATCTTCAGCTTCTAGTAAAATATTATCTATGATTTCAAATATATCTTCTGCTTCTTCAAGAAACATCTGACGATATTTATTAATGTCAAATACTGCCATGGCTAATCCCTATCTACTCAGGACGATTCCAACCGCCTTAAGAAGTTGCTCCGGAACAAACGGTTTAACAATCCAGCCTGTTGCACCAACTTCTTTTCCCTTAGCTTTCATATCATCATTCTTTTCCGTAGTAAGAGTAAGAATAGGTGTTTTTGCATAAGTAGACATTTTTCTTAGCTCTGCAATTAACTCAAACCCATTCATGTTTGGCATGTTAATATCCGATACTATTAAATCAAATACTGTAGCTTTTGCCTTTGCAAGACCGTCTACTCCATCCACCGCTTCCGTTACATCAGGGTATCCTCCCTCGTTTAACGCATACTTAACCATATCTCTCAACATATTTGAATCATCTACTATTAATATCTTTGGCATTTTATTTTATTCCTTTTTATTTATTTAAAACACTAATCGGAACTCGTCCCGATTAGCTACGCTAGCCGCTATGGCGCTGAAGCTAGCCTCTGGCGAGGCAGACTTAGATACTCAACTCACTTAAATTACTGTGCTGCTCTTTATGTTTAAAACAGTAAGAACTCTTCCATATTCGGTTGCTCTATTTTGCAACCTTGCATAGCGTCGTCTTGTCCATCTGCATAATCTCTTTGGTCTTGAATAGTGTAAAACTGAATTAATCTTCTTTTGAGTTCAGCTTTAGCAGCTTCTGTTACGTTGTAACCATTCTCCGAAGCAAACTCTATATCATTTTTCATAATCTTAGAAATACCGTCTATCATCTGCGTAATACGGTCTTCACATTGAAGAACCATAATAAATCCAAACATAGCTTTTATCACTTCATCCGTACGACCGAGGATAGACTCTGTCATGCTCCAAGACTCTTCTAGCTCTCCAAATGCTTGAGGAGCCATGTGCTCTTTTAAAAGAGTTAATTTATCATGTGCCTCTGAAGCATCACGATGAATTGCTTTCATCTCTTCTACCCGCTCTTCAAAGATGGTCTCTATCTCTTTAGTGCTCTCTTGCATATTGAGCTTTATTCCGTCTAAGTTTGCATTATGCACAGATGTATCTACGCTCAATCTTTCAATTATCTCTCGTTGTTCTCTTACCGTAATCCTCTGCTCGACATGGTGGCTGTATGCCTCAAGCATAGCCGGAAGCTTGTCAAGGCGGGAGCGGTCTATCCATGCATCAAATATGTGCGGGACTAATATCTTCTCATGTTTTTCATCATGCAGTGCTATTATAAGTAGGCACTCATTTATATTAATCAAAGCAGTGGCAAATGATATATGTTCTAAACCGCAAATGATTACATCACATGTATCCTCTTTTGCTTGCATGAACCTGTACCCTATATTTTCAAGAGAAGGAAATGTAAAATCTTCCTCTAGTAAATTCCAAATTGTTTTCATAAAAACTCCTAAAATAGTTATAACGCTCAAAAGAAGTAACTCTTTTTAGCTACGCTGCCTCTATGGCACTTTTGTACTAAAGCACGATGCCTTGATGTCTAAAGCAAGGCAATCTCCTCTTCCCAATACTCTCCTTAAAAGTTTTCCCAAACTTCACCGTTATGTTTTTTTGCACCTGTAATTACTTTAACATTTGCATTGGCATGTTGTGTTACTACTGTCGGTTTTGCAGTTTGTATATGTCTGTTTTGTGAAGAGGTATTTATTTTATCTTTTCCTACAAACTCTTTAGATAATGCATCTTGAACCATAGCTTCTGCTTTTTGGATAGTTGCGTTTGCTATTGAATCTGCTTGAGCTGCTACTTTTGCATTTTCTTGTGTCATTTGGTCTAGTTGTGTAACTGCCGTATTGATTTGACCGATGCCTTGCATCTGTTCACGGTTTGCGTTACTTACATCTTGAACCATTATTGCTGTTTGAGCTATCTTATCTGCTATAACTTCAAAGCCTCTTGTGAGTTCTGTTGCTATATTCATACCTTCGTTTGATTTATTAGCGGCTAACGCTGCCATAGCTTTTATCTCTTTTGCGGCATCAGCACTTCTGTTTGCAAGGTTTCTTACTTCTTGTGCTACGACTGCAAATCCTTTTCCTGCATCTCCTGCTGTTGCAGCTTCTACTGCTGCATTAAGACTTAGGATATTTGTTTGGAATGCTATGTTTTCAATAATAGCTACTGCATCGTTTATAGAGTTAGTTGCAGTTTGGATTTCTGTCATAGCTGTGGATGTTCTTTTTGCAAGTTCTGCTCCATCTTTTGCAGCATAGTCTGTTTGGGTTGCCATGGTTGCCATCTCGTTTGATTTTTGTACATTGTTCTGTACATTAGATGTCATCTCTTCCATGGCTGCTGCCGTCTCTTCTAAGCTTGCGGCTTGTTGGTTACTTGCTGTTGAGAGGGTTTCTACTGCTTGTTTGAGATTTCCTGCTTCGCCTTGGAGTTCAAGTCCGTTTTGGAGAGAGTTGCCGAGCATCTGCGTAATCGCATCACGGAGTTTATTGATATCTTTTAACAAAGTATCAAATACACCATCGCTTTCAATATTATCAATTTTTAGTTCTTTGGTGTAATCATAATTACAATAACTCTCAAGTGTATTATTCATTAATACAAAATTCGATCTTAGATTTGTTAATGCTTGATTGACGATAGTTTTTAATTCTAGTAGCCCAATGTTGTCTGTCGAAGCTTCAATATGTTGAGAAAACCATCCATTCTCAACTCTATGCATGACTTCTTTTACATTTTGTATAAATTTATCATCAGCTATCGTTTGTGCTTCTATTTTTTTAATATTCTCATTTATTACAACTGACATTTGCCCGAACTCGTCTTTTGTGTCGAGATTGATTGGTTCGGCTTTTTGGGTTTCTCTGTTTAGGAAGCTGAAGAAAGACTCCAAACCTTCTTGAATAGAAAAAAGAGATGAAGTAACTTGCTTCATAACGATTAAAGAAAAAACTAAAAAAACTAAAAAAGCGACAATGAATGAAATAGCAATCATATTAGCAACCGAAGACATTCGCCCTTCTCTAAGTTCAGCAGCACTTTTAGCAGTATCTTCTAGATTTTTTTGTATTTTCATACCTACAGCAGCCCATTTAGCTATTTGATTAGATATTTTTTCATCCGTAATATTGCCGGATCCTTTTTTTTCTTCTTCAACCATTTGAAGATACTCTTTCCACAAAGAATCATACTCGCCAAGAAATTTAGAACATTCATTTATTCTAGCTTTATTTTCTGCAAGCTTAAGCATTTCTTCAAGTTCAGCAAAATCTTTTTTATGCTTTTCTAGAGCTTCGTTAATATCTTTTGTTTTATCTGCTCCTCGAAGTTGTTGATAAACCAATACTCTTGTATTTAAATAACTTTGGAGTTCTTGATTAAGCTTTGCTCCTATATGAATTAGCTCTGCTACATCGCTTGTTTTAATTTTATAAGTTCCAAAGATTGCTCCTAAGATTATAAATAAAATAACAGGGAACATTGCAAGCTTTGCTCTTATACCTAAGTTCTTCATTTTATTTCTTTCCTTTTGTTTTTGATATAAAAGTTTACAACCGTAGTGTTGCAGTTATGTTGCAATTTATATTATTGAATTAAGAAATACTCTCCAAACTTAGGTCACATGCTATAAACTACATGATAAATCCAAAAAATAATATAAGCAAAGTTTCACTTCCTGAGGCAACTTCATTTTTAAAGTTTTTAGATTTAAAAATTATTGACTAACATCACTCAGAACTTGAGAATGTGATACAATACTCCCACATAAGGACTATAATGAAAGAAAAACTAATAACAACTAATTATCCAAGTAAAAATTTAAAATGTGAAACTTATTATGAAAATGGTGTGTTTGTCACAAAAAATTATTATGATGATAAGAGAGGCTATGTAAAAGAACTCATAAATTTAAAAGACGAGATTAAAGAAATTAAACACTTCACGCCAAACGGTGTCCTCTCAAAGTTAGAATATTATCTACAAGACAAAAGACATGGACTCGAAACAAAATATTTTATTCCTAAAGCAAATAAGAGCATTAAAACAACTAAAACATATAACGATGGTAAGCTCCATGGTGAATGTATCACTTACGATGAAAATAGTAAAATCATAAAACAAGAAGTTTACGCTCTTGGAAAAGTCGTCTTAAAATATTTACGAACAAACAGCGATAATAATGACATAACAAATATCCAAATTGTTGACAAAGACAATGTTATCAACTTACCAACAACAGAGTATGAAAAACTACAACATAATCTTAAAGAAAATCCGCACCGGTTTATAGATTAATAGCTCTTGGCTTCAAGCCGATAGAGCTAGATACAGATAATCGGGATTTTTACAGAATGGATACAAATTGATAATCTTAGATTTTGAAACAAACTCAGCCAATATCCATGATGTAATCGAAGTTGCTGCTTTTCGTGTTAGAAGTGTGGATAATATATTTACTATAACAGAGACTTTTCATCGCTACTATTTTTCAGAATATGAAGTCAATCCACATGCACTAGCCGTTCACAAACTATCACCACAAAGACTAGAGAAACTAAGAGCTGGTGTAAGCTATGAAGAATATTTCGCCGAGGATATTGAGTTTGTGGAATTTTGCAAAAATGCTACGACCTTAGTCGCTCATAATATATCATTTGAACTTCGTCATATAGGAAATTTAATTTCATTTAAAAATCATTTTTGTACCATGAAAGAGAATAAAAAAATTGTAAATGCAACCAACATAAAAGGCAATATAAAAAATCCAAAACTTATTGAGACTTGTGCTTATTACGATATTGAATTTGATAACGAGCAGTACCATAGCGCACTTTATGATGTCACAAAAACATTAGAAATTTTAAATAAAATGAACAACCCTCTTTTATAAGGATAATTAAATGTTAGTGTTCATTCATTTGACTCATACACTCGTGTGATCAGTTTTTCAACTTAACATGGGTAGTCATTTAATAGCAATAAATTATAAACTTCTCACTCTCTGCTGCAAGTAGATACTCTTTTTCTTTAACTGTTTTTCCTTCATGTTTTGTAGTTAACAAGAACACTTGAATTTCAATAGTCATAACTTAAACTCATTTTTTTCAAATGAGTTACGATTAAAATAACAAACTGGTATATTTTTTGCTTTAAGTTAATAATTAAGATATACTAACAAAAATCAAGCATGTATTGTTGTATGTGCATAAACTCATAGGGCAAAAAAAATGAAGACCATGAATGTTAAAGAACTCGCTCAAGCATTAGAACTAACTCAAGCAGCTGTTAGAAAAAAGGTAAGTAGTAATGAATTACCTATATTACAAGCCGGGCGAGCTTTCATATCTACTGAAACAGGGTTAAACTACTATAAGTTTACACAAGAACATAAAATAACTCTTGACTCTTTAAAAATGAAAGCAAAAATTTTATCGTTTGTAAATCATAAAGGCGGCTGTAGTAAAACCACAACAGCCTATACAATAGCAGCCCTACTCCAAAGCTTTGGCAATAAAGTTTTACTTGTTGATTTAGACCCTCAAGGTAATTCAACACAATCAGTGCTAGAACCGTTTTTAGATAAAGACGGCATTACCCTGCCCTACCCCAAAACAATAAAAAATCTACTTCTTGATCGTAAAGAAGGTGGTGAAGTTGGTATTAAAAGAATTAAAGAAGTCATACAAGCCTCTAAATTCGGCTTTGATTGTATTCCTTGTGACTTATCTCTAAACTCTATTATGCCAGACCTTGAGTCTTCATCTTTTAAAGAGGTGATTTTAAAAGAGTTATTAAATGAAATATCTAGTGAGTATGACTATATCATATTAGATACACCGCCTACCTTAGGATTTTCGGTAATATCTGCTTTGACTGCTTCAGACTATGTTGCTATCGTTACATTAGCAGAAGCTTTTAGTCTTTTGGGTGTAGAACAGACTGTTAATCTTATCAACTCTGTTAAATCTCAAAACTCTGTTTTAGCAAATCCAAGGCAGATGAAAATTTTAGGAATCATTATAAGCAAAGCTGAAATGAATACCAATATTTCTCGTCACTTTGTAAGTGAACTTCAAATTTTTTCCGATGAAAGAAAAATAACTCTTTTTACTGATGATATTATTCCTAAAACAACAAAAATACCGGAAACACAAGCAACGGGTGAATTAATTACTATTGTTGATCCAAAAGGTGATGCTGCCCTCTCATACTTCAATATAGCAATGCTAATGGATATGGAAATTAAGAAAGACCGAATTAAAGAAAAATTGAGTAACTAATGGCTAGTTTTAAAGACAAAATGAAAGATAAAAAAACAATTGGAAATCGACAAGTAAATTCTGACGAAGCAATTGGTTTAACATTCCAAGAAGAAACAATCACTAAGTTGGTAACCGTTAAGCTTTCAGCTCTTTCAGAAAATCCTTATCAGCCTCGCCAATCAATTGACAAAGAGCTAATAGAAGGTTTAGCTGAGTCTATCTCACAAAGTGGGTTATTACAGCCTATTCTTATTAGTCCTATTGACAATAATCCTAATAAATTTTATATAGTTGCAGGTCATAGACGCGTTGAAGCTGTTAAAATTCTCAATGAAGAGTTCATACGTGCCATCATAGTTAATATGAGCGATGAAGAACTACGCATAAATTCATTGGTAGAAAATATACAAAGAGAAAACCTAACAGCCATAGAAGAAGCTTTTGCAATTAAATGCTTAGTAGATTCTGGACTAAAACAAGTGGAATTAGTTGAAAAACTTGGTAAAAGTAAAAGCATAATATCTCAGTTTATTAAAATTGCTACTCTTGATGAGGAGTTGATAAATTATATAAAAGAGAAATCTTTAAATGTTGGTGCCACGCTACTTTATGAGCTTACGAATGTGCCTTCTCATAAACAATTAAAAGCAATTCAACACATTGATCTCAAATCTCTAAACAGAGAACAAATAAGAGACTATGTAAAACAATTGAATAATGGAGTAAGTGAGAAAGTTTCGCCGGCGAAACTTTCTCACGGCTTTTCATTCTCTCATAAAAAAAATAAAATATCTTTTAAACTTGATTTAGCATATTTAGAAAATAAAGATGAAGCCATTGAAGCCTTAGAAACGATTTTAAAAGAACTAAAAAATGAAAAAAATTAACGAGCAAAGACATGGAGTGATTTATGAATAATCTTTTTGATTTTAATTATGAAATCACCCTGCTCTCTTCTCTAATTTTTTCAGAAGAGTCAATTAAAAATATTGACTCGGACATATTTTACTATCCAATACACAAGTCTATACTTTTAACTCTATTATCTCTAGAACAACAAAATTTGCCGCGTGATGAAATACTTATACATAATCATTTAATTAAAACATTAAAGTTAGATGAGAATTTAGTCGCCAACAGTATGATAGATGTACTCAGTGCCACACCCACTTCAAACCATCAAGCTTATCTAGATAGGCTTATAGAGCTAAAAAGAATAAGAAATGTAAAAACATCACTTTTAGACATTCAAATTGATATACAAGAAAATAAAACAGCCGATGAAATAGAAGCTTCTCTTCTTTCTATTAGTGAAAAATTAGTAACTAAATCCGGTGTTGAACTATTTAAGATGATTCCTGCTTCATATGTAGAAGCAAAAGAATCAGATTTTATAACAAAAAACTTTATTCCCGTTCCCAAAAAAACCGTATCTATCTTCAGCGCAGGCGGAGGTACCGGCAAAACTTCTTTATTATTACAATTAGCTATGCATTATCTATATGAAAATCAGCAAGAAAAAGCTTTCTGTTGGCTCTCAGAAGACCCATTGGGCCTAACTAAACATCGTTTAAATCATGTTATTGCCGGTTTATACCCACTAGGTGCAGAAACTCTTCATAGATTAATTTTATCGGATGATTTAACTTTTCCAATTTTACTTGAACAAAATCGGAATATGACAATAAATTCTCATTTTTATAAAATGAAAATGATGTTAAAAGAATTTAAACTAATAATTTTAGACCCTCTGATTGCTTTTTACGGTGGGGATGAAAACAATAATGCTCAAGCAAAATTATTTATGCAATTATTCACAAAATGGGCATCAGAAGAGGATAAAACAATAATTTTTATTCATCATTCAACAAAAAACACCTCACAAAGCCGTGGAGCATCTGCTTTTGTTGATGCGGCTAGAGCTGTTTATGAAATAGAAAAAATAAAAGATGAAGACGGCAAAGAAGTAGACACTACTAAACGTAAAATTACATTAACAAAAGATAATTATCGGGCATCTAAGCATTTTGACGGTTTTAGTAAACAAATACAAGTTTTTCCTAATGAAGATTCTACAAAAAATCATCAACCTGCTTTTGTAGTTGAGTATACGAGTGATGAAGAGTTAGGAATACAATAAAGTTTCGCCGGCTAAACTTTTAAAGGAATAATATGAGTGAGAAAAAAGGACATCTAAGCTTATTTGAAACATTCAAAACAAGTAATGCGACAGTTACTGAATTAAGAGTTGGTATTTTTGCTCCAATTATTAAAATATCCGCTGCCTCTGCAATTAATAAAGATTTTATTTCCTCAGGAAGAGTCCGTAAAATAAGCACTGCATGGGGTTCTGTAAAAATAAAAGGTAATATTCTCACTCAAATTCATAGAGATATTATTGATGCAATTTTTGCAACAGCTACATTCTCTGAAACAACAGCCAGAGGAAATGTCGCTCTATTCTTCTCTGGCTATGAAGTTCAAGAATTTTTAGGAATGAAATCTAAAACAAACAACACTTGGTTAAAGAAAAAATTAGATGAAATAAAAACAACAAATGTTGAGTTTACCGATAAAGCGGGTAATACCCATGATTTTAATTTAACAGACAGTGGAGGGTATTCAGTTAAAAAAGATTCTTTTGCTATTGTATTTACAGAAGGATATATGAATTTCTTTCAAAAACAAGTTTCCGTAAACTATAGAAATGAAATGAAAAAATTGATGAAAATTGATGATCCGCTGATTAAAGCTATGATTAGGTTTTTCTTTACACATGCGAATAATATGAGTATTGAACTCATAAATCTACTTGATGTTTTGGGTTATCCAACAAATATTGAAGCATCACTGAAAAAAGCACGCAGAGTAGTTAGAGAACATGTAGAAGAGTTAAAACAGTTTGGAATAACTGTGGATTTAAAAAGATTTATGCTTTCTTACTTGAAACTTGAAACTGTCACGCACCATCTTCCTGAAAATAAAAAACTTTCTGATAAAAAAGGGTAGTCATTTAATAGTAATACACTTATTGTTTTTCCAAAAAGGTAGTCATTTAATAGCACAAAAAAATCTGTTCTTTAAAAATTCATTGTTTAAATATAGGGATACAAAGAAAAGAATACGACATTTATATAATCATTTTACATCCTCGCAACATCAATGAGCTAAAAAAATCAATTATGGCTACCGGTAGTCATTTAATAGCATCCAAATAGTACACTCTTCTTCAGCCTGCTATTTCTTTACAATAATCAAAGTAAATAGAACCAAACACTTAACTATAAATTAGAAATTAATAGAGGTTAAGGGTAGTCATTTAATAGCATCAAGGTGTTGGTTTTTTAATATCTATATTGCTCTTTTTTAGAAGTTAATTCCCTCAGAATAGAGTGTTTGCTTAAATATCAACAAACAAATTTTTATTTTAAAATAAAATTAATTCATTCAAATGTAACAAAACCATAAGGGTAGTCATTTAATAGTAAAAGGGTAGTCATTTAATAGCACATGGGCACTCATTTAATAGCAAAGGGGTGGTCATTTAATAGTATAAAGGTAGTCATTTAATAGCAATCCGTAGAATACTATAGAATATTCAAAGAATATAATAGATTGCGTACACGCATAATCTTTTTATAGATTATACATATACGCAATAAAAAATATAAACATAATAAACCTACAGTAGAGCAGGGCGATAATTTCATATTCATAAACCTTACGCAAAACCTGCTCGCAGAGCTCAAAAGCTCAATACAGAACCAAACATATATAAGAAGTATCTAAAGCTTCTGCGTAGCTTGAAGCAGTGCAGAGCAGGGTGTTTGAATATTTTAATTATGCAAACACCATAAACTTCATTAAAAATCATCACTCACAAAAAAAATCAAGTTTAACTCTTAACCAAAATATAGATAAAATTCTAAATCATGATAGATTACCTATTCCCACTCTACAGACCGCCCGCAGAAGCAGACAATATTATTATACAAGTAACCTATGGCTGTAGTTATAACAATTGTAGTTTTTGCTCAATGTATAAAGATAAAAAATACCAAGTAAGAGATATAAACACTCTATTTAAAGAGATAGATATATTATCTTCTCTCTATCCAAATGCAAATAAAATATTTTTAGCTGACGGAGATGCTCTTTCGCTTGATGCAGAGTATTTATTACAACTGCTTCAATACATAAAACAATTATTTCCAAAAATAAAAAGAGTCTCTGCATATGCTTCTGCTCAAAACATTTTAAATAAAACACAACAGGAATTAAAACTGCTCTGTGAAAATAATCTCAATTTAATTTATTTTGGAATAGAAAGCGGTAACGATGTAGTCCTAAAGAAGATTACAAAGGGAGTATTATCAAGTCAAATTATTGATGCTCTTAACAAAACATCATCCTCAGGTATAAAAATATCAGCAACAGTTATTTTGGGAATAGGCGGTGAAAAATATTCAAATGAACATATAAAGGATTCTGCGAAGATAGTGAATGCTACCACAATAAACTACCTATCAACTCTGCAACTCGGAATAGAGGAGGGTGCTAAAGATAATTTTTATAAACATTTTACAGATTTTACACCTCTTGGGGATAGTCAAATAATAGCAGAACAAAAAAACTTTATAGAGCTGCTCAATCCTAAAAATAAAATAATCTTCAGATCAAACCATGCTTCAAATGCTCTTCATCTCTCTGGAGTTATTCCAAAAGACAAGGGCAGGTTGCTCAGTGAACTTGAATTTGCATTGGATGTTGGTGAAGCTGCGTTTGTGCCTAGTATTTTTAGAGGGTTTTGAAAGAAATAAATAACCATGGGCGTTAGAAGTAGGTTAAGTCACTCTTTGCTTTGGTGTCGGCCGCCACGACGAGGAACTAGCTCATTCATATCAGCTCTGTCATACAAATACTAGAATACTGTTAAGTTTTTATTACATTAGGATGCGGTTACCGTACTTTTTTTCGACATAGTTTCTCTTATCGCACTATATTCATTTTTTTACAAAGCCCTATTAGTTACATGTTAAAAGCCACTTAACTTTTGTCATGAAGAATTTGATCAAGAGTGCTAAAAACATCATCACTTCCCCTCTCTATCTCTTCAAATGCTTTAGTAAGTAAGTTGAAATCAACATTTTCTTGAACCATCAAATCAAAAACTTTATGTGTTCCGTTATGAACTATGGCATGTGGTGTTTCCAGCTTAGAGTAGTGTGAAGTTTTAGAGAAGTTTTCTTTTCCGTCTCCTTCATAATACCATTTACCCAAACGGCAATTGTGGTGGTCTACAAATTTAAATTGTTCCTCATGCGTTACTGCTGAATAATAGGTATTAACCTTCCATAAGATATGGTCAAGTTTGGCCAAAGTCATGAAAAGACGATCATTAGTAAAGCCCATTCCTTTAAATGAGTGTTTCATGCTGGCTGAATCGTTCGATATACTATCATGGATTACATGTACCAGCTCATTTGAAGTTGCTATTCCTTCTTGTATATCACTAAATTGATCAGACATATTGGCCACATCTTGTTTCATCGACTGCAAAGATATATTAATTTCACTGACTGATTTGTTGGTTCTATCTGCAAGTTTTCTTACTTCATCTGCAACAACTGCAAATCCACGTCCATGTTCACCTGCACGGGCAGCTTCAATAGCTGCATTTAAAGCAAGCAGATTTGTTTGATCTGAAATATCTTTTATGAGTAATAGAATATTCGCAATATCGTCAGTTCTTTGTGCAAGTCCATTAACAGTGTTCATTGAATGTACAGATAATTCATTCAGGTTATCTAAGGTGCTTACAATAGCATTGGCTTTTTCGCCAATTCTGCTCATACTTTCAACCTGTTCGTGTGTTGTTGCTAGACTATTTTTAGCATTAGTAACTGATTCAGCCACATTGCTTTGAACATCCATTATATTTGCTTTAAGGTGCAAGTTTTGCATTTTCATTAATATTTCAGATCTATTTTCTTTAGGCATAGAGGTATAATGATTTAGCATAGATTCTAAGTCTAAGTTACGCTTGTGTAAGGCATCATTATTTTCTAACAACTTTTTATTATCTTCTTTTAGTCTATCGTATTCAGCTAGCTTGACACTTGAAATTCCAAAAATACCCATGACGAACCCTTTTTTTAATTAAAATATTTTATATCCAAATTAGATATAAAAACTGTATGCCTCTTGTATTGCAATTGTTTAAAGCTAGCATATGCTTTGAACAATGGTAACAATATTATTTAAACGAAATTATTTCATTTTAGTGTTGCAAGTTTGTTGCAAATAAATAATGTTGCCTTTTTTATCTGTTTTTGAGATAATCAATTGATTGTCCGCGAAAAAAAACTATCAACCCTCTAATTAAATTGTTTTTGCAACAAACTTGCAACATTAATAGGTAAAAATTCTAAATTAAGTTTGACATGAGTGTTAAGCTTCTACAAAAAATCATTTAGTGATTTTTTGCATCGTGCTTTAGCACAGAAGTGCCACAGCGGCAAGCGTAGCTAAGCGGGACTTGTTCCGATTAGCGTTTAAAATCATTCTGACACGAAAGTGTCAAGCTTTAGTGCCAAAGCGGCAAGCGTAGCTAAGCGGGACTTGTTCCGATTAGCGTTTAAAATCATTCTGACACGAAAGTGTCAAGCTTTAGTGCCAAAGCGGCAAGCGTAGCTAAGCGGGACTTGTTCCGATTAGCGTTTAAAATCAAATAAAAAAGGATAAAAATGAATTTCGCACGCAATATGTCTGTCACAAAGAGGCTATATCTACTTTCATTCGTAAGCACTATAGGTATTATCATGCTTGGGTTTCACTCTATTTCTTCTGTTTTAGAGGAGAAAAATGCTCTGGTGTTGGTTAAAGATAAAACATCAGAGGCAAAAAAAATCGCAGGTTTAGTTCATGAGCTTCAATCAGAGCGTGGATTAACGGCAGGGGTTATAGCATCAAATGGAGCAAAGGATAAAATAGAACAACTCCTTAATCAAAGAAAAAATACAGACAAAACATTGGCTGAAGCTAAAAATTTATTGCCGAGTATATTTAGTGAAAATCTTTCTACAATAAGAGCAACTATAGATTCACTTAGTATTTCAATGCCGGAATCGACAACGTTCTTTAGTAATACAATTGCTTCCTTGTTGGAAAGAGTTATAAAACTTCCTTCATTAATCGGTGATGCAGATGTATCAGGCGCCGTACAAGCATATACACATATAGCATCAGCAAAAGAGTCATTGGGAAAAACAAGAGCTACTTTAAACGGTGTTTTTATAAAAGATATGTTTGCTCCGGGTGCGTTTGTAGGGTTATGTGTAAATAATGGAATTATTGAGTGTAACGACCATAAATTTGCACTATTGGCGCTGCCTGAGGTTCTTGCGTTATTTAATAAAAATAAACTAAGAGAAGATTCGGTATTTGTTAAAGATACTATAGCTCTGGCAATTTCTAAGCCTGAAGGCAAGTTTAACATTGACCCTTCCGTTTGGTTTGCTAAAGCTACAAATGTTATTAATGATTATAGAGAGGTTGAAAAATTATTTTTTATTAAAATATATAAAACGATAGATGAAAAGATTGCAGTAGTAGAAAATAGACTTATTTTTTCAGCTTTAAACATATTAATTGTTATCTTATCGGTGCTTTTTTTCTCCATGTTAATCGGTAAAAGTGTTACAAAAAAAATTGAAAAAATACAAGTAGGTTTATTTTCATTTTTTGACTTTTTAAGCGGAAAAGAAAAAAGTGTTGAGACAATCCAATGTTCCGGCAATGATGAATTTGGCAAAATGATTGAAGTAATTAATGAAAATATTCATAGCTTAGAGAAAAAATTTGTTGAGCAGCAACAAAGTATTATCGATTTTGAAAGCATCTGTTATAAATCTAGCAAGGGCTTTTTATTTTATCGTGCACCTACCTCTTACAGTGACGATTCGCTCAATAAGATGTCAAAATCTTTAAATCTTATGCTTGATAATACTGAAAAAACTTTTTCGGAACTTTTAGCTATTTTGATTAACTTTGCTCAAGGTAATTATGAGGCAGTTCACAATAATAAGAGTAGAGGCTCTTTTGCATCCGTAGGACAAGCCCTAAAAGCCATCTCGACTTCTAATAGTGAAACATTCAGTTTGATTTCAAAATTTTCTCGTGAGTTTTCTCAAGATGCGAATATGCTCTCATTATCGGGTGATGAGCTTAGTACAAGTGCAAATGAACAGGCTTCTAGCTTAGAAGAGACGGCTGCTGCCATAGAAGAGTTGACCTCGAATGTATCTGCGAATTCAGCTAAAGCACAAGAGATGACAAATGTTGCCAAAGAGGCAAAAGTAGCTTCTGAGAGAGGAAATATTGTAGCTCGCGAGAGTCTTGATGCTATGAATGAAATTGTTAACGCAACTGAAGCAATTAACCAAGCGGTAGAAATTATTAACAATATAGCATTTCAAACAAACATACTTTCACTCAATGCTGCCGTTGAAGCAGCAACTGCAGGAGATGCAGGGAAAGGTTTCGCAGTAGTTGCACAAGAGGTTCGCAACCTTGCAAACAGAAGTGCCGATGCGGCAAAAGAGATTCAAGAATTGGCACGAATAGCGCGTGTGAAATCTCAAGGCGGATTAGAAACTTCAAAAAATATGATGGAAGGTTTTGCTCTTATTTCGCAGAAAATTGCCCAGACGGATGAGATGGTAAGAGATGTGGCAAATGCCAGTCGCGAACAGATGGCAGGTATCGGTCAAATTAATGATGCGGTGTCTCAATTAGACCAAATGACACAGCAAAATGCAAAAACTGCCGGCAATGTTGCTCAAATTGCAAATGAAATTTTAGGAAAAACGGAGCAGTTTGAGCAGATGCTCTCTCGCATCAAATATGATAGTGAATCCCAAAAACAGAGCTGTGATATAACTATGTCTTTTGATACCGCAAAGCTAAAAATAGACCATCTTAACTTTAAAGAGAACAATTATAAAAAACTAAAAACAGAATCTGTCGCATGGAAAGTTGTAAATCATCATGAATGTAATCTAGGCAAATGGATTGATGCACATTCAAAAGAGCAATTCGCACAAACTCCTGAATGGAAAGAACTTTTAGCTGTACATGAAAAAGTTCACAGTGGTGTGCAATCCTTTGTTCATGGCAGTATTGACGAAGTTTCTTCGGAAGTTCTTGATAATATAACTAAAGAGCTTGAAAAGGCAACGGCAAGTGTGTTTAACAGCTTAGATAAAGTGAAATACATAAATTGTTCACAGAAATCGTGATGATAAAAGTTTATTGCAGTATCAAATACTGCAATAAGTTGTCTGCCTTAAAGAGGTAAGCTTAACTGTATCTACAGTCGTAGTGTGTGCCGGTAAAATCGCAAAAAGAAATATCTGTATCAGAAAAATTGCAATTTCGAATATCAGAATGTCTGAAAAGGCACTCTGATAGAGTTGCCCCGCTAAAGTTACAATTTTTAAGATTTGCAAATGTAAAATCGCAATTTATTAAAATAGTGTTGCTAAAATCACAATTTCTTAAATCAGAAAAAATAAAATTTACTTTTATAGCAGTTATTCCGCGAAAAGATAAGTTGACATATTCCCCATCGCTAAAATAAAGTTCACTTACTGCTTTGTTTAAAGCCTTGATATTTCTTGCCATTTTTTTTATATCTTTTGCATTTGCATGCTTTCTGTCATCTCTGTTTTGGTAATTATTGTAGCTCGAAGAATTATTTTTCTTTGAATTACCATGTGAACCATAGCGAGTGATTAAGTCGTCAAAGAAAGTACTACTTGAGTTTTTATTTTTCAAGATAAGAACAACACGATAATATTTTGCAGGACATCTTTTAATTTCTCTTTTATATAAGTTATTGACTTCATTATAATTTTTTTTTGTTGCATATATGTTGCAAAACAATAATTGCTTTGAATTGCAACATATATGCAACACTACCAATATAAAATTCTATTTTAAAATATACAAAAGAAAAAGGGTTTTAAATGAAAAAACAGCATGTATTGCCAACCTCGCAAGAGACAAAAATGCCTGATAACGGCTTTATTGTTTCAAAAACAGATGAAAAAGGGATAATAACTTATTGCAATGAAATATTTATGGAGATGGCCGGGTATGAAGAGAGGCAATTGCTTGGCAAGAACCAAAATATTATCAGACATCCTGATATGCCGAAAGTTGCGTTTAAATTATGCTGGGATCTGATTTCAAGCGGTAAAGAATTCTTTGGTTTTGTAAAAAATATGTCAAAAAATGGCGGCTATTATTGGGTTTTTGCAAATATCACTCCTGATTATGATTCAAATGAAAAAATTGTAGGCTATACAAGCGTCAGAAGAAAACCGCCTCAAAGTGCAATCAATACAATAGAACCCATATATAAACGATTGGTGGATGAAGAAAAAAAGGGCGGGATGAAAGCTTCAAGCGATTTTTTGGCTAAGTTTTTGCAAGATAAAAATATCAGTTACGATGAACTTGTTTTATCACTTCAGGGAGAATAAGCAATGAAATGGCTTTTAAAAATCAATACTATTTTTTTGATAAAAAATCTTATTTTGTTACCGCTTTTATTTTTAGTGCTATTTTTTAATATAAGTACTATTTTTTTTGTAAAAGAGATGAGTGAAGCAACTATGCAAATTTTAGCATTTTCATCATCTCTGTTAACCATTTTTTTGGTGAGTATCGGATACATGTCAATAAATAGATATGTAAATGATATTACTAAAGCGATAGAAATCTCTAAGGAAATAGCTTCCGGTTCACTTTATCGCCGTATTATAAATATAAATATAAAGAACGATACAGGTGCTCTTTTTTGGGTATTAAATGACATTCTTGACCAGTTTGAATCATTTTCAAGAGACATGGAAGCGAGTCTTGGTGCAGTTGAGAATGGTAAGATGCATAGAAGAATGCTATTAAAAGGGTTAAAGGGAGATTTTGTTAAACAAGCTATAAGTATCAATAAATCATTAAACTCTATATCTGTGTCGCAAAGCAAAGAGGAGTCGTTTAACAAGATGTCTTTAACAATAAGCAAGTTTATAAATGGAGATTATACGACAAAAGTAGATATTTCCGGCGTGCAAAAAGATCTTTTAATTCTTGTTGAGAGCATCAATAAGCTTGGAGAGATTTTATCCCAAAATAGTTATACAAACCTTATGAACGGCATAGACCTCCAAACCGATGCCTCAACCCTCAAACAGGCAGTAGAAACCCTCTCAACAGCTTCAAACCAACAAGCCGCAAGCTTAGAAGAGACGGCAGCAGCCATGGAAGAGATGACATCTAATGTTCAAAACAATGTGCAAAAGTCAAACGAGATGGCAACCATGGCAACCCAAACAGACAGCGCTGCAAAAGATGGAGCAGACCTTGCAAAAAGAACATCAGTTGCCATGACGGAAATTCAAACTGCAACTAACTCCATAAACGATGCAGTAGCCATTATTGAAAACATAGCATTCCAAACAAATATCCTAAGTCTTAACGCAGCAGTAGAAGCTGCAACCGCAGGAGATGCAGGAAAAGGTTTCGCAGTCGTAGCACAAGAAGTAAGAAACCTTGCAAACAGAAGTGCCGATGCAGCAAAAGAGATAAAAGCTATGGCAGCGTTAGCCGCTAATAAATCAAACGAAGGTATGAATATAGCAACAGAACTCACAAGAGGCTTTGAAGTAATAGCAGATAAGATAGCTCAAACAGCAATAATGGTTCAAGATGTAAGTAACGCAAACCGTGAACAGATGCAAGGCATCGGTCAAATAAATACTGCAGTTACACAACTAGACCAAATGACACAAGAAAATGCAAAAGTAGCAGCTCAAGCAGATTCAATAGCAAACGCAACTATCCAAAAAGCAGAAGCTATGGTTAAAGACGCATTATCTAAAGAGTTTGTAGGAAAAGATAAAATAAATACCTCTTCACAAAACAGACATATACAAGCATCAAGACCGACAGTAGTAACACAACATGCCAATGCAAATGTTAAAGTAATTACAGGTGCAAAAAAACATAACGGTGAAGTTTGGGAGAACTTTTAAGGAGAGTATTGGGAAGAGGAGATTGCCTTAGGGCACTCTTCCTGCGATAAGAAGAGTTGTAAATTAATAGCATGAATATCTACCGGTACAGTAAATAATTCATAATCCATTTACTCCTCCATTTAAGCAATTTTTGTTTGTTTATTGTTGAAATCCCACAAGCGTTTGTAGTGCGAATCAAGCTCGGATAAGACAGTGTCTGTCATTATAAGGTCTTTCAACCTGCCAAACTTTTTCTCCGGAAAGCGGTCATACCACTCTTTCATCTCCCCTTTAA
>JBAZSX010000018.1:0-37150 GCA_041662225.1 Sulfurimonas sp.
CAAGCATCGCATCTTGAAGTCTTCCTCGCCATCTTTTTATGGATGGTTTTGGCTGAGTTTGTCGTATTTTCATCAGAGCTGCTACAAAATTGTCGCTATTTTCTTGTCCTAAGAGGTGGTCAAAATGGTGATGCGAAATATTTGGATTTTTCTCTAAAAGTACTTTTGCTGCAACTTGCATGGAAGCACCGATGCTCACGACGGTTGCACAGCTTGCAAGCTCTTTAATCTCTTCAATCCCAATGCCTATTTTTCAAAATATTGGAAGATATTGCCACATATTACATTGTAATCGCCGATTAAATTTATGTCGCATGGAGTTAAATTCCGGCTCTTTTGTGCCTATGAGATGCTCTAAAACCGCTTTACTCGCAAGATGGGAGCCGAAATTTTTACCACCCACAAATCCGAGAGCATGCACGGGAACAATTGAGATTGCATGTTTTTGAGATGCAAGTCATGTCAATATCATCGCCAACCATCGCTGTTACACAGGTTGAATAGACAAAAATCGCCTCAGGACTATAATGTTTAACTATATAATTTATGGAGTCTGCAAGGCGTTTATCTCCAAAGAAAAGACACAACACCCTAAAAGGTAAAATTGTTATCGATAAAAATACAAGAATAATTTGTGCACATACAAGCAGTGGATTTGAGCTGTCTGCTAAATGAGTTTTACAAGAAGTCTATTTAAAAAATATTATCTTTACTTTTTGTGATAATATAGACTCAAGAATTATAAAATATAGGAGGAAGAGAGCGTGAAGTTTAAATTTTTAGAAGTTCAAGAGAGTGATATGCTAGAAAAAATATTTGCTTTTAGATATAAGATATTTCTGGAAATATATCCGGAGTATTTGCAAAGCATAGGTTTTCTAGATGGCAAAGAGCATGACAAATATGACCCTTATTCACTACACTTTGCAGCATTAGATGATGATGGTGAAATTTGCGCAACCGTAAGACTCATATATAATTCTCCCTTTGGATATCCAACTGAAAACAGTATGACTTTCGATACTTGCTTATTTGAAAGAGAGAAGCTCGGAGAGATGTCCAGAATATTTGTTGATGCCAAATATAGAAATATGCAGACTACAAAAATTATAATACAGGAAGTTAAAAAATTTATGCATTATAAAATGATACAACTTGGTATAGAATATACTTACGGCTCATTGGAAAAAAACTTTTTAAGGCTGCTCAGAATTTATAAAATGAGCTATAATACAATAGGTAAAGAGCAAATGCATGGTTATTTCGGGTCACGATATCCATGTATTTTATACACAAAACAGTTGGGTATTGATAATCCTGAACTTATGAATCTCTAGGAGAAGAAGTGTGAATAACAGTGTTTCTTACAAAACAAATAAATTTGGGTTTATTTTATTCCTAATAATCAATTTTACTAGTTTGTATGCTCAGACAAACGCTCAGACAGACAATATTCTGTCTTCTATATCTAACGATATGAATCACTATACTGAAGTCGCAACTGTTACAAAAGAAAATGAGCCTTATCAGCCCTATATTGTCTCTGTATTTCAAGGCAATGAGCTAGAAAAACTTGGTGTATCAAATCTTAAAGGAGCTTTAGGATTAGTTCCAGGTATTGATATGGCTACAGATAACTTCAACAATCAAACACCAATTTTCAGAGGCTCAAACTCCATTGCTTATGGTCAATCTAAACTTTTCATTGATGGCGTATTAGTAAATAATCTCTTTTTTGATGCTTATTCCGAATATCTTACGCTACCTATAGAGATGATTAAAAGAATTGAGGTTGTCAGAGGTCCAGGAAGTAAAACAAATGGCTTTAATGCATACGCAGGTTCTATTAATGTTATCACCTACGCAGAAGACTTTAAAGGGTTCGAGTCTAATGATAAGCTAGTATTCAAGTATGGTTCATATGATTATGCAATGGGTGGATTTATGAAAACCTATAAAACGGAAGATTTAAAGGTTTTTATAGATTTTCATTATCAAAAAGATAATAAAAAACTGCCTTCCGGTCCAGATGGTCTTTCAAAAGGAGCATTAGGCGCCGCGAATATACCGCTGTCTCAATCTGGGGATGCTCCGTTATGGCTTAAAGATTATTCACTTGGTCTTAATATGACATATCAAGATTTTTCTCTTAAAGGACGAATGTTAGATCATACTCAAGGAAGTGCTTACGGCATTAATCTTGCATTGCCGCAACCAAGTGACCGAGTAAAACTGCCAAGTTACTATCTTGAAGCCGGCTACAACAAAGACATTAATAATTACAGTGTTGATATTAAGGCAGGGGTCAAATATGACACATTTGACTCTTACTCAAAATTAGCCCCCGATGATTTGAATCTTGGCGGTATTATTTTTCAAAATGGAATATATGGAGAGCATTTTGCTTCGCAGAGAACAATCTATCAATCTTCTTATTTGAAATATAATGGAATCAACGAACATGTTATTACGACCGGCTATCGCCTTACGAAAGAAGAAACTATAGATATGGTGTCTAAGCTTTCGAACAGGGCAACCGGCGATGTGGCATTAGTTGATTATACTCAGACCTTACCATTTTTCGATGAAAATGCTAAGCGTGACAAAAGCATACTCTCCTTGCAAGATGAATATCAGTTGAACAATAGCTTTAGTTTCATCTACGGTTTTAACTATGAGTTAACCTCATATAAAGATGCGGGTTTGGATCCAAGAGTTTCTATGGTATATCAATTAGATACGAATAATATATTTAAAACTATATATAGCCGTTCTCACAGAAATCCATCTTGGCAAGAGATGTTTACGAAAAATAACCGTGCAAGAATAGGCAGTACGGACCTGGAATCTGAGATGGTAGATGCTTTTGAAGTTGCGTACATCAAAAAATTCGCAAGCGACACATATTTGCAAACCAACCTTTTTTATCTGCTTAATAAAAATCAAATATATAACTCAGCCAAAGTTCCTACATATGATAATCTTGTAGATACGGATATTTATGGACTTGAGCTTGAATACAAAGGGCATATTTTCTCTGATGATCAGTTCTATATCAACTATACTTATGTAGAAGGTATATCTCACATAAAAGATGTACCGACGAGTGAACCACTGGCTAATATTTCCCATCACCTTGCAAAGGGGTATTATATTTATAACATAAACAATAGCTTGTCTCTGAGCGGTGTTGCAAAATATGTCAGTGAAAAAGAGAGACTATCGGGTGATGCACGAGACAAGCTGCCGGCATATTCCACTGTTGATACTTCTTTAAGCTACAAAAACAAGAAGTATGACTATACTCTCATTTTTAGCCTCAGAAATATTTTTGATGCAGATGTCATGTACTCATCTCCTCCAAATACATATTCTCAAGATTATACGCAAGAACGCAGAAACTTTTTAGTATCTGCAACGAAGAAGTTTTAAATGAAAATACTAATCTTTCTTTATTTCATCCTTGTCAATATAGTTTATGCGCATACATATAATGATGTATTATTAAAAGCTCAAGCATCTATCTTTCCTAAAATTATACTTTTAGATAAGAAGCTTGCAAATAAGCTTGTAGATGGAAAAATAGTGTATACAATTGTTTATGCTCAAAATGATTATCAAACAGCTTTAGAGATAGAAAAATTTATAGATGCAAATTATCATGGTCACTTCGATGAATATGAATATAAAATCAATTTAGTTGAGTTTTCAGATTTATCAAATGAAACACAAGCATCTTCAATTTATGTACTTAACGCAGGTGCAAATATTAAAAAAGTTGCAAAAGTAGCGAAAGAAAAAGGAATTGTTGCTTTTTCTTATGATTTAGACAATCTGAAAGAAGGGTTGTTATTTTCTTTATTATTGGAGAAATCAACTGTTTTGTATCTTAATAAAGAAAATTTAGATACTCAAAAAGTAGACTTTGTCGATTCTCTTTTGCAAATGGTAAGGTTTATTGACAAAAACAATAGTTAAGATGGTAACCAAGTAATAATCAGCATAAACATGTTAAAATCAGATAACTAAATTAGTGCTTTAATCTATGATAAAGTTTATTGGAAGTTTATATGAGAAATAAGAGTAGTGGATCCCTATCGTCTAAGATTGTACTTTCAGTTACTCTCATATCTTTTTTCATTCTTCTTCTTATTTTTACTATTTTTGAAAAAATCAATAAAAAAGCTTTTTATAATATTGAAATTGAAAAAGCTAATATAATTGCAAGAACCATAGAGCCACTTATAGCACTTAACATATACCTAGACATGAGAAGCAGAGTAGATGAAATTGCACTTCAACTCATTGAAAATCCTAATATACTTGCCTTAAAAGTCTTAAAAAACTACGAGATAATCAATGATATTAAATCCAAAGAGTATGAAGATGGTATTAACAACTCTTTTGTCGTTGAAAAAAATATTTTTCAGCCTAACTCCCAAAAAAAGATTGGTACTCTTATTCTGACATATTCCAGTAAAGACTATAAAGAGCTAACTAACAAATATACAAAATTAACTATCAGTTTGCTTGTTTTTCTCGGTATTCTCTTCTTACTGCTTGGTCTCTATATTAAAAGACTTCTCTTACCACTTAGAAAAATTGCTATTTTACTAAAGAACTACTCCCCAAATAAAGAAATTGACATCCCGTTTGCAGAAGCAAACAGTGAAATAGGTTTAATTTCAACTGCTCTCAATAGTATGCAAGAAAATATCTTGCAGTACTCAAAGAACCAGCAAGATATGAACCACTATCTTGAAGAAAGGGTAGCTGAAAAAACAGTTGAGCTGAGTAAACAACTCTATACAAATAGTTTAACCGGACTGCCAAATAGACTAAGTTTACTTAATAAAATCAATAGCTTCAAGGATGGAGCGCTGCTTGTTATAAATATTGATGATTTTAAAGAGATAAATGATTTTTTTGGGCAGACAGTAGGCGATAAAATATTAATAGAGTTTTCACATAGACTGAATAAAATGTTTCTTCAAGAGCAAAATATTGTACTAAAACATTTTTCCGGCGATGAATTCGCTCTATTCTTTATGCAAAAACCGCCGTTAGAAGAGTTTATGCAGATTGCCCATAAATTAGTTTTTGATGTAGAAAAAATGATTTTTTTCCATGAAAATAATGAGATAGCCATAAGAGTCACTGTCGGGGGCGTATATCAGATAGAAGGAGCTTTGGAAAAAGCAGATATTGCTCTAAAATCAGCTAAAAAGCAAAGAAAATCATATTTGATTTATGATGAAAAGTTAAATGTAGAAGGGCAATATAAAAATAATATGGAGTGGGTTAAAAAGCTCAAAACAGCTATTAAACTAGATAAGATTGTTCCATATTTTCAACCTATTTTCGATAACAAATCTGGTAAAATTGTAAGTTGTGAGTGCTTAATCCGTTTAATTGACGATGACAACAATATGGTTACTCCTTATCAATTCTTGACTATCGCTAAAAAAAGCAGGTTGTATTACGAGCTAACAAAAATAATGATTAAAAAAAGCTGCCACTACTTTGAGCATCTTGATTGTGATTTTTCAGTTAATTTGTCGGTAGAGGACATGTTAAATAGTGAAATCGTAGATTATATAAAACAGAAGATAAAAAAATACAATGTTACCAAAAAAATTATCTTTGAAATCCTTGAGTCTGAGGGTATAGAAAATTATGAAGAGGTTTCTATCTTTATAAATGAGATGAAAGCCCTTGGTTGCAGAATTGCAATAGACGATTTTGGTTCGGGATATTCAAATTTTGAGCATCTTCTTAAACTTAATATTGATTATATTAAAATAGACGGTTCGCTAATAAAAAATCTTGATACAGATAAAAATGCTCAAATCATTGTTGAAACTATTGTAGATTTCGCAAAAAAATTAAATATACTAACGATAGCTGAATTTGTTCATAGTGAAGCAATAAGTAGAAAAGTTAAAGAACTTCAAGTGGATCGCACACAAGGGTTTTTCTTAGCCGAACCGCAAAAGCAGATAATTTTATAGCTTTACTACATTATTTTTCGATAAATCAAACTTTTTTATACTTTTGCATAAACATATTTAACTGATTAGCAAATTTTTCTACATCTTTTTGCGTAAATGGCGGTGGACCTTTTGTGATTTCACCGCTCTCCCTCAGACCTTGCATCAGATTTCTCATCGCTAAATAGTGCTTTACATTATCTACGCTATAAAGTTCTCCCCTGTGGTCTATGGCATGTGCATTTTTACTTATTACTCTGTCTGCCAGCGGTATATCGGCGGTGATGGCTAGGTCGCTCTCTTGTATCAACTCTACTATCTTATTGTCGGCTTCATCCGCGCCTGCTTCAACGACAAGATATTGTATATTTTTAGATTTGCCCATGTTTACACTTTTATTTGAAACTACAAAAGTTTGAATGTTCAGCTTTTCTATCGTACGAAGGAGCACCGGTTTTAAAAGGTTTGGAAGGGCATCTCCGTCTATGTAAATAGTGAAAATTCTACTCATTATAGATTTTCCCTAAAAACATTTTCACCTACTACATGTGACCGGATGAAACCAAATCTACCCTCACAAATCTCAGGCATCATCGAGCAGGCGAAAAAATTCCATTTCATGCTCTCTCAATACTCTGATTGTATTTGTAGAACCTTCAACACCTACGGGGTCGCCGGCTGTTAAGATATAACATTTATCAAGATGGAGTACTTTTTTGTCAAACCCTTTGTTCATAACCTCTTTCATCATCTGTCCCAAAGAGTCCCCCTTTACTAAAAAAGCAGGAACAACGCCCCAGCAAATAGTTAAAAATCTGGAAGTTTTCAGATCATGCGCAACAGCGTAAATATCGCGGCGAGGACGATAGCGAGCCAGTCTTCTAGCCGATGCACCTGTAGTAGTGAGTGCGATGATTCCCCAAGCATCCACATCTTCACAAAGCCTTGCTGCCGCCTGATTTATACTGTCGGTTGCATCACAAACATGAAATTTTGAATATTTATTAAATGGATAAATCTTCTCTGCACCCTGAATAGTTTTAAGCATTGTATCCACCGCTAAAACAGGGTTATGCCCTACCGCACTCTCTTCTGAGAGCATGACAGCATCCGTGCCGTCTAAAACTGCATTTGCAATATCGCTAATTTCCGCACGCGTTGCTCTCTCTTTTTCAGTCATAGAGAGTAACATCTGAGTCGCAGTGATAACCGGTTTTGCAGCCTCGTTCGCTTTTTTTATAAGCATCTTTTGAAGAGTCGGCACCTCATAAAACGGCACCTCAATGCCTAAATCACCGCGAGCAACCATAATTCCGTCGCTTGCTTCTAATATTTCATCTATATTTTCTATAGCATCAAATTTTTCAATCTTTGCAAAAAGTTGAACATTACCGCCGTGCTGTTTGATTATCTCTCTGGCTTGAATCATATCTGCTGCATTTTGAACAAAAGAGATTGCCATAAAGTCAATATCATTTTTAATTCCCCAGAGCATATCTTTTTTATCTTTTTCTGTAATTATTTCTATGCCTAGGTGTGTATTTGGAAAGTTTACACCCTTTTTTGAAGAGAGCATTCCGCTATTTTCTACGGTTACTTTTACGCTCTGCGCTGATGCTTCAATAACCTTTGTGCGGATCATTCCATCATAAAGATACACAAAATCACCGATATTGAGTTGCTTTAATATCAAAGGTTGATTTATACAAGTTCGGTAACTATTTTCGCTCAGTTGAACACCTACAATCTCCTCCGCAACGAACTCAACAGTGTCGTTTTCTGCTAGCTTAAAAGGCTCATCAATCCTGCCGACGCGAATTTTAGGGCCGCTTATATCTTGCATTACTCCAATAAGCAATCCTGTATTTTTCTCTACTTGTCGAATTCTTTGCAAAACATCATAATGATATTCATGTGTTCCATGTGAAAAATTTAAACGAAATACATTCACACCCGCTAAAACAAGCTTCTGAATTACATCAAGTGAATCAGAGGCGGGTCCAATGGTTGCCAAAATTTTGGTTCTTTTTCTCATCTATCTCTCTCCTGATTAAAAATATTAGATTATATTATCATAATATCATTATAAATGAGTTACTTACTTTTAGTATACTTTGTTAAAATACAAAAAAATTTCTAAAGTGATTTAAATGTTTATAAGAATTTTCTTATCTCTGCTCATCTCTTTACAGCTATTCGCAATTCCATTGGAAGAGGGAACTAAAATAGAATCAGCAATAAAAGAGTTGTACGAAAAATCCTATCAGGATATTAAAATAAATAAAATTTCTATATATTCTCGAGGAAGTGTAAAATCTTTTGATAGCAGCTACGATGTGAATATAAAGGAGAGCAGTAGTCTCTCGAAAAAAGGGATTATTTACATAAGAACAGAGAATAATAAAAAAATCTTTTTTGATTATGTTATAGATGCAGAGGTCAGCGTCTATTTTACAAGAAAAACCATAGAAAAAGGAGCCGAGCTATCGACTCTTAACACCATAAAAAAGAGTGTTCCTCTTGATAAATTCAGATTTATGCCTATACGGGAGAGTGATTTAAATGGTTCGCAGAGTAAAAATCAGCTAAGAGAAAATCAGATTATTACACTCAAAGATATTGAGAGTGTCATTTTGGTAAAAAGAGGTGAAAACGTGAGTGTAAAAATAGATGATGAAGAGGTGTCTATTTCACTGAGTGGAGAGGCTCTCAAAGATGGCAGGCTTGGTAATATTATTACCGTTAAAAAAAGCGATGGAAAACAATTAAAAGTAAGAGTTATAGGTCAAAATAGAGTGGAGTTAAGATGATAAATCGTAAAATAGTTGTAGCGACAAGCGGTGCCAGCGGAGTAAACTTAGGAATAAGAACACTTGAACTGCTTCCGGCATCCATCGAGAAACACTTCATAATGTCTAAAAATTCTCAAATAGTTTTGAGAGAAGAGATGAAAAATAGAGCAAATGTAACTCTACATGAAAACGAAGATATATCAGCAAGTATCGCCTCCGGCTCTTTTGGAGCAGATGCCATGATAATCGCACCGTGCAGCATGAATACCCTTGCAAAGATAGCATGTGGAATCTCCGATAATCTTGTAACACGATGTGCAGCAGTTATGATAAAAGAGCATAAAAAACTTATTTTAGCTCCGAGGGAGATGCCCTTCTCTGCTATTGCTTTAGAAAACATGCACAAACTGGCCTCATTGGGAGTCATAATAGCGCCTCCGGTTATGGCATACTATTCAGAACAACTCACACTTGAAGAGATGGAAAACTTTATTATCGGCAAATGGTTTGATTTGCTTGGCATAGAAAACAACCTTTACAAAAGATGGGAATAAAATGAAAAAAATCGCACTCTACCCAGGGACTTTTGACCCTATCACAAACGGACATTTTGACATAATTGAGAGAGCTTTAAGGCTTTTTGATGAAGTAATAATTGCAGTGGCAATCTCAACAGACAAAAAGCCGATGTTTACGCTTGATGAGCGAATAGAGATGACAAAAGAAGCTGTAAAAAATCTGCAAAATGTAAGAGTTGTCGGATTTAATAATCTTACGGTGGATTTGGCTCGTGCAAATAATGCGACTATTTTAATCAGAGGGCTTCGGGCACTCAGCGACTTTGAATACGAACTTCAATTGGGATACCTCAATAATTCGCTTGATGACACTATAGAAACAGTCTATTTGATGCCAAAACTCCAACATGCTTTTATAAGCTCTTCCATAGTGAGAAACCTGCTCAAGTTAAACGGAAAAACAGAACATCTTCTTCCAAAAGAGGTACAAAAAATCATCGGGGGTATGACTGCATGTACATTACAATAGAAGGGATTGACACCGCCGGTAAAAGCACGCAAATTGCAAAACTCTCGCAAGCATTTCCACATGCGATCATCACCAAAGAACCGGGTGGTACAGCTATCGGAAAAGAGATACGAGAGATGGTTTTAAGCACAAAAGCGCAGAGTAAAAAAGCTGAATTTTTACTCTTTTTAGCAGACCGCGCCGAGCATATAAAAGAGGTTATCGAGCCAAATTTGGACAAGATGATTATATCAGACAGAAGTGTCGTAAGCGGCGTAGCTTACGCTTTGATTCAGGGTGAAATAAGCCAAACAGCCATACTCCATCTTAATAGATTTGCTACAAACGGCATTTACCCAGAGAAAGTTTTTTTATTAAAACTGACAAAAGAAGAGCTTGAGTTCAGACTCTCTCAAAAAGAGCTGGATGGCATCGAACTAAGAGGTTCCGAGTATCTTCTAAAAATTCAGGATGCCATAGTTGAAGCCTCAAAACTCCTTGGACTGGAGCTTGTAGAGATAGATGCAACCAAAACAATAGATGAAATTACAGATGAGATATTAAAGAGTATCAATTCATAGCATGACTTTTGTAATGAAAGCGTAACCCTGTGTCAATTAAATAAAAGATAAAAATGGTATCCTTTCGCTTCAAAAAAAACATGCATAAAAATAGAAAATAGTAAGGAAGCTGATGATTAGTTCGCTACGAGGAATGAACGATATTTTAGAAGAGGATTATGAGAGGTTTACATACTTTATAAACACTGCTACAAAAATAGCTCAAAACTACGGTTTTCATTTTATACAGACGCCTCTTTTAGAAGAAACAGCCCTTTTTAAACGCTCTGTCGGTGAGTCTAGCGATATTGTCTCAAAAGAGATGTATCAGTTTATCGACAAGGGTGAGAACGATGTTTGTCTTCGCCCTGAGGGAACTGCAGGGGTTGTTCGTGCTTTTATTCAGAAGAAGTTAGACAAAGCGGGCGGCATTCACAGATTTTTTTACCATGGGGCGATGTTTCGCTACGAGAGACCGCAAAAAGGTCGCCTAAGACAGTTTCACCAGTTCGGTGTTGAGAGCTTCGGGGTGGATAGCGTGTATGAAGATGCAAGCATGATTATGATGGTGGCTGATATTCTATCGGCATGTGGAATCGGTTACAGACTTCAGTTAAACTCTCTTGGCGACTTAAACTGTATGCCTTCATACAGAGAAAATTTAATCAATTTTGTTAAAAATATAGAAGATAAGATTTGCGAAGATTGCGTCAGGAGAGTTGCTACAAACCCTATTCGTGTGCTTGATTGCAAAAATCCAACATGTCAAGAGTTATATGAAAAGGCTCCAAAACTCATCAATAATTTATGCTCTGGATGTAAAGATGATTTTGATACACTCAAAAAAGTTCTTGATAAAAATGGCATATCCTATGAAATAAATACAAACCTCGTTCGTGGGCTTGACTACTACTCAAAAACTGCTTTTGAATTTGTAAGTGACGAGATAGGGTCTCAAAGCGCTATTGCAGGCGGTGGAAGGTATGACAGACTCATAGAATTTCTAGACGGTCGCCCTACTCCTGCGGTTGGTTTTGCGATGGGAATTGAAAGGCTTATGGAGTTAATTAAGATGCCGGAGTCTAAGAGAGAGGGTTACTACATGGGTGCAATGGATGAAGAGGCTGTTGATTCTGTGATGAGTTTGGCTCACAAAAAGAGAAAAACAGATAAAACAACTATAGACTACAAAGCCAAAAACCTCAAAAATCACCTCAAGGGTGCAGATAAAGTAAATGCGAGATTCTGTTGTGTTATCGGGACGAATGAGATGGAAAACCAAACGATTTGGGTAAAAGATTTGGAAAACAAAACAGAACATATTGTATCCATAAAAGAGTTCTGAGTTGAAACAAGATAAATTAATGATGAGAGATATTTCATCAAAACTTCATAAAGTAGGAAAAGATAAATGAATAATTTTGGTCTTGAGATTTGGTCTAACAATAATTTTATAGTTGAGGATGGGCAGTTAAAATTAAACTATAAAAGTATGCCCTCTCTTTTACAAATCATTGAAGAGATTCGTTCAAATGATGTGAGAGGTCCTATTCTTTTGAGGTTTCCTCATCTCATCAAAAAACAGATTAAAAGTTTGTACTCATACTTTGATAAGGCAATGACAGAAAATAGCTATGAAGGAAAATTTAATGCTGTTTTTCCTCTCAAAGTAAATCAGTTTCCGCATGCCGTAGAAGCAATAACATCTCAAGGTACGCAGTTTAATTATGGTCTTGAAGCCGGCTCTAAAGCGGAACTTATTTTAGCCATGAGTAAAACACCGATTGGTGCGAATATTACCGTCAATGGTTTTAAAGATAAAGAGATGATTACTCTTGGCTTTATCGCAGCGCAAAGCGGACATAACATCACTATCACAATCGAAGGTCTTGGTGAACTTGAAACCATTATAGAAGTAGCAAAAGAGTGTAATCTCAAAGTTCCTCACATAGGAATTAGAGTAAGGCTTCATAGTGCAGGAAGCGGTATCTGGGCAAAAAGTGGAGGAATGGACGCAAAATTCGGTCTTACTTCTACAGAGATAATAGAAGCAATTAAACTACTCCGAGAAGATAATTTACTCCAACATCTAAGTATGATTCACTTTCATATCGGTTCTCAAATGTCAGACATAGCACCACTTAAACGCGCTTTGCGTGAAGCAGGAAACATCTATGCTGAACTCAAAAAAATGGGAGCCGAGTCACTTGACAGCATTAATATCGGCGGTGGTTTGGCTGTTGAATATAATCAGCACACCCACTCAAAATCTCGCAACTACTCTGTTGAAGAGTTTTCAAGCAGTGTCGTTTTCTTGCTTAAAGAGATTATGGATGCCAAAAAAGTACAACACCCAAATATCTTCACAGAGTCAGGAAGGTTTATCGTTGCTTCACATGCCGTCTTAATCACTCCTGTTTTGGAGCTATTTACTCAAGATTATCAAGAGAAATTGATTAATTTTAAAAAGGTGAATCCACCTCTTATCAATGAGCTTGTTGACCTTAATAAACTCCTCAATAACAAAAATTGTATAGAGTATCTTCATGATGCGCTTGACCACATGGAATCAATTTTAACTCTTTTTGATTTGGGTTATATTGACCTACAAGACCGCTCAAATGCTGAAATTTTGGTGCATAATATTATCAAAAAAGCACTCTACCTTACCTCTTCAAATCCTACAAATGAACTTGAAGAGCTGCAAGTGAGACTTCAAGAGCGATATCTCATCAATGCCTCTATATTTCAAAGCTTACCGGATTATTGGGGTTTAAATCAACACTTTCCGATTATGCCGCTTCACAATTTAAATTCTGTTCCGCTTCGCGCTGCTTCACTTTGGGATATAACATGTGATAGCGATGGAGAGATAGGGTTTAACCCAGAAAAACCTCTCTATCTGCATGATGTGAATTTAGATGAAGAGGAGTATTATTTAGGATTTTTCAATGTCGGTGCGTATCAAGAGACGTTGGGCATGAATCATAACCTTTTTACGCATCCTAGCGAATATACAATTCATCTGAGTGATACCGGCTATGAGATTACAAATGAGGTAGAATCAAAAAATATTTTAGATATCCTAGCGTCTCTCGGGTATGAGAAAAATGAAATTTCAAATAAACTTAAAACAGATTTGAGCAACAGCAAATTTATAACAGAAAAAGAAAAAGATGATACACTTGCAAAACTTCAGATATTCCTACAACAAAACGGGTATCTAAGAACTACATATTAGAGGTAATATTTTGGGACTTTTTAGTGATATAGGAGAAGATTTTTCTAATGCTTATAAAAATGACCCTGCTCTAAACTCATGGGTTGATTTTATTTTTAACTATCCCGGGGTTTGGGCTGTTGCATGGTATCGAATTGCTCACAAATTTCATAATGCCAACTTTAAAAGAGTAGCAAGAATGATTATGGGTCTTAATCAAATTCTTACAAATATAGATATACATCCTGCAGCTATCATCGGAAGAAGAGTTTTTATAGATCATGGAACGGGCGTTGTTATCGGTGAAACAACCATTATTGAAGAAGATGTGCTGATTTATCAAGGCGTAACTCTCGGTGGAGTCTCTCTAATACAGGGCAAACGACATCCGACAATAAAAAGAGGTGCAGTTATCGGTGCAGGAGCGAAAGTTCTTGGCAATATTATCATTGGCGAATATGCAAAAATCGGTGCTAATTCTGTTGTCGTAAAAGAGGTTCCGGACTGTTCAACTGCCATAGGAATTCCTGCGCATGTTATAGCAAAAGGAAGATGTAAAGACCCGTTTATGCACAACATGCTTCCAGATATAAATAAAGAGATGTTTGAATACTTACTCAAAAGAGTTGCTGTTTTGGAGCATATTTTGATGGAAGATAATAAAAACTTATTAGAGCAAGATTTACAGCTAGAAAACATCTACGAATCATTCATTAAAGCTATGAAAAATTAATTATTTATGCTTATTAATCAAGAATTTAACGCAAAAGTGAGCAAAGCCCACTTTTGCTACGCTAACCACTATGTCACTTCTTGGCTAAAGCCTGATACAAGGAAATCACTAAATGATTTCTCGTAAATGTTTGTCTCATTCGAGACAAATAGATTTCTTGTAGCCAAGAAATCTATTATATTATTTTAGTATAATGCCGAAAATATTTTCACCTAAAGGGTTTACATGCTAACAGACCGCATTAACACACTATCTGAATCAATAACAATTGCAATTAGTACGCTCGCTCAAGAGCTAAAAGCACAAGGCAAGGACATTTTAAGCTTTTCTGCAGGTGAGCCGGATTTTGATACGCCACAAGTGATTAAAGATGCTGCAATAGCTGCGATTAACGAAGGTTTTACAAAATACACTGCCGTGGATGGAATTCCTGCACTTAAAGCCGCAATTGCAAATAAGCTTAAAAGAGACAACGGTTTAACGTATGCTCCAAATCAAATCATCACAAACAACGGTGCGAAACATTCACTTTTTAACCTTTTTGCTGCAACTATTCAAAAAGGGGATGAAGTCATCATCCCTGCTCCATACTGGGTTACCTATCCTGAACTAGTTTTATACTATGGCGGAACTGTTGTAGAGATAGAGACAGACGATGCAACGGCATTTAAAATCACGCCTGAGCAACTCAAAAATGCTCTTACGCCTAAAACTAAGATGTTGGTTTTAACTTCTCCATCCAATCCGACCGGTTCAGTTTATTCAAAAGAGGAACTGACGGCTATCGGAAAAGTTTTAGAAGGTACGGATGTTATCGTTGCAAGCGATGAGATGTATGAAAAACTCATCTATGATGGCGAATTTACATCAAGCGCTGCAGTGAGCGAAGACATGTACAAAAGAACGGTTACTATCAACGGTCTGAGCAAATCAGTTGCTATGACGGGATGGAGATTTGGTTACATGGCAGCTCACAATACCGAGCTTATCCAAGCGACTAAAAAACTCCAATCTCAAAGCACTTCAAACATCAACTCCATCACTCAAAAAGCTGCCATCGTAGGGCTTAACGGCGATGCAGATGCGGATATAGAGATGATGAGAAAAGCGTTTAAAGAGCGTCGCGATGAAGCTGTTAAACTCTTTAATGCAATCGATGGTCTGAGCGTTGTAAAACCTGACGGTGCATTCTATCTCTTTGTAAACATCAAAGAAGTTAGCAACGACTCAATGGAATTCTGTAAAGATTTATTAGAAAAAACCGGAGTAGCCGTAATTCCAGGTGTCGGATTTGGAAGCGAAGGGTATTTTAGATTCAGTTTTGCAACCGATATTGAGAGTATCCGTGCAGGTATCAAAAGAATTGAGAATTTCGTAAAAGAGTTAAAAGCGTAAAACAATTTTCACATGCGCTGTAGGCACTACGAGGAAGTATTCTTTGGGTGCCAATCTCGGCATGTAGAATTTCCACATGCCAGACTTCCTAATTATTTAAGTGCTACTAAAGCCTCAATCACTTCATCTAGATTGTCCATAGGAATATGAACTTTCCACTCAGGTCCATCCGCATTTCCAGCTAAAGAGACACCGATACTGACCACAGTACCACTCTTTTCACCATACGGCTTTTCAAGTTTCATAATAGAAATAACACCCTTTTTTGTTCCGCTAAGTTCAATAGTTTTTGACATTTGATATTCCTTACTTTTATTTTACTGCATGAGTTTAGCTATTTTCGGCTGAAGTTTGGGGCATAATTTATGCTCCATCAGCGGAAAACCTGAAAATGTTGAACCATGCCGTGTAGAATTAAAATATTGAGTTCCTTTTATTTTATTGTTTTTCAAAATGCTGAGTCATTAATTCCAATTTATTTTTATATTCTGTTTTTTTACTAAGTTCTTGGATGGCTTCAATGATATTATGATAAGTTTTTTCAAATGGCTTAGTTCCAGCAAAACCTTTTACCCAATTAACAAAATCAAATGAGGTTTCTAAATATTCTGCACTCTCTTCCATCCACTCAATATGCTGTTTTTTAGATATGTTATTTAATAATTCTTCATCACTTGGACTCTATCCTCGTCTTCTTTTTGGTTCCTTCATAGCTTGTATGATTGTTGTCATATTACTTATTTTTTGAAGAACCAAACTATTGTTCTGTTCTTCAAAATACTTTTTAAGTTCTTCATTTTGTTCAAAAATAGACACCTCTTTTTTCGCCATAAAATCAGGCATGTTTTGATTTTCTTTTAATAAATAATCAATATATATATTTTCATTGCTTCAAGATATAACTTTTGATATTTTTCTTGCTCTTCTTTATCCACTTTTATCATAAGTTCAATATACCATTGAGAGCTACCTGTACTTACAATTTTAACTATATCTTGTTTGTATTCTTCAAAGAATCTATAAAAGTCAGTCACAAATTCAGTGTAAGAATATTTTAAGTCATATAAAAATTTATTATAAATTTCCTTTGATTTACTATAAGCTCCATTTTCTTTATTATCGATGTTAACTTTATCGTTTAATATTTTTAAAACCGTATCAAAATTTTCTTTATCTAAATAATGCTTTTTTAAAACATCATCTAAAAATCTCAATAAAGTATCAATATTAGCAAAATCAAAATTATCTATATTTAGTAGTCTAAGTTCATCAAAAATACTTTTAAAAAGTACAAAAACTAAACTATTTGATATTCTGTTGTCAAGTATCCGTATTTTGCATATATCCCTCTTCTATCCACATGCCAAAAGTTTCTCTCCACTCCATCACTTTTTTATCGTTATAGAAGCGGGAGGGAGTCGGTAGAAACCTAAACTTTATGGCATGTAATTCGCAAAACTCTTTTATCTTCAATATCTCATCTTTTATTCCGGCAACGCTTTTGTTAAACGACTTTCTTGTGAAATAGACCTCTTGCGTATTTCCAGATGCCAAAGTTTTCAAGATGTTCTCAGTATTCCACTCTATGACATTTTTAAGTTTGTCATCTCCATAGTTGCAGATGTCACGCTCATCCATCTCCACCGAAACAATAAGGTCGGTGAGCTCAATTTCATGTTTAACTAAAAACTTTTTTTGTGCCGCCACATCCCCTTTGAGGCTCACTTCATTAAATATCTCAGGAAGAAACACCCAAAAGAAATTTTTTGCTCGTCCGTAAAAAAACTCTGCGTTGTTACATGTTACATCGGGGTTAAAAGTACCGATGATGAGTATTCTCTTGCCCTGAAGTGGATAGTGTTTGAGGAGTTTGTGATGTACAATCATCTGCTTACTAAATCAGATGGATTATTCATCTGATTCTATTTTATGAATTTAGCGATTTTCGCCTGAAGTTTGAGCCATAATTTGTGCTCCATCAAAGGAAATCCTGAAAATGTTAAGCCGCTCTCTTTAATGCTTTTTGTAACACCGCTTCTCGCCGCCATGGTTGTAAATGGGGCGATGGTGAGATGCCCTGCTGTAGCGCTCTGCCCACCCATTACGACATTTCTGCCCATAGTAGTTGAGCCTGATATTCCAGATTGAGCTACGAGAACGCTGTATTCACCGATGATGCTGTTGTGTCCGATTTGCACAAGGTTATCTATGCGAACGCCTTTTTTGATGTGTGTTGTAGCAAATGCGGCTCTATCAATTGTAGTAGAACTTCCAATTTCAACATCATCCTCGATTATGACATTTCCATTTTGATAAATCTTTTTGTGTTCGCCCATCTTGTTTGTTGCAAACCCAAAACCATCACCGCCTATGGTTGCGTTTGCATGAATAATGCAATTTGCTCCGATTTCGCAATCTCTATAAACGGTAACACTCGGGTATATTATTGTGTTATCTCCGATTACAGAGTTAGTGCCGATATAAACATGCGCCAAAATTGTGCAGTTTTTACCGATAATGGCACCATTTGCTATTTCAGCTTTGGGTGAGATTCTACTCCCCTCGCCTATCTTTGCAGGGGCAAGCGTTTCATCCTCTATGCTTGGCGCGAAATATTTTGTGAGCGTTGCCATCTGCCAGTAAACTGCATCCACAACTAAAGCAGAGCATCCATCAGGAACAAACTCTTTTGTAGTTTTGTCAACAATAATAGCACCGGCATTTGTATCTTGTATCTCTTTTATGTATTTGGTATTTGACACAAAAGAGAGTTCAGATTTTGAAGCCTCTTTAAGTGTGTTCATTCCACTCACTTCAAAATTTTCACCGATTAACTCCGCTCCGATTATTAGAGCTATCTCTTTTAAATCCATAGTAAGTCCTTGTAATTCTCGAAAAACCCTATTTTACTAAAGAAACATTTTCGCTTTGCGAAAAGCGCTTCGCTTGTTTTCGTAGCTTTAGGGGGTTGTAACATTAGTATTTAATTTTGCAATTTTACTTTGTAAGCGTCTCCACTCACGGTGTTCCATGAGAGGGTAACCGCTATAAGTTCCACCGCTCTCTTTGATGCTTTTTGTCACTCCGCTTCGAGCAGTGAAGGTAGAAAATGGCGCAATGTCGAGATGGTCAGAAAATGCACTCTGCCCGCTCACGACACAGTTACGACCCAGCTTTGTAGAACCGCCAACGCCTGTTTGAGCAACAAATATGGAGTGCGCACCAATTTCACAATTATGCGCAATGTGGATAAAATTGTCAAGTTTTGTCCCTCTTTTGATAAGAGTGGAGTTAAAAACTGCTCTGTCAATCGCACAGTTTGCACCAATCTCTACATCATCTTCGATTACAACATTTCCGTTTTGATATATCTTCACATGCTCCCCTGTAGCAGTATGTGAAAATCCAAATCCATCCGCGCCAATAATTGTGCCTGAATGAATAATGCAATTCGCACCAATGTTACAATCACGGTAAATCGTAACATTTGGATAGATGATAGTGTTGTCTTTAATCGTTACATTTGAACCGATGTAAGCGCCTGCCATAACGATTACATTTGAGCCGATTCTTGCACCATTTTCTAACTTCGCCATGCTATCGATATAACACTCCTCTCCAACTTCGGCTTGTGGAGATTTAAAATCTATTGGCTTGGGTGCAAAAAGTTTTGTAGCGTGTGCCATAGAGAGTGAAACATTTTCACAGACAATATAGGATGCATTTTTTGGCAAATACTCTACTAAATCTTGCGTAATTAAAAAAGCATTTGATTCTGAGGAGGATAAATCTGAAGCGTATTTTTTGCCGACTGCAAAAGTGAGTTCGCCAAGCGATGCAAGAGCCAACTCATTCATAGAGTTGAGCTCAAAATCTTCACCTATTAAATCATAGCCTAAGTGATGCGCAACTTTGCTAAAGAGCATCAGTTATCGCTCAAGTGCGACAGCACCGCTTCTAACTATCTCTTTAGGGTTATATTTTTTAATAACTCTTAAAAAGTTTTCTATTCTCACCGGCTCATCTGCAACCATTGCTATGATTACATTTTCACCCACATTTACAATTTTACCGTTATATGCCGCACAAAGCGTGCTTATGTCACTCAGGTTTTCCGAGAGCGGAAATTTTATAAGTGCCATCTCTTTTTCAACCAAATCGGCATGTTCATAGACCCTAAGAACCGGTATAAGCTTATGAAGCTGTTTTGTAATCTGCTCTATAACTCGCACAGAACCTGAAGTTACAATTGTAAGTCTTGAGTATCTGCTCTCGGGAATCGGGGCAACCGTCAAAGAGGTAATGTTATATCCGCGACCGGAAAAAAGGTCGGTAATACGGGATAAAACACTCGCTTCATTAACAACAATAACTGAAATTACTCTTCTTTCGCTATTTTCAGTTATCATTTTTTCTCCTTTTTCTCTAGTAACATCATATTAAAGAGTGAACCGCCTGATGGAACCATCGGCATAACATTCTCAAATCTCTCAACAAGTACCTCAATAAATGCAACAACATTTTTTTCGATTGCATCTTTAAGAGCTGCATCGAACTCTTCTTTTGTATGGACTCTATACCCGACTCCGCCAAAGGCTTCTGCAAGTTTTACGAAATCAGGCTGAACACTCAAATCAGTCTCACTGTGTCGTTTGTCATAAAAAAGTGTCTGCCACTGACGAACCATTCCCAAAAAATTATTATTAAGAATAATGTTAATTACTGGAAGTTTTTGCTCAACCGCCGTCATTAACTCCTGACAATTCATTAAAATTGAGCCATCACCTGTGAAGTTAATGCTAATTTTATCTGGTGTAGCCGCTTTTACACCGATGGCCGCCGGAAAACCAAAGCCCATTGTTCCAAGTCCACCGGAACTTATCCACTGACGCGGTCTTGTAAATGGATAAAACTGTGCAGCCCACATCTGGTGCTGACCAACATCCGTAGAGATATTTGCACTATCTCCAAGCAACTCACCTACCCTTTGTATAACCCATTGAGGCTTAAGTCTATCGCTATCTTCATGAAAAGTGAGAGGATGCAGGGCATCGAAGTTTTTTATATTGCTTCTCCACGATTTATACTTATCTGCATCTATTTGATCAGACATCCCAAGCATCTCTAGCACAACATTTTTAATATCACCGACAATCGGAAAATCTGCATTTACAAGCTTTGAGATGCTTGCAGGGTCGATGTCCACATGTATAACACCGGCATTTTTTGCAAATTCTGATAGTTTTCCTGTTACTCTGTCATCAAATCGTGCACCCAAACCGATAACTAAATCTGTTTCGCTCATAGCCATATTTGCGGCATAAGAGCCATGCATGCCCAGCATAGAGATAAGAAGTTCGTCATCATGAGAGAGCGTACCTCTCGCCATAAATGTCTCAACTGCAGGAATTCCGGTTCTGCGAACCAACTCTCTTACCTCATACGCAGCATTGGAATTTATAATACCGCCGCCAAGGTAAAAGAGAGGTCTTCTTGCTTTTGCTATGGCTTCCACTGCTTTTTTTATCTGACGCGTGTTGCCTTTTACATTTGGTTTATAGGTCTCTAAATTTATCTCAATATCGTAGTTAAACTCTTCTATCTGCGCTGTAACATCTTTTGGAATATCGACATGTACAGGACCAGGGCGACCAGAAGCTGCTATATAAAAAGCCTCTTTTAAAACTCTCGGTAAATCTTTTGCGTCGGTTACAAGGTAGTTATGTTTTGTACATGAACGGCTGATTCCAACCGCATCAATCTCTTGAAATGCATCCGTACCGATAAGGCTCATTGGAACTTGTCCGCTAATAACAACCAAAGGAATAGAGTCCATGTAAGCATCTGCCAAACCCGTTACTGCGTTTGTAAAACCAGGTCCACTTGTGATGAGTGCAACACCCACTTTACCGCTTGCCTTGGCATAACCCTCAGCTGCATGGACAGAAGCCTGCTCGTGACGATTTAAAATATGGTGAAATTTATTTTGTTTGTATATTTCATCATATACATTCATAATTGCCCCGCCAGGGTAGCCGAATATTGTATCAACACCCTCGGCAATTAAAGCTTCGATGACCATCTGTGCACCACTAATTTGCATGAAAAGTCTCCTCTAATTATTTATAATTTTAAAAATTCGCTTATTATAGGTAAAGAGAGCTATATTTGAGGTTAAAACTGGATGTAATTTATAACTTAAAAACTACTCTAAGATAGAATCCACTACCATAGATGGTCTCCACATGCTTAAAGAACCTTTTGTTAATAACTCAAGATTTAGTTTTGAATCTTTATATTGCTTTATAAATATCTCAAAAAAACTTAAAATTTGATCTTGTAAGCCAAAGTTTAATACATAGTTTTTTATTCCATTTTCAATCGTAAATTTATCTTTTTTTTGATTGACCGCAAGTTCGAGTTGAACCATATAACACCAGCCAAAAACAGTTCCTAAAGACATATATTTTGAATTTATTGTCATATATTTTTCTAATGCTCTGCGGACACCCTGCACATCTCCCTCTACTGAGCATGATTCTGCTTTAGACAGATCACTGTTCCACTGCTTTTGGAGTATTTTTCCATCTTCCGTATTTTGCAAATCTTCCGAACTTGCCAATAGATTATATGCCAGTGCTATATCCTTTTCTTTTACAGCTTTAAAGAACTTTTGTCTTATATCAATATCAAGCATTAACTCTTTTACCTCTTCTGTAAAATCACTAAAATCAGCCAAAATTCTTAATATTTTTATAGCGGCATGCGTATCGCCATTATGGATAAGGGTTTGTGCTTTCATATACAGACTGTCCCCATAATTCATGAGCATCTCATACTCCGGAAACTCTTTCAAAAATTTATTTTGTTTAATCAATTCGAAGGCAATTTTAAAATTCTTTTGACCGATAGCGACACGGAACCTTTTATACACCTCACCCTGAGTAAAAAGGTCCTGCATGACTCTTGTTTTATCGCTAATACCTCTATATGGAGCCAATATTTCACGAGCTTTATCCATTCCTTTTGGATCAAGTGAATATTTTTCTGCTAATACAAAAGCCTTCTTCCATCTCTCTTCCATAGCTTTATATATTTTTGATGCCTTATACATAGGATGAGCATTTGCCAAGCTGTATGCTAAAACTATTTTGTCTTGACTCGCCAACAAAACAAATTTATCAAATTCTTTGTACTCTAACATAACATTTTGCATAATTTTATTTTTTACAGGAACATTTTTAAAGTGTGAAAAAAGTGAAATAGCTGTTTTTTTATCTCCATTTTGAAGGCATAAAATAGCTTTTTCTAAAGTTTTCTCCCATAGATTTGATACTAGATAATATACTTTGGTGTATGCCAGAAGCGGATTTTCATCAACATACTTTTGTATGGAGCTGTATTCCTTGTTTTGAAGCAGTGTTTTTATATGCTGTTCCCCTTCAAATATATCATAAAAGAATATATCGCCGTTATCTGAAGCAACGATAAGGTGTTGTAATGTTTCATCAAATTCAAGAGCGGTAATCGCTGAATCAATCTTTACATATTTTTTGGAGAGTTGTTGATAATTTTCCAACTCGTAAATTATAATATATCCGAGAGAAGTTCCTAAAAAAAGAAATTTATCATCCCCTCCTACCACCATTTGCGTAACATCATCATGCACGCCGCTCAGTCTCGTAATAATTTTTCCGCTGTAGATATTCCATACGATTGCAACATTTCTCTTATCTATACTGACAAGTCTGTTTTTACTTAAAAATTTCATCTTCATAATCGGTGCTGCGTGAGCTTTTAGTCTATGTTTTGGTGTCATTGTTGCTAAGTTAAAAAGTGAGATATTTTTATCGTAGCCGGCCGTTGCTATCCAGTTTCCATTTGAGCTAAATGCAATATCATTTACGGCATCTGAATGCACGGGTATAGTAAAGGCTAATCTACCGCTTTTGATATCCGTTGCAAATGTTTTGCCATCTTCGCCGCATGAGTACATATATTTATTAAGAGCATCAATGCCGGTGCAAGAACCCAGACCTATATGTCTGTCCATCACCGCAACAGTTTTTTTTGTCTTTGCGTTGTAGAGTTTAGTTTGACGACGATCTTCACTGAGGGATGAGAAATATCCACCGTCACTGCTAAAAGCAACAACACTGTTTTTGTATCTTAGATGGTTTATATTCGCCTTGAAACCGCCGATAACTTCCAATGTTTCTTTATTTAAAAATCTGATTGTTGTTGTTGCATCAACGACCAATAGAGTGTCATCATCTAAAATTTTTGTTAAAATGATAGGCTTGTTGAATTTTTTCTCTTTAGTGGTCTTCATAGGGTTATCACCTTAAGTAACCCTCTTTTTTTAGCGTACTCTCTATCTCTTGCTGATGTTCTTCGCCCTTTGTTTCCATGTGGACAGTAACATTCGCATCCCCATAATCGAGCGATATGGAGGTTCTATCATAAGAGATGTGAACAATATTTGCATTCAAATCTCTTAAAATTTCCGTGAGTCTCATCAAAGAGCCCGGTTTGTCAATCAGAGTCACTGTAACTTTCATTTTTCTTCCGGATTTTAGAAGCCCTTTTTCTATAATTACGGAGAGAAGCGTGACATCCACATTTCCGCCGCTGAGCACTACTGCGACTTTTTTGCCCTTTAAATCTTCTAGTTTATTATGTAAGAGTGCAGCAACGCCGACGGCACCGGCACCCTCAACAACAAGCTTCTGTCTCTCAAGGAGAAATAAAATAGCACTGGCAATCTCCTCGTCATCGACACTTATAAATCTATCTACACTGCCCAGCATGTAGCCGAGTGTAATCTCCGAAGTATCACGCACGGCAATTCCGTCCGCGATTGTTCGTACACTCAAGCTGTCAACCGCTTTTTTAAGGTCAAACGAGTTTTTAAGCGCGGGAGCACCTGTAGCACTCACTCCGATAACTTCTATTTTAGGATTTATGCCCTTAATTGCACATGCCATGCCGGAGATAAGTCCGCCACCGCCTACCGGGATAATTACAGCGTCAATATCTGCACATGCATTTAAAATATCAAGAGCAACCGTACCTTGACCCGCCATAACATCATCATCTTCAAAAGGGTGTACAAAAGTTAAAGAATTCTTTTCGCCGTAAGTACGAGCATAGGCATACGCCTCATCATAATTTGAGCCGGCAAGAATAACCTCTGCCCCATAATACTTTACACCGTTTATTTTTGTAAGCGGTGTTGATTCCGGCATAACTATCACGGCTTTTATTCCAAATTTTGAAGCTGAAAGAGCAACTCCCTGCGCATGGTTTCCGGCACTTGCTGCTACGACTCCACATGCCTTTTGAGCATCATTCAAAAGTGATATTTTGTTGTATGCTCCTCTTATTTTAAAAGCACCCGTAATTTGCAAATTCTCTTTTTTTAAAAAAACCTCACATCCTGATATTTCACTTAAATGTGGAGCATAAGAGAACGGAGTATCGACTACAACATCTTTTATTCTTATTGCAGCTTCGTTTATTTTATTTATATCTAACAAATATTCAACCTAATTTATAAACTTCTATGTTCTACCATACTACACATGTTTTGAACAACCTTCATGCCGGCATCGCTTGCTTTTTTTGCAGCTTTGTTATTTACTATACCTTTTTGAGCCCAAAATACTTTTACATTCCCTTTGGCTATACAAGCATCGGCAATAGCACCCAATGCATCGGGTTTTCTGAAAATATTTACCATATCGACATCAAAAGGAATTTCCATAAGTGAACGGTAAACTTTCTCACCCAAAATAGTCTCCTCTTTCGGATAAACGGGCACAATTCTAAACCCCTGAGCTTGCAAATACTCTGCTACTCTATGACTATCTTTGTTCGAATCAGGAGACAATCCCAATACGGCTATAGTTTTAACGCTATTAAAAATGTCTTTTATCTCTTGCTTATTTGAATTAATCAAAGGGAATTCACACTCCATAATCAAGCCTTTTTTTATTTCTTTGTAGATGATTATAGTCAGATATAAATAAGGTACAGATAAAATTTAGACATGATTGCTTTGCCGTTCTTCCATTCCTTGTAAGTCAAATAGCAGTGGGGGGGAGTGTATATTATTTTCACATGCCAAGACTTTTTATATTTCTAGTTTGAAAATTGCATATTCATTTAAAAAAGGAATTCTTATGCTCACGAAAGCAAGATGTTGACGATTAAGATGTAGAGTTTGATTGTTGTTACAACATATTTTACTTTGGAATAAAAAAATATAGACTACAGACAAGAGAGAAAAAATGAGCGATAATTTACACCTGAATATAGAGAGTATGGATGAAAAACATGATGAATTCTTGGCTCTTCTCTCAAGCATCCAAGCTTGTTCACCCAGTGAATTTATGCCTCTCTTTGAAGAGATGATAGCGCATACCAAAGAGCATTTTGCCTTTGAAGAAGAGATTATGAATAAACTCAATTTTTACGGCAAACAAGAGCATTTGGATGAACATGCGAATTTACTCGGTGAAATGGAGTACTTTTATGAAAAAGCTAAAAAAATCCATGCTTTTGGCAAATCCTATATCAACGAATATGCCTATGACAAATTTAAACGCCACATTATCAACATAGATTCTCAACTTGCAATGTTTTTAAAAGACCTTGGTATTAATAACCTTTTTATAAAAAGCATTTCTGTAGACACTACAATGAAGTAAATTTGCAAATGCTAAAGTCAGCTTATATTCAAAAAGAGTATAAGCTATTTAGTTCCAGATTATCTCTTCCATTAATTCAGCTGCAATCTCGATACAACCGTATTGATCATTAAAATGTGGGTGTTCCTCATCGCACTCATCAAAGTGATGAATGAAATGGTTAAAACTGTTGTCTTCAAATTCAATTATCTCATTGCCGTACATAATATCTCCTTTGTTGGCTCTTGCCATATCTATTAGAGATATTACATATTGCATTCCTGCTATTTATATGCAAAATATGCAATTTTTGTACTTGATTACTAAAATAACGACAATTTTGTAAGATTTTAAGCCAAGAATGTAGATTTTTACTAAAAAAGACTTTGTTTCTATTTTTTTAACCTATGCGTTGCAATAGTTCTTCATTGGCTCAAATAAAGTGAAAAGCTTCACTTTATTTGAGCCGTCTCATTCCAACAAAACAGTTAAAGATTAACAAGTAATTTTGTGAACACTTTTTGCTTTTTATCATTCGATTCACATTTTCTTTGTTACGATACTTCTAGACTAAGGATATCTCATGAATAATGGTTTAATTCGAGTTGACGTTGCTAGTACCCACAGTCCAAAAGATAATCAGAATATACGGTTTTTAAAAATGGTGAAACTTAATTTAATGCTTAATGACAAAGGAGGCTGATCCTTCGTTTGTCGGATGAATTTAAAATAGGCTGATAACAACAAACTATTATCAGCTTAAATTTCCACATACCTTGATTTACTATTGGAATAAGCGAATTAAATAGTTGCGCCATGCGTTTGATAAAATTTTTCAAAATCTTTTGCCGCTAGCGGTTTTGAACAGTAATATCCCTGATAAACATTACAACCGATACTTTTTAAATATGCAACCTGTTCTTTTTCTTCTACGCCCTCTGCAATGACTTTCATATTTAAAGTTTGTCCCATTTTCACAATAGTTTCAACAAATATGGAACCTTCGAGTGTATTGTAATCGTCCATAAATACTTTATCAATTTTGAGTGTATCAATAGGAAATTTCTTTAAATAGGAGAGTGATGAATAACCCGTACCAAAATCATCAAGTGAAATTTCAATGCCGCTGTTATGAATAAAATGTAAAACTTGTAAATTGTTTGTATTATGTTCTAAAAATAGATATTCCGTAATTTCGATGTCAATCTTGGATACATCTACTTTGCTTTCTTGAAGTAGAGTTGTAAAGTTATACTCAAAATTTGGATGAAGAATTTGTTTTGCAGCCACATTTATAGATATGCATATATTCATCCCTTCATTTTTCCATTTTATCTGTTGATAAACTGCTTCTTTGAGTACCCAATCTCCAAGTTTCACTATAAAACCATTTTCTTCGGCAAGTGGGATGAAAACATTAGGAGGAATCATTCCTTGCGTTGGACTTATCCATCTTATTAATGCTTCTGCACCTACTATGGCACCGGTCACTACATCAGTTTTTGGCTGATAATAAAGCGCATATTCATTATTTTCAAGTGCCTGACGCATCGCTTTATCGAGAGCTATGGTGTCTTGAACTGTTTTATTGAGTTCTTGTGTAAAAAAGTAGTACTGCGCACGACCTTTTTTCTTTGCCTCATACATAGCCATACTGGAGTGTTGCATCAGAGAGGTAATATCTGCTCCGTCTTCAGGGTACAATGCAATCCCTACACTGCTAGATATATGAATAGAATTACTCTCAACAACCCATTCATCTTTTATGATTTTTTGAACTCTGTCTATAATATTTGTCAGCTCGGTAAGTGAGGTGTACTGATGTAATACGATAACAAATTCATCACCGCCGACACGAGCGACAAAATCATTGTATGGAATCACTTTTTTAATCTTTGAAGATACGCTTTTTAAAAGTTCGTCACCTACAAGATGACCCAGTTCATCATTAACAGTTTTAAAATGATCAATATCCAAAAAAATAAATGCAAATTCGGTCTTGTTATATAATGAATCTGCGATTAAACGCTCAGCGTATTCATCTAATGCATTACGATTTGCGAGTCCGCTCAGACAATCAGTTCGTGCCATTTTGTAAAGCTCTTTTTGTTCTTCATCAAGTCTTGCAAATGTCTGAACCATAGATGAGCGTATTGCTTCAAGTTCTTTGAGTTTAAATGCTTTGGGAATATCACTTTGATAATATGCAAACTGGCGTAATTTTTCTAACGGAATGGATACAAAATAGCGTGCAACAATCCAAGAAAGGAGTAAAATCATTATAGGTATTAAACCAAAATAAATCATGTAATGTGTTTTTGTATAATTAAAATGTAGATTTATCTCATCCTTGTCAAACAAAAAAATAATTCTCAGAGTATGTAATGATTGACCTTTATAAAATCTTATCTTTCCTTCAATACCTTTTTTAAAAAGAAAGGTATCGTAGGACGAAAGAGTTTCATCATAAAAAAGCTCACTTACAATAGGAATTTTATTATAATGAGGGTCTGTTGTAATTACAATATCGTTATCATCTGCAATTAAAATAGCCGCAATATAGTCATTATTTGATGTTGCTCTATCTAAAATTGCACGATAGCTGCCAATGTCAGCATCATCTGTAATATTTTTAGAGAGAATGTAGCTGAGTTCGGATATATCATTTTTTAAACTCTTCAAGATAACAGAGGCTGTCTCTTCTTTCTGGATCAAATAATGTCTTGTGAAGATTGTATAAATAATTATAAGTACTATAAAAAGCATTAAGAATGTGAATTTTTGAATAGTTAAAAGCATTTAAATTAAACCATGGGTAGGGAAGTGAGACTCTTTCATACGCTCTTTTAGCTCTGTAGAAATTCTTTTATTTATCCAGGTTATATCGGTAAGAGAATGGGTAAACTCTTCATAGCTTAACTCGAGCATGTACGGCTTAATTGTTTCATAAAACTCATGCGGATTTTTCTCAAGTTCAGCAAGGGCATCATCAACTAATTTTTTTAATTCTACAAACTGTGTTTTGTGATCATTAAACATTTTTTGCGTAGTAAAAAGTGCATCTACAACCAAAAGTTCTAAATTATCTTTTGTTGATGCAATATTTTTAAAACCATGTCTTTCCAATTCCATATCGTATGGGATATATGTAACGATTATAGTCGATTTTTTAATCTTATTTGCGGTAAGAGTTGTTATAAATGCTTGATCACGGTTGATATAATTAATTGTTTTATCTTGAAGTCCGTACCTTTTTATAAAATCTTTTAGCAAGGTGCTGTTAACAGAATCCATTTCTAGATAAGCATCGATAGTCTCTGTGCTTTTTTGTAGCTCTTCGATCGATACATTGCTCATGACAACATCCCCGCCATTGGAACGGTCAAATAACATGATAGGCATAAGCGAAGAATCTGTTTTTCCAAGTACGCTGTACTCATACTGCGTACCCACATAAGCATCGGCATTTCCGGCTTGATACAAATACATGTTTTCACTAAGTGAACCAACATGCATAAGCTTAATATTTAAAGGTTCTAACCACCCCTTTTCTTTAGCATAAAAAAGTGGCGTGTACCCAATCCATGTTGTTGCTGAGACCTCCAACTTTTCGTATTGATTAGAATTGCATGATGTTAACAACAATAAAATGGTAAGAAAAAATAATATTTTTTTATGCACAAGAACCATCCTGATTTAAAATTTATAGATTATTATACTTTATTACTTCTATTATTTCATAATCAAGAATATATAACTGTCAATTAATTCTTTACATAAAGTACAACATGTCACTTTTGAAACACTTTTCATTATAAACAAATTTTATACTGCGTATTTTAAGAAGAAATTTTTACACATATTGATACAATAAACTAAAACAATAGGTGGGGTTTTGCAATGAATATTTTTCAATTTTCAATTTTTGCCTTGTTTTTAATCTTATCTTATTCTGTCAATGCGGATGATGATACAACAAAACAAAGTCAATGGGGCGAAGCGTCCGGTCAGCTTCGTTTTTACTATATTTTTGACCCATCCTATGTCAAAAGCGGTCGAACAAACGACTATAAAGTCGATGGAAGTGCGCTAGGCGGGCATATCCGCTACACTTCACCTACCTTTTCCAATTTTGGTGCTTCTACCGCACTTTATTATGCACAGAATAGTGGACTCAATGATACGCAAGACCCGGATACAATGGTTGCAGCCGGACGCTTTTTTACAAAAGACTATTCGGCTAAAGCAGTTATTGGAGAGTTAAATCTATTTTATAAAGATGAGTATCAGCACGCTGTTGTCGGACGCCAAAAAATTGATTCGCCTTTAACTAACTCTATCTCTACCTACATGCCAAACATGTTTGAGGCACTTTACTACTCAAATTCAGGATTAGACGGATACAAATTTACCTTTTTACAAATCGATACAATGGCATATGGAACAAGAGCACCGGTAGAATTCGGAATTATCGGAGAGGCAACAAGAACAGCAGGAACTTCGCAAAGTGCTGTTAACATCAGGGGGAAATTTTTACCGATTGAGCAACAGATATTGGCAGATACCTCGTCCCGGACAAACGGAATTACGGGACTAGCCATCACAAACACTTCTTTAAAAAACACTACATTTCGTGCATGGGACTTTTACGCTTACGATATTATAAATATGCTTTATTTTGATGCTGATTACAAAAATAGTTACAATGATTTACCGTACTCTCTCTCGGCACAATATTTAAATGTACACAGTGTCGGCAGGAATTTAGCTTCTGCATGGTTAGACGCAGAGAGTGCAACTCTTAGCGGTCTTAAAGTTGGGTTTGATTATAAAAACATCTCGACTTACCTAGCATACAACCATTCAGGAGATGCAAAATTACTCAATCCTTTTGGAGGTGATCCGGCATATACATCTTCCTATTTTTCCAGAAGTGCATACAGAGCAAATGTTGATGCATATAAGGCAGGAGTAAATATCGCGCTTGCAAAAAATTTCAAAATTATTATGAGTCATGCCGACTACGGACAATCTACAACAATGGGAACATTTGTAGCAGCACAGCCGGTTGAAGCACCTGCAAAACCAAAAACAGATGCCAAAGAGTCTGCTTTACTCTTTTCGTACAACCCGATAGAATCTCTCAATATACTGACAGGTGCTATTTACAAAACAAGTGAATATTACTATGCTTCAAAAGAGGTCAATTTTCTGGATTTTGACTTGCTTGTTACATATAGGTTTTAGGCTCCATGACTCAATTCATAATTATTTTTTTATTAACCATCTCTTGTCTGGAAGCAGCCTATAAAGAGCTGAGCATAAATTCAGGCTTCCCTTTTCCGGAGACGAATCTTGTAGAGTCCATCGTAACAGAGGGATTTAAAAGAGCAAATATTCCTATGAAATATCAAACCCTTCCAACCGAACGCTCTTTAATAAACGCGAATATTGGAATTGATGACGGAGAGGCCGGAAGAATTTGGGATATTGACAAACTTTATCCAAATTTAGTTCGTATTCCGGTTAGCATTCACAGTATTGACATAGTGATATTAAGCAGAAAAAATCTCCATATAAAAACCCCGTCCGATCTTAAACTATACAATGTAGGGCTTATAAGAGGCGTAAAAATTGCGGAATCCATTGCTCAAAAAGCAGAACCGCTCTCCATTGTAGAAGCAACGGATTATCTCACGCTTATAAAAATGCTCACAAACCATCGTATTGATGTTATTATTACAAGTAAAATTGCTCTGCTTACAATGCTTGGCGAAACGAAGGAGCAAGGTTTATACATGACTGCAAAACCGCTTGCTTCACTTCCTTTATATTCATACTTAAATAAAAAACATCAAGCACTTGTACCGCAATTGGAAAAAGCATATAAATCGATGGTGGACGATGGGACAATCGAAAAAGTCCACAACGCATTTTTGCATAATCTTGAAATAAAAATAAGTGCAACGGTTAATATAACAGATGATTAAAAACTTTTTTTACAACTACTTTATAAGCAGAAAGATATCTTTCAAATTAATGTTGCTCACGCTGCTTTTTAGTGCACTTATTACATTAGTTATCACTCTTATTCAACTTTATATGGATTACAAAAACGGTATCAAATCAATAAATACACAATTTTCTCTCGTGGAAGATAGCTATATTGCAAGCATAAATCAAAGCGTATGGGTTTATGACAAAGAGCAAATATTTCTGCAGTTAGAAGGTATTTTAAATTTGCCTGCCATCAAAAATACCGCAATCAATCTCCTTGACGGTGGGCACTATGAACGAGGCAAAAATATAAAAGATAACTCCATAACAAAAAAAATACCGCTCTTATATATGCATAATTTGGAAGAAATTTCTCTTGGAGAGCTTGTTCTTGTTGCTGATTTAAACGAACTTTACAGACAGCTTATTGACAAAATAATCGTTATCTTATTTTCACAAGCAATTAAAACTTTTTTAACCTCGTTTTTTATACTTTTTGTCTTTCAGAGATTGGTAACACGCCATCTGGAACAAATAGCAAAATATACAAAAAATTTGAGAATCGACAGAGAACCTGCGCACTTAATCCTTGATAAAATCAGTTCAAAATCCACGCGTGATGAACTTGATAATCTCACGGAAGCCATCAACATAATGCAAGACCAAATATACAAATCTTTTTTAGATGTCTCTTCTGAACTCAAAGCGAGAAAAATAGTCGAGCAATCTTTAATAGAGTATAAAAAGGCTTTTGATGCCAGTGCTTATATTTCCAAGAGCGATCTTGATGGAAAAATCACCTATGTAAATGATGCCCTATGCAAAATCTCCGGATATACTAAAGAAGAACTTATTGGAAAATCACACAATATTTTCAGATATAAAGAGACTCCGGTGGATGTATTTAAAACAATGTGGGCTATGATAAAAGATAAAAAAATATGGAGAGGAAGCATTGAAAATCTCAAAAAGGACGGTACAACTTTTCATGTTTACTCTACAATCATCCCTATATTAGATACTAATGGAGAGATTATTGAGTATATTGCTTCACGCTACGATATTACAGAACTTATAGAAAAGAAAAAAACTTTAGAAAAACACTACAAAACAGACACCCTGACAAAACTCGGCAATCGTATCAAGCTCTTAAATGACATTGAAAACAGCAACAAACCTGCTCTTGCGATTATAGACATTGACTCTTTTAAGGAGATTAACGATTTCTACGGACATCAGATAGGCGACTATGTTATCGTAGAACTCTCCAAAAGACTATCTGAATTCATAAAGGATCCGCTCGCTGAAGTATATAGACTTCAAGCAGATCAATTTGCATTTCTCAACAGAGAATGCGCTTATAAAGAAAAATTTGAAAATACGATGGAAGGGCTGATAGAAGAGCTAACAAATAAACCTATATTTTTTGAACAACAAGAGATACTTCTTGGAATTACCGTCGGCATTGCTATCGCTATTGAGAAAAAAGATCTCTTTATAGATGCAGATATAGCACTGAAAATGGCGAAGCAATCCAAAAAAAACTATGTTACATATACAAAAGATTTCAACATAGAAAAAGAGTATGAGAACAATCTAATATGGTCAAAAAAAATAAAAAAAGCACTTGAAGAAGAAAGAATTGTTGCATTTTTTCAGCCTATATATAATCAGCACAGCAAAAAAATAGAGAAATTTGAAGCTTTAGTTCGAATGGTAGAAGTAGACGGGGAAATCATCTCGCCATTTTTCTTTTTGGAAATTTCTAAAAAAGCAAAACTCTATCCAAAAATCACAATGCTTATGATTGATAAAACAATTGAAGCGGCAAAATCCCATGAATATGAATTTTCAGTAAATTTTACAATGGAAGATATACTCAATCAAGAGGTTAACAACTACTTTATACAAAGCATACAAGAGAGCGGTATCGGTGAAAAGATAGTTATTGAACTTGTTGAATCAGAGGGAATAGAGAATTTTGATGAATTTTACTCCTTTATAAAAAAAGTGAAACAACTTGGATGTAAATTAGCCATAGATGACTTTGGAACAGGCTACTCAAACTTTGAATATCTATTAAAACTAGATATTGATTACATAAAGATTGACGGCTCACTTGTAAAAGAACTCGACAAAAACGAGAACATGCGTTTAGTTGCAAATACAATTATCGCATTTGCAAAAACAGCGAATATGAAAACTATCGCCGAATTTGTATCGCATAAAGAGATTATGGAAATTGCAGAAGAGATTGGCGTTGACTATTTTCAGGGCTACCATATTGGTAAACCAGTGCCTTATGATGAAATTTCAAGTTTTAAAAACATCTCTGTTTAAAACAGATTTGCTGACATACTTATTGCTCTTCAAGCATAGTATCCATTAATTCAAATAGCCTGTCAGACGCTTTTTCCATAGTTGTAAAGTTTGCTGTAATAATCTCTTGATGTTGGGATATGTCACTGTTATTTAAAAGTTTGAAAGTCTCCATAACACTGCTATGAACTATTTTATGTGGTTCTTCTATCGCTTTAAAGCTTTTTGAATTTGCAAATTCTACTTGTCCATCTCCGCTATACCATTTTCCAAATCTGCAGAGTGCATGGTCTTCAAACTCTTTATGAGTATTTTTTTCTATTTGAGCAAGAGCATCTGCTTTAAACAGAATATGGTCTATTTTTGCTAAAACTATGAAGTTTTTGTTTTGCATATATCTACTTGAATCGAGAACAGATTCGGATGCAATATTGAATTTATCAAGTGAATCTGAAAGTTTCTCTACGCTTTCGATGGATTCTCTTGCTATCTCGCTTAAATCTTTTGAATTTTCAAGCATACCGTTTGATTCTTGTTGAAGTGTTGAGATTGAAATTGATATTTCATTTGTAGCTTTTTGAGTCCTCTCAGCCAGTTTTCTTACTTCATCTGCAACAACAGCAAAACCACGACCATGTTCACCTGCTCTGGCAGCTTCTATGGCAGCATTGAGGGCAAGCAGGTTTGTCTGGTCTGCAATATCTTTAATAAGTTCTATAACAGAGGTGATTTCATTTGTTCTTGAGCTTACGGCATCCACTGCTTCATCATTATGTGTAATTATTTGAGATAATTTTTCAAAGTTTTGATTCATCTTTTCAACAACATTACTATTTTGATGAGAAAGTTCTGTACTCTCTTTGGCTTCTTTAGAAAGTTCTTGCAATGTTTCACTTGTTTGGCTTATCTGATTTTGGATAATCTCAAAGTTCGCTGTAAAACCTCTCCCTGTTTTAGCAAGACCAGTTAAGAACAGCTCTTTTTGTCCAGCTTTATATTCCTCGTGCATTGCATTTATACTTCTGTTAATTAATTCACCTGTTTTCACAAAAGCGCTGTTAAGTCCTACAGTGTTTATTCTTCTAAAATAATTATTTTTACTGGCGTATTCTATGGAGGTGTTGATTTCACGAACTAAACTTTCCATTTGATCAAAAAGATCATTGATGTTCCAAGCAAGTTCAGCTAATTCACCGCCGGATGATATCTTTTGTTGACGATTCTCAAAGTTTCCATTTTTAGCTTCTTTTATGATATTAGAAGATTCTTGTACACTCTCTTTTGTAATATAAATTTGTTTGTAGGCATAAATTGCTATTGCAATGTTAAGCATGTTAAATACAAATGTAGCCATTTGAAATTCAAAAAATATTATTGATACAAAAAGACCAAGAATTACGACACCAAGATGTGCATAATTTGCATAGTGCAGTTTAGATAGAGAGGATAAATTCGTCATATTGGATGCCTTTTTCTTTTAATAAATCATTCATTATTTTTTCACTTGCATCAATACCGCCAATTCTCTCAGCATTGAGTAGCTTTTTATAGAGTGGTTTGATTACTTCCAGTGCTTTTGCACTAGGATTTCTTCTTGACGAGTGATGCCCGACAACTCTGCCATTCAAATAAGAAGGTGTGACATTTGCCATTACCCAGTAGTATGAACCATCCACACAAATATTCTTCACATAGGCATGTATCTCTTTCTTATCATTCAAATATTCCCATAAAAATTTAAATATTATTTTTGGCATATCAGGATGGCGTATAATATTATGAGGTGTTCCTATAAGGGTATATTCATCAAACCCGACAATATCCATAAAAGCTTTATTGGCATAGGTTATTCTTCCTTTTGTATCCGTCTTTGTTACCAATAGTTGATCTTGTGGAAAATGTTTTTCATTATTCTTTGGTTGTATATTCATTGTTCATTCCATTCATTATATAATAAGCATTAATGCAAGTTTGATTCTAGAGATGCTTCTATCGCAGCGATTGCCAACCCTGACTGGCATTGTTGTCATATGCGCATCCATTGCATCCGACAATCCTTCGTGAGTAAAGATCTATTACAGTTTTTAGAACATTCATCTCATTTGGAGAGATGATAATGCAAGGTCTTGTTTTTTTGTATTTCTGAACCGACAGTTGGATTGAGTTTTACCAAATATATTTCAAATCTCTTAATATCTGCTACCATGGATAGACTTCTAAATCACTATCATCTAAAAAAATTGAGTAAAGCTTCATCTTTTCTCTCTCTTCTGCATAATCCATTCTTACAAATTTGTACTCATTTTGTTCTATTGTAACCTTAAAGTCTCTTTTGTCACTTTTTAGTGTGCTAAAAACCTAGAATAGAGGATGCATATACTAGGAAGTAAGACTAAGGCATAGAAGAAAGACCTACCGGGTAGGTTG
>JBAZSX010000019.1:0-36425 GCA_041662225.1 Sulfurimonas sp.
CTGCAAAATGCACTGATTGAAGTTCAAAAAAGTGAAAAAGATATTATTTCAATATTAAGTAAAACAGCCGAATATCGAGACAATGAGACATCAGCGCATACCATACGGGTTGGGGAGATGGCAGCACTCATCGCCAAAAAATTTGGCTGGTGCGAAGAGGATGTAGAGCTTATTCGTCTTGCAGCTCCCATGCATGATATTGGTAAAGTCGGCATTGAAGATAGTGTGCTTTTAAAACCCGGCAAGCTTGATGATATAGAGTTTACAATTATGAAAACTCACTCTGCCATAGGACACTCTATCCTTTCTCAAAAAGAGACACCGCTTTTAAAGCTGGCGGCAGAAATTGCGCACTCACATCATGAGAAATACAATGGTCAAGGGTATCCCAGAGGGCTGAGTGGTGCTGAAATACCGCTTTGTGGAGCAATCGTAGCTGTTGTGGATGTTTTTGACGCACTTCTTAGTGAGAGACCTTATAAAAAAGCATTTACTCTTGAAAAAGCAGTTGAAATTATAAAAAATGATTCAGGTACACACTTTAATCCAATTGTTGTTGCGCACTTTTTGGAGAGCTTGGATGAAATTTTAGAGATAAGAAAAAGCTTAAGCGATGTTTGATTATTTTCAAAAATCTTTACGAAAGAAACTTCTTGCAACATTTATAGCCATTGGGTTTTTACCATTCCTTACACTTCTGGTTTACACGCTTCTGTTAAGTGAATCAAAAATGGTTAGCAAGATTGTAATTGAGCAGTTTGACAGAACTGACGCAGTCATTAAACTGGTCGATAACCATTTAGCATCCCTAGAAAAAGAGGTAAATTTTTTAAGCTCACTTGATTTGATGGATGATTTCTTGGCAGAAGATCTTGATAAAAGAATTTCAAGACTTTTGATACAAAAATCAAATGATATGAATTTGAATTTAACACTTATAGCAGTAAACATGGATGCAAATATAATCGCTTCTTCGGCTAAGAGTGACATGTTGAGTAAATTTAATCTGAGCAAACTAACAAATAAACATGGCGAATATATTGACGGTAAAAAATTATATATCTATTCAAATGTCACGGCTTCGTTTGATGAGAATAAACAGCTTGGTTTTTTAGTTTTGGAGTATGATTTAGATAATCTGGACATGTACCTTACGCATAAAAACAGTATCCACTCCTATATTGTAAATCGTGGAAATGGATTCACAATAGGTGAGAACCTAACTTTAAAGCTTAATTTTAGCAAGGATGAAAACAGTGCAATAACTTCTGAGCATGTTATAGTTTATAAAAAATTATCTTCAATTATGAATGATTGGAGCATAGTTTATGCGGTTGACAAGAGTGTTGCATTAGCATTTTTGTATGACTTTATTCGTTTTATGCTCTATATTTCGGTTCTTATCTTTGTTGTGATTATATTTGTTTCTCTCAAATATTCCAAGGGCATTGTCAAACCCATAGAAGAGCTGACAGCTATAACAGATGAGATAACAAACACACATAACTACTCGGTAGAGTTACATGTTGATTCTAAAGATGAAATAGCCATACTAACGCACTCATTTAACGAAATGATTAAAACAACATCATCGGCACTTGAAAAACTTGAAGAGGAGAATAAGTTAAGATTAAAAAGATTTATTCAGCTTATTGAAATTTTTAACACAATTATTCAGACGAAAAATGAAGATGAATGTATCGAAACATCAATGGAGCAGATAAAAATACTAACAAACAAAAGTGATTTACATTTTAATAAAGAAAAATTCCACCATGTAGATAAAGAGTATATTGCTCTTTTTGTTACAGATTTTGAAAAGAATGAGAAGCTCTATTTCGGTTCAATAGAGTTGGGACTAGATAACTTTGAAGATAAAAATGAGAAAGATTTTTATAACTCAATTGCTTCGATGATTACCCTGCAGCTTGATAGAATTAGGCTAATAGACAGAACCATGTCGGCTTCACGTGCAAAATCAGCATTTATATCCAATATGTCGCATGAACTAAGAACCCCGTTAAACGCAATTATCGGCTTTACGCAGTACATGATAGCCTATGAAGAGCTCAATGATGACCAGCTAGATACGATGGGTAATATAGAATCATCCGCGCACTATTTGCTAAATATGATAAATGAGATTTTAGATATTGCAAAAATAGAAGCAGGGAAGATGGAAGCACATATTGAGGATGTGAATATTTTAGAGTTGGTTCAAAGTTCACATGCCATGCTTCAACCATTAGCGAAAGATAAAAATATAAATTTCGATTTTATTGCAGTAAATTTTGAAAATAAGCATTACAAAACAGACCCTAAAATGTTCAAACAAATTGTTATAAATCTTATCTCTAATGCAATTAAATTTACGCAAGAGGGATTTGTGACAATAGAGCTGTATAACAACGCTAACACACTCTTTGTTAGTGTAAAAGATAGCGGTATTGGAATCTCAAAAGAGGATATGAAACAGCTTTTTAATGACTTTACTCAAGTTGAAAATGTGATGCAAAAACAGCATAAAGGAACAGGTCTGGGTCTTTCACTGAGTAAAAAAATGGCAAATATTTTAGGTGGAGATGTTGAGCTGCTAAGCGAGGGTGTTGGGTATGGAACAACATCACTTTTTTCAATAAGAATCTGACCTTATACACCAAATAATCACTTCGGCATAAGATATGCTCTTGAATGATGAGGAAAATAGGTTGCCTTGAATTTTAGACAAACTATCTGATAAGCAATAATAATTTTGCTGCAGCAATAGAATTTTCGTGCTATGACGAACAAAGTGGTTAGTTAAGAATGGGGTTTTTGATAATATATTTTTTACAAAAGCTTTACTTATTTTTAAATTACTGAGTTTGTACTAGGGTACACTATCAATAATTTCTTTAATTCGTTAAAGTGATAATAGTTTTTATAATTCGATAATTTCAGAGAATCTCAATCATTTATCAAATTGCTAAGAACTAGGACTATTTAAGAGGGTAGAATTGACTCAAAATATTTTTTTTAAGCATCTTCAACATTCAAAAAAAAAAGAAGAAGATGGTGATGATTTTTTAAAGGTTCAAGTTTTATACAATACTTGTGCTCTTCATATTAAAAAAGTTTTAAGCAGTATCTCTTGTGCAAGTGATATTGTATTAGTACAAGAAAGTGCAAAAAACATAGTTGAATTTATAAATAAGGATTGTTGTACTATAGAGTCTCTAACGAAAATTTTAGAACATGACTACTATACGCATTCGCATTGTATTAATGTTGGCTTTTATGCTATATTTTTTGGGAAAATCTTAAAGCTTACGAAGAAAGAATTAGAAGATTTAGGAACAGCTGCTTTACTTCATGATTTGGGTAAAAGTAAAATAAATGTAAATATTATAAATAAAAATGGCAAACTTACCGACTTTGAATTTGCTAACATGAAAGAACATCCAATACTTGGTTATGAGCTTGCAAAAGTATACGGAATAACTAATAGCAAAATATTGATAGGTATAAAGCATCATCATGAGAGATTAGACGGATATGGTTACCCTGACAACCTACTATCAGATGAAATAAAACTTTTTCCAAAAATTATTGCAATGTGTGATGTTTTTGATGCTCTTACAACAAAAAGATCATATAAAGAAGCTATGAGTAGTTTTGAAGCTTTTAAAATTATGAAAAGTGACATATATCATTTTGATGAAAAGTTACTTAAAAAATTTATGCATATGATGGTAAAAAATTAAATTCTAGCACACTTAAAGGATAAATCATGAAAGAGAAAAATTTTGCCAGCAGTAAAAAGTTATTTTTAAAAATAACTTTTATTTTGTTTGTAATCAGTATCGCTTTAACATACTATTCAAGTATATATATGAGAGATATTGCACTCAACAATCTTGCTGAAGATGATGCTAAAAAAACCACGGAACTTGCATTTGAGGTTTTATATACAAAGATGCAGGAAGGATGGGCTAGAGAAGATTTATATAAAATTATAGAGAGACTTAACAGTTTAAAGCCTGGACTTAAAATCCATACATATCGAAGTACTTTGGTTGAAGAGTTATTTGGAAAAGTAGAATCGGAGCAGAATGGTTTAAATGATCCTCTTATACAAAAAGCCCTAAAAGGTGAAACAGTTTTTATAACAACTGAGGATGATACGATACGATATATTCAGCCAATGATAGTCAAACAAGAGTGTATTACCTGCCACTATAACTCAAAAATAGGGGATGTAAACGGTGTTATAGATATGACATTTCCTCATAATGATATTAAAATACCACTGGATAGTATTATTACTTATTTTTTAATTTTTACCGTAGTTGCTATCATTTTAACCTTTCTTATATTTCAATTTTTTATGACAAGGATGTTTTTAGCTCCGATTGCTAAATTTGTGCAATCTATTACGGATGTTAAAAAAAGCGGAGTGTATTCGGAGGGTGTAACATGTGCTCCAAAAACATATGAAATCTATATGCTTGAGCAGACATTTAATGAACTCTTAGCACAAATAAACTGTACACTAGAAGAGCTCAAATATAAAAATAAAATTTTACTTGAATATAAAAAAGCTATTGATAAATCAACAATAGTATCAAAAACAGACCAAAATGGAATCATTACCTATGTAAATGATAAGTTTTGTGAAATATCAGGTTATACAGAAGAAGAATTAATAGGAAAAAATCACAATATTGTTAGATCTCCTCACATGTCCAAAGAGGCATTTAAAGAACTATGGGAAACGATAAAAAATAAAGAGACATGGAGCGGTGTTGTAGAAAATAGAGCAAAAAATGGCAATAGTTATTTTGTTCAGGCAACAGTTATTCCTATTTTAGATGATAATAATGAGATAGTTGAATATATAGGAACAAGACAAGATATTACCGAGCTTAAAAATCTTCAATTTCAAGAACTAAGCGATTCCGTAGATCAAGCTCTCCAAGTACATTTGCAAGATATTGTAAATTATATACCTGTGAGTGCACTGATTGTAGATAGAGAATCTAATATATTATTTACAAATCATATATTTAATAGTAAGTTTTCCTATCTAAATAGAGAAAAAATCTCCTTAGAGACTCTATTTATAGAAAAAGAGGGGTATGTTTCAAATAAGGGGTATGTTTCAAATAATTTGATGCTTAACTGGAAAGATGAAGTTGCTATGCTTCAAGATGGCTGTACGCAGAAAATTTTAGTAAATATTTTTAATGAAGAGAGTGAATTTTATGTATCTGTAAAAGAGTTAGATAAAGAGGGATACTATCTAGTATTGCTCTTTGAGACAGATAATAATCTGTTTGGATAGAGATAGATGTTTGTAATAATAAAATGCTTTAAAGTTTCAGGTTCAGTACTTTTTTTAAAAGTGCGTGATAATGAAATAGTAGTTTTGACAAATCAGTATTTGCTACTCATCTTTAACAAAAACACTTTAAACCCTCTCTACCAGAGACAAATAAGCACGAAACATGAAAATAAACATATGTATGATAAGTCGTTTGCAATATCGAAAAATTTAGATCTTTTTATCACTCTCGCAAATTCATCTAAATCCTATTTGTTAAAGTATGAGGCTTCACTTAAAAGTCTAGATACGATCGCGGCAAACAAAAAAGCAATTTATTGTGCAACTTTTAATCATGCGGCTGATATGTTGGCAATCGGCGGAGAAGATGGAAAACTGTTCTTTTATTCTATGGTAGATAACAGAATAGTTAGTTCTTTAAAAACTAAAGCAGATTACATCTCAAACATAACATTTTCAAAAGATGACAACTATGCAGCAGTAAGTTCGTTTGATAAAACAATTACAATCTACTCATTTCATCGTGCTTGTGCGGTTTTAAATATAGCTATCGAGAATGTAATTGAAAAATCTCTTTTTGTCAATGATAATGCAAATCTTATTGCAGTTACAAGAAACAAAAAATTTATTACTTATGATACAAAAACAGGAATTTCTGCTGAATCTGTTTTTGAATTTGATGAATGGCCAACTGCTATGTTGGATATAAATGAAACCTATACGGTTGTCGGGACAAGAGGGAACTCTCTGTATATCATAAACCATGCAAAGGGCAGTATGTTGTCAAAAATTAACTTTGACAACATTGGAATAACTTTTATAGAAGTCAATGAAAACCACTTATATCTTTCTTTTGTTGATGGTGAGATAAAAATTATTGACATGCATAGTAATTTAGATAGATTTAAAATGGACTTGAAATTAAATAAACTTTCAGAAGCAAGTAAATGGATAGAAAAAAATATCTTTTTATCTATAGATGAAAGTACTAAAAAATTTGATGAAGAGTGGGCAGATGCACTCTCTAATGCAAAAAAACTTATGGTCAACAATCAAGAGAGTGAAGCTAAAGAGATGGTAACTCCCTTCTTTTTTGATCCAACTAAAAGAGAAGAATTTTTATTTTGTTTAGGCAATATACAGCATTTTATACTTTTCTCGAAACTTATTGAAGAAAAAAAATATATAGATGCTTTCAAACTTGCGGATGAATATGAGTTTTTAAAAAAAAGTAAAGATTTTGATGCTTTAGAAAAACATTTTCATAAAACATTTCATTATTGTAAGCTACTTTTTGCAAAAGATGACCCACTTAGTATCAGTGAAGCGAAAAGAATCCTAGCACAGCATAGTGTTATTCCTTCAAAAAGAACACTTGTAAATAATCTCATTCTGAAATATAAAATTTTTATTTCAGCAGAAAAATTATTAAAAGAGAGAAATTTCAAAGAGTATTTTAAACTTGTAAAACAAAATAAATTTTTGGAAGAAGAGGAGTTTTATAATAGAGCTATTCTTATTGGAAACAGTACTTTTAATAAATTAAATCTCTATGAGCAAGAACAAAATTATGAAAAAGCTTTACAAGTAGCACAATATCTTCAAGATTTTTTACCATTTCAAGAAATAATTAATAAAAAAGTACAAAGTATTCAAGATCTACAAAGTTTACTTAAAAATATCTCGAGTGGTAATTTAATGAGTGTTTATAACATGATTCAAAAGAATCCTACGCTCGAATCATCTCCGGTATTTCTCACATTTCATGAAGAGTTTTTACAAATAAAAGCCGAAGCTCATGTATATGCCAATATAGGAGATGTGCAAGGTGTAAGTAATGTTTTACAAGACTATTTAGAGATTGACTACACCTTACATTCTATAGCTCAAGAGTTTAAAATAGCTTACTTGTCTCAAATGAAGATAAATTTAAAAAACAATTACAATCACATTAATTGGGAGCAAACACTTATACTGTATGACTCTATGTTTGGGATAGACAATGAACTTATAAATCTTTTGGACGAGTGTGGCTTTAATGAAGACATACCAAATCTCAAAAGCTCCGATAAATTTAATGGTTATGAAAAAGTCGGCTTCTTAGATTCTGTGCTAGTACAAAATTACTAAGGTATTACGCATAAAAATAGTATAATACTCTCAAAAAAAGGTGAAAAATGTCAAGTTTTAAAAATGTAAATGTAGTAAAGAAAGCAAATATTTATTATGATGGAAAGGTTACAAGTCGTAGCGTTGAGTTTGATGACGGTTCTGTTAAGACACTTGGAATTATGCTTCCTGGTGATTACACTTTTGGTACAAACGAAGCAGAAATTATGGAGATTATGAGCGGTGATTTGGATATAAAACTTCCAAATGAGGAGTGGAAAACACTTAGTACACCAGAAACTTTTGAAGTTCCTGCAAACGCATCATTTGATTTAAAGATTAGAAGTGTAACCGACTACTGTTGTTCATATATAAAGTAATTTAGGAAGTGCTTATTAGGGTGTGCGAATCTTCGCACCTCAAAGCTGCTCTAAATAAACTGCGAAATAAGTCTGCTTATACTTGCCTCGTCTAAAGCTCCAGAAACTCTATGAACTTCTTTTGAATCTTTAAATATTACAAGTGTCGGAATGCTTCTAATACCAAATCTTGAACCTAAAATCTGCTCACTTTCAGTATTTACTTTTGCAAAAAGCGCTTTGAGTGGAAATTTTGTGGCACTTTTCTCAAAGTTTGGAGCCATCATCTTGCATGGTCCACACCAAGGAGCCCAGAAGTCAATAATTACCGGCAAGTCACTGTTTACTACAACCTCATCAAAATTGCTGCTTGTAAGCTCCAGAGGCTTAGTATCAAGTAGCGATTTTTTACATTTTCCACAATTTGCCTTTGTATAAGAGTCTTTATAAGGAATATTATTTACACCTAAGCAGTGAGGACAAATTACTCGCATTTTACGATTTAAAAGACTTGATGGTTTCTGTCATTCCAAAATCTGGATGTCTTTTAGGATTGAGCACAGCTTGCGCTACTCTATTGTTATCGTTATTAACAATGACAGGTGCAAGAAAGTTTACAGTTGAATTCTCAAGTGGATTTTGAATAACAACTACATTATAAACACTAATATTAGAATCTGCATTAATGTCTAATAATACTTTTATATCAGACGGTACATCAAATGAATACTCTCTCAGCGCATAAGGATTAACCAGAGTAAAAGATATAACCTTATTGTTAGCGTCTTGCATTGTTGAAAAAAGCTCATCAACTTTTTCTATCTCCACATTTACAGTATCTTCAAAACCTAAAATAGTTCCTCTTACTTCATAACTCATCTTGACTCCTTTGCAGTATCGCAATTAAAAAGCACCCTCTTGAAATTTTAAATCCGAACACACCACAAAGCATGCAGAATTTTTAGTGCTTGAAACATTATAGCACTCATTAATCCCAAAAGCAAATAAGTTATCATTATTTATAATATTTATGCCATTATTCATATCTATAAATTTTAATTTAGAGCTTTCTATAACTCTTGCATCATTTACAGAGTTGAATTCAATTTTTATGCTTACCCAGTCAAAATCTCTAGCGCTATCTTGACCTGCAAGAGTCATCACAATTTTAGTTGGCGAGATAATATCAATAGAGCGAATCTCTCCACCCCTAAAGTTATCAAATCTTTGTAAAAATGTATTTAACTGAGTTGCTAAAAGCGGTTTCATAATTATAATCCTATTGACAGCCAACACACTCCATAGATCTATCTTCTACATCATGTGCAATTTCCGGCGACTGAGAACGAAGATAGTAAGTAGATTTAAGTCCTAGTTTCCATGCCAACATGTAGATGTCATTGAGGTACTTTCCGCTTGCTTTATCGAGAGTTATAAATATATTAAGACTTTGACCTTGATCGAGCCATTTTTGGCGAATTGCTGCTGCTCTGATGAGCACTCTTTGATCTAAGTCATAGGCCGGAGTATAGTAGCTCCATGTCTCAGGAGAGAGGTTTGGAACAACAACAGGGATGAGCCCTGATAGATTCTCTTCAAACCACTTTCTTTTAAATACAGGTTCAATTGCTTGCGTAGTTCCCGTTAAAATAGAGATTGAGCTTGTAGGTGCGATAGCCATAAGATAGCCGTTTCTCATCCCCTGTTTTTTAACCTTAGTCCGGAGTTCATCCCATTCGTATGCCGAGGCAAAAAGCCCGCCGCGATCTACAAGGTTTATAACCTCTGCGTTCGCATGATCCATCGGCATAATGCCTCTGCTCCATTTTGAACCTTCAAATTCAGGATACGCACCTTTTTCTAGTGCTATGTCAGCAGATGCGGAGATGGTGTTATAGCTCACAGCTTCCATAATCTCATCTATTTTGTCAAAGTGTTCCTGACTTCCCCATGCAATAGATTGCTCAGCTAACATCTGCGCTTCACCCATAACACCGAGTCCAATAGAGCGACTTCGCATGTTAGTCCGTTTTACTTTTTCAATAGGGTAAAAATTGAGGTCAATTACATTATCTAAAGCACGAACAGCTATTGGAACGATTCTGTCAATCTCCGCTTTTGTATTTATTCGAGAAAGGTTTACAGAGGCTAAATTACAAACGGCTGTTGCTCCATTAACTTTTTCTTTCTCAACGACATAAATTGGCACTCCGCCAAGAGAGTCAAGTGCGGTTACTTTTTTTGCAGCTTTTGTTAGTCCACTGTCAACTGTTACAAGTTCATCCTCTTCATAACTAACACTCTCTCCGTTTTCAAAAATAAATTTTATTTTATAGTGATTAGGTTCTGTATTTTGGAAGATTTCCGTACAAAGATTTGAGCTTCTAATAACGCCGTAATGGTCATTCGGGTTAGCTTTGTTAGCATTATCTTTAAAGCAGAGAAAAGGACTTCCGGTCTCAAAATAGGAAGTTAATATCTTCTTCCACAAATCTTTTGCTTTTAATTTCTCTTTGATAATGCTCTCATCTTGTTCTAGCTCTTCATATCTTTTGTTAAATTCTTTGCCATAAAGTTTAGGTAAATCCGGACAATCATAAGGATCAAAAAGTGTCCAGATAGCATCTTCTTGAACTCTTTGCATGAACAGGTCGTTGAGCCACATGGCAGGAAATAAATCATGCGCGCGGCGTCGTTCTTCACCGGAGTTTTTCTTCAAATCTAAAAAGTCATTTACATCAATGTGCCATGGCTCTAAATAAACAGCAATAGCACCTTTTCTAGTTCCCAGCTGATCAACCGCAATAGCGATGTCGTTTGTAATTTTGAGGAATGGAACTGTTCCGCCTGCCGCATTTTTGTGTCCGTCAATATAGGAACCCATTGAGCGAACACCCGTCCAATCCCAGCCAATCCCGCCGCCAAATTTAGAGAGCATTGCCATCTCTTGGTAAGAGTCAAAAATACCCTCAATATTATCAGGAGTTGAGCCAATATAACATGAGCTAAGTTGGTGTCTTGTTGTTCTTGCATTGGAGAGAGTAGGAGTTGCTAACATAACTTCAAACAAAGAAATCATGTTATAAAACTTAATTGCCCACTCCTCTTTTTTCTCTTCTCTTTGAGCCAAGAACATAGCAATTGCCATGAACATATGTTGAGGAAGTTCAATCGGGTCTGAGTTTCTATCTTTGATTAAATATCTGTCGTAAAGTGTTTTAACTCCAAGATAGTTGAAGAGCAAATCTCTCTCAGGTTTGAGATGTTTTTCCAGTTCTTCAAGATTGTACATCTCTCTTAAGCCAAAAAGAATTCTTCCCTCTTTTTCGCCTCTGATAAAATATTTCTCAAGTGAGCCATAACCTGAGTAACCATTTACTTGATGATATAAGTTAAATAAAAAAAGTCTCGAAGCGACAAAAGTCCAATTCGGCGCATCTATATCTATCTTATCAACCGCAGTTTTTATGAGCGTTTGCTGAATCTCTTTGGATGTTATCCCATCACGAAAGTGAATCTGTGCATCCACTTCTAATTCACTTTGAGATACATTTGTTAAACCGGAAACAGCGGCAGAAGTGTACTTCTGAATTTTACTGATATCTAGCTTTTCTGTTCTACCGTTTCTTTTTATAATTGTTATCATGTGATGTCCTATTTAAAAACTCTTGCAAAAATTTTATCTACATTTTTCGTGTAATAATCAAAGTTAAAACATTCACGAATTGCCTCTTCACTGAGTGAATTTCTTAACTCTTCATCTGCCAAAAGATGATTGAGATAGAGACTCTCACCTTTTTCATTTGTAGTAGGTTTGCCCTGCTGAATCTCTTCCCAAACTTTCATAGCATTTCTTTGAACAATTCTATAAGCGTCTTCACGAGATACACCTTTTATAGGTAGCTCTAAAAGTACTCTTTGAGAGAACACTAGCCCACCTGTCAGATTGAGATTTCTCATCATATTTTGCGGATAAACTGTTAGGTTAGCTATAACATTGTTCATACGGTGCAACATAAAGTCAGTTGTTATAAATGAGTCCGGCAACCAAAATCTCTCAGTAGATGAGTGGCTAATATCTCTCTCATGCCAAAGTGCCACATTTTCCATAGCAGGTATTGCGTAGGCTCTAATCATTCGAGCCAAACCTGTTATATTCTCTGTTAGGATAGGGTTTCGTTTATGCGGCATTGCTGATGACCCTTTTTGACCCTTGGCAAAATACTCTTCACACTCATAAACCTCAGTGCGTTGCCAGTGGCGAACTTGAACCGCAAATTTCTCAATAGAACTTGCCATAAGTGCTAATGCTGTTGCAAGTCTTGCATATCTATCTCTCTGAATAACTTGGTTAGATGCAGGGGCCGGTTTTAGTCCTAGCTCTTCACACGCATACTCTTCAAGCTCTAGCGGAGCATGTGCAAAGTTGCCCATTGCACCACTCACTTGCCCAACACTTATAACAACAAGTGTTTGCTCTAGATTCTCTAAGTGTCTTGCCATCTCATCATACCAAACAGCTAATACCAAACCGAATGTTATAGGTTCACCATGTATCCCATGACTTCGTCCTACCATAAGAGTCATCTTATGTTCCATCGCTCTTTTTTTGATTGACTCCATAAGCATCTTTACATCTTCTATCACTAACTCTAAAGAGGATTTCATCTGAAGTGCTACCGCAGTGTCAACCGTATCAGAACTTGTCATACCATAGTGAAACCATCTGCTCTCTTCACCGAGAGACTCTGATACGCTTGTTGTAAATGCAATCAGGTCATGGCGAGTTATAGCTTCTATCTCATCAATTCTTTTTATGTCAAATTGTGCATTATCAACAATCTTTACTGCATCCACATCAGGAATAAGTCCCAATCTATTCCAAGCTTTAACAACTGCCAACTCTACATCAAGCCAAGCCTGATATTTTGCTTGCATTGTCCATTTAGAACTCATCTCTTCTCTAGAGTATCTCTCGATCATATATTAAACCCTTATGATAATTATCTTATGTTTTTATGTTAAAATCAACATATATAAAGTAAAAGATTTTACAGAAATAATTGTAAAAAAATGATTAAATAAGGAGTTATATTTGCCATTTGTTATAAAGAAAATGTTTGCACATAAAAAGCAAAAAGCCTTTTTGTATTTGATAAAAGAGTTAGACTACACACAAAAAGAAGCGCAAAGATTAATCGCTAAAGGTCGTCTCTTTATCGACGGTAAACCAATGACGAGAACTTCAGGCGAGATAGAGGGTGAGTTTGAGTTTATATATTTTAAACCGATTACAAAAGGTTTAGTTCCACATGTTGTACATGATGAATTTGTTGTTTTCGATAAGCCGAGCGGAGTTCTTATTCATCCACAAAATAGAAATACTGATTATTCACTTATTGATGAATTAAAGTTTCAGTTTGGAAGGGATGCAAACATAGCGCATCGTATTGACCAAGAGACAAGCGGACTTGTTTTGTGTGCAAGAAACAAGGTAAGTGAGCGAGATATAAAAATGATGTTTCAAGAGCGAGATATGAAGAAGAAATATTTAGCGATGGTTCATGGAGAGTTTAAAGAAACGCTATGTGTAGAGGCTCCGCTTCTGAGAGCTGAAGATGATAGCGCAATTGTACGAATGGTTGTAAAAGTACATGAAAGTGGAAAAGCGTCGAAGACCGATTTTGTGCCTCTAAAGTATTTCCCGTCAACTAATATGACTTTGGTTGAGTGTTCGCCATACACTGGAAGGCAGCATCAAATAAGAGTGCATCTGTTCCACGTGAAACATCCAATTGTCGGTGACCCGATTTATGGGCAGAGTGAAGAGAATATTGTTAAGTTTTTAGATAAAGAGTTAGATGCAAAAATACGGATTGAAAACAGTGGTGCGAGCAGATTGCTGCTTCATGCGAATGAATTAGAATTTGAACTGTATGAAGAAACGTATCATATAAAAAGTAAAATTGATTTTGAGAAAGTTTGTTTTGAGTGTATAAAACTATAAATTTTAAGAATATTCGATTTTAAAGTGAATAACTATATATGATTTTTCATAGACATTTAAATCAATAATAAACATTCGTAAAAAAAGCCTATAAAGCCCATAAATAGGCACTTTAGTAGATGTTCAATAATTGTAACTTTCAGCATATATTTATATAAATTAATTCTTAAAAAAGTGAAAAATTATCAAATTTATATTCTTTGAAGTTTAAGATATTCACAAGTTAGAACAATGTGTGAATAATACACACTCCAAAGAAATTTGCATAAAATTTGCAAGGTTATATTTTTTTTAAGAAGAGAAAAGAAGTTTTTGAAGATTATTTCTTTATAAGAAAACTAAGGTATTATTATGCGCATAAACGACCTCCCTGGAGTGTTGGTCGTTTACCTCTTAATCCTCTTTTGTAGCAGCCTTAATAAAACCTACAACTCCAACCGCAAACACAAGTACCAAAAAAACTATTTGAAATATTTCTATATAGTCCATTATAAATCCCTTTCTGTTTTTTCTTTTAATTGTCCACATGCTGCACTTATATCTATACCCTTCGAATCGCGTATTGTGCACAGTAAGCCATGATTAATTAAATACTCTTGGAAAGCTACCATGTCGGCTCTTGACGGTCTCTCATAAGTCGTTCCTGGATATGGATTAAAGTATATAAGATTTACTTTAGCCTTGATGTCAGTTAAAAGCTTTACAAGCTTTTTAGCGGAGGCTATGTCGTCGTTCTTATTTTTAATAACCAAATACTCAAACATGACTCTTTTTCTTGTGTCAATAGGAAATCTTTTTACAGCTTCTATTATTGAAGAAATATTATGAGCCTTATTCATAGGAATAAGCTCAGTTCGCAGTTCATCATCTACCGCATGGAGCGAGATAGCTATATGAACACCTAAATCCATTTTTCCTAGCTTATCTATTTTACTGCTGAGTCCGCTTGTAGAGACTGTTTGTCTTTTTCCAGATATACATAAACCATCTTCGTCCTGAAATATCTCTATCGCCTTTGCTAGATTATCTAGATTATCAAGAGGCTCGCCCATTCCCATATAGACGATATTTATCTTTCTGTTGTGCTTATGGTCGTTGTCCCGCTTGAGATTGACTACTTGCGCGACTATCTCTCCAGCACTCAAATCTCTAGTAAATCCGCCTTTTGCTGTTAAACAAAACGAGCATCCTACTTTGCATCCAACTTGAGTTGAAACGCATATTGTGTATTTTGCCTCTTGCGTAACATTTCCAGCTTCATCACGAAGCTCTTCTTTCATTTTTAACCAAACAGCTTCTACAGTTTTGCCATCTTGAAGTTCAAAAAGATACTTAACAGTTCCATCTGTTGAAATCTCTTTTTTAATAATTTTCATTGGATTTACAATATATTTTTGAGCCAACTCCTCTTTGAGAGCTTTTGGAATATTTTTCATATCCTCAAAGTTTTCGGCGTATTGATGATAAAGCCAGCCATAAATCTGTTTAACTCTAAAGTTAGGTTTAATTAGTTCTAAAAGCTCTTTTTGAGTAAAGTCTAATAAAGAAGGTTTTAATTCACCCATGTTATAAAGAATCCTTTGGATTTGATGTAAGCTCTTTTACTCTTGCTTTTACATGTGAGGCTAAAAGCTCTTTGGCCTTTTCATGATTTTTTAAAAAGTCGCTATGAGCATCTTTGTTAGTATAGTTTGTTATACAAAAAATTCCGCCGGCAGGAATATTAAACTCCTGAGCAACTTTTAAAACCGAAAAAAATTCCATATTCTCTATCTCTACCCCAAGTTTTAAAAACTTTTGTGTTAGCTCTTGACATGTAGAAATATAATTGGATGAGTTTACAATAACCTCTTTTTTGTTAGTCGTGTTAGTTGAAATAACATTATCAAGTGGTGTGTAGGCATCACCATTCAAAAAAGCTAATTCTATGTTTGAAGCAGTTTTTGACTCAACAATATCAAATAGAGTGTGATTTCCATAGCTCCCTGCACTTCCAATAAAGAGTAAAAATTCAGGTTTATCAAAGAGACAGAGCCTTGTTAAGTTCATTGTCGTCTCTATCAATCCAACTCCCATAGGAGTAGCGAAATCAAAAGTTTCGTTATTTCCAGCGCAGATTATCATAGGCGAACAGGAATTCCATTGTCATGCAGGTAGTGTTTGAGATCCATTATATCAATCTCTTTATAGTGAAATATGCTAGCGGCCAGTGCGGCATCAGCGCCATGCTCAAACGCCTCCTTTATATGCTCCATAGTTCCGGCTCCGCCGCTCGCAATAACAGGAACATTCACAGCACGGCTAATCTGTTCAGTTATATTTAGCTCAAATCCGGCTTTTGTTCCGTCTGCATCCATAGAAGTTAAAAGTATCTCTCCGCTTCCACGGCTCACTACCTCTTTTGCCCACTCTACAGCATCCAGTCCTGTATCTTCTCTTCCACCGTTTAAAAACACATGGTACTTGTCACCAACTCTTTTTACATCAATTGCGGTCACGATGCACTGAGAGCCAAATCTTTTTGCACCCTCATCAATTAATCCCGGTCTTTTAATGGCTGCAGAATTAACGCTTACTTTGTCGCATCCGACGTTCAAGAGTTTATAGATGTCATCAAGTTTTCTAATTCCGCCACCTACTGTTAGTGGTATAAAAATCTCTCGTGCCACTTGAGCAACTATGTCAACTATAGTATCTCTGTTGTCGCTAGAGGCGGTAATGTCTAAAAATGTAAGTTCATCCGCGCCCTCTTCGTTGTAGCGTCTTGCAACTTCAACAGGGTCGCCGGCATCTTTGAGCCCTACAAAATTCACACCTTTAACAACGCGTCCATCTTTAACATCAAGACAGGGGATAATTCTTTTTGCAAAATAGTTCATATTGTGGTTTTACCTTGATTATGTTGTTTGAAATTATACACTTTGGTGCTTATATTTAGGTTATCGTATTAAGAGTTGCAAAATGTTTCACATGAAACATTTTGCTGTGATGTTAAATTTAATCTAAAAGAAATCTGAAATTCTATTTAAGTGTTAACTATTTATAAGCAAAACTATTATAAAATCGTCCTTATGAAAATAAATAGCATTGTGGCTAAAAAGAAATTTGGACAGAATTTTTTAAAAGATGAAACTGTTTTAAGAAAAATCGTCGAAGCGATGCCCAAAACAAACAATAAAATTGTAGAAATTGGGCCTGGCTTAGGTGATTTAACTAAATTTTTAGTTGATGTCAAAAGTGTAGAAGCTTTTGAGGTAGATACCGATTTATGTAAATTGTTACAAAGTATTTTTAAAAAAGAGATTGCCACCAAGCGGCTCCACATAAATTGTGGGGATGTTTTGAACGCTTGGCAGAGTAGCTTAATTGATGAGCCGTATGATTTGGTGGCAAATTTGCCCTATTATATTGCGACAAACATCATTTTAAAAGCGCTCGCAGATCCAATGTGTAAAAATATACTTGTAATGGTACAACTTGAAGTAGCAGAAAAGTTTTGCGCTACACATGGGGAAAAAGTATTTGGTTCTTTGAGTGTTATAACTCAGAGTTTAGGGGATGCACAGATTGTTGTGAAAGTTCCGCCAACTGCTTTTGAACCACAGCCAAAGATTGATTCTGCTGTTTTTTTGATACAAAAAAACAGTGATAGAAATGATGAGAATTTCGAGAACATGTTAAGAGTTGCATTTAAGCAGCCTCGAAAAACTCTAATGAAAAATCTATCTGTTGTATATGAAAAAACTTTGCTTCTAGAGGCTTATGAAGAGCTTGAACTTACATTAACCGTCCGACCTCATGAACTTTCTACCCACGACTATCACCAACTCTATAAATTAACAAATACAAGGAGTTTGGATGGCAGAAGAGAATCAGGGTACACAAGCTAGTAATCCTCAGGAAAACCGTAAACCAAATACAAATAACAGAAGACCAAATAACAATCGTAAACCAGTTGTACGTGAAAATGCAGAAGGTGCAAGCCCAGCAGATGCCACTAAGCCAAATAGTAACCCAAACAGAAACAAAAATAGAAGCAGTGGTGGTGGAGGCAGTAGTAAAAATCGTCGCCAATTAGCCCCAATTGATGAAAATCTTAAACTTTTTGTAACTAAAAATCAAGAGGCACATAAACAGAGATTAAATCCTCACTATAAATTAGACCTGAATTCTAATTCAAAAATTCGCATCACTCCACTTGGCGGTCTCGGTGAAATCGGCGGAAATATTACCGTTTTTGAAACAGAAAAAGAGGCGATTCTTGTAGATGTCGGCATGAGTTTTCCAGATGAGGATATGCATGGTGTTGATATTTTGGTACCGGATTTTACTTACCTTCGCGAGATAAAAGATAAAATTGTTGCCGTAATCATCACGCATGCCCATGAAGACCATATCGGCGCAATGCCTTATCTTTATAAAGAGATGCAGTTTCCTATCTATGCAACACCTCTTCCTCTGGCCATGATTGGCAGTAAATTTGATGAACACCATCTTAAAGAATTTAGAAAGTATTTCAATCCAATCGAAAAGAGACAAGTTTATAAAATCGGAAATGATTTTGAGATAGAGTGGATGCATATGACACACTCAATAATTGATTCATCTTCAATAGCTATTACGACTGCGGCCGGGACTGTAATTCATACGGGCGACTTTAAAATTGACCACACTCCCGTAGATGGCTACACAGCAGATTTACACAGGTTGGCATACTATGGAGACAGAGGTGTTTTATGCCTTATGAGTGACTCAACAAACTCATACAATGTTCTGCCTACGCCATCGGAGTTGAGTGTCGCTCCGGCATTTGACAGAGTCTTCTCAAAGGCTGAGGGCAGAATTCTTCTATCTACATTTAGCTCAAATATTCACCGTGTATATCAGGCTATTCAATATGGTATAAAATATGGTAGAAAAGTTTGTGTTATCGGTCGTTCAATGGAGAGAAATATAGAGATTGCAATGCAGTATGACTATATAAAATTTCCAAAAAATATATTTGTAGATGCGGATGAACTTGCACGAATGAATGACAAAGAAGTTCTGATTGTCACAACCGGTTCACAAGGCGAGCCTAACTCTGCGCTCTTTAGAATGTCTATAGGTGAGCACAGACATGTAAAAATCAAGCCGACAGATTTGATTGTACTCTCTTCCCGTGCGATTCCAGGCAATGAAAGCTCTATTTCCGGGATGTTAAACCATCTTCAGAGAGCCGGTGCAAAAGTGGCAACAGATAAAGATATACATGTTTCGGGACATGCGAGTATTGAAGAGCAAAAACTTATGCTTCGCCTTGTAAACCCTAAATTCTTTTTGCCGATTCACGGTGAGTATAACCATGTTATGAGACATAAAGAGACTGCTATGATGTGCGGTGTCCCTGAGAGAAATATCCTGCTTATGACGGATGGCGAACAGATAGAAGTTTCTCCGAAATACATGAGAAAAGTTAAAACTGTTAAAACAGGTAAAACATATATTGACAACCAAAATAATCATCAAATTGAGGATGATATAGTCCTTGATCGTCAAAAACTTGCAACGGATGGTATTGTTATGCTTGTCGCTCAGGTTGACGGACAGCATGGTAAGATGGTTGCTAAGCCAAAAGTTACTAGCTTTGGCTTGGTTGCAGATAAGCAAGATAAGTATTTTGCAAAAGAGATGGAAGAAATATTAGAACACTTCTTGCTTCATTTAAAAGAGGGGATGATAGAAAATCCTAGAGCCTTAGAGAATGATTTGCGTCAAATTGTAAGAAAGCATATTTTTAGAAAAATGAAGAAATATCCTATGATAGTTCCTCATGTTTTAATCCAATAACTTTTAAGGCTTTATTTTGAGTAACCAACAAGAGAGAGATTTTGAAACTGCTGTCAAAACTATGATGTTACATGTGGGTGAGAATCCGCAGAGAGAGGGTCTTCTGGACACTCCGTCGAGAGTTAGAAAAGCGTATGAGTTTATCTACAGCGGATATAAAGAGAACCCTACGGAGATTCTGGAAAAAGCTCTCTTTACAAGCTCAAATGATGAGATGGTTCTTATAAAAGATATAGAATTTTACTCTACATGTGAGCATCATCTTCTTCCTATTATAGGGCGTGTGCATGTTGCTTATATACCGGATGGAAAAGTTGTAGGGCTTTCAAAAATTCCAAGAGTTGTAAATGTTTTTGCGCGTCGAATGCAGATTCAAGAGCAACTCACAGAGCAGATTGCAGATGCAATTATGGAGGCAATCCAGCCAAAAGGTGTGGCGGTTGTGGTTGTAGCTCGTCACATGTGCATGGAGATGCGAGGTGTTGAGAAAATAAATTCAACTACAACATCTTCAGCTCTTCGCGGTCTCTTTAAAAAAGACCAAAAAACTAGAAGTGAATTTTTTTCTCTTATTAATTCACCTTCCGGCACTCGTTACTAAATCACTTTAAAATCCACCTCAACCAAGGAGGAACTACGAATGCCATTCAAATCACTCAAAGACAAAATCAAATCTAAAAGCTATTCCGTGGCATTTGGTGAAGTAGTTAAAATAAACGCTACTATAATCACAGCCGTAGGTTTAAAAGTGAGCATAAGTGATATGGTGAAAATTGTCTCAACAGATACCGCTCAAGAGACTTTTGGAATGGTTACAGAGATAGATGGAGCTACATTTTTTATTACCCCGTTTAGTTTTGTAGAGGGATTTTGCTCTGGAGATAGAGTCTTTTTAGACCAAACAGGGATGAATATTCCCGTTGGAGATGCACTTCTAGGAAGAGTAGTTGACCCTTTCATGCGACCAATCGACGGCAAAGGCAATATAAACTGTTCGCAACTCTCACCGATTATAAAAGCACCGATTGCCGCGATGAAAAGGGGAATGATAGATGAAGTATTTAGCGTTGGCGTAAAAAGCATTGATGGTCTTTTGACATGTGGAAAGGGGCAGAAGCTAGGTATTTTTGCAGGAAGCGGTGTCGGAAAATCTACGCTTATGGGGATGATTGTAAAGGGTGCTAACGCTCCTATAAAAGTTGTCGCACTCATCGGAGAGAGAGGAAGAGAAGTTCCTGAGTTTATAGAAAAGAACTTAGGAGGAAATCTTGAAAATACCGTGATTATCGTCGCGACCTCTGATGATTCGCCTCTTATGAGAAAGTACGGTGCCTTTGCTGCTATGAGCGTCGCGGAGTATTTCAAAGATCAAGGGCTGGATGTTCTCTTTATTATGGACTCCGTTACAAGGTTTGCGATGGCTCAGCGTGAGATTGGTCTTGCTCTCGGTGAGCCTCCGACTTCAAAGGGTTATCCGCCATCATCACTCACTCTTCTTCCGCAACTCATGGAGAGAGCGGGAAAAGAGGAGGGAAAAGGTTCAATTACAGCATTTTTTACGGTACTGATTGAGGGCGATGACATGAGCGACCCTATCGCCGACCAATCTCGCTCTATTTTAGATGGGCATATAGTCCTCTCACGCGAACTTACAGATTTTGGTATCTATCCGCCTATTAACATACTCAACTCAGCTTCCAGAGTCATGAATGACATCATTACGAAGGAACATCTAATGGCTGTCTTAAAATTCAGAAGATTATATACGCTTTTAAAAGAGAATGAGGTTTTGATTCGAATCGGTGCGTATAGCAAAGGAACGGACAGAGAACTTGATGAAGCTATAGATAAAAAAGAAGCGATGCAGGAGTTTCTTACTCAAGATTCACAGCTTCAAAATGAGTTTAGAGATACTCTAAATAGTTTAATGGCAATTATGGGTCTTAATAACCAATAATTATTTCAGAGTTTATCCAATTATCTCTAGCTCTTCTGCTGTTTTCTGTAATGGCTAGTTTGGCTTTTGTGGTAACTTCATAAAGGTGCATAATCGAGTTTATCTCTGTATCAATACCAAAAATATCAATATATGAGTAGATGATATTTTCTGCACTCTTAATACTCTTTTTGTCCATAAGTATCTTGATTTTAGTATGAAAGCCAACTCTTAGCATGTCGCCTATTTTATCTCTTCTGGTGCTTAGAAGTATAAGCTCTCCAAGCGTTGCCTTTATATCTTTTATATTGCCTTTTGATGCGAACTCTTCGCAACTCTGCATCAGTTTTGACCAATATTTATCTAGCAACATGCCAAGTTCGCTAAACTCCAAGCCATTACACGTATCTAAAACTTCATAACAAGACTTAAAATCATTAATCTCATAAGCATTTTTTAGTTTTTGCATACTTATGCAATCTTCTCTAAGTGTATCAACTTCTAAAGCTATGGATGGGAGCTCTTTAAATTTTTCTAAGGCTTCGGTTGCCAAATCTACTTTACCATGTTTTATATAGCTCTGTATCTCAATTAATGCATACTCCATATTATTTTGAAGAGACTTGTAAGTTGGGATTTTAGTAAAATCCTTATGAGTCTTTGCTATTTCATTTACTTTTTGAAAATCTTTTACTTCGATGGCTTTTAAAAATTCTATAAATTTTTTGTTATGATTTAGAATTAACTTTATCATGGGTCGCTTAGAAATCACTGTCGTATACTCAAAAAGTAGAGATTTTGCTATCTCATCTCTACCGAGAAGAATTTGTCTTTGAGCATTCATAAAAGCCTCCTTCCAAGACTCTTCCATTCTTTTATACTGATGGGTGTGCTGAAGTGCAGGAAATTGAGTGCATAAAATATAAGCCAGAGGAAACTTTTTTTCTAAATAGAGAGATTGAAATCTAGGATAATTCTCAAAGGCTTTAAAAAGTAGTGCTATCTCCTTTTTTTTGGAGGGTATATTTTTAAAAGCATCTATCAATTGAAGAGCATATGTTCTTTGTTGGTTGATAAGCGCTTGCGCAGCCTGAGCATATACTTTGTCGTAGTTGTCTTGAAGTTGCCTATACTCCTTTGTATCTTTCATCGCAAAGTCTTTTTCGCATAAATTAAAAGCTTCATCTAATATGTTGTGAAGAATAAGCGATTTAAGTTTCGCAAGGCTAGGCAATTCAACACGGAAGATATTTAAATTATCTACCACAGCTATTAATGTCTCATCATTTACTAGGGCTATATCATTCACCTTACCGCTAAATTCTATGTATTTATTATGAACAATTTTATATTTCTTTATATCGTAAATTGATACATGATTTGCATCCCCGCTAATCATCACATAGTCAGGATTGGACATCAATATAATATCTTCTATTGTAGTAAAACCTGTATGTATCTGCCTAGATTTTTTCATATTGTCTAAATAGTTAATGAATAATTTTCCGTCTGATGTACCACTTATTACCGTCTTCTCGTCCAAGAAACAGATGGCATTTACACGAACTTTAGAGTTCGTTAGATGATTTTTATTTACCCTTGAATGTATATCTACTATAAAAATATCGCCATAATGGCTTCCGCAAGCCAACCTATTTTTATGAAATTTAAATGTGCTTACAAAGCTTTGCGTTAACATTTGAGTTTGGCTTGCATTACTAAAAGAGCAGAGTCTTGCTAGAAAAGATGAACCATCATATTTATATTGAAGTACTCTGCCTGCGGCAGTTCCTGCGATGACATACTTTGACTCTAAATCAAAAGAGAGTATTTCTATTTTTTCTTTGTATGTATTTATTGTTTTAATCAGCGTTTTGCTTTGTATGTGAATTATATATATTATCGTTTTAACACAAAATGCTAAATACTCTCCATTGGGACTAAAAGCGGTAGCATCAGCACTTGCGAGATTTTCATGAAGCCTGTTTACATTTAATTTTACGGAACAGTCTTTATATGAGAAAATTATTATGCCATGCATTTTTGTATTGTATGCTACAAAATCGTTATCTAAAACTTTTAGCTCTGTTATCTCCGAGTGATTTCTGTGACACACCGAAATGCTAGGCATTACTACTCCAAACTATCTCTTTTAGAGACCATGCATGATTGTTTTTTTTAAAAACTAATCTAATATTTTTATATTTTTCTTGTTCACAAATTAGACCCTCTTTCAGCTCTTCGCATGTAGAGAAATCATCTTTATTATATGGATCTCCTATTTTAATATTAAAAGGATTTTCTACATAGTCACTCGTAATTGATATACTTTTTATATATTGCGGAGAGTCATCTTTTGGTTTATTTGGAGTTATTATCATCACTTCGTGCCCGTGATAACTTACTCTCATTATGCTCTTAGATTCTCCACCCTCCAAAGCTGTAAAGTTCGTTATATCATAACCTAAGAGATTTGGAGCAATAGCATTCAGCGAAAATAGAGTATTTGAGGTTAGAGAGTTAATACCAAATTCTGTTAGTATAGGCATGTTTAAAGGTATTTCTTTTTCATTTGTACATGCTGTAAAGAGAAAAAGAGTTGTTAAAAAGAGTGTGATACTTTTCATGGCTTATTATAAATTAAAAAGACAATATAGAGGCTTAATTTTGGAAAGAAGTAGAGTTTAGAGAAGGTTAAACCACTTTAACCTATGCCTTGGCAAGGTAAAGTGATTTAGGATTATTTACTTAACCACAAGAAGGAACATTCCCGCTGTCACTACCGTATTCATGGAAAAAGTCAAAGTAATGATCCAAGTAATCTGCTTTAACTGCAGTATCTTTTACATTTGGACAAATCTTTTTGATTTCATCAGCTAACTTACCGCTTTCCTTAATCGCTTTCCACTCAGCCTGCGTATGTTTACCGGCCATTAATGCACCAGTTCCTATATTTGCTTCAGAACATGGAGCTTTTAATTGTTTTAAATAAAGTTTTTGACCTTTTGCAACATCTGCACTTAGAGTTGTGACTCCCATGCCTAAAATAATTGTCGCACCGAGTGCAATTTTTACGATTTTATTCATTCAATCTCCTTCAAAATTTATATATTCTAACGAAGTAAAAATAAAAATATAATTTTTATTAAAACTAATATTGACATTTTATAGTAATTGTAACATTTTGAAAAATATAACCTAACCCTCTTTCGAGGATTAAATTATGCCTTACCTGATAGCATGCCATGTATTGTCATTGGCTTAAGTGCATAAACTTTTAACAACCACCATATCCATCTCTCTTTTGTTGGATCAAGCGGGAATGACGGAGTTGGCTTTGCAGTCCAGTCAAATTCTGCAAGCATTACTGTACCAATGCCTGTGATAAGCGGACATACAGTGTAGCCGCCGTAAGCAGCCGGTAATGTAGTTTTACCTTCCATAGAAGCTACCATGTTGTCAACTAAAACTTTGTATTGCTTACGGATTGAACCGCCTGTCTTACCCATAGGAATTGCAGCAACATCTCCAATAGCCCATACATTTTTGAATTTAACATGTTGAAGAGTCTCTTTTGTAACAGGAACCCATCCTTTTTCCGAGCCAACCGGTGATTTAGCAACAACATCGGGAGCTTTCATCGGAGGAGTAACATGCATAAAATCATATTTAACTTCAACTCTTTCATGCGTAGTAATCATTTCAGGTTCGCCAGTATCTGGATCTATCTTGCCTTTAATTTGAGCATGATGATCAAATATAGCTACTTTATTTGCAGTATCTACTTCTGTCAGGTTATGAGAATAATTCCATTTGAAACCTCTAGTTTTAAACTGCTCAAGTATCGCATCATGGTACTCAGCAACAGGAAACATTTTTCCACCATTTGGATAAAAAGTAAGTTCGACTTTATCAGCCACACCAGCTTCTTGAAGTCTTGCATGTGTTAGATACATGATTTTCTTAGGAGCACCGCCACATTTGACCGGTGTATGAGGATCTGAAAAGATAGCTTTTAATTTTTCAGAACCTGTATGGGCTTTAGCTTTTGCAACTAATTCTTGAATTCCAGCCCATGTAGCTTCTGCACCGTCTTGAAAGTAGATAGAGTGAAGACCATCTTTACCAATTTGTTCTTTTGTTGCTGCATTATCAGCACCGGATGAAGTAATAACACCATTTAAGCCTTTAATTCCAGCAAAGTTTAGCATTAATCCGGTAGCAATAATTAGTTGATCGTATGATACTTCTTCTTTACCATCCACAGTAACTTTGTTGTTATCAGGATCAAATGCAGTAACGCTACCTTTAATAAGTTTTACACCCTTTGGAAGATACTCGTCAGTATTGTAAATGATGTCACTCTTTGTCCAAATACCTGCAGCAACAAGAGTTTGACCTGGTTGATATGAAACAGATTTAGGATCTGGCTCAATAATTGTAATTTCAGCATTTGCTAAAGTGTTTTTTAAACGAGCTGCTGTACTTATACCAGCCAAACCGCCACCAACGATAACAATTTTGCCCTTAGCATCAGATGCACTAACAGCAGTTGTTCCAACTGTAGCTCCTGCTAAAATGGATGCAGCCAACGGAGATACGCTTAAATATTTTAAAGCCTCGCGACGAGACATAATCTCTGGATGCTTGTCAACTTCTGCCAGTATTTCTTCTAAGATTTTACTTTTCTTCATGATTTCCCTTTTTTTATTAGATAAAGTTATACCATAGTACAAGCTTAAGCCTTAATATAAGTTTTAAATATTAAAATTTCTTAGAAGGTGTATCCAAAGTAAACACATGTTGATTGTAAGTGTGTCTTTAATGATTTAGTAAATTTTATTGAGAAGAAGTTGAAGGGATACTCTATTGTTAAATTCATTTTTTATAACTGTGTAGCTGCAGGTAATTTTTTTATTTTCAGGCATTTCAAACACTCTTTTAAATGCTATAAGTTCTAGTGTTTTTAAGGCGTTTGGAAATTGTTTAACTTCAATCTTTGAGTGCGATTTATCACTTCCCATAAGTTTTATGCTTACAATTTCTGCATCTTTTAGTAAAAATCTGGGGCGGAGATTTGCCTCTCCAAAAGGCTCAAATCTCTCAAGCAAATTAAGAAGCTCAAAATCTATATCCTCTGCAGAGAGTATTCCAGCTATTGAATCTTTTGGAATGAAATCAGCAGGAGAAAGTTGTGAGGCTGTTTTATTAATGGCAACTCTGAAAGCATCAATGTTTTTTTCTTCAAGTCCGACTCCAGCCGCCATTTTATGTCCGCCGAACTTTGTCAAATAGGAGTCATTTGCTTTTATAAGTTCATAAATACTTACCTCACCAATACTTCTTGCACTCCCTTTTGCCATGCCGTTTTCACAACTTAAAACAATCGAAGGCTTACCAAAGTGTTCCACTAGTCTTGCTGCAACAATTCCTACAACCCCCTCATGCCAATCCTCATTCGCCACAACGATTACATGGTAAGAATCATCAGCACGCTCAATAGCTTCTCTTGTACACTCAGCTTCCGTTTCTTTTCTTAATTCATTAAGCTTGCCTAGAAGTTCAAATTGCTTATATGCCTCATTTGTTGATGTCGCTGTAAAAAATTTCAGGGCAATAGAGGCATCCTCAAGTCTTCCTGCAGAGTTAATTCTAGGAGCTATTGCAAAGGCGATATCCTCTGAAGTGATTACAGATTTATTTAAAAAATCTCTTATTATGACGGAAGAGGGTCTGTTTGATGTTGTTAAAATTTTTAAACCCTCCTGCACTAGTGTTCGATTTATATCAATAAGAGGCATAACATCCGCAATAATAGCGATAGACAAAATATCTAAAAATTGTTTCATATCAATTGAGAGATTTAACTCCTTTTTTAATTGTGCCAAAAGTAGCCATGCTACCTGCGCGCCGCATATCTCTTTGAAAGGGTATTGACAAGTAGAAAGTTTGGGATTAACTATAGAAAAAGCGTCCGGAAGCGTTTCTGATGGAGTATGATGGTCTGTTATGATTAGCTCAATTTCTCTCTCTTTGCATATTCTTGCAGCCTCTATGGCAGTGATGCCATTGTCTACTGTTATCAAGAGGTCGGTATCAACTCTATTTAAAACATTTGGGGAAACTCCGTATCCGTCACTGAATCTGTTTGGAATTATCGCCTCTAGCGGATAGGGAATCTGTCTAAAAAAATTAACCATAATGGCAGTTGCACTTACTCCGTCAACATCATAATCGCCAACAACTGCTATTCTTTTGTTTTCTTTTATGGCAAGTGCTATTTTTTGTGCAGATTTTGCAGCATCATTTAGAAGTGCTGGATTTGGGATTTGAGATAATTTTTTATCTTCTGTTGGAAATCTTTGAGAAAGCAGCTCAAAAAGAGCCGACTTACTTAATAATGGTATATCACTTAGCAAATAGTTTTATTACCAAGCACCCAAAGATGCTTTAACAAATGCTAGTATAGATGGATTTGGCGTTTGAAGTCTTGATGTAAATTCAGGATGAAACTGAACGCCTAAAAACCAAGGATGATTTTCAATCTCAACAGTTTCAATTAGTCCATCCGATTCGCCTGTAACAATCATTCCGGCTTTTTCTAATGCTTCACGGTAAGTTGGATTTGCCTCATAACGGTGGCGATGTCTCTCTAAAATAGTTTCAGCTCCGCCATAAGCTTTTCTCAAAATTGAGCCCTCTTTTGTATCGCATGGATACTCTCCGAGTCTCAGTGTTCCACCCATCGGTGATTTGTGCGTACGGAGTTGTTTATTGCCGCTTTGGTCTAAAAAGTTATCTATGAGATAAATCATAGGATAAGGAGTTTTTTCATCAAACTCTATTGAGTTCGCACCCGCATAACCAAGTACATTTCTAGCATATTCTACAAGTGTTAACTGCATGCCAAGGCAGATTCCAAGGTATGGAACTCTGTTTTCACGCGCATATTGAATAGCTAAAATTTTTCCCTCAACTCCACGGCTTCCAAATCCGCCGGCAACCAAAACAGAGTCACAATCTTTTAGTAAAGCTTCTGCCCCTCTCTCTTCTATTTCCTCAGAATCCACCCAGTGTATATCCACCCTCGTATCTAAATGTGCACCGCAGTGAATAAGCGACTCGGTTAAAGATTTATAGGCCTCTTTGAGCTGGAGATATTTTCCGACAAATCCCACAACAACCCTATTCTTAGGCTGAACAATTTTTTTAACTAATGAATCCCACTCTTCCATGTCCGGAACAAGTTCGCCTAAATCTAACTCTTTTGAGAGAGGTTTTAAAATATTTTGTCTTAAAAAAGAGATTGGCACATCATAAATAGTTGCTGCATCAAGAGCTTCTATAACGCTGTCTTGTGAAACATCACAACTCATCGCAAGTTTTTTCTTGAAAGTTTTAGGCATTGGATTTTCGCTTCTGGCAATAATCATCTGCGGAGTAATTCCAATGCGGCGAAGTTCTTGAACAGAGTGTTGCGTCGGTTTAGATTTTAATTCACCCGCTGCTTTGATGTAGGGAATAAGCGTTACATGTATAAAAAATGTTCCTTCAACTTCATCATCGTGTTTCATCTGGCGGATAGCTTCCATAAAAGGGAGTCCTTCAATGTCACCGACTGTTCCGCCGAGCTCCACTATTAGGATTTCATGTCCTTCCCCAGCCTCTTTAATTCGTTTTACGATTTCGCCGACAATGTGAGGAATAACTTGGATAGTTTGCCCAAGATAGCCGCCTGCTCTCTCTCGTTCAATAACACTTAAATAGACTTGTCCAGTTGTAAAGTTGCTAGATTTTAAATAGGATGTATCCAGAAATCTTTCATAGTTTCCTATGTCTAAGTCGGTTTCTGCACCATCTCTTGTAACAAACACTTCACCATGCTCTAAGGGGCTCATAGTCCCCGGATCGACATTTATATATGGGTCTATTTTGAGCATTCCCACTTTTTTGCCAGCGTGTTTAAGCAGTGTGCCAACACTCGCAGCCGTAATCCCTTTTCCAAGAGAACTTAAAACTCCGCCTGTAACAAAAATGTATTTAGTCATGCAAAAACTCCATAAATAGTTAAATAATAGACGCGATTATAGTAGAAAATTACTTTTGAAGAGTTAAATAATGAAATTAGTTAGATGATTTTTAGTGTGTTGTTTAAGCTACAAACGTTTTTACTTTAGAATTTGTATTAGTTGTATATAATATAAAAGAAAATAGGAAAGGTCAAAATGGAATATTCAATATTTTACGTCATAGCAGCATTAGGAATATCAATTATTATTAATATTTTTTTAAAACAATTTGGAATCTCTCAGATTATAGGATATATATTCACCGGCATAATAATAGCCTACGCTTTCGACTTAAGAGCTCTGAGTGATTCACATGCTCTTGGGCTTGTCGGTGAATTTGGTATAGTATTTTTGATGTTCACCATCGGTCTTGAAATATCTTTGGCGAAAATGGACAGTATGAAAAAAGAGATATTCGGTAATGGATTTATGCAGGTTATGTTTACTGCTCTTGTTATTTATGCTATCAGCCACTATTTTTTTAATCTTGATTTAAAATCTTCTTTGATTATCTCTTTTGCATTTTCACTCTCCTCTACTGCAGTTGTTTTAAGCTATCTGAAAAGTTCAAAAGAGATACACACACCCTATGGACAAAAGGCGACAGGAATACTTATATTTCAGGATATAGCGGTTATTCCTATCTTGATTCTTTTAACTTTTTTGGCGAGTAAAGGAGATGAGAGTGTTTTTGTTCTTTTGCAAGATACGGTTGTAAGTGCTATTTTTGCATTTGTTCTTCTGTTTATCGTCGGAAAAAAGCTTATGACTTGGCTTTTACACTTCTCCGCTTCATCGGAGCTTGATGAACTTTTTATGGGTTCGGTTTTGTTTATTGTAATCAGTGCCTCACTTTTGGCGCATTACATGGGGTTTAGTTACTCACTGGGCGCTTTTGTCGCTGGAATGATTATAGCTGAGACAAAGTACCATCACCGGGTGGAATCAGATATCGCACCCTTTAAAGATTTGCTTCTTGGCACTTTTTTTGTTGTTGTTGGAATGAAGATTGATGTAGCACTTTTTGTAGAAAAGTTTGCACTTATAGTTTGGTTGTTTCTTATTGTGCTCGTTTTGAAAACAGCAATAATTTATATCATTTTAAGATTATCATCTTCTCATCCTGTCTCTTTTAAGGCGGCATTAGCACTCTCTCAGGTTGGAGAATTTTCGTTTGTAATATTTGCAGTAGCAAGTGCGGATGGTCTGCTCAATACTCATTTAACACAATTATTGGTTCTAGTCGTAATTTTATCCATGATTGTCACTCCATTCTTTATCAGCAGAATCAGTACTTTTGTTGAACTGTTTACAAAAGAGAAAGAGGATGATTCAGACATGTCAGCTTTACAAAGCAGAGCTAATCATGTAATTGTCTGCGGCTACAGCATAGTTGGAAAATTTGTAACAAAAGAGCTGGATAAAATAGATGCTCCCTATGTAATCGTGGATAATTCCTATAAACATGTCAAAGAAGCTCTCAATGACGGCATGGAAGCGTATTTAGGAGATGCTTCAAAGCACTCTATCTTAAATGCTCTACATGTAGAAAAAGCAGCAGCCGTTATAGTTACTCTTGATAATTTAGAGAAAAAAAGACTTATATGTGAAGCTGTTTTACAATACTCCAAAGATGTAAATTTGATTGTAAAAGTTGTCTCTTTAGAAGAGAAAGAGAAGTTGGCAGACTTAAATATCTCTATTATTGTGGATGGGAAAGCTGAAGTAGCAAGAGTTTTAGTTGAGAGCATGAGGGCATGTGAACTTAATAGTAATTAATTTTGTTTTATTAAATAGATGGTAAAATACAACTACAATCGTTATTTTAAAATAGGAAGGATTTGAAATGAGTTTTTCAATTAACACAAATGTGGCATCCATGAATACTAATCTAAATTCAAACTCTGCAAATAGCGGAATCAGCAAAAGTCTATCGGCTCTTGCTTCCGGCTCTAAGCTAACCAGTGCCTCTTATGATACTTCAGGGCTTGGCATTGCCGACAGGCTCTCATCTCATCTCTCCGGCTTGGGTCAGGCTATTATGAATGCGAACGAGAGTGTCGGCATGCTTCAAGTTGCGGACGGTGCACTGAAAGGATATAGCGACAACCTAGACAGAGTGAGAGTTTTGACTCTGCAAGCTTCAAATGGAACTATGAGTTCAGATGATAGAGCAATAATCCAAAAAGAGATAAACGGCTTGCTAAAATCATCAGACGACATAGCAAAATCTACGAAGTACAATGGCATGAAGCTACTTGATGGAACCGGTGGAAGTTTTGGGAATGGCATGTTTGTTACGCAAACCGGTGCAGATGGTGGGGCAACTCAAAGCGTCACAATCGGTGATACAAAAGTCTCTTCCCTTCTTGGAAGCATAGATGCTACAACACAAGCCGGTGCTTTGAGTGCAATTGATACTATTGATAGTGCTATGAGTAAAATAGGTGATATTCGTTCTACTATAGGCGCATCACAAAATCAGCTTGAGTCAACTATTAAAAATATATCTGTAACGCATGTTAATTTAGCTTCAGCTGAGTCTCAAATAAGAGATGTTGATTTTGCGGCAGAGAGTGCTAATTTTTCAAGACAGAATATTATGAATCAAATCGGCTCTTTTGCACAGAGCCAAGCGAATGCAGGAGCTTCAAATGTTGCAGGTTTACTGCAATAGGGAGTAAAGAAGTTTTATTATCTGATGCTACACACTCAAACGAACGCGTCCGTTTGAGTGGCATGGACAGATGTCCCTACAACCCCCTAAAGCTACGAAAAACTTTGTTTTTCGAGAATGACAGGGTGTTTTAAACGATTTAATTTCCTCTTGAACCGGGCTTTATTGCTTCACTTCCATCTTTACAAAGAGGGCAATTATCAGGAGAGTGTATTTCAAATGTAAAGTCGGCTAATGCAAAAAATGGAATGTTTTGAGGCAGTTTACAGTTAGCTTTGGTCGTAACATCGCTATTCTCTCGTTTACAAAAACCACGATTTGCTAGTGCAGCAACAGCGACAATCTCGCCGCCAAGACTTTCAACCACTTCTCCAGCCTCCATCGCAGAACCGCCGGTTGTGATAATATCTTCACATAACAATACCCTTTCGCCCTTAGTTACTTCAAAACCTCGGCGAATACTCATTTTGCCTTCCACTCTTTCTGCAAAGATGTATCGACAATCAAGTGCTTGAGCAAGGGCAAAACCAGCAATCAGACCGCCAAGCGCAGGAGCACAAACGGTGTCAATTTTAACTCCGCTTGCTCTGATTTGCTTTGCAAGTTCATCCGCAAGCAGTTTTGCTGTTCTAGGATTTTCCAATACCTTGGCAGACTGTAGATAAAACTGTGAGTGATTTCCAGAACTTAGTTTAAAATGCCCCTCTAAAAGAGCATTTGCATCCATATATATTTTCTTAATATCCATCTAAATTCCTAATGTTAATATATTAATACAGAACACCTTTGGTGTATAAGCACTTCACTAGGAAGCACTTCGGGTTAAAATGGTCAAAGGACTATTTTAATTGGCGTGATGCATAGTGGTCTATACTTTTAAAATTTCTACTTCTTTGTCTTTTAGAATTTGCTCAACATTTGCCGAATATTTATCTGTGATTTTTTGAATAGCTTCCTGAGCGGATTTTGACTCATCTGCCGTTATTAGTTTATCTTTTTCAAGTTTTTTAATTTTGTCGTTTGCATTTTTTCTATCATTTCTAAGAGAAACTTTTGCATGTTCACCCATTCCTTTCATCTGTTTTACAGACTCCTGTCTCTGTTCTACAGTCATAGCAGGAAAAAATAGTTTGATTTGTACACCGTCATTGTTTGGATTTGCTCCAACATTTGCCTTAGAGATAGCACTATCAATAGCCGATAAAAGGTTTTTTTCCCAAGGGTTGATTACAATCGTTGTCGCATCTGTCGCTATGATTGAACCTACTTGGTCAAGGGCAGTTAAGGTGCCATAATAATCGATTCTTACATTATCTAAAACCGAAGTTGTAATCTTGCCGGTTCTAAGTGTTTTAAAGTCTCTTAACATGTGGTTTATGCTTAACTGCATTTTTGTTTCGCATTCGCTATATATTTCATTGAGCATTTTGTATCCTTGTGTAAATAATGGCGTAATTGTAGCAAGAAATATTTTAAATGATATAAAAGCGGTATTGTTGATGTTTTATGCAGAGGATTAGAGATAGTTGCAGTGAATGCAACTATTTTGTACTGTTTTGTTCGCTTTGTTTAACCGGTGCTGCGACAGTAGCTGTAGGTGCAACTACATTTGTTGTTTCTACAAGAGCATCAACTACAGATACATTTTTTGATTGTGAATAGAGATATCCTAGAAGAACGGTATTTACAACAAATAGGAACCCTATTATAAAAGTAGCCTTTGCTAAAAAACTAGCTGGACCTTTTGCCCCAAAAACAGACTCATTTGAGCCACTATATGCACCAAGACCTATGCTTGAGCTTTTTTGTAGTAGTACTGCTATCACGATGAATACAACTAAAACAATTTGTACGATAAGTAAAAAACTAGTTGTCATTTATTAATTCCTAAATATAAAAAGTTGCGAATTATATCTAAAAAAGTTAAGATTACAAACTAGGGTATAATTTTAGAAAGATAGTGCATTGTGGTTGTAAATAAAATGAAAATAAGTTCGGAATTCTCTAGGTACGCTATTCATTATGGTTCCAATAATATAATACAAAATAGAGTTGTAAAAAAATTACTTCAAAAGGTAACATACAAACCTAGATATATTTTAGACTTAGGTTGTGGCAGCGGGGCTTTATGCAAAAATATTGATTGGAATTATGAACATTTTTGTGGAGTAGATTTTGCATCTGGCATGTTGGAGTTACATCCAAACTCAAATAATATAGAGATTTTTCATGGTGATTTTAACGATGAAACTACATTTGAAGTTCTTTTAAAAAATAAATATGATTCTATTTTTTCAGCCTCAGCTATGCAGTGGGCAGAAAATTTAGAAAATGTATTTAAAAATGTAAATCGCTTTAATGCTCCTGTGGCTTTGGCAATTTTTACTTCAAACACTTTCAAAACATTGAATGAAAAGGCACTTTTAAAACCACTGCTTAGAACTGCAAATGAAGTTTATGAGCTTCAAAAAAAATATTTTGATGCTGATTTTGAGATAGTTGAGTATAGGTTGGAATTTGAATCCATCAGAGAGATGTTTAAGTACATAAAACAGAGTGGTGTCAGTGGCTCAAGAGGTCTTTTAAACTATAAGCAAATGAAAAAATTAATGAATGAATACCCTCTTAATTATTTAGAGTTTGAAGTAGTGTTTATTACTTCAAAAATTACCTCTTTTTCAAGAGTATAAAGTTCATATCGTATATATTTGAATTTTTCACTATAGTCGAGGTTGTAAAGCTTAAAGAGCTCCTCTAAAACTCTTGATGACTCTTGTGCTCTCTTAAAATTAGCGATGAGTATACTTTTTATATCAGTACGATTAAGTTCGCTTTTTATGGTTGGACGGAGAACATCATTTACACTGTCTCGATGTTTTAGTAGGAGCTCTTGCTCGTCAATACGGGATTTGTGTCTTAGCTGCTTAAGTTTGGAAGATAGTTTTTCATTGTTTTTTTGATATCTCATAATATCTTCTACAACTCTTATCCCCTCTTTAAGGCGGTTTAGATTTGCATCAACCACCCGAAAAAGCTCGGGTGAAAGTTGACTACTCTTCACTGTTTCCAAAAATACCAAATAGCTGCAAAAGAGCAGTAAAAATATTTAAGAAATCAAGATAAAGTGCAATTGCACCATCAATTGGAGTTTCATATGAGCCATTCATAATATTCTGAGTATCATAAATAACCATAATACTGAATAGAATAACGACTACCCCAGAGATAATAACATGTAACATTGGATTACCAAGGAACATGTTAAGAATAGAAAAACCAATAATTACAAAAAGTGCGATCATAAGTGGTTTGCCGTAGCTAGTAAAATCTTTTGTTGTTTTAATAGCATAAAAACTCATAGCACCAAATACAACAGAGGTCATTGCAAAAGCATTGCCGATTATAGCTCCACCTCCACTCATCCCAAGGGTACGAGAAAGAAGAGGCGCAAGCATCAATCCTGTCATAAATACAAATCCAAACATAACTGCTAAATTAATCCCAGGTTTATGCTTGACAAAATGCAATCCAATTAGTAAACCTATTTCTAAAGCAAAAAGCGGCCACATGTATGCTGCAATAGTTGCAGCCAGTGGTACGCCAACATAAGCACCAACTGCCCCAGCCATCATTGAAGCTGCAAAAAGTTTATAAGTCTCTTTTACAAAAGAGATTATTTGAGTATCACTTTTAGAAGTATTTTCGTATGCAAAAGATTTACCTCTTGCATAATCGCGATCATATAGTCCCATCATTATTCCTTTTTTTTATGCATATAAATATGCACATTTGATTTTGATAGGGAATTCTATATATAAAGAGTTAATAAAAAGCAACAAAATTAGCATTGAGAGTAAAGTTAACTTGTTAATTCTATATATAATGTATAACTTAATATTTATGCATAAGAAGATGTTATGAAATATAAACACTTTTGTATAAATATTCAAATTTCTTCAAAAAAGTATTGACATCTAAGTTTGATTTGTCTATAATTCCCGTCCACAAACACAGAGACCTAAAGTTTAGGACTAGAGGGACTTCGAGTAGAAGCCATCGAAATGAGTTTGAGATCATTGAAAACTAAGCAAGTAAATAGATTTAATAATAACTATT
>JBAZSX010000020.1:0-34785 GCA_041662225.1 Sulfurimonas sp.
AATTCAGACATTTATAAGTTTGGAGTTAAATCTTCAAATAAAACAGTAGAAAAACAAGAGGTGGTTTAAGTTTCAGAATGTAACTTTTTTTAAATTTAACTGCCCAATTTTAGAGTTCGTTTGACAAAACCCTTATGAGAAAATATACATTCAATTAGTGGCATCGTATCTACAATGATTATATCCAATAATTTATAGTCACCCTCCACATTAATTAATCTTGAATTACATATTATTTTTGGCATCACAACAGGAATATTATGCAATATCTTGTCATGGGATGTTTTAAGCTTATTAACCTCTGTTTTATCATATTCACCTGAAATTGAGTTTCGTAATGTAAGACTAATTGGCAGATGTAAATATTTATCTGCTATTTTTAGTATTCTATTTGATGCTGTATATATAGATGTATCATCTTTATATTTAATAATTAAATCACTACTAGCATGCAGGTCTAAAGTTGATGTTACTAACGAATCTCTTCCTACATCACCTTCAATACTAATAACTTCTACTTTTAATAATTCCTCCAGTTCTTCTTTTACAAGTTCTTCAAAAAGTATTATTGTTTGCTCAAAATTTTTTTTAAATCCCATTGCTACTCCAATCATTTATTATTACTTTAGTTCTTGTCCAGTTAAAAACATTCAAAAAACTAAATTTTATTAATTTAATTTGACTCTTGAAAATTACTAAACAAAATATTTTTCTTTTCTATACAATTAAAATTATCAAACGACAACATATATGAATTATTGAAATCATTGTAAATCAAAAAAAACATTAATTATTCAACGCTTTTAATTCATCCTTATAAGAAAAAATAGGTTCATATAATTTTTGATAAGCAAGTCCTATTGCACCTCTAAAATGTACCATTTCAATATCATGTGTGCCTATATCAAAAACTTGTTCATTGGAAATATCAGGGTATGCTTCAATATAAACAATACGCTTCATTCCAAGTTGATAAGCTTTTTTCGCACATAAAAAACAAGGTGATGCTGTTGTAAATAACTGACCACCAATAATTCCAGAATTTCCATATTTAGAAGCTTGTAAAAATGCATTCTCTTCAGCATGTAAAGACCTTGTATAAACTTGGTTTTTATTCTTATCAATATCATTTTGAATTGATTTAAAACAAAAAGAATCATTTAAGCCTTTTTTATTTGATTCATTGTACTCGTTATTTGGATGATGTGGATTTTTTTTGCTGAAAATATATTTAAAATTATCATTATTTCTTACAGTATTTTTTTCATATTTACTATAATCCACAGAAGAAGAATTATTTAATAATTCATTATGACTTCTAAGTAAACAAGGTATTTGTCCTTCAGGTACTTCATTCCATCCAATTGCTTTTACAGAATCAAATTTATTTAAAACAACTGCTCCAACTTGACGAGATATACAGCCAGAATTAAATTTGGCATTTAATGCTAATTGCATAATCATTTCATCTTTACTAGGAGTAATAAGACCTGGATGAACTATTAAACTTAAATACTTAAATAACTGCTTGTATAAAGTATCTTTTTTATCTTTATTATTATCAATATATATATCACTTCTTTGTATGCATTCTATGACATTTTGAGAAACAAAATCTTTTGGTGATTCAAGTGAACCTCTTTGCTTATTTTTATCATCCAAATTTAATTCTTTCTTATGAATTGCTTTTATGTCAATTTTATTATTTGCAACTCTTTCATATATAATTTCATCTTTTGAGTGAATTGAAAATGTATAATAGGCTGAGTATCGTTCTTTAAAAAATAAAATTTCAAATGGATTTTTCAAAGAATCAATTACGATATAACAACTTTTATTTTCTTTTTTAGTTATTTTTCGAAAAGCTTTAATCAACAAATTTATGTAATTTGGCAATTGAAAAATATCAACTTCATCTCGTACTAAATCTCCAATAGCTTGTAACTGTTGAATAGACAACTCGTTATTTTCTCTTTTTTGAGTAATCTTTTTATTATAGGTTTCGTATAATTTTACAAATCCATTACTTTCATTTTTTGCCAAGTAATCTAAAACCTTATCAATTATTCTTCTTTTTAAATTGATTTTTATTTTGATTTTTTCTTTGCTAACTTTTTCAGTCTCGATGATTTCATATTCTTCATTTTCTATAATTTTATTAAAGTCAGCATCACTTAACTTACAAAAAAATAGTTTATTTATTTCTTCTAATAAATTTGCCTTGTCTTGCTGTAATAATTTATTTTGATATTCATTTTTTTTACTATCAATATAATTTGATAGTAATTCTCTGCTAGCTTTACTTTTATAATCTATGTTTTCATTAAAATTATTTTCAAAGTCCTCAAAACCTTCTAATTCTTGAAGCTCATTAAAAGCAATGATAACTTTATAAAGTTTTTTTAAAATTATTAATTCATTTTTAAAATCTTCTTGAAATTTATTTAAATCATTTTGATATAAATCTTTTATCTCATCATCTGTTTTATCCAGTAATTTTTTTAATGGTTTAATTTTCCCAAATAATATTTGTTTTTCAAAAACAAACAACATCATTATCAATGTTGATGGTTTGATGATTTGAAATTTTTTATCTTTAAAAGCTGTACTTGCAAATGCCTTAATGATACTATCTTTGCGATTTTTAATTGTTTTATCATTACAATCTATTTCGTTATAATCTTTATATCCTTCTTCTAATATTTTAGATACCGTTGTACAGCCGCTTCCCGTTTTGCCTGTAAGACCTATTACTATAAAATTTTCTCTATTTTCATATATTTTACTAACATGATTTCTCATTAATAATCCTATAAATAATTCAAAACTAAAAATCTTCTTTTTATTAAAAAGAAAAATAACAATAGTGTACAATATTTTTTAATAAAATTTATTGCTATGCCCAAACTGTGCCCAAAAATGACTATTTGTGAAGAAAATGAAAGGTTTAGATAGAGTTGCAAAGTCCTTATTTTAGGTCTTTTGTAGTTTTATTAAGTTTATCTTAAGACATCCCCCCCCTATGACACCACTTATAAATATCGAAAAATAGCCGCTTCAAAAACTTTATCCAATACAACAAATCATTTAAGAATTTACTAGGACATACTTTTACTCAATTAACTTACTTTACTTACATCTAGGCATATTGGTGCTCTGTGTGTAAGCAATGTTATAGAAATAGCTCCTGCCCATTATCTTTGAGCCATTTTTTCTTCTCTAAATAATTTGGTATTGTTCGCTGTACTTCTTTCCAGAACAACTCATTATGCGTATGTATTTTAAGATGAACTAATTCATGAATGATAATGTAATCTACAACACCAATCGGTGCCATTGCAATTTTCCAATTGAAATTCAATATTCCATCTTTTGTACAAGAACCCCATCTAAACCCAAGTTCCATAATACGAAACACAGGAACTTCTATATTTAACTTTTTCGTAATAAGAAACAATCTTTCATTTATTTTAAGTCTTAAATGCTCACTATACCAATTTTTAAAATGCTCATTTGCTTTATTTTGATATTTCTTTCCAAGAATAAACCAGCCATTTCTTAATTTTAATGTAACATCTTCATCAATAATTTCCAATCGATAACTACGACCTAAATAAGAAAAGCTCTCTCCTGAGACAAATCTTTTTTTTATTGTCTTATCTTGATATGATTTTTTTATAGCAAGTTTTTCCCATAACCATAATCTTTTTTTGTAAACATGTTTCTCTATTTCATCTGCTTCTAAATCTTGAGGCGCGTTTACAATAATACTACCATCTCGCTCAACAGTTATTCCAATACTAGAGCGGTGAGATCTAACTATGTCATAATCAATTAGCAAGTTCTAACCCCTTTAGGAGTTCATGATTTTCTTTAGTAATACTCATATACTTTTCTTTTATATCAGGAATATTTTTTATGAGATTTGTTTGTTTTGAATTTGCAATCAAGCCAACCAAATAGTTTTCAAGATTGTGTCTCGAGTTCTCTCCTGTTGCACCCCAAAAATCTACTCTTTTTATCTCACGGGAGGCTTGTTCAACACTATTGATTACGAGTTCCACAAGAGTGTCACAAACCTCACTCGTGCACTCATCTTCATTAAAATAACTTAAAAATAGATCATAATAAGCCATGCAAACTTCACATTTTAACTTTTGGAACACTTCAAGAAGTTCTCTTCCACCTTGCATGTCTTTTTTAAATTTAGAGAGTTTCTCGACTAGCTTTTCCCATTCACCTTTATGCTCAGCAATAATCTTTTCTAGCTTTTCTGCGAGTGATTTGTAATAAATCGGGTCTTTATCAATGTTAATTCGGATAGTATATCTAAGTGCATGTTCCATCTCTGAAGCAACAGCTTTGTCAGGTCTTCCTTTGAGCGCATTATCAAACTCATCATCAAAAATGGATATTGGTCTTACTTTTGTTTCTATACCCTCGCTTATCAAATGCTCATCAATGAGTGCTTTAACTTTTGCGCCAATGCCTTCAATATTAAGTTCAGAATCTCTATATCGCCTTTGTGCCTCGTTTTTAATAAGACCTAATACTTGTACATCATTTAAGAAATACTTTTTTATAGGGTTCGGTAAAATAAAATCAATGAGTTTAGTAAACTCTTTAAATAGCACCTTGAACTCTTGGCGAAGTTTTTCATCAGCCAACAAAACAACTGCATCTTCCAAGTTGTTTTTATTTATCTCATCGACTCCATTTTCTGTAAAAAATTGCATCACCTTTCTATGAGATAATTCTAGATGTGAGAGTTCGCTACTTTTATCGCTCATAACATCTTCAACATCTCCGGCTTCATAAGCTGCTAGAGCCTCTTTAAGATGTGCTCCAACTCCATAGTAATCAACGATGAGTCCTCTTGTCTTACCCTCATAAGTACGATTCACCCTTGCTATTGCTTGAAGCAGGTTATGAGCTGTTAATTTTTTATCCAGATACATTACTTGCTCTATCGGCGCATCAAAACCAGTAAGCAACATATCGCTTACAACTAAAAAAGCCAGTTGCGAAGTTTTTAGAGAGTCATATATATCATCGCCATCTTTTGCGTCATAAGGTGACACTGTAAAGAGAGGCTTTTTAAAATCTGCAACACTTTTATCTTTATGTGTTTTTGAACTAAACTCTTTTGGAAACTCATCTGAATTATCATTATGTTTGTGTGAGATTACAACGGCAGAGCTAAGCTTGCTCACTAATGTTTTGTATGGATTAGTATCAGCCATATTTTCGTGGTATTCGCCAAGAGCCTTTTTTATGGCTTCGTTGTATCTGAGTGCTGCTTTTCTAGATGAGCTTACTACTTGGGCTTTATAGCCGTTTGGCAGTATGTTTTCGACATAGTGTCGCACCATGTCTTTAGCAATTACCTTTATTCTTTTTGGAGCTTCTAAAATATCACCTTTTGTGCCATATTTCTTTTTGATAGCCTCTTGTTGCTCTTTTGTTAAATCTACAAACAAATCTTCAAATTTACCATCAAATTCACTTTTATTATCGATACTATCTTTTGAAGTCATCCCCTCATAAATGATTGGAACCGTTGCGCCGTCATCCACTGCTTCTCGTATCTTGTAAGTGTCTATATACGAACCAAAGGAGTCCAATGTTTTTTCTACAGGTGTTCCTGTAAACGCGATCATTATTGCATTTGGCAACGCGGTTCTCAGAGCAGCGCCTAGTTTTGAGTATTGCGTGCGATGTGCTTCATCTATCAGAACTACAATCTCTTTTTTATCGCTCAGTGATTTAAAAGCTTCATCATCATTAAACTTTTGCATCATGGTCATGATGATATCGCTCACATCATTTGAAAGCTTCTTTTTAAGGTCGTTTCCATTCATAGCTACAGATACTTTTTCACCAGTCAATGCTGCAGTTTCTTCTAGCTGTTCTTCCAAATCACTTCTATCGACTATAAATAAAATCTTATAGTTTTGCATTTGCATTATATGTCTTGAGTGCTTTATCAAAAACACCATTGTGAGTGATTTACCACTTCCCTGCGTATGCCAGATTACTCCATTTCTTTCTTGGAGAGTTTTTGCTTCTAGAATTCGTTTTATAGTTTTTTTCACTGCGCGATACTGTTGATAACGGCAAACTACTTTTACCCTTTTGCGCCCACTTCCCATCACTATAATAAAGTCTCGCATTATCTCAAGTAGATTTTGAGGCTCAAGCATTCCAGCTACCAAGATATCTTGTTCATCACTTCCAAAGTTTTCTAGCGATTTGGGATATGGGTCTTTCCAGCTCAAAAAATGTTCTAGTTTTGAGCTAATAGTTCCAGATTTTGCTTGTGTTCTTGAAGTTACAACTAAAAAAGCATTAGTGTTAAAAAGCTTTGATGCTCCCTCGCTTTGTTCTGTCCCTCTAGTGTTCATGTATCTTTTTAACTGATTGACGCCTTCTGCCATTGGGTCGGTAATGTCAGGAGCTTTACACTCAACAACAACCAACGGGATGCCATTTACGAAAAGTGTAATATCTGGGATGATAGTCTGAGCGCCATCGACCATAAATTGAGAGATTGCCAAAAACTCATTATTTGCTATATTTTCAAAGTCTATATATCGCACTGTAGGAGATTTTGCACCTGTGTCATGGTTGAGATCCACAGATGTATTTTCAAGTAAAAGTTCACTGCATGCTAAATTACTCTCAAAAAGAGAAGATTTGTTGATGTTTTCTAAGGTAGCAATTACCTCTTTTACTTGTTCATCTTTGAGCCATGAGCCGTTGATTCTTTTTATAGCGGATGCAAGTTTATCTTTTAGCAATACTTCTTTAAAGCTAGTTCTATTTAAAAGAGCTTTATCGGTTCTATGTTTATTGTCACTATCTTCTATAACTATAGTGTCCCATCTCAGCGCTTTTAGTTGCTCTAAAAACTTCTCTTCTACATAGTGTGCTTCTCGTATCCAACTGCTCATGTAATTATCTCCCAATGTCCGCCTTTAGCACCGCCGACTCTCTTTAGCACACCAAATTCTTTTAATTTTTTGATATTCTCTTCTATTTTTCTACTTGATATGCCTACTATTTCAGACAATTGTTTTGCTGAGATTTTTGGATTAATACTTATTTGCTCAATAATATTTGATTGATTTTCAGTAAATTTTTCTCCGACCTTTTCTCCGACCTTTTCTCCGACCTTTTCACCCAAGTGATTAAAATAAAACTCCACCCATAAACCATTTTGCCATCTAAAATTTGGTGTGATTCCATTAAACTTTTGTGACTCTTCTATGATTTTTTCTATTCCTCTTCCCCAGGACTCTATATATCCAGCCAAGAAAAAAGGATACGCAATTGCAGGGTTAAAAGGTTCTGAAGAGTGTTTATGCTTAAGTGTTTCAAGAGTCCATTGTGCGGGTAATTCTCCGGCATTCCACATGAGGAGCTTATCATCATACACACTTATTTGGATGCTGTTTTGTGAAGCATAGTCTTTATGCACGACAGCATTAACGAGTGCCTCCCTAAATGCAAGTTCAGAGACAGGAAAACTCTCCACCCTTTGAACACCTTCATAAGTGATAATTGCTTTTAGATATTTTGTAAAAATCAGGTCTACGGTTTTATCCACTTGCTGAAATAAGTTTCCTTCCACTTGGTCTTGATACACCAGGTCGCTATCGGATTTAAAATATCCTATTTTTATCGTGCTTCCGGTTACATACTTTTGTGGGTCTTTAGAAAAAAGCAGCGTTGTCGCGCGTTTGAGATAATCTCCCTCTTTTAAGTGAAGCTTGTTAATAAGAACTTCATCGCTCTCTTTTAAAAGTTCTGCATCTATTCTTTTTTTCTTATTTGCTTTGTCTCTAAATAGCTCTATGGCATAGTGGTCTAAATCTTTGAAACCAAAATACGGAACCGGGACGCCATCCCATTTTTTGCCTTGTTTTCTGAGTAGAAATTTATCAAGTGCAGCACCTTTTAGCTCTTGTGTACTGCTCCCGCTTCTATAATAATATGAACCTTTGTAGCTGATAGGATACGGATAGTTTTCGGTGATGATTTCAAGATACTCTTTTCCATCTTCCACATGTAGATTTACATCCACCATCACACCTAAAATGTCTCTCACTTTGTTTGGAATATCCTCTAGTAGTTTTTTGGCATTATCTATTCCAACAATTTCGCCATCATCATCCACTCCGATGTAAAGCTTTCCACCATCACTGTTTGCAAAGGCACAAATCCACTTGATGTATTCATCTTTCCATAATTGTTTGAATTCTATGTTTTGAGATTCTGTAGTGTTTAATTTCATTTCAATAACCTTACCTTAAACAGCATTGTTTATATTTTTTATCACTTCCACAAGGACACTTTTCATTTCTTCCAATCCTTTTGTTGTTAGTGGTTAAGTTTCTTACTATTTTTTCACCTATTTCTTTTGAATATACCCATTTTGAATTAGACATTAGTCCAAGCCTAAACTTTTTAGTCAATGGGTTAAAACATAATCCAAACCAATTATTTGCCTTTTGTAAATATTTTCTAGTTTTACAATGTTCAAGAAGTTTTTCATAAGCTTCTGAATATTCTAAATTATTAGTGTGTATTGTTAATCCTGTAGAGGCTTCATCAAAACCAATTGTAAAGTCATGGTTTTTATTATCTTTTAAATACAAATCTATTGTCTTTTCTATTCCTTGATTTATTTTCTGAATGGCTTCTTCAGATAAAGTCAATAAAAAAAATCCTATTTCAATAGTATTATCATCTTCAAAGTTCTTAATATTATCAAGAAAATCTCCTACAATAGTACCTCTAAATTTGGTTAAAATTCCTTCAGGTGTATCCTTACCCGGCATACCTTTTTTTCTTACCAAAAGTGCTAAATCCAAATCAGAAGAAACATTATCATCTATCATCATTATAGAATATTCATTAGATAAATATAAATTTCTTTTTAAATGGTAAGATAAAATTGAAAGTTCACTTTGAGCAATAAATTTTTTAAAATAAGTTGTTCTTTTATTCGTGTAACTTAAAAAATATAAAGGATTTGATAGCATTTCTGCCATGACCTCTAATAAAAAAATATCCATCACAAACGGTGGTTTTATAATACTCGTTTCTTCATACTTTAAAAATTGTTGAGTTTGAAAGGCTAAAGATGGGTAATGATCTGATATTACACAAAAAATATATATTTCTTTAAAATCATTTCTTACAAATATTTCTTTTTTAGAAAAATCTACTAATTTATATTTTTTGTTTTGAATAAACTTTGAACACTCATTGCCTTGTTCATAAGAATCTTGTATAGCTTTTTTAAAATCTTCAATTAGTAAGTTATCATTCCCTTTTCGTGATTCAAGTCTTAATTTTTTAGATTTTGCTTGCAACACAATTGCTCTATTTGCAAAAACAACCAACACATCTATTTCGCCAACTTTTGTTTTATTATCATATATATCTATATTTTTATAAACATTTTCATTACCAAATACTTTTAATAATGTTTGAAAAGAAAAATCTTCTGTAAATTCACCTCTATTTTTCTCTGCTATTTTCTTATAAGTCGGATCTTCCAAAAACCAATAAAATGGTGACTCATAAACTGCTTCTAGTAATCCATAATGTTGAAAAAGAATATATGTATTGTCCTTTTGCTGAATTAACTGATTTGAATTAATTGCATTATAATCTCCAAGTGAAAGAAATTGTTCATTTTTACTATTGACTGTAAATACTTTTAAAATATTAATGATTAATTCTTGGGAGAGCATAGTTTTTTCTTTGATTTCATCAATAGAAAAGTTAAATATATTTAAAGTTGTCCATTCTAAAGGAGTAGTTTTGAGTAGATTTTCTCCAAATTTATATATCTTTTGCTGTTGGACATCCATGATAGCATTTATAACAGTTTGTACATTCTCAATTTCAAAACCTTTATTTTTTTTAAACCACTCATTATCATTTTTGTATTTTTGAACAAAGAGCTCTAAATATTGAAAATCATATGCAGATTCACCACTATAAAATATAGGTTCTCTTAAAAAAACACCTTGCGTAAATGGATTGTCTTCTTTTTTATTTTTGATAACATCCATAAATAATTCATTTGCAGGTGCATTAATTGCTACATGTATCTCTTTAAGTAAACTATCTGTTCTTTCAATATAAGTTTGCAATATATCAGGCTTTGGGATTAAAAAGTCAATTTCTTTTTTTATCATTAGTCCAAGCAATGTAGATATTTCAGTTCGAATAAGCCTTTCGTGCGAATAAAGACCTGCCATTTCTTCAACTGTTGGCTCATCTTCAAACCTGACAATGTTATCTTTAAAACATAAAAAGCTTATTGCATGAATATATCCAGGTGAAGTGCATAGTTCAGATAGTTCATTAAATATTTCATCTTCGCATCTTACTTTTGTCACACTTTTACCCTCACTTTCCCAGCAAGCAAATCATTCATCAACCCTTTTTTTAGCTCTTTGAGTTTTGCAAGGTTTGTCTCATCTGTTTGGATTTTTTTATCTTGAGTTTTTAGGATTTTGACGATTTGTTTTTGTTCTTTAATTGATGGAAGAAAAATAAGATATTTTTTAAAGTCAGCAACATTTATATGCATTATCGTTGAGCCTACAAAAAATGTTTTCATCTGATTCATACCTAACTCACTATTAATTAAATAAGATACAAATTGCGGGATAACAGTATTTGGTTTAAATCTAGTAATAATTAATGCATGACAATTAGCTTCTCCAAAATTTTCAGGAACTATTGCAGTTGTTCCAATATGTCCAGATTGTACTGTAAGCATATCAAGTTGTTTTAATTGTGATTTTTTCTGTCCGCTATGAAATTTTTCATCAATAAATTGTACCTTCGTAAGTTCAATCTTATTTGGTCTAATATTATTGCCATAAAGGTACATCACTCCTTTGTCTTCAACATAAAAGGGTGATGCAACACCAACAAATCCATTAGTCATTTTGATAGATATTTCCGCTAAACTCACAGCTTCCCACTCCGCAGGAATCAATCCAAGTTCGCTTTGTTTGTAGGAGTGGGTTTGTGGGGTTCTGATTTTGTTGTTTGAGTCGATGCCGTTGGTGAGCAAGTCGTGCATCAGCCCTTTTTTGATATTTTTTTCTTTATCGATAAGTTTCGCAGTTGTCTCGATTGTTTTATCTAAAGTAGATAAGATTTTGGCTATTTTTTGTTGTTCTTTTTTTTCTTTTGGAAACTTAATTCTTAACTTATCAAAATCGTTTTTACCAATAGCCGAGAATGTGCTCCCTTGAGCTAATCTATCAAGTTGTTTTCTTTCTTGAAATAAAGCATAAAAACCATAAGACGGGTCAATTTTATTAATTGTTAGAGAAGATAATCCACGACCGATACAATAATCTTTATCTGCTATGTTTATATCACCTACTGGTGCCCTGACACTTATTAAAATATCATTTTTTCTTGCAAGTTTTCTAGGTTTTGTAACCCAAAATAATTCTTTCGGATTAATGTCTCCAAATTCACCATTACCTTGTAAAAATGGGATTCCATCTTGCTTGTCATTTACATATTCAGAGTCTGGAGATTGCCCCATGTTTACATGAGCAATTTTTGAAAAAGATTCTTCTTCCCACCCCTCAGGCACTTTCAAAACTTCGCTCATTGATATCCAAGCTCCGTTAAAAATACTTTCATCTCTTTGGTCGCTGTATTTCTCTCATCTTCTATCTCTGCTAAACTCACTTGGTATTTATCCCAAAGGTTTTCTATATTGACGATTATGGCTTGTTTTTTCTCACTGAGGTATCTTTGTGCTATTTGCAAAGCATCATTTTTGAGTTGTTCCACTATTAGAGGTTTTACATCGTGCATATTTATAAATATTTTCTCTTTAAACTCTGCCATTTTATCTCGTATGACTGCCTTGTCATTTTCCTCTTTGGCGGATTTTAACTTTTTGAGCAGGTCAATATACTTGGCATGTGGAGTCAAAGCCTCTTCATCAAGTAAATCTACAAAATCACTGCTGCTTAAAAAACTATCGCTTAAAAGGTTGTAGTCGTAACCGCTGTTTTTTATGGACTTTATGGTAAATTTATTTGCATCCCACCATGAAGCAAAAATCCCTCTGATTTTAAATCTGTCTATCACTTCATGCGTCGTTTGTGTAAATGCTTTTTCTATGAGAGAGTAACCCGAAACATAAAGTGTGGCTATATCGCTGGCATCATCATCGATGAGTTTTTGATATGCATCTTGGCATGTGGAAATGATATTTAAAACCATCGCATCGGTATTTTTAAAGCCGTCTGATGCTTCTAACACTTCTCTGATGTTTTGCTTTTCTTGCATGATAAATTTAAAATAGTTTTCATCTTTCGCCTCAAAGATGTCGCTTGGAGTAAGCTGATAGTTAGTCATCAAAACATCGTTCCACTCAACTTTTGGAATGCCGCCTTTGAGATGGGCTTTTACATCATGTGGCTCTGATGGTGGAGTGTTGTCTACATATCTGCGTATGTTTAGGTTGAAGTCTTCTTTTTCTAACTCTTGGATGCTTACAAGTTTTGAGTAGTTTGGAAGTTCTATGGCGCTCTGATAAACGAAGTTGATTTTTTCAATATCTTCAGCTCTTAGATGGTTCTGATTTTTCCCCTCTTTGTACTCTCTGTCTGCATTTATAAAAAGGATTGTGTCATCTTTTTTTGCTTTGTTGATAATGAGAAGAGAAGCCGGTATTCCAGTACCGTAAAAAAGCCCTGACGGCAAACCGATAACCGCCTCAAGGATGCCAAGCTCTTTGATGAGATGCTCTCTAAATGAACCCTCTACGCTTCCACGAAACAGAACACCGTGAGGCATAACAACACCCATCTTGCCACTGCTTTTAAGAGATGCAATCATATGCTGAACAAACATATAATCGCCCTTCTTTCCACCCTCAGGCATAAAGTGAGAAAACCTCTCTTTGAAAGTCATCTCCGCTTTTTTATAGTTTTGAGAGAAAGGCGGATTTGCTATCACACGGTCGAACTGCATAAGTTGACCATCTTTTGTGTGAAGCGGTTTTTCCAGAGTATCTTCGTTTTTAATATCTGCATTTGATATGCCATGTAAAATCATGTTCATCTTACACATCGCCCATGTAGTGGCTATAGCATCTTGACCGTTAAGTGAAAAGTCATTGGAGTTGTAAATCTCTTTGATATGCTCTTTTGCTTGGATAAGCATACCGCCGCTTCCAACTGTCGGGTCATAAATGCTCATTCCGGGTTTTGGGTCAAGGATTTTAACCAGTAGTGTCACAACTCCGCTAGGCGTATAAAACTCTCCCGCTTTTTTACCGGCACTGTCTGCAAAGTATTTGATTAAATACTCATACGCTGCACCAAGTAAATCAGGAAATTCAAAGTCCTCATCTCTGAGACGGATTTTGTCAAAGTGTTGGATGAGCTGTTGGAGTTTTGCATCGGAGATTTTAGAGTTACCGACTTTTTTGTTGAAGTCTATATGTTTGAGAACATCTTCAAGTGATGAAAGATTGGCTTCTTCTATGGCAGAGAGTGCGACATTGAGGTTTTCACCTATGTTTTTTTTGAGATGCCTGAGAGTTTCCCATCTTGCGTTTTGGGGAATGGTAAAAGTAAATTTATGATTTGTAAGAAGTATCTCTATGGTAGCATCATCATGCGCGTCTTTTTTGTAGCTGTCTCTTACTTTATTGTACTCAACATCATACTGATCTGAAAGACGCTTGAGAAAAAGTATACCGAAAATATACTCTTTAAACTCACTCGCTTCCATCTTCCCACGAAGTATGTCAGCGGCTGAAAAAAGATGTTGTTCTAATTGGTTTAGTGTTAGTTTTTGCATTTATATCAATCCATCTTTTTGCATGCGTTCTTGAAGAGCTATAAGTATGTACGCATTGACCGTACCGCCGTGATATGCTCTTATTTTATCTTCCCATTCTATCGGAATGTTAATGAGCTTCTTCTTTTTCTCGAATGGTTTTTTAATGTTTTCGTTCTCATTCATAGCCGCTGAGGATTTAACTTTTTCTATATTTTTTAAAAATGATGATTTTGCCATTATGTATTCCTTAGATATCTAAAATATATACTTTCTATATTTATACTATATTTAATTTTTGTTTTACTTCTTCAAATAAAGCATCAAACTCTTGATCTGCTTTAGAGAAAACACGAAACTCTTTTATGCTTTTTCCTACACCGATAGAACTTGATATATCTACACGCTGTCTTAGTATGGATGTCATTAAGTTAAAATGTTCAGATTGAAGAATAAACGCTTCTAGGTCTTGAAAGTTTCTCATTGAAGGATTTATATCATTAAATATTACATTAGTTTGAATGAGCTCCCCTTGGATGCCTGAGAGTGCTTTGAGAATCTCTTCATATTTTTGCAAACCCATTAAATCAAATGGTTTATCAGAAACAGGAGTCAAAAGTAAATCAGAACCACTGATGGCGATACGATTAAATGAACTATCAAATCCACCACTGTCAATAATGGTTAAAGTTTTTGTACTGTCTTTTTCAATATAGGCTGTTAAATCATCAGCACTATTAAAACTTATAATATCCAATGGCTCTAAATCAACAGACTTACGAATCTGATTTGTTTGTGTCAAAGATTGCTGTGTATCTAGGTCTATAATTTTAGTTGGTAGCATTTTTGAAAAGTAAACCGCCAAATTCCAAGCAATTGTAGATTTGCCAACGCCACCTTTTTGATGAGAAACTGTTAGTATCATATATACTCTTTAAATATTTATTTTATATTGAAAGTATATATAAAAGATACTTATTTATTTCTGTTTGATTTTTATTTTAGTGCTTAATTGACACTACTTATTCATAAATATTTATCATAATCGCCCATTAATAGAATACACCGGTTTCGTTTGCGCAAAAAAAGCAACTGCTACTAGTAATCCATAAAACGCCACAATCGAAGCCGGAATGTATAAAGCGAGTTGAACTACTGAAAAAAGCAGTCCAAATTTCAATGAAGTCTTTTTAACATTGTTACGAACTACGAAACCTATGATGATGAAACCTATACCTATCAATATAATTCCATTAAGTATATCGCCGCTCTTACCTGCCGCTTCTAAATACCAACTTCTTCCAAATAAAAGAAACGCATAGCCAACCGCAGTAGCTGCAAGGTTATACCAGTTGAAGATTTCATAGTTATACTTCTTCAGTGTGTGGTCATTCATTCCTGCAACAAACATCAATACTAAAATCAATCCTGCGATTACACCTATTATTTTTAAAACTTCCATCGTAAACTCCTGTGTTTTTTTATCTGATCTGCTTGTATTGTAAGAAATATTAGCGAAACAGTCAAGCTAATTTATGTAATATTATGATTTAATCATATATAATAATTGTAATATTAAACTATTGGATATACAGAATGAAAAAAGATGAGTTTCAAACACTGTTAAAAGAGTTAGGTCTTAATAAAAAAGAGTTCTCTACAATTGCTGACGTGCCCTACCCCACTGTAACCAGTTGGGGAGTCAGCAGGAAAGGTAGAGTCTTGGAGATACCTAACTGGGTGAGACAGTTTTTATTCTACTATGCCAAAGCGCGCACATTAGAGTTTGTGACAAATGAGATATGTCAGAAACTTAGCAATATAAAGAGCGTTTGACTACTCTTCTTTTACAGACTTTAAATACTCATCATTCAGTGAGGCGAGTTTGGCGCCTTCACTCCATTTCTCTGCTTCTTGTGCATCGATATGCTCTTGTACTTTGTTCGCCGTCATTCTTTTTGCATAATACGCATCAATGTCAAACGCTACTCCTCTGGTTTTACCATCTGGATTTCGCTCTGCAATTATTCTTGCACACTCCATATATTCGATGTACTCATCCGCTAATGCTTTCATACTCTCATACTCTATGATGGAGAGAACAACCGCTTCTGGGTGCTCCTCTTTGGTAAGAATCATTCTGTTCACTTTACTTGAGGTTAATACATCTACATAGTGCGTTATCTCTTGAGCAAAAATATTTTGACTTAGCATCTCCTCTTTTTTGTATTTTTTAATGCTGCTGAGTTTGTACTCCTCTTTATCTTGCTCTTTTTTTGCATTCTCATTTTTTGCATTTTTTTGCAAAGCTATTATGGAAATATAGAGCATCGCTATAATGGAGCCAAGTATCAAAAAACCTACTGTAGAATTTTCCATTATCTGCTCACTCTTGCGTTGTTTGAACTGTATCTGTTGGCATCTGGGGTTGAATGCCAAGTTTCTCTTCTAATGCCATGATGCGTTTTTGGAGTTCTTCTATGTTCTCTTCTTTAGAGCTTTTATAAGCAGCTTTTTTAGTCGAGGCGATTGCCTCACTTATAGTACTTATGATAAGTACCAATCCTACAGTGATGATTGTATAGTCTATTGTTTGCATTTTTTACTTCCTTTTTTTATGTGTTGCAGCGGTTTACTTCGCTTTTGTATTAGAGAGTATTCTCTTACGCGCCCTCTACTTGCTCGGATAATAACTCAAGTCTCTGAGAGATTTGATAGTTTTTATGTTCGCATACATAAAGAGTTTTTACATCTCTCTTCATACTGCCGTTAACGTTATAATAAGTAAAAAGCCCTAGGAATGAGCGTTTTTTTATTAACTGCTGGGGATGTTTGCATAGTAGATTCTCATAATTCATTCCGCTGTCTTTATGTTCATTATAAAGAGTTTGGACTCCTTGTATTTGATAATTCCCATTTGCATCTTGACTGAGTGACGCATCACGAAAGATGGTGTGTAAATCGTCACACCCTGAGTTGTAAAATCTCTCTCCTGCTGGATTGATGATGATACATTTTTCTTGTTCATCAATTTTTATATCTACGCCGCTGTAGAGTAGTTTTAATGGGTGTTGCTGTTTTTCTTCATTTGCTGTGAAGTTTTGCTCCTGAAAAAGCTTTGAGAGTTCTGGGTCGTTTTGAAGGAAGGCTAGTGCGTTTGTCATTCGCTCATATTCTGTGAGAGAGAGTAAGACTAAACTCAGGGCATCGTTATGAACGATTGCTATCTTCTCTACATCCCCTGAAATTACTTTATCCATGTATGTGTCCAGAGACAAGGCTAACTCTTGTGAGCTCACTATCTCTTCTTGTGTGTATGTAATCATAAATTTCAACTCCTTGGTTGGTTATTTTTATTTATCTTCTTGACAACTATTTATCTCAAAGAGCAGATCCTCTTTTTTGAAATACTCTTTGTAAACACTCCATCCATCTTTTTTAGCAACATGATGAAACTCTTTGTTTCTCATAAGGTTTGGTGTGCAGATAAATGTTGTGTTATTCGCGAACGCTTTTTTCTTGTCGTTATTGTAAAAGTTATCAAAAAAGTTACCCAATGAGGAAAGAATTGCTACAAGTGGAACTATGAGCAAGATGAGGCCTACGATTATTACCAACAAATCTGATAATTCTGAATGCTTTTTTGAAGTGCTTTTTGCCATCTTATTTTTCCTCCTCCTCTTTTAAAACTTCACACACATTCAAAGAGATAATTTCACTCTCTTTGATAAGATAATCATCTCGTTTGCTGTATCCGCGTGCTTTTGAGACGATGATTAGTTTATCTGATTGAATGCACATGAGCTCTTTTCCTTCATTGAAAGATTTTCTGCCGCTTTGGAGTGTTGTGCTATACATTGCAAAAGCAAGCATCAGTACAAATACCATAACGCCTGCATCTATTTTTAGCATAGAGAACTCAGGTTTATTCTCATTGTCTGCTACAGACAACTGTGACAGCATGGATAAAATGCTGACAAACACAAGAAGCAAACTTACTAAAGCTGCCATAACTATAATATTGTGTGGTGTTATTTCCATTGGTTACTCTCCTCTGCTGCTCTTTTACAGCTATTACAATCTCTACAACTAAAGCTATATGAGACCTATTCTTTTTTACTCTTTGCTTCGAAGCTGGCAATATGATATTAAAAAAGTGCCAAATAAAGAAGTGTTTTTTATCTAAAAATATACGAAAATTTAGCTCTTGTTTGTTTCGTGAATTTACTATATAATCGAACTTGTATGTAGAATATTTGAGATTCTCTTTGAAAAATTTCTCGTATTTTCATAGCAGTTCTTCACGTTTTTTTTTAGCCAAGTTACATCTCAATTTCTAAAAAACTCAACTTTGAACGACTTCAATTATCAAACATTGAGTCCAGCCAGAAAGCTTCAAATACACAATCCAAATATATACCTCCTATTTCTTTGCAAAAAACAATATATTAAAAATGTTGCTATTGTTGCTCTAGAATATTTTTTAACTAAAACACTTGCATGTTTGGCGATTCTTAACTATGATACAGACAAATACGAGGATACTAAAATGAAATACCTGCCTGACTTTCCTACTTTTTTTATTATGTTTTGTACTACGATTTTTGCATATGGCAGTCGTTACAATGAAATCATTGCAGTGGTTGTATGGGCTGGATTTGTGTCAATCGTAGTAAAGAGTCGAAAGTACCCAAGAGTGAATGATTTTTTTGATACGGTTTTTTAGCAGAGAGAGACTCTTATGCAGAACATCATCTATTACAATCAAGACAGCGGCAGCTATATAGAATTTGAAATTGAGGTTGCTCTGTCGCCTGATTATTTAGACGAGAGTATAGATGTCAAAGATTCTGCAAAAGCTTTTATTGACTCTCTTATGCCTTACATACTCGAGTTTGGCAATACGATTGAGTTTCCGAAGATTTTAATGGAATCATTTGAAGACGAAGATGAGATAGATCTCTTTTTGCTTGCGCCCTATGATAAAGAGATTAGAGCTGTTTTAGAGTCATATTTGTTTGTGCGCATGTCTTCGATGAAAATGTGCAGTTATCTTGAGAGACAAACATATGAGTATCATCATGCAGAGGCCATAGGTAAAGATGCTATGCTGCTTTGCAAGAGTTTAGAACATGGAACTGTTTTAGGCAGTATTTCGTTTCATGAATTGGAGAACGAATTTATTTTCTTTAGGAGCTTCGGCCAATAAGAGCCGAGCTTATTTGAGGGGCTTAACTTTTAAAAAACTCTTTTTAAAATCAGCTTTCTTTTGAGCCTTTTCTTCCTCATAATATTTTCTGCCTTTTTCTAGTGCAAAAGCTAAAAACAGTAATAAAGCTACTAAAATTCCAAGTGCTGTGTATCCAACTTCAATATGACTCATACTATTCTTTCCTTGTTGATATTATTATTTTTGCTGTAACTTTTCATAACCCTACCCTCCTCTATAAATATATATGTGCATCATATTAAAAATTAGCGAAACGAACAAGTATTTTTTTAGAAAACGCAAGATGTTCTCAAATGAGAGTTGTTATAACAGTAATGCAGTTTGCAAAAGATTTGGAAGTTTGTTGAATATTTGCTATGATGATGGCTAAACCTTGCAGGAATTATTTATAGCAACATTCGAAGGCTGCAGCATACTTCATCGCGCTTTACCCTTTCCGAGCCAGGACTCCACAGATATAAAATTTCAGCTGCCGTTTCTCAAGATAAGCTTAGATAAAATAAATGTACGAAGAAAGCACACTAAAAGCAATAATATCAAGGTTGATTTGATAAGAAATTATTACTAGTCTACTCTTTGGGTTGCTTTTTAAAATCCTCAATACTCTTATGAATCACCTTAGCACTTGGAACAACAGAACAAGATAAATCTAAATGCACATCCTGATCATCAAAAAATATATCTGCTCCAAAAGCTTTTAAGACCTCATACTTTTCACTTCCACCTAAAAAGAAAGCTTCATCCACTCTTACACCCCATACATTGAGTGTTTTTATAACTCTCTCATGGGTTGGAGCGCTTCTAGCAGTTACAAGAGCAGTTCGGATTGGAGATTGTTTATCTTTAAACTTCTCTTGTATAGCGGAGATTGTGAGCAGCAGTTTTGCGAAAGGTCCTTGTGCTAATGGGTTATCTCTGTTTTTTTGTTCATGTTCTATGAAAGCTTCCAATCCATGCTGTTTATAAATAAGTTCTGACTCTTCGCTAAATAAAACTGCATCACCATCAAACGCAATGCGTACTTGGTCGCCTAATGAATGATGGACACTTTGGCTTGAAGGAAGTATTTTTGCAGCAGCTATTCCGTTTTGGATAGCGTTTGTTACATCGTTATCATTTGCTGAGAGAAATAAATCTACTTTAAATGCTTGTAAATATGCAGATATATCCCGCCCACTTGTCCAGCCTGACCTTTGTATTTGCAATTTATACTCATTAATGGCGTTTGTAATTCTAAGGCTTATAGCTGCATTGTTTCTTGAGAGAATGATTACTTCTACTTGTTTTTCTTCTTCACTAAATAATTTGTTTATTTTAAGAAGATTTTCTATAAGTCTAAAACCTGTACCTTTAGCAATTGGTGAATTTTCATTTTCTAGCTGGTATTTATAATACTCGTCTAAGCCTTTTTCTTCAAAAATTTTATTTTCAGTTTCAAGGTCAAAGAGTGCTCTTGAACTTACTGCTACCACGAGTTTATTTTTTAGATTATATGCCATGAAAAATCCATCCCCCTACTCATTAATATATAGATTTTACTCAACTTTTGCTTCTGTTCCTATTGTTGGTCTATAGTATTTTTTTGAATGCTTTCACTTAAGGCAAGATTTGCATAGAGATTATTTAACGCATCAGATATTAACTCCTCAAAAAATAGTTCTTCTTGTGATTGATACTTTTCCATAAGTGTTGCATCTTCTTTGATTGTTTTTAAAAGGCTTTGAGACACACAAAATGTATCTGCAATTTTTTTATTATCATCTGTATAATGCACGAGCAAATAGAGGGTAAACTCACGCAAATATCTCGCTTCTTTGCTGCTTCCACTCTTTAAAGCCATCGGTGTTATACCAAACACCTTTTTAAATCTCGAGAGCAATCCATCAAATGAGGGATGAAAAGATTTTTTTGCACATGCCAACTTATCTGAGAGAGCATCTTGCCATTTTTGTATGTTTTGCGGCTCTTTTAGCTCATAATCATCGTATATAGTTCCCATGAAATACCCTTTAAATAGTTGTAATCAAAAATTTTCAGCCCATTCTTCCCAAAATCCAGGTTCATCGTGATGTGCGTTTTCCATAGCTATCTCTAGTGTTAAATAGTAAAATACAACACCCTCTATCTTTGTTGAACCATCTTCATTCTCTAAGAAGTTTTCAAGCAATATATATTGTGTATTTTCTTTGTCATAAGGCAAATCTATATACAACTGCCCTCTATAACTTCGCCATCCATTTTCACTTGCAATATCTCCGCACTTCGCATATTCAATATGATTTTTTTCTAAAAAAGCTATCACTTCCTTTCGCTCTGCATATTCTGCATATTCATGAGGGTTCAATGTATCATTTTCAAATTCAATACAAAGAACATCCCTCCCTTTTTCTCTCGCAATTTGGTCTATGTGTTTAATCAATTCTGGCATTTTTTATCTCTCTTGTAATATTTTCATCCAATCTTTCCTCTGTCAAAAAACTCTCCACATCACTGATTATCTCGTCAATTGCCTCTGTTGCTTTTTTGTAAAGAACTTTGGAGTAAAGATTATCGTTGATTGCATCGCTGACATACCGGTTGTTTAGGATGGAATGTTTTATTTTTTTGTTTAAGAGCATGTCTGTATTTATGACATTTCCGCTTGTGCCGATTACTACAAAAAACTCGCAATCATCGAATGATTTGTATAATTTCGCATACATAGGTGCGGCTTCTCCAAAAAAGACAATATCGGGTCGTAGTCTGCTTTGGCATTTTGGGCATACTCTTGTTTTTTCAAGTGCTTCGTAGCCTATGTCAACCTTAAAATCACATCGCTCATTGGTGCATCGCACACTTGTTAAAAATCCGTTAAGATGGATTATATCTTCATCTTTAACTCCAGCTCTCTCGAAGAGATTATCAACATTTTGTGTAATTATTGCAATATCGTTTGGATACTTATTTTTTAGTTTTTTTATCTCTAGGTGTGCATAGTTTGGATTTTTATCTTTGATGTCTGTGCGTCTTGCATCATAAAAATCAAGAGTCATGTCACGATTTCTTTTCAAACATCCCGCACTGCAAACATCTTCTATCTTATAATTTTCCCACATACCTCCACTATCTCTAAATGTGCTTATACCCGACTCCGCACTAATCCCCGCACCGCTTAATATTACAATTTTTGCCATAACGACCCCTTTTTCTATTTTATTTTAAAAGCATAGTGTTTTAATATAATATCATCATGTCTGGATTACACTTTACTGTCTCGAAGATTATAATAAATTCGTTTGACAAGCGTTCGTAAATTATCCTGATACATTTTGATTCTCACCTCTTCTGAGTGCATTAGCTTCTTTTTGCATCTTCTCAAGCAGAGTAATAATTTCTCCAAAAGAGTTATCCATTTTTTGTAAAAATTCTTCACTTGCTGCCATGTGCTTTGCCAGCACAAGATTATGTTTTGTAATCTTGTCTAAGCTTATTTCTGCATCGAGGTTTTTTATAGTCTTAATTATTTCAGGGGTTAATTTTTGGTTAGAATCAACCCACTCATTGAGATATTGGATAGATTCTAACACATCTTTTTCTGTTTTCATTATAAAAATCCTATCTTTTACCGCCAATGTTTTTAGCTGTAATTTTATTTTTAGATTTTAGAATAAACCCTTTTATATATTTAATAGGTCTAAACCTTTTTTGTCTCACAACCGCTGTAAAACCTCAAGATGCTAGACGAGCTTATAATCACCTTTTGCTACTTTTTCACTTAATACTTGCTTTGTGATTTTTACTATATCTTCTAACATAACTGAGCACCTCTGTTGTTTATAGAAGTATAGTTATGATTTTAGACAGCTTTATGTCTGCTTGTAAAATTATTGTTTGTTGAAATAAAAAACGCTGGGAAGAGATGGAATATTCAGATACAAAATTGGAGACTTACTATCTCTCAACTCAATATATTTTCAAGGAGAGATTAAAAAACGCTTTAAGATAATGATAGAATTTTAGGAAGAGTTAGGTGTTGACACAGAATTTATTACACTCCTGAGTCCACCATGCTTTATTTGAACCAATGGTTACTGTTCGCTGCAAATGTATATTCATCACATTCAAAATTAAAAAACCCATCCCAAGGTTCTTTCTTTAAATACTTTTTTACAAACTCTTGCTGCGTTTCTAAAACAACGAGAGGAACTTCAAAATTTTGTATGACTCGTTTTTCTTTAACTTCAAGTGATAAAAGTTTGTTCTTGTACTCTTTAATCACTTCATACATATTAGAAAATTCTATAACATCTTCAATCTCACGTTGACACTCGTCTAGCCAATTTAGAATATCTTTTTTAAATGAAATAATGTTAACTTCATTTTTATAATTAGACTCCAGTGAATCATCAATTATATTCATTTCATTGACTATTAAATAGTATATTTTTATCTCTTTCGTTGTATTAAATTCTGGACTTTCTTTTATAAAGTCAAAACGGCTAATATTTAATTTTTCTTCGTTATTAATATCAATTATAATAGCAATTTTGCATTTAACAGTTTCTATTATAAGATCCACACTATGAAATGATTGTGGTTTGTATTCTCTTTTTACGGAAATGATATCTTCCATATTATCAATTTTTAAAACAATTTTTACAAATAGTTTTAAAAATACCTCGGTATTTAAATGTGGATTCTTATAATTTAATAAAAAATAAACAAATCTTAAATGAAATCTATTGTCATTTTTTTTTGTTATATGAATGGATGCTCTTTGACCTCTTATCTCTTTATCTTCTGCTAATTGTGTGGCATCACTGTAGTGATTACATTTCTCTACAAATTCTTTATACTTATTATTGTTTAAATATAGGGTGCCTTTTATCATTTTAATCATCATTTACTCTCTTTCCTTTTTTAAAATATTAATAAGATTCTAGACATCTACTTTGTTTCACTAGAAATTTCCAATAACCCATTGTAGTGCCTAAATAAATTTGAACACTCTGGATATTTATGCATGTACTATGCAATTTATTTACTCCTTGCAAGTTTTAAAAAGAGGAAATCCATCGTTAATATCTTCCGCTATTTCTTTATAATAATCTCGTTCTAATTTTCTAAATTGATGACTTAGTGGATGAACTGTTCTGTAACATTTGATTCCAGCATATTCAAAAATCCACAATTGTTGTGGCACGCAAACTTCTGAACTTTGAAAATTATTATCAAATGTGTTTTTTATTGCATCGTCATACTTCTTCAAATTTGTTGAAGTTGCCGTTACAAAAATTATAACATCAGGTTTTAAAATTGCTATTTCCTGCAGTAGGATATCTTTGGAATACTTTCTTACATCTGAATTATTAATTGAGTTTTTAGAGTAGTCTTTACTGCCATTGTCCATTTTCAAAAGATTTGTCCAGAGAACTGAAGCACCTATTATATTACTTCTGAAGTATTTATATTTTGAAAAGAATGCATTGTTTTTCCAATCTTCTCCTATATAGGGTGCTGACTGTACACGAGAATCTCTTGACCTTGGCAGAGATCCTCCTTCAAATTCAGCAGTATATCTTCGTTTTAAAATGTCAATTGAATCATCATAATCAATAAAGTGCTTGAGTTTCCCCCACCAAATATTAGTTTCTTTACCAATATACAAAACCTTTTTATTCGCCATTTCGTATGTTTCTGGCACATTTATTAAAAATGGAGCGGAAAGGACACAAGCCTCTACTCCAAAATCTTTTTTTAGCTTTTCTTTGTCTAATTCTTTTACATACAGTTCATCTAGTTTATTTTGTATCTCAATCAAATTCATTATTGATTTTCCTTTTTGTACGGTTTATTTAGCTTTTATAATTTCATACTTGTAAATATTGTAACATAATGTATAGTTATTAGTTATGTTTAAAGTTTCCTCTTTTATATTCTGCAAAAATAGGCGACATACCAAGCAGACATAAAAGTATCACTTTATAATGATTGAATATTTTTCTAATGTGATCTATTCAAAAGTACATGTATGGTTATCTCATATTTGTCTCTTAGCTCTTCTACTTGTACAAGTAATCCATCATTTCCAAAATATTTTCTTGCATACCGTAGTGCATTAGATGGACTATTTGCAATAATTTTTACAACTAGTATTTTTTCATCTATCAACAGTTCGTGGATTGTATGTGTTACGTGAGATATGTCCAATTTAGATCTAGGATCTAAATAACTAAACTCTGTATTTTCAAGCTTTGTAAATAGAATATCCCTATTGGAGATTGACTCTATTGTACTTATAGTTGGTTTTATGTTATCTTTTGTGATAGGTATGTATGAATAAATTATTGTCTCAGAGCCATTAACTTTTACTTGTATAACATCATATTCATTTCTTAGAATAGTGTGTGAAAAAGGGGTTCCAGCTAATTCTAGATTTATAAAAACAATATCAAAAGCATTTGTTTCAGTTATATTTGAAATTAAGTCATCAAAAAATAAGTGAAATGCTTCATCATAAACTATAGGTATTAGAGTAATATTATTATCAATATGAATTAATATCTCTTTGAACTTTACACCATGATTAATTACATCTAAGTAACTTTTTTCAATAGTTGAATTAGATATCTCTTCTATATTTTTATTTATATCTAAAATAGCAACTTTAATATTTTTCACTGCAAATAAACTAGCTATATAGTGACAAAAATTTGTTGCACTAATATCTGTTATAGCTATACTGTCTATATTTTTTTTATAGTTTAAGTTATCAAATTTTATATATGATTTCATTACTTTCCTTTTGAATTTAAAAGTATAAAATATATATTTGACAGCTTTATGTCTGTTTTAAAGACTGTTTTTTTTGCAACAAAAGCTTTAATCTATACAATCTACAGAGATTGCTGGCTCTTATTTATCTTTTAAGATATCCCTTCAAATCTTCATCAATAATATCTTGTATCCATTGTGGCTCGATAACCATCATGTGTGGCAGCCAATATTTTATTATAGGAAGTATCTCCATCTCATCAGTGATTTTTACAACAAACTCCATAGTTCCATCTTGACCTAGAGTTTCGATGATTTGTGTTGGCAGTGGTCGTCTTTGAAAATACTTGGCGGCTATTTTATTAGCGTATATTTTGACTTCAAAGGGTTCGACATCTTTTTGAAACCAAATCGATAGTGAATTATCCAGTGCATTGTCGAGTTTTGCATCGGTAATAAATTTAGTTTGCGTTGCTTTTACATTTGAGATGTTTTTTAGATAGTATTTTTTAAGTGTCTCTTCTCTGAGTGCTATCAAATACCAAAAACCTTCATAGTTGGCTATTTTTAATGGTTGTATGGTAGTTTTATAAATATCATGTCTCTCATCATCATAAGAGCATTCTATTTCATTTTTTTCTTTTATGGCACTCTCTATTACTTGAATTTCAGTAAATTTATCAGTTATATCTTCTATGTTTAATTTCGCATAGATTGGGTTGTAATCTTGGTTTTTTATCTTTGAGAGTAATTGATGTGACTTGGATGCAAATTTACCGCCAATGCCCTCTGTAATCTTTTCTATGATATCCAAAACAATCTCATCTTCTAGTGATTTAGTCTTCTCAACTCTAAAACCATCTTGCATCTTCCATTTTTTATTTTCTTGATAAATAGGAAAAGAGACAAGTCGCTCATTAAAATCTCTCTGTATAGTCCTAACATGCGTGTTATACTCTGCTGCCAACTCTTTGACAGATAAAGCTTCTCCATCATTTAATCTTGATAAAATGAATGTAAGTCTTGTAAGTATTTTGTCATAATCGTGTTTGTATGCCATGCTTAGCCTTTACTCTGTTTGCTGTATTTTAGCACCATAACTATAAATTTATATCGATTGAATATTTGTAGCGTCTGTTTATATCAAACCATATTTTGTGTTTTCATAATATTAAACATATTCTTTGAAGTAAGTTTAAATGTATCCTTAAGACTAAGAGATAAAGTTTTATTCTTTTGAAGCAAATCGTCATTTTGAAAAATCATAAGTTCATCTGCGTATATTTTTATTTTTTCTACTGCATTATAGGCAATAGAAGAGCGCTCTTTTCCCTCAAAACTAAAAGGAATAGTTACAAATACTATAACTTTTTTATCTATGCTTTTTAAACATTCCACGATTTCTGGAGTAAAACAACTTCCAACCCTACCACTTAATGTTGATATAACATGGACTGTTTCCATATTTTTTGTCAACTCTTTTAACTTATCTTTGACATCGTTATCTACAATACTCTTTCCACCATGCTCTTTGCCACTGCAACTTAACTCATCTTTTAAACTAGAGTCCAATAAAATTTTATGCTTAGACTTTTTTTGTTTTAACAGATTATAATCACTGTTGGCATATATAAATGTGTGAGCATTATCTAGAGCTGATATGTCATCTAGAATATTGGTTCCTCCGCCACCTACGCCAATAATACATAATTTTTTTAGCTTATCCATCTTACTACTCTGTTTTTGCAGTTTTGATATTTTAGTATCATCCGCTAATAGATTAAAGCTAAACAATCCGTATATACCCGCCAAATATTTAAAAAATATTCTTCTTTTCATCATTTTCCCCCTTCGTCATTTGTTATAGATTTATACAGTTGAGTGTTGTCTTGTGTCATCCTAGAAGCATATGCCATAGCCTCTGCTACCGCAGCATATAGATTTTCAGGAATAAGCTGTCCTATCTCCGCTTCTATATGCAATATCTTCGCAAATTGAGTATTATGAAAAATTGGAATATTGTTTTCTTCTGCTCTTTTTTCAATCTCGACTGCTATAACATTTAAACCTTTTGCTACAACAATTGGAGCAAGAGTACTTCTATCATATTTTAATGACACAGCATACTGCATAATCTCTGCATCCTGTGCATTGTATATTTTTTGATTAACTATCACTACATCTGCTGAAAACTCATCTGGTGTAGATCGTTGATATGAATCTTCAGGCAATGTAAAGCGTAGGTGTTCAATATTTTTCTCCATTTCGAATGCATTTTCAGTATATACAAATACCACTTGCTTTTGCTCTTGATTAAGATTTAAATTATTTATTCTGGAAAGTTCATCATGTATGGATGAAACATTACATTTTACTTTTTGAAAGTTTTCATCCAATAGTTTTGATGATTTGTTATTTATATCGTACACTAAGTTGAATATGTCTCTTGGCATGTATTTGAAAAGATGATATTGTTCCCAATCTATAACTCCTTCAACCATTCTCGGTTTGTTATTTCTTGGTAACAATAACTGCATGACTTGTTTTTGAGTATATCTTTTTTGCAGCCATATGAAAAAATCTATATACACTTCAGCACGATGGGACCCAAATATATCAACTTTGATATCTAATAGCCTAACAATCACGTTCACATCATTAAATGCTCTGCATATAATGTAATCAGCAAGATAGTTGTATCTGTATGTAGAATTCATTTGCTCTTTAATGCTTGATTTTGTAATGCTATCTTTGAAGGATTTGTATATAGCATTCTTAATAGACTTTTCCTCTCTGTTGTTAGCTACATGCTGCAGATAAGAGGACACATCTTTATAGGCTGTTATATCATCCCCTTCTACCAAAAACAACTCAAGCTCTTTCATATCTCTATTTTGAAAGTATTTTTGTACAGTTGATAGTTTATTATTTTTAAAATATGGGTAGAGATTTATCTTCATTTGAAGCGTTCTGTCTTTGATAGTATCTATAATATTAGAAGCTAGAAAATCACCTATCTTTTGCATATACCTCTTTTTAGTATCTGCAAAAAAATGCTGCTTAAAAAAGGTGTGCTCATAAAAATTAATTTTATTTGAAGTTTTATCAAATTTAATTTCAAAGTCAATAAACGATGATAAAAAAACTTCATCATCAATAAGAGTTGGCATATATCTTATTGCAAGCGCTTGATACTGAACGCTTGTCTCTTTATATTGATATTTGTAGTTAAACTTATCTATTGGGGTTTTCTGGTCTGGATGCAAAAAATTATTATTTAAACAGTTCGAGCATGCGTAGTAATAACAACCAAATGTAAAATCATCATAATACTGTCGCATCTCTTCTTCTAAAGAGCCGCATTCACTACAGAAATAGTGATACTTCACAGAATCATAACTATTTTTATCTGCAGTTTCTTGATGATTTTTATAGTAAGTAGGGATAATCCAACTTGCATTTAGTTGTTTAATCTTTTCTGATTGATTTGAATTTAAAATGTACATAAACTACTCCTCTATTTTTATAGAAGTTTAGTTTATTGTATGGACAACTTTATGTCTGGTTAAATATTTTTTTTCAAATGCTTATGATTCATCATCGTTAGATTCATTTTTTGAAGCTTTCTCTTTAGAACGCCATTTACTATCACCTCGTATATTTTTAATTGCTTCAATATATTTTGAAAATGTTTCTCGAAGAGTACTATCTATATTGGTGAGCCATCTTGTTACATCATTCCAAGATTTTTTATCATAATACTCTTTTAGCCATTTTATATCAGATTTCAACTCATCATAATCTGCTAGCTTAGATTTTGAATTCACAAGTTCTTCGAATTTTTTTATTAATTCATCTAGTAGTGCCGTATCTTTTTTATACTTTATTTCTTTACGAGCTTCAGCCATCAGCTGAGTAAGTTCTTTAACTATGTCATATCCTAATTTCATAACTACTCCTAACCTTTTAGGAGTAGTTTATTATTTATGTTTGACAGCTTTATGTCTGTTTAGGGAAAGTTTTATTTTATCTTTATGTTTGGCTAGTGATTATGTATCTGCATTATATATTTACTAAAATGTATTGAAAAATAGCCACTTTAGTAAATCATGTATAACTACAACATTCCACCACCTAATACATGACCGCCAGAGGGACTTTTATGACAAGAACCACCTGCAGATACTTGCTGACCACAATAAATACATTTCTTTGGTCCTTTGTCTACTACATGCCCTGAAGAAGGACTTTTATGACAAGAACCACCCGCACTAACTTGCTGACCACAATAAATGCATTTTTCTTCATGATTGAGAACAACATGCCACTTAGATGGACTTTTACTACAAGGACCACCTGCACTTACTTGCTGACCACAATATCTACACTTTCCCATTTTTTAATCCTTTTTTTTTAATTTCAATACAATGTATCTTGTTTATTCTTAACTGAAATAATATTTTTAGTAATATCACTTTAAACATACTAAATAACATAAAAAGTAACATTTAATAAAATCTATTCCTTTTCCTTAATTAATACAGTCAAATTCTAAATATTGGTAGATGCATCCATGGCATAGCCACAATTTTTGGATATTCCCAGTTTTTTATAGTCTAGTTCGTCATAATATATTCAAACTAAATATAGTATTTTTTCAAATCTATCAACTTCTGCTTATGAAAAGAAAGATAACGAATCATCTTTATTCGAAATTTATTTGAGCTTGCAATGAATTGAATGTCTCAAAAATACTATTATTAAACCTTTCTCTTTTATCTGCTTTCCAATGACCACCAAGTGGATGATAAAAAGATAGGTGCTTTTCTGATTCTACTTCTGGTTTTGGTGAAATATATAAAATATTCATATTATCTTTTTTTGATTTGTTGAATATTTGTTGAGAATAAGATTTTATTTCACTATTAATTAACTTTGAGGTTCCCCAAGCAAAAAATATAAATTCTCCATAAAAAGTTGGTGAGCTGTTAATATTTAGATGATTTATATCTTTTTTAATGTCATCTGTAATAAATTTCCAATCATCATTAGTGAGGGTTCCTTCACGATAATTAAATAAATTTTTGATTTCAACAATACCCTTAGTAAACTTCTTATTACCTTGCAACTTGCTAAAAATGTCAATAAAAACATTCATCGTTTCATCTGTTTCCAAGTCTGTATATTGATTAAAAGCATAGCCTTCAAATGGGCTATTCGGTTCACTATTAAGTGGTCTTGAACTACCTGGATTTAGCATAAAAATTGTTCCAATAATTTCTGTTACATTAGGTTCAATACTTTGTGACGACCCATCAAGGCAAACAAATGTTCTTGTTCTATAAACTCTACTGTTCTCATCTTTTTCAAACTTACCAAAATACTTCATTTCATATTTCCTTTGTTATAGCATTCAAAAGTATATAAAACACTTTTGACAGCTTTATGTCTGGTTAGATATTACTTCGCAGTCACTTCACAAAGCTTTTCCCAAATCCTAACCATAGCCAAAGTGTCAAGCCTACAATAAGCCAGTAAATCTTTCTTTATCCCCGCCAATTGACTTTTATCTTTGAGCAAATGTAAATTAGCAAATGTATCCATGGCATCGCCACCGTTTTGAATACTGCCCAATTTTTTATAGTCTAGTTCGTCATCATTTGGAAACAGCGTCGGCAACACAATTTTTATGGAGTATTTACCATTAAAATTTGGATGATAGTAGTGTTTGTATTGAAAAGGATGTGCTAAATCGATAAACCTATCATTGAGTGCTAATAACTCATTCCTCATGTCTTCATTTAACAGTGCTAAGTTTTTAATCTGAGTCTGTTCAAACGATTTGTTAAATGCAATTATGGAGCCTGTCGGCGTAATCTCTTGAAGCATTTGTAAAGATAAAGCTCTTCTTGGGTCACTATTTTCATCTCCTAGAAATTCTCTGTGTTCTAGCGTTCCATCTTCTTGTAAGATATGAAGCGAATATTGAAATGGCATCTGCATGTAAGGTTGTTGATTGTCAAATCTTGGGATAGCGTTTTGAAAAGTTTCAAAATCAAAGAAGTTCATCGGGTACTCTATTGTGTCTAAAAACTCTTTAATTTTAGCCTTGTCTATTTTTATCTCTTGTGATTTATGATGTTTTAATTGAAGAGTTGCATTTTTTCCAAGATGAAAATTATCTGGAACATCATCTATGCTAAGAACTCCCTGATAATAAAGTTTCCACTGTTTACCCATTGCATACGCTATATCAAACACCGAGTTTTCAGGTGGAATATGTTTCCAACAATGTCCCATAAAATCACATCCGTAAGGGTCACTGCAATGCCCACCTATATCGATGTTTGGCTCATCACCTTTTAACATCTTCTCCATCTCTAAAAGTTGTATCGCTACATCATCTTGTTTTTCCAATACAATATCTGTAATATCTGCTAGAGTGAAGAGCGCTTTTACATCTAGTTTGCCAACTCTTTCATACTGATTATTTATATGCACCATATAAGCATGGTTGAGTTTTAGAGCCTTTGAGAGAGCATACCACTGAATAGAGGCATCATGTAGATGATACTTTTTAACATGAGTGGAAGCCTTAACCTCATACATATCCCACATCTCAGCATTTTTGACAAGTATATCTGCCATGGCGAAAATGCCATCTTCGTTGAATGCAGCTTCATAGATTACTTCTGTGCCATTTGCTATCAAGTCTTTTGTTTTTTGAATCATGCCATCAAAGTCAGAGCTGTCAAACTCTATCTCTGTGCCATGTGGAAATAGCTCTTTTGCTAAGTCGCCTACTTGGTAGCCGGTGCTAAAGCTAGACTCTGATTGTGCATCCGGTTTATCTCTTAACTCTTGATTGTTTTTGTAAAGCCAAAGAGACTTGTGGCATTGTAAGCCTCTTATGTATTGGGATTTGGAGAGGGTCATAGTTCAGAACTAACAATTTTTGAAATTAAATCAAGATAATCAAATTTATCTATATCACTATTCGGAATAAGTAATAGCGCATAAACTTTAGGCCATCCAGCTGTAAAATTAGCTATTGTTTGTAAATGGTTTAAAATAAGTGCTTTTTTATTTTCATCAACTATACTAAAAGGACTATCTTTATCAGTTATCTGCATTGTAACCCCATCTTCATTGCGAAATACTTTAATAAAATATTTTTCTTTAATGTCTAAACAGTGAAAGCTATCCCTATCTGTTCGTTGTATATTGAAATTTAATTTTTCAATATCTAATATAACCTTGTCGACAAACAATTTTTCTAACTTGTCCCATGCTTTTTGGTAAGCTTTACTTATATCTTTAGCAAGTTCAAAATTTTCATTATTTCTTAACAATTCATCTTCTAATAACATAATATTCCCTCTATATTGATTTGTAATTTTTTTAACTATATCTTTGTAGTTTTCAAATGCTTCATTTAAGTTAGTTATATTCCTAACTTCCACTTGACACTTGTTAATCCAGTTTAAAATATGCTTTGCAAAAGAAACTTTTAAATATGTTATATCATTCCTACTACGAGGAGCAGCTTCTTTACCATCTTTTGTTAAATAATAAATTCTTACCGTTTGCTGATTATCTTGATTAGCTTTTTCTTTTAAATCATTTTCATAATGAGATAATTGATCTTGTAAATCCTTAGCATCTATTTTCATTTCAATACCAATATAGTATTTTGAACTTTTGATCGTAAAATCAATCCTTCTATTTTCATTTGTAGATTCTTCAGCATAAACTGAAATTATTTCACCAAAATCATCTTTTATATCGGTCAATACTTCTTGTATGAAAAGCTTTAAAAACAAATCATCTTGATAATGCAAACCATTTGGGTCAATAAGAGAATAAATTACATTAGAGTGCATGCCCACTTCAGCATTCTCTTTTCTAACCACATTAACCATATTGTAGTCATTTAGACCACGCATTTTTTGTTTTTGTTGCTCAACTTGGAAGTTTTTTACCTCTTCAAAGAACTGGCTATATTCTTCTATCGTTCTTTCTGACATTTTGTTAATCCTTTTTAGCCTTAACTTTTTCAATTAGTCTATTTATGTTTTCCATGGATAATATATCTCGAAAATTCTCAATATCCTTTATCATTTTATCTTTATTCTTATATTCGCTATTGTCTATTATAAGATCTATCAGCTCATATAATTTTGTATATTTTTTATCTGATTTAGAAATACGATATTCCCATAAATACTTAATAGCATTAAACTTGTCAAACTTAAAGCCAAGTTCAATAAGTTTTTGAACTTTATCAAAATATGGCAGTTGTATCAGTAGCAGATTATGTTGTTGAACTGATGACAAAGAGTTCAACTTGCCAGTATCAAATAATTTTATTGAATATTCAAATATAATCTCTCGTATCTTTTCAGCTATTTTTATAAATTCTTCTTGAGTGCATTCAATATCACTATGTGTATCTAATATCGTACCATTGAACTTGTCATTTTCAAATATAGCACATGACGGGTCAATATTATATTCAAACAAACTAATTCTAAATATATCATTTTGATTATCTAAAGAATAAGTTTCATGATATGCTTGTATATAAAATAGAATTTTATGCAATAAATTACTTCCACTTTGAGTTGACGCTTGTAAATCAACTCCCATACTTTTTAATTTTTCTATTTCATCTCTAAAATCATCATATCGAAACTCATCATGAAAAAAGTCACTCAAAAAGTCACTTAAAATGGAAGTATCACATCTTTCTGCGTAAGCAGAGTACCGTAAAGATTCTTCCTCTGAATAGTTAACATCTAATTTTTTTATTAAACTTTGAAGTTCTGTGTCAAACGAACTCTAAAATTGGGCAGTTAAATTTAAAAAAAGTTACATTCTGAAACTTAAACCACCTCTTGTTTTTCTACTGTTTTATTTGAAGATTTAACTCCAAACTTATAAATGTCTGAATT
>JBAZSX010000021.1:0-23857 GCA_041662225.1 Sulfurimonas sp.
TATTAAATAATTTTAAGGAGAACCCTATGAGTTCATTAGAAGCTAGACAAAAAGCGGCAGTTGAGGAAGTTTTAAAAGCGTATCCTGAAAAAGCTGCCAAAAACCGTGCAAAACACTTGGGTGTCGGTTCACCGGATGATGAGAGTCAAAAAACTTGTGGAAATGTTCGTTCAAACAAAAAAACTGTTGCCGGTGTTATGAGCCAGCGTGGTTGTGCGTATGCCGGTAGTAAAGGCGTTGTTTGGGGTCCTGTAAAAGATATGGTTCATATTTCTCACGGTCCAATCGGTTGTGGTCAATATAGCCGTGCAGGTCGCCGTAACTACTATATCGGTACAACGGGAGTAGATTCATTTGTAACTATGAACTTCTCTTCAGATTTCCAAGAAAAAGATATCGTTTTCGGTGGTGATAAAAAACTTACAAAATGTTTAGAAGAGATCGATGAACTATTCCCATTAAACAACGGTATTACAGTTCAATCAGAGTGTCCAATCGGTCTTATCGGGGATGACATCAATGCAGCTTCAAAAATGTATGCTCAAAAAACAGGTCATACAATTGTTCCTGTAAACTGTGAAGGTTTTAGAGGTGTTTCTCAATCACTCGGTCACCACATTGCAAACGATGCAGTTCGTGATTATATCTTTGATGCAAAGCCGGATACACTTGGTGAGCCGGTTGCAGTTACAGATTACGATGTAGCGATTATCGGAGATTACAACATCGGTGGAGATGCTTGGTCGAGCCGTATTTTACTTGAAGAGATGGGTTTACGCGTAGTAGCTCAGTGGTCAGGCGATGCAACAATTAAAGAGATGGTTCAAACTACAAAAGTGAAACTCAACTTGCTTCACTGTTACCGTTCTATGAACTATATTTCTCGTCACATGGAAAAAGAGTATGGGATTCCTTGGATAGAGTATAACTTCTTTGGTCCTAGCCAAACTATTAAATCTCTAAGAAAAATCGCAGCATTCTTTGACGCGAGTATTCAAGCTAAATGTGAAGAAGTTATCGCAAAATATCAACCGTTAGTTGATGCTATAACTAATAAATATCGTCCACTCCTAGAAGGCAAGACGGTTATGTTGTTCGTAGGCGGTTTACGCCCTCGTCACGTTATCGGTGCTTATGAAGATTTAGGTATGGAAGTAATCGGAACCGGGTATGAATTTGCCCATGATGATGACTACAAAAGAACAAAAGATGAGATTTTCCGCTCAACCGTAATTTATGATGATGTAAATGAATATGAGCTTGAAGCGTTTGTAAAAGCACTTCAGCCGGATTTAGTGGCTTCAGGAATTAAAGAGAAATATGTATTTCAAAAGATGGGTCTTCCATACAGACAGATGCACTCTTGGGATTATAGCGGACCGTATCATGGATATGATGGTTTTGCGATTTTTGCGTCAGACATGGATTTAGCGATAAACTCTCCGGTTTGGGGACATAGCAAAGCACCATGGGATAAAGAAGGAGAAGCGTAATGCAAGAGCTTGAAAATATAGTAAATGGTCAAAGACTGTTTCAACGTCCTGAGTATAAAGAAGTATTAGAGAACAAAAAGCAATTTGAAGGCGGCATGGGTGCTATAAATCCTGCCAAAGTTGAAGAGATTGCAGAATGGACTAAAAGCTGGGATTACAGAGAAAAAAACTTAGCGCGTGAAGCTATAACTGTAAATCCTGCGAAAGCATGTCAACCTCTTGGTGCCGTTATGGTTGCTTTAGGGTTTGAGAATACTATGCCTTATGTTCATGGTTCTCATGGATGTGTTGCGTATTTCCGTTCATACTTTACAAAGCACTTCAAAGAGCCGACTCCTTGTGTTTCCGACTCTATGACAGAAGATGCAGCAGTTTTCGGCGGTCTTGCAAATATGAAAGACGGTCTTAAAAACTGTGCGGCACTTTACAAACCTGAGATGATTGCAGTTTCTACTACATGTATGGCTGAAGTTATCGGTGATGACTTGTATGCGTTTGCATTAGCTGCAAAAGAAGAAGACGGCGGTGAGTTTTTACCGGCTGATTTTCCTATCACTTATGCGCATACACCGTCGTTTACAGGAAGTCATATTACCGGTTATGACAACATGATGCACGGTATTTTGTCTCAGCTTACTGAAGAGCAAAAGAAAGAGCAGTCAAACGGTAAAATTAACATTATCCCGGGGTTTGAGACTTACATAGGTTCAATCCGTTCTGTGAAAGCTATCGTTGAAGCTTTCGGTGCAGAATATACAATGTTGGGTGATCACTCTGATCAGTGGGACATGCCGGCGGGTGATTACAGTATGTTCGCAGGCGGTACACCGATTGCAGACGCAAAAGATTGTATCAATGCTAAAGCGACTATCTCTTTACAAAAGTATGCAACCGTTAAAACTATGAAAATGGTTAAAAAATGGAAACATGCAGGTGGTGTTTCTAATCCTATAGGTCTTAAAGGAACGGATGAGTTCGTTATGAAGCTTTCAGAACTAACAGGTGTTGAAGTTCCGCAAAAACTTAAAGTTGAGCGTGGTCGTTTAGTGGATGCTATGCAGGATTCTTATCCGTATATGCACGCTAAAAAGTTCGCAATCTGGGGAGACCCTGACTTTTTAATAGGAGTTGTTTCATTCTTACTTGAAATGGGTGCATACCCAACACATGTTCTTTGTCACAACGCACCAAAAGGTTGGGAAGCTGAGATGAGAGCTATGCTTGACACATCTCCTGCAGCAGCAAATTGTCATGTATGGGCAGGTAAAGATTTATGGCACATGAGAAGTTTACTTTTTACGGAACCGGTTGATTTTATGATTGGTAACAGTTACGGTAAAGAGCTTATGCGTGATACTAAAATACCGTTAATCTATATAGGTTTCCCGATATTTGACCGTCACCACTTACACCGTTACTCAATCAGCGGATACGACGGTGCAATTAACTTGCTGACATGGATTACAAACAAAGTGTTAGACCAGTTAGATGAAGAGACAAAAGATATCGCTTCAACTGACTACTTCTTCGACTTGGTTCGTTAATTTATAATTTTTTTCTTCATTCTCCTAAGCCATCCTGAATTCATGGGATGGCTTTACCCTCAAAACTTCCATCTGCAATTTTTAGAAAAACAGACTACATTGAACTTTGGGTTATTGATTAATTTCTAAATACATGTTAAAATACTTTCTAAAGTACTATTAAGGATACTATTATGACCATCAGTGCAAACGATGTAAAAACAAAAGGTGTATCAATATTTGCAACTCTTTTAGAAAAATTTGATGAACTTGTTATCAATGTCAGAGGTAGAGATAAGTTTGTAGTTCTTGATATTGAGAGATATAAAGAGTTAAGAGCAAATGAGCTTGACATGGCACATATCAAAACTATGCAAGAGATTCAAGAGGGTAAATACAAAACGCAAAGCGCAGCAGAGCATATCGAAGAATTAATGCATGAACTACAAAATAATTAGAACCGACGAATACCTCAAAAAACTCAAAAAGTTTCTAAAAAGACATCCCGATGTGCTTGAGCGCTATATCAAAACAGTTGAGATACTTGAAGTTAATCCCTACCATCCATCGCTTAGACTTCATAAATTAAAAGGGAAGCTTTACGAATTTCATTCAATCTCAATCAATATGGATTACAGAGTGATTATCGACTTTATTATTCAAAATAATGAGATAATCCCCATTGATATAGGCACACATGATGAAGTGTATTAAAGTTAATGACTATTCTGACTTGCTAATCCGGATAATGCCTATTACATCAAACTCATCATGATGTTATGTGACTGCGTCTGTTTTTTATGTTAAGTGACTTTCTGATACCATTCATTGAAGTCTTTGCAATTTTGCAAGTGCTAGAAGTAATAGCAGATGATTGGGGAAAAGAAAAACCATGATAAATCAAGGCTTCGCATTAGATGAAAGTATTGAAGCAATAGAGAAACATCTTGATAAATTGAAAGCTAGTAGCGGTAAGTTGAAGTAGGAAGGGAAGATATAATGGACGAAATAAAAAAATCAATCTTAGATACTATAAATGAAAGAATATCAAGTCCATTAATTGGAGGATTTATAATTTCATGGATATTATGGAACTATAAAACAATTTTTGTACTTCTTTCAACTAAGAATGTAGAAGATAAGTTTTCATATATAGATTATGTTCTTTATCATGATTGGTTACATTTTACATTTCAAGGATTGATACTCCCGCTATTAACTTCAATCGTATTTATATTCATTTTTCCATATCCTGAAAAATGGATTTATACATTTTGGTACGGACACAAAAAAAAGCTAAATGATGATAAACAAAAAATAGATGATAAAAAACTCTTATCAGAAGAAGAATCTCGTGATATACGAAGAAAGCATTTAAAACTTGAAATAGAATTCAATAAAGAAATTGATGAAAAAGACACAGAAATAAAACATCTTAAAGAGATTATTGCAGAAAATGAAAAAAATAGTGTTGAGAATAAAACAGTAGAAGAGGATATGGAATTAGCTAAAAAGAAATATCGAATAGAACAAGAAGCTAGAGAATCAGTAGAGGAAGATGATAGAAACGCAGAAGTTGAAAGACATTTTGAGGAAGAAGAAAAAATAAACTCAAATGAACAAAAAAATGAAGTAAATAAGTTTACTGAAAAAGAAAATAATTTAAAAATAATATTTAATATTAACAATGATGAATTATCAATTTTAAGAATAATTTATGATGAAGGAATTCAAAACATAGATTCAACCATGCTAGTGAATAAAGCAATAGTGAAATTAAAATGGAATAAATATAAAGCAGAAAAAATAATAAAAGATTTCATAGGAAATCAATTAATTTTCCTAAAAAGTAAAATGTATAATGGCTACTATGATTTGACAGAAGATTGTATTGAAGAGCTTATAAAGACATATGAATAAATATAATTTAAAGCGCCAATTCAAATTCAATCCTCAAAAGGATACTCGGATACACAAGCCTTATCAACACAAACGGTTATCAGTAGAATAAAAAATGGTTCAGTAAATGTCGGTATTGACTTTTTACAAAAGATAGCAAATACATTTAATAAAAAGATTGAAATCAAACTGGCTTGACGAAGAGACTAAAAATATCGATAGAAATTTTTAATAATTAAGTCATCACAAAAAAGATATATTGTTTTGTTTCATGGTTCTCACCAAACCCGATAACAGACATAAGCGGATGCTCGCTTGAAATTTTTACCATTACTTCGTACATCAAAGCCTGCATCTCTAGAGAATTTACATATGTTAACAACTCTTTTGTCGTAGCTTTCTCATCCAAAAATCCTAACCGTAGCTGTTTTGCGTCATGGTTAATGGTAAAAGATGTAACTATTTTCTCACCTGCATTTTGCAAGTTTCCAGAACTGTCTTCTTTTAATAGCATAGCCAAAAGGGAATAGTCTTCAGCGTTTTGTATATTTTCTCGTATATCGTCTATCATGTCTATAATATATTTCATTTTCACCCTTTAAAGACCGACATTTTACCAAAAGTCAAATAATTATCTTCAGTTAGTACACTATATGCAAGTATCATTTTAAAAGGACTTTCATGAGCATAGAAGAACAGATCAAAGAAAAACTTTTAAGCGAGGTATATACAAATATCGACAAGATGTATGACTTCATGGAGCAACATTATGTTTTGAGCGACGAATATCACGATTTAATCATAAAACAGTTAAACAAACTCAAAGACCAACTCTATCTCATCTCTGAAAATAGCAAGTTGTCTTAACTTATGCATCATGTAGTTATAGAAAAACTGTGTAGCTGTGCCAAAAAAAAAGCTATTCAGCAGATTCGCAGTTTTGAGAGCAAGGAAGAAGCGGAGGAATATGCTCATGAGTGGGCGGATAACCTAAACAATACATTTTGCGGTAACCATGGTTTTGATGTTGTAGAGGTAGATGATAATTTCGTAATCTCTGTAGAGAGTGGTGGGTTTGTAGAGGCTTGTGAGATATAGTTAATCAGAATAGTTAATGCAATAGTTAAATTAAAAAGGTAATATTATGGAATATCATGTTGTAGTAGAAAAAATGTGTAAGTGTGCAATTCGTAAGGAGATGCCGCAAATTAAAACATTTGATGACAAAGAGAATGCTTATAGGGTTGCTCGGGCATGGGCACAAGAGTTGAATGAAACATTTTGTTCAAAACATGCGTTTGATGTTGTAGCAGTTGATGATAACTTTGTTATTACAGTCGGAGAAGGAAGCTATTAAATCCCTTCTTTCGCAAAAAGGGGTTAAGATGATTATTGGTGTACCTAAAGAGATTAAAACAGATGAATATCGTGTTGCAATGACACCCTCGGGTGTAAAGGAACTCGTAAAAGAAGCGCATAGAGTGTATGTGGAAGAGGGTGCCGGTGTAGGCAGTGGTTTTTGTGATACTGATTATGCTCTAGCCGGAGCTACTATTTTAAAAAGTGCCCGAGAGGTGTTTCATATTTCAGAAATAATTGTTAAGGTTAAAGAACCAATTGCTCAAGAATATGAGCTGTTTAAGCAAAATCAAACTCTTTTTACATATTTGCATCTTGCTGCGGATGAAGCACTGACACATTTTTTACTTGAAAAGGGAATCCGTGCCTTTGCTTACGAAACTCTAGAGATTAAAGGTCATTTACCACTTTTAGAGCCTATGAGTGAAGTGGCAGGAAAGATGGCATCGCTTATGAGTGCTGTTCATCTTGGACGTTATCATGGTGGAAGTGGAATACTCGCCGGAGGCGTTGTTGGAACACCTCGCGCACAAGTGATGGTTCTTGGCGGTGGTGTTGCCGGCAAAGCCGCGGCAGAAGTTGCAGCCGGTTTAGGAGCAGATGTAACTATCTTAGATATTAATACAGAGCGTTTACACTATCTTAATGATATTTTGCCGGCAAATGTCACTACTCTTTACAGCTCTAGTGAAACAATTCTCTCCTTACTTCCACATACAGATGTAATTATAGGAACGGTACTTATTCACGGAGCGAAAACGCCGAAACTTATTACGCGTCAAATGTTGTCAAAGATGAAAAAGGGGAGTGTGTTAGTCGATGTCTCTATTGATCAAGGCGGATGTTTTGAGAGTTCACATGCCACAACTCATACGACACCGACTTTTGTAGAGGAGGGGATTGTGCACTACTGTGTGGCAAATATGCCGGGAGCATATCCAAGAACTTCAACCCACGCCTTAACGAACGCAACACTCCCGTACATAAAAGAGCTGGCTCGTTACGGGGCTGAAAAGATTTGTCAAAAAAACCCCATTATGATAAGTTCTTTAAATACTTATGATGGGGTACTCTATAATGAAGCGGTTGGTATAGCGCTTGGAATAGAGAGTAAAGAGTTTATTGAAATATAAGCAGTGGACGACCAAACGGTGCTTTTGCTTTTCGTGAAAGTATCCAACAATATTTTTTATACTTATGTCAGCATTTTCTTACAGAAAGGGGGAGAGTTTCCAAGAGAATTTATCTTATGTTAAGGGTTCTGTAAGAAAATATAAATTAAAATACCTACTTCAACCAAAGCGGAAAGCCTTTAAAGTTGATTTTAGCTTAAGCGAAAATTAGAGTTTTCGTTTGAGCACCCCATATTCTATATTAAATCAATTAAAAAGAACTTAAAATCAAATATTTATATATATTATTTTTTACAATATTCATTCCTTCATGTCAAGCTCAAGAAGAAATCAAAACAACAAACACACTTATGTCAGACACTCAAGTATTTAATCTTGACATAAACAAAGTACATGAATGCAGAAAAATATTTAAAGAATATGTATCAACAGAACAAAATATAAAAAAAAACATAATGCTGCCAGAATTTAATTATAAAAAAGATGTAATTGGAGCGAAGAAGTATATATTAATAAGTAATAGTAAATATTACATATGCAAAAAAGACGGAATAATAAAATTTACACATGAAATGACACTTGATTTAAAAAACAATTTTGAAATCAAATAGATAAATCTCATTCAATTTCACACCATTAAAGAAAATATCCAAACTAAAATTATTTAGATTATAAATCTGACCATGTAAAAGCTTTTTAGATATTAACAAATTACGAACCGCCAAATAATGCACATACGAGCCATTATCTACATCATAATCCTCATAATATGAATATAACTCTAAATCGCTCATGCTAGTGATGTGTTTATTATATTTTGTAACTTTACCATTTTTATAAAAATGAGTTATTTTACCATTCTCAAAAATTGGAATAAGATTCTTTTTTTTATTCCAAGAGCAGGGGACATCTTCATAAACTAAATTAAAATTTTGAAACTGACAAGATATAAAATGATTTTTTTGAAAAATGATTTTTTCCTCGACAGTTACAATAGTTTCTACATGGTCATGAGAGTACTCTATGACCTCTTTTTTAAGGTAACGCTCATTTATGTATGTTTTATCAAAAGAATGATAAATATGACCGTTTTTGTATTGATTAGTAAGTTTATGCAAATCTCTAGTATCTGCACTATGTTTAATTTTTCGATATATCCAAAGAGGGATAAGAGTTTGCGAAGTGATAAAGCGTCTTATGCCGTGATATGCGAAATAATAAGCCTCATTTGTCATGGTGTCATCTTTGGCACTTTTAAATGTCTTATTCATGTACTTAAGAATATAAGCTATCGCACCTTTTGAATCTTCATAGCGTGCATGTGAAAAATTTGTAATAAATTTGAGAGCTTTTTTATTTATAGTGAACTTTGTAAAATGTTCGTAAAATTTGCTCTCAACTTCTTTGATATAATCTTTTGGTACAAATATCATAGCGTGCAAATGTGGCACACCGCTTTTGTGAGGCTCATACACTCTTATATAAATCATATTATGACCGCTATTATTTTTTATATGTGTGAATACTTTTAAATTAAGAAATTTTTTCCATAACTGTGACAAATGCAAAGCAGTACCACGAGGAGTTGAACCATTAAAAGTTGCAGAGCTGTTGTGATACTCAGAGGGTGCCGTAATCGTTACAAATGCAGGATAAAGATTTAGTTCTTTTGATATTTTAAAAATCGTGTTTACACGGTTAGAAACTTCTGCAAAATATCTTTGTGGTGATAAATTTGCATTCATATCAGAATCAAACATTGAAACGAGATTATAATCTTCAGTATAGAAAGTTAGATTTTTTAAAAAAGTCTTATTTTTTTCTATTTTTTTATCTATATATTTTTTAATATCAGTATTTAAACCATACATTTTTTTGTCCTTTTTATAAACTTACTGCGGAAGTTTTATTATAAAGTATCAAGAGGCTTCGCCTCTCTCACTCTCTCGTTCGCAAGCTCACTCTTTCGTTCGTTCGTTGTCGCCTTTTTTATTTGGTATTGTTATTCTCATCAGATTTTAATACCTCAATTGAAATAGTTATATTGAGCTGTTTATCTGTTTTATAGGAGTATTTGAATATCTCTCCAAGGTAAGGAATATTTGAGAAAAAAGGAATATTAATATCATTGTTTTCGATTTTATTTCTTTTGATGCCAGAGAGCATAAGCACCTCGTTATAGTTTACATTTGAATTACTGATTAAGTGTCGCTTGTAAACTTGTGGCATTGTAGTAATTGCAGAACCTACAATATCCTCAATTGTCAAATCTAAATCTAAAGTGATGTAATCATCATATACAAAACTTTTGCCGTTAATTTTAAGACCTACATCTTTATACTCGATGGAAGTTTGCTCACTTGTATTTGATGCTTGTGTTTTTGTAGTAGTGACCAGATAAGGAATATTATCAACTGCTTCAAATTTGAAAGATTGATTATTTTTAGCGAGAATGTAAGGGTATTGCTTAACGCTGATGATTTTATTGTCATTTAAGAGCTTTAGCGCACCGTAGAAGTCAATATTAGACAATGTGAGGTTCTTTGTATTAAGAGGAGCTACAATTGTGTTTATAGCTACTTTGGTGACACCTGTTGCATCATCAAAAATACTGGACCACTGAACACCCCGTTCCTGAATATCTGCATCTTGAAACTCTAAAATAACTATTTTTAGAACCACTTGCTTTTGCTTAGAATCAACTTTTTTTAAAAATGTTTCAGCCTCGAGGTACTTTTTTTCGGTCGTAGTGATAATGAAAGAGTTTGAATCAGAAAGGTAAGTAAAAGGCACTTTTAAAATTGTAAGTACGCTTTTACAATCCTCAGAGGTATTATAGGCGAGCTTATAGATGTAGCTGAATTCTAAATCTACATTTTCAAACTTCTTTTTTAAATAGTAAGTTTCGCCAACTTTTAAAAGATTGTAATCTAGCTTTGAAACAGTTGTTTGAAAGAGCGTTAATAAATCAGAATTTGAAATCTGCTCGGGAACATAAAGAGATACAAGCTTATCTTTTAGATCTTCATCAATGTAAATGTTGATATTGTTTTGTAAGCTTACTTTCTCAGCAAAGAACGAGAGCGGAATATCCTGATTTTCATTTGCTTGCACTGCTGGAGCTAGGCATAATAGAGCCAAAGTTAATATTGCTTTTTTTGTCACTTTTTTCATTATTGTAATCCTCTTTTTGTGGTTTTAAGAAATTGTAAAACTCTTGTGAGCTCTCTAAATAATAGATATAGAGAAAGTCACTTTTTTTCTCTTTGAATAGAACCGTCACGCTTTTATCTGTAATGAAATTGCTAAGAAGAGCAGGGGGAATTGTCATGTCTTTGTTTTGGCATTTGTTCATTCCACATGTGAGCTGAAAAAAAACAAGAGTTGCATAATCTTTTTTTTCCGGTTCTATAGTTTGTTGCACCTGGTGGCGAGCAGATAAATCAGACTTATCAGTAGAAGCGTGAACTGTAGGGGCTTCTAAGACTTCTTTTTTACCTTTATCCATAATGAAAAATTTAAAAAAAGCTACAAGAACAACTAAAATTGCAGCTGCTATTAAAAGGAATTTTAGAACTATATTAGAGGCATTTATGCTATCGCCACTTTTATATAATTCAAAAACTTTACTGTTTCGCTTTACTTTTAATTTGCCGCTCTTTGATGCTGCATTCATTCGGGAACTGCAAAAAATTGTATAAGTGAAATATCTTTTATCAAGCGTTAAAGATTGGCTTTGAGCTTTGTAAAAGAATTCAGAGAATGATTTATATTTGCTCTCTATGAGTGCGAGGTTTTGAGTGATAAGTATAATTTCGTGATAGAGGTGTCTATGATAAGAGAGCCACCAGATGAGAACAGTATCTCTTTTATCAAAAATATTGTGCGCTTCATCAATTACAAAAAGCGTATCTTTGAAGTTTGCTTTAACTAAAAATTCAAGCAGTTCCTCATCCGTCTTTTTTGCTTTGTGCAGTGCATGTAATTCTACAAGTACTTTGTAAAAAACATCAAATTCAAGATTAAAAACATTCTCAACTTTATCAAAATTGAACTCATTGATATTTGTATAACAATTTTTAAAAGTTACTTTTTTATCTTTTTTAGCCTCTTCATCTAAAGAGAAATTGTTAAAAATTCTATCGACAGCATAATAGCTTTTACCTGAGCCTAGGTAACCCCAATAAAAAAGTTATCATTTCATAAAACTCACGGCTTGTTTAACAGCAAAAGCACTTATTAAAATAGTGAAGAAAACTGACAAGCCATCATAAACACCAAATTGACAAAGAACAGAAGAGAAAGGGACATTCATTAAAGTAAATGTTAACAATCCCTTAAAATAGTCAATTACAAGATAAACCAAGCCCATAAAAGGGATAAAAAACAATACTTTAACTACATAATCCATTTAATTAGTCCTAAATATAATTGATAAAGCAGAGATAGTAAAAAGAAAAATAATAAACGCTTTAATTTCAGCCATAGGAAGTAAATTGATTGCAGACTGACTAAAAAAGACAAGAGTGCGACCGTGAAAATTTGCAGAAATAGAAGTAATAGTGCCACATGTAGGAGTTATATCAATTTTATATTTTTCAATGATACCCTGCAGATTATCTCTAACAAAACCGAATGAACCGCCATCAGAAGCATTTGCATCTTGTTCAGCGGCAGAGCCAGAAACATTATTATCTTTGCGTGTATTCTTTTCAATTTGTGCCAACAAAGCGTTAGAAGTGTTTAAATCGTCACCTATATCACCAAGAGCGGAATTTGTGCCGTTTAAATCATCACGAAGACCGCCGATAGAATCAGATAAGGTTGTTAATTGTCTATTTTGAGCTTCAGCGTTTGCTTTTGCAGTATCTATTGCTTCTTGTGTAGTCATAGAACTATCTTTATTGACAGCGTTCTGATATTGAGCGTTTTTATCATTCGCTATCTCGTCAGGAGTTGAGTTTGCGTCTAAATTAGACTTCCAACAATCGCCCCACTCATTAATGTAATAAGTAGGCTCACACTCACATTTTTTTGTAGTTTCGTTAAATACCTGATTCCAAAGATTCTTACAATCGTCAGCAGTTTGAGTATCAGGGGAGGGCAATTCAGCAGGTACAACACATTTAATCGTATTGTTTGTAACATTTAAACCGTTGTGCGTGCATTCTACATAACCAGTCGGAACTTGACCAGCAGGACAAGAATTAGAAACTAGATCCCACAACTCTTGACACGGATTTTTATTGTAATCTGATTTTGTAGTGTCGTGAATATAGCAATATTTTTGAACACAAGCAGAATTTTTATCATGTCTATCAAAAGCACCGTCACAATAAGAGAGACCAGTTCCACCAGTTGAAACTTTATCGCCACAATAAGCGTCAAGTGACTTGCCGAAATAAGAATAAAAACTTGTTTGATAAGTTTTACCATAAAATAAAGCAACTTTTGATTCATCAGCACCGAAACACTGACCATACCAAGGTGAATCTGAATCCATAACATCAGGAATACCGTCGCCGTCAGTATCTTGTGTAAGTGTAGGCAAATCAGCAGTACCATCGCCGTTTGTATCAGGCATACAATATTGATGATTGAATACAACAGTTGTATTGTCGTCACATTTACAAGTACTAGAAACAGAATCGAAAGTTTGAAATTCAGGGCAAGGCGGATTAATACAAGAATTTACGGGAGTACCGCCGACAACAACTGTTCCCATAATTTTAGGAGGTGTACATGTAAGAGTTGTGTCAGACAATGCATGTGACATACCTTGATTACCTAAAGGGTCAGGACAATCAGTAATACAAGATACATGTAAATAGCCCAAAGATGTTAATTCAGGGATAGCAGCAGAACACTCCGCAAAAGTATTGTAATCTGCAATTTTATTAAAACCAATAGGAGGAACAGGGTTTGCACACGGAGTGTAACAAGTACAAGTGCTAGAATCGAGAGATTGACCAGCAGGACAAGGAGTTGTTAAATCTTCCTTAGAGCAATGATAAGACATCTCGTAATAAACAGCAGATTTATAAACAGTTCTATCAGGATTAGTAGAAGTATCACAAGATTGTACAATCCAATCACTTTGATATTTACAACTATCAACAGTATTACCAACAGGTAAAGTCATAACATTTGTACAATAACTATTACTATGCACTGCCAATGGGTCGTTCCAACCATTAACAACAGAATCAGAATATAAACAATTATCATTTGAAGAAGAATTATAATAACTCAAATTAGCACTAAGTACAGTAGTAGTCAAAACTTTGCTTGTATAAGCAAACAAAGAGCTAAAACCGAAAAAAATGAATATTAAAATAAATTTTAAAGTTTTCATTTTAGTATCTCGTAAAAGCGATAGCACCAAAGAGAGGAGCTATTACCGCAGTAATATTTATTAATATGCTTGCAAAATAGTTTATAACTGCCATGTCTGTCATTTCAATTAAAATCATTTTTTACCACCTACTTTAATGAATGCGTCAATTGTAAAAAACATAAAAACTCCGCCTATTATCACACCTATAAGACCAAGAAGAAAATTGAAATCTTTGTAATCCATACCAAGAATAACAACAGAATGAGGAATACACATGTCAGTAGTAGAGTTATAGTCATAACCATCTTTTATATTTACAGAATATAAATTTGTCGTAAAATATAAAATATGAGTATCAGAACGGCGGTAATACATTTTGTCAGCTTGAAAATAATACTCAGAGACACAAGTATTTTTTTCTGGAATCAAAAAATCAGCGTTTAAAATATTTGAAAATGCTATTACAAAAAATAAACTTTTAAAATATTTCATTTTTAAACCTTGTTTGATTTACTCAAAAGCCCATAAGAGCTAATGAGTCTTAGAAATTGAAATAGCTTTGTGAATACTCCAAAAAATAGCTAGAGTTACAAGAACCGTACTAAATAGGTAAGTGACTTGTAATAAATCTATAGTTGGAAGCGTCATAACTATTTAGCCAAAGACATAGCTTTTTTGATAGCCCAGATAAGAGCAAGACCAGTAAGAACGGCAGTTCCAACAGTTATAGCGTCATCAGCAGCAAATGTTGGAGCTACTAGAGCAGCTTGAGCATTAACAGCACCTAAAACAACAACAGCACCAAGAGCAAGAACTTTTTTAGAAATTTTTTGGAATCTTTGCATAAGAAACCCCTTATAGATAAAATGTGCGTAAGTTCGTGATAACTCCGCTTTAATCAATATCACGACTGATTAGAGCGAAATTATTTTTTTGTTTCTAACAGATAAACTCAAATTTCTAATAAATCTTAGATGTTCAATTTCATCTTTGTTTTTTACATAGTTCTCAACTGATAAACGCTTGATTTTAGCTTGTAAGCAAAATAAATGAGCAACAACCAAAGGGCATTTATCAGACATTTTTTAATCTTCGTTTGAAAGTAAGAAAGTACCATCTTTTGGAGGCATCATACGGAGTTCAAGAAATTGATTTCTTTTTAAATCCCAAACTTTACACAAATCAGCAAGTTCATCATCCGTGGTAGGAATAGATACCTTAAAATTTCTTTTAGCCATTGTTTCAAGTTTCGTGCCTTTAATATCTTTTACAATTTTTTCAAGAGTTGAAAAATTTAAAATACATTTTGCAGGGTATTTAGTACCCTCGTATGAGCCACTTAATTGAGCCTCAACACCCTCTAAAACACCATGAGAAAAAACACCTTGAAACTCTTTTGGAGCTTCAACAACTTTATTTTGAGGATTTTGAGGATTTTTTATTTCGTCAGCCATTTTTTCAACCTTAATTTTGAATTAAGGAAACTTTAACCGCTCAATTCTTAATATTTTCTAAGTTTGAGGCTTTAAATGATTATGAAGAATTATTAATTGTTAGAAATTGTAATTTAAGAGAAAAAAACAAAAAAAACGCATAAACACTAAAATTTAAAATGAATATTTTTTTACATAGTAAAAACCACGATTTGCGAAAATCGTTAAAATTCACATTAAATTTAGATTGAACATTTTTTAGATTTATGAAGTTGAATTATTTTTTGATTTTAAAAAAAGAGGAAATAAAATAATAGCCAGAGGGAGGACGAATCCCTCTGTTTTGATTAATGAAGAGCGGGTGCGAACACCATCAACACTAAAAAGACTATTATTATGCGAGAATACATACAGAACCTTTCTCGACAAATCCACTCCCACCCCTACCATGCTAAAAAAATTAGCAAAAAAAAAGGCTAAGACCCGAAAGCCTTAACCTTTATCTTGTCGATAGTCTGATAGTCATTCAGACGGTTCTATATGTATTTCAAAAAGAAGTATATCATAGAAAATTAAATATTTTTATTTAACATTTAATTTCTGAAAAGAAGAAACTATCAAATCAACCAATTTAATTTTTTCTTTTAAAATATGATTCTCTTCTAATAATTCAAAATGCTTTACAATGACAAAAGGAGTTACGACAGAACCGCTAGCCCATCTATTAACAGTTACCTCACTCACACCAATTATTTCAGAAAGTTCTTTTTGTTTAACATTCAAAAACTTACAAATTTTTTTAACAGGGCAATCTTCTTTTTTAGTTTTCATTTTTGTTTATCCCTAATATATCTTTTGAAGAATAAAGATGAGGAAAAAACTTTAATAAAAATCTATTGATAGTAGAAACATCTTTATTAATATTCTTAGATATTTGTCTTTTTGTTAAAATATTAAGATTATCTAGAACATATTGAATTTCAATTTCAGTCCAATTATTATTAGTTCTTTGAATACCAAGCCTTTTTGATTTATTATAAATTGAATCAATAGTACGATTTAATTTAAGAGCAATATTTTCAGGAGATAAAATATGATAATTATCTTCCAAAAATCTAATTTCTTTTTCAGTCCAATTTTTCATTTTTGTTTCTCCAAATCAAAAATAGAACCATAAGCTCTCTTAGTCTTTAAATGATTTTTGACTTCATCAATCGGTGACAAATCCAAGAAATCAAGAAGAGTATCATCATAATGAAAAATTACCTTTCTAAAAAAATCATTTAACGACAGAGCAGGGGAGTGATTCAAAAGGCTAATTTTGAGCTTTTCAAGTTGTAGCTCCTCGTAACCATTTAAATAAAAGACAACTTTTTTATTTCTTTTTGAAGTATCTGGCAAAGTAGGGCGACCAGCTTTTTTATGTTCAAAAGCAATTTCAGGAAACATTGAAGCCATAGGTTTTTTATTTTTCATCTTTGAGCCTTTTTAGTTCATTTTTAAATAAATAATTCCAAATAACATAGGCTTCATCTTTTGAAAGCAATTTATTATTTGTAAGGTTTACAATCAGACCGTTATCATCAATTTTAAAAAGAGTTTCTTTTTTCCAAGGTTTACAATCTGCAAGATGAAAACCGTGTTTGTACTTTGAGATGAAAATCTCTCTAAATTGATTAAAAGAAAAATCTTCTCTAGTAGTAGGTATTACTATATCTTTATTGCTTTGTATAGTATTACTTGTGGTTCCATTTTGAGAGTCACATAATGGGAGTCTCATACTGAGAGTCTCATTATGGAACTCTGGCGTATTTTGTGGCTCTAAATGAAGAATATAATCGTTTTTGCCTTGAAAAGAACCAACTCTATTTTTTATTTTTTCAAGATATCCAAATTCAATAAGTTCATCCATAATTCTTAAAATAGCACCTTTACTCTCATGTAGTTGAAACTCCATACCATTAAGAGAAAACTCCCAATTGTCAGGCTTTGAAACCATATATAAATACAATCCTTTTGCTTTTAAAGAAACTTTTTTATCATTAATGATAAAATTCGGAACTTGTGTAAAATTAATCTGAAATGACTTTTTTAAGATACTCATTTTTGAGCCTTTAACAAATCAATTTTTTTGTTAATTTCAAGAACCAATAATTTAGATTTATAATGTTTCGTTTTTATACAGTCACGAAGCACTTTTAAATCTTCCAAACTAAAAATATTAGTTTTAGAGAAACCGCAATCATTCAAAAGCTTAAAAAAATATTTAGTTTTTATTTTTAAGTTTTTGAGAAGAGTATTTGTTGTTATACACATAAAAAGCCTTTATAAATAAAGACAAAACGCCGTAAAGTAGGGATTTTAACTATATGTATTTCCAATAGAATTTATCTTATGTTAACCATTATGAAAGAACTTATAGATATTCATAATTTTTTCAGCTTCCAAGTTTCTAGGCTTTTTTATCTTTACATTTTTCATTCATTTTATCCTTTTTAACTGTTTGAGCCAATGGCATAAACATATAAAATATACTCTTTTGTCTGCAAAAATTTCTGGAGTTTCTCATCATAAAAAGCTCCTATTCCGCTAAAGCCGACACCATCCATTTGTGCTTCTAATTGGGTTCTGTGTGCGCTTGCGGCTGCGTTCATCAGCTCATTAGAGTTAAATTGTTCTGAAGTTATCACGACTACCATGGAGGCATTGCTTACAAAATTTTGATTTACCAAGAGCTCTGTTATCTCCTTGCTAAAGTGACCGACTTTTATGAGCTTGCCATTTTTGTACACTCCTGCTTCTATAAAATCACTTTGCAAAACAACCGAATATAGAGACTTTGACATCTTTGTACTCAACTGCATAAAGTGTTCAAACCGGCTTTTTGGCATTTTGTTTTGAGAGAAATATCTAGCAGAGCGTCTTTGTAAAATAGCCTTTTCGTCAACCGTCGAATTTATTTCATCTACAATGGCAGAATAAACTCCCTGCTCCAATATCTCAGTGGTGATATAATCATTGGATTCACAATAGTCAGTCGGTGCGACTTGCATGAGTGGTGATTTTATTCTCTCAACTGCCATGATTCTCGTAGAGCCGATTGCTAAAACCCCGCAACAAAACTCTTGATTCAAAAATCCCATTTGAATATTGAGACTATTTGCATCAAATTCCGACAATATTGTCACACTCTGTCCACAAAAATTTGCAGCCGCATTTATTGCGCCTATCTGATGCCCGGCATCGAGAAAGCAGTAACGAAAAGCTCTATCTCGATATTTCCACTCACTTCTGTATGGAACACTCGAGACAATAAAGATAATACCGTTAAATTTTTCACTCAAACCTACACTTGGTTCAATCCCCTCTTTCTCAATTTCTCGTATAAGAACAAGAGAGTTGTTCAAAGCATCCACATGATAGATACCGCTGATAATACCTTTGAGCGCGCGTATCTGAACATAAAGTTCCACCGGATGCAGATTGCCGGCGGATGGAGTATTTAGCTGATAATATGACCTATCGCCTCTCTTTGTTTGTGCAGTTATTTTACGGGAGAGCTCTATTACTTTAAGGGCTTCATGGTCGGAGAATGAAATTCGATATAAAAATTCAGGGTATTGTTTGAATATTGCGGGTCGGGAAGCCCAATCAATATAGCCGCTCTCTCGCGCAACGCGAAGAGGTGTTAAAGATGTATGTTCATATATGTCAGACATTTATCGCTATCTTAAACACTCATCCAATTTTCATGCGTATGACCCTTCTTTTTCTCGCTTGCTATTTTCTCTATAGCGGCTATGCAGGCATCATAATCTACTTCATCCACTATCTCAGGAACTACTTCTTTATAGGCGATTAATCCCTCTCTGTCAATAACAAAAACAGCGCGTGCAAGACGGTCTTTTAGCTTGCCCTCTGTAATTAAGAGTCCGAATTTTTTGCCAAATTGAAGGTTGCTATCTATCACTATTTTGGCACTCTCTATGCACTCGTTTTTGACAAACTCTTTTACAAACTCTATGTCATCTGTCGTTACCATTATGGTGTCAAGTTTTTTAAGATTTTTTACCAACTCATTAAACTTCTTTGCTCCCAAAGAGCAAACCTCCGTTTTAAGAGAGGGAATGGCTATAATCAACTGAGAGTTTGGTGCTATCATTCCGATTACATTTTGCGTACCATCCAGCTTTGTTACGCGGGCTGCAGGTGCTTCCTTACCGACTTGCAACTCTTTTCCGTCGAGGGCTGTCGGTGTTCCATGTACTGTTATTTGCATTTTTAATCCATTTAAATAAGGTAATATTTAATATAAAGTATGCATATCATATTCTATATTATCACCGTTAAATTTACTATTTTTCACACATGTACATCATATCTGACACTCCTTCCACTCGTACCTTTGACCTGTTTTATACACCCATGTGCAACAAGTTCTGCAATATCTCTTGCAACAGTGGCTTTACTTTTTTTACTTATTGCCATATATTTTTTGGTGCTGAGTCCGCCTTCAAAGTTTTCAACTCCTCTATCAAGAATTTTATTTAAAACTTTTACCTGTCTTTCATTCAAATTTTTATCTCTGTGCTTATCCCAGAATTTTGTTTTTTGAACGATATACTCAATATTTTGTTCTGCGACTTTCATTGCACTGTTTAAGATATCGAGATGCCAAAAAAGCCAAGGGGTAATATCAAAATCTCTGTTTATAAAAAGATTTGTAGTTTTATCTAAAATCTCATAGTACCCTTTTCTGTCATTATTTATAGCCGTAGATATGGAGTAGAGTTTAAACTGAGTATTTGAGGTATTCGTTGATAACAAATAGTCTGTAATGGCTCTTGCAATTCTGCCGTTGCCGTCATCATAAGGATGAATCGACACAAACCATAAGTGGGCAATGGCACTCTTAATATAAATATTTTCTTCACTTGTTTGGCACCAATGTAAAAGATTGTTCATATCTGCATCTATCTTTTCACAAGATGGTGCCTTATAGTGTGTTTTCTCAAATCCGATAGCACCTGATACTACTTCCATATCATCATTCGTTCTAAATTTTGCTACGCTTATTTTATGAAGTTTACTGTATTGATTTTCAAACAAACAATTATGCCAGCCATGAAGTCTCTCTTGTGTAAGCGATTTTTTATTTATATTGCAATCTATCAAAATTTCAACTAATCTGTCGGTTTGGTGGGTTGAATTGTCATTTTGGGTATCGAAGTTTGCATCAAGTTTTTTAAGCAGCGATGCTCTGACGCTATCTCGCTTTAATATTTCACCCTCAATGAGAGAAGTATTTATCGCCTCTTCAAGCAAGGCATTTATCTCAATATTTTTAATATCATCTGCACAAAAAAGTTTTGAAACACCGTCCAAAACCCCTCGATTGTATTCTATTTGATTTAAGACTTCCGAGAGTTGTGATTTGTCGTATTTAAAATTTGGATACTCTGCATGTTGCCATATCCATTTTTTTATATTTTTATCCATGTGAGTGCCTTATGAGACGATTATATAAAATAATGGTATCATAATTTGAGACGGTTAATCAATAGTATCGTCTCATGGCATGTGGAAATTAGAAACTCACTGACTCGCATTCTGTAAAAAGAAGCATTGCAAACCGTATTTATTTTCGGATTATCTATAACTTCTATTCTTCAAACACATATTTTTTTAATGCTTCCATTCTTTTATTTCTTTGTGAGAATGATTTTGTAGCAGATGACATTGAATCTTTATATGCTGAAACATGCATATTTTTTATATCTCTCTTTGGTTTTTTTTGTTCATTGAAAAATTCATTTAATTTATTTTTGATATATTCTATATTATTTTTATTGTTATCAACACAATAATGAGAAAAGCACCAAAGACCATAAATATGACTAACTCCGGCTATTGAATACTTACTTAAATCTAAATCTAAACTTTCAAAAAAATTCAAAATTAACATGAACTTATCTTTATGTTTTTCAAAATCAATATCCTGATACTCTTCATAATTTTTATCTATTATTTTTTGATTTGCTTCTAAAGGTTTATTTTGTATGGTTTCAAATAATAATTCAGAAATAAACTCTTTATCTTCCATTCTAGCGAGATCATAATTATTTACTAAATCTTTTAAAAATGAAATATTTGATAATTCATCAACAAAATTAAGTAATTTTGAACCATGATATTTTGCTTGTCTTAGTTCTTGACCATTGAGTTTTTCGCCATTTCTATTTAATCTATCAAAAAGATTATCAATAATTTTTTCATCATCAGTATCAATATATTGAATTTGTAATTCATATCTCCAAAAAAGCTTTTTAAATTTGCCATTGTCTAGTTCATCTAAATCATTAAAATAAACTCCACTTAATATATCTTTATCACTATCTGATATTGCAGGAATATTATTATTTAAAAAACTTTTTATTGATGTTAATCTTTGTTTACCATCTATTACATCAAATGTTTGTTTCCCAGTTGAATCATCAATTTTCTTATGTAAAAATATTGGTGGCACTGGGTAATTACGAAGTAAACTATCTATAAAAAATGACTGCTTTTCTTCACTCCAAACAGATAACCTTTGATAAGGTGGTTCATAATTGTATTTTTTCAATTGTTCATTTTCCCAAAATTCTGCGATTTGAATCGAGTTTGTCGTTCGTAGTAAATATTCACTCATTTTATTAACCTTTCTAAAATATTTGATTTTGGATACAAAACAAAGTTTTCAAATAAACTTGTTAAGACCGCATTTAATGATTTTGGTGGATATGGATTAATCATTTTAATATTAATTTTTGGATTTAGACTCACTAAAATATTGTCTATTTCATTTCTATCAACATGCCAATATGAGATGCCACACATTATGCATTCATCATTTTCATTACTAGTTTCAAATGTCTTTATAATTTCATTGTGAATTTGCTTCGACCAAGAACTTTCATTTTGTTGCATTCTTCCAGCCTCTGATGCAGGAGGTATTATTGCATTTATTAATGGTATTTCTTCAAAAGAATACGATAATATAAAATTCTCTAAATCACCATCCTCAATTGTTTTTGATGACCTTATACCATATGCTTCTTTCTCTATTGTAGCTCTATGTTGAAAACTAATTGAACCATGGGGCTTAAATATGATTATTTTCTTTTCTTCAATATCATCAAATCCATAGATACCAAAATCTAAATTTGCTTTATCTAAAATTCTTTCAATCCAAACATCGTAATTATATGTAACAATGTATATCTTATCATATTTTTCACAAGCATTTTTCAAAAATATTAGCCATGGCCAATTTTCAATTTCTTTAGGAATTGTATCTATCTTTTTATCATAAAATACAAATAAATTACGGATATATTCAACTAATTCTAAATATGCATAAAAATATATGTCGTTCTGTTTAGTATCTGCTAACAATGATTTTTTAGGATGAGATGCATAAACATTTATGCAAGTAATAATATCTTCAATTAAATCAAGTGCCTGCTTTGAGTCCATATTCGGGCGGGCTCCTAAATTCCATAGGTTTGGACAATTTTTAGATGATAAAAAACCTGGCTCATTATTTCCAGGCCAAGGCACCTCTGCCCCGTATTTAAAAAAATTACTTGCATCTATCTCTTCATTTTTAATATGATTAATAAAATCGATTGTAAATCCATTACCTAAAACCAAATATAAATTATTTTTCAAATCCTTAAACCTTTTCTCAAATCTAAATACAAATTTCCTCTGTACACTCAAATATTTCTTTTCAACTACTTCTTATAATGATAGCTTACATAAAATAAATTTGCCTGTTTTAACTACCAAACATTACATATTTTTTTATCTACTTAATGTTTTTATTTTAGCAATTACTTCAAATAAAATATAAAGATATTGATTTAAATTTAAGAAGGGTCTAATTCATAGACCTTTTGGGTTGCCTACATTAAAATAAATCACCAAAAAAAATATCTCGTTTTCAAGTTTACAGGAAAATTTAGCGTTCCGCTAAAAGACTTATCTCGGGGACTATTATTAATATCGTAACTTTCACTATGTTATAAAAGAGAAGGCAAGCCATACTTCCAAAGAAAGAAGCGTGGCATGTGTAAAAAGTTAGTGATCACCACGTGATACAATCGTTGCAACTATCTCATCGGGGAGTTTTTTCACACTCGGTTTAATATGCCAAACATCACCATTCGTCAAATTAACATTACCGCCCCACTTCTCATCCGTGTCAAACTCCAAAGAAAGAATAATCTCTTCCATATCTCTTTTTGCAAGATAAAAAAGCACTTGCCCTTTATCGTTTTCTCTTAACATTATTGTTGCCATCTGTAATCCTTTTACTATTAATTTATATGAAACATTTTTTTAAGTTTATGCCATATATTATTATGCATGGCACTGTCAAACGAAACACTGAAATAGTGAGGGCTCAGCTGTTCTAAGTAAGAAGCATCATTGAACTTACTATCATCTTTATTTGGGTAATCATTACGAAAATGAACACCCCTGCTCTCTTTTCTTGCAAGAGCAGAGAGTATCATCGCCTCTGCTATTAACATTGCATTTTTGAACTCTAGTATCGATGAAAGCTCAACATTGTTATGAAGCTCTTTACTTACGCAGTGCATGCCGTACTGTTTTTTCATCAGATAGTGCGTGT
>JBAZSX010000022.1:0-19368 GCA_041662225.1 Sulfurimonas sp.
CTAAACCTCCTATTTCAAAAATGAAATTAAAGTTTAGCAAAACTAATTTATTAGTTTAAGGTTCAAAAATCAAAATATAACTTTTTGTGATTTATTGACTGCCTAGTTTAGCAGTTCGTTTGACACTTGTTTCAAAACTGCAAGAAAACAAATCTAAACGTCAAATTATTGTCGTCACACATAATCCTAATATTGTGGTTAATGGTGATTCTGAATATGTTGTAGCTCTTCAAGATAAAGGACAAATTGAAGTTAGTGCAGAAGGAGCATTACAAGAATTAATAGTTCGAAAAAATGTATGTGAAATCATGGAAGGCGGTGAAATAGCTTTAGAGCAAAGGTATAAAAGGCTCTTCAATGTATAGTATTATCAAAATGCTAACAAAACCTAGCAGTGAACGCATAGCATCACTTAAGTCAACCGTTAGCTTACAAAAAGGATATATTTTGAGTAGTAATAATTGGATTAAATAATATTTTTACTCTCAAAGAGTTGATATATGTGAGTCAGCTGAAGATTTTTGAAATGGAATTACCACGAATAATAGCAGATGTTGCATTAATGCACCTTATTAATGAAAACTATTCCAGTATTTTTTTAAAGGATGAATTGAAAATTGTAATTGAAGAGTCGATTAAAAATATTAAATCAGGGACTCATCAACAATCAGACTTTGAAATTTTTTATTTTGATTCATTATATATGATTGCAAATTCAAAGTCTCTCAGCATAGAATACATCCAAGACTTTATAAAAGACTTTGTTGAACGAGAGACTCTTCTTGGAACAAAGATATCCCTTCCTATTGTTGTTTTATTGAGAACAATGATTGTAAATTCTAATATTGATGATGACAAGAATACATTTAATAATATGCTTCAATCCGTGCAAAGAAGATTAAGCAAGAAGTTCAAATTATTCTACGCTGATATTTTTAGCTTTAAAAATAGAAAAGATCGTCTAAAGCTAAATGAACTTGCAAAAGTAAGACATTAAATGAGTTGTCGTTGCTCTGGGTAATTGACAAATACGCCCGTTGCATGTAAATAATCATTCAATAACCTATTTGCCGTTTCTATGCTGGTCTTAGCGTACCTCTTAGACACAGCTACAGAACTATATCCCATAAGTTTTCCAACATTGTCGAGGTAACGTTTGACTTGAGAAATAGTTGTGCCCGCAATGTTAACTATTTCTCTCCAAAGTTTTGTTGTATATGATTATCTACCAAATTTTTTTAAATCTGATTCCCTTAAATCTCTTGGTAAATAGTTCAACCATTTTTGTAATCCTCCAATTTGTTCATTTGTTAAATTACAAAATGTTTTTAAGCCCTTTTCTCCATTTAATAAATCATTTATATAATTGATACCTTCAGTATTATTATTTTGTTGTAAATAGTTTATGGTTCTCTCTAAAATATACTTATAGGCATAGCAAGTTAATAAATTATTTAATGATTTTTTAGGAAATTCGTTTTTTTCAATATTTAAAATGTGTTGTATTTCTTTTTGTGTTAAATCATTATTTTTCTTATAGTTTAGATAATAGTCATGTAAAACATTATATGATAATTTTCCATTCATAAAATCAATTAATTTTTCTTCTCTTAATGAAATATATGTTATTGCTTTAGATTTACTATTATCATTTTGCTCAATAATACCTTTGATTCGTCTTCTATTTCGTTCAGCGCCATCTCTCCTTTTTAGTAAAGATTTAGTGAAATCTGGAATTTGACTTAAATCTGTATTTGAATTATCTTCAGCACATTTCTTTCCACCATAAACAATACTACCATCATCTTTTTGCATAAAATATGCCTTACCTGATGATAATGTTTTCCTTCCTGAATCACAATATGTTTCTGTGTCTTCTGGAACAAAGTCTTTTTTTATTACAATCATTTGTTACCTTTAAATCTTGATATAATGTTTGTAGTGAGCGATAGTTTTCCGCTTGCGGTAAACTATTCGTTCTTCGTTGTTGTTATGTTTCTTGCTCAATTAAAAAAGTTTCATTTTCTAAATGGCTAATAATTATTTCTATTACTGATTTAATTATATCAATGAAGTCATGATTAACTTGATTGTTAACAATAAAAAAAGAACGATTAGTAATTTCAAATCTATCTTTTTGAAGTAGTTCAATCAATTTAATAAACTTTTGTTTATCTATCTCTATTTCTTCTTCAGTAATTCCAGAAAATATTGAATTTTGATGGGCAATTCTATTCCGTATAAGTCTATAGTTATTTAATTTTGGCCAAAATGCAGAGAGAGACTCTTTCTTGAAACTTGATACTAATCTTAAATATTCAAGACAAGTCTCAGATATACCTGTTCCCTTTATATTTATTAACAATAGTTTTGTATTTGTTTCTTTTTGAAATTGTATACATAAATCAGAAAGTGTACTTTCATAAATACTGTATACTAAAGTCAATTGAGAATGGTATTGATAAGAGTTTATTATTTTATACTCTGATTCATACATATCATGAATTAAAGATTCATCTTCTGGATTCTCAAGGGTTTTATTATAGGCTTTATCTTCCAATTGACTTGTTATCTTAGGTTTTAAGCTATCCAATGTATTTAAATATGTTGTTAGATAATCTATTTCTAATAGAAATCTTTTTTTCAATAAATCAAAATCTAGTGTTTTCTCGGCTTGGCTCTTTTTTCTTAACATTTATATACTTTTAAAATATGTGTGTTCACGGAAGTTTCTTTCTTAATCATTGTTTTCTAAACACCAGTTAACTTCTTTTATATTATTCAGCTTCAAATAATCGTTCGTCCTAGAAAAAATTTTAGAACCAAAAAATCCGCGATATGAGGAAAGTGGAGATGGATGGGGTGCTTTTATAATTAAATGTTTATCTTTGTTAAGCATTTTTTCTTTTAGTTGGGCAGGACTACCTAATAGAATGAAGACTATATTTTGATATCTTTCGTTTATTATTTCAATAATTTTATCAGTAAAAATTTCCCAACCTTTACTTTTGTGAGAATGTGGTTCCCCTGATCGAACAGTTAAAATTGTATTCAATAAAAGAACACCTTCTTCTGACCATTTAGTTAAATTACCATTATGTGGTATATGACAGTTCAAATCAGTATTTAATTCTTTAAATATATTTTTTAACGAAGGAGGAATACTATTCGCTTCATTCACGGAGAACGCTAACCCATGAGCTTGATTTGTTCCATGATATGGGTCTTGTCCTAATATAACAATTTTTACTTTGCTTAAAGGAGTTAGATTGAAAGCATTGAATACATTGTCTTCTTTGGGAAAGATTGTTTTCTTTTTTCTTTCTTCTTCTATAAAATTAATTAATTGTATAAAGTACTGTTTTTCAAATTCTTGTTTAAGTACATCATGCCACTCTGCATTTAATGAGTCTATTTCTTGTTTCATTTTTTAATTATATCCCAAAAAATTAATTTTATTTTGTATTACTGTTTATTTCATAACATAACATTTAACTTGAGAGATAGTTGCTCAGCAGGGTCAACTATCTCTTATTGGCGACTTGATAAGTCATCTTTGCTTGAGAGGGCTTTATCTTATATTTGTTTGAGGATACTGCGTATCTGATATTCAAGTATAGTTCCTTTTGTAGTTGTCGCATGCATTGTTAAAATTGGCATTTTTCTTCGGTTAATTATTCTAGGTAGGCTAGACATAATGAACGTATACTAGCTTTAAGTGTTCGTTTGACGATTACATTGGAAGATATTGTTTTTTTAAAGCACTTTCCATGCCTGTAAAATATGATATTGCCATTATTCATTTAGGTAGTCATTTAAAACATCATTAGCAGTATTCAGATTCACTTTGGCATAGCGTTTAGTTACATGAACAGAACTGTGCCCCATTGCTTTTCCAACCGCTTCTAAGCTATATCCTTTATTTACCATGGTGTTGCCTAAGAGATGTCGAGTGTCATGAATACGAAATTTTTCAATGTCTATATTTTCAATTAACTTGTTCCAGTGCCTTCTAAAAGTTTCTTGGCTTAATGGTTTAAATTGATTTCTTTCAGCAGTAAATATTAAACCTGATTTTTTAGGATTATAAAGTAATAAAAAATCTTCTAAAACTGGAGACAATGGATAGTTTTGCGTGCGTCTATTCTTGGCATAAACTGATTCAATCGAGTAAGTTTTGCTGGAGAAATTAATATTACGCCAATCAAGTGTTAAAACTTCATTTAAGCGCCTACCAGCATATAGAAAAAGCATTACACCTCTATACTTTTGAATTTCATAGTTTTTTATTTTCTGAAAAAACTCTTTTCTTTCATTCTCTGATAAATCAAAATTTACAGTATTATCAAATTTAGGGATATCAATGTTAATAGCAGGATTTTTTTCAATCATATTCATTTTAATAAAGTAATTATAAAGAGCTCTAATTTGTTGCTTAACACTTTGGGCAGTCCTTGGAGCATAAGGCTTACCAGTTTTAGGATGAATACTTCTTAATACTGTATTAACAATGCTTTGAAGATCTTGAGTTGTAACTTTTTCAAAATTCATATCACCAATTTGACTTCTAATCCATTTATTATAAAAAGTTGTATTTGTGACTTTAGTATCAGGATCCCATATGGAACTTTTGAAAAATACATACTCATCCCAATACTCACTTAGCGTTTTAAAATTCTTTTTTTTAATAACCCCGGTTTCTTCAAGCTCTTCTTTTAACTCATTTCTTTTTGAAGCTGCATTTTTTACCGCTTGTAATCCAGTTATATTGTGATACTTGAGAGTTTTTTTAATTTGTTTATTTCTAAAGTAGAATTTGAGAACAATATCTATATTCTCATAATCAACTTTTTTGAGGTCGTTTTTGCCAATTTCTTTTATTTTGAAAATATTATTAGTGTCTTTAAAATACAATCCTTTGGTGTCTAGATTGTCAATATTGATTTTTATTAATTGGTCTTGTAGTGCCATAGTAATTTGCTAGAAAGCTTTTTTATATTTCAGAATACCTAAAATAATAATCTGTTCTTTATCTACTAAATAAGCAATTGTATAGCCTTTAAAAATCATATCACGAATATCATCATCGTTGTAGTGAATAGATTTTCTACATTTATATGGCATAAGAGGGATGTCTCTGATTTTTTGGTGCAGTTCACTGTTAAATAGGATAGCTTGACCCAAACTATCCTCACTTATGTAATCAAGTATACGATCGAGCGCAGCAGTGAAAGAGGCTCTTATTATTATTTGCATCAAGAAGCTTTATATCTTTTAATGAGCCTTGCTTCTGAATCTTGCCAAAACTCATCAGTCATTGCAGTAAAGTTCTTGTTGCCGTTCTCTCTGTAGTCATTTAAAGTTTCATCAAGTATAGATTTTTCTCTTTGGTACTCTTCATCAACTTTATCTGTTATAATAATTTCAATATTTTTATTTTGGAACATCTCTTTGATAGAGTTCAAAAAGTCAATATTGAGTTCATTAGAATTTAAACTGTATGCAGCTTGCATCATAAAATCCTTTTCTAAAATAAATATGGCAAAGTATATCATATTTCAAATAAGGGTACGGTTTGGGTACGGTTTTAGATATAAAACCATACTATTTGGTATAACTTCTAAATTTAAAAAAGCCCTATTTTAAGGGCATGTAGCACATCCTATAACTCTATATAAATCACTTTTATCAGACTTAGGATCTGGTGCCGCAAGGTGTGGGAGTTCGAGTCTCCCCATCCGCACCATTACCTGGAATAGGTACTTTCAAAGACTTCTTCAACAACAAAAAATTCAAAATTTAAAAACACAGGTACGGTTTTACAAACAACTTTATTACAATACGCCAATTCTAAAAATAAGTGCAATTTTCACCTAAAATCAACTAGCTAACTTTTTGCTCATTTCACTAAAAAATACTTCATATGGAGTTTTATACCCTCAAGGGGCACCTAGTATCCAAGCACTTTTCAGGTCTATGGTTAAGTCTTATAGAAATAGATAGTCTCTTGAACAACATACATTCCTGTATCAAGTTTCATCCGTCCTGATATCTGCTCTGGAGACCAATCCTCTTTTAGCTTAATGCGTATGTACTTTTCTACTCTCTTTGTAATTGATTTTTCTTGATATTTTTTAGCAGATTGTATTTGTGCTAATTCCGCCGTTGACACTTTGATTAATGCTGATAGAGGATTTGGTAGCAAATGTTAGGTTATGCAAGAAGTCTAATAAATGCCAGAGCGGTCTTTAAACCATGGTTTCATAATAAAGTAAAGAACTAAACTCCATAAAACCGCACTACTGAAGATAGAGATTATCCCTGCCTCTTCATGCAGATGAAGAAGTGATTTTGGATTAATATCTGATATTTCAAAAATATAATCTAAGACCAATCCAAATAGAATACTGCCAATAATTATACTTCCCAAATAGATGTAAAGAGATTTGTTACCAAGCATCTTTTTTACTACTCCTATTGTCACAGTATTTGTAGCCGGTCCTGCACTTAAAAATACAAAAGCGGCTCCGGCACTCACCCCAGACATCATAAGGGCTACCGCTATCGGCAGAGATGAAGTGGCACAGACATACATAGGTACTGCAAACGCAATCACGATGATATAGGAAATCCAAGAGTACTCAATTAAAATGGCACTCAAGTTTTGAGGGATTGCAATCGTAATAAGAGCCCCCAGCATTAAACCCAAAACTAGAGGTTTTGCAATATCACCAAGCAGAGTTATAAAAGCGTATTTGAGCGCTTTTGAGAGTGAAAACTTTTTTTGAGCAGTTTCACTTTTACATGTGCCCGAGTGAAACGACAAATTTCCTTGTGGTGTAGAAGATGAAGCACAGCAGCTTTTAGCTTCCTGTTTTACCCAACTCATACCTTGGGTCTTTTCTGCAATATCCTCTTTATCGAAAATATTTGTTAACACTCCTGCCGCCATGGCGATAATTATAGAACTAAAGAGACGGTAAAGTGTAAAAATCCAACCGAATATTCCGTATGTCGCCAAGATTGAATCAACTCCTGTTATCGGGGTGGATATCAAAAAAGAGAGAGTAGCTCCTTTGCTCGCACCACTTTTTTTGATGCTTGTAGCCAAAGGAATCACTCCGCATGAGCAGACAGGAAGAGGAATACCAAACAGAGTTGCTTTGACGACTGACAATATATTCTCTTTGCCCAAATGCTTTGTGACGATACTCTCAGGAACTACTTCATGCAGAATCCCTGCAAAAATAAGACCAAAAAGTATATACGGAGCCATTGCATTGCTTAAATCAAATAATGCAGCTATAAACAGTGTCAGATATTCCATAAATACAGCCTCTATTTCTCTTAGGGTTATTAAATATTTTTACTTTCAAAATTAATTATAGCAGATGCCAAGCTATTACCGTATGTTACGCTAATTTTTTTGATAAATATGCGGAAGCTAAGAACACAAGACTTTCGGTACAGCATTGCTAAAAATTTGTTTAATAAAAAGAAGGTGCGTGGTTGCTTATGAATAATATTGTTATAATTGTGCTCTTTACTAGTTTGTTAAAGACAAATAAAATTTTGCTATATGTTCATTCTTAAATTACTTTAATTTAAGAGATTCGGAGCTTTTATGGATATTATATTAGATACAAAAGCAATCATATTTAAGCTAAAACATGACTCTAATAACTTAAAACCTTTAATGTATTTTATTGAAAAAAATTTTCAGGATGTTAAACATTTTTCCAACTTTAGTGTAGTTTTAAATGAAGAGAGTAAACATATACAAAAAAAATATCTTCTAAAATGGGCACACAAAGTTTATTGCAATAGAGATAATCCGTTTAATCCTATAAGTTTAGACCAGTTGATAGAATCTCTGTATCTGCCGATTCATATAATTATCTTTGGCAACAATTCTATTGTTCATACGGCGACTATTACAATAGACCATGTGACTGCAAATGAACTTTCCGTTACATGTAATCAATATTATTCACAAATATTTAAATACTTTAGAATGTTTTTTAAAGATTCTATGATTAATACAGTAGAAAACAGAACTTTTGAAATTAAAATAAAGACAGCAAATGATCTTGTATTATTAAAGAGAGTACTGTCAAACAAAAAAATCTCAAATATATCAGTTAATTTTGTGACACATGGATTAAATTTAAAAAGACTACACCCGGAAGAAGTGGCTTATAACGAGAAGCTTGAAAAATCATATAAGATTTTAAGTGTTAACTATAATAGCACGGATGTAGAGATAAAAAATAATTATAAAAAAATGCTTAGAAAATATCATCCAGATATAGTGTACAGTGAGAATCATGAAATTGTAGCCCTCTATACAAGAAGATTTCAAGTTATTCAAGAGGCATATGCACTCATTAAAGAGCATCATAATGAATTTTAGAATAAAAGAGGTCATTCCAACAGATAACTATAAATTGATACTTACTTTTAAAAATGATGAAAAAGCAGTTTATGAGTACAGTGGTTTGTTAGACTTTAGCATTTTTACAGAACTCAAAGATATTAATTATTTCAAACAATTTTTTGTTCAACATAGAGCTGTCACATAGCCAAATGAACAAGATATTTGCCCAGATACACTTTATTTAGAGTTTGAGCATTTAACAAAAAATGGGTAGCTTATATAATATAAAAGAGATGAAAGTAAAGAAAATAGCAATGTAAAATATATGTTTATACTTAACATCTGACTCGTATTTTATATTATCTTTTTCATCTCACCAATATTTTTGTAAATAAGCCAAATCATATATGATATAGGAAGAATAAATTCCATAGAAACAAGTAACAAAAGTTCAATGTCAAAACGAAAACTATAAGTCATCGTGGCGAAAAAACTACCCACAAGTATTACTAAAAGTTTAATTAGCGTATTAATTGAAATAGTTAAAAGCCATACACCCTTTTTAGATTTTTTTAAAAGAATGGCTACTATGAAAAATATCACAATGGAAGATAATAGCTTCCATTGTGATGACATAGTTGGTTTCAAACTAATTATTTCAGTGAATGTGTTATCAAATTTATAAGAATAATAAACGAATACAAAAGTACCTATAAAGTACAATGCCGATTTTTTATAATTCATCACTTTGTCTAACTGAACAGATTTATTAATTTTATTCATAAAAAAATTTAATAAATTATCTTTAATTTTTTTCAATATACCCAGTAAATATCTCACTGTTAATATCCTTGTATATTGTTTATAAAACTAAACCATCCTAAACTTAATCCTATTTATCCAAATAAGTCTTTTTATACAAATCAGGTAAAAAACATTTGCGGCACATCGGGATTTTGTAGTAGTCTCCGTTGGCATGTGCGTCTCTTATCTCTTTGTATTTCGGTGCGTTCCAGATGTCTATGAGTTTCTGCTCTTTCCAGTTCCCGACGATGTACTCATCCGAATCATCCACACAGCAAACCGTTACATTCCCGTTGCATTTTAAAAACATTCTTTGAAAGAGCTGTTCACATGCGAAGCCTTCAACCGGAGCGTATTCATGTCTTTTGTCTGGGTTTCGCTCGTTAAATATTCCATATCCAAGCGAGTCAACCAGCCCTTCCCACATCACTTTCATAGCATCAAACTGACGGCGCCAGATTGGGTCGTCATACATAACCATGGAGAGGCGGATATGCGTTTTTGGGTAGAATGTATCACGGAGTTTTATAAACTCATAAATGTTATCTATGACAACTCCTATGGTCGTTCCGACACGTTGTTGCGCATAGAGCTTAGGATTTACCGCATCAAAAGAGATGAAGAGTTTATCCAGACCTGCTTCAAGCAGTTTGAGTGACAAATCAGGCGTAAGCAAGACGGCATTTGTGTTAAACATTACATCCAGTACCCCTTTTTGCTTCGCATACTCTACTTGGAATGCCACATCTTTATGCAGAAGCGGTTCACCCAAATATTGAAGTTTGATAGCTTTTACCCCATGTTCGACCGCTTGGTCGATAATATTCATGTAGGCTTCTTTGTCTATGTAGCGGCTTTTTGCCACATGATGCTCTTTGTCCGCATCTTTCATAGTTCTGGCACACATCGGGCATTTGAGGTTACACAGATCTGTTGTCTCAATATCTAAGTTGAGCGGAAAGTGAGAAACAAATCTCTCTTTTGGGTATTTACTCCAGTTTGCTCGGTACTCTGCATACTCCTCGCCCTTAAAACTCTCCCAATTTTTTGAGAAAACTATCTCATTGGCGTTGTAGTTTACCTCTTCTTCTTTTTTTTCTATGTGTTGTCCTGACATCTATAAATCCTTTTGTTTTAAAAGTGCTTCAGCTATTATAAAATCTAACTTTGTATCTATATCGGCAGAATGCTCTTGGCTCATAACATAAGCGTAAATATCATGTTTTATAAAAAAAGTATTGTTCTTTACGACTGAATCAATCTTTGACATGTAAAAAGCGCCGTTTATTCTGTAATAGACCGGCAAATCCTGAGAGCGGAAATTGTTGTATTTATCGTCCAAAAAGTTATCCATGCTAAAGTTCTCATCCAGAGTGTTGCTCCAGAGCGGAGAGTGCTCTACCTCGCAAACGCCTACGACCGATGTTGCATTTTTTGCGTAAAAAAACTCTATTGCCCCGTCAATGTCATCTACATCTCGAAGCGGCGAAGTGGGCTGAAATATAATCACATCATCAAACTTCTCCTTTTTATAAAAATCGAGTGCATGAAGGATTACATCTATGGATTTTGTCTCATCCTGCGCCAGTTCCGCAGGTCTTAAAAACGGCAGTTCTGCACCATGTTTTAAAGCCACATCATAAATCTCCAAAGAGTCGGTCGTAACCATTACGGTGTCTATGTATTTGGATTTTTTTGCTTCGTCAATGCTCCATGCAATCAGAGGCTTTCCGCCAAGAGGAAGTATATTTTTGTTCGGCAATCTCTTGCTTCCACCGCGAGCCAAAATAATTGCTAAAATCTTTTTACCGTTCAACATTATTCTTCTCCATATAATAGGCAGTTTTTGCAAAGATGGTTATCGGGAAATTCACTCTTTGCATGCATCTCTCGTACGGCTGCAAACTCTTTTGAATTATAAATATCTAAAAAGTCATGCTCTATCAAAGAACCGAAATTTATCGAATCAAAATAGTCCTTGCAGCAGAGCCCAAGCGTTCCGTCTGAGTTGATGTAAAGCTCATCAAAAGGGATTTTACATTTTTTGGTTACCGTTTTTTTGGATGTTACTTCAAACTTAGGCGTATATCCTAGAGCATAAACAGATACGCCGTTTACAAGCGCGAAGTTTACACCGAAAATTGCTTCAAACTTTTTTGTCAAACTCTCTTTGTCGATGTCTATGACGGAAGAGATGAAAATTCTAAGGTTTGGATATTTCTCAGATTTAAGCTGCAATAAATCTCTGAAATTTTGTATGACACTATCAAAATCATCTACCAAATGAACGCTTTTATAAGTTGACGCATCGAGAGCATTGATAGAGAATTTGATGCTGTCAATGCCGGCTTCTAAAAGTTCTACAGCCTTCTTTTTAGTAAGTAGCGCACCGTTTGTACTAAAATAGACATAGGGAACATTGAACTCATTTTTGGAGGATTCTACAATGTTTGAAAACTCTCTGTTTACAAGCACTTCACCTTTTGCCGAGAGACCTAATTCTGTAATCTCCACATGCTGAGCAACATTCGCCATCACTTTCCTGAAATCTTCCAAAGTTGTCTGCTCTTTTATGGTTCGGGGGTCTGAGTTTGAACAGAATGTACACTTGTGATTGCAAAATGTACAGATGTCAAAATTTACTTTTTTTTTCACAGAGATTCCTCAAACACACTTGCATACTCGTCTCTCGCCTGTTTTAACTCATTCATCTGACCGATATCCAGCCAATATTCATGTACTGGGAAAGAGATTGGTGCTTGGTTGCTTTTGATTAAATCATCAAAAAGTGTCGGCATGTCATAAAAAGTGTTATCTTCTATCATGTTTATAACTTCCGGATTTAGAATATAGATGCCTGCATTTACATAAAATCTCTGCATCGGCTTTTCAATAATGGAGGTAATCCTTCCCTCCTCCTGATTTATGACGCCAAAGGGAACCTGATACTCATACTCCCGCACCGCCATAGTAGCATGTGAGGCGTTCTCTTTATGAAAATTTAAAAAATGTTCAAAATTAACATTGGTAAGCAGGTCGCCGTTCATAACAAAAAACGGTTCATCAAACTTGCCTCGCATGAGGCTCAAAGCTCCCGCTGTTCCCATGCGTTTATCTTCATGAATATACTCTATATTTACGCCAAACTTTTTGCCGTCGCCAAAATACTCTTTTACAATATCTGCCTTGTAGTTCACACTGAGGATGATATCTTTGAATCCATACTGCTTAAAATTATTTATGATGGTCTCCAATATCGGCTTATTTCCCACTTTAAGCATCGGTTTTGGAGTCTCTTCTGTGAGTGGTCTCAGACGCGAACCAAGACCGCCCACCATGAGAACCACCTTGTTGATTTTAGTCTGTGATGCCAAAAGGCTGTCTATATCTTCTATCCCGATAACTCTGTGGTTAGCATCCACAACAGGTAAATGGTAAATCTTTTTACCCAAGGATTTAGCCAGAATATCCTCTTTGGAATCATTCACGAAACAGACGATAGGATTGGTTTGTATGATTTTTTCAATGGAGCTGCTGAGCGTCATTCCATCTATCAAACCTCTTCTAATATCTCCATCCGTCAATATTCCGGCAAGCTTTCCCTCTTCATCCACAACTACCGCTATTTTCATGGCACCGTCATCGATGGCTATCATCGCCTCTCGTATGCTTGAACTGGATTTGAGTCTGATTTTATCTATACTTTTCATTAAAACTTCTTTTTCATTTATTGTAGCTAAATCGGTTAAAGAGTGATATTTTGTAACTTTTTAAGGTATGAAATTTGCTACCATGTAAACAATTAAACACAAGGCTGCATATGCAAGATATTGAGCGCGAAGCCCTAGAAACCTATAATAAAAATTTACTATTTTTAGAAGATATTGACCCAAAGCTATGTGAAAAAATTTACGCACTTGCCTATGCTATAGATCAAGGATATTATCAAGAAAAATATTCACTTGAGTACAAAGATGGGTATTTTGACGTCTTAGAACCTGCAACAGGAAACTGGTTGTATGGTTCAAACAGTAACACTTACGCCATTATGGCAGCCAATAGTATCAATTATTCAAAAACAGAAAATGTATATGAGACCTTTGCGGATGTCAATATAGATGATGCGTATGCCAAAGAGCTTGAGGAGATGAATATCTCAGAGAGTAGCTACTCCGGTGCAGCAGGGATTATAAACTATTCGAACAAATATGCAAATAAAGAGACAACTTCTATGAAAAAGCTTTATAAGTTTATCTTCATGGGTGTCGGTCTTGGTCTGCATCTGACTACGATACATGAAAAGCTGAACTCAAATATCTATTTTATTATAGAGGATGATTTGGAGCTTTTTAGACTCTCTCTCTTTGTCACAAATTATCAGGCGCTTACGCAAAACGGTGCCATGCTTATTTTTTCCATTTTTGACGAGGAGGACGCTTTTAGAAATGCCACAAACCTCTTCTTAAAAGAGCATTTTATCTACAATCACTACATTAAATTTTTCTATCTTCTCAGCCACAAAGAAAAGAAGTTAAGAACTATTCAGAGTATTATCGTAGGGCAGAATTATCTTACTTTCAACTATTCGGCGCTCAGCAATAGTCTTTTGAGACCGCTTGTGCATCTAAAAAACGGTTATAAACTTTTGGATATCAGCGCATCCTACAAAAACAGTATCTTCAGAGAGAAACCGTTTTTGATTTTAGGTGCCGGTCCATCCTTTGGAAAAAACATAGAGTGGCTGATAAAAAATCACCATAAATTTATAATTGTCGCGGTCACACCTCTCCTTGCAAAGTTAGAGGAGTTGAACATCAGACCGGACATCATAACACATGTCCACGGCTTTGCCGATGCCCTGCCCCATGTGCAAAAAGTAAAAAATATCTCATTTTTTAACAAAACCGTCTGCATCTTCGGCGGTTTTACATCTCCTGATTTTATAAAATATTTCAAGCAAGAGAATGTTTTTATTTTTGAAGGAAGCTCAAGATATAAGCGATGGGACACAGGTTTAACCTCCTCAAATATCGGTTCTATCTCTTACGGACTGCTGCTTATGCTGCAGACAAAAGAAATTTATCTGCTAGGTCTTGATTTTGCTCCCGACCAAGAGAGTGGCAGTACGCACTCATTAACACATAATTATGTTAGAAACATAGAGTTGCAAGAGGATGAAACTATCGGCGGAGGGCTTGTTTTTAATAGTGCCATCATAAAAACAAAAGGCAATTTCAGAGATGAAGTTTTTACTACGCTTATGTTTAATGACTGGAAAGAGGAGTGCAACGCCGTAGCAAGAAGTTACAGGACAGATGAAAATGCGCATGTATATAACCTGAGCGACGGCGCTTATATAGATGAGACTATCGTACTTAAGGCCGATGACAATCAAATCACATCTTTAGCACCTATAGATAAAGAGAGTGCGAATAGTGAACTCCTCTCTGTTTTGAATTCCAAAGCCGAAAACTTCTTAAATCCTGCGGAACTGCATAATATTAGATTGAGAGTTGAGTATTGTGACAATATTATAGACATTCTAAACAGACATGCAAACAGCAATCATCAAAATATCAACCAATACCATTACAATCTCTTAGGCGTATTTTATAATATTTTAACAGATGAGGGACAGGTTGAGAGCTCTGATATTAACCGTGCGATTACCCTCTATCTGCAATTTGTTTCAGGATTTATATTTGACCTTATAAATACACAAGAGATAGAAGAGGAAGAGACGCTCATTAAGCATTTAGATAAAGTTATTATTCCTCAAATTATAAGAGTTATCGTGTATTTTAAAGTTAATTTGAAAGATTATTTAAATTTTGTAGCAGAAAAATAGATTGCTTTGCTTTCGCCTCGGAAGCGAAGTCAGCCATTACCTCCAAACATTGTTGAAAGAATGTTCGGTTACGGCTCTCATTGCAAAGAGCCGATGCAGCAATCTTAGTTATGTAAGAAGTTTATATTATTGGAGCAACTTGAGAACATTCTGCTGAACGGCATTCGCCTGACTCATGGCATAGGAACCGGATTGTGCCAGGATATTATGTTTTGCAAAACTTGCGCTCTCCGATGCAAAGTCAACATCCCTGATATTTGATTCTGCGGCAGAAACATTCACTTGAGTAATTGATATATTTCTTACGGTTGACTCTAGTTGGTTTTGTGCAGCACCCAGTGTTGCTCTTAATCCATCCACTGCTTTAAGTGAACTATCCATCATAGATATAATGCTTGCAGAACTAGCCTGAGTTGAGAAAGTAGCTAATTGATTTGCAAATATAGATGTAGTTTTCATACTACTCACTGTTGTAATTGTAGTATCCCCTCTAAAAGCACCGACTTGGAATGTATATGTTCCTGTAACACTTAAAAGTGGTTTACCATTAAATTTGGTCTCACTGGCGATGTGATTTAACTCACTTTGAAGTCTTATCATCTCTTTAGAAATATAGCTGCGAGAGCCACTATCCTGAGTATCATTGGCACCTTGAATTGCAAGAGTACGAATTCTTTGCAAAATATTTCCATACTCTTGCAGTGCTCCATCGGCCGTTTGAATCATGCCAATACCGTCATTTGCATTTTTTATAGCTTGACCTAAGCCGTTCGCTTGTGCTGAGAGTTTATTTGCAATTGCCAAACCTGCTGAATCATCAGCGGCTTTATTTATTCTTAGACCTGAGCTTAATGCATTAAGACTTTTATCGAGTCCAACATTATTCATCGTAGCTTGCATGTGTGCATTCATCGCACCCACATTTGTATTAATTCTAAATCCCATAACAGATTCCTTACGATTGACTATTTGTCAAACTAAAGCAACTACTGTTCCAAAATTGAAGATGAAGGTTATTTGAAGGAAGTAGATGCCAAAAAAATTTATTTTTTGGCATCTATTAAGCACATTCTGAGTTAAATTCAGAATTATGAAACTAAAAAATGTGCCCGCTACTATGAAGCTCTAACGATTTGTTATTACTGTAGCAATCTCAACACATTCTGCTGAACAGCATTTGCCTGACTCATGGCATAAGAGCCTGATTGTGCAAGAATATTATGTTTTGCAAAGTTTGCACTCTCTGCTGCAAAGTCAACATCTCTGATATTTGATTCAGCAGCTGCCACATTCACTTGTGTTACAGAAATATTTCTAACTGTTGATTCAAGTTGGTTTTGAGCCGCACCTAGAGTCGCTCTGAGGGTATCCGTTACTTTAATAGCACTATCCATCATAGATATAATAGTTGCAGCACTTGCCTGAGCAGTTAACCCGGCAATTTGGTTTGCAAATAAAGCTGCCGTTTTCATACCGCTAATTGCAGCCGTAGTTGTATCCCCTTTATAAGCACCGACTTGGAAAGTATAAGTTGTTGTTGTACTTAAAAGTTGCTTGCCATTGAATTTTGTCTCAGAAGCGATATGGTTGAGCTCACTCTGAAGTCTTAACATCTCTTTACCGATAAAAGAACGAGAAGAGCTATCTTGAGTATCATTCGACCCTTGAACCGCAAGGGTACGAATTCTTTGTAAGATATTGCTGTACTCTTGCAAAGCTCCATCTGCTGTTTGAATCATGCCAACGCCGTCATTTGCATTTTTAATTGCTTGACCTAGACCTTGTGATTGAGAGGAGAGTTTATTCGCGATTGCCAAACCTGCCGAATCATCAGCCGCTTTATTTATTCTTAGACCTGAGCTTAATGCATTAAGACTTTTATCGAGTCCAATGTTGTTCATTGTAGCTTGCATGTGTGCATTCATTGCACCAACATTTGTGTTTATTCTAAATCCCATTTTAAATCCTTTTCGGGTAAGAGCCTTCCGCTCTATTTAATTTTATCCAGCTTCCTTGCTGATTACATGAATTATATCGTCAGCTAAAAAAATAGCTTTAACTATTGTAACGAAAAAATGCCAAAGAGAAAATCTCTTTGGCATTTGGAAATTAAAAACCTTTTACACCACTCTATTGAAGCAATCTCAACACATTCTGCTGAACAGCATTTGCCTGACTCATGGCATAAGAGCCTGATTGTGCAAGAATATTATGTTTTGCAAAATTTGCACTCTCTGCTGCAAAGTCAACATCTCTGATATTTGATTCAGCAGCTGCCACATTCACTTGTGTTACAGAAATATTTCTAACTGTTGATTCAAGTTGGTTTTGAGCCGCACCTAGAGTCGCTCTGAGGGTATCAATAGTTTTAATAGCACTATCCATATTTGAGATAATACCGGCAGCACTTCCCTGAGATGTAAAGCTAGAGATCTGATTTGCAGCACCATATACACCAGCAGTTTTAACACTACTGATAGCAGCCGTAGTTGTATCCCCTTTATAAGCACCGACTTGGAAAGTATAAGTCACTGTAGCGCTTAGAAGTTGTTTACCGTTGAATTTTGTCTCAGAAGCGATGTGATTAAGCTCACTCTGAAGTCTTACCATCTCTTTACCGATAAAAGAACGAGAGTCTGTATCTTGCGTATCATTCGACCCTTGAACCGCAAGGGTACGAATTCTTTGTAAGATATTGCTGTACTCTTGCAAAGCTCCATCTGCTGTTTGAATCATGCCAATACCGTCATTTGCATTTTTAATTGCTTGACCTAGACCTTGTGATTGAGAGGAGAGTTTATTCGCGATTGCCAAACCTGCCGAATCATCAGCCGCTTTATTTATTCTTAGACCTGAGCTTAATGCATTAAGACTTTTATCGAGTCCAATGTTGTTCATTGTAGCTTGCATGTGTGCATTCATTGCACCAACATTTGTGTTTATTCTAAATCCCATTTTAAATCCTTTTCGGGTAAGAGCCTTCCGCTCTATTTAATTTTATCCAGCTTCCTTGCTGATTACATGAATTATATCGTCAGCTAAAAAAATAGCTTTAACTATTGTAACGAAAAAATGCCAAAGAGAAAATCTCTTTGGCATTTGGAAATTAAAAACCTTTTACACCACTCTATTGAAGCAATCTCAACACATTCTGCTGAACAGCATTTGCCTGACTCATGGCATAAGAGCCTGATTGTGCAAGAATATTATGTTTTGCAAAATTTGCACTCTCTGCTGCAAAGTCAACATCTCTGATATTTGATTCAGCAGCTGCCACATTCACTTGTGTTACAGAAATATTTCTAACTGTTGATTCAAGTTGGTTTTGAGCCGCACCTAGAGTCGCTCTGAGGGTATCAACAGTTTTAATAGCACTATCCATCATAGATAAAATAGTTGCCGCACTTGCCTGTGAAGAGAGCGTTGTAATTTGGTTTGCCAATAATGTAGCTGTAAGCATACCGCTAATTGCAGCCGTGGTTGTATCCCCTTTATAAGCGCCGACTTGGAAAGTAAAAGTTGTTGTAGCGCTTAAAAGTTGCTTACCGTTGAATTTTGTCTCAGAAGCAATGTGATTAAGCTCACTCTGAAGTCTTACCATCTCTTTACCGATAAAAGTACGAGAATCAGTATCTTGCGTATCATTGGCACCTTGAACGGCAAGTGTACGAACTCTTTGTAAGATATTGCTGTACTCTTGCAAAGCTCCATCTGCTGTTTGAATCATGCCAACGCCGTCATTTGCATTTTTAATTGCTTGACCTAGACCTTGTGATTGAGAGGAGAGTTTATTCGCGATTGCCAAACCTGCCGAATCATCAGCCGCTTTATTTATTCTTAGACCTGAGCTTAATGCATTAAGACTTTTATCGAGTCCAATGTTGTTCATTGTAGCTTGCATGTGTGCATTCATTGCACCAACATTTGTGTTTATTCTAAATCCCATTTTAAATCCTTTTCGGGTAAGAGCCTTCCGCTCTATTTAATTTTATCCAGCTTCCTTGCTGATTACATGAATTATATCGTCAGCTAAAAAAATAGCTTTAACTATTGTAACGAAAAAATGCCAAAGAGAAAATCTCTTTGGCATTTGGAAATTAAAAACCTTTTACACCACTCTATTGAAGCAATCTCAACACATTCTGCTGAACAGCATTTGCCTGACTCATGGCATAAGAGCCTGATTGTGCAAGAATATTATGTTTTGCAAAATTTGCACTCTCTGCTGCAAAGTCAACATCTCTGATATTTGATTCAGCAGCTGCCACATTCACTTGTGTTACAGAAATATTTCTAACTGTTGATTCAAGTTGGTTTTGAGCCGCACCTAGAGTCGCTC
>JBAZSX010000023.1:0-15155 GCA_041662225.1 Sulfurimonas sp.
ATGCAAGTTTTCTTTTATGGCTGAACTACTTGGGTAACTGCTCAGGCTCTCTGCTAGGTTCTACTTCGACGGCTGACATGTTACTCAAGCATTTTAAAACAATGATTGACAAAAATGTCGTACTTTAAGGGTAATCTAAAAGTATATGATTTAAAAAAAAATAGATTCTCTAGCCCTGATATTTAACCTGTTTGAGCAGTACTGCGCAAGCAGATTAGGTCTTAAAATTAGTATTTTTATAAAATTGGCTCAATTTCATAGAGATGCTAATTCTTCCCTAAACCTCGGAAAGTTTAAGGAATAAATATTGATAGATTAAACTGCTCCGAAAAGCACTTTTCCTTTTGCATTTTGTTTTGCTTTGATTTCTTCATATGTTTTATTATTGATACGAAGGTTAGAAGATTTTATCTCATCATAGATTGTGTCAATTTTTTCTATTTCAGATAATTTTTTAAGGTCACCTTTTGAAAGGTCTGCAAAGTCAACAAGTTCATTCCATACGGAACTCTCGTCTAATGAAAACGCATTAAAAGTAAATCCTTCATATTCAAACTTCCCGTTCATATCTAAATCTGTTACAAAAAGCAGATAAAGGCCGGTTGGTGAAAGTACTTCTTTATAACGAGTAACAAAGTCTTCAAAAAAGCTTAGAGTTTCAAGCTCGCAAGCTAAAAAGTCTATAGTATCGCTATTTGTCACTAAAATAGTTTGCTTAGCCGTAGCCTTTGGAGGGAGTTGTTTATCAGCTGAGAGTACAGCACCTGGAGTAATTATAAGACTTCCTCTGTAGCCATAAGCGTACTTGTCTGTTTTGTCGTTATATGTCGGTTGCCATTGCAGGTTATTCTCTTTTATAAAATCTTTTACTTTTGACATGTGTTTATCCTTTGTTTTTTAATTGAATGCAACTTTGATTCTATGCTCTATGCTCTATGCAACTGCATTTGTGTAAGAATATGTTGATGATATTGAGCGCAAGCGCTCTACAGCTTTCGTAAATGTTTCGATTACATAATCAATCTCTTCTTCGGTCGTATAGCGTGAAAGACTCAAACGCATGGCAGTGTGTGCGAGTTCAGGGTCTTCACCTATGGCACTCATTACGGGATTTGCTTCGAGTGATTCAGATGCGCATGCCGAGCCTGTTGAAGCAGCAATTCCTGCCTTGTTTAAATCCCATAACATTGATTCACCCTCAACACCGCGGATTGAGATCAAGATAGTGTTTGGAGTACGCATCTCTCTTGGACCTACTACAATCGTGTCCGGAATTTTAGAGATGGCATTTTCGAGTTTGTCACGAAGTCGTCTTACGTCCGTATTCATTTTATCAATATGATTCACAGCCTGTTTCAAGGCAAGTCCCATACCGACAATGTAGGCAACATTGAGTGTTCCTGCGCGTTTTCCTCCCATCTGTTCACCGCCGTGAAGCAGGTTTGGAAGTTCTTTGCCTTTCTTTACATAAAGACCGCCGATACCTTTTGGACCATGGAATTTATGAGCGGAAAATGTAAGGTAATCTACATTTGTTTTTGTTAAATCAATTGGAACTTTTCCTATGGCCTGAACAGCATCTGTATGAAATAAAATACCTTTCTTTTTTGCAAAAGCACTCACCTCTTGAACAGGAAAAATCATTCCGGTCTCATTATTTGCCCACATCATAGAGATAAGTATAGTTCTATCAGTCACTGCCGCCATCATAGCCTCTGCCGATATGCCTCCATCTTCACCCACATCCACATAGGTGACATCCACGCCATGCTCACTCAAAAATGACAAAGTATCTAACATAGAAGGGTGTTCTACAGATGAAGTTACAATGTGATTCATCTGCGGATTTGTTAAAATATATTTAAAAAAGACACCTTTGAGTACATTATTGTTACTCTCTGTCGCACAAGAGGTAATGATGATGTCATCCTCGTCGGGTACATTCAGCGCATCATACATTTCACCAAGGGCCTCATTGAGTGAAGGACGGACTTCCATCCCAAACTTGTGCAGAGAGTTTGGATTGCCGTAAAGCTCTTCAAGAAAAGGCATCATTTTTACTTTTACCAATGGGTCAATTTTTGTTGTTGCATTATTGTCTAGATATACTCTCATTATTTTTCCTCTTCTTTTTTATAAGTTAATAGTGATTTAATTGTCGGGTTTTTTACTACCGCTTCAGTAATCGTACAGCTTTCTAAATTTGGCTCGGACGGGCAAAAGTATTGCAATGGCAACATTATCTCTTCAATAATCCCACGCAAACCTCTAGCTCCGACACCTCGCTCAACTGCTTTTTTCGCAACTTCAATCAGTGCTTTGTCCTCAAATTTAAGAGTGATTCCATCCATCTCAAAAAGTGCCTGAAATTGTTTGATTAGGGCATTGTCAGGCTCTTGTAAAATCTGCACCATCTGTTCAAGTGTGAGTTCGCGAAGCTGTGCAATAACCGGAATACGCCCGATAAACTCAGGGATTATTCCATAGTGAATCAGTGCTTTATGGTCAATCTTATGCGCATTTTCTTTCTCTTTTTCTACAAAATTGAAACCAACTTTATTACTCTCTTTTGTATTCGCATCAGGGATAAGACCGACGAAAGCACCGCCACATACAAAAAGGACATGTCTTGTATCAAAAAGTACAGTTTCGGTTGTAGAGTTTTTACGGCTTCCTTTAACGGGAATGTAAACTTCAGCACCCTCAAGGATTTTAAGCAGTCCTTGTTGCACCCCTTCACCGGAGACATCTCTTCCCATAGTAGAAGATTCAGCTTTGCGGGCTATTTTGTCTATCTCATCAATGTAAACAATACCGCGCTGAGCTAGCTCTATATCGTAGTTAGCGGCTGCAAGCAGACGAGATAAAATACTTTCAACATCTTCGCCGACATAACCCGCTTCTGTGAGTGCTGTTGCGTCTGCTATGGCAAAGGGAACATTCATGATTTTTGCCAGTGATTTTGCTAAAAGTGTTTTCCCGCTGCCCGTAGGACCAAGGAGTAATATGTTGCTTTTTTCAAGTTCTACATTGTTGTAAACAGGGTTTTCTATCCGTTTATAGTGGTTGTAAAGTGCAACAGCAAGTACCTTTTTTGCATCCTCCTGCCCTATAATGTGTTTATCTAAAAACTCTACTATTTTTATGGGCTTAGGCAATTGCTCATCCATCCGGTTTTTTAGCTCGTATTTCACCTCTTTTTGAAGGATATTTGAGCAAGTAGTTACGCACTCATTGCAAATATGTGTGTGTTCTGAGGAGAACATTTTTTTTACTTCACTCTGTTTCCGTCCACAAAATGAACAAGTTTTTTCTTCATTCATGACTAAACCTTTTAAATAAATTCTTTAGTAAACTCTTCAAGTGACATGTTCAGCACAACAAGATTATGTTTTTCTACAAACTTTTTCTCTTTCTTCCCTAACTCTTTGTCTGTAATAATGTATCCGCCTTCCGAATCATAGGTAAGCTCATTTGCAACCATTCTATCCGTATCACGGTCAAATGAAGTTCCAAGGAAGAGATATTTTTTTGCTTTTCTGTACGATTTTAGTATAGGGGGAACTGCAAATCCGCCCATCGCTTCAGTGAGCCAATCCACATAATCAGCATCTGACATAACAAAACTAGGTTCAGGGAGAGTGGAACCCATTGGTTTGAAAAGTATTTTTTTTGCATTATCCAAAACAGCATCTTCTACAAGAAAATATTTCTTATTTTCAACATCATACTCATAAGTTTCATAGCGATTTTTATCAGCCATAATACGAGATTTTCCGACGATCATGCAGTGAGGCTCATATGCCAGCAACTCTTGGAGTTTAGAATCTCTGTTTGTATCTATTATGTAGCGAGGCAACATGCTGACAATTGCTTTATGAAGCGGTGTTGGCTCAAAATCTTTAGTATATAGATGATTTACAAGTTGTTTAAGATACTCAACTCCACGACGCTCTTCTAAGTGCATAGCTGCACGGGAATACTCAAACATCAAACGCTGACTCATGGGTCTGCCATTATTGAGCATAAGTATCATTGAGTCCGAATCAAAAGGCATCTGCTCACCCTCTTTTGTCTTTGTATTTTCAAATATTCCCAAACCAAAATAGGGCACAGTCGTCTGGTTTCTTAGCTCTTTTTTTATTGTTTGTATAATTTCATTCATTAGTGGCATCCTTTACCGGTGTAGCAAATTTGTGCTGCCGTAATCTTACGAAGCAGTGTGTCGAGGTTGAATTTGTCACTTAAGTCTTTCATAAATTCATCATGAAATATTGCTCCGTCTTTTGAGACAAGAATCAGTGATTTTGTAAGTTCGGAGTTGTAAGGCTCACCTTCTAATCTTGTGCCGTAAAAATCGCCAAACTCATTTTCACTATCTATAAAAAAATCTATCTTCTCTAAGTTTGGGTTTTCATGTAACGCATTGGCAACTACAAGCGCGGTATTTACTTCATACGCACCGCCATGCGGAAGCATCTCATTTATAAGTGAGAGTTCCTCTAAAAACTCCTTATCGATAAACGGAGTCGTTATGAAAAGCTGAGTTTTGCCATTGTGTCCGCCAAGGGTATGCAACATGTTATCTATGCCTTTGAGCTGAACAGCTTCTGAAGCATAACCGACATCTAGCGGCATATCCTCAAGATTCATTGTGAATGTTTTGAATTTTATTTGCAAAAGAAGCTCCTATGAGAAAATTTTTTATCGCCATCTCTATATTGTTTATGATTGTGGGAATTTTAAATACTGAAATTCCGCCGTTTTTGAGTGTATGAGAAGTGTTTTCGCAATATCTATCTGCTAATAGATAACTGCAATTTCCAATGCTCTCAAGAAGTGCATAGTGTTCACAAATATGTTTTATATCCATTTTATTTTCAATGGCACAGTCACACTTTATTTGAGAATTATCAAAAAGATTGCATTCAAAAAGGCATCTAGGATTATCAACAATTTTTGTTCTCTTAAAACTGATACTTGTTTTATCACCATTTATAAAATAGATAGCAAACTTTGGCGCTGTAAATGGGTTGTCATGGTAAAGCATGAACTCATTATCGAGTGGAACTGCTATCGTCATCAAGTGCCTTTCATATATTTATTGTTTGTTCTGCATTTTGTGTTCTAGACTGATTACATCTTGAGTGATTGAAAAAAAGGAAACAGAGACAAAAGTGACGATGTAAGTACAAAAAGAAGACAAAATTGTCGTAAATCCGTTTTTAAATACGAAAACGGCTCTAGAACATCAATTGCATAATCACTTTTAATGAAATGATTGTAGCTGCATGAAGCAAGGTCATTTGAAATTCCTAAATTTATAAAAATAATAACTCTGCCGCTTAGCGGCTAGCTTTCGTGCCTAAACGGCCAGCGTAGAGAAACGGATTTTATTCTTTTCTCGTATAAAATTAATAAAAGGAGCTAAAATGAGCTGTAGTTCAAGTAATCCGGCAGAAGCATTTATGCCACAAGATATTCAAGATAAAATTCACAATCATCCATGTTATTCTGAGGGAGCACACCATCATTATGCGCGTATTCATGTCGCGGTTGCCCCTGCTTGTAACATCCAATGTAACTACTGTAACCGTAAATATGACTGTTCAAACGAGAGTCGTCCGGGGGTTACGAGTGAGAGATTGAGCCCGGAAGAAGCTGCAAAAAAAGTTATGTTTGTAGGCGGAGAAGTTCAGCGTCTGAGTGTTCTTGGCATCGCAGGACCGGGGGATGCTCTAGCAAATCCTAAGAAGACATTTGAGACTTTCAGACTTGTCCGCGAAAAAGCATCGGACTTGAAACTCTGCCTCTCTACAAACGGTTTGGAACTTCCAAAATTTGTGGATGAAATGGTGAAATACAATATTGACCATGTGACGGTTACAATCAACAGCGTTGACGAAACAGGCGAAATCGGTTCAAAAATCTACCCGTGGATTTTTTACAACAACAAACGCATCTATGGAAAAGAGGCATCAAAAATTCTTTTAGCGCGTCAGCTTGAAGGTATGAAAAAGTGTGTTGAAAACGGGATTCTAATCAAAGCAAATTCCGTTTTAATCCCGGGAATCAATGACAAACACCTTGTTGAAGTTTCCAAAAAGCTAAAAGAGATAGGCGTATTTTTACATAACATTATGCCGATAATCTCAGAGCCCGAACATGGAACTGCGTTTGGGCTGGGCGGCGTGCCGAGTGCAACCGACCGGCAACAAATGGATGCTCAAGAGGCATGCGGAATGGACATGAAACTAATGCAGCACTGCCGTCAATGCCGTGCGGATGCAGTCGGTCTTATCGGTGAAGACAGAGGTCAGGAGTTTACAAAAGATGTTTTCAGCTCTATGAGTTTCGATGATCTTGAGAGCCACTATAACATTAAAGCGCGTCAAGAGTCTCAGGCAAAAATAGAAGAGTTCAGATTTTTCTTAGACCGTGCAAATGAGCGAGTAAGACAAGAAAAAGAGAACCTAAGTTCTGACGGACAGACAATTTTAGTTGCCGTTACAACCGCAGGCGAGGGGATGATTAATCAGCATTTCGGTTCTGTGCGAGAGTTTTTAATTTATGAAGCAGGCGACAAAGGTATCCGATTTATTCATCACCGTAAACTTGATTATGAGTATTGTGCAGGACCGGACGGCGCAAATCCGATGGAACCTATTTTAGAAAAACTCAAAGATTGTAAGTTGATTTTAACTGCAAAAATAGGCGGATGCCCACAGGATGATTTAAAAAATGCGGGATTGATTGCAGACCAAAGTTATGCATATCAGCCTATTGAAGCTTCCGTTTTAAAAGCTACAAGAAAATACTTTAATCTTGCGGAAGAGTTAGAAGTAAATTAGGACACTGTTATGGCACTGATTAACGACACCACACTCAGAGACGGGGAGCAGGCTCCTTATGTTGCGTTTAATACCAAAGAGAAACTCGCAATTGCTTTAGGGCTTGTTGAGTGCGGCTCTGATGAACTTGAAATCGGTATTCCCGCTATGGGAAAAAAAGAGCAAGAGGATATTAAAGAGCTCTTAAACTTGGGTCTAAACACACGCATGATGACTTGGAACCGCGCAAAAATGAGCGACCTTGAAGCCTCTTTAAACTGCGGTGTTCAATCGGTGGATTTGTCTATCCCTATTTCAAATATTCTTATTGATGTAAAATTTGGCGGTAACAAAACCATGATGCTGCGCGAACTGGAGAAGGTAATCACAGAGGCAAAGCGTGAAGGTCTTTTTGTTTGCATCGGCGGCGAAGACAGTTCACGAGGTTCTTTAGAATTTATTACCGAAGTTATGAAACTGGGAGCAGAACTGGGAGCCGACCGTTTTCGCTACTGCGACACGGTCGGCATACTCACTCCTACTGAAACCTACAAAAATGTAAAGGCGCTTACATCTCTCAATTTACTACCAATCGAGATGCACACCCACAACGATTTCGGTCTTGCGAGTGCAAATGCTCTCAGCGGTATTGATGCCGGAGCGGTGAGTGTGAACACAACTGTTATCGGGCTTGGCGAGAGAGCAGGGAATGCTTCGTTTGAGCAGCTCTCTATGGCCTTGAAACATCTTTACGGTGAAAAGCGACATGTTGACCCTTTTAAGATAAAAAATCTTGCAGCACTTGTTGCACATGCGGCAGGGATGACTCTTGCACTCAATGCACCGATTATCGGTGAGCATATTTTTTCTCATGAGAGCGGTGTGCATGCAGACGGTATGATGAAAAACGGCCGTGCTTATGAGCCGTTTGGTGCAGAAGAGGTAGGAACGATGAGAGAATTTCCTATCGGAAAGCACTCCGGAACCGGAACAATTTTGTATCATCTCAAAGAGCTTGGAATAAATGCCGAAAAACACTCCTTACAAAATTTGCTTCCCATAATACGCGAGATTGTTACATCGCGTAAACGTGTACTCAATGACACGGAGCTTGTAAAACTCTATAGGGACAGCATATTATGTTTATAGGCTGGCTCAAGTTTTCAGATGTAAGTAAGCTGGTGACTATTGCAGATGAGGCACTCTGGCTAGTGGATGGTTACCACGCAAAACTCATGATGATGCATTCTGCGCACTTATGTTACGGTGCTTATGAAGATGGTGAGTTAGTCGGTGCTATTATGGCGATTGAGTTTGAAAAGTCTGCCATGATTAAGTACTTTATGGTTAAAAAAGAGTACCAAAAACAAGGTATAGGTAAGAGACTTTTTGAGACACTGCTTGGCGCTCTGAATGACAAATATCAACATATTTATATTCATGCCCAAGTGGAGATGGTTCCATTTTTTGAGCGTTATGGCTTTGAGTCTAAAATGGAAGTAGGGCGGTTCATAAATGTAGGGAAAGTACCTCCCTTTAACTTTACAAATGCCAATGCAAAAGAGCTTGACGGAGATAACTTTGAGTCTGTGATTGCAAAAATAGATAAAGAGACATTCAGTGAAAACCGCATGGATTTTTTACTCGATGAGATGGAGAGAAACTCTTCACTGAAGTTTACGCTTCCAAACAGTTTTCAGCACTCAAGTGTCGTGAACTCCCGTAATGTTTATCTGGGACCATGGCAGGCAAGAGAGGGATATGAGGACGAGGCTGAGAAGATGATGCGCGGAGTTCTTTATTTTAGAGGTCTGAAAAAAATCGTTGCGGATATTCCGCTGGGGGTAAAACATGTTGTGGATTTATACAAGAAGTACAATTTTGAAAACAGACAGCGCTTTGTACACATGGCACGAGGCACTTCAAAAGTGAAGTTTGAAAACATCTATGCGTTTTCATTATAAAAATTATTAGGGAGATAGAGATGAGTGAAGAGATAAAAGATCATAAAAGAGAGTTGGCTAAACTAAAAAGAATTGCCATGGAAATAGCATCGGAGATACACGATATAGTTGAAGATACGCTGTGGACGAACCATGTTAAAATGCCTGAACTTAGCAAAAAACTCTACGATGCGGTAGAAGAAGCAAATGCTTATAAAAAGAAGTACTCTTTATAAAACTGCCCTTTGAGAGGTACATGATGAAAAGCAAAGAAGAGATTCTTGAGATGCAGATTTGTGAGTGCGGAGAGAAAAGTGTCGCACAAGCAATCGATATATTTCAAAACACCTCGCAACCGTTCAAAAAAGCTAAAAAATTGGTAACAGAGTGCAATAAAAGTTGCTGTCGCGTGGCTTTGATGAAAATATATGATATGAATTTATACGGTCAATTTGATTATGAAGAGATTGCATATATCATTGAGCAGAGATTAGAGCGTATAAAACAGTTAGGGGAGGGCGTTTAAAATGTACAACTATGAATGGGACAGACTCCGAACTTGGCTTGCCCAATATGGCGCGGTAGATGAGAGTATAGAGGCTCCGCAAGAAGTTACACGCATTGATTTAAGCGGTCATTCTCTTAAGAGTATTCCGGAAAATTTCGGAATTCTCTCAAAACTGCTTGTTCTGAATTTGGCAAACAACAAACTCCAATCACTGCCCGAATCTATGAAAAACTTATTGCACCTTAGCAATCTTGATATACGCCGAAATAGTTTTGAAACTCTGCCCGAAGTTATTGCTTCTTTGCCTCTGCGCTCTTTAAATGCAAGCGGTAATAAAATCAGTGATATTTCTGTTTTACTCAAATGCAGCGAACTCAGAGTTGCAGATTTGAGTGCAAATGCTTTAAAAGAGATAGGTGCATCCTTTGGGAGTGAGTTGCGAACTCTGAATTTATCGAGTAATTTTTTAAGAGAGATTCAAGATTTTCTTCCAACACTGGGCAATGTGCAAAGGCTGAATTTAAACAATAATCTCATAAAAAACATCCCGAGCAGTGTCGCATCTCTTGTTTCATTGGAAGAGTTTGAAATAACAGATAATCAAATTGAAAATATAGATGAAGCTTTTTTTGACTTAGAAGTTGAAAATGTAAATCTCAGTGCAAATAGACTTACCTCTTTAAATCTCCATGGATTGATTAGTTTAGAAGTGTTTACGCTTGATGAAAACCCTCTCAAAACAGTTACCATAGATGATAATTTTGCGCCCTATTTAAAAGAGTTTTCATGTGACAGTTGCGATTTAGAGGAGTTCTTGCTTCCGCCTTCAAACTCATTGGAAGTTCTTTGTTACTCTTCAAACTCTATAAAAAATGTGCCAAATGAGATATGTCGCTATACACAACTTTGCGAGTTGGATATTGAGGAAAATGAAATTATTGATTTGCCAGACTCTCTGGCAAATATCGCAACGCTCCAAACACTCTATGTAAACGGAAATCCTATGAATGAACATGCAAAAAAAGTTATTGAAATTTTAGACCCGGAGATTTGTGACCTTAACATGAAATCGGGTATTACGATAGAAGCGGCAAAAGAGGAGGATTTAAGAGAAATGGCGGAGTTGCTTGGTATTTTATTTGCCATAGAGTCCGACTTTACCATAGATTTTAACAAACAATACTCTGGACTCAAGCAACTTTTTGCGTATGGAGGAAGCGATCTTCTTGTAGCAAAGCATGAAGGTCATGTCGTAGGAATGCTCACCATGCAACGCCTCATCTCAAGTGCCGAGGGAAACTTCATCGGTCAGCTTGAAGATTTAGTAGTCAAAGAAGAGTACAGAAAAATGGGAGTCGGAAGCCGCCTCATCAATAAAATGAGAGCCAAAGCGATAGAGTACGGCTACAAACGCATCCAATTAGCAGCAGACATCAACAACGAAAATGCACTCAAATTTTATACGCGAAGAGGTCTTAAACGCACACACTTGAGTATTTACCACTATCTCATTCCGTAGCAATTTTTTGGAACAGTAACATTGAAGACTCTCTGCCGAAGGCAAGCCATCGGCTCCGTTATTGTCATGGATCTTCCCACTCTTTTTGGAAGCGATGGCTTGCCTTCGCTATGAGGATGCTTTCAAATAACAACTTTTAAACCAACTCCATAAATTAAAATATTTTAGGAAAATAGAGTATTCTTATAATATATTATCGTTAAAAAGAAGTGGAGAAGTGTATTTGGAAAATGATATCGAGCGAGTGAAAGCTTTTCATCAGATAGAATCCTATCTTGATACTGAAACAAAAGAGTTGTTAATAAAGAAATTGAAACTTGAAAATTCAAATTTAGAAATACGGTTACCAGGATTAAAAATTGAAGATGAATTTGCACTAATGTTGCATTTCTTTAACAATTGTAAACATATTGTTTCACTTGATGAAACTACTTCAGTATTGACTGATGACTCATATCAGAGTGATTTTATTGTTCATTTTAAAAATGAAAAGAAAATGATGGTGGAAGTAAAAAGTAGTAAAGATAATAAATTTCAAATAGCTAAAAATAATTTAGAAAAAAGAAGACAATTTTCTAGTGATTTAGGATATGAATTATATATTGCTCTACGATTACGTGGCTATTGGATGCTGTTTCATAGTGATTATTTAATGTCAAATAATTATAAAATTGAATCTCATAAAGATATGGATAATTCAATTTTGTTAACAGAATTAGATGCTTCTATCTATATAATTCCAAAGGGCGTTAAAGTTGAAAGTATATATAGTCTAACAAAAAATGGAGGTCTAGGAATTAGACATGGAGAATATGGGGAACTGATATCTATTAAATTGTTTTATCAAGATATGTTGCTTTTTGAGGTATCTTCGGAAAATAAGGAGCACTTGCCAGAATGTTTACTGTTTGAATTATGGTATGACATGTTATTAGAAGATGTGATTTTCGAAAAACTTGATGAAGTAACAGTGAAATCTATTAATGAGCTACTAGATGAACTTATGACATTAGATTTTAAATATTATTTATCTTTAATAAAACATACATTCAATGTTAATAATAGACATGAATCATCATCATTTTTAAAGTTATTGGCATCTGATATTGATGTTTCTCTCAATAAAGAAAGAGTAGAAATATTATTTAGCAGGTTAATTGAATTAGGCATTCCTATTATTGTTGGTAAGTTTATGTCTAACAATACGGTGATATATCAATAACTGATTTTACATCAGACATAGTTTTAAAGTGTACAAATTTGAACATATGCCACTATCATTTTTGAAGCGATACTCTTCACTCTTTTGGAAGCGATGGCTCGCCTTCGCTAAGGTGATGTTATAAAAGTTGTAGCATCAAAGAACTCTCTACCGAAGGCAAGCCATCGGTTCCGAAAAAAAGAAGAAATTGTCACATGTCATAGTGCTTTGGTTTACTCACTTTCATATTTTGAATAAAATCTGTCATCCAAACTTAGCCTAGCTTTTAGTGCATTGTTTTTTATATACTCATAAACTTGTACAAAATGCTCTTCATCACGGATGACTTTATCATAATATTCACTTGCCCAGAACTTGCCATTTATTTTTAACAGTTTGTTAATATCTCTTGCACTTTTTGATTTTATAATGCGAATAGTGTCTTGTAATGAACTTATCTGCTTAAACAATAAATGCACATGATTTGGCATGATGACAAAAGAGATTAATTCATAGATATCATCATTTAAACTTTTTAGAAAATTGTATAGATATTCTAAAGCATTATTATTTAAGTATGCACCGTTTATTGAGCCATCTAAATAAGTGTCTATTTTATACTGTCTGATAGAACTTTTTAAATTTTGTTCATTTAGGATTTTTGATACATAATCATCAAGACTTTCATTTGTTCTAAAAGTGACAAACTGGTAGTGACCTAAGGCATCAATGTGTGGGATATGAGTGTGTGTTTTCATCTGAACATTTTAGCTACCTATTATTAAAAGATGCTTTTAAGCCGCATTTTCGAAGGTAAGTCATAGGTTCCTAAAAAAATCCCGTCTTCTGCATAATCCATTCTTACAAATTTGTTCACATTTTGTTCTATTGTAACCTTAAAGTCTCTTTTGTCACTTTTTAGTGTGCTAAAAACCTAGAATAGAGGATGCATATACTAGGAAGTAAGACTAAGGCATAGAAGAAAGACCTACCGGGTAGGTTGATTTTGTATGTAAATATTAAGGAGAAAAAATGGCTGCACTTCGTCAAATAGCTTTTTACGGAAAAGGTGGGATTGGTAAATCTACTACATCTCAAAATACGTTGGCCTCAATGGCTTTTTACTTTGATAAAAATATTATGATAGTTGGGTGTGATCCTAAAGCGGATTCTACTCGTTTAATTTTACATGAAAAAGCACAAAACACTATTTTACAGCTTGCTGCAGAAATGGGTACAGTTGAAGATTTAGAGCTTTCCGATGCACTTAAACCGGGTGCCGGAATATTTGCTCCTGAAAATCCACATGGTTGGATTCAGTGTACTGAGTCAGGCGGACCGGAGCCGGGAGTCGGTTGTGCAGGTCGCGGTGTTATTACAGCGATTAACTTTCTTGAAGAAGAAGGCGCTTATGAGGCTGAAGGTCTTGATTTCGTTTCTTATGACGTTCTTGGTGACGTTGTTTGCGGTGGATTTGCTATGCCGATTCGTGAAGGTAAAGCACAAGAAATTTATATCGTAATGTCCGGTGAGATGATGGCAATGTACGCTGCAAATAACATCTCTAAAGGTATTTTAAAATACGCTAACACGGGTGGAGTTCGTCTTGCCGGTCTTATCTGTAACGCTCGTATGACTGACTTTGAATATGACCTTGCATGGGCTTTAGCTCGTGATTTAGGTACACATATGATTCACTTCGTACCACGTAACAATATCGTTCAGCGTGCCGAGATTCGTCGTATGACGGTTGTTGAGTATAGCCCTAAGGCTGACCAAGCATTAGAGTACAAAGAACTTGCTCGTAAAATCATAGCAAATGACTTTAAAGTTATTCCAACTCCGTTAGAGATGGATGATCTTGAAGAACTTATTATGAAATACGGTCTTGAAGAAGAAGCAGATGTCGATAACATCGGTAAAGCGGAAGCAGAAGCGTAATTATAAACGCTAAATGAGCTAAGCCCATTTAGCTACGCTAGCCGCTGTGGCATTAAAGCACAAAAATGCTTTCGGCATTTTCGTAAATTTGAAGTCATTGGTTTTCTCCCTTTAACTAGGGGGAATTAACATTCTCATAATGAAAAGAAAATAATAGATAAAGTAGGAGAAAAAAATGTTTATATTAGGTTTCCACTTCCCGGCTGATATGGGTAACACAGTTCCAGATGCAGCAGTAGTTGCAAAATTAGATGAAGCAAATGTTGATGCAAGCGGTATTAATGAGATTAAAATGCTTACAGAATACCATGGGCAAAAAGAAGAGCTTTCTTATACGAACAAAGATACGTTTATGTTCAAAGCACTTGTACATTATATAAAAACTGCTGAAACAGATTATATGATTTACACAAACCGTTACCAAATCTCTGAGCTTTCAAAAAGATTAGACTCGGATGATGAGACTATGGCTCTTTGTAAAAAATTTGATTCAATGGCTCACTTTAAAATTTCAGCTGCCTAAGCCGTATTTATAAAATTGAGTATTAAATAATTTTAAGGAGAACCCTATGAGTTCATTAGAAGCTAGACAAAAAGCGGCAGTTGAGGAAGTTTTAAAAGCGTATCCTGAAAAAGCTGCCAAAAACCGTGCAAAACACTTGGGTGTCGGCTCACCGGATGATGAGAGTCAAAAAACTTGTGGAAATGTTCGTTCAAACAAGAAAACTGTTGCCGGTGTTATGAGCCAACGCGGTTGTGCGTATGCCGGTAGTAAAGGTGTTGTTTGGGGTCCTGTAAAAGATATGGTTCACATTTCTCATGGTCCAATCGGTTGTGGTCAATATAGTCGTGCAGGTCGCCGTAACTACTATATCGGTACAACGGGAGTAGATTCGTTTGTAACTATGAACTTCTCTTCAGATTTTCAAGAAAAAGACATCGTTTTCGGCGGTGATAAAAAACTTACAAAATGTTTGGAAGAGATAGATGAACTATTCCCATTAAACAACGGTATTACAGTTCAATCAGAGTGTCCAATCGGTCTTATCGGGGATGACATCAATGCAGCTTCAAAAATGTATGCTCAAAAAACAGGTCATACAATCGTTCCTGTAAACTGTGAAGGTTTTAGAGGGGTTTCTCAATCACTCGGTCACCACATTGCAAACGATGCAGTTCGTGATTATATCTTTGATGCAAAGCCGGATACACT
>JBAZSX010000024.1:0-5089 GCA_041662225.1 Sulfurimonas sp.
CTAAACCTCCTATTTCAAAAATGAAATTAAAGTTTAGCAAAACTAATTTATTAGTTTAAGGTTCAAAAATCAAAATATAACTTTTTGTGATTTATTGACTGCCTAGTTTAGCAGTTCGTTTGACACTAGATAAGATTCTTGTAGATTTTGGTTCAAGTGACATTCGTAAGATAACCAAACTTGCAATAAAAGTATGGCTCAACTCGTTGAAGCATAAAACAACCAACGAGGATTTATCAAGAAAGACACGCTTGAAATATCTTAGAATTTTTCACGGTGTCTATGAGTTGGCGGTCGATGATAATGTTTTGGATAAAAACTTTACTTATGATATCAAGCTTATAGGCGAAAAAAGAGACTTGAATGAAATTAAGCCTTTTTCAAAGAGTGAAGTCAATATCCTCTTGGAATCAAGCAAAAATGCACAATATAGTGAGTTGCTTCATTTTTATTTAGGTATTGCATTCAATCAAGGTATGTCACCTAGTGAAATTATAGGGCTTCAAATTGGAGATATTGATTTAATAAATCAAACTATTGCAATAAGAAGAAATATAACGAAAGGTAAAATCAAAGAGACAAAAACCGTCTATCGTGACAGAGTTGTACCTATCTTTAGTGCTTCGATGCCTTATGTTAAAGAGTTGTTATCAATAGCAACTAAAAAACGCTCTATCTGGCTATTTAGTCGGGATGATGGAACAAACCTTTTAGATGTCAAGGATATCAGAGGAAATAAGCTGTTGATTAAAGACAGTTATGTTCTAAAGCAAAACTCAAAATGGCATAAACTTTTGATTGATTGTGAAGTCGAATATAGGGATTTGAAAAATTGCAGACATACTTTTGCAGTAAGTGCAATAGAGAGCAAAATGTTTACTCTTCAAGAGATTTCTAACCTCTTAGGACACAGTGATTTGAACATGTTAATCAATCATTATGCTAAATGGACAGTCGGAAAATCATTAAATGCTAATAAACAAGTGGATTTATACGGTGACACTTTGGGTGACACTAGGAAAATTGCTTGTATTTAAGGTTTAAAGTTAAGGCTTTAAAGTGGCTATTTATGGGAGTTTAAGTGGTGTCAGAGGGGGGACTCGAACCCCCGACCCCCGGCTTATGAGACCAGTGCTCTAACCAGCTGAGCTACCCTGACACTTATTTGGAAGGCTGGAATTATATCTATAAAAAGCTTTTGTTTACCTTTTGTCATTAATTTTTTTAAGCCATAAAAATCTTTTCAAAATTTGCGAAATTAATTAGCAAAGAATAGTGTGGTTCCATTTTAATAATTGATTTCATAAAGCTCCATACTCTTTCAATAGGGTTCAAATCAGGTGCATAGGGTAGCAAATTAAATATTATTGTTACAATAACTTAGTAACTTGTTATGTCAACCGATTATAATATCCCAAGAAAACAGGATAATAAAAATCAATTTCTAATTCCAAAAGAGTTACAAAAAATAGATGATTTCAAGGGGTAAATTATGAGTTGAAAAAAAAGAATAAATTGAACTTCAGTATAGCAACCATGTGTATAGTTTTATATTATTGTTAATAGTCGGATAGTTGATTGATGTTGCTGAGACCTAGCAAATCTAGTGATTTACTAAGCTTTTTTGTATGATTTTTTTTCTATTATTCTTAGCACAATAGCCGCATAATAAGGGATACTTTGCACTAGAAGAGTTGAAGCGAAAAGATATACTTCTACTATTTGTTGGTAGTTTGTTAAAACCAGCCCAGCAAATGAAAGCGTAAGTAATGAAGCCAAAATAACTTCATTTTTTATAGGACTGTGTGCAGATTTTTTACTATTTCCACCTTTTTCAGTTCTTTTAAAAGGCAGACTGTCTTTTACGAAACCGTCGTACACCGCTTTGAAAATTGTCAATTGTAAACTCATAGCTGCAATAGCACCTAAGAGCGAATGATAAAAATTTGCCTTTACTCTTGTTCTATACAGTACAAATGCATGAAGCACATTAACAATAAAAGCAGTTAAAATTGGCACAGTGAGCGCAATCGTTGGAATAGTTACGCCAACGAATATAATCACAGGAACCCAAACTATATTTAAAATTGAAGTAATCGTTCCAAGTGCATCAGAGAGCCAAAAAAACCATCCTGTTATAAAATGGTGCTTTTGCGCAGGCGTAAGCGTAGTGGAAGATGGCTTAAAGTGTTGCCAATGTTTTTTAAGAATTTGTATAGCACCATACGCCCAACGATGTCGTTGATTTTTAAATGCTTCCATTGTGTCAGGAAGAAGACCATATCCATATCTTCGATTTGTATAATGTGCGCTATATCCTGCTTCAAACAGTCTCAGTCCCAGTTCACTATCCTCAACAATTGTATCAGTATTCCACTGACCTACCTCATTAAAAGCACTGTTGCGAATCATAAGCATTGTTCCATGTGCAACTATTGCATTCTCTTCATTTCTCTCCACCATTCCAATGTCGAAAAATCCAGCATATTCTGCATTCATGGCAGTTTTCAGCATTGATTCATTGCCATCTCTATGATCTTGGGGAGCTTGTACTAGAGCAACTTTTGGGTCGTCAAAAATAGGCACTAAATCTATAAGCCAGTTTGGACTGATAACATAATCCGCATCAATAACCGCTAAAATGTCTGTGTTTTTGTTCGCATAAGGAAGGGCTTTATTTAATGCGCCTGCTTTAAATCCGGTACACTCAATATCAAGATAGACAAACCTAGAACCAAGTTCCTCACACAATTTTTTAATAGGTAGTTTATAGAAATCTTCAGGTGTATTGTTAATAATTACAAGTATTTCATAATTAGTGTAGTTGAGTTTTGCCAATGACCGAAGAGTCTCTTCAAGAACATGGGGCTGTTCTTTGTAGGCAGGCACATGAATGCTTACAAACGGAACATGTTCAGATTTGAGATCAAGTGGAATGAGCCTTTGAGGTCGTTGCCCTATTGTGCATTTAAACAGTTCATTTGCTTTGGCAAGTGTTATCACAGTAAGAGGTATCATAAGTATCGTACCCATAATCCACATAACCCACATACCAAAGTTCATATAGTGAATAAAAGGGTAAACGGCTGACATGACTATACCAAAAGAGATACCTTGTGCAGCCAGACCATACGTCATAGCATGAAGAAAATTGATATGCTGATTTCTTAGTCCGAAGAAGGTTAAAACAGCACCGATAAGAGCGGCAACAACCATCTGCATGAACCAGTATGGCTCTACAAGAACGGCACCTTGAAACTCAAATTTTAGGTTGCGATCAGCATCAAATATTCCCCAATATTGTCCAACATTGCCTTCATGTACACCTTTCCAAGGTTGATCAATTGCTTCCATAAGATTGTAATTTAATCGCTCTTCTTTCGCTAAAATTAAAAATCTTCTGATTACGGTTGCTTGATTTTCAGGACTTGCGACTGCATCTTGATTGTTGTACCCTTGGCTAGGCCATCCAAACTCGCCAATAGCTATTCGTTTATCTTGAAATGTTTCGGATATTTTTTTATAAATTTCTTGAAAAAATGGTATAGCTCGTTCAGCCGGAATTTTTTCCCAATATGGAAGAATGTGAATATTTATAAAATCAACTTCATCGCCTAGGCTCGGATTATTTAACCAAACACTCCAAATATCCGCAGTTGTCACCAGAGGTCTATGGTATTTAATAGGGGATCTTTTGTTGATTTTATGAATCATCTCTTTAAAATCTTTAATATAAACAACCAACTCTTCAACAGTTAAATCTTTACGAAGCAATACCTCATTTCCAACAATAACCGATGATATATTTGCATAGTACATCGGTATAAGAGTTTTGGCGAGTGCAACTTCTCTGTCGTTATTTTCTTTAATAGGAGAGAGCCAAATACCAAAATGAACTTGCATGTCAAGTTCTTTTGCAGCAGGCATTACTTTTTCTGCATCTTCAGCAGAATAAACACGAATTTTTTTGGTAAATCTTTTCAGGAGCGTTAAATCTCGTAAAATTTCTTCTTCACTAAGAAATACTTTTTTATCACCTTTTGTATAAGGCGCATAAGAGAGAGATTTAATAATGTTGTCAGCATCAGGCGGGGTTATAAATTTATCACCGATGTTGAGCCACAAAAAAATTTGGATAAAGGACGCTAGTAGTAGTGAACTTAAGATGTATTTCAAAGAATTTCCTGAATTTAAAATAAGGTGGAATTGTATATGAAGTTTTAAAAAATGTTGCTTAATAAATTTTTTTTGCCGGCTAAGATTCAACTTCCTAGTATATTTTATATTATTGGACTCTAGTACAATATACTTTAAGAAAAAATTGTTTTATTATATTGACAGTTAAACTATATTAAGGATTTTATGATGTCAGCAGTAATTGGAAGTGTCACTGGTTTAGAAGGCAGGTTTTTTGCAAAAGATTCTGATGGAAATCTTCGAGAGTTATCTGCCGGTGATAAGATACATGAAGGTGAAGTGGTAATTGGTGCTAATGGTAACCAGTTGATGGACAGCATAACGGTAGCTATGCAGGATGGTTCGAATACGGTTGTTTATGGAAATGAAACACAACTTTTTGATGCATCGTTAGCAAAAGAAGAATTTTCAGTTGATGAAACTGTATCTGATAAAAATTCTCTTCAAGCTATTTTAGATGATGGCACTGCGAGCACGGATGAAGTTAATCTGGATAATCTTGAAAATCTGGATAATTTGGAAACAGCAGCTGGTCAAGAAGCAGCAGTTCAGTCAACCGAAGGTGGAACGGCCAACTTTGCTCAATTACACAATGGTAGTCAAGATGTTGAGGCAGATTTAAGACCGAGAGAATTTGGTATTGACCGTGTAAATGGTACTAATCCTATTTTTGATGAGCCAGTGGCTCAGGCTGAAGATACTCAAGCTGAAGACACCCAAGCTGAAGACACTCCGGAAGACACCCAAGCTGAAGACACTCCGGAAGATACTCAAGCTGAAGACACTCCGGAAGATAGCCAAGCTGAAGACACTCCGGAAGACACCCAAGCTGAAGACACTCCGGAAGATACCCAAGCTGAAGACACTCCGGAAGATACCCAAGCTGAAGACA
>JBAZSX010000025.1:0-2501 GCA_041662225.1 Sulfurimonas sp.
AGACCACCAATCATTTTATTTCTCATTTCCTCCAACTCTTCTGTTGTCATTTGTGACAATGGTTTATCTTCTGCCATATCATTATATTTGTTCGCTTATAAAATCCTGAACAATGTTTCCACCTTCAAAGGAACGCTGTATCCTTTTCTGAGTTCGAGATAATGTTTTACAACATCAACTAAATCATATATTTTGCTAAGTCTATGTTTTTCTAAAGTCTCGTTTCTTCTTTTACTCATGAATGTTTATTTATCGCTAATAATCTTTATCTAAAAGTCGGTCTCCATTATATTTGTCGGAGTATTTACCTTCTTTAGAAAGTGCTAATAATCTCTTCGTTGCTGTCTCAAAGTCTAGACCGTCAAAATACTGAATGAAACCTACTGAATCACCACCACAACCACACATTGAGCAGTAATACTTTTTGTTCTTTTTTTGATTGTAGACAGTGAATGTATTATTAGAGGAACGACAAAATGGACATTTCCCTGTGTATACATCCAGTGCTACATTTTTCAGTTCAACATACTGTCCGATGACATAGGCTAAATCAATATTGTATATTGCCGACTTCTGGCGTTTATCTAGTTTTTTGTACCAGCTCATTTTTTTGGTTTGATTGATTTGACAATGTCGCTTTTTGTCGACTATCTTTTTTAAGACTTGTGTTTGAGTGTCGTTTTTCCTCTTGTTGTATCTCCTTTTTAAGTTTGTTGAGAAAGTATTGAGAGGCGTCTTTTACGTTCTCGGTACATCCATGTGCTACGCTTTGAATAGTTCCGCAAGTTGGGCAATAATGATATTGAGTTCCGTCATCAGTAAAGATTAGTGACGGAATCGTATTATCTTTGTGGTGAGGGCAAGTTGAAAAAAAGGTGCTTTTTCCTATTTTCAAAATCGCTTCTATTTGTGAGTCTTTTTCGCTCCCTATTATTTTTTTAGTAGTCTTGTTCATTGTTGTGTTTATTATTTTTTAATCTCGTGACGAGGGTTGTCTGGATGTTTTATAGATAAATCTTCCAGCCCGTCCTCTCCAAGGAGGAGGCCAAACAATAAGTTCCACTCAACCAAATTTCTTTGGTTGGTATCGACCTCGTTACTTTTTGTTTTTGTTTCCTCCTTTGGCATGCTTAAATCGTAGCGAAAAACAAAAACACTTATAAACATTTATTGTATTTGCCAAACAAAAAAGAGCCCTGTAAATAAGGCACTTTTGTTCAATGAATTTAGTTAATCACAAATGCGAATAAGTATTCGAGATGTCCGCACTTATTTTTTAGGTAATAGCGGATTAAATAAGTTTACGCCATAACCTCTGGTATATTCTAATGTTGGCAAACCATTTACTTCCCGTGGAAAACATAAGTCTTTGGCACGGTGGAGTATTGAGTTATGAATTGCATTGCGTATCGTTTCCTTTTTTACATCGCCGACATTCGAGTTTGTGCCGTATGTTTTTCTCAAGTGCCGAATAATATCTGGATACAGTGCTAGTCCACATCCATCACTCAAATGAAAAATCGCAAGAAATATACGATAATATGCAAGATTGTGGTCTGTGAATTTTATTTTTATTCTATTTGCACCATAGTAAAAATCTCCATTTACATCAAGCATGATATACCTATCATCCGTTTTGAATTCCTCCTCTCTCTCATCTCTGACAAGGTGCTCGTTTTCAATATGCCACCGTTCAACTTTTCTTTTTAATACTGATTCTTTTTCTTCATCTTTTTGTTTTTCTGAAAGCTCTGATTTTGGAATTTCTTCAGATACTCTTTTCTGGAGAGACATCACTTTTTGTACGTTTAAAATATAAGAGTCAAAACAACTTGGAAATGCTTGTATTTTGTCTATGTCATAGGGATATTCTTCACACATTCTAAAAATCTCCTCTTCTTGTCGGTCAAGGTCTCTCTGTTCATCTATTTTTGCAATATTTTCATCTTGCAGGTACTTAAAGAAAAGTTCTCTGTTGTCTGATGAACTGGAAAAGTGTTTTTCATTTTCTGCCCAATACTTGATAGTTACATACCCCTCAATCTTTCCATTTCTGATTTCTCCATAATCTTCGGCTGTTTTGATATGGTTAATCATTTCCTGCAGATACCTGCGGATTACTGGCGTTGGTTTAAAAGGGAGTGGCTTGCTCATGTTTACACTTTACCTGATTTTGAAAGGTTTGAAAACCTAAAAACCTGACACGAGAGAGGTGCTATTTTGCTGAAAATGTAGTTATCCTCATCTTTTGCGTTTGCATTTAACTGGAAATGAGAGAGAGGACGGAGGTGTGGTTATACACCTAGGTGGAGAGCGGAGAGTATACCTCTTTTCAAGGTAAGGGCTATGTTGTTATACATTTTGCTATAAAATCACTGCCTTCGATATGAACGCAAAAAGGCAATAAAAAAGAGGAATGTTATTCCTCGATTGCTCGGACAGAGTCTCTCCAGTATTTGTATTTAATTTTACAGAAAATCTTAGTAAATATCTAGAATTTC